>NZ_JAZHRX010000001.1:4673783-5910067 GCF_036924645.1 Bradyrhizobium sp. AZCC 2176 | reverse complement strand
CGATGCCGCCGACATTTCCGAAACCGGATCATGCAAGATCGAGAGCTGGCTGTCGGCCGCGTCCAACACCGATTTTTCGGCTGTGGCGAACCCGTCCTGTGTGATCAACCCGTTCAAGCCGGTCGAACTCAGCATGCTCACCAACCGCGCGCGCAGCGACGCCGAGTGGAACACCTCGATCCAGCCGAAAGCCAAGATGAACATCGTGCCGACCGGCATCGGAAGGCTCGGTTTTTCCTTTTATGCCGGCGGTTCCTTTGACGCCTTGACTGGCGAGAACCTCACCGCCTTTGCGGTCGTGCCGGCGACGTTTCGGCTCAACGAAAACATGCGCCTCAATTTCAACGGCGGCTGGCTGTGGGATCGCAGCGTCGATCGCCATTATCTGGCGTACGGCATCGGCTTCGACTGGAAGTTCACGGAAACCTTGCAGTGGACCATCGAAGCCTTTGGGCAGGCGGGACAATCGGATACGCCAAGCGTGGTCCAGCCGCGATTTCAGACCGGCGTGCGTTACCGGCCGAACGAGATTTTCTCCGTCGACCTGATCTACGGCCGCAACATCTCGGGCGAGAACGCCAACTGGATCACGCTCGGCACCACGATCCGCTTCCCGGTGCCCGGCGGCAAGCCGGAGCACCATCGCACGGGCCATCTGTAAGCTTGCGTTCAAGCCGGTTGCAGCCTTTCGCGGGCTTTCGAAGGCAGCGGCGGGAAGGCGAGCGCAATCGCCATGGCGCCGAGGCCAACGCTGAGCGCGCCGATGTACAACCAGTGATAGTCCTGGAAGGTGTCGAAGATCATGCCGCCGGCCCAGGGGCCTAACGCCATGCCGAGGCTCGATACCATGGTGGCGGCGCCGAACACCGTTCCCATGATCCGGGGCCCAAAATATTCGCGGGCAAGCACGGCGTAGAGCGGCATCACGCCGCCATAGGCTGTTCCGAAGACGATCGCGAGCGCATAGAACTCGCCCAATTTGCTCACATAGAGATAGGTTCCAATCGCCAACGCCTGCACCAGCAGCCCGCCGATCAGAACCCGCTTCGCGCCGAGCCGGTCAGCCAGAATGCCGAGAAGGAGGCGGCCGCCCAGCCCGGACAGGCCTTCCACGCTATAGATGCTGACCGCGGTCATCGCCGGGATGCCGCAGAGCATCGCGTAGCTGACCATGTGGAAGATCGGCCCCGAATGCGCGGCGCAGCAGGCGAAGAACGTCAGCGCCAGCACCAGGAACTGCGGCGAGCGCAGCGCATGGGCGACGGACCATCCGGCTCCGGGATCGCCGGCAGCGCCTTTTGCGGGCGCACCCGACGCAGTTACCTTCGGCGCCTGCCGCACCAACAGCGCGGCTGGGATCAGCAAAGCCCACGCCATCAAGCCAACGGTCATCATCGCGGTGCGCCAGTCGTAGGTCGAGATCAGCCAGCGCGCGAATGGCGAGATCGTCATCGGCGCAACGCCCATTCCTGCGGAAACCAGCGACACTGCGAGGCTGCGGTTGTTGTCGAACCAAACCGTCGCGGCAGCGATCATCGGCGCGAAGAAGGCGCCCGCGGCAAGGCCGACGAGAATGCCATAGGTGAGCTGGAATTCGATCAGCGATGTCGCGCGGCTGGCGAGAAACAGGCCAAGGCCGAGGAGCAGGGCGCCGCCCAGGACGACGGGGCGTGTCCCAAACCTGTCGCTCGCCGCTCCCCACGCGAAACCGGCTATCCCCATTGTCAGGAAGTCGATGGTCATCGCGCCCGAGATTCCGGCGCGTGACCAGCCCGTTTCCGTGGACATCGGCTCCAGATACACGGCGAGCGAGAACATTGCGCCGATGCCGACGCACGTCATCAGCGCGCCCACGCCGACGATCACCCAGCGATATGACGATCCCATGCGTAAAATGCTCCTTGTTCGATCCGCTCCACGCGATGCGGATGCGGTTTTCTCGGACAAGACGAATGGAAAGGCGCGGAAGATACTGGTCCGCCGAATTTATTTCTGCGCTAGAGTTCGGGAAAATCACGGACAGGGAGCAATGCATTGGCGGAGTTCGTAAAGATCGAGAAGGGCCTGGGACCGGACGGCCGCATCGCGGTCGTGCGTTTCGACCGCGGTGACGGCATCAATGCAATGTCGCCGGAGGCGATGCGCCAGCTCACTGACGCCGCCCGAAGCTTTGAGGATGACGGCGAAACTTCGGTCGTGGTGCTCACGGGCGGCGCCAAATCGTTCAGCGCGGGTTTTGACCTGAAGGATCCTGAAGGCCGGTCCCGCAAGTCCATGGATCTCGGCACGCTGCGCCGGCACCTGAAACTTGGACCGCGGCTGACACGGGCCTGGCAGGATATGGAGCAAATCACCATCGGCGCCATCGAGGGATTTTGTGTCGGCGGCGGCGTCGCGCTCGCTGTCGCGCTGGACTTCCGCGTGATGGCCCGCGACGCCCACATGCGCGTGCCTGAGATCGGCCTTGGCATGAACATGAGCTGGCAAAGCGTGCCGCGGATGTTGCACCTGATGGGACCGGCCCGCACCAAGCAGGCCGTGATCCTGGCCGACCAGCGCATCTCGGCCACTGAAGCCTACGAATGGCGCCTGGTGGAGGAGGTGGCCGATCCCGGCAAGGTCTTCGATGCCGCGATGGTGCTCGCTGCCAAGGTCGCGGCCCAGCCGCCGCTGTCGGTCGCCATGACCAAGCTGACGGTCAACCGTCTGGCGCACGCGCTGGACGACCTGGCGAGCCATATGGACGTCGACCAGTTTGCGCTGGCGAGCATGAGCGAGGACCATAAGGAGGGTGTCGCGGCGTTTCTGGAGCGCCGCAAGCCGCGGTTTAAGGGGAGATAGTGCAAATGTTTTGGACTGCGCCAACGCAAAGCTAACCGGCAATGCCGCTCCATGTCGCCAGAGGCGTGCTGGTTGCCGCCGCCGACGCTGCGCTTTACCAGGCCAAGGGGCAGGGACGTAACCGGGTTGTTCTCTTTGATCGTCGTGCTATCCTCCCGGCGCCGGCGCCAGCCGAGATGCAATTGGGCCTGATCGGGACGGACGGCTAATTTCACGACCGCAACATCGCCTGGCGTGGCTCGCGCCGCAGCGGTGTCACGAAAAAATGGCGGACTCCTCAAGGATTTCGGTCGAACGAAATCCAATCCAAAAGGCTATATTCCGTGGCCGCAATTGTGCGGTCGCGATTGACTTCGCATTACGCGTCCAGGGAGGGAACAGAAATGAAAACAGTCCAGGCAATGCTGGCTGAAGCCGATGCCGAAGTGCCGCGTATCAGTCCAGATGAAGCCAAGGGATTGCTGGGGAGGGCTGACGTGCTGTTCCTTGACGTTCGGGAGCCGGCGGAGGTGGCAACTTCGGGCAAGGTGCCGGGCGCTCTTGCCGTGCCGCGCGGACTTGTTGAGTTCCGGGCCGATCCGGCCTCGGCGATGCACGACGCGGCCTTCGACCGCGCCAAGACCGTGATCGCGTATTGCGCTTCAGGTGGCCGCTCAGCGCTCGTCGGCAAGACCCTCAAGGAAATGGGTTATTCCAACGTGCGCAATCTCGGCGGCTTCAAGGGCTGGCTGGAGGCGGGCGGCGCGGTAGAGAAAACCTGATTTGCCTTGTGGCGGCGCCTTGATGCCGAACGGCCTCACTGCGCCGGTGCACTGCCGCCGATGTTCCAGCCGCGGCTGCCTTCGCCAAATATCTCGTAACCTGTTGCCGTCACTGCCACCGTGTCCTCCAGTTTGATGAAGCCGCGGCGCGGGTGTTTCATCGTCGTCTCGATCGACACCACCATGCCGGGCTCCAAGGGCCGGCGCGCGTCCGGGTCATCGTAGGGAATGGGACCCTTGGCCGTCAGGCGAGGGGCCTCATGGCTGACCAGCCCCATGCCGTGAGCAAGAAAGTCGGTGCAGGCGCGCTGGCTGGACCGTGCCAGCTCCCTCTCGGCTGCGACATAGATTTCACCGCCCATGGCACCCGGCCGAACTGCAGCGAACGCGGCGCGCTGGATGGCTTCGATTTCGGCCAGCAGGTCCTTGAGCTCGCTGTCCGGTTCGCCCAGCACCGCCATCCGCGCGAGGTCGCCGATATAGCCGTGATAGTTGCCGCCGGAATCCAGCGACAGCACGTCACCATTCTCCCAGCGCTGGGCGGACGGCGCCCGGTTGTGGCTGGAGCCGCAAGCCAGCAGGCAATACTCGAACGTCAATCCGCGCTTCACCTCCGCAATCTTCAGCGCATCGGAAAGCTGCTGCTTGGTGGTGCCCACGCCATGGTTCTCGATGACCTCGACCATGGATTGGATCACCAATTCCGATGCCTTCTTTAGCTTGACCAATTCCGCCGGCGACTTCACGGCACGCAGGCGCTCGAGCACCAACAGCGCATCCTTGATCTCGCTATCGGGCAGGGCGTCCGAAAGAGCCCTGCCGGCATCCATCGGCAGGAACGGCATCTCGACGCCGATCCGCTTCATCGGCACGCCGGCGTCCTTGATCAGGCCGGCCGCTGTCGAAATGGCATCCACCGATCCGTTTCCTTCGGTGCGAACCTGCGGAACCCACAGCGGCGCGACGGCCCGCTGGTGGGCCTCCAACCGGTGACCGATATAGGCCGCCTTGTCAGGCGCGCCTTTCGGATAGATCACGACTGGCAAGTAACGGCTGACCCCGAGCGCGTCCATGTAATCGAAGAAGATCGCGCGTTCGGCGCCGAGCAGGTACTGGACATTGTGCTTCGAGGTTGCGACCAGGATGTCGAGGCCAGCCGCTTCCATCAGCAAGTCGAGCTTGGCGGTATCGAATGGAATGGCGCTAGGTTTGTTTGGACGGCTGATGTGTTCTTGCATGACATGCCTCCCGTAGCAGCGGCTTCGAACCCAGGCGCCGCTTGGACGCTGCATTGTGGGCGGGAAACCAGGGTTCCTACCAGCGATGAAATCGGCGAGCTCCAATGCAGATTGGGGAATGCCGGGTCGTTTCTGTTTGGATCTGAGCCTCGGCAGCAAAAAACGGAGATGTTCACCGGCTGTTTCGCCGCTGCATTCGAGTCCACTCTGGTTCCATTCGAGTCAAACCGCCGATTTTCCTGGTTGCATCGGAGTCCACCTGAGAGCGCCAAGGCGCGACGCCCCGATTGGAAGTTTGGCTGCGACATGATCTTTGAACTTACGATTAAAACCGTACGCGACTGACTACGGTAATTGGCGATGGGCGAGGGAACTGATGGAGCAGATGACCATGCGCTCCGTGGATCTCGATCCCTTCGAGTCCAATTTTGGCAGCCCGGCGGGCGGCGCCGCGTTATGCCTGCCTCGGCAGAAAGGCCCCACGGAAACCCTTTGCGCTGACAGTGAAAAATTGGCGGCGAGCGGATGCGGCAGCGCGAGGCGACGCGGCTTACGTCCTCGTTTTGAAACCATTGCGAAGCTATGCGCGTATCAGTTTCCGGAAGGACAGATCGTGTTTTCCGGAAGGAGCAAACCGTATGACTGGAATAGCAATGACTCAAACGCCTCAAGCGAACGGTGGCAGATTGTCGGGCGAGCTGTACAAAGTCGTTGAATTGATCCTGGACCGCGGGCTGGTCATCGACGTGTTCGTGCGTGTGTCGGTGATCGGCCTCGAGGTGGTCACCATCGATGCGCGGGTCGTCGTGGCCGGCGTCGATGCTTACCTGCGCTTCGCCGAGATGTGTGGCCGCCTCGATCTCACCGGCAGCAGCCCCCGGATCGGCCGCTCGCTGCCCGACAACGCGCTGCCGCTCGAGCTACCCGGCCGGGCGCGCACGGAAATCGGCTGACGCAACGGAAAGGATGACTGATGAGCAGCTACGTCTACTGTTTCACGCGTGCCTCCCACCCACTACCGCTCGAAGGGGCGGTGGGGGTCGGGGAGCACGCTCCCGCCCTCCGGCTCGTGCGCGAGCAGGATCTCGTCGCGGTGGTTAGCGACGCGCCGGAGAACTTGCGCGCGAAGCGGCGCGATCTGGTGAAGCACGATGCGGTCATCGGACGAATCTATGCAGCCGGCACCGTGCTGCCGATGCGGTTCGGGATGGTCGCGCCCGACGACGAGGCCGTGCAGACGGAGCTTCGATCGGGGGCGCGTCGCTATAGCGACCTGCTGTCCCGGATCGATGGCCATGTCGAGCTCAACGTCAAAGGCATTCATGCGGAGGAAGCCCTTCTCCGCGACCTCTTGCTTCAGAACGACGAGTTACGTGCGCGGAATCACGCACTTCGCGCCGCAGACGGCGGCCGCCACCAGGACAAGGTGGCGTTCGGCGAGCACGTGGCCGCCGCCGTTGCGGAGCGGCGCGCGCGTGACGCAGGCCAGGTCATCGCCCGCCTGCAACCACATGCCGCGCAGATACGTCGGGGCCCGCCGGTCGACGGTTGCTTCGTCAACGTATCGTTCCTGGTGGCGTCCGGCGCCCGGGCGGACTTCGACGGTGCCCTGTCGCCGCTGCGCCGCGAGCTGCCCGGCTACGCAAGCGTCGAGTTGTACGGGCCCTTGCCGCCTTACAGCTTCGTCGGCAACGAAGCGGACGTGTGAGGGGCCGTGGCGGTGGGACTCCTGTCGCATGTCTTGTTGCTGCCGCTCGCGCCGGCCCGCTTCGCGCTGTGGACCATCGACCGGGTCGTCGACGCCGCTGCCGAACAGCATTGCGGCCCGGCAGCCATCCGGCGCGAGCTGGCCGAGCTTTCGCGGCAACTGGATGAAGGGTTGATCGATGCCGAGGAATTCGATCGACGCGAGGACGAGATCCTCGACCGGCTGGACGAGGGACGAAAGCGAGGAATGATCGCATGATTGAATCTGATCGCATGATGGAGTGGCACGGACGCCAGGGTGCTTCGCCGAACCTGGCCGACATTCTGGAGCGGGTTCTGGACAAGGGGCTGATCATCGCCGGCGACATCAAGATCAACCTGCTCGACATCGAGCTTCTAACCATCAAGCTCCGGCTGTTGGTCGCGTCGGTGGACAAGGCCAAGGCGATGGGGATCGACTGGTGGGAGCACGATCCGGCGCTTTCCCAGCCTCGGCCGCGGCAGCTCGCGGCCGAGAACGCGCGGTTGCGTAAGCAGGTCAGGGCGCTGCAAACCGCCACTCTGGAGGCACGGCGATGAGCACGGCGAGCTATACATACGCGGTCGCGCGCCCGTTCAATCCAACCCAGGCGGCCGGTCTCGTCGGCGTCGACGGCGCCGCGATCCACCTGGTCCGCCACCAAGATCTGGTCGCCGTGGTCAGTCCGCTTGCACCTGCCGACGCCGACGAGACCGCGCTGCGAGCCAGGCTGGAGACGCTGGCGGAGCTAGAGGTGATCGCACGCGCGCACCACAGGGTCGTGGCGGCGGTTGCCGCGTGCACACCAACGCTGCCGTTCCGCCTCGCGACCGTTCACCGCACCGACGACCGCGTTGCGCAGTTGCTACGCCGGGAGTACCGGCGCTTCCGCGAGACGCTGGATCGATTCGCGGGCCGCGTGGAGGTGGGGGTGAAGATCTACGTGCAGCACGCGGGCGCATCTGCCGGCGCCATGTCCGTGGCTGAGAAAACCGACGGGTCCGGATCGGCGCGCGCGGGCAGGGACTATCTGCGCAACCGCCGCGAGCAGCGCGATCGGCGCCAGCACGCGTGGCGGCGCGCAACCACTGCGGCCGAGCAGATGGACGCCGTTCTCGCCGGGCTTGCCGTCGATCGCCGCCAACACCGAACGCAGAGCGCCGAGCTGTCCGCTGCCCCAGGCGAAAATGTATTCAACGCAGCCTACCTGGTGGATGCCGGGCGCGCCGAAGAACTCGCCGCCCGTGCACAGCGGCTGGGCGCCGAAAACCCGCACGTGACGCTCGAGATCACGGGCCCCTGGCCGCCCTATTCGTTCGCCGACAGCGAGGAGCGCACGTGAGCCCCGCCGCGTTCCCGGACCGAGAGGTCGCACTAGTCGACCTGCTCGACCGGCTCCTGGCGGGTGGCATCGTGCTGGCCGGAGACATCACGCTGGCGATCGCCGACATCGACATGGTGCAGATCTCGCTTCGCGCTCTGATCACGTCGCTCGGCCGGACCACGCGATCTGGCGCAGCGGAGCGAGACCAGTGAGCGCCGGCGTCGCTGGACATGAGCCGGGGCCGCGCCAGCGCATTTCGATGGCGCCTGACACGGTCGAACGAGATCTGGCCCGCCTGGTGCTCACCGTCGTGGAGTTGCTGCGTCAGCTCGTGGAGCGACAGGCGCTTCGTCGTGTCGACGAGGGCGGCTTGACCGAAGCGGAGGAGGAGCGCGTCGGCATGACGCTGATGCTTCTAGACAACCGCATATCGCGCCTGCGGGAGCACTTCGGGCTCGCCGCCGAGGACCTGAATATCGAGCTGGGACCTCTCGGTCCGCTGCTTCCGCGTTGAGTTCCCTCAGTCTAACGTCGAGCACATTAGATCTCGTTCCGGCTGCGAAATTCCTGGACCTGAAGTGCACAGGGCGCCGTAAATCCAGAAACGACGGAAAACGAGATCCCAAGCCGAATATCTGTAATTCGCATAAGGTATATTATGGAATATCAATATCTACAATTAGATCAAAGATTTAGCCGGATATCCTAGCAAGCCGAGCCAGCATGGCGACTGTACAGCGCTTCGTTTGGCCAAAACAATCCTGCTCCGACAAAGCCTGTGTTGCCGCCGCGTGCGGACGCTGCAATAAGCGCGCGAGTATGTGGATGACTCGCGACATCGGGTCATAGCAAGAACAATAACCCTCAAGGGAGAACCCAATGAGTTTTTCACGACGCACGCTTCTCAAGGCATCCGCTGCGTCAGCGGTTTTGAGCGGCATCGGCGCGCCGCTGGTAGCGCGGGCCCAGACCGCCGAATTTACCTATAAGTACGCCAATAATCTTCCTGACGGCCATCCCATGAACGCCCGCGCCAAGGAAATGGCAGCGGCGATCAAGGCCGAGACCAATGGCCGGTTCGACCTGCAGATTTTTCCGAACAATCAGCTCGGTTCCGACACCGACATGCTGAGCCAGATCCGTTCCGGCGGCGTCGAGTTCTTCACGCTGTCGGGTCTGATCCTGGCCACGCTGGTACCGGCGGCGTCGATCAGCGGCATCGGCTTTGCGTTCCCGGACTACGATACGGTCTGGAAGGCCATGGACGGCGGTCTAGGGGCCCATATTCGTGGCGAGATCACCAAGGCGAACCTCGTGGTGATGGACAAGATCTGGGACAACGGCTTCCGCCAGACCACGTCGTCGACCAAGCCGATCAACGGCCCTGAGGACCTCAAGGGTTTCAAGATCCGGGTGCCGGTGTCGCCGCTCTGGACGTCGATGTTCAAGGCATTCGATGCAGCGCCCGCCTCGATCAATTTCAGCGAAGTTTACTCCGCACTGCAGACCAAGATCGTCGAGGGTCAGGAAAATCCGCTGGCGATCATCTCGACGGCGAAGCTGTATGAAGTGCAGAAATTCTGTTCGCTGACCAACCATATGTGGGACGGCTTCTGGTTCCTGGCGAACCGCCGCGCCTGGGAAAAGCTGCCTGAGGATGTCAGGACGATCGTCGCCAAGAACATCAACGCGGCGGCCGTCAAGGAGCGCGAGGACGTCGCCAAGCTGAATGCCGGGCTGCAGCAGGAACTGGCCGGCAAGGGCCTCACGTTCAACCAGCCCAACGTGACGCCGTTCCGCGACAAGCTGCGCTCTGCCGGCTTCTACGCGGAATGGAAAGGCAAATACGGCGACCAGGCCTGGGAACTGCTCGAAAAGTCCGTGGGCAAGTTGTCCTAAGCATCTGAAGGCCATCATGGCTCATGCCGGAATGACCGAAGCTGTCGGCGGTGAGGTGGGTCAGCCCCCTCGCCGCCGTTCGCTGCCGGCGTCGATCGAACACACCTTGGGAATGCTGGTCGAAATCCCGGCGGCGCTGCTGGTCATAGCCGAGATCGTGATTCTGTTTGCCGGCGTGGTGGCGCGCTATGCGCTGCACCGGCCGCTGATCTGGTCGGACGAGCTGGCCTCGATCCTGTTCCTGTGGCTGGCCATGCTGGGTGCTGCGGTCGCATTCCGCCGCGCCGAGCACATGCGGATGACGGCGGTGGTCGCCAGCGCAAAACCCGCCATGCGCGCTTATCTCGACCTGGTGGCGACCGTAGCCGCACTGGCGTTTCTCGTCCTGATTGCCTGGCCGGCTTACGAATATGCCTACGAGGAAAGCTACATCACCACGCCGGCGCTGCAGATCAGCAATATCTGGCGTGCCGGGGCGCTGCCGGTCGGCATCGCGCTGATGGCGCTGTTTGCCTTCCTGCGGCTGGCCCGATCAGGCAATGGTCGAACCATGGTCGCTGCGATCCTGTCGGTCGCACTTGTCATCGCGATCTTCTGGCTGCTCAGGGGCTCGCTCAAGCCGCTCGGCAATCTCAATCTGATCATCTTCTTTGTCGGCGTCGCCGGCTTCTGCGTGTTCGCCGGCGTGCCGATTGCGTTCGGCTTCGGGCTTGCGACCTACGGCTATCTGGCGCTGACCACGGGCACGCCGCTGATGGTGCTGGTCGGCCGCATGGACGAGGGCATGAGCCACCTGATCCTGCTGTCGGTGCCGTTGTTCGTCTTCCTGGGCCTGCTGATCGAGATGACCGGCATGGCGCGCGCCATGGTGGCGTTTCTGGCTAGCCTTCTGGGCCATGTCCGCGGCGGCCTGCATTACGTGCTGGTCGGCGCGATGTATCTGGTGTCGGGCATCTCCGGCTCGAAGGCCGCCGACATGGCTGCCGTGGCGCCGGTGCTGTTTCCGGAAATGAAGGCGCGGGGCGCCAAGCCGGGCGATCTGGTCGCCCTGCTCGCCGCGACCGGCGCACAGACCGAAACCATCCCGCCGAGCCTGGTGCTGATCACCATTGGCTCCGTCACCGGCGTATCGATCGCGGCGCTGTTCACCGGCGGCCTGTTGCCGGGCCTGGTGCTGGCGATCACGCTGTCGGCGCTGGTGTGGTGGCGGTACCGGAATGAGGATCTGCGCCATGTCACGCGGGCGAGCGCCGGCGAGGTCGCCCGCGCGTTTGCCATCGCCCTGCCCGCCATCGCGCTGCCGTTCGTGATCCGCTACGCGGTGGTGGAAGGTATCGCGACCGCGACCGAGGTTTCCACCATCGGCATCGTCTATGCCTTCATCGTCGGTTTCCTGATTTACGGGCTCTTGATCTACCGCAATTTCGACTGGCGGCGGATCATGCCCATGCTGGTCGAGACCGCGTGCCTGTCGGGCGCGATCTTGCTGATCATCGGCTGCGCCACCGGCATGGCCTGGGGCCTCACGCAATCAGGCTTTTCGCGGACGCTGGCGGCCGCCATGACCGGCCTGCCCGGCGGCTCGACGACGTTCATCGCGGTGTCGATCGTGGCCTTCGTGATCCTGGGCAGCGTGCTCGAGGGCATTCCGGCGATCGTGCTGTTCGGGCCGCTATTGTTTCCGATCGCCCGCGCCGTGGGCGTCCACGAGGTCCATTATGCGATGATCGTTATCCTCGCGATGGGTATCGGGCTATTCGCGCCGCCCTTTGGAGTAGGCTATTATGCGGCTTGCGCCATCGGGCGCGTCGATCCGGCCGAGGGTATCCGGCCGATCTGGGGCTACCTCTTGGCGCTGCTGGTCGGCCTGATTATCGTGGCGATCTTCCCGTGGATTTCCATCGGGTTCTTGTAGAGTCAATTACGCAGATGGGACAAAGCCGATGAGCGCAGCCCAGAATCAGTACTCAATCGGATTGGACAAGACGCCGGCGAATTACGTGCCATTGACGCCGCTCAGCTTCCTCGCGCGCAGCGCCGCCGTCTATCCCGATCACGTCAGCACGGTCTATGAAGGCCGCAGTTTTACGTGGGCCGAGACCTATCAACGCTGCCGGCGTTTTGCGTCGTGGCTCGCCGGCCGCGGTATCGGCAGCGGCGATACGGTCGCGGCAATGCTGCCGAATATCCCGGCCATGAACGAGGTGCATTTCGCCGTGCCGATGGCAGGGGCCGTGCTGAACGCGCTGAATATCCGGCTCGATGCGCCCTCGATCGCCTTCCAGCTCGACCATGGCGGCGCAAAGATCATCCTGGTCGATCCCGAATTCTCCGGCGTGATCGCGGAAGCGCTGACGTTGATGAAGGGCCCAAACCCCCTCGTCGTCGATGTCGATGACGCAGCTTTTGCAGGCGGCAAGCGGATTGGAGAGATCGAGTACGAGGCGGCCGTCGCCCAAGGCGATCCCTGCTTTGTCGCAAGGCTGCCGGCCGACGAATGGGACGCGATTGCCCTCAGCTATACTTCGGGCACCACGGGCAACCCGAAAGGCGTCGTGACCCATCACCGCGGCGCCTATCTCAATGCCGTCAGCAATATCCTCGCCGGCAATCTCGGCCAGCATCCGGTGTATCTGTGGACGCTGCCGATGTTCCACTGCAACGGCTGGTGCTTTCCATGGACGGTCGCGGCCTCGGCCGGCATCAATGTCTGCCTGCGCAAGGTCGATCCGGCAAAAATCTTTGAGCTGATCCCGAAACACGGCGTCACCCACATGTGCGGCGCGCCGATCGTCTACAACACGCTGATCAACGCGCCCGGCGCGCCGAAGGGAAAAGCCGCGCGCCCCGTGGTCGGATTGATCGCAGGCGCCGCACCGCCGGTCGCCGTGCTCGAGGGTGCCGAGAGCATCGGCATCAAGCTGACGCATGTCTACGGCCTGACCGAGGTCTATGGCCCCGCCTCCGTCTGCGCCGAGCAGCCGGGCTGGGATGAACTGCCTGCCGACCAGCGCGCCCAGATGAAGCGCCGGCAGGGCGTGCCCTACCCGCTCGAAGAAGCCGTCACCGTGCTCGACCCCGAAACCATGCAGGAGGTGCCGCGCGATGGGGAAACCATCGGCGAGGTGATGTTCCGCGGCAATATCGTGATGAAGGGCTATCTGAAAAACGAGGCGGCCACCAAGGAGGCCTTCGCCGGCGGCTGGTTTCACACCGGCGACCTCGGCGTGCTGGACGAGCACGGCTATGTCATCATCAAGGACCGCTCCAAGGACATCATCATATCAGGCGGCGAGAACATCTCCTCCGTCGAGGTCGAGGACGTCCTCTACAAGCATCCCGCCGTACTGTTCGCGGCGGTCGTCGCAAAACCCGATTCCAAATGGGGCGAAGTGCCCTGCGCCTTCGTCGAATTGAAGGAGGGCGCCAAGGCGACGGAAGCCGAGATCATCGCCTTCTGCCGCAGCCACATGTCGGGCTTCAAGACGCCGAAGGCGGTGGTGTTCGGCGTTATCCCGAAGACGTCGACCGGCAAGATCCAGAAGTTCATGCTGCGCAACCAGGTGGATTCGGCGAAGGCGATTTCGGCGTGACCGTTATTGCGAGCGAAGCGTGACCGGCGGATAGTATTGCGGCGCTTCGGTCCGTTCGTACATCCCGTAGTCGCGCATCACTTCGAAGACGCGAAAATACTGGGTTGTCGGATCGGCAAACAGGCGCGAGCCGAATTCGATGCCGGCTCGATCGTCCGGCAAATCGATCAGGTGTGCAAAGTGCCCGTCACGATAGACGCTTGTGAAGGCATCACGGCGCCATGTGGTTTCTGCCGGCAACGTGGCATTCTTCGATTCCGAGGCCAGAACATATGTTGGCTTGCGCCTTGTCGGATCGTTATAGGGCGTGCGCCGCTCGGGTTGCCAGATCGGTTGTCCGGGCCTTGCTTCGTGAATCACCTGGGCGACGCGGATGCGATAGTCCGAAAAGACTCTTTCGCGGCCAATGGTCTGTACATCATGGTGGCGCGCGTGGGCCCGCCAAGCCGTTAAAGCTCCCTCGTCCTGCCAGATCTGGTAGGACAGCAACAGGTTCTCCCGCGTCAGACTCCTGAAGCGATCGATGAAGAGGCAGCCGCCCATCGCCTCAAGATCTGGCTTCAGCGAGGCCGCAAGATCGAGATATTGATCGCGGTGCCCGGGTCTTGTCTGGACCTCAAAGAACAGGCCAATCATTGACGTTACTCCGCGCTCCGATCGGATTTGCGACGCAGGCTCAGCCTGCGCCGTCCAGCGTCAGCCGCAGCCCATCATAGGCCGGAATCACTCCCGGCGGCAGGCTCTGGCGCAGCACCTCGTAATCGAGGTCGGAATGCATGTTGGTGATAACGGCGCGCTTCGGCTTGAAGCGCTCGATCCATGACAGCGCGTCGTTGACGCTGAAATGGCTGGGATGGCCGGCATAGCGCAGCCCGTCGACGATCCAGAGGTCGAGGTTCTCCAGCGCCGGCCAGCTTTCCTCGGGAATGTCGTGGAGGTCTGGCGTGTAGGCGGCGGCCCCGACGCGGAAACCCAGCGCGGGAATCTTGCCGTGGTGAACCAGGAAAGCGGAGAGTTTCACCGGCCCGCCCTTCCCTTCGGTCTCATGACTCTCGCCCGCTTCGATCGAATGGCGCGTCAGAATCGGCGGATAGTCGCTGCCCTCGGGCGCGATGAAGCAATAGGAGAACCGCGCCATCATGTCTTTGGCGGTCGACTGGTTGAAATAAACGGGAATGCGCCGGCGCTGATGCAGCACGACCGAACGCAGATCGTCGATGCCGTGGGTCTGGTCGGCGTGCTCATGCGTCAGGAACACCGCGTCGATGTGGTCGACATTGGCGTCGATCAACTGCTCGCGCAGGTCGGGCGAGGTATCGATCACGATCCGCGTGGTGCCGTGCGTGCCGTTGCGCTCGACCAGCAGCGAGCAGCGGCGTCGGCGGTTTTTTGGATTATTGGGATCGCAGGCGCCCCAGCCGAGCGCCGGGCGGGGCACGCCGGCCGAGGAGCCGCAGCCGAGAATCGTCAGCGTCACCGTCATGCGGCAGCCTTCTGTGCCGGCACTTTTGAGAATAGCCGGAAGAAGTTTTCCGTCGTCAGCCGCGATATCTCTTCCAGCGAGACGCCGCGCGTTTCAGCCAGCACTTTTGCCACTTCAACAACGTAGGATGGCTCGTTGCGCTTGCCGCGAAACTTGCCGGGCGCCAGATACGGCGAGTCGGTTTCGACCATGATGCGGTCGGCCGGGAGCTCGGCGGCGAGTTCGCGCAACGCTTCGGACTTCTTGAACGTCAGGATGCCCGTGAACGAGATCGATAGTCCCAGCGCAATCGCCTTCATCGCGAGTTCGCGTCCGCCGGTGTAGCAATGCAGCACCGCGCGAAACGGTCCCTTGGCGATTTCGTCTTCGAGAATGCGGCCGCAATCGTCATCCGCCTCGCGGGTATGGATCACCAGCGGCAACCCTGTCGCTCGCGCCGCCGCGATATGCGCGCGAAAGCCGCGCTCCTGCGCCTCGCGCGAGCCGTGCTGGTAGAAATAATCCAGCCCCGCCTCGCCCAGCGCCACGACCTTCGGGTGCTTGGTCAGTTCGATCAGTTCGCTGGCGGGAATGCCATCTTCCTCATCGGCCTGATGCGGATGGGTGCCGACCGAGCAATAGACATTGGGAAACCGCTCGGCGATCGCCAGCAGCCCGCCGAGCCGCTTGACCCGAGTCGAGATCGTGACGATACGGCCGATTCCGGCGGTCTCGGCGCGCGCAACGATAGCGTCGAGATCTTCGGCAAAATCCGGAAAGTCGAGGTGGCAGTGGCTGTCGACGAGCATGGCTTGCAAACGGCTCAATCCGCCTTTGGTTCGACGTAGCGCGGAAATACGCCGACCGGCGCCGGCAGGGTCGTGCCAGCCTTGATCCGCGTGGCGAGCGCTGCGAAATCGCGCGCCCCCTTTTCGTCGGGAATGCCGAGACTGTCGAGCAGCTTGCTCGAGGCATCCGGCATCACCGGCTGGGTCAGGATGGCGACCTGCCGCACGACCTCCGCCGTCACGTACAACACGGTTTTCTGCCGCGCGGGATCGGTTTTTGCCAGCGCCCACGGCGCCTCGCCCGCGAAATAGCGGTTGGCTTCCGCGACCACAGACCACACCGTATTCAGCCATTGATGGATCTGTTGCGTCGCCATCGCGGTTCGCGACGCCCCCAGCATGGCATCTGCCTCCGCCAGGATCTCCTTGTCATTGTCGGTGAACTCGCCGGGCTCCGGCAGCACGCCGCCGAGTTGCTTTGCGATCATCGACAGCGAGCGCTGCGCCAGGTTGCCGAGATCGTTGGCGAGGTCGGCATTGATGCGCGCGACGATGGCTTCATGGTTGTAGTTGCCGTCCTGCCCGAACGGCACCTCGCGCAAGAAGAAGTAGCGCATCTGGTCGACACCATATTGATCGGCCAGATTGAAGGGATCGACGACGTTGCCGACCGACTTCGACATCTTCTCGCCCCTGCTGAACAGGAAGCCGTGGGCATAGACCCGCTTCTGCACGGGAATGCCGGCCGACATCAGGAACGCCGGCCAGTACACCGCGTGGAAGCGGATGATGTCCTTGCCGATGACGTGCACGTCCGCAGGCCAGTAGCGCCAGTTCGGATCGCTCTCGTCGGGGAAGCCGACGCCGGTGATGTAGTTGGTCAGCGCATCGACCCAGACATACATCACGTGTTCGGGGTCGTTGGGCACCTTGACGCCCCAGTCGAACGTCGTGCGCGAGATTGACAGGTCCTTCAGGCCGCCCTTCACGAAGCTGATGACTTCGTTGCGGCGGGAATCCGGCCCGATGAAATCAGGCTGGCTCTCGTAAAGTGCGAGCAGGCGGTCCTGATAGGCCGACAGTTTGAAGAAGTAGCTCTTCTCCTCGACCCACTCGACCGGCGAGCCCTGCGGGCCGCGGCGCACATTGTCCTCGCCGAGGACGGTTTCCTCCTCGGCGTAATAGGCTTCGTCGCGCACCGAATACCAGCCGGCATAGGTGTCGATATAGATGTCGCCGTTCTGCTGCATCCGGTTCCAGATCACCTGGACCGAGCGATGATGGTCAGGCTCCGTGGTGCGGATGAAACGGTCGAACGATACGTTCAGACGTTCGTCCATCTCCCTGAACCGGCCGGCATTGCGCGCGGCGAGGTCAGCGACGCCCATGCCTTCGCTCTCGGCCGTCTGCACCATCTTCAGGCCGTGCTCGTCAGTGCCGGTCAGGAAAAAGACGTCCTTGCCGTTGAGCCGCTGAAACCGCGCCAGCGCATCGGTCGCGATCGCTTCATAGGCGTGGCCGATATGCGGAATGCCATTGGGATAGGCGATCGCGGTCGTGATGAAATAGGTGTTGCGCTCGGCAGCCGCCGCCGGCTGGACGGCGGCAGCCGGCTTCGCGCGCGGCGTGGTTCGCTTTGCGCGTTGAGCTACAGGGGCCGCCGGTACGACAGGGTTCGTTTCTTGCGAAGTTACCGCGCGCGTCTTCGTGGTCTTGTTCGCTGATTTCTTCGCTGATTTCTTGACGGATTTCTTGGCTGCCTTCTTCGCAGCCTTTCTGGGTGACTTCGGCGCGGCTTTCCTTGCAGCCTTCTTCGAAGCCTTGCCGGCTTTCTTCACGACGCGCTTGCTCTTGGTCGCCCCTTTCTTGGCGGCGCGCTTTTTCGCCGCGGCCTTCTTGCCGGCGCGGGCGGGCAGCGCTTTACGAGTCTTCTTCGCCTTGCGCTTTTTCGAAGCTTTCTTTCCAGCCTTCGCCACCACGAATTCCTTTAGTTCAACACAACGATTGTCGAGATTATTGTCAGGCGGAGCGTTACCGCGTCGCTTCCGCGAGCATCCCGAACACCGAGAAAACCAGCGGTTTTCGCTCCAAATTGTAGGATTCGGTGTCGCGCGCGGCGCGGACGATCTTTTCCCATACCTCAGCCAGCCGTGCAAGGCGGGGCAGATTCGCGTTGGCGTCGCCAGTGCGCAGCTTTTCAGAGATCCAGCGATCGATGCCGTCGATGAACGCTGCCAGCGCCACCCGATCGCTGGTGCCCAGCGCATCACCAAGCGCATGCAGCTCGCGCGGATCGACCTGCGGCAGCGTCGCCAGCAGCGCTGCGGTCCGCTGTTGCAGCTTCAGCGCGTCACCGCCGAGCAGCGTCAGCGCGCGGGACACGCTTCCCTCCGCGGCATCGGCAGCCTCCGACAGCGCCGGATCATCGGGTGCGATGTCAGTGGCCCGCGACGCCGCGCGAATGACGTCGTCGGTCGCGAGCGGTCTCAGCGGCAGCTTGCGGCAGCGGGACAGGATCGTCGGTAGCGCCCGCGCCGGCGAATGGCTGACGAGCAGGAATAACGATCGTTGCGGCGGCTCCTCGAGGATCTTGAGCAGCGCGTTGGCGGCGTTCGGATTGAGTTCATCGACGGTGTCGACGATGCAGACCCGCCAGCCGTCGACCGCCGCCGTCGAGCCGAAGAACGAAATCGTCTCCCGCGTCTCGTCGACGGTAATCACGGTCCGCATCACGCCGCGATCGTTGAGGCCGCGTTCCAACACCAACAGCCCGCCATGCGCGCCGGCGGTGACCTGGCGCGCGACGGGATCATTCGAATCAAGCGCAAGCGTCTCGGCGCGCTGCACCGACGGCGCCATGGGATTGGAATTCGCGAGCACGAAGCGGGCCGTGCGATAGGCCAGCGTCGCCTTGCCGATGCCCTGCGGACCGCCGATCAGCCAGGCATGCGGAATGCGCCCACTGCGATAGGCATTGAGCAATGCCATCTCCGCCTCGCGGTGGCCGAACAGATCGGCCGTTTCGCGGGGATGCCGGACCGCCACCTCCTGCTCGGTCTTGCGTGCGCTCATGCCGTACCCGCCGGGCTCGGGACTGCCAACACGTGATCGCGCAGTGCAGTCCAGACGCGGGCCGCGACCGTGTCGGCATCGGCATTGGCATCGATCAGCACGCAGCGCTGCGGATCTTCGGCGGCGATCTTCCGGTAGGCGTCGCGCAGATCCTGGTGAAACTGCAGATCTTCCGCCTCGAACCGATCCGGCACGCCGCTGCCGCGGCGCGCCGCGGCCCGCTGCAAGCCGACTTCCACGGGAATATCCAGAATGATGGTCAGGTCCGGCTTGAGATCGCCGATGGTGACGCGCTGCATGGCGTTGAGCACGATCGGCGAGACCCGCCCCAGACTGCCCTGATAAGCGCGGGTCGAATCCGCGAAGCGGTCGCACAGCACCCATGTTCCCTGGCCGAGCGCAGGCTGGATGACGGTACGAACATGATCGTCGCGGGCGGCCGCGAACAATAACGTCTCGGCATCCGGTCCGAGCAGCTTGCCGATTCCCGACAGCACGAGATGCCGCATGATTTCCGCGCCCGGCGAGCCACCCGGCTCGCGGGTAACAATGGCGCGCAGCTTTGCGGCCGCAAGACGCTCGGCGAGCTTCTTGATCTGCGTGGACTTTCCGGAGCCCTCGCCGCCTTCAAACGTGATGAACTTCCCGCGTCCGGAGGGCCGCTGCAGCGTTGCCTGGTTCATGTTCAGAGCTTCTCTGCGCTCGCGCGGAACATGCCGATGACGAGCTCGCTGGCGCCGTCGATCGCGCGGCGCATGGTCGAGCCGGTGCCGATCGATTCCGCGGCAAAGATCGGCGCCTCCACGGCGATATTGGCACCGCGCCAAACCTTGACGACACCGACCGGCTGGCCGGCCTGCACCGGTGCCCGCACCGGACCGCTGTAGACGATGCGCGCGATCAGTTTCTCGCTGCCGTTCTTCGGCACCATCACCTTGATCGGCTCGGGGCTTGCAAGCTTCACCGAACGGCTTTCGCCGCCAAACACCTTGGCGTAGCCGACGGGCTGGTTGGCCGCGAACAGCGTGCGGGTCTCGAAATTGCGAAAACCCCATTCCAGCATCTTCTTGGCCTCGGAGGCGCGATCGTCGGGATCCTCGAGCCCGTTGATCACGACGATCAGCCGCGTGTCGTTCTGCACGGCGGAGCCAACCATGCCGTAGCCACCCTCTTTGGTGTAACCGGTCTTCAACCCGTCGGCGCCATTGAGCGAGTTCAGCAGCGGATTGCGGTTCTGTTGCCGGATCTTGTTCCAGGTGAACTCCCGCTCGCCGAACAATTTGTACATGTCGGGATAGGTCAGGATCAGGTGACGGGCGAGCTTTGCCAGTTCCCGAACCGTCATCCTGTTGGCGGGATCGGGCAAGCCGTTGGAATTGCCGAATGTGGATTTCGTCAGGCCGAGCTCGCGGGCCCGCTTGGTCATGAAGTCGGCGGCAAAGATCCGCTCATTGCCGGCCATGCCTTCGGCAAGGGCAATGCAGGAATCATTGCCGCTCTGGATGATCGCGCCCTTCAACAGGTCGTCCACCGACACCTTGCTGTTGAGGATGGCAAACATGGTCGAGCCGCCGGCCGGCGCACCGCCCCTGCGCCAGGCGTTCTCGCTGATCCGGTATTCGTCCGTCGGCTTGATCTTGCCTTCCCTGATGGCGTTGAAGACCACTTCGACCGTCATCAGCTTCATCATGCTGGACGGTGCCCGCAATTCGTCGGCGTTCTTTTCGAACAGCACGCTGCCGCTGGAAGCCTCGATGAGGATCGCGGTCGGCGCGTCGCCGTCAAAGCCGCCATCTTCCTTCTTCGGCGCGCCCTGCACGCTGTTGTTGGCGGCGTAAACAATCCCGCTCCAGCCGACCGCGAGCGCGAGGACAGCGGCCATCAGGCTGCGCCACGGGATAATGGCCGCGGCGTCGGGTTTGCGGGAAACGGAGGTCTCTGCTGCCATCGGCGATGTCCTGAATCCGTGCGTTCTAACAGTTGGAAGTATCGCAAACAACACAGGTTTTGGACTTGCCTTTTGGACTTGCCGCCGTGTCGACCGGATTGCGGCACCGAACGAAGGAACGTATCGTGGCGGTGCTGCATTTTCCCGACAAGATACGAAAAACAGGGCGGAAACGCGATGCCATCCTCACGCACCATTTCCGCCAACGGGCTGGAGTTCTTTGTTGTTGAACAGGGCCAGGGTCCGCTGGTGCTGCTCTGCCATGGCTGGCCCGAACTGTCCTACTCCTGGCGGCACCAGATCGGAGCCATCGCGGAAGCCGGTTTCCATGTCGTCGCCCCCGATATGCGCGGGTTCGGCCGGAGCAGCGCGCCAGCCGATGTCGGCGCCTACACCATCTTCCACACTGTTGGCGACATGGTCGCGCTGGTGGCGGCGCTTGGCGAAAAGCAAGCGGTCATTGTCGGCCATGATTGGGGTGCGCCGGTCGCCTGGCACGCCGCCATGTTCCGCCCCGATATCTTCGCCAAGGTTGCCGGCCTGAGCGTGCCGCCCCCTTCCCGCGGACGCGGTCTTCCGCTCGAAACCTTGCGGAACAACGGCATCACCAATTTCTACTGGCAGTATTTTCAGCCACCTGGCGTGGCCGAGGCCGAGTTCGAGCGCGACGTGGCTGCAACGATGCGAATCGTGCTGGCCGGGCGCGGCTTCTCCGATCCGGCGGCCCATCAATATGTTCAGGAGGGAAAGGGATTCCTCGCCGGCGCCGATCCGAATCGGCCGTTGCCGAACTGGCTGACCGAGGCCGACCTCGCCTATTTCGCGGAGATCTACCGACAGTCAGGCTTCCGCGGCGGACTCAACTGGTATCGCAACATTGACCGCAATTGGGAGCTGACCGCCCCGTGGCAGGGCGCGCAAATCCACCAGCCGTCCCTGTTCATCGCGGGATCGAAGGATGGCGTCATTACCGGGTTGATCGGCGCCAAGCTGGTCAACGAGATGGAGCGCGTGCTGCCGAATTTGCGGCAGAAGCTCATTCTGGATGGGGCCGGTCACTGGATTCAGCAGGAGCGGCCCGATGAGGTCAACGCCGCCCTGGTCGCGTTCCTGAAGGGTTAGTACAGCCCGCGGCCGCTAAGCACCGCGCTTGGCCCCCGCGGATCGACCGGCAGGTAGGCCAGGCTGGGAGCCGCATAGCTCGCATCATTCTCGTAGGATACGGCGCGCGGGTTTTCCGCGGCGCGACCGCGCGATCGGCTGGAGGCTGACATTTCCGAGGTCGCGTTGATCGAGGCGTAGTCGGCCGAGGTATTGCCGAGGCTATAGGGCCGCCCCTCCGGCATCGGAACCTCGCCCCGGATTCGGCCCGCGGACGAAGAGATTTCGGGAACGAACGGCCGGGCCGAAGCGACGCGGACCGTGGACGGGGACGGCGCGGGCTCGCCGGTCCGGAGGGTGGCGAGGAGCTGGCGGTCGTCGGAACCTTCAAGTGGCGCCCGGCCGACATATTCAACCCGCACACGAGCGACGCCATTTGCTTTGAATTCAAGCAGTTCGGCCGCCTTGTTCGAGACGTCGATGAGGCGATTGCCATGGTAGGGGCCGCGGTCGTTGACCCGCACGATCAGCGACTTGCCGTTCCGGGTATTGGTGACGCGGGCGTAGCTCGGGATCGGCAGGGTCGGATGGGCAGCGGTTAGCGAGGTCATGTCAAAAACCTCGCCATTGGCGGTCAGCCGGCCGTGGAAGTCGTCGCCATACCAGGAAGCCATGCCCTCGGCGCGGTAGTTCGGATCCTCTTCCGGCACGTAAACCCGGCCTGCGACGGTATAGGGCTTGCCGATGCGATAGGTCCCCCCACCCTTCGGCACAGGCTCTCCGAACCCCACCACGCGGGGGCTCGAGGAGACGCCATATTTGGGATCGACGCGGCTGGCGAATTTGCCGGATGAGGCGCAGTTGGCAAGGAGAAGGCACGTTGCCACGGCAACGGTCCCACGCGCCGCCAGGACGATCGTTTTTGGCCGTCGAATCCCCATCACCCCAACTACCATTTTCCAGCGGCCGCGTGCCTACGTTGAAGCGCTGCGGCCTTACCCCACGATGCGGCCCACCTCCGCATCCTGTCGTGAAGATATCGCAACCGGAACACGGCGGAAATGGGGTCTGCTCCTGCGTGGTGAATCAATGGTTGCTTTGCGTATCCGGCGATTTGCGGGCGTGCACTATCGATATCAGGCAAAAGACGGCCCGCCCGCACCGTCCCTTCTGCCGCTTTCAGCAATCTGTTGCAGTAAATCATCACTCACGGCCGATCTGCGATTTCCGCCTGTGAATCTTTTTGACTGTGCAACGATGCAGTCGTTCTGTGCGTTGCAGGGGCGCAAAGGATTTGTGCGATGATCGAGACAGTTACAGCAGTGATGGGCCTGGTGAGCGCAGGCATTTTCCTTGCCCATGCGTTTGAAGGCTATCGTTCCAGAGCTTGAGGCGTGAGCGGCGGCCGGTTCGGGTAACCGCCGGCTTCGGACAGAAATGATTCCGTGGTTTCGACCGGGATTCGGAAGCTTTAATAAATTCGGACGAGCATCGGATGTGGTAGGTGTATCAATGCGCAACCACGACATTGTCTCCAACGGATTTCTTGCTCTGGCGACGGCCAGCTTCGTGCTGCTGTGCTCAAGCCTGCTTGCTGTTGCGTTCGGCTAAACAAGCGCCCGAACTAATTCCGGCAGCGGCCGCTGGGTTTCTTCCGAAATGACAGGATGGGTGCAAATCGGGGCCACGTTCGCATTGCGTTCGAGCCAGCCCTACGCTAAGCGACTGAAATTCTTGAGCTGGAAGGGTGGCCGAGTGGTTTAAGGCACCGGTCTTGAAAACCGGCGTGCCTGCAAGGGTACCGTGGGTTCGAATCCCACCCCTTCCGCCAGAATCACGGTTTTTGGCGAAATCCGATCAGTGCTGCTTGGCAACAAATGTATTCGTTCGCGAGAGCCAAGAGCTTGCTGCCGTCCGGCCGCGGTGCGTCAGTTGCAGAACCTGAGGGGCGGCGGTCCCGTGGCCACCGGACAATTTCCCCAGGAGTCCAGGCCCACACTCGGCAGGGCCGTCAAGCGAATATATTCCGCTAGGCGGCTTTGTTCGTGAGGACCGCCGCTGCGCTACACGGTGGACGACGGTGAGCTACTTGATCGCCATCGTGCTTGCTATGGCCGGTTGGCTGTTCCTCATCGCTTGGCTCGTGAGCCGGCCAATTTGATTGGCCGTAACAGAAACGCCACGAACAGCAGAGGCGGGCCCCAAATCGCCAGCAAGACGACAACAACGACTTCCGTGACGTCCATGCGCATCCCCGATGTCATGACCGACTCGTGCGGAGAGTGCGCGAATTGTGAAAGCCTGCCAAGCATTCACCATTGTGCAGTGCAAACGCCATCGTCCCTCACCCACTCGTATTGGCGGCATTCGGCCGTGCTCGACCGGAATAGTTCGGATGAACAGGTTCGTCATCGGCAATCGCGCGCCAGCGAGCGACCAGAGAAAACCCATCAGGCCGATGCCCGCCGAGCGTCAGTGCCAGCGGCACGAGAAATACCACAACTGACGCGAGCAGCGTCGGATCGATCGGTTCAAAGCGTCAGCCTGACGTTGCAGATGTCGTGCTCGACGGGGTCCGACTTCACCTCGAAGCCCAGGCCGCGGCACATTGCGAGCATGACCGTGTTCTCGGCCAGCACGTCCCCGGAGATGGCTTTCAACCCCTCGGATTTTGCATATTCGATGATCATCTGCATCAGGGTCCAGCCGAGCCCCCTGCCCTTGAGGTCCGACCTCAACAGGATCGCATATTCGCCGCTCTCATAGATCGAGTCTGAATGGATCCTGACCACGCCAACCAGCTCGTTGGTCGCCTCGTCGAGCGCGACAAAGGCCATTGCGCGTGCATAGTCGAGCTGGGTCAGGCGGGCAATGAACTCATGGGAAAATTCCTTCATCGGAGCGAAAAACCGTAGCCGGAGGTCCTGCATCGTGACGTGCTTCAACATCTCGTGGATCAACGGCTCGTCCTCGGGCCGGATCGGACGAACGAACACGCGCCAGCCATCCTTGACTTCGATGTGACGCTGCCATCGTGAGGGATAAGGCCGTACGGCGAAATTCGCCGGGCCCGAACCGCGAAACTTCCGTTCCACGCGCCCGATCGCGACGCGCGCGTCGACGGCGAGTACGCCAGCTTCATCTGCCAGCAACGGGTTGATATCAAGCTCGCGGATTTCGGGAATGTCGGCGGCCATCTGCGCCAGCTTGACCAGAACCATCGCGACGGCGTCCTGCTTCACCGCAGGCACGTCGCGATAGGCGCGCAACAGCCGCGAGACGCGGGTGCGCTCGATCAGGCTACGCGCCAGTTGCAGGTCGAGCGGCGGCAGCGCCAGCGCCTTGTCGCTGATGATCTCGACCGCCGTGCCGCCGCGGCCGAATACGACGACCGTGCCGAAGGTCGGATCGTCGGCGAGGCCGAGAATGAGTTCGCGCGCCTTTGCCTGCACCACCATCGCCTGCACCATCACGCCCGAAATCCGCGCCTTCGGCCGCAGCGATCTTGCGCGCGCGAGAATCTCGGCGGCTGCCTTGCGCACCGCGTCGGCGTTGGTGAGGTTGAGCACAACACCGCCGACGTCGGATTTGTGCACGATGTCTCGCGACATGATCTTGAGTACGACAGTCGAACCCTGCGCGAACAGCGCGTTCGCATGAACAACCGCCTCTTCGGCATCAGCGGCGACAGATGTCGGCACGGCGGCAATGTCGTAGGTATCGAGCAGCCGCTTGACTTCGATCGGATCGAGCCAGGAGCGGCCATCGGCCAGCGCCGCGGCAACGATCTGCCGCGCTGCATCGGCATCTGGAGCGAACCCGCTCGGCATGGCGGGCGGAACCTGCGCCAGCGCCTCCACCACCTCGCGATGGCGCACCAAATGCATGAAGCCGAGGACAGCGTCGCCGCCGGTCTGATAATTCGGAATTCCCGCGCCGCTCAACAAGTCGCTGATCGAGTGGTCCGCCCCGACCCAGACCGCCAGCACGGGCTTCGGCGACATGCGGCGTTCGGCGCGATATTTCCCGACCACGCCGATGACGGCCGCGGCAATGTCATCGGCGCGGGCGATCGCGGTCTGGACATTCATCACCAGCACGGCGTCATTGCTCGGATCCGCCAGCAACACTTCGAGCGCCGCGGCATAACGTGCGGGATCGGAGTCGCCAACGATATCGACCGGGTTCGATTTCGACCATGTCGGGGGCAACACCGCATCGAGCTTCTCGCGGGTTGCAGGCGAAATGTCGGCGGGAACACCGCCGAGTTCGACCAGCCGGTCGACCGCGAGCACGCCGATACCGCCGCCATTGGTCAGGATCGCAAGCCGCTTTCCCGGCGGTGATTTAAGCCGCCCGAGCGTCTCGGCGCAGTCGAACAATTCGCGCAAGTCCGATACGCGCAGGATGCCGGCGCGCTGAAACGCGGCGTCGTAGACGGCATCGGCCCCGGCCAGCGCGCCGGTATGGGTTGCGGCGGCTTTCGCGCCTTGCGCCATGCGGCCTGATTTGACGACGACGACCGGCTTGATTCTCGCGGCGGCGCGTGCTGCCGACATGAATTTGCGGGCATCCTTGATGGCTTCGATGTAAAGCAGGATGGCATGGGTCTTTTCATCGAGCGCGAAGCAATCCAGCAGATCGGCGATATCGACATCGAGCTGGTCACCGATAGAAACGATGCCGGAGAAGCCGACGGCGCGCTGTGCCGCCCAATCCACCATGCCCGCGGCAATGGCGCCGGACTGTGAGATCAGCGCCAGATTTCCCGCGGCCGGCATATGCGCGGAAAAGCTCGCATTGAGACTGACGCCCGGCATCATGATGCCCAGGCAATTCGGGCCGATCAGGCGCATACCGTGTTTTTGCGCGGCGCGCTCCGCTGCATCCGCCATCGAGCCCGGACCATGACCGAGCCCGGCGCTGACAATGACCGCGCCCGCCGCGCCACGGCGGCCCGCCTCATCGATCAGGCCTGCGATGGTGCGGGCCGGCGCGGTGAGGACGACGAGTTCGGGCGCAAAAGCCAGTTTTTCGATGGTGCCGGCGGTCGCGACACCATCGATCTCGTGATAACGCGGATTGACGAGGCCGAATTCGCCTTTGAACTGGGCTTTACGAATATTGTTGAGAATGGCGCGGCCGACCGAGGCACGGCGCGGACTGGCCCCGACCAGTGCGACAGAATGCGGCGAAAGCAGATTTTTCAGACGATAGGTCGACATCAGGCCTTGCTATCCGGCGGGTCGCGGACACCTGTGAACCGATATCCCACGCGATGTGTTCCCAGTGACATGCGGAAGCCGGCCGAGCCGGAAGGCCGCATTCCCCGCTCGCCCCACCCCGAAATCAGTGCGACATCAGCACCGGCACGGTCATGGAGTCGAACATGCTGCGTGTGACACCACCCAGAATTCTCTCCTGCAATCGCGAATGGCCGTATCCACCCATCACCAGGAGGCCCATATTGCTTTCGGCCGCGATCGATAGAATGGCACCCTGAACGCGATCCGCCGTCATCCGCTGCACCCGGGCCGCAATGCCGCGCCGCGCCAGATGCGCGGCAAGCTGGTCCGATGAGGCTTCACCTGCCTCCTCATTGACCGCAATCACGGTCACGGCCTTCGCACCCATCAGAAACGGCATCGCATCGCGTACCGCGCGGGCGGCAGGGCGGCTGCCGTCCCAGGCGATGCCGACATGGTGGGCGTCAAGCGGTCCCTTTTGGATATGGGGAACCATCAGCATCGGCCCGCCGGAATTGAACAGGATCTGCCGCGGAATCTCATTGTCGTGGCTGGCCTTCGCAGGTTCCGGCTGCAGCACGATCGTCATGTCGTACAGCCGGGCAAGCGCGCTGATGGTCCGCCCGGCCTCCGCGGGAATGGTCGCGAAGGTCCTGGTGCCGTAGGCGATTTTGGCGAGCTTGGCCTCGATCTCGAACATGGCGATCGCGGCGTTCGCTCTTTCCTGGGCGCGCGCCTGTTCAGCCTCCATGACGGCGCCAACAGCCGCGCCGCCGCCCTCGACAATCATCCCGGCGGCACTCATTGATTCATAGCCGATGGCGACCGCATCGAGATGCGACCGGCGCGCAATGGTCAGCGCGACAGCGACGTCAATCACCGGCCTGACCGGCCGCTCGGAGGGAATATGAACCAGAATGTTCCTGAACATCGCCATTCTCCCGCACATTCGCGAGGGCATGCGGCCCCCGTTACGGTTGCTGCCGGCAAGGTAACCGACGGGCGAATGGCCGAGGTTGACGCACATCAAACCTGGACGCTTCCGAGCGGAAGTATGCGAGCGGCGGCGTCAGCGGGCTCCGGCGTGCATGAGATCGCGATGAGCCGCGATGGCGGCGCCGAGCAGCTTTTCCTTTCGACGGCGATAGCCCGGCGGATGCTTCTTGCCTCGATTGCCATTCTCCGCCTGTGGCGATCCGCTGGCAAGCCCGGCGAAGCGCTTGAGGTCGCGGAGGTCGCCCAGTGCGCGCTGCAGCCGTTTCGCCGGCCGGTGCAGGTGACGCAATTCGCCCCGGCCCCGTGGCGCGACGGTTTCCGTCAGCGCTTCCAGCATGTAGCGGAAGCGTTTGACCTTGATCCGCAGCCGGTGGCGGCTCGACGCGCCTAAGGTCTTCAGGTGCTGCCCCTTTCGGATCAACCGTTCGTGCCAGAGGTCGAATTCGCGCGCGCAATACGATTGCAGAGTCTCCGCGTCCTTGCGCCGCTTGTAGCGCTCAAACCATGGTCCTTGTCTGATCCAGCGCGCCATTGCTGCGATCAGACGTTGCGTCCGGGCGGAGCGCAGGGAGCGAACCAGGCGGCGGTGATCCCGCGTCTGGTGCTGATCGAGCTGCTCGCCCACCATGCGCTCAGCCCAAGCGCAGTATCGCTTGCGGCGCGCATATTCCATCACGACGTCGCTGTCGCGCGCGGCGCCGAGCGGGCCATTCAGCCAGGCGATCTCCTTCTTCAGCCGAAGCCATTCCGAATCGACCACGATCGGCGCAAAAAAAGCTACGGCAGCGCGCAACCGGGTGATCGCGACCCGGATCTGATGCACGGCCTCGGCATCGCCGGCGCACGCGCTGCTGTGGTGGGCCTTGATATCAGCGACACAGCCGAGCGTCATCTTCTGGAATGCGGTTGCACAATCGAGACCCGCCGCCTCGGAGGCCTTGGGTCGGCTGGTCGTTCTTGTTTGACCGTTTCTCATCTTTATTGCTCGCCAGGCACCGCAAGCAAGGAAACACAGGCGTTGCGCAGCGACTGGTCGGGTGTCCCTGAGGCATCGATCATATGCCAGTTTACCGCGCCGATCGCGAAAGTCTCCTGCTTCAGGGCAACATTCCGCGTTGCATCAGACGCATCGCCCTTGCGCTGCTCGATCCGTGCCAGCCGCGTCGCGAGATCCGCCGTGAGGAAAAGGCCCACGAAGCGTACGCCATGCGCATCCGCTCGAGCCTCGATCTCCGTCCGTTCCGCTTCCTGCAGATAAGCGGCATCGAGCACCACCGAACAACCCTGGGCGAGGACACGCTGCGCGGTGCTCGACAGCACGTCATATACACGTTTCCCGATATCGGGCCGATAGGCGGTTTCCGGCAGGCCAGTGGTTTCGCTGGCGCCGAACAGATCCTTGCGGATGACATCCGAGCGGATAATGACCGCGCCGGGCGGCGGCTCAATCAGGCCTGCGAGCCCGCGTGCTAGCACCGACTTTCCGGTGCCCGACAACCCGCCGATCGCCACCAGCAGCGGCGGCTTGGGCGCAATGAGGCGTCCTGCCAGATCGAAATAGCGCTTGGCCTCCTGCCAGACCGCGTCGTTCCCTCCGGCCTGTTCGCTCTTCATGAACAGCACATGCGCGCGGATTGCCGCCCGCGCCGACAGAAACAGCGGCAGCAGGCGCAGGCCCTCGAGGCCTTCATCCCCTGCCTTCGCAAGGTAGCGATTGAACACCGTACTCGCCGCCGCTGCCTGATTGAAGTGAATCAAATCCATCAGCGTAAAGGCGAGATCGTAGAGCACGTCCGTCGTGGCAATGACGGGATCGAATTCGATGGCATCGAACAGCACAGGCCGGCCGTCCACCAAGGCAATATTGGCGAGGTGGAGGTCGCCGTGGCAGCGGCGCACCAACCCTTGCGCGGCACGCTGCCTGAGCAGCGGTTGCAGCGTCGTGGCAGAATCGCGGCTGTCAGCGTCGAGTTGATCGATGGCAACGCCGTCAAGTCCGCGCACGGTGCGAAATTTTGCGCTATTGCGTTCGATGATCGGTTGAAGGGAGGCGAGCCAGCTTTCACCGCCGGCGCGCGGCGCCTTGTCGTGGGATCGCAGAATCGCATCGGCCACGGCCATCGCAAGCGATGGATCGATCGTGTCCGATGCCGCGACACGTTCGAGCGACTGATTTTCGTCGAACCGTGTCATTTCGACCGCCCATTCGACCGGAGTGCCGGAGCCGCCGATTTCGAGGGCGCCGTCGGAATTGCGCGTGATGGCGACGACGCCCCGGTAGATTTCGGGGGCGTTACGGGCATTGACGTTCAGTTCCTCTTCGCAGGCCCGCTTGCGCTTCTCCAGCGTGGAATAATCGAGGAACGGCAAGCGCACGGCTCGCTTGATCTTCAATGCCCGATCGGCTCCAAGAAAAACCATCGAGGCATGGGTGTCGATCCGCTTGCCGCCCTTGGCCGGACCGAAGCTGGAAGCGTCGAGGAAATTGAGCACCTGCTGCTGCAGGTCAGCCCCGGCTGCGGCTGTATCGGCGCGCGGTCGCACGGTCATGGCTGCAGCACGGCGGCGCCAGTGATCTGCCCGGCGCGCAGCTTCGAGAGGACTTCATTCGCTTCCTGGAACGGAAACACGCTCGTGTGCGCTCTGATGCCCGCTTGCGCCGCGACCTCAAGAAACGCGATCCCGTCGCCGCGCGTCAGATTGGCGACCGAAAGCAACTGCCGTTCCTCCCAGAGGATGTGATAAGGGAACGACGGAACGTCCGACATGTGAATGCCGGCGCACACCACGCGCCCACCTTTGCGCACAGCGCGCAATGCCAATGGCACGAGGGAGCCGACCGGCGCATAGATGATGGCGGCGTCGAGTGGTAGCGGAGGCTGTTCCTCCGACCCGCCGGTCCATTCTGCGCCGAGCGATTTTGCAAGACGCTGCGCCTCGACATCGCCCGCACGGGTGAACGCGTAAACCGAACGTCCCTGCCAGCGCGCTACCTGCGCGATGATGTGCCCGGCCGCACCGAAGCCGAAGATGCCGAGATGCTTTCCCTCGCCCGCCATCACCAGCGAGCGCCAGCCGATCAGGCCCGCGCAAAGCAGCGGCGCGATGGCGACATCGTCGCCAGTCTCGCCGAGCGGAAAGCAATAGCGGCCGTCCGCGACCAGATGCGTGGCAAAGCCGCCGTCGCGCGTGTAGCCGGTAAAGAGTGGGCGGTCGCAGAGGTTTTCCCGGCCGCTCCGGCAATAGGAACACTCGCCGCAGGTATAGCCCAACCAGGGAACGCCGACCCGCTCCCCGATCGCAAGAGATGTCACATTGGGACCAAGCGCCTCCACCCGGCCGACCACCTCGTGGCCAGGCACGACCGGATAGGCGATATCAGGCAATTCTCCATCGACGACGTGCAGGTCGGTCCGGCACACGCCGCAGGCGCCGACCTTGACGCGCACATCGCCGGGTCCCGGTACCGGATCCTCTCGCGCTTCAAACCGCAGCGGCGCGCCGGGCGCCGTCAGGACCATGGCGTGCATTTCGTCTGATATCCTCACGCAAGGGTGTGCAGCCTATCCGGTGCACCCGAGCAGCATTTGATCCTCGTCAATCGAGCCCGAGCGAACTCTCTCTAACATGGCTACGTCAGCAGGGTCGCGCCAGTCATGGCGTTGTGCCGCTTCTTGATGCATGGAACAGGGAATCGTTACATTCGCGCCAATCTGCTGCAGACGCGACCTGGCGCTCCCGAATCGAGGAGATGGCAAATGCTCACCCAGACGATCACCGCCCCGGCAGTCCCGGCAGCCAAGGCTTTCCCCGCCCCGCGCGGCCAGAATGTCCCGGCCACCGACCAGTTCAGCGTGATCGCGATCTGCGCGGGTGTGATTGCCAGTAAGTTTTCCTACCGGAAGGACGAGGAAATTCTACGGCGAGGGTGAGCCCTCCGAGTACGTCTATCGGGTGGTCCGCGGCTCGGTCCGGACCTACAAGCTCCTCAACGACGGACGCCGCCCGATCGGCGCGTTCCATCCGCCGGGCGACGTGTTCGGCCTCGATGCAGGTTTGGCCCATTGCCTGACGGCTGAAGCGGTCGCCGACACCACCGTCCGTCTGGCGAAGCGCCGCAGCCTGGAAGCCGCCGCGGGATCGAATGTCCAGGTCGCCCATAATCTCAGGACCATGACCGCAAGCGGCCTCCGGCACGCCGAAGACCAGATGTTGCTTCTGGGCCGCAAGACCGCGATGGAGCTGGAAATGGACCGTCGGCTCGCCAAAGCCGGCATGATGGCCCTGAGCCGATGTGTCGCCGCGACATCGGCGACTACCTCGGCCTGACGCTGGAAACCGCTTCGCGGGGCGCTTTCACAGCTCGGCGACCAGGGCGTCCTGGAATTTTCGAGCGCCCATCAAATCGTGTTGCGCAATCGCCAGTGGCTGGCAGACATGGACGCATGAGAGTATAAGCTGGCCGACATGGTGCCGGAAGGACGGGAGTGCAAGATGAACAATTATCGCGTCTCCTTCTACAAAGATCTCTGCAATTCCGATGGCCATAGCTTCAAGTGCCTGCAACGCCAGATCGAAGTTCAATCGGTCGGCCCCTCCCAAGCGCTGGTGTTGGCGGAGCGGCTGGTCGACAACGACCGCCTGAATGCCAATTGCGTTGAGGTCACGCACCTGGCGGGTCATGACGAGTTCGAACATCCGGCGTGCTATACACCGGCCCCCGGCAAGCACGCATGGAACCGCATCGCGTGAAGCACTGACCGCGACATCCATCGAAGCCCGGGTCCCGCGCCTGCGCGCGGCCGGCTCTGGTCGCGCTCGTACTCAACACCGGCAGGCGGGCTGGGATCCAGGTCAATGCGAACGCAGCTGAAAGGGCGGAATGTCGATCTACATGATGCCCGACGATGATGTCCGCATCATTCGGCGATCTCGCCGTTTTCTCCTAAGACTGCCCGGCGATCGCTGGTCGCAAAGACCGCGGTGCGGGGCATTTTTATTGATGGGCCGTCTACTTTCTGGCGCCTTTGATCGGATCGCGATCAATTCACAGTCAACTGCGATCGCAGCCGGATGGCCTTGGCGCGCGAAACCGGTAGAATGGTCGATAGGCCGCAGGCTTGCCGGCTCGCCCTTTGCCGATCCGTTTCGGAGTAAGCGTTGAACGTTCGCTGTCGCATTGCCTTCGCCGTCCTCCTTGCTTGTGCATCACCGGCCGTCCCGGGCGCCGCCGTCGCGCAAAGCGCGATTGCCGCAGCGGTCGCCAAACCGGTATCGCTGCCGGACATTGCAATCGGATCTGCAAACGCGCCAATCACCATCACCGAATATTCCTCGATGAGTTGCCCGCATTGCGCAGCCTTCGGCCAGAATGTGTTCCCGATGTTGCGGTCGAAATATATCGATACCGGCAAGGTACGATTCGTGTTCCGGGAATTTCCGCTCGACATCAAGGCCGCCGCAGCTTCGATACTGGCGCGCTGCATCGGTAAAGGCGATTCCGAAAAATACCTCGGCGCAGTCGAGATGCTATTCAAGCTGCAGGACCGCCTGATGGCGCAGACCAAGGATACGCTGATCTATGTCGGAAGGCAGCACGGCATGAGCGAGCAGGACGTCAAGACCTGCGAGGAAGACCAGGCGCAGTTCGACAAGCTGAACGCCGATCAGCAATACGCCCATCAGAAAGTGAAGGTCACGTCGACGCCGACTTTCTTTCTCAACGGGCTGCGGCTGCAGGGCTCGATGTCGTTCGAGGAGCTGGAAGAGCGGATCAAGCCTCTGCTCAAGAAGTGACGACCGCGGGCCGTCGCAATAGCCTCTTGTCCGGCGGCGCCGCCTCGCCGATGATAGCCCCAACAACAAACATATTGGGGAGAGCGCCGTGGCCGCAGGTTTGCGAATAATGTTGGCAGCGACGTGGCTGCTATCCGGCATCATGGCAGCGTCGGCGCAAGGCTATCCGAGCAAGCCGGTGCGCGTCGTGGTCGGCTTTCCCGCCGGCGGACCGACCGATGCGATCGCCCGCATCGTCGCCCAGAAGCTTACCGACAAGCTCGGCCAGCAATTCTTCGTCGAGAATATCGGCGGCGCCGGCGGCAATACCGCAGCCGGCCAGGTCGCGCGCGTGACGCCGGACGGCTACACCATCATGGTGATCAGCACCGGCTTCGTCGTAAATCCCAGCCTCTACGCCAAGGTGCCGTACGATCCAGTCAAGGATTTCGCGCCAGTGACGCTGGTCGCGGTGTCACCGAATGTCGTGGTGGTCAACCCACAAGTGCCCGCCAAGACCCTCCCGGAGCTGGTGCAGCTCATCCGGGACAATCCCGGCAAGTACGGCTTTGCCGGGCCCGGCATCGGTTCGACGCCGCATCTGGGCGGCGAGCTTTTCCGGCTCGCCTTCAAACTCGACCTGGTGCACGTGCCTTTTACGGGGGCTGGGCCGGCGATCCAGGCAACGGTCGGCGGGCACACGCCGATCGCCTTCACCGCGCTGCCGCCTGCCCTGTCGGCGGTGCAGAGCGGACAACTGCGCGCGCTGGGCGTGGCATCAGCGGAACGTGCCGTCGGGATGCCCGACGTGCCGACCTTCGCCGAACAGGGCGTGAAGGATCAGGACGCCGACACGCTCACGGGCATCGTCGCGCCCGCGGGCACGCCGAAAGAGATCGTCGATCTGCTCCATCGCGAGATCGCCGGGATCGTCGCACAGGCTGATGTCAAAGAGCGCCTCACGACGCTCGGCTTCAAGGCGGTTGCGAATACGCCGGATCAGTTCGGCGCACGTATCAGGCTGGAAATGGACAAGTGGGGCAAGGTGGTGCGCGATGCAAAGTTGCGGATCGAGTAGCGCGCTTAGTGCCCCCCGCTACGTTGGCTGTGGTTCTGCGACCGTGCCCGCATCCGCGACCTTCATGAAAGTCAGGCCGATACGATTCCTCCGGATCCAGGTCACCCGGCACTCGTGCACGATCGATGGATCTTTTGCCATCACCAGGTGAAAGTGCTGCGGGACGAAGGCCGGATTGTCGACATCGATCGCGGCCCCCTCGCGCGAGATGTTCCGCACCACGCAACGCATGACGGAACCGCCCGACGAAACATAGGCGGGCTCGTCGATTTCCGTTCGCGGATACTTTCGCTTCTCTTCCATTCCGTCCGTTCCGTCCCGATCGATCGCGGCCAAACCGCCAGACTAGCGCAAAAACTTAAACAAGTCGGCGCGTGCGCCCGGGGAAATGGGAATTAAGCGCGGCGTGCGGAAGGCGATCGTATTCGGGCTCCATTGTGCAGAGCGGCACGAAATCCCAACCGCTTATTCGCAGATGTGCTCCGCGTCACCATGGACTTGCCGATCGCGACGATGGCACGATAGCTTTTCCACCAATGACAGGCACATGGACGAGATGGGACCGGCGGGCATGGTCTTGAATACACCGATTGCAGACTCTCCCGATCTTGCCGGCGACCAGGCGGTGATCGCCCGGGCCGAGGCCATCCGTTCTGATGTCGCGGCAGCTTCCGACGAGATCGAGACCACTCGTCGGCTGCCGCCCGCACTGCTCGACAGGCTGCATGACGCGCAATTGTTCCGCCTGTTGTTGCCCCGCTCGACCAACGGGATCGAAACCGATCCCGTAACTTTTTTCCACGTCATCGAAACCATCGCTAAGGCTGATGCCTCTACCGCCTGGTGCCTCAGCCAGGCCGGCGGTTGCGCGATGTCGGCAGCCTATCTCGATCTGCCGGTGGCACAGGCGATCTTCGCCGATCCGCGCGCGGTGCTGGCGTGGGGGCCCGGCCCCAGGGTTCGCGCGGTCGAATGCGAGGGCGGCTACCGCGTGACCGGCGTGTGGTCCTTTGCATCCGGCGGCCGGCATGCGACCTGGCTCGGGGCACACTGCCCGATCCATGCAGCCGACGGTTCGCCCAAATACGACGCCAACGGCGTCCCGCTCGAACGTACCATGCTGGTCCGCTCCGAAGATGTCGAGTGGACGGATATCTGGAACACCGTTGGCCTGCGCGGCACCGCCAGCGACCAATTCGCGCTCACTGACTTCTTCGTACGCGCAGACCATTCGATCACCCGTGAGTTCGACCGGGAATGCCGCGAGCGCGGCCCGCTCTACCGCATGAGCAATCACACCTGTTACCAGGTGGGTTTCGCCGGCGTCGCCTGCGGCATTGCCCGCACCGCGCTCGACAATTTCGTCGAGACGATGCGCAACAAGGTGCCGCGTGGCGCGAGGGCGTCGTTGCGGGACAATGCCGTGGTTCAGTGCAACCTCGCCCAGGCGGAAGTCAATCTCCGCGCCGCGCGCGGCTACGTGTTGCAGTCGATGGCCGACACCTGGAAAGACCTCCGCGCGGGCGCGACCATCACGGTGGCGCAGCGCATGAACATCCGCATGGCCTCCACCCACGCCATTCACAAGGCGCGCGAGGCTGTCGACTTCGCCTACAACGCCGCAGGCGCCACCGCGATCTTCGAGAACCATCCGCTGGAGCGGCGCTTCCGCGACATCCATACCGTGACCCAGCAGTTGCAGGGCCAGCTCAGGCACTTTGAAACTGTCGGCGCCTGGATGATGGGCGTCGATACCGACCTCAGCTTTGTCTAGAGCTTCGGTTCTGATCGAACCAGAACCGAAGCTCTGGATTCTTATTTTGACGCGTTTTCTTCACGCGAACCGGTATCCACTTCGCTCGAAAACGCTATGGGAGAACGACCATGGGACTTGGCGGATTGCAGCACTACACCATCGAACCATCTGACCTTGAGCGCACCAAGGATTTCTACTGCGACGTGCTGGGCCTGGAGAACGGCGACCGCCCTCCGCTCGACTTCCCCGGCTACTGGCTCTATTCCGGCGGCACCGCCACGGTACATCTGATGGGCACGCGCAAGCCGCGCGAGGGCATCGTCGTGCGCGGTACGGAGAAGAAGTACGAGGATACCGGACGGCTTGACCACATCGCCTTTGCGGCAACCGATGCCGATGGTATGCGCAAGCGCCTGCAGTCGAAAGGCGTCAAATTCCGCGAGAGCATCGTGCCGCGGACCGGCGATACGCAATTCTTCCTCTACGATCCCGATGGCGTCGGCGTCGAACTGAATTTTCCGAAAAGCTGAGGCTCCGCTACCATCAATGGGGTCCGGAGCTTAATTCGGCGGCATCCGACCCCGCCGAATTGGTTTTCGGTGCTGCGGTGCCAAGGCGCAATGGTGTTTGGGGCGCCACACTGCCCGTCAAAGAATGAAGTTCCCGACAACGCCGCAAGTCAGCCATCAGTAAGGCGCGAGTCCGTCAGGGTTTCATCATCATTGCAATGAGATTGGGAGAAGCCGCGCCGCTGCGGCAGAATAGCCGGGTGCCGCGCCTTTCAACCTACCCCAAGGCATGCGTACCCGGCTATTCGTCCGGCCGGCCCGCTAGTCGAGCCCGCGCTCGTGGCTCAGATTGACCATTTCCTGAATGAAGACCGCCTTTTGCCTGTCGTTCAGACTGGCGAACAGCGGCTCGGCCGCATCGGCCACGTTGCGCTGGTCGACGGCGCGATCGTTGAGAAATTGGGCTTCATTGCGCATCTGCTCGATGATGTCATCGGGCGGATCGCGCTTGGCGCGCGCAATGCGCAGGTTGAGGCGATCGGCGCCATTGTGACCGAGATAGTGCATCGCACTATTGAACCCGGCCCAATGCTTCTCCTGTTCAGGCGTGAGGTTTAGCTCCTTCTTGATCCGCTCGATATTGGCGTCGCTGTTGGTGACGATCTGTTCGGCCGTCAGTTGCGGCGCGGCGGCTTGGGTAGCGGCGGCCTGTTGTTTGGCCGCTTCCTTCTTGCCACCCTTGGCTCCCTTCGCCGGCTTCGCTGCGTCGCCCTGCTTGCTTTCTCCCTGTTTGCTTTCTTTTGCCGCCGGCGCCGGACCAGACTTGCTGCCTGTTGCGCCGGTCAGCACGCCGGTGACTCCGGTCACGACGCCAACGACGCCGCCGATGGCCCCGCCAAGTACGCCGCCGACCGGTCCGGCCGCCCTGTTACCCTCGCGGGCGCCCTTCTCGACACCCTGAACCACCTGCGCGTCCACAGGCTTCGGCGCGTTGAGAAGCATGATAGCGGCCAACCCCATGGCCGCGCACACTTTCCACCGCGTGCGCAGTTTGGATGTCGGACTCCTCATTATTGATCTCCGTAGTCGTTAGCCGGCACTGGCATCCTCGAATCCGAATCTTATCGTCTCAGCGACGCGCAAGTCTAGCTGCGGCGCTGACCGTATTCGCCGGTGCCGGTGCGCCAAACCCATGGAACAGGAACCCCGCGGCACCACCGCAATCCTAAACTCTCTCGCGGTCGTGACGGCGTGTGCAACGCAATATGCCGTGCAGAGCGGCATTACAGAATTCCGATGGCTGGAAATTTGAACGCAACGTTAGTTCTAGAACGTCGCAGATGTCATTTCTCGACAGACGCGTTTAATTCTGTTCTGATTGCGCAACCAAATCTCCGCGAGGCGCACGCCATCCCCGATCGGCGCGATCGCGTGAATGCCGACAAGATAAGAAGAGGAACGACAAGACGACAACAAAAAAGCAAGCAAAGAGGAAACACCATGTCACGCAAGAAGCTTTCTCGCCGACAATTCATTGCTGCTACTGCGCTGTCATCCGCAGCCCTCGTCACCGCGCCTTATGTGCGTGGCGCCCACGCTGCAGGATCGCTTTCGATGGGGTTCTGGGACCACTGGGTGCCCGGCGCCAACAACGCGTCCACGGACCTCGTCAAAGAATGGGCCGACAAGGAGAAGGTCGAAGTCAAGATCGACTACATTACCAGCAACGGCAGGAAAAACGAGATCACTATCGCCGCCGAGGCTCAAGCGAAGTCTGGCCACGATATTCTTGCGATGCCGACCTGGTGGCCGCACGCTCAAACTGAGCTGCTCGAGCCGATGAACGACGTCATGACGCCGCTGATTGCGCAGAACGGCGCGGTCAACGACACGGTGAAGTATCTCGGCCAGCTCAATGGCAAATGGCATGCTGTTCCCTTCTGCATCGGCAGCCAGATCAAGGGACCCTGCACCCGCATCGATCTGATGAAGAAATTCGCCAATATCGACGTGCAGGAAATGTATCCCGCCGGCTCCCAGCCGAAGGCGGACAACTGGACAACCGATACCTTCCTGAAGGCTGCGGAAGCCTGCTTCAAAGGAGGCGTTCCCTTCGGGATCGGCTTGGGCGAAACCTCCGACTCCGTCGACACGGCGGGCGCGATCTTCCAGTCCTTCGGCGCGCAGCTTGTCGATGCCAAGGGCAACCTGACGGTCAAGACCGACGAGGTGCGGCAGGCGCTCGAGTACTACAAGAAGCTGATCGCGTTCCTCCCGCCCGATGTAGGTGCATGGGATGATGCCTCGAACAACAGGTGGCTGGTGTCCGGTAAGGGCGCCATGATCATGAACCCGCCAAGCGCATGGGCTGTCGCCAAGCGCGATGCACCGCAGGTGGCCGAACAGTGTTGGACGCACGGTTTTCCGAAGGGACCGAAGGGCCGCTTTGCGCCGCACCTTCCCTACTTCCTGGCAGTGTGGAGCTTCTCCAAGAACAAGGCCGCCGCGAAGAGCCTCATTACGCACCTCTCGCAGCCAACCTCGATCGAGAAACTCGTTGCAGCCAGCGGCGGATACGACCTGCCGGCATACGAGAAACTGACGACGCTGAAGACCTGGGCCGAGGAAGGGCCACCGAAGGGCACCCTCTATCACTACCCCAACCCCTTCAACCATCAGACGCTGTCGATCGCGGCCTCGCCGGCCCCGCCGAAGATAGCTCAGCAGATCTACGTGCAGGCTACGCTGACGAAAATGTGCCTGCGCTACGGTCAGGGGGAAAAGATGGAAAGCACGCTCGCCTGGGCGGAAGGCGAGTGCGAAGGCTTCATGCGGAGCTGAGGCGAAGGACTTCGCCGCGGCAGCCATCCGAGCGCGCTGCCGCGGCGCGGATTCACTACTCTGTCAGCACCAGGAAATCGGCCAGCGCCGTCTTCCCGGTGATACATCCCGCGAGGACGATGCGTCATGGTCGATGTCACACTTCAGTCGAACCGCGCTGCTGGTGCCGGGACGCGAAGGCGCTCAAGCCTGCGAACCACCATGAAGCGAAAGTCCACGGCGGCTTTCCTCATGACTCTGCCGCTGATCCTCTTGATCGCAATTCTGGTTCTTTATCCGGCTTTCTATTCGCTGCATCTGGCGACCCTGAACAAGTCGATGCAACGCTTCGTTGGCTTGGGGAACTTTGAATTCCTGTTCAAACGGCAAACATTTTGGCTGGTGGTGCAGCAATCGTGCATCTTTGCCATCACCGCCGTCGCCTTCAAGGCGCTGATCGGTTTTGTCGTCGCGCATTTCGTTCACAACATTCCCGCTAAGGGTCAACGCAAGTGGCGTGGAATGCTGCTGGTGCCGTGGGTTATTCCACCGGCGATGAGCACGCTCGCCTGGCTTTGGCTGTTCGACCCCTCCTACAGTGCCTTCAACTATACGCTTTCATTCTTCGGCATCGGACCGATCCCCTGGACCGGCGATGCCGTCTGGGCGCGCTTCTCGGTCATCCTGGTCAACGTCTGGTATGGTGCGCCATTCTTCATGATCATGTACCTGGCTGCACTGAAGTCGGTGCCCGAGCAGCTCTATGAGGCAGCGGCGATCGACGGCGCCAACTGGTGGCAGCGGATCTGGTATGTGACGCTGCCAATGATGCGCAACATCATCGCGATCACGACGCTGTTCTCGCTGATCGTCACCTTCGCGAATTTCGATATCGTTCGAATCCTGACCGCCGGCGGTCCGCTGGATCACACGCATATTTTCGCGACCTGGGCGTTCCGCCTCGGTATTGAGGGCGGTGACATTCCGCTCGGCGCCAGCGTCTCGCTGTTCATGTTTCCGATACTGGCGATCGCGGCGATCTTCATTCTCCGTGACATCAACAAACGCGGGAATGAAGCCTGATGACAAGCTCCGTTGTGATCGACAAGGCTGCGCCAACCCGCAAGGTCAAATACGGCAGTATAAGCCGCGACCGGACGTGGGCGCTGCGATGGTCATACTTCTTTCTCGTCCTGTTTGCGATCTTCTCGCTGGTGCCTCCGCTCTATATGCTGATCACCTCGTTGAAGAGCAGCGCCGAAATCTCGGCGGCGACCAATCCGTGGTGGGTATTCCATCCAACCCTTTCAAATTACGTCGGATTGCTGACATCGAACCAGTTCCTGACGTTCTTTTGGAATTCGGCATGGGTATCGATCATCGTGGTGACGATCACCATGCTGATCAGCGTGCCCGCGGCCTTCGCGCTGTCTCGCATGCGGTTCTGGGGATCGGCGACGCTCGCGACCGGCGTCTTTCTGACCTATCTCATCCCCGATACGCTGCTGTTTCTGCCGCTGTTCAAGATGTTCGCGGCCTTTGGCGATTGGACCGGGATTCAGTTGATCAACCGGTGGTACGTGCTGCTGATCGTTTATCCGACGCTCACGGTGCCGTTCTGTACCTGGATCATGATCGGCTATTTCGCGTCTATCCCCAAGGAGCTCGACGAGGCTGCCATTATCGATGGCGCGTCCTGGTTTCAGACGTTGACGCGCATCTTCATTCCGGTCGCGATGCCCGGTCTGATCGCCGCGACTATCTTTGCCTTCACGGTCTCGTGGGCGCAGTTCCTCTATCCGCTGGTGTTCACGACATCCACCGACCAGCTTGTGCTGCCGGTCGGCATCATCACCACGTTGATCAAGGGTGACGTGTTCAACTGGGGCCAGATCATGACCGGCGCCCTGCTCGGTGCCGCGCCTCCGCTGATCATCTACGCTTTCCTGATGGACTATTACATTGCCGGCCTGACCGCCGGTGCGACAAAGGGTTGATCTCATGGCTGACGTGACGTTGCGGAAGGTTGTCAAGCGTTATGACGAGGTCGAGGCGGTGCGCGGCATCGATCTCGACATCGCCGACCATGAGTTTGTCGTGCTGGTCGGGCCTTCGGGCTGCGGCAAGTCGACTACGCTGCGGATGATCGCCGGCCTGGAGGATATCTCCGACGGCGACATCATGATCGGCGGCGACGTCGTCAACGACGTGCCGCCGAAGGACCGCGATATCGCGATGGTGTTTCAGAACTACGCGCTCTACCCGCACATGACGGTTGCGGAGAACATGTCGTTCGGATTGCGGCTGAAGCGCTATCCGAAGTCCGAGATCAAGAGCCGCGTCGACGAGGCGGCGCGCATGCTCGACATTGTCGAGCTGGTCGATCGCAAGCCGAAGCAATTGTCCGGCGGCCAGCGTCAGCGCGTCGCCATGGGCCGCGCCATCGTGCGCAATCCGAAGGTGTTCCTGTTCGACGAGCCGCTGTCCAACCTCGATGCCAAGCTGCGTGTGCAGATGCGGATCGAGATCAAGAAAGTGCACCAGAAGGTCCGTACCACGACCGTCTACGTGACTCACGATCAGGTGGAGGCGATGACGCTGGCCGACCGCGTCGTGGTGATGAACCATGGCCGCATCGAGCAGATCGGTACGCCGAACGAGCTTTATCACAAGCCGGCGACGAAATTTGTCGCCAGCTTCATCGGCTCGCCGGCGATGAATTTCATCCCCTGCCGACTGGAGGATTTCGCCGGCAAACTGCACATCCGGCTTACCGATCGCGTCGCCTTCCCGCTGCCGCCGGCGCGCGCCGCCCGCTATCAGGGCGTCCCGCGCACCGACAAATTGCTGCTGGGACTGCGGCCCGAGCACATCACCGAGGCCAAACAGCATTCCGAGCCGGGCGTGGAGACCTTCGACACGGTGCTCGATGTCACCGAGCCGATGGGAATGGAGACGCTGATCTATTTTACGGTGGAGGGCTCGCAGGTCTGCGGCCGGGTCAATCCCAATGCCGGCGCGCACGACGGCGGCCCACTCCGATTGGCTGTGGACCTCAACAACATGCACCTGCTAAACGAGGTGACCGGCGTCGTCCTTTGACGACGCAATTGCTGGAGATCAAGGGCAGGAAATGACTACCAACAAGAAGAAAATCTTCGTCACGGAATCGATGTCGCAACCGGGACGAGCGCTGCTTCACGCGCGGGACGACATCGAACTCGTCGAATTTCCCAACATGATTTCGCAGAAGGATTTCGAAGCCAAGCTGAAGGCGCATGCGCCGGTCCACGGCGTCGCCCTCGGCGGCACCCGTTTCGGCGAGCCCGAACTCGAAGCCTCGAAAGACATGCTGGTGGTGACCCGGATCGGCGTCGGGTTCGACGCCGTCGACGTCCCCGCACTCAGCCGCCGCAGGGTCCCGCTGATGGTGGCGGGCACCGCCAATTCGCCGTCCGTTGCCGAACATGCCCTGTTCATGATGCTAACGCTCGCCAAGCGCGCAACGGAAATGCATTCGCTCGTCAGAGACGACAAATGGGCCGATAGGCTCGGAATGCTGCCCTACGACCTGTTCGGCAAGACGGTTCTGATCATTGGTTTTGGCCGCATCGGCACGCGCACCGCCAAGCGCTGCCTCGCGATGGAAATGAACGTCCTGGTTTTCGACCCCTACAAGTCCGCCGCAGACATCAAGGCCGCCGGCTACGAACCGGTCGCCGACCTCAACGCTGCGCTGCCGCGCGCCGACTTCGTCAGCATCCATTGCCCGAAGAATCCGGAGACGGTCGGCATGCTCAATGCCGACAGGCTGAAGCGGATGAAACCATCAGCCTATCTGATCAACACGGCGCGCGGCGGAATCGTCGACGAGGCCGCCCTGCACACAGCGCTGGTTTCCGGCAAGCTTGCCGGTGCGGGCCTCGACGTTTTCGAGCAGGAGCCGCCGCCGGCCGGCCAGGCATTGCTCGCCTTGCCGAACGTCATCATGGCGCCGCATGTCGCTGGCGTCACGGTGGAAGCCGTGGACCGGATGAGCGAGCAGACCGCCCGCAACATTCTGAGCGTGCTGGATGGCGATCCGTTGCGCCAGAACGTGATCAATCAGGACGTGCTCAGCTAGATCGTCCGCAAGTCAATGACCCAGGGCGCGGTCGGGCCACCGGCCGGCCGGCAAGCGAGGTATGCGCATGGCCTTCAAGGAATACGGCAATTACGACGCGGTTGGCCTTGCCGAACTGGTTCGGAACAAACAGGTCTCGGCCAAGCAATTGCTCGACGAGGCCATCGCCCGTACCGCGAAGGTTGATCCACAGATCAACGCGGTCGTCGTCAAGCATTACGACTATGCCGAACGCCAGATCGAGCGCGGCCTGCCCGACGGTCCCTTTACCGGCGTCCCGTTCCTCCTGAAGGACCTCGACCTCCTGGAGGGAACGCGCACGACCTCAGGCGCCACGGTCCTGAAGGATTTTGTGGCCGACCACAGCGGCACGCTGGCGCACCGTTTCCTCGATACCGGCGTCTCGATCTTCGGCAAGAGCGCCAGTCCCGAATTCGGCCTGATGCCGACGACGGAGTCGCGACTGCACGGGCCGACCCGCAATCCCTGGAATCTCGAGCATTCTTCCGGCGGGTCATCGGGCGGCGCGGCGGCGGCGGTCGCCGCCCGCATCCTCCCCGTCGCGCATGCCAGCGACGGCGGCGGCTCAATCCGGATTCCCGCCTCCGCTTCCGGCGTGTTCGGCTTGAAACCGACCCGCGCCCGCAATCCGCTCGGCCCCGATCGCGGTGAAGGCTGGGGTGGATTCGCCTGCGGTCATGTCGTGAGCATCAGCGTGCGCGACAGCGCGGTCATGATGGATGCGATCCACGGTCCCGAACCGTCGAGCCCCTATGTAGCGCCGCCTCCGGAACGGCCGTTTTCACAGGAAGTCAGCCGCGATCCCGGCCGGCTCCGCATCGCCTTCACCGACAAATCGCCGTATGGCGACGCTATCGATCCGGAAATCGCGGCAGCCGTGCGGGAGATCGCGGGCCTCCTGGCGGGGCTCGGCCATCACGTCGAGGAACGGGCGCCGGTGCTTGCCGCTGATCCGGCCGCGGTCATGGCCACCATTGTCGGCGGCAACACCGCGCTGACGGTGCGGCTGATCGAGCAAAGGCTCGGGCGAGACGCAACGGAAAACGATTTTGAAATATTGACGCTGGCAAGCGCACACAACGCAAGGAAGACAACTTCGACCGATTATGTCGCGGCCCAGCTCGCGGCCTTTCAGATTTCACGCGCCCTCGCCGCCTTCTTCGAGAGCTGCGACGTATTTCTGTGTCCGACGTTGTGCTCGCCGCCGCTGCGGATCGGCGAACTCAACACCATGTCGGAGGATCTGTCGCATATTGCCCCGATCCTGCGCCGCTATATGCCCGGGACCGCCATGTTCAACATGTCCGGACAGCCGGCGATGTCGGTGCCGTTAGCCTGGAACAAGGCCGGATTGCCGCTCGGCATGATGTTCTCGGCCAGGTTTGGCGATGAGGCGACCCTGTTCCGGCTGGCCGGGCAACTCGAACAGGAGCGGCCGTGGAAGAACAGAATACCGCCGATGTGTGCCTAAGCTCCGCCGCAAAAGCGCCACGGATGGACAAGGCTCAGCCTTATTCGGTAACGAGGAAAGACACGGGGCGGCAACGGGGACATTGATTCTGCTCACGGCGCCCCGATCTCGGAGGCTGAATCGTGACTCAAAGCGACCCGACCGACAACGCGCTGGCGGCCATCGCCAGCATTCTCGACCGCCCGGAGAGCCATCGCGAGCCCGAAAAAACCGCGGTCGCGGAGCATGCGCCCGTGGGCCCTCCGCCCATCCCCGTCGCTCCTGCGCCGATCGAGGCGCACGGCTACTCCAAGCACGGTCCCGGTCCGATGGCCTCGATCCGCTTCAAGTGGACGGTCCGGCTCGAGAATGGCGACTATTATGTCGACGAGACCATCGGCGAGAATTCCACGCCGATCGTCACCGGCCCGATGTCGAGGGACGCCGCGGTCCAGATGGTGGACGATCGCGAAAGCGACGCACGCCGGCGCTTCGAGCAATTGAAGAGCGAGATGACCGGACGCGGCGCCGCCGTCAACCTGGTCCGCAAGGACAGCGACGAGGCTTAGCCTTACCGCACCGTCTGACGGCTATCTCGGCGGCCCCAAAAAATCCTTCTTGGCAAGATCGACACCGGCATGGCGCAGGATGTCGTATGCTGTCGTGACGTGAAAGAAGAACTGCGGAACGCTGAACGTCAGCAGCAACGATTTTCCGGTGAATTTTCGTTGGGCGCCGTTCTTGAACGTGAAGGCGACTTCCTTGTCGGCTGCAGCTTCGATCTCGCCGCGCGGCAAGCCTTGCACGAAATCGATCGCCGCTGAAATCCGTGCCTTGAGTTCGGGGATGTCGGGCTCAGTGTCTGAGAATGTGTGGGGAGCGCGGCCAGCCAGCAGCGCGCCGGCAACGACCGCATGCCGGTTGGCTTCTCCAACCTGCTGCTTCAGGCTGTACATGGTGGGTGAGAGCCGCATGTTCAGAAGGACGGCGGGATCGATGTTTCGGGCTCCCGCATGGGCCGAGGCGTGATCGAGAAGACCGGACAGGTTGCCGAGATACGGCACGAAGACGCCGACGGAAGCTTCGTGAAGCGAGATGGTCACGTTTCGATTTCTCCGGCTGGCATCGCGTTGCTATCTGGTCTAAATCCGACACCATCGTTTCAGGATGTCATCTATTTCGGCGGTGGAGAAGACGTGATGTTTCGGATGTTGGCCAGTGTTGCGTTCCTCATGCTCTGGACGGTTTTCGCCCACGCGCAGCAGCCGGCGAATTCCCGCCTCGACGAGATCATCAAGCGCGGCACGCTGCGGGTCGGCATGACCGGCGACTATCAGCCGTTCACCTATTTCGACAAGACCACGTCGAAATTCCGCGGCTTCGACGTCGACATGGCGGAAGCGCTTGGCAAGGCGCTCGGCGTGAAGGTCGAGTTCGTTCAGACGGCCTGGCCGCAACTGATGAAGGATTTCGAGGCCGACAATTTCGATATCGCGATGGGCGGCGTCTCGATCACGCTCGACCGGCAGAAGAAGGGATTGTTCTCGACGCCGATCATGCGCGAGGGCAAGACGCCGATCGCCCGCTGCGCCGACAAGGGCAAGTACGAGACCATGACCGATATCGACAAGGCCGGCACGCGCGTCATCGTCAATCCCGGCGGCACCAATGAGCGCTTCGCCAAGGCGAACATCAAGAACGCCGAGATCAAGATGTGGAACGACAACGTCACGATTTTCGATGAAATCGCCAAGGGCAACGCCGACCTGATGATGACGGACTCTTCCGAGACCCGCTACCAGCAGAAGCAACACCCCGGCGTGCTCTGCGCGGTGCATCCGGAAAAGCCGTTCGACTTTGCCGAGAAGGCCTATTGGCTGCAGCGCGACGTCGCGCTGAAGGCCTTTGTCGATCAGTGGCTGCACATCGCCGCCGAGGACGGCAGCTTCAGGAAAATCTATGCCGCCTGGTTCGATTGATTCCGGATTGGACAAGCCTGTTTTCGCAGGAAATTGACCGTGCCCTGGGGCTATCTAGACTATCCAAGCTGGATGCCCAGATTAGAACTCCCAAGTCGAATTTGAACCAAAGCCGCTAGTACACGACTTATAGTTTGAAAGTGATCTGGATCACTTTGAGGGAAGCTACTGTTGCGTAGTAGCTTCGGGGATGGGATTCCCTGCTCAGGAGGTCGTCATAATGAAGAAGTGTCTCGCTATCGCCGTGCTGTTGCTGGCGAGCAGCCTCACCACCGCGCAGGCCCAGTACAGTTTCGAGTATGGCGGCCGCACCATTACCATCGATCCCGATCGTGGCACCGTTTCCATTCCCGGCGTCTACGACAACACCGGCAAGAAGGGCAAACGCGCGCGCGGCGAGGAAGGCGATCTTGATCGTCCGGGCAAGAAGGTGCCGCAACAGGCAAGGACCGCCCCGCAGGCCGCGCCCGAGACAACGCCACCGCCGGCCGCGCCGGCACCGACTGACCAAGCGGCCGCTCCTGTGGTGGCGCCAGCACCTGCAGCCCCTGCTCCGGCCGCGACAGCGGCCACGCCGTCGACCACTACGGCGGCTGCTACGCCGGCTGATGCGGCCGCGCCTGCCCCAGCAGCGCCCGCTGCCCCTCAGGCCGCTCCGGCTGCGCCGCCGGCGCCGGCGCCGGCTCCCGTTGCTGCGCCAGCGCCACCGCCGCCGCAACAGAAGCAGGCTGCCGCTCCGGCAGCTTCGACGCCATCATCTGCGAGCTCACCGCTCGGCGTGTGGCTGACGGAGGAGAAGGAAGGCAAGGTGCGGATCGAACAGTGTGGCCCCAATCTCTGCGGCTATTCCGTCGACAAGAAGTCGAACCAGAACAGCGAGCAGGTCCTGATCAACATGAAGCCCGGCAAGGACAAGTGGAGCGGCCGGATCTTCGATCCGAATACCGGCAGCACCTACGATTCGACGATCGCCCTCAAGGGCACCGACAGTCTGCGCGTTCAGGGCTGCGCCTTCGGCGGCATGTTCTGCGGCGGCCAGACCTGGACCCGCATCAACTGATTGGCAAGCATCGCTGTGCAATCAACCAGAGCCCCGCCGCAACGCGGGGCTCTTCACTGTGCGCTGACCCGTGATGACAGTCACAGTCGACATGGAACCGATGTGAGAGCGTGATCGTGTCCAAACCAAAGGGGGCACGTCATGATAAAGTCTCGGAAATCCGTCGTAGTCGTTTCGCTGCTCGCGGCACTGGGCCTTGCGACACCATCCGCAGCCGCGACGTTCGACGGCGCCTGGAATGTGCAGATCACCTCGTCGAATGCCGCCTGCAGCAGCGGCGCGTCGGTCTCGATCGGAATCAACAACGGCCAGGTCGCCTCGAACAGCGCGACCGTAACGGCGTCCGGCCGCGTCGCCGAAGCGGGCGCCATCCATGTGACGCTTGCAAGCGGCATGAAGCGCGCGGTCGGCTCCGGCGTTCTCACCGGCGCGTCAGGATCGGGCACATGGCGCGCAGCCCTGTGCTCAGGCACCTGGACCGCGCAACGCATGTGAAGCGGCAGGAGTTCAGCCGACCTTCACGGAATACTCCGCATCGGTCACATGCTCCATCCAGGTGACGTAGCTTCCATCGAACGCTTCCTGCATGGCGATATGGGTCATGCCGTTGGTGGGCGACGCGCCGTGCCAGTGCTTTTCGTTCGGCGGGATCCAGACCACGTCGCCGGGCCGGATTTCGCGGACCGGTCCGCCCTTGGCCTGCACGCGGCCAACACCTGAGATTACGTATAGGGTCTGGCCCAGGGGATGCGTATGCCACGCCGTTCGCGCACCCGGTTCGAAGGCGACGCGAGTGGAGACCAAACGCGCCGGCGACTCCGTTGCGATGATCGGATCCTGCAGCACCGTGCCGGTGAAATATTCCGGCGGCGCCCGGCGCGTCGGCCGGGAACCCGCGAGGTGGATATCCATGGAGTTGTCTCCTTTTTCTCGGGTTATTTCTTGCTGGCCGCGTAGCGCGCCTTGGTCTCGGCGTTCATCGGATAGAGGCCGGGCAATGCCGCGCCGTTATTCACCTCGTTGACGATCCAGGCTTCCATGCGCTCCTGCTCCGGCCCTTCGGCCAACACATGGTCGAGCAGCGCCTGCGGGATCAGCACCGCGCCGTCCTGGTCGGCGACGATGATATCGTTTGGAAACACGGCAACCCCGCCGCAGCCGATCGGTTCGCCCCAGCCGACGAAAGTCAGCCCGGCCACCGACGGCGGCGCCGCGAAGCCGTCGCACCACACGGGCAAATTGGTGCCGAGCACGCCTTCGACGTCACGCACCACGCCATCGGTGATCAGCGCGGCAACGCCGCGCTTGACCATGCGCGCGCAGAGAATATCGCCGAAGATGCCGGCGTCGGTAACGCCCATGGCGTCGACCACGGCGATGCAGCCTTTCGGCATTGCCTCAATCGCGGTGCGGGTCGAAATCGGCGATGACCACGACTCAGGTGTTGCCAGATCTTCGCGCGCAGGCACGAAGCGCAGCGTAAAGGCCGGTCCGACCAGTCGAGGCTGCCCGGGCCGCAGTGGCTTGGTGCCGCGCATCCAGACGTTTCGCAGGCCCTTCTTGAGCAGCACGGTGGTGATGGTGGCGGTGGACACGCCGGAGAGGGTTGCGAGGGCTTCGGGGGACAGGGACATCTGGAATGCGGGCTCCGGAGAGATGGATGAAAGGTAGCGCATCTTGCGAAGCGCGGATGTCACGTCAAGGGCTCGCGGAAAGGAGCGCGATCACAACATCTTATCGTCGGCATGCAGATTAATTTATTGAACTTACAGGCTGATTTCGCGCGAAGCGAATTCCACTCCCGCCCAAAACACGCTACAGCTTGTGCCTAGCACAGAGCATGATCCGGAAAAGTGGGTACCGGTTTTCCGGAGAGATCATGCTCAAAACCAAAAGCCGAAGCTGCGAGACAGTAACGAGGCCATGGCCGCGACGCTTCCCCCGCCCCGCCTTTTGCCGAGTGGCGACAGCGCCATCACGGTGGAATTCAGCCGCAACATCGACGATGCCGCCAACCGGCGGGTGTTGGCGCTTGACCGTGCAATGACCGCCGAGCCGGTCACGGGTGTTACCGAGACCGTGCCGACCTATCGTTCGCTGTTGGTCCATTACGATCCCGAGCAAATCGATTTCGACAAGCTCGGCGAAAAGATTCTTGCGCTCGCGCAGCGGCCGGTACCGGCGACGACAAAGACCCGGCGCTGGCGCATCCCGGTCGTTTATGGCGGCGAGCACGGCATCGACCTCGAGGATGTCGCAAAAACCCTCAACACCACGCCCGACGAGGTCGTAGCGCGGCATGTCGCCGGCGACTACCGGGTCGCCATGATCGGATTTACGCCCGGCTGGTCCTATCTCAGCGGGCTTACGGATACCCTGCATATGCCGCGGCGGCAGAATCCGCGCTTGCTGACGCCGGCCGGCACCATCTCGATCGGCGGGGTACAGACCGGCGTGCAATGCCTCGCAGGTCCCAGCGGCTGGCACCTTCTGGGACGGACCGCGGTCCGCACCTACCAGCTTCACCGCGACCCGATTTTCCTGCTGGAGCCGGGCGACAATGTCACCTTTATACCTGTCGATGCCAAGACTTTCGCGGAACAGGACCGGGCCGCCGAGGCCGGTGACTTCATTGCCGAGCAGATCGCCTCATGAGCAAGCTCGTCATTGCATCGATCGGCCCGGCAAGTTCGGTACAGGACGGCGGACGTCCCGGCGCCCAGCGTTACGGCCTGGTGCCAAGCGGCGCGATGGATCGGCTGGCGCTGGCGGCCGCCAATGCGCTGGTTGGCAATGAACCGTTCACGGCGGCCGTCGAGGTCGGTCCGTTCGGGGCAAAGTTCACCGCCCGCGGCGGCGCGGTGCGCGTCGCACTGGCGGGAGCCCCGCGCAATGCCGATATCGCAGGACGGCCCCTGGCATCGGATACTTCCGCAACGCTTGCCGATGGCCAGACGCTGACGCTCGGTTTTGCCCGCGGCGGCTCGTTCAGCTATCTCGCAATCGAAGGCGGCATTGCCGGCGAGCCGATGTTCGGCAGCCTCGCCGTCAATGCGCGCGCAGGGCTAGGCAGCCCCTACCCCCGGCCGCTGCAGGCCGGCGATGAACTACAGACGAAGACGGCAAGCGGCGCGCCGGAACGGCGGATCGAGTTGCCGGCGGCAAGCGACGCACCGATCCGCGTGGTGTGGGGACCGCAGGATGACGAATTCGCCGATGCGACCAAAAAACTCCTTCTCGACAGCGAGTGGAAGATCTCGGCGACCAGCGACCGCATGGGCTACCGGCTCGAGGGCCCCGTGCTCAGGCATCTCCACGGCCACAACATCGTCTCCGACGGTACCGTCAACGGCAGCCTGCAGGTGCCCGGCAACGGCCAGCCGATCGTGCTGATGCGCGATCGCGGCACCAGCGGCGGCTATCCCAAGATCGCAACCGTGATTTCAGCCGACTTCGGACGATTTGCGCAGATCCCGGCCGGGCGCGCCTTTCGCTTTCGGGCCGTCAGCATGGCGGAAGCGCAGGCGGAGGCGCGCAAATTTGCGGAGCTGCTGCGCACCCTGCCCGAGCGGTTGCGGGCCATCGAAAGCGTTGATCTCAACATCGATGCGCTGCACGATGCCAATGTCGCGGGCCATGCCGTCAGCGCGGTCGATGCCGGAACCTGGCACGCCGTATCTCTGGCCGACATAGCGGGCCCGGACTGATCAACCAATCCACTCACGAGAAGCGGACCAGTACCATGACAACCATCGATCTCAATTGCGATCTCGGCGAAGGATTTGGTGCGTGGGAAATGGGCAACGACGCCGCGATGATCGAGCTTGCGACGTCGGTCAACGTCGCCTGCGGCTTTCATGCCGGCGATGCCGACATCATGCGCCGCACGGTCGAATTGGCGAAGGCGCGCGGCGTCAGCGTCGGCGCGCATCCCGGGTATCGCGACCTGCATGGCTTCGGACGTCGGCCGATTCCCGGCCTGAAGTCATCGGAGATCGAGAACCTCATCGCCTACCAGATCGGCGCGTTGCAGGCGATTGCGACCGCGGCTGGCCACAAGGTCACGCATGTCAAGGCGCATGGCGCGCTCTCCAATGTCGCCTGTGAGGACGACATGACCGCGAAGGCCATCGCCAACGGCATCAAGGCCGTCGACCCCAATCTGATTTTCGTGGTGCTCGCCAATTCCAAGCTGGTGCAGGCGGGCGAAGCCGCCAACTTGCCGATGGTGCACGAGGTGTTTGCCGACCGCGCCTATGAAGACAACGGCTCGCTGGTGTCGCGCAAGAAGCTGGGCGCCGTGCTGCATGACGCGAAAGAGATCGCCGACCGCGTGGTGCGGATGGTGCAGGACGGCGCAGTCGTCTCAGTCACCGGCAAGGTCATCAAGATGCGGACCGACACCGTGTGCATTCACGGCGACACGCCGGGTGCGGTCGAGATCGCGCGCGGCGTGCGTCAGGCGTTGAAGGATGCGGGGATCGCAGTCGCGCCGTTCAAGACGGTGCTGTAACTCCTAGAACGGATGAACCGAGAGCGTGCCGAACACGATGGCGGCAATAAGCGCGAACGCGCTGTAGAGCGCGGCGGTGTGCAACCCGGTGCCGGAACGGCGGGATACCGAGCGAGCGTAAAGGTGCAGGCGGGCTTCCGCCGATAATTCGCGCATCATCGATCTCCAACGCGGCATGGACTGCATATGGAATATCGTTTGTACCCGGATTCAAGATATCCGCCGAAATAGCGATATGGGCGCTCCGGCGCACTCCATTTCGAGGGGAAAATTCTCCGCGTCCCGATTTCAGCGAGAATATTATTCGGGCCGATTTGAGCTAGCTGGAACCCAATCAGTGAGCTGGCAGGTTGGGTTCCAATCGCGACAGTGCCGGAAGCACACGGTAGCGGGCGATTTCATGCCCAAAGTCGCCGCGGTTCGCGAGCAGAACCACGCCGACCTTATGCTCCGGTACGAGCCCGACATAGGCCGACGCGTTGTTGAGCCCGCCCGGTTTGTCAACGACGCCTACTCCGTCCGCGTCGACATTCTCCCACGCCATCGCTTGTCCGAACTTCTCGTTGAAACGGAACATTTCACGCTGAGTCATCTGCAGCGCTTCGCGCAATTGCGGATCAACCGCTCCACCGCCGAGGCAGGCGGTGAGAAAAATGGCGAGATCCCGCGCCGACGAGAACATCTGCCCGCTCCCAGGGAAATCATAAAAGCTCTGCTGGTTGCCCGGCGGACCGATCGGCGTGCCGTCATCGGAATAGCCCTGGACGACGCGCTGCATGAATTCGGGACGCATGACGGCACGGTCGTCCGGTCCGCGTTCGGGAAGCAGCGTCGAACTCATCCCTAGCGGCCTCAGGATCCGATTTTCGATGAGCTGACTAATTGGAACCCCATACCGACGCTCGAGCGCTAGCTGCAGCAGCACGTAACCGGCATGAGTGTAGATGCGTTGCTTGCCCGGCTGTTCGCCCGCCTGCGGCGTCCAGGCGTTGAGCATGTCGAGAAATTGGCCCAACGAGTATGACTCGTTGGGCCATGGTGGGTGATCCGTCGCCAGCAACAGGCCGGAAGTATGGGTCGCAAGCTCGCCAATCGTGACCCGACGAATATAGTCGCCGTTCAATTCGGGGACGTACTTGTTGACCGGATCGTCCAGCCTTATCTCGCCGCGCAGCGTTCCGAGCGCGACCAGCGCAGCCTCAAACACCTTGCGCACCGACGCAATGTTGAACAGCGTGTCCGGTGTGATCGGCCGCTTGCCGGCTTGATCGGCGAGGCCGTAGTTGAAGAACTGGACGTGGCCCGCGACGTATACGGCGGATGCGAGCCCGCCGGCATCGTTGGCCGTCGCTTCCGGCGCGAAATTTTCCGCCATAATGTCCCGAACCCGTGAGCTCAAGTCCAAGCTCAAGTCCAAGTCTGTCATGGCCACTCGCGCCGGACCGGGCAGGAAGACGAACAGAAGAGCCAAGCCCGCGGTGAACGAGAAGCACCTTGATCTCATATTACAATCCGACAGGCATCACGAGATAACCGGTGGCTGATTCGCCGGTCGAGTGAGCCAGCGATTGACACAAGCCCCATCAAACTACAGCACGTCGATCGTGAGGATTTCCTTCGACATCGTAGTCATTGCTGCTTGGTCTCGGCCAAACAAATATAAGCGCTGGCGAGACAACCGAAATCACATTCCGGATACTCTCAGGGCCAGGCGCATGCCTCACATTCGTTCAACTTGCGTCAATTAGGCTGTGCCCCGCGTAAACAAATCCACGCCTAATAAACGTCCTGCTGGAACCGGCCCTTCTTCTTGAGTTCCCCGACAAAGCTGACGGCCTCGTCGGTGGTTCGAGCGCCAAACTGCGCGACGATATCGACCAGGGCGCGCTCGACGTCCTTGGCCATCCGCTTGGCGTCGCCGCAGACATAGATGTTGGCGCCCTCGGCAAGCCAGGTCCACAATTCTCGGCCGACCTCGCGCATGCGGTCCTGCACGTAGAACTTCTTGTCGCCGTCGCGCGACCACGCCAGCGACAACCGTGTCAGCAGACCCGATGTCTTCAACGCATTGAGTTCGTCGGCATAGAAGAAATCGCAGTCGCTGCGCTGATGGCCGAAGAACAGCCAGTTCTTGCCGGGCGCGCCGGTAGCACGGCGATCGAGCAGGAAGGCGCGGAACGGCGCCACGCCGGTGCCGGGCCCGATCATGATGATCGGCGTCTTGGGATCCTGCGGCAGCGCGAAGCCATGGGCCTTCTGCACATAGACTTTCAACTCGTCGCCAGGATTGATGCGCTCGGCGAGGAACGTGGAAGCCAGGCCCAGGCGTTTGCGCTTGTTGATCACGTAGCGCACGCAGTCGACCGTCAGCGACAGTTTTCCGGGGGTCGCGTTGTGCGACGATGAGATGGAATAGAGCCGCGGCTGCAGCGGTTCGAGCGCCTCGACAAAGGCCTCGGGGTGCGGGCGTACGCCGGAGAATTTCTGCAGCACCGCCATCACGTCGAGCGTCGCCGCATCGCCGTCTGGGTCCTCGCCCTGCGCCAGCGCCCTCGCCTTCTCGCGCGTGGCGCCGCCGGTGATGAAGGAGATCAGTTCGAACAGGGAGTCCGGCGCCGGCGACAGCGAGACGTCGTCGATCAAGGCTTCGCGCAGCGTCTTGCCGTTCACCTTGGTGGTATGGGAGGCGCCGAGCAGCGCGATGATCTGGTCTACCAGGCCAACATCGTTGCGGGCGAAAATGCCGAAGGAATCGCCGACGACATAATCGAGGCCGCAGCCGGACAGATCGAACTCGATGTGCCAGGTCTCCTTTTCCGACCCCGCCTTGTTCAGGAGACGCCGCGACAGGAAGGTCGCCGTAATCGGATTATCGCGCGAGCGTCCGGGCTCGGCCACGGCCGCAAGCGCAGCCGGTGCGGCGGTAGGCGCCGATACGGCCGCGGCCGGCGTCTTGTCGATCTCCTCATAGAGCGACTTCAGCATCCGCGCGGTTTCCTTGCCGCCGGGGACACAAAGGTTGAGGCGCGCTTCGCTCTTGCTTGCGATCGCTTCCGAATAGTTGTGACAGTCGTAGCCGCACTGGCCGCAATCCTGCTGCGCCATCGCCGCCATCATGCGCCGCCGCAACGGGCGGCCTTCCGCAAGCTTCATACGGTCGGCCATCGGCATGGTCTGGTCGTGCCAAGGCGCTTCGCCGTCATCGCCATCGCCGGCGCCCTGCATGACGGCGGCGCCCTGCTCGGCCGACAGCGGCGTCGGGGCGTCCGACAGCAGGCCGGCAAAGAACCCATTGAGCCAGGAACGCTGTGCCTCGGAGAACGGCGCACTCGAGGGAATGATCTCGATCTTGGGCGGCGGCGTGATCTGGTTCATGACGACACCTCCGCATCGGCCAGCTTGCGCAGCGTCTCGCCGTCATGGCGGCGCGCAAACGTCAGGAAGGTTTCTTCGGGCGAGGAACGGTGCGCGAGATAGGCCTTCAGCAATCTCTCGACCGTCTTCGGCGCGTCTTCCGCCTTGAGGTCGTGATAGATCTCCTGCCCGACATCGGCGTCGGGACCAAAGCCACCGCCGGTGAACAAGTGATAGCCCTCGACGGGATCGACGTCCTCGCCGACATCCACCTTCGCCGCGATCAGCCCTATATCGCTGATGTAATGCTGCGCGCAGGAATGATGGCAGCCGGTGACGTGGATGTTGAGCGGCGTGTCGATGTTGACGCGCGGCTCGCACCAGTCACCGATCTCGGCGGCATGCCGCTTGGTGTTCGACGCTGCAAACCGGCATCCGGCATTGCCGGTACAGGCGATCAACCCGGCACGAATTTGCGAGGCCTCGACCGCCAACCCGATTTTTCTGATGGCCGCGATGGCGAGTTCGACATTCCCGTCGCGCACGCCCGGAATAAGAAGGTTCTGCCAGACCGTCAGGCGGATATCGCCGTCGCCGAGATCCTGCGCGATCTTTGCCAGCCCGCGCATCTGATCGCAGGTGACTTTGCCGAGCGGCAGCGACACGCCGATCCAGTTCAATCCCTCCTGCTTCTGCTTGTGCACCCCGATATGCGCCATGCGGTCGAAGGCCGGCCGCGGGGCAAGTGCTTCCGGCGGCACGAGGGTGAAGGGTTTGCCGAGCCGCTCCTCGACCAGCGCAAGAAACTTGTCGTGCCCCATTGCGTCGAGCACGTATTTCAGCCGCGCCTTGTTGCGGTTCGTGCGGTCGCCGAGATCGATGAAGATGCGCACGATGGCATCCGACACTTTTGTCGCATCGGCCGGCTTGACGATGATGTCGCCGTATTTGGCAAAATCCCTGTGGCCGGTGATGCCACCAAGCCCCAGGCGAAACCAGACGCCGGGCTCGACGCCGAAGCCATCTTTCACTTCGACCGCGGAAAACGCGATGTCGTTGGTGTCTTCCAGCACCGCGATCTTGCCGGCGCCGTCGAAGGCGACGTTGAACTTGCGCGGCAGCCCGTACAGCGAGCGGTCATTGAGAATGTGATAGTGCCACTCCCGCGCATATTCGCGGGTGTCCAGCAGTTCCTGCGGATCGATCCCGGCCGTCGGCGTACCCGTGACGTTGCGGATGTTGTCGGCGCCGGTGCCGCGCGAACACAGGCCCAGGTCCTGGATACCTTCGATCAGCGCCACCGCGTGCTTCGGCGGGATCTCGCGCACCTGCAGATTGGCCCGCGTGGTGACGTGGCAAAACGGTCCGCACAGTTTTTCGGCGAGATCGGCAAGACCCGAAAGCTGCCAGTGCTTCAGAATGCCGTTCGGAATCCGCAACCGGCACATGTAGGAATCCTGCGCCGGCGCCACGTAGAACAGGCCGTAATAGCGCCAGCGGAAATTATCTGCGGGATTCGGCGGCGCGTTGTCGAGCGCCTGCTGCTTCAGCCGGGGATAGGCATCGAACGGATGCTCCTCGCGCTTGAATTTTTCCGGGTCGGCGAGCTTTTTGCCGGATGCCGTGACCTTGTCCTGCGCCTTGATATGCGCGGCATCTGGTCCGGTCGGCTCGGCATTCGCCTTGCTGGCGCTGCCGCCAAGGCCCCGCCCGACCCGGCTGATCTGCAGACCGGTGGTGAAGCCTTCAAGGTAGCGCTTCTGCTCGTCGGTAAAGTCGACTGTGAGCGTTTCGATCTTCATGGTGCGCGACGAAGCTCCTGCGGCCACGAATGGTGGCGTCAACGAATGGGGATGGACCGCTTCAGAAAATCGGCTCGGCGCGTCGCCGGGCTGTGATTCTGGGATGCGGTCCGACCAGCTTCGTTGCTGCGGAAATCCATCTTGGACGTAGGTCAGCAGGCTTCAGCGACGAGCCGACCGCACTGCAACATACAAGTTGCGTGCCAGTCCGGCTCAAAAAGAATGTCTTGGTATTTCAAGCTGTTCCGAGGACGATCTCGAAACTATGAAGCCTGCTTCATTGCCGCGTCGTGTGCAAATTGCCCAGCAATTAGGCGGCTACGACTTTTGCCTAATGTTGCTTCACAGGCTTGGCTCAAGGCTTCCAATGCCCAATTTTGAAAGCCGCCAGATGGCCGGCGATGTCGCTGGGGTCAAACGCAGGACCGGCAAAGGCGCCGATGGCGTCGGAGGCGCTGGGCGCCTTGCCTTGCTGCCCCATGGCGGCGTCGTAGAGGTCCGGCCTGAAGACCTCCATGGCGATCCGGAGCGCTTCCGGCCGCATCTCCGTCTGCCCCCAGCGCACCATCTGCGCGTAGAGCCATGCGGCCTGTGCGGGATCGGGCCGGGCTGCGCCCTCGCGCCCAACCAGGAGATAGCGGCCGCTCTCACGCCGCTGGCCGTCGGGTGAAATCTTCAGGCGGCCGTCGAGGGTGCGCTGGATCACCTCGGCGCCGACGCCGAGCCGATCGGGCCGCGACAGGACATGCGCCGTCTCGGCGCGGTTGCCGGGATCCTCGATGTATTCGGCGGCGTGGGAAGCCGCCCGGATCAGGGCAGCCAGCGCCCCCGAATTCTTTTCCGACCAGCTTTGCCTGACCGCGAGAACCTTTTCTGCCGCGCGCACCAGGATATCAGAGACGAAATGCAGGATGTGGCCGACGCCGAGATCGACCGCAACCGAGTTCCAGGGCGCGCCGACGCAGAACGCATCCACATGCCCATTGGCGAGGCTGTCTACCATGTAGGGCGGCGGCAATACGACCAGACGAACGTCCTCGTCGGGATCGACCCCGCCCGCCGCCATCCAGAACCGGAGCTGGTAATTGTGGGTGGAGAACGGGAACGTCATGCCGAAGGTCAGCGGTTCCACGCCGCTCTTGCGCCTGATCGCCACGACGCGGGCAAGCGCCAGTGCGGTGGCCATGGGATCGGCAGCATCGCCCTCGATCTCGCTCATGATTGCGGCATGCAGCGCCGGCGACACCGTGATCGCATTGCCGTTGAGGCCGAGGTTGAACGGCGCCACGATCGGCACCTTGACGTGTCCGAGCCCGAGACTGGAGGCGATCGCCACCGGCGCCAGCAGATGGGCGGCGTCGAACAGGCCGATATTGAGCTTGTCGCGGACATTGGACCATGACACTTCGCGCACCAGCGTCACATCGAGCCCTTCGGCGGCCGCAAAGCCCTTGTCGACGGCGATGATCAGCGCGGCGGCATCGACCAGCGGAATGAAACCGATATGCAGCGGTGTGGTCATTTCAGCAGCTCCGAGGCGGTCAGGATCGACTGCGCAATCTCGCCGATCTTCTTTTTCTCGCGCATCGCGGTGGAGCGCATGAGCACATAGGCCTCGTCTTCGGTGAGGCCCTTCACCTTCATCAGGATTCCCTTGGCACGGTCGATCACCTTGCGCTCTTCGAGCGCGGATTTGGTGCGATCAAGCTCGTCCTGCAGCTTCGAGAAGGCGTTGAAGCGGGAGATGCAGAGGTCGAGGATCGGCTTGATCCGCTCCTTCTTCAGGCCATCGACAATATAGGCGGAAACGCCGGCATCGACAGAGGCCTGGATCGAGGCCGCATCGCTCTGGTCGACGAACATGGCAATCGGCCGCCGCACCGCGCGACTGACCTGGAACATCTGTTCCAGCACGTCGCGGCTGGGGTTCTCCAGATCGATCAGGATGACATCGGGGTCGAGGGCATAGATCCGCGCCAACAGGCTCTGCATTTCGCTGATATGCACGACGCCGGTAAAGCCCGCCTCCCGCAATCCCTCTTCCAGGATTGCGGCCCTGATCGGGCTTTCGTCGACAATGACGATTTTCGGCGACGACTCAGCGTTCATCGGTCAACTCTTAACCCCGCAGGGCATCCATAGCACGTCAGAAGCGCGCGCAAAGCCTTGTATTTATGGGCAATTGGGACTAGCTCGTGCGTATCAATCAGGCAGATTAGATATGCAACAGGCCGCTGCGCCAAAAGTCAGCTTTGTTTCCCTTGGGTGCCCCAAAGCGTTGGTGGATTCCGAGCGCATCATCACCCGGCTGCGCGCCGAAGGCTATGAGCTGGCGCGCAAGCACGACGGCGCCGACATCGTGATCGTCAACACCTGCGGCTTCCTCGATAGCGCCAAGCAGGAGTCGCTCGGCGCCATCGGCGAGGCGATGGCCGAGAACGGCAAGGTCATCGTCACTGGCTGCATGGGCGCGGAACCGGAGCAGATCGAGGCTGCCTATCCAGGCGTGCTCTCGATATCAGGCCCGCAGCAATATGAGAGCGTGCTGGAGGCCGTGCACCGGGCGTTGCCGCCGGTCCATAACCCGCATTTGGATCTGGTGCCGCCGCAGGGCGTCAAGCTGACGCCGCGGCACTACGCTTACTTGAAGATTTCCGAGGGCTGCAACAACCGCTGCAGCTTCTGCATCATCCCGAAACTGCGCGGCGACCTGGTGTCGCGGCCGGCCAACGACGTTCTGCGCGAGGCGGAACGGCTCGTCACCGCCGGCGTCAAGGAATTGCTTGTCATCTCGCAGGATACGTCGGCCTATGGCGTCGACATCAAATATGCCGACAGCCCGTGGAAGGACCGCCAGGTCCGCGCCAAATTCTTCGACCTCGCCAAAGAACTCGGCGACCTCGGAGCTTGGGTGCGGCTGCAATATGTCTACCCCTACCCGCATGTCGACGAAGTCATCGGCCTGATGACCGAGGGCAAGATTCTGCCCTATCTCGACATTCCCTTCCAGCATGCAAGTCCGGACGTCCTCAAAGCCATGAAGCGTCCCGCCGCGCAGGAAAAGACGCTGGCGCGGATCAAGAAGTGGCGCGATCAATGTCCTGATTTGACGCTGCGCTCGACCTTCATTGTCGGCTTTCCCGGCGAAACCGATTCCGACTTCGCGTATCTGCTCGACTGGCTGGAAGAGGCCGAGATCGACCGTCTCGGCTCCTTCAAATACGAGCCCGTCGCGGGGGCAGCTTCCAACGCCATCGGCAACGCCGTGCCCGACGATATCAAGCAGGAGCGCTGGAACGCGCTGATGGCACGGCAGCAGAAAATCTCCGCCCGGCGTCTGAAGCGCAAGGTCGGCACCAGGCAGCAGATCATCGTTGACGAAGTCGGCCCGACTGTCGCCAAGGGACGTTCAAAGGCCGATGCGCCGCAGATCGACGGCGCGGTCTATCTCTCCAGCCGCCGCCCGTTGAAGGTCGGCGAGATCGTGACGGCGAAGATCGAGCGCGCGGATCAATACGACCTGCATGGCAGCGTCGCCGGATTTTGAAACACTCGACGCCGCTTGACAGGGCCCACCGTTCGGCTGTATGGGCCATCGCCATGAAACTGAACCGGACCAACCGCCGCGCCTGCCTGCGTCGTCGCTCCAGCGACGATGGGTTGTGCCGTGTCCGACGACAACGCTGATCAGCTAGTTTCAGCCAAGTTTTCGAGAAGGCCGCACCCTCAAAAGTGCGGCCTTCTTGCGTTTCGGCCTCGCCTTTCATCCCAGCACCACCCAGAGGAGATCGACATGACTGACGCCACCCATCCGTTCGACGCGCTGATGGAGATTACCGCTCGCCCGCCGGTGGTATTCGTCCGCGGTGCGGGCTCCTATCTCTGGGACGACTCCCGCAAACGCTATCTCGACTTCGTGCAGGGCTGGGCCGTCAACGCGCTCGGCCATTCGCCGCCTGCCGTTGCGGAAGCGCTTGCCGCACAAGCCAACCGGCTGCTGACGCCAAGTCCCGCCTTCTACAACGGCCCCAGCCTCGAGCTGGCCCAGGCGTTGGTCGAGAGAAGCTGCTTCGATCAGGTTTTCTTCGCCAATTCAGGCGCGGAGGCCAACGAGGGCGCCATCAAGCTCGCGCGGAAGTACGGTGCAAAATACAAGAACGGCGCGTTCGAAATCATCACCTTCGAAGGCGGATTTCACGGCCGCACCCTCGCCACCATGTCGGCATCGGGCAAGAAGGCGTTCGAACCGCTGTTCGAGCCGAAAGTATCGGGCTTCCGCAAGGCCAAGCTCAACGACCTCAATTCCGTGAAGGCGCTGATCTCGGACAACACGGTCGCCGTGATGCTGGAGCCGATCCAGGGCGAAGCCGGCGTCTGGCCGGCGACCGATCAATTCCTGCAAGAGTTGCGCGCGCTGACCAACGAGCACGGCCTGCTCCTGATCGTCGACGAGATCCAGACCGGCATGGGCCGCACCGGCAAGCTGTTTCACTACGAACATGCCGAAATCGAGCCCGACATCATGACGCTTGGCAAAGGCATCGGCGGCGGCGTGCCGCTGGCGGCCCTGCTTGCGACCGCGCATGCATCGTGCTTCGAGCACGGTGACCAGGGCGGCACCTTCAACGGCAATCCCTTGATGTGCGCCGCAGGGCTTGCCGTGCTCAAGGAGGTTTCAAAGCCGGAATTCCTGAAAGCGGTGGCCGATGCCGGCCTGTTTCTCGAAAGCGAACTGCAAAAACTGTCTGCCCGGCATGGTCTCGGCGAAGTTCGCGGCCGCGGACTGTTGCTGGCGCTCGATCTCAAACTGCCGATCGGTGCCGCCATCGTGGCCGAGGCGCTGGCGGACGGCGTCCTCATCAACTCGCCGCAGCCCGATGCGCTCCGCTTCATGCCGGCGCTCAACGTCACGCGTGACGAGATATCGCTGATGATCGATTGCCTTGATGCGATTTTGGTGAAGGCAGGGGCTGCAAGGAGGGTGGCGTGATTATTTCCATTGTCGTTCCGGGGCACGCGTAGCGTGAACCCGGAACCTCGAGATTCCGGGTTCGATGCTGCGCATCGCCCCGGAATGACGGTGGAGTCACGGCCGCAGGATCGCTGCCCCCGTCGTCGCGCGACTCTCGAGCTCGATATGCGCCTTGGCGGCATCCTTCAGCGCGTAGGCGTGGTTGATCGGCACGTGGAGCTTGCCGTTGATGACGGCGGCGAACAGCGTGTCGGCACCTTCGAGCAGTTCCTTGCGGGTAGAGACGTAGTCGTTGAGCTTCGGCCGTGTCGCGAACAGCGAGCCGTGATTGTTGAGCTCGGCGAGCGGGAACGGCGGTACAGGGCCGGAAGCGTTGCCGAAGCTGACGAACAGGCCGCGGGGCCTGAGGCACGATAGCGAGCCGGGGAACGTGGTCTTGCCGACACCGTCATAGACGACATCGCAGAGTTCGTTGCGGCTGATCTGCTTCACCCGCGCGACAAAATCTTCCTCATTGTAGAGGATGACGTGGTCGCAGCCATTGGCGAGCGCGAGATCGGCTTTCGCCTTGGAGCCCACGGTACCGATCACATGCGCGCCGAGCGCCTTTGCCCACTGGCAGGCGAGTAGCCCGATGCCGCCCGCGGCGGCATGGATCAGCACCCGGTGGCCGGGCTCGACCTTGAAGGTCTTGTGCAGGAGATACCAGACCGTCAGCCCCTTCAGCATCAGGACGGCGCCCTGCTCGTAGGTGATGTGGTCGGGTAGCTTGACCAGCTTGTCCGCCGGAATCACCCGCTCGCTGGCGTAGCCGCCGAGCGTGAAATAGTAGGCGACCCGGTCGCCGGGGTGAAAATTGGTGACGCCCGGGCCGACGGCCACGACCTCGCCGGCGGCTTCGTTGCCCGCGACGAACGGCAGCCCCGGCGCCTTGTAGAGGCCGGTGCGGAAATAGACGTCGATGAAGTTCAAGCCGACGGCATGTTGGCGAAGGCGAACCTCACCCGGGCCGGGTGCCGCCACGTCCACGTCCTCATACACCAGGGCTTCCGGACCCCCTACTTTGTGCACGCGCACGGCCTTGGTCATGACAGTTTCTCCCTCGGTATTTGCTCAAGCACCCCACTTGACCCGCGAAACGAAAGCCATCGCCGCCGCCTTGTCAACTGATCGGTCCAAACCGGCTATCTGGCGGCCTTCCTGCGGTTGCGCCTGGCGAGCACATTGAACAGTTCAACCGCGGCCGCAAACAACATGGCAAAATAGATGTAGCCGCGCGGGATATGGAATTTGAATCCATCGGCGACCAGCGCCACGCCGATCAGCACCAGGAACGCCAATGCCAGCATCTTGGTGGTCGGGTGATTGGCCACGAACTTTGCCACCGGGCCCGACGAGATGTACATGATCACGCAGGCGATGACGACGGCCGCGATCATGATTTCCAGGTCCTGCGCCATACCGATCGCCGTGATGATCGAGTCCAGCGAAAACACCATATCGATGACGATGATCTGCATGATCGCCCAGAAAAACACGCTCGCCCTGGGTTCAGTATCAGGCTCGCCATGGCTCGCCTCGACTTCGCCGTGGATTTCATGCGTCGCCTTCGCGATCAGAAATGCGCCGCCGGCGATCAGGATGATGTCGCGCCACGACAGGTCCACGTCTCTCACCGTGATGATCGGTTCGGTCAGGCCGATCAGCCACACCAGCACGCTGAGCAGGACGATGCGAAACACCAGCGCAAGAAGCAGGCCGATCTGGCGTGCGCGTTTAGCCTGCGCTGGCGGGATGCGCGAGACGATCACCGAAATGAAAATGACATTATCGATGCCGAGCACGACTTCCAGCGCCGTCAATGTCAGCAGCGCGGCCCAGGCTTCCGGGCTCGTTAACAATTCCATCATGCTCTGAATGACCTTATTCGCCGGATCACCGCGTCACTTCCCACCATGTAGGCCGCAATGGCGCAAAGCCCGACGACGATGGGAGCACCCACGTTGAAGTCGCAGGCGATCGTATACATCGCAAGCGCGGCCCAGACGGCAAGCAGCCACAAAGTCAGCCAGCGCAGACGCACGACCCGGATCGGGTGCAGCACATGAAACGGCGCGAAGGTCAGCGCGATCAGAACTGCAATGCCGAGAGTGGAGAGCGCCGGCGGCAAGTGCAGCAAGAATAAATAAAACGCCGCGGCGTTCCACAGCGCCGGAAATCCGCGGAAGTGATTGTCGGACGCCTTCATGCGCCGGTCTGCGAAATAGAGCGCGCCTGACACCATAATGCCGATCCCGAGCAGCGGCGCCGCCACCGGCAGCAGCATTCCGCTCGCGGTGATCGCATAGGCCGGAACGAAGACGTAGGTCACGAAATCGACCACGAGATCGAGCACCTCGCCCGACCAGTTCGGCTGCAACCTCACGACGTCAAGCTTTCGCGCCAGCGGGCCGTCGATCGCATCGACGATCAGGGCGACGCCAAGCCAGCCGAACATGTTCGCCCAATGCTCGCGCACGGCCTCCAGCATCGCCAGCAACGCAATGCCCGCCCCCATGGCCGTGAAGAGATGCACGGCGAATGCTGCGGTCCGCATTCGGCCGGTCGCGGGTGCGGAATCTGGCTCTGTGGTCTGGTCCATTGCTCCGGCAGTGCTATCAGGAATCGCTCCGGTTTGCATATCGGCGCTTGCGGCGTTCCGCCGCGCGATTGGGCGGAAACATTTCGGCCAGTTGATGGCTTGAAAATGCCGCTCCGAACGTCAATTGTCCCAATATGAACGATGCATCGCAAGTTTATGACGCTGCCGTGATCGGTGGCGGGCCGGCCGGGTTGACTGCAGCAATCGCGCTGGCCGCAACCGGCGCGAGAACCGCCCTGCTCGCCCGCCGCGTCCCCTATGCCGACAACCGCACCACGGCGCTGCTCGGAGCTTCCACCGATCTGCTCGAACGTCTGGACGTCTGGCCCCGCTGCCGCGACAAGGCTGCCGCCTTGCGGACCATGCGCCTCGTCGATGATACCGGCCGGCTGATCCGCGCGCCCGAGGTGCGCTTCGCCTCGGAGGAGATCGGCCTCGAACAATTCGGCTACAACATCGACAACCGCTCGCTGATGGTCGCCCTCGAAGAGCGCGCCGGCGGGCTTTCGAACCTCGTCCGATTTGACGACGAGGCGGCTACGATCGACCCGCAGGATGCGGTCGTCACCGTCCGTACCAGCAGGGGCGACCAGATCGCCGCGCGGCTGGTGATCGGCGCCGACGGCCGGCAGTCGCCTTCCCGCGAGGCGGCCGGAATCGGGATCAGCCGCCGCGACCTGCACCAGTCGGCGCTGACCTTCAACATTTCCCATTCGCGGCCGCACAACGGCATCTCCACCGAGTTTCATACCCCACAGGGTCCGTGCGTATTCGTGCCCCTGCCCGGCAACCGCTGCAGCGTAGTCTGGGTCTCGGCGAGCAGGGAAGCCGAGCGGCTGATGTCGCTCAGCGACGAGGAATTGTCGGAGGCCGCCGAAAGACAGTCCCACTCCATTCTCGGCCGCGTCGAGGTTGAAGCCGGGCGCAACCTGTTTCCGCTGACGATCGAGCGTCCTGCGCAATTCGCCAGCCACCGCGTCGCATTGGTCGGCGAGTCCGCCCATGTGGTGCCGCCGATCGGCGCGCAGGGCCTCAACATGGGACTGCGCGATGCGGCCGATATCGCCGACATCGCTGGGAGTGCGATCTCGCTCGGGGAAGATCCGGGATCGCCGGCAGTGCTGGCGCGCTATCAATCCGCCCGCCGCGCCGACGTCGCGAGCCGGCTGATTGCGATCGATGTCGCCAACCGTTCATTGCTCAGCGATTTCCTGGGCATGCAATCGCTGCGCGCTGCAGGCATGCACCTGCTTGGCTCATTCGGCCCGCTGCGGCGGCTCGCGATGCGCGAGGGGCTGGCGCCGACCTGGAAGCGCGTCAGCTAGCTGCCAGCGTGAGCGCTGTGACCTAGCCCAACTCTACTTTGCATGGGGTTGTTTTCGCGATTTTGTATCTCCGCGCCACACTTACGGAAACACCAGCCGTCCGCTCTGGATGAACCACATCACGCTGGTCAGCGTGACCACGGATGCGAAGGTCCCGATCAGGACGGCGACCGACGCCGGCTCGATCCAGGTATTGTTCTGCCGTGCCATCACGAACACGTTCAACGCCGGCGGCAGCGCGGCCATCAGCACGGCGGTCGTCGCCCAGGGCTGAGCGAACGGCCCCAGCAGCAGCATCAAGCCGAACACGATCAGCGGATGGACCAGGAGTTTTATCGCGATCACGCCGGGCACTTCCCAAGGCACGCGATCGAACGGGCGCAGCGCCACGGTGACGCCGAGCACGAACAGCGCGGTTGGCGCCGCCGCGTTCTGCAGGAACAGCAGGGTTTTGTCGACCGCAACGGGCAGTTGAATATGCAGCGCCGCAGCGAGCGCTCCGGCGGCGGCCGACATGATCAGCGGGTTCAGCACGATCTGCCGCCCGGCGACGCCAATCGCGTGCAGGAAGGACGGATGCTCGCGATCGGTCAGCGCCATCAACAGCGGCACGATCGAGAACAGGAAAATGCTGTCACAGCAGAAGATCAGCGCCGTCGGCGCCGCCGCCTTGCTGCCAAGCACCGCCAGCGCCAGCCCCGGTCCCATGTAGCCAATGTTTCCATAGGCGCCAGCCAGGCCCGAGACCGTCGCCTTGCGCAGCGAGAGGTCGCCGATGATCCGCCCTGTCACCATCGCCAGCACGAACGCGCTGATCGTGCCGATCGTCGTTGCGATCAGGAATGGCGGGTTGTTCAGTTCGGCGAACGGTGTCTCCGACATGATGCGGAACAGCAACGCCGGCAGAGAAACGTACAGCAGGAAGAAGTTCATCCAGGCAAGGCCGGATTCCGGCAGGCCTCTGGTCTTGCCGCAGGCGAAGCCGATGAAGATCAGGCCGAAATAGGGAAGCGCGAGGTTGAGGATATCGACCATCTCGAAAACGTCTTTTCGTCAGTAATTTCGGGGAGATGGCGCCGGATGCGGCCACTACGCGTAAAGGTTAATTCGACCTATTGCCCCTAGCATCGGCCACAATCATGGTCTATTCGACGGGACATGATCAAAGCGCGCACCGCCAAGTTTCAGATCGGGCAGATTGTCCGCCACCGGGTGTTTTCATTCCGGGGCGTGATTTTCGATATCGATCCGGAATTCAACAATACCGAGGAGTGGTGGTTGTCGATCCCAGAGGAGGTTCGGCCTCACAAGGACCAGCCGTTCTATCACCTGCTCGCGGAAAATTCGGAGTCCGAATACGTCGCCTACGTCTCCGAACAAAACCTGCTGCCGGACGATTCCGGCGAGCCGATTCGGCATTCCCAAGTGGCCGAGATCTTCGTGAAGGACAAGTCAGGCGGCTACCGCCCGCGCAATCCGTCGCTGAACTAGCAATTTTCGCCGGCAATAAAAAAGGCGCCCTGCTCGGACGCCTTTTGTGTTTTGTCGAACGATACGGCGCTTACTTCGCCGCCGGATTGGCGCCACCACCCGCGCCCTCGAGCTTCTTGCGTTGCTCTTCGGCCTTCTTCTGCAGCTCTTCCTGCAACTTCTTCTGGTTTTCCTCGAACTGCTTCGGATCGGTCGGCGGACCGTCATAGGCCTTGGCGAATTCACCCGCGAGCGGCAGCGGCAGCGTCAGCGGCGCGCCGTTGGAATTGATCGCCTGAACAACGAGATTCTGGCCCTTCTTCAGGCTGGCGATCAGCTCGGGGGTTGCTTCGTAGTCGGACATGCAACCGTTCTGGAAACAGATGACGTAGGGACCCTGCAGCGGCGCATTGCTGTCGACGATGATTCGGGTTCCGTGCACGAGCTGCATGCCGAGCGGCAGGGTCACGCGCAGGAGCTTCTTCGGCTCACCTTCCGGCTCGATGATGACGGCGGCGATAACGGGCTGGCCGGACTCGATGCGGCCGTCCTTGCCGGTAAAGCAAACCTGCTTGGCGCCGGCTTCCTGGCCCTTGAGGCAGAACTTGGTCCAGGGCGCGTAGATCAACTGGACCTGCTGTTCCTGCGGCTGGGGGGCGGCGCCAGCGGGAGCGCCGGCCGGCGGGGCTTGCGCAGCCGGGGCACCGGCGGGACCCTTGGGAGCAGCCTTCGGAGGCGCTTTCGGAGCGGCGGGCGCGGGAGCGGCCTTGGGGGCGCCGGGCGCCGGCGCGGGCTGCTGGGCTTGCGCGCCCGAAGCGATCAACGTTGCCGACAAGGCCGAGGCCGCCAACAGGGCCGAGAGCTGCCCATGCGGCCGGATCGACCCGGCCAAGATACGGAAATTCATTGCGGAAAACCCTTTCTGAACCGCAGCGCCCGAAACCGCTACAGGCACCGACACCTAGCCGCGCTGGGGCGGCTGTCTCGTTGGCAATTGAGGCGGATACGTGACAGGCGTTCCCGCCATCATCAACTGCCCGCCTTCAATACAGCGGCAGACGAAAAGATCAATGCCGACAGGCATGTTTGGCGTTCCTCGCAGGCCGAGGCCGAAGCCTATGGTAAAGCTCTCGGGTGCGCATTTTCGAATCAAATTCGCGGCCGTCTATGACCGTCTCCCGGCGTATACGCCTGCGTGTGCTGGCCTGTATCGCCCTCGCGCTGGGTGTGGCGCCGGTTGGCGAAGCGAGGGCGATCGAAAGCCACGCGCTGGCGATGCACGGCGCGCCGGCCCTTCCCGACGGTTTCACCCACATGCCCTACGCCAATCCCGATGCGCCGAAGGGCGGGCGGCTGGTCTGGGGCCTCCTTGGAACCTTCGACAGCCTCAATCCCTCGATCGTTCGCGGCATAGCCGTTCAGCAGATCAGGGGCTTTGTGGTCGAGAGCCTGATGGCGCGCGGCAATGACGAGGCCTTCACGCTCTATGGCTTGCTGGCCAAAAGCGTCGAGACCGACGATGCGCGCAGCTATGTGACCTTCTACCTGGACCCCAAAGCGCGCTTCGCCGACGGCAAGCCGGTCACGGCGGAGGACGTCCTGTTTTCGTGGGCCCTGCTGCGCGACAAGGGCCGTCCCAATCACCGCCAGTACTATTCCAAAGTCGCAAAGGCCGAGGCGCCCGATCCGCTCACGGTGCGGTTTGATTTCGGCGGCGCCAATGACCGCGAGCTGCCGCTGATCCTCGGCCTGATGCCGGTCCTGCCGCGGCACGCGGTCGATCCCGCGACGTTCGAGGAAACCACGATGACCGGACCGATCGGTTCGGGCCCCTATCGCGTCACCGCCGTCAAGCCGGGAGCCAGCGTCACGCTGACCCGCAATCCCGACTACTGGGGCCGCGACCTGCCGGTCAATCGCGGCTTGTGGAATTTCGATGAGATCAGGCTCGACTTCTATCGCGAATCCAATGGCCAGTTCGAGGCGTTCAAGCGCGGCCTCTACGACTTCCGCGTCGAGCACGAACCGCTGCGCTGGCACGACGGCTACGATTTTTCGGCGGCCCGCAACGGCGAAGTGATTCGCGATACCATCAAGACCGGGATGCCGCAGCCAGCGGAATTCCTGGTGTTCAACACGCGGCGTCCGGTATTTGCCGACATCCGGGTGCGGCAGGCGCTGACGTTGCTGTTCGATTTCGAGTGGATCAATCGCAATTATTTTTTCGGGCTCTATGCGCGCGCCGCGGGCTTCTTCGCAGGGTCCGAACTGTCGGCCTATACCCGCCCCGCCGACGATCGCGAGCGCGAGCTTTTGAAACCATTCCCCGGGCGCATCCGGCCGGATATTCTGGACGGCAGTTACCGCCTGCCCGTCACCGACGGATCGGGGCGCGATCGCACGACGCTGCGCAGCGCGCTCAAATTGCTGTCGGAAGCCGGCTACGATCTCGATGGAACCGTGTTGCGGCAGCGTGCGACCAAAACCCCCGTCACCTTCGAAATCCTGGTGACGACGCGCGATCAGGAACGGATCGCGCTGGCCTATCAGCGCGACCTCAAGCGCGCCGGCATCGATGCCAGCGTGCGCGCGGTCGATCCCGTGCAGTTCGACCAGCGCCGGCTCGGCTACGAGTTCGACATGCTGCAGAACCGCTGGGATCAATCATTGTCCCCCGGCAACGAGCAGTCCTTCTACTGGGGCAGCCAGGCCGCCGACATTCCCGGCACGCGGAATTACATGGGGGCCAAGGAGCCGGCCATAGACGCCCTGATTGCGGCGCTGCTTGAGGCGCGCGAGCGCCCCGCCTTCGTCTCCGCGGTACGGGCGCTCGATCGCGCCCTGATATCGGGCTTCTACGCCATCCCCGTTATTAACGTGCAGGAGCAATGGATCGCGCGATGGAATCGGATAGAACGGCCTGCAGCGACCGCGTTGACGGGCTATCTGCCGGAAACCTGGTGGCAGAAGCCGGAAGCGAAGTGAACTCGCCAAATGAACTCGCAAACTGATGCAGCCCTCGTGACAGAGCCGAAGTAACGCCGTGACCCAGCCCACCGCCTCGCCAACGCTCGATACGTTGTTCAAACGGAACCTGGCGCGGAAGCCGGATGCGCTGGCGCTGGTCGATCCGCTCAACAAGCAGCGCATCACCGGCCAGCCGCCGAAGCGTCTCACCTTCGCGCAGGCCGACCGCATGATCTCGTCGCTGGCCGCGCACTTCATCGAATCCGGCCTGCCATCCAATTCGGTGATAGCGGTTCAACTGCCCAACACCATCGAATTCGCGCTCACCGTGCTTGCCGCCTTCCGCGCCGGCCTTGTCGTCGCGGTGTTGCCGCTGCTCTGGCGGCAGTCGGAATTGACCATGACGCTCAACCGCACTGCCGCGCGGGCGATCGTGACCACGGGCAAGGTCGACGGCGTGGTCTATTCGGACATCGCCATGAACGCCGCCGCCGAAGCGTTCTCGATCCGCCATGTCTGCGGCTTCGGCAGCGACCTGCCCGAAGGCATGGCCTCACTCGACAACGCGATTTTCCGGGAATCCCTGACCACGCGTCCCGTGATCCAGGACGGCCGCAAGGCGGCGCTGATTTCCTTCGACGTCACCTCGGACGGCTTCCGGCCGGTCCCCCGCGCCCATCTCGGCCTGATTGCCGGCGGCCTTGCGATGTCGCTCGAAAGCGACGTGCCGCAGGGCGCAACCGTCCTGTCGGCGTTCTCGCCGATGTCGTTTGCCGGCCTCGCCTCGTCGCTGGCGGTCTGGCTGCTGTCGGGCGGAACGCTGGTGCTGCACCATCCGTTCGACGAGGAGGTGCTGGAGGAGCAGATCAACGAGCAGGCCTGCGACACGCTGATCGCGCCTGCTCAATTGGCGTTGCGGCTGGACGAAATGGACCTCGCCGCGCGGATGCCAAGCCTGCGCAACGTCATCGGCCTGTGGCGCACGCCCGAACAGGTCGGCTCCAGCGCATGCTGGTCCGCGCAACAGGCGACGCTGACCGATGTCTATCTGTTCGGCGAGGCCGGATTGTTCGGCGCCCGCCGGATCGCGGAGGACGGCTCGCCGGCCCTGATCAAGCCCGGCCCCCACGGCGCGCCGCGCGAATTGCCGGGATCGTCGATCGCAGGCGAGGTGCTGCTGACGCCACGCGGCACGCTGGGACTGCGCGGGCCGATGGTGCCGGTTGCGGCCTATGCGCCGCCTCCGCCGCCGAGTGACTCCCTGATCGCCTCGCCGCCGCGCGACTACGTCGATACGGATTACGCGGCGCGGCTGGACCGCGCGACTGGCACGATCAATGTCACCGCGCCACCGTCCGGCGTCATGACTGTCGGCGGCTACCGGTTCCTGGCGCAGGACCTGCAGGAGTGGGCGCGGCGGCTCGGCCAGGGCGCGCTCCTGACCGCGCTGCCCGACCGCCTCAGCGGCCACCGGCTCGCCGGCCGCGCGCTCGACAACGCGCGCGCCCGGGACGCGCTGACAGAACTTGGTCTTAACCCATTGATGGTGGAAGCATTTCGCGACCGGAGCAGTGCGGCCTGAGAACCTCCGGCAGGGGCGGCGTTGACGCCGCATTAAGCGCCGCGAACTAGGATCGCCGGCTCCAGACGTGCGGCTGATCCGAGTTCTCAAGATGTCCCAGCAAGGTCCGATCCTCGTCGTGTCGAACGCGAGACGGCCGTCCTTCGCCGCCACGCTCGACCTCGCGAGGCTGTTTCCGGTGGTCGAGACCGAGTGGATGGACGCGGTGCGGGCCGTCGAGCAAGTGCAACCGGCCGCCGTGCTGGCTGCCACCTCCGACGCCGATGCAGCCGGACTGGCGGAGCTGGCAGCGCGGGTTGCGGCTCGCCAGCCTTATCTGCCGATGATCGCGGTCGATCCGCGGGTCCCAAATCCAGACAACGTCATTCCCTTCTTTCAGAGCCGAACCTCGCAAACCCAATCCTCCCAACCCCAAGGCGGTGCCGACCGTCTGGTGGCCCGCCTGCGTGCCGCGCTACGCGTGCGGTCGTTGCATGCGACCGTGATGCGCCGGCTGGTGCCGGCAACGCCGATGGCGCTGTCGGATATCGATCCGGCGCGCGACGCCACCGTGCTGTTGATCGGCCGCGGCGGCGCCTATCCGACATTGTCGGTCGCGCTTGGCGAGCGCACCGGCGTAGTCGGCGCGCTCTCGATCGAGGCGGCGGCGAAGCATCTCAATGTCAGAGACATCGACGGCATCGTGCTTGGTGAAGGTTTCAGCCTGCGCGTGGTCGACGCCTTCCTCACCGTGCTGACGGAGGATGCCCGTTTCCGCAACCTTCCCGTGGTCGTGACGGCAAACGATCTGGCGCCGGCCTACGATCTGCCCAACCTCGAGATCGTTCCCACCGACGCCGCCCAGGTGGTGGCGACCGCGCTGCCGCTGATCCGCCAGCATGCCTTCGAAGCAAATCTGAGTCGCACGCTGAAGGCCATCGACGCCGATGGCCTGATCGACGCGCGGACCGGCCTGCTCACCCCTGACGCCTTCGAGCGCGACTTCGCCAGCGCCATCTACCAGACCCAGCAGCGCGGCGGCGGATTGTCGGTCGCACGCTTTGCGTTCGATCCCGAGCATCCCCGCGCGCAATTCGATGGCGCGCGAATCATCAGCCGCTTGATGCGGCAAATGGATTTCGGCGCCGCCCAGCAAGACGGCTCGGTGGTCGTGGTCTTTGCCGAAACCGACCTGAAGACGGCACACACCATCGCGCGGCGGCTGTCGAGCGTGATGCGCCATACCAGCCACGGCACGTGCGCCGCACGCTCGGAACCGACCGTCACGGTCGCAACGCTGCTGCCGAATGATTCCGCGAAGTCGTTGCGGTCGCGGCTTCAGGAAGAAGCGCATCGCGCGGCGTCGTGAAAGTGCGCCACGCCAGTCCGTAGGGTGGGCAAGCTTCGCTTTCCTACCTTCCGACCACCTACGCCGCCTTCTTGCTCTCGGCGAGATTGGCGAGCTGCCGCAAAATCTCGGTCGTGCCCATCAGCCGCTCTTCCGGCGTCTTCCACGTCTGCAGGAACACCACCTTCATGTCGGGCCGCACCTTGGCGGCCTGACCGTGCTGGCGGATGAAGAACACCAGCCGGTCCGGCTGCGCAAATTTGTTCTCACGGAACGATATCACCGCGCCCTTTGGTCCGGCGTCGACCTTCTCGACATTGGCGCGCCGGCAATAGGCCTTGATCGCGGCGACTTTGAAGAGATAGCGGACTTCGTCCGGCAATACGCCAAAACGGTCGCGCATCTCGGCGGCGAAATTGTCGATCTCCTCGTCGGTTTCGAGATCGGCCAGCCGCCGGTACAGCGACAGCCGCACGGCGAGGTCGTTGACGTAATCCTCAGGGATCAGCACCGGCATGCCGATGGTGATCTGCGGCGACCAGCGGTCCGCGGCAGGCTCCACTACGCCGGCCTTGAGATTGAGGATCGCCTCCTCCAGCATCGATTGATAGAGCTCGAAGCCGACTTCCTTGATGTGGCCGGACTGCTCTTCGCCGAGCAGATTGCCGGCACCGCGGATATCGAGGTCGTGCGAGGCCAACTGAAAGCCCGCGCCCAGCGTTTCCAGCGACTGCAGCACCTTCAACCGCCGCTCGGCCTGCGCTGTGATCTTCTGCTGCGGCGGTAGCGTGAACAGCGCATAGGCCCGCAGCTTCGAGCGCCCCACCCGGCCGCGCAACTGATAGAGCTGCGCCAGCCCGAACATGTCTGCGCGATGCACGATCAGCGTGTTGGCGGTCGGAATATCGAGGCCGGACTCGATGATCGTGGTCGAGAGCAGGATGTCGTATTTGCCGTCATAGAACGCCGACATGATGTCTTCGATCACGGTCGGCGGCATCTGGCCGTGGGCGACTGCGACCTTCATCTCCGGCACATTTTTGTCGAGGAAATCCCTGACGCTGGCGAGGTCCTCGATCCGCGGCACCACGTAGAACGCCTGCCCGCCACGGTAGCGTTCGCGCAGCAACGCCTCGCGGATCATAAGCTGATCGTGCGGCGCCACGAAGGTGCGCACGGCCAACCGGTCGACCGGCGGCGAAGCGATGATCGAGAGGTCGCGGACACCGGTCAGCGCCAGTTGCAGCGTCCGCGGGATTGGCGTGGCGCTCAGCGTCAGCACGTGCACCTGGGCACGAAGTTGCTTCAGCCGCTCCTTGTGGCTAACCCCGAAGTGTTGTTCCTCGTCGACGATCAGAAGGCCGAGATCGCGGAACTTGATCGACTTGCCGAGCAGCGCATGGGTGCCGATTACGATGTCGACATTGCCCTCCGTCAGCCCCTTCTTGACCTGCGTCAGTTCCTTGGCTGGAATCAGGCGTGAGGCCTGCGCGACGTTGACCGGAAAGCCGCGGAAGCGTTCCGCAAAATTCTTGCTGTGCTGGCGCGCCAGTAGCGTGGTCGGCACCACGACGGCGACCTGCTTGCCGTCGAGCGCGACCGCAAACGCCGCGCGCAGCGCTACCTCAGTCTTGCCGAAGCCGACGTCGCCGCAGATCAGCCGGTCCATCGGACGGCCGCTTTCGAGGTCTTTCAGCGTGGACGTGATGGCCCCCAACTGGTCCTCGGTTTCCTCATAGGGGAAGCGCGCGCAGAACTCGTCATAGACATGCGGCTGCACCGGCATTTTCGGCGCTTCGTGCAAATGCCGCTCGGCCGCGATCTTGATCAGTTCGCCGGCGATCTCGCGGATACGGTTCTTGAGTTTCGCCTTGCGCGCCTGCCAGCCACCGCCGCCCAGCCTGTCGAGTTCGACATTGGCGTGGTCAGAGCCGTAGCGCGACAGCAGTTCGATATTCTCGACCGGCAGGAACAGCTTTGTTTCCGCGGCATAATGCAATTCGAGGCAGTCATGCGGCGCGCCGCCGACCTCGATGGTCTGCAACCCGACAAAGCGCCCGATGCCGTGCTCGACGTGAACCACGAGATCGCCGGTCGCAAGGCTGGTGACCTCCGAGATGAAGTTGTCGAGCTTGCGGCTCGATTTGCGCGGCCGCACCAGGCGGTCGCCGAGAATGTCCTGCTCGCTGATGACAGCGAATTCATCGGTCTCGAAACCGCTTTCCATGCCGACGACCGCCAGCATGGCCTCGTTGCGCGGCGTTGCCTGTACCGCGCGCCAGGTGTTGACGCTGGTGAGGTTGGCGAGCTTGTGATCCCTGAGCATGCTGCCCATGCGGTCACGGGAGCCTTCGCTCCACAGCGTGATCACCACCTTCTTGCGTTGCGCTTGCAACGCCAGCACGTGCGCCACGACAGCCTCGAACACGTTGACCGAACCGTCGGCACGTTCGGGCGTGAAGTTGCGGCCTTGCCGCGCGCCGGCGTCGAACACATCGGCGCTGCCCTCAGGCACCGCAAATGGCGTAAGCCGCGCCACTGCCGCCTCACCGAGGCGCGTGGTCCACTCGGGTTCCGTCAGGTAGAGCCGGTCCGGCGGCAATGGCTTGTAGATCGCACCGGAGCCCGGGTGTTCCAGCGCCTCGCGCCTGGCCTCATAATAGTCCTCGATCTGCTTGAAGCGTTCGCGCGCGGCGTCCTCGCTCTGCGGCTCGATCGCGACCGGCGCGCCGTCGAGATAATCGAACAGCGTGTCCATCCGCTCCTGGAACAGCGGCAGCCAATGCTCCATGCCGGGATGGCGTCGGCCCTCGCTGACGGCTTCATAAAGCAGATCGTCGCGCTGCGGCGCGCCGAAAGTGGCGACATAGCCCATGCGAAATCGACGGATGGTTTCGGTAACGAGTTGGAATTCCGATACCGGAACCAGATCGAGCGCGCGCATGTCGAGCAGCGTACGCTGGGTTTCCGCATCGAACGTACGGATCGATTCGAGAGCGTCGCCGAAGAAGTCGAATCGCACGGGTTGGTCGAGCCCGGCCGGAAACAGATCGAGGATACCTCCGCGAACGGCATACTCGCCGGGCTCGCGCACGGTCGAGGAGCGGTTGTAGCCGTTGTGCTCCAGCCAGGCGACGATCGAGTCCATCGGCACGACATGGCCGGGCGCCACTGAGAGCGCCTGCGCCGCCACCACCTCGCGCGCAGGCACGCGCTGCACGATGGCGTTGACGGTCGTCAGCACGATCAGTGGCTTGTCACTGCCCTGCAGGCGCGACAGCCGCGCCAGCGTGGTCAGGCGCTGCGCCAGGATGCCGCCGTGCGGCGACACCCGGTCATAGGGCTGGCAATCCCAGGCCGGAAACTGCATCACGGGCAAATCGGGGGCGAAGAACTCCAGCGCCCGCGCAAGCTGCTGCATGCGCGGGCCGTCGCGGCAGACGACCGCAAGGCTCACGGTCGGCGGTTTCGGCTTCGCGGCGACGGCGCGCGCGAGGTCCGAGATGACAAGCCCCTCTGCGCCCTCGGCGACATTGGCAAAGGTCAGCGCGCGGCTGGCAGCAAGCAGTGCAGCGGGTGATTTGACAGGCGCCTTCATGCGTCGTGATCCACGGCGCGAAACGCCTTGATGCGGTCGAACAGCGCGGTCGCATATTCCGGATCGAGCGGCGTGTCGCCGATCAGCGCGGCGTAGAGATCGGGATCGGGCACCTCGATCAGGCGTTCCAGTTCGGCCAGATCATCATCGCGCATGGCGGATATCTCGGCATCCGCAAAGCGTCCAAGGATGAGATCCATCTCGCGGGTGCCGCGATGCCAGCAGCGGAATAAAAGCCGCTTGCGGCGGTCGTCGAGGCCGCCGCTTGACCGTGTCGTACCCGTCATTGTCCCATTCCATTTCGAACGCCAAAAGCCCGGACGTGCCGGGCGGGGTTGATATAGCGGTCGGGATCGGCAATGTCAGCCCTTGCTGCACGCAATTATCAACTACCTCGTCATTGCCGGGCTTGACCCGGCAATCCATCCTCTTTTGAAGATGGATGCGCGGGTCAAGCCCGCGCATGACGCACGATGTGCGATGAGAGAGCCGATGCGCCCCACCCTGCTCAATCCGCTGTTTGCGCCGGTCACGGGTCTTCCCGGTGTCGGGCCGAAGCAGGACAAGCTGTTGCGCTATCTGCTGTCGCGCGATGAGACGCCGCGGCTGGTCGACCTCTTGTTGCACCTGCCGGCCAGCGTGATCGACCGCCGGGCGCGGCCGAAGATCCGCGAGGCGGTGCAGGGAACCGTGGTGACGCTGGAGGTCACCGTGAACCGCCATCGGCCGCCGCCGCGCAATTCCCGAGCGCCCTACCTCGTCTATGCCTCAGACGATACCGGCGACGTGGTGCTGACGTTCTTCCGCGCCAAGCCCGGCTATGTCGAAAAGCTGCTGCCGGTCGGCGAGAAGCGCTACGTGTCCGGCACGCTGCAAATGTATGACGGCATTCCGCAGATCGTGCACCCGGACCGCGTCGTCGATGAGGCCGGATTTGCAAAGCTCAGCGGCATCGATCCCGTCTATCCGCTCACGGAAGGCCTGGCGCTGGGTTCGCTGCGCCGCGCGATCGCACAGGCGCTGCAAAAGCTGCCGGAACTGCCCGAGTGGATCAGCCCGGAAGTCATTCGGCGCTGCAGCTTTCCGCCGATCAGCCAAGCGCTGAACCGCGTGCATGTGCCGCTCGAACTCACCGACATCCTGCCCGATGGCCCGTTCTGGTCGCGGCTTGCGTTTGACGAACTGCTGGCGGGTCAACTGGCGCTGGCGCTGGTGCGCGCGCAGTTGCGGCGCCCGGCCGGCGATCGCAACGCCGGCGACGGCCATCTGCGCCACAAGATCATCGACGCGCTGCCCTATGCGCTGACGTCCTCGCAGCGCGAGGCGATGGCCGCCATCGCCGAGGATCTGCGTCAGCCGGTGCGGATGCTGCGGCTGCTGCAGGGCGACGTCGGCTCCGGCAAAACGGTGGTGGCGCTGCTCGCTGCCGCTGCGGTCATCGAGGCCGGCAAGCAGGCCGCACTGATGGCACCGACCGAAATTCTCGCCCGCCAGCATATCAAGACCATCGCGCCGCTGGCCGAACGCGCCGGCTTGCGCGTGGCGATCCTGACTGGCCGCGAAAAGGGCAAGGAGCGGCGCGAAATCCTCGCCCATCTCGAAGCCGGCGAGATCGATTTCCTGGTCGGCACCCATGCGCTGATCCAGGACGACGTGATCTTCAAGGCACTCGCGCTCGCCGTGGTCGACGAGCAGCACCGTTTCGGCGTGCGCGAACGGCTCGCGCTGACCAACAAGGGCGAAGCGGTCGACGTGCTGGTCCTGAGCGCGACGCCGATCCCGCGCACGCTGGTGCTCACATACTTTGGCGATATGGACGTCTCCGAACTGCGCGAAAAACCGGCCGGCCGTCAGCCGATCGACACCCGCGCGGTTCCCGCCAGCCGCCTCGACGAGGTGACGGATGGCGTCGGCCGCGCGCTGCAGGCCGGCAAACTGGTCTACTGGATCTGCCCGCTGGTGGAGGAATCGGAAGCCGAAGGCACCGGGCACCTCACCAACGCGACGGAACGGTTTGAAAAGCTGCAGCAGCGCTTCGGTGACAGGGTTGGTCTCGTCCACGGGCAGATGAAGGGCACGGAGAAGGACCGCGTGATGGCGCAATTCGCCGCCCACGAGATCGGGCTACTGGTGGCGACCACCGTGGTCGAGGTCGGCGTCGACGTCCCCGCCGCGACCATCATGGTGATCGAGAACGCCGAACGCTTCGGGCTTGCGCAATTGCACCAGTTGCGCGGCCGGATCGGGCGCGGCTCGGAGGCGTCAACCTGCCTGCTGCTCTACAAGGAGCCGCTCGGCGAAATGTCGAAGGCGCGGCTGAAGGTGATCCGCGAGACCACCGACGGCTTTCGGATCGCCGAAGAAGACCTGAAGCTGCGCGGCGAAGGCGACGTGCTCGGCATCCGCCAGAGCGGCCTGCCCGGCTATCGCATCGCCCGTTCCGACGTGCACGCCCAGCTGATCACGCAGGCGCGTGATGAGGCGCTTCGTATCATGAAGGACAATCCAAAACTCAAGGGCGAGCGCGGCGAGGCGCTGCGCTGTTTGCTTTACCTGTATGAGCGCGATGAAGCCGTGCCGCTGATCGGCGCGGGATAAGTCCTGCTCGCATCAGCCATGGCAATGCGCCGCCGGTAGTGCTCGGTGCCCTCGACGATCTTGTCCAGCAGCGCGTCGAGCGCCCAGAATTTTTCGTGGATATCGAAGGTGACGGCACGGCTGTCGGTGCAGGCGAACGTCCCGAGACGCTGGTGGTAGAGCTTTGCGAGCTTCGGATAGCCCATCGGTTCGGCCATCGCCGACAGCGCAAGGTAGACGGAAAGTTCGTCCGCCAGTGCCGGATGGGCGGCCGCCTCGATCATCATCCACTTGTAGAGATCGGGATGGAAGTTGGTGAACACGCCGGTGAACCCTCGCGAACCGGCTTTCATCGCATTGAAGGCAATCGCCGCATTGGCGTTGACGATGGCAAGCGGCGTTCCCCTGGTCAGCGCCACCCGGCGTCTCACCGTTTCGAGGTCGCAGGATACGTCCTTGAGGATGACAAAGCGGCCGGTACCGGCGCAGAAGGTCAGTTCATCATCGCTGAGCAAGCGGCGATAGGGGGCCGGGCACTCGTAGAGACCGAGGGGCATTTGCTTCGGCAACCGGTCGAGCAGCCAGGTCAGATCGTCGATGAACCTGCTGCCGCCTTCCCGCCTGGCATCGAGACGGTTGGAGACGAGCACCATGCCGTCAACTCCGGTGGCGGCAATCGCCGTCAGCTCGGCAAGCTGGTCATCCAGGCTTTCGCTGATGTGGCCGGAAGCGATCACCGGGACGCGGCCGGCTGCGGCTTTCCTGACGAAGGCGGCGAGTTCGACGCGTTCTTCCAGGCTGAGATACTGCATTTCGCTGGATTGACAGACTGCAAACAGCGCATCCGAACCATTGTCGATGTACCATTCCACCAGCCGGCCGAGGCCCGGATAGTCGATCTGGCCGTTTTCGGCAAACGGCGTGATCATCACGGGAATGATGCCTTCGATCTTCATGATTTCGGCCCGTCTACTCCACCTTCACTTTTGCCGGAGCCGGCTTCAACCCGGCAGCCGAATTGGCCACGCGCGCCGCGTTCGCCATGCCGGCCAGGGCGGCGGCATTCCGTTTCTGCGGATCGGAGCCGGGCTGCACCACGCCGGCCGACATGATCAGGGTCGCGGCGTCTTCGGTGCTCATGTCGACTTCGATGATCTTGCTCTTCGGCACGTAGAAGAAGAAACCGGTGGTCGGGTTCGGCGCGCAAGGCAGGAAAACCGAGATATGCTCTTCCTCGCCGGGAAGCTGGCTGGCGATGTTCACGCTCGGCGACTGCGAGATCAAAACGATCGACCACATCCCCGGCGAGGGAAATTCGACCAGGCCGACCTTGCGAAAGCTCGACCCCTTGCCCGAGAACAGCGTCTCGAACACCTGCTTGAGGCCGCGATAGATCGCGCGCACCACCGGCATGCGGCCGAGCAGGCGTTCGCCGAGATCGACCAGCGTCCGCCCGATCAGGTTGGCGGTGAGGAAACCGAGCAGCGTCAGCGCAACCACGGCGACGATCAGCCCCGAACCGGGCAAGCCGAACGGCAGGTAGGTTTCGGGCCGATAGACCGTCGGCACGAACGGGCGGACAAGATTGTCGACCCAGTTCACGAACCACCAGGTCAGATAAAACGTGATCGCGACCGGCCCTGCGACAACCAGTCCGGTCAGAAAATAGTTCCGAAAACGGGCCATTAGGCCGGCGTGGTGCGGCTCCGGCGGGGGTTCCTCCGGGGACGCGGTCGGGGGCAGTTCTTCGCGGTTCATCGTGGTTCCAGGTCGGAGCAGCCGGCTTGTTCCAGCTAAGCCATCCTAGCAGATTTTTGAAGGGCCAACGTGACAACCGATTGACTTGACTATTCGACCGTTACCGATTTCGCGAGATTTCGCGGCTGGTCGACGTCGGTGCCCATCACCACCGCGGTATGATAGGCCAGCAACTGCACCGGGATGGCATAGACCATCGGGGTGAACGCCGCCGCCATGTCGGGCAGCACGATGGTGACCAGGGATTCGATGGTGGCTTCCGCCGCGCCCTTGGCGTCGGTCATCAGGATGATGTTGCCGCCGCGGGCCGCGACTTCCTGCATGTTGGAAACGGTCTTCTCGAACACCCGGTCGAACGGCGCGATCACCACGACCGGCATGTTCTCGTCGATCAGCGCGATTGGCCCGTGCTTGAGTTCGCCGGCGGCATAGCCCTCGGCATGGATGTAGGAAATTTCCTTCAGCTTCAGCGCGCCTTCCAGCGCCAGCGGATAGCTGGTGCCGCGCCCGAGATAGAGCACGTCCTTTGATTTCGAGATGTCGCGCGCCAGTTTTTCGATCTGCGGTTCCGATGTCAGCGCCGCCGTCATCAGCCGCGGAATCTCGACGAGGCCGTGGACGAGTTTTGTCTCGTCCTCATCCGACAATTCGCCGCGCGCCTTGCCGGCCGCGACCGCGAGCGAGGCCAGCACCATCAACTGGCAGGTAAACGCCTTGGTCGAGGCGACGCCGATTTCGGGACCGGCCAGCGTCTGCAGCACGGTTTCGCTTTCGCGCGCAATCGTCGAGGTCGGCACGTTGACGACCGATACGGTGTGGACGCCCTGGGCCTTGGCGTAGCGCAGCGCTGCCAGCGTGTCGGCGGTTTCGCCCGACTGCGAAATGAAGATCGCGAGATCCCCCTTGCGCAACGGCGCCTCGCGGTAGCGGAATTCGGAGGCGACATCGACTTCGACCGGAATGCGCGCCAGCCGCTCGAACCAGTATTTGGCGACGTAGCCGGCATAGCTCGCGGTGCCGCAGGCCGTGATCGAAATGCGCTGGATGTCCCTGAAATCGAACGGCAGCTTGACCGGCAGGATGACGCGCTCGCTCGCCATGTCGATGTAGCGCGCCAGCGTGTGGCCGACCACTTCCGGCTGCTCATGGATTTCCTTGGCCATGAAATGGCGGTAGTTCGCCTTGTCGACCAGCGAGGTCGCGGCGCTGTGCTTGACCGCATCGCGGTGAACGATCGCGTTGGTCTTGTCGTAGATGACAGCGCCCTTGCGCGTCAGCACCACCCAGTCGCCGTCTTCGAGATAGCTGATGGTGTCAGTGAACGGCCCGAGCGCGATCGCGTCCGACCCCAGATACATTTCGCCGTCGCCGTGACCGATCGCGAGCGGCGGGCCGTTGCGGGCGCCGATCATCAGATCGTCGTCGCCTGAGAAGATGAACCCGAGCGCGAACGCGCCGCGCAATTCCGACAGCGCCGCCCTCACCGCCTCGACCGGCTTGATGCCCTGCTGCAGCAGGCTGTCGACCAGGTGCAGAACGATCTCGGTATCGGTTTCGGTCTTGAACACCGTCCCCTTCTTCTCGAGCGCTTGGCGCAGCTCGCGGAAATTCTCGATGATGCCGTTGTGAACCACGGCGACGCGATCGGTCGCATGCGGATGCGCGTTGTTCTCGGTCGGCCTACCGTGGGTCGCCCAGCGGGTATGCCCGATTCCGGTGTGGCCCTTGAGCGGTTCGGCACCCAGCCGCTTTTCGAGGTTCTTCAGCTTGCCCTCGGCGCGGCGGCGCGCGAGGTGACCGCCTTCCAGCGTGGCGACGCCTGCGGAATCATAACCGCGATATTCAAGCCGCTTGAGTGAATCCACCAACAGCTCCGCGACCGGAGCTTTCCCAAGAATGCCGACAATGCCGCACATGCGGTTCTATTTCCCCAAATCGACGAATAGCGTCGCAACCCGGGATTCTCTTAACGAGAAATGCAGTCCGACAGATACTCAATAATTGTTGCGTATTGAGACAGTCTTAAGCGGAAAGCTTAACGGCCCGCCTGACCAGGGCTTAACCTGTCACGTCCGCGAGGCGAGCGGAATACGGGACCGCGATCTCGCGGCATGAGCTGCCCGAGCTTTGACCTTGGTCTCCCCGAAAGAGAGGGAGCAGGGAATGCCGGATGCGCGCTGCACCCGCGGTCCCGTGTGCAATGGGTAGAAGGAAACGCACACGAGCATACAGGTTCAGCGGAGGCAATCCGGCATTCCCTGCGCAATGGCTTTACGGCTTACTTCGTGCTCTTCCCGGCGACGAATTCCTTTTTGTCACCGTCACCAGCGGATTGAGATTTGTCTAAGCCCGGTCGGGCCGACGCGTCTCCGCTGGCTTGACATCAGCCACGGATGCCAGAACCACACGACTTCGCCGTACGCAGCGCCTCCACGCCACTCCGACCGGCGAGATGCCGGCCGAAGCTAAAGGCGAAGGCCTTGAAACGCCGGTCGTCTGCGCAAACGTTGGATCACTCACGGGAGAACCCGCCCTGCGACCACGATCGCGCCCGACGCCGCTGCGTCCACCGCATCCAACCCCGCGTCCGTGACGATCGCGATACGCCCCTCTTGCCGGGGTGGATGGCCGGAGTGATAGCGGTGATTTGGCCTGCAGCGAAAGCGGAATATTTTTTCGGATGAGGCTGGACGGGTAGCATCAGTTTGATTTGGTTCAGGAAATTAGTTTGTGCGCGCAGGCTTGACCGAGCGGAATTAAATGCACGGTCACTTCCCTATGGGCGCCCTGGGCGGCTATCGTAGTGGTTGCATCACGATGACAGTTACCAACAAAAATTTTTATGTTTATTTGCAGGGCGGGGGCCTCACGTGGATGTGCTGATAATGCTTGGCGGGATCGCGATCGCCGTCGCCCTTGGTGCGCTGATCGCGGTTGCAATCGGCATCGCCTACATCGCACTTGCGATCCGGCGCGGTCGGCGTGCGTATCAGTCGCGGCGGCCGTTGTAACTCCGGCCTCAGGCTGCCCCGCATCGGAATTACGATGACAGTGCTGTCACTGTAATTCTGCGTAATTCTGATGTGCGAGCTTTGACGGAGCAATAGAGCCCCATAAAGTTCGATCAGATCGATTTTACCGTCATCGGTCGAATGGCCCATCGTCCCTTCGCGGTAAGCTTTGCCTGCTCGGAAGCAACTGGAGGATAATTCGAATGGCTGACGCTCGATGCAGCTGCGGTGCAGTCACGCTCTCGCTTCCAAAAGAACCATCCAAGATAGTCGTTGCTTGTCATTGCATCGACTGCCAACGCCGAACCGGCGCGCCGTTCGGTGTAGGCGCTTATTACCCCGCCGATGTTGTCACCATCTCGGGGACCTCAAAGGAGTTCACGCACGCCGCCGCAAGCGGCGGGAAAATTCATAACTATTTTTGTCCACAGTGCGGCTCAACAGTCTACTGGAAACTCAGCAATCTGCCCGCGCTGATCGCCGTTGCGGTCGGCGCGATGGCAGAACCAAAATACCCGGCCCCCGTCATATCGGTTTTCGAACAGTCGAAACATGATTGGGTTCAAATTGATGGTGCCGTGGAGCACTTCCGGCAAAGCTACCTCCCAAAAAATTCAAACTGAGACACAACCGAACTACAACGCGCGTGGAATTACGGTGACTGTGCTGGACTGCAATTCGTCGTCAGTTCTTTGGAACATACCGCAGTGCCAGAGATTGCCATGGATCACCGCACGGTCAACACGGCAATTTATCGGTGACTGAGAGACGCCACCGCGCTCCCGCCATGACCAGGAGCGCTCACATGGGCCGGTACTTTTTCGATGTTATTGCTGATGGCGAACTAACTCCTGACGAAGACGGCATGATCCTGCCCGACATGGCCTCAGTACGGCGCGAAGTCTCCCTCTCCCTTGCTGATCTCGCGCGCGATACGGTTCGCCGTGAAGGCTGCCCCCGCCTGGCGATCTCGGTGCGCAACGAGGACGGGCCCATATGCGAAGCGGCCTTCCAATGGAGATTGGAGACCAAGCATGGGATCGCTTGCCGTAGTTCGCAGTTCCCTGAAGAAATTCGCAGTTCCCTGAAGAAAGCTGAACAACCGTTAATGGAACCGGAACGAAAGTCCCCATGGCGGAATTGTTAATCCGAGACCGCCGCCCGCCGTCAATGAACGGCGCATGTCGCGGATAGCCAAAGGTCTTCGGACCCGCTGTTCAAGAACAAGCGCTCGCGCAAGATAGCCAAAGGCGGCGGTCTCCGTCTTATCTGCGAGCAGGAAGAAGGCCCTCGATATTGCTGTCGGGCGTCGTTGGGCCGTGCGGGCTGGAGAACTGCTATGCGAAACACTGTCAAGCGAAACACTGTTGAGATTGACTCCCGACACAGTCGCGCGATCGTTCAAAAGATTGGCGAAAGACTACGAGCGTCGATAAAGGAAGATCGAGAGATACCCGCGCACTTCAAAATGCAGATCGATCGACTTCGGGAGTTAGAAGACGAGACGAAGCTCAGAGGTTAAGTCACGTCCGTTCGGATCGGCTCCTCTCTCACGACTCCCCTCTGAAGATTCTTCTCTGAGTGCGCGCCCGTACTCTTCCGGATAGACAGTTCCGAAATCCGCATCAGAATAGCCGCATTGCAGCGGCGCGGCATTCAGTTCACCTAGTAAGTTCACCTAGTATTTGCGTTTGGCCCGGCAGTCCGAAATGGCTGCCGGGCCTTTGCATGACTACCTGTCAGGCTGCTCCAGGGGCCGTTTCCATTCATCAATGGTTAAGGCGTTCCCTTCGGCGTCAACCGAGTGGCCGGAGCATTTTCCGTTCTGATTGAATCAGAACGAGCTCTAGTCTTTTGTTTTGACGCGTTTTCTTGACGCGAACCGGTGTCCACTTCGCTGGAAAACGCTCTAACGAGCGGTCGCAATGCAGCCGATGCCAGCCGGGTTGCAGGTCAAATACCGAACGAGTGCCTGATCTGCCTCAGCATCGATGTGGCGGCATCAGTATACCGACCATGGGTGAGATACTAGTCTAGCTGCGACGCACCAAGCAGCATCACGGCTGCCATTACAAAGCCTTTGAACATAGTGGGCCTCTCCAAAGGAAAGAGACCGCCAACCGGGCTGGTCGGGTTAGAGCCTTTCGGAATTCGCTGTCGCCGATCGCGACCTATCCGCAATGGCGGAATGCTGGCACCAATTGGTAGCCAAATTGCTAAATCGTGCTGCGAATTACGGTGCCAGCGAATTACGAATTACGGTGACAGTGCTTAAAATGCACCACGCCAGCAACCTCGGTCGGATTAAGTGCACCATTCAAGGGACCGATTTCGAGTCGGCCTTTTCCGTGTTCTCCGCCAGACGATGTGCCGCGCAGCAGGAAAGCTCCGTAAAAGTACCGGGGCAGCGTCCCCGCTATTGCCCTCGCTCTCCGGTTGCGGTTGGATGAGGACGGGTCGGGGGAGATTTCAAACATGCGTAGTCTGGGAATCGTGGCGCTGGGCGCCGCGTTGGGTGGGTGCGCCTCATCGGCTTCGGATATTGCGCCGTCTTATGTTTCGCCTGTCACTTATCAGGCATACACCTGCCAGCAACCTGGGCCTCGAAGCGCAGGCGATTTCGACCCGGGCGGCAACGTTGTCTGGTGCCCAAGACAGTCAACGAACCAAAGACGGCCTAGTTACTGCAGCAGCCATAGTTGTGTTCTGGCCGGCGGCATTCTTTGTCGGTGGTGACAAGCAGACGGCAGCGGAGCTTGCCAACATGAAGGGCCAAATGGTTGCCATCGAGCAGGCCTCTATCGCAAAGAAGTGCAACATCCAGTTTCAGGGCAAGCCACCTGGCGCAACCTAAACCCGGAACTACGGTGACAGAATTACGGTGACCACTGGTTCTATTCTTCGGAGTCGGTGGCCTCAGCAACTGAGGGTGGATTAGTGGTCCGCAACAGTTGAACCGATTTCACTTCGCCATCGATCTCGCGAAAGGCGATCTCCATCCAGATCGAGTCCCGGCTATCTAGCGCCTCAAAGATCGCCTTTCGGGATGGGTCCGAGAACAGGGTATCTCCGAACTTAATCCGATACTGCTGCTTCTTGTCTGGAGTGCTGATTAGGACGCTCAGCTCATGTGGATCGCTGGTGTTGATGTCGAGCACCCGCATCCTTTGGATCGCGATTCGGAGCTCGGCTTTCTTTCTTGGCGTTGTCCGCAGCAACTCGGCTTCCTGCCGGGTCAGATGTGTATCGTTTATCGAGCTTTCGGAGGTTTTGGATGCCGCTTTAAGCAAGGCATCGTTCGTGGCGGTAATAGCCTCCAACGCACGGCTGCCAATCTCGCCCTGCTTCTCCAGCACGCCGGTAATTGTCTTGAGTGCTTCCAATTGGCCGGTCGAGCTGAGGGTGAGTGCCTTCAAAGCCTCGATGTGATCTTTGCTCTTCAACTCCTCAATCTTGATGGCTTTCTGCTGTTCGAGCCACGCATTGAACGCCCAGTTACCACCTACTAGTGCGGCCACAGATACGAGGACGATAGCCGCCCGCTTGCCATCCAGTTTGCCAATCATTTGCTTCAACAATCCCGGAACGATTTTTTCCAGTTTAGCCGTGAGATTAGAGCTACCATCTGTAACGAGGACATTGATTTGGAGTTCTGCTTTGACCCCTTCAGAAAGTTGTCCGCTATCAGCCACCCCTGCAGAGGCTTGAGCGGCCAACCGGTAGATTTGCTTCTGTAGCTCAAGAAACGCCTCCATGAACGGGGGCGTAATGCTGGATGAGACCTCGGGATGAGGTATGTAGACATGAACTTGAGGCCAATCGCCCAAGTCTAAATGTTCAAATTCAGGACTGAACGGGTCTTCAATTTTCTCTAGCTGGTCCAGCAGCTGCAATACTGCTTCTGGCGAGCTATCCCGCAATGCTATTGTCACTGGCCAACGCCCCTCCCTCTTGCCGCGTCGGAATCACTTTATCGGTCCATTATTACCAGCCCTGACCAGCCCAGCGCGATAGGGCTCTGGTAGATTCTACTTTAGGTTAATGCTGGCTACAATCAAGCCAACCATTACTGTACCCTGAGCTTAAAATGTGATCTGAGGCAACAAGGTCACCCGAAGGGAATTGCAGATGTTGCTTAGAGACGCGATGATTGTTTGGACACCGGACCGCGATATGTGGCAGGGCCGCCCCACGTCGGGGCAGATTGCAGTGACAACAATTCCCGAAGCACCTCCGCTCAAAGCCCATCCGATGTCGGTTGGCGCCTGTGATCTAAGTTGGCGAGAGGCAGACGACGCGGGGCGCCGAAAACTTCTGCAAAGGTATTTCACGCAAATAGTTCATAGGGACGGCCTAGATCAGAACAGGGCTCGCGAAGCGCTTTCAGTGATCGAAGATATCAATCCAGTTCATCTATCCGCCGAGAAGCCTGATCCAGACGACGACACTTGGCAGTGAAGGACGGTTCACACAAATGGGAACAACACCCAGACCAAATGAAACTTGATTCCAACATTATCGCCGGACTGCCCGTCAAGAAAGCGCGCGACCTGATGCGCCACCTCAACGTATTTCGAATCGACGCGGAAACGGTGCTTGAGTTCCTCAACGACGAGCATTGGCGCAGCACGGTGGACGCCGCCCACAAGGCCAATCCGAGAATCCCGAAGACCCTTCGCCAGCGATGCGATTCTGATGACCGCAAGCAATATTGCAAAATCTGGGGCTTCAAGTTCACGCCGATCAAGGCCGCCGAGGCCAAGCGCGTCTTCGATGCGCTGCTCGCCGAGGGCTACCTCGAACCCCACGAACCGGAGCACAAGTTCGATAAAGCCAAATACCAGACCAGCCAGAAGGGTCGGCAAGTCGCGGCTGCGAACCTGACGAAACGCTTCGACCGCGCCAAGGCCGACGCCGAAGTCGCTGCCCTGATTGCACGCGCCAACGAGATCAATAAGCGCGACGAGCTGGTGTTCTTCGTACACAAGATCACCGCGTTCGGATCGTATCTCACTAACAGCAACGATCTCGGCGACATCGATCTCGTGGTCGAGGTCGCGCCGCGCCGCGAACAGCATACCGACGAGTCGCATTATCGCGCAGACAACAGCGGCAAGACCTTCGATTTCACGGGGAGCCTGACTTACGGCAGTACCGAGGTTCTGCAGTTGCTGCGGGCACGCAAGGCGCGCTTGTCATTCGCTTCGCGCTCGACTCTCGACGGAATGAAGACCGAGACTCGCGTGCTGTTCGACTGGCGGCCCGACGCCGAGCGCCGCGCCGAGATGGAGACGTTCGACTGGCGGCTGCACGGGTTACGGTGACAGTGCACTTAACTTGCCGCTGGCGAAGTGCAATTGAGTGCACTGGCACCGAATTCCCCCCGACATAGGAGAGATTGTTGACCTTGGCGCCCGCTTCGAGCGTCGCGGCCTTTGTCTCCACGAAATTGCCGATCCGAACGCCCTCACCAAGCGAGGTGCCGGGGCGCAGGCGCGCATACGGACCGACGGAGGCGCGTCCGTCGATCAAGGTTTGCACAGTGCTGTCTTTAAAGAAACAGTCGCGCTCTGCCGGTACGCAAAATACGCCGCCCCGCAAAGGTGCGAGGGTTCGGTTCTAACGGGACGAAAGTGCGCGCCCGTACTCTTCCGGATAGACGGTCCCGAAATCCGCATCAAAATAGCCGCATTGCAGCGGCGCGGCATTCAGTTCACCTAGTATTTGCGTTTCGCCCGGCAGTCCAAAATGGCTGCCGGGCTTTGCATGACTACCTGTCAGGCTTCTCCAGGGCCGCTTCCAATTCTGTGACGATGTCGTGCAGGAGCCCCATTGCAAGCGGGTCAGTGACCTCGCGCTCCATCACGCGGAAGCGCATCACCCGCTCCTGAAGTTCACGCTGTTCCCTGTCGTCATCCATAAATGCGCTCCGCTCCGCACTGAAGCATGACGCCGAGCGAGACCGATGGTTGCAGGAACTTGAATGAATATTCATCAAGGTTAAAGCGTTCCTTTCGGCGTCAACCGAGGTGGCGGTCGCAATGCAGCCGATGCCAGCCGGGTTGCAGGTCAAATACCGAACGAGTGCCTGATCTGCCTCAGCATCGATGTGGCGGCATCAGTATACCGACCATGGGTGAGATACTGATCTAGCTGCGACGCACCAAGCAGCATCACGGCTGCCATTACAAAGCCTTTGAACATAGTGGGCCTCTCCAAAGGAAAGAGACCGCCAACCGGGCTGGTCGGGTTAGAGCCTTTCGGATTTCGCAGTCGCCGATCGCGACCTATCCGCAATGGCGGAATGCTGGCACCAATTGGTAGCCAAATTGCTAAATCGTGCTGCGATGGCGTCGCGGAGGGGTTTCGCGAGCGTCCGCAATGTGCCGGGCTATTCACGGCATTTTCGACCGAAAACCGTATTGCGGATTGAGACAGTCTTAGGCGGAAAGCTTAACAACCCCTGTGCCTAACCCTCTTTCTCAGCCTTGGCCCGCATCTTCATCTCGCGGTACCTTGCCGCCCCGCCCTCGCGGTTGCTCTGCGGGCTGCGCTCCACGGCCATCGCGTCGTCGGGCACGTCCTTGGTGATCACCGAGCCCGAACCGATATAGGCGCCGTTGCCGATCTTGACCGGCGCCACCAGTGAGGAGTTGGTACCGACGAAGGCGCCGGTGCCGATCGTGGTCTTGTGCTTGAAGAAGCCGTCGTAGTTGCAGGTGATGGTGCCGGCGCCGAGATTGGCGTTGGCGCCGACATGGGCGTCGCCGACATAGGAGAGATGGTTGACCTTGGCGCCGGCTTCGATCGTCGCGGCTTTTGTCTCGACGAAATTGCCAATCCGAACGCCGTCGCCGAGCGAGGTGCCGGGGCGCAGGCGCGCATAGGGACCGATGGACGCCTTCTTGCCGATCGAGGCCTGCACGATGTGCGAGAACGAATGGATCACCGCGCCGTCGGCGATGGTGACGCCGGGGCCGATCACCACGAACGGCTCGATGGTGACGTCGCTGCCGAAAATGGTGTCGGCGGCGAGATAGATCGTCTCCGGCGCGATCAGCGTCACGCCGGCATCGAGGGCGGCCTGGCGCAGCCGCGCCTGCATCACCGCTTCGGCTTCGGCGAGCTGCGCCTTGTTGTTGATGCCGCGCACTTCGTCCTCGCTGGTTTCGATCACGACGGCCTCCAATCCCATTTCCCTGACAATGGTAACGGCATCGACCAGATAATACTCGCCCTTGCTGTTGGCATTGCCGATCCGGTCGAGAATTTCCAGCGCTCTGTGGCCGTCGAACGCCATCACGCCGGCATTGCACAGCGTCACCTTGCGCTCTTCTTCAGTTGCATCGGCATGTTCGCGGATCGCCATCAGGTGGCCGTCCTCGAGCAGCAGGCGGCCATAGCCGGTCGGATCCGCGGCGCGGAAGCCGAGCACGGCCAGCGCCGCGCCCTGCTCCAGCGGCGCGCGCAGCCGCGCAAAGGTGTTTGCCGAAATCAGCGGCGTGTCGCCGAACGCCACCAGCAAATCGTCGGCGCCGCGCGCGATCGCCGCGCGGGCGGCGAGCACGGCATGCGCGGTGCCGAGGCGCTCGGCCTGAATGAACGTTGCCGCCTCGGGGCGGATGCGCGCAACCTCGTCGGCGACCGCCTTGTGGTCCGGCCCGATCACGACCGCGAGCGCGGCGCCCGTTCCGTGCGGGGCCGCATCCAGCACATGCGCCAGCAGCGCCTGGCCGGCGACGGGGTGCAGCACCTTCGGTAGCGAGGATCGCATGCGCGTGCCCTCGCCGGCCGCAAGCACGACAGTCAGGCTGGATCGAGCGGTCATTCTGTTCCTTTTACGGACAAAGCGGATGGCGCCGGGCCGTCTTTAATTGTTTTCCCCCGGAGATCAAACCGATTCGCCGCCCCGAAAACGTCCGGATTCAAGTGGGCGTCGCTTTTCCTGTTAATGTTTGGCCTGTGATTCGGCGGGCCTTGAGGAGGGCCAGGGGCGCTTGGCCAAGAAACCAGACCATCTCGCAGACTTCGAGGCGGATGACACCGGTGGCGTGCTGAGCAACCTGTTGGCCGAGGAGGACGAACTCGACCGCCGCGGGCTGTGGCGGATCGGATCCTGGGGCGTCGGCGCCACGGCTGCGGTGGTTCTAGCCGTGATGGCCAACCAGTCGTCGCTCGGGTTGAAGCGGGAACAGGTCGCCGCCACCGATCTGACCCGGCAGGCGCAGCAGATCCAGGTGGTTGCGCGGGAAACCCAGAACGAGGCGCGGCGGCTTTCCGCCGCCATCGATACGCTCAATAGTGATCGCGACCGGCTGTATTCCCGCGTCACCAGCCTGGAACAGGGGCTCGACTCTGTTACCGGGGCCATCGCCCGGCAGGCTTCCGCTTCGGCTTCACCACCTGTTGCAAATCCGGAACCGCAGGCCGCCGCAAACCCGCCGCCGTCGCCGGCCGTCGCGCCGGTAGCGACTAGCCCGGCCACGCTGCCCGCTGCCGATAAATCCACTGCCGCCACCGCGGAGCCCGCCCCGGCTGCGGTGTACTCCGCCGCCAAGGATGCCGCGAAGACCGACGCGGCCAAAGCGGAGAGCGCCAAGCCGGAAACGGCGAAGGCGGATTTGCCAAAGGTAGAGCTGGCAAAAGCGGACTTGACAAAAGCGGACTTGGCAAACGCGGACTTGGCAAAGGCCGACACCGCAAAAGCGGACACGGTCAAGCCGGAGCCGGCAAAGCCCTCGCCCGCCACGCCGCTGATGGCTGCGCAATCGATGATGGCCCCGCCCGATCCCGCCGCTGGCAAGCTGATCGCGCCGGGCAAGGCGCCAAACCCTGTGATCGCAAGCCCGATCCCCGACGTCGCGGCGGCGGCACCATCGGCCGCCGATGCGGAAGCCGACGATGACACGGCGCCAAAAGTCTCGCTGCGGCGAACCGAATTCGGGGTCGATCTTGGCACCGCCAATTCGGTGAACGGCCTGCGCGCGTTGTGGCTCGGGCTGTTGAAATCGAGATCGAACGCCCCCCTGACGGGGTTGCGTCCGATCATCGTCATCAAGGAGGCGACCGGTGGGCTCGGCATGCAGCTTCGCCTGGTGGCGGGTCCCTTGAACGACGCCGGCGCCGCCGCCAGGATCTGCGCCATCTTGACCGAAAACAAGCGGCCTTGCGAGACCACGATCTTCGACGGCCAACGGCTGTCGCTGAAGTCGGATGATCCGCCGCCCACCGCAGCCAAACCGCCGCTGCGCCGGCGCGGCATCGCCAAGCGGGCGGCGGCGGTGGTCGTCGAGGAGGTGGCGAAGAAGCCGGAGGCGCCGCCTGCGCCAACGCAGACGACGCTGTCGTCCTTCTTCAGCCGGAAAAATTCGCAATAATCTTTTGACTATCCTTGCCCCTCATGGTGAGGAACGCGAAGCGCGTCTCGAACCATGAGGCCCGGTCTGTGGCCTACATCCTTCGAGACGCCCGCTCTGCGGGCTCCTCAGGATGAGGGTCTTATAGGGCGTTATGGCGAAATTCTGACTTGCATTCTCGGCACAGGCGAACGCTTGTCCCGGCAGCCAATCCCGACCATATTGCGCCCATGAAAAAATCCCCGTTCCGGCTCACGCCCTATCAAGTTCAATTCCTGCTCGTGGTCGGCTTCGTCACCGTCGGCTACGCGCTTTACCTGCGCTATCTCGCAGTCGAATTGTCGCCCGTTGCGCTGGCCTGCGACGCCGGCCTGCAAACCATGCTGTGCAAGTCGCGGACGCTCGCCACCTATCTGTTCAAGAATTCGGTATTCGGCATCACAGCGCTGGTGATCGCGACGCTTCACGTCATGCGGCCGTCGATCGTGCTGTTGACCGGCGGGCTGATCGCGGCGGGATTTGGAATCGTGCTCTACAATATCGTGCTGTCGGGACTTGCGATCGGCCTGCTCATTTTGGGATTTGCTCGGCCCGCGCCCGCCACAGCGTGAGCGCCAGCAAGAGATAGATCGCGCAGGTCCACATCGACTGCCAGTTCTGGTTGCCCTCGTTGAAGCCGGTGAAGAGCGCGGCGGCGACCAGCAAACCGGCAAAGGTGGATTCGGCGATCGGGCGCACGCCCTCTTTCGGCCGGTTGAGCAGCATCAGGGCCGCGAACGGCACCACCGCCATGGTCAATGAGGCGAACGGAAAATCGCGGTAGCGCGGATCGAACGTAAAGCCGAGCGCGGTTTCCGCCGCGATCACCGTGGTGACGACAAGCACGAAACCCAACAGCGCCGTCAGCACCGATTTGGTCCGGACCTCGCGCGGTCCGAGCAGTTCGAGGAATGTCGGCAGCGGCCGCCCCGACATCGCAGCGTTCGCGCACAGCATCGGTGACGCAATCGCGGCCGCCAGCAGCGCGCCCCATTGCAGCCAGCCCCCTAGCCCGTAGCTCTCGTAGAACATCTTGTCGGCGGCGACCCCGAGCAGCATGCCGGCGGTGGTCGCCGATGTCCCGACCGCGATCCACGAGGCCAGCCGCGGCTTCCACGGCCGCCGCCGCAGCGTCAGCCAGCCCGCCAGGAACACGAAGGCGCTGAGTGCCATCCCGCATCCCATCTGCAGTTTCCAGAACGGATAATTGCTGATCGGCTCGCCGGGCGGATATTTCACCGCCCGCTGCGCGTCATTGATCATGCCCCAATAGCCGCCGACCGTGCCCTCGAGCTGGCGCTTCCACGGCTGGTCATAGGCCTCGATCAAATTGACCCGAAACTTTTCGCGCTTGGCAAGGTCGAGGATTTCGGACACCACGCGCGCCTGGTTGGTGCGCGACGGCAGCGCGCCTTCGCGCATCCTGCCCGCGCTCGGCCAGCCGGTTTCGCCAATCAGGATTTCCTTGTTCGGAAACGCCACCGCCATCCGCTTGCGGATATCGTCGACATGGCCGGCGGCGTGTTTCGCGCGCACCGGCATGTCTTCCCAGTAAGGCAGGATGTGAATCGTGACGAAGTCGACGGCGTCGTAGACCTCACGGTTGCGCAGCCAGAATTCCCAGACATCGGCATAGGTGACCGGCACGGTGACCCGCGACTTCACCGAGCGGATATGGGCCGCGAGATCCGATGTCGTCATCTCGCCGCGCAACAGCACCTCGTTGCCGACCACCAGCGCGGTGATGACATCGGGGTGCTCCTTGGTCAGCTCGATCGCTACCGAAATCTGGGCGAGGTTCTTGATCCGGTTGCTCGATAGCCAGATCCCCTGGATCACCTTCAGCCCGACCTTCGCGGCCAGTGCCGGAACCTGATCGAGCCCGTTCTCGATCGAATAGGTCCGCACGCAATCGGTGATCTTGGCGAGCTGCGCCAGATCCTGCGCGATCTGTTCAGGCAGGATTTGCGTAGTCGGAATCAGCGGCGTCTGCGCGCCGCGGAACGGGGCGTAGGAAACGCATTGCAGCTTTGCGCTGGGGTCGATCGGCGCGCGCACAAGCGTAATCGGCGTGGCCAGCCACCACCAAAGGGCCGCGATCATACCTAGCGATGAAAGGAGAAGCGCCAGCGGCGTACGAAGAGAAATCGGTTCCATCCTCCGGGCGGGGACCGTCGATTACCCGTTCATCGGCGTTCTGCCAAGATGCACGATCGCCCTATTCCGCCGCCGCCCCTGCGGCAGTTTTGCCACCGCCCCGATAAAGTTGTGACTTTGCTGGACAAAATCTGAAATACCCGTCATGTGAATCGCCCAGTATGTCTGCCGCATTGGGGACCAATTTGGGCGGCAACAAGCCAGACCACAACACCGGCCGCTCGCGCGGCAGGAAACTAATCGGGGAATGTATGCGTCGACGGGTGCTTGATCCAAGAGTTGCGGTTTTGAGACGCTTCGCCGCTGCCGGCCTGGCCCTCCTGATCGGATCGGCCGGAGCGTTTGCCCAGAGCGGCAGCCCGGCCCCCCAGGATCAGCAAGGCAAGTCGGCCGCCAATACCGCCGACGCCAACAAGGACAACCAGCGCAAGGCCGACGAATTCGTCGAGGCGGCCCAGGCCATCAACGGCCCGGCCGGAAACCCCGAATGCGTCTGGCTCGGCCGCCGGGTGGTTCGCCTGATGTGGCGGGACGACCTCGACACCGCATTCCGGCACCTCGATCTCTATGACCGGTTCGGCTGCCCCGGCGGTCATGTCCAGGCCACCTTCCGCTGCCTGACCCGCTTTGGCGGACAGATCGATCCCAAAGTCGCCGAAACCCTCGACAGCCGCATCCACGTCTGCTGGATCAATCCGGGCGCCCAGCCCCAGGCCGCGGCGGCCAGCCCGGCGCCGGCGGCGCCTGCGACCGCCGGCAACGCGCCGCCGGCCCCGGCCGCCTCACCCTCGCCGGCCCCCAGCGCCCCGCCTGCCCCGCCGGCGAAATAGGCGGATTTGAAATAGACAACCGCCATTCAGGATACGTTCAGCGGAACGATCCTATTTTCCCGGCGTTTCTCGGCCGCGCCCTTAAAAAAGTCATGGCGTCATACCAGTTGTGAATTCGCAGGGCAGGACTATCCTTATGACGCCGCCGTGTCGGTCGAACCCAGGGGACGGGTTCGCTTTCCTTAAATTGCAGCCCCGTATGGTTTAGCTCCCGATGCGTGCCGTCGTCGCCGTTCTGCTGTTTGTGACCGCAGCTCACGCCGGGCTGTGGGGCCTGTTTCAGGAAAAGCAGCCGGCACCCGATTTCAGGGGCATTCTGCCAAGCGTCTCCTATGCACCGTTCGAAGGGACGGCGCATCCGGACGTCGATAATATTCCGCAGATCGAAAAGATTCGCGCCGACCTGAAGAAGCTGTCGACGGTCACACGCGCGATTCGTCTCTACTCGTCGACCGGCGGCGTCGAACTGGTGCCGCCGATCGCCGCCGAGTTCGGCCTGAAGGTCACCGTCGGCGCCTGGATCGACAAGAATTCCGATCGCAACAAGCGCGAGATCGAGGCGGCGATCAATCTTGCCAAGCGCAACAGCAACGTCAACGGCATCGTGGTCGGCAACGAAACGATTTTCCGCGGCGAGCAGAAGGTCGACGACCTGATCGAACTGATCAAGCAGGTGAAGAAGTCGGTCAACGTCCCCGTGACGACCGGCGAGATCTGGAACATCTGGCGCGACTATCCGGAACTGGCATCCTCCGTCGATTTCATCGCCGCGCACGTGCTGCCCTATTGGGAAAACTTCACCGACAAGCAGGCCGTCGATCAGGCGGTCGCGATGTTCCAATTGCTGCGCGACCAGTTTCCCGGCAAGCGGATCGTGATCGCCGAGTTCGGCTGGCCGAGCGCCGGATACAATTTGAGGAATGCTGAACCCGGGCCGTTCGAGCAGGCCTCAGTGCTGCGCAATTTCGTCACCCGCGCCGAAGCCATCGGCATGGACTACAACATCGTCGAGGCGATCGATCAGCCCTGGAAATTCTTCGAAGGCGGCGTCGGACCCTATTGGGGCATTCTCGACGCCTCCCGCGAACCGAAATTCGCCTGGACCGGCCCGATCGTGAACGAGAACTACTGGAAGCTGGCGGCGATCGCGCTCCTGGTCGGAATCCTGATGTCGCTGCCGATCCTGCGGCTCGAGCAGCCGACCATCATGCAGGCGCTGGTGCTTTCAGCCGCGGCCAACGGCGTCGGCGCCTGGGTTTCCACCGTGTTCGCCTACTGGGCCGGACACTATTTCGTGCTCGGCTCGGCCTTTGCGCTGACGCTGGGCCTGATTCTTCTGGTTCCGCTGATCCTGATTGCGATGGCGCGCATCGACGAAATCGCCGCGATCGCGTTCGGCCGCGGCCCGCGCCGGCTGATCGCCAAGAGTGCGGAGGCGATGCCGCCCGCCACGATCGGCGACGCCGTCGCGTTTCCGAAAGTCTCGATCCACATTCCCGCCTATTTCGAGCCGGTCGAGATGCTCAAGCAGACGCTTGATGCGGTCTCGCGCCTCGACTATCCGAACTTCGAATGCGTCGTCATCATCAACAACACGCCCGATCCGGAGTTCTGGCAGCCCATCCAGGATCACTGCCGCACGCTCGGTGAGCGCTTCAAGTTCATCAATGCCGAGAAGGTCAAGGGCTTCAAGGCCGGCGCCTTGCGCATCGCCATGGACCGCACCGCGGCGGATGCCGAGATCATCGGCATCATCGACGCCGACTACGTCGTGCAGCCCGATTGGCTGAAGGACCTGGTGCCGGTGTTCGCCGATCCGCGCGTCGGCCTCGTGCAGGCGCCGCAGGAACATCGCGACGGCGACCGTTCGCTGATGCACTACATCATGAACGGCGAGTATGCCGGATTCTTCGATATCGGCATGGTCCAGCGCAACGAACACAACGCCATCATCGTGCACGGCACGATGTGCCTGATCCGCCGCGCGGCGATGGACATGGCTGGCGGCTGGGCCGGCGACACCATCTGCGAGGACACCGACCTGGGCCTCGCCATCATCGAGCATGGCTGGCTCACGCATTACACCAACCACCGCTACGGCCACGGCCTGCTGCCCGACACCTATGAAGCCTTCAAGAAGCAGCGCCACCGCTGGGCCTATGGCGGCTTCCAGATCGTCAAGAAGCACTGGCGTCGCTTCCTGCCCGGCGCGAGCCGGCTGACGCCGGATCAGCGCCGCGAATTCTCGCTCGGCTGGCTGAACTGGCTAGGGGCCGAAAGCCTCGGCGTGCTGGTGGCGATCCTCAATCTGATCTGGGTGCCGATCGTGGCGTTTGCCGACATCGCCATTCCCGACAAGATCCTGACGCTGCCGATCATCGCCTCCTTCGTCGTCTCGCTGATCCATTTCGTGGCGCTGTACCGCCTGCGCGTGCATGTCAAAGCCGGCCAGATGCTGGGGGCCATGATCGCGGCGATGAGCGTGCAGTGGACGGTATCGCGCGCGGTCGCCCAAGGCCTGATCACCGAGCATCTGCCGTTCGCCCGCACCTCCAAGGGCGGGCTGTCCGTGATGTCGATCGAGTTCCAGGCGTTCTGGGAGGCCGTGCTCGGCGTGCTGCTGCTGGTTGGCGCCACCGTGCTGGTCGTGACGAACGGCTACAAGCAGGTGCGCGAGATCTATATCTTCGCCGGCGTGCTGGTGCTGCAGAGCCTGCCGTTCCTGGCCGCAGTCTCGATCGCGCTATTGGAAAACTCCCGCGCCAATTCCTTTGCCTTCTGGCGTAACAGCGCGGTGCGGACGGCGGAACTGATCGGGCTGCGTCCGGTCAGCCTGCCGACCGTTGGCAGCCAGTCCCAGCCGGTTGCGTCGGAAATTCGCCGCGAGGCGAACTGACGGTGGATGAACAGGCCCGCGTCCGCTTCAACAAGCCTTGCTAAGCGCCCCGGGCACAAAGAAAATTCGAGTTGCACGGGTGCCGATTTTGTCGCGCCGGCACTATTGACCCGCAGGGGCCCGCCCCCTACACAGCGCGGCAAGTGAGCGCGTAGCTCAGGCGGTAGAGCACGTGACTTTTAATCATGGGGTCGAGGGTTCGAGTCCCTCCGCGCTCACCATTCTTAACTTTCGGCCTTGATTTCACTCAAATTTTTCGTCGGATTGTCTAACGGGCTTGCCCGGTTAGACACTTTCGTGTTCGCCTTTTGAGCTGCCTCAAGCTTGGAAATCGCCCACTTGGCCTTCCGCTTGCGGTCGGCGGTGTCGATGTAGATTTGTAACTCGCGCAAATCCTTGTGACCTGAGATGGCGGCTAGGCCTAGCACGTCCATGCCGTCGATGTCGGCAAGGCGCGTCAGGCATAATTTCCGAAGGCCATGGCTGGTGCATTCGGGCAAGCCCGCCTGATCGCACCACTCCCGCATCTTGTTGCCGAACCCGTTGGCGGTGAACGCCTTGCCGAACGAGGTGACTAGGTAGCTATCGGAGCCGGTGATCGGCGTCGCCGCTAGGATCGCCTTGGTTTCTTCCGTCAGGGGCACGTTGATGCGCTTGCCGTTACTGTGGCTAGTTTTCTGCGGCAGGAAATCGGTCAAGACGCCAGCCTTGACGTTGCGCGGCCCGATCCGCACCACGTCCGACTTGCGCACGCCGAGGTTAAGGTAGAGCGCGAGCGCGAGCCGCAGCAATGAGTGCGATAGCGGCCTCGCGCGCCAGCTTTGGCCAGTTGCCACCAGCCAGATCGGCCACGGCTAACAGTGGCTCCCACATATCCGCATTGCGGTCCTCGACGCCGATGGGCATGTCGGGGCGCGCTAGTTCGGCTGCATCGACAACCGCACCAGCCCAGCCTTCCAACCTCCCACACAACTCCTCGCCAATCGGCGCGTGTATCCGGTGCCGGAAAGGCTCGACTTGCTCATCGGGTGCCCGCCGCCGCATCCGGATAACGACGCTGCGGCTCATGATCGTGTCGGGCAGCCAACCGAGGCCTGCGAGTGCGACGGCGGCATAGCTCTCGATCTCCTCTGTATCGATGATCTTGCCGCGCACCACGCAGCGCCCGAAAGTCGCGCCCCGTCGGTGCCCGCTATTGATGAAAGCGCGGATGTCCTCGTTCTCTTTTGCCTTTGGACCGAACAGGGCGTCCATCTCATCAATCAGGATTGTCGGCGGGTCGTTATCCTGATTACCGCACCTTCTGAAAAGATACGCTGACGTTGCGTTCATGGTGGCAATTGGGTTCGGCACCAATAGCTGCGTCACCTCCAGCGCCCGCGTCTTGCCTGATCCCGGTTCGGGCGACAGAAATGCCAGCCGCGGCGTGCTCTCCCATGCACTCATCAAATGCGCGTGGGCCACCCATAGCACATGCGCTATTGCCGCGTGTTTCGTTGGACAAACGCCCACACCTCGCCGCAGCGCTGCGCAAGGCCAAACAGATCAAGGCGCCCATCGTTGTCTCGAAACTCGACCGGCTGAGCCGCGATGTTCACTTCATTTCGGGCCTGATGACTAAGCGCGTCCCGTTCATCGTCGCGGCGCTCGGCAAGAATGTGGACCCCTTCATGCTGCACATCTATGCGGCGCTCGCCGAGAAAGAGCGTTCCATGATCTCGGAACGCACACGCGATGCGCTTGCCAAGGCCAAGCAGCGGGGCGTCGTTCTCGGCAACCCAAATGTCGGCAAGATGAACACCGAAGCCGCTGCGGCTCGTGATGCCAAGCTGAGGCCCATCCTAGAGGCGGTGTGGGAGTTGCCATACCGGGAAATCGCGCAGGAGCTTACCAACCGCAATATTCCGACGCCACGCGGCGGTGATTTGTGGAATGCAATGACCGTGATGCGCGTGATGAAGCGATTGGGCATTGTTAGCCAGTGAAAGGCCGCAGGCGTTCTAACCGCAGCAGTAGGGACGTTAGCGCCGACCCACCGGGGAGGGAAAAATTTGTCGGAAAGCATGCTTATTTTCGGCAAGGCCCTCCACAAAGCCGACTACCAAACTCGGACTTACTGCTATTTGGCGGCGTCCATCGTCTCATAGGTCTAGTCCGCTTGGCCCCTGATAGCCGACGTATTGTTGCGCGGCAGCGAATGACGCGATGGGCCAAACGCGGACTTGCGCCCGGTTCGGGGGCTACGCGTAGGCGCTCAGCGGATTGGCTTAAGGGTCGCGATTCCTTTTGGCATGCAGACACCGCGGGCGCCTCGCCACTGATCGACCGCTACCCTTAGGAATGTCACCCCAACTGAGGGACCTTAGCCGAAGTGTGTGTGAGCGACGCCGGGGCGGAGCAGATCTGCGCGGCACTTCGGTCTTAGCACCAATGGACCGCTAGGCGACCGGTCGGCGGATCATCGAAACGCCCAGGATTCCAAAGAGTTGCGACTTGATCGGCGCTCTTTCTGCACGCGGATCAGCGATCCGTCAGTCCCATTTACCGCGGACAGCCACTGCAACAAGCTTGCACCGCGATCCGCACGCGCGGCTGTCAGATAACCGGAGGAGCGCAACATGCACACCAAGTTTTGCCAAGTGCTGCTTACCGCCGCCATGATCGGCACGGCACCATCGGCGTCTGCCAACGTTATCACCGATTGGGACCAGAAAGCCCTCGCCGTCGTCACGCCTATGGCGAGCCTCGGCGGCACCTCGCCCTACATGGCTCAACGCATGATGGGCATGGTGCACGCCGCGATGTTCGACGCGGTCAACTCAATCGACCGGCGCTATCGGCCATATCTGGCCCAGTTGCCGGCCGACCCTGCCGCTTCAAAGGAAGCCGCCGCCGCCGCGGCAGCTGCCGCCGTCCTGGCGACCATTGACGCAAAGACAGCCGATGACATGAAGGGGGCGCTCGCGACGTACCTCGCGTCGATACCCGATGCGCCCGCGAAATCGGCCGGGGCCAGGCTGGGCGAGGCCATCGCCGCGAAGGTGGTAGCGGCCCGGGCCAACGACGGCTCCGACGGGCCCGATGCCTACCGGCCGAGGACCACGCCGGGCGTCTATGTGCCGACGGCGATCACGATCTCCTCGATGTGGCCGGACATGAAGCCGTTTGCCCTAACCCGCGGATCGCAATTCCGTCCGAAAGCACCGATCCCCCTCGACAGCGAGGCGTGGGCAATCGACTTCAACGAGCTCAAGGACTATGGGGGGTTAGTCAGTACGAAGCGAACGCCCCAGCAGAGCGAGATCGCCCGGTTCTGGCTGGTCGGCCCGCCCGTCGCCTATCACCCCTTCGCGCGCGAACTTGTAAGGGCGAAGGAAATGAGCGTCGTCGACAGCGCGCGGTTCATGGCGCTGGTGGCGATCGGGCTCAATGATGCGATCATCGCCGTGCTGGATGCCAAATATCATTACAATTTCTGGCGCCCGATCACGGCGATCCGCAACGGTGATCTCGACGGCAACCCGGCCACCGATCGCGACGCGACCTGGCAGCCGATAGCAAATACGCCCATGCACCCGGAATACCCGTGCTCGCATTGCGTCCAGAGCGGCACCGTCGCAGCCGTGGTCAAGGCGGTGCTGGGAAGTATGGACATCCCCGAGACCGCGATGACGAGCCCAACGGCGCCCGGTATCACCCGCCGTTGGACCACCATGACGGCCTACACGGAAGAGGTTGCCAATGCCCGCATTTGGGCCGGCTTCCACTACCGCTTTTCGACTCGCGTCGGGACGGAGATGGGCCTGCAGATCGGCGAGTATGTCGTGAACAGCGTGATGCAGCCGGCCGTGACGGCATCGCGATAAAGCAAGTTCCGCCGGGCTCGCCCGACGCGGGCCCGGCCATTGAGTTTACTAGAATGGCGCGGCAGCTTATAGTTGGATGCCTGACCGACCTGCCGTTGACGCTTGAAGAGCTTTCATCAGGGGAGGACAGGTCATGCAGACATTCCAGGATCGGCGTCGCTTCCTTGCTGCCCTCGCGGCGACCGCCACGGCCTGTCTGGTCGGCCCGCCGTATTCGAAGGCTCAGGACGGACGGCTGGAAACGACGACCGTCAAAATCGGGAAAATCGCCGGCATCTGCATCGCCCCGCAGTATGTCGCCGAGGAGTTGCTCCGCGCCGAGGGCTTCACCGATATCCGCTACGTGCCGACAGAGCCCGGAACCATGGCGGCCACGGCAATCGCCCGCGGCGAGATCGATTTCACCACGAACTTCTCCCCGCCCCTCATCATCGCGATCGACGCGGGCGAGCCGATTACCATCCTCGCCGGTGAGCACGTCGGCTGTTTCGAGCTGTTTGCGCGGGAAGGCATCCGCAGCATCCCTGAGCTCAAGGGCAAGACCGTCGGCGTGCAGGCCTTGGGCTCGAGCCAATACACCTTTGTGAGCGGCATGGCTTCCTATGTCGGACTCGAGCCGGCCAAGGACATCCGCTGGGTCACCAGTTCCTCTCCCAAGCCGATGGAGCTGTTCGCCGAGGGGAAGATCGATGCGTTTCTGGGGCTGCCGCCCGAGCCGCAGGAATTGCGCGCGCGCAACATCGGCCATGTGATCTTCAACAGCGCCATCGACCGCCCATGGTCCCACTACTTCTGCTGCATGGTGGCGGGAAACCGTGACTATGTGCGCAGGTGTCCGGTCGCAACCAAGCGCGTTCTGCGCGCCATCATCAAGGCGGCTGACTTTTGCGCCACCCAGCCGGAGCGCGCCGCGCGCCAGATCGTCGATGCCGGATTCACTCCGCGCTATGACTATGCGCTCCAGTCATTCAAAGAAATCCAGTACTTGAACTGGCGGGAGTTCGACCCGGACGATACCATTCGCTTCTACTCGCTGCGGCTGCGCGAGTCGGGGTTCATCCGGGCGACCCCTAACAAGATCCTGGGCGACGGCACGGATTGGCAGTTCTTCAACGAGCTCAAGCGCGAGCTAAAGGGGTGATCAATGCGTGCGGTCTTTGCTTTCCCGCTCGCGATCCTGGGGCTGGCCCTGTCGGCCGCGCCGAGGCCGATGGAGCCGTCACCTGACGCAGCCCCTGCGGTATACCAGGCTCAGCCGCTACCAAAAATCGCGCCGGCGCCGACGTTCACGCTGACCTCGCAGGACGGCGCGCAGGTTTCCCTCACCACCCTGCGGGGCAAAGTGCTGGCCGTGACCTTCATCTTCACCCGCTGCACGGCCACGTGCCCGATGCTCACCCCGATGATGGCGCTGGTGCAGGACCGGCTCGGGCATGACTTCGGGAGCAAGATCGCATTCGCATCGATCACGGTCGATCCGGAGCACGATACGCCCGAGATGCTCAAGCTGTACGCGCAGGCATACGGCGCCGATGTTGCCGGCTGGAGCTTCCTCACCGGTCCCGCTGCGGTCGTCGCCGATCTCGCGCGCCGTTACGGCGTCTTCGTCGCCAACGACGTTAACGGCGACGTCGAGCATTCCTTCCTTACGTCGATCGTCGATCAGAACGGCATGATTCGAGTCCAGTATCTCGGCGTACGCTTCAATCCCGAAGAGTTTCGCCGCGATCTCGTGAGCCTCATGAACGAGCGATAATGCTCCCGCAAAGCGCACTGATCCGCTTCGTCTCACGCGTACCCGCCCGCGTCCAGATCAAGCTTTTGGCCGCATTTCTCGCGATCGGGGCTCTGCTGATCACAATGGGTGCGGTGGGGCTGCACGTGCTGAGCGGGGTCAATCACCGCACCGACGAGCTCATCAGGCTGCAGCGCAAGATCGAGTCCTACCGCCAGGTCCAGCACGACACGACCAATCAGCTCTATGCTGTTTCGTCCGTCCTGCTGTCGTCCGACGATGTGACGCTCGCGAGCACGCTGCGCCAGCTCAATCAGCTGGGATACAACGTCGACCGGCTCCAGTTCGTGGCCAAGGATGAGATCGAGCTGCTCGACCGATTCCGGAAGGAGTACAACCAGTTCACCAGCGTCGTACGGCACATGATCGAATTGATCCGTGCCGGCCACACCCAGGAAGCGCGCGCGTTGCAGGTGGCCCAGGCCGCAACGATCGCCGATCGGCTCGAACGCCTCACCAACCAGCTGGTCAACAAGGCCGAGGCCGACATGGTCGCCGGCATCGAGGCGAGCAACCAGGCCTATGACACCTCCCGCTGGATCGTGGTGGGGTTCGGCCTTGGCAGCATCGTGCTGGCGGTGATCCTCGGCTACGCCATATCGGGTTCGCTAATCGGTCCCGTCACCGAGGTCGAAGGCCAGCTTGGCCGGATCGCCGCCGGCGATTTTTCCCGGCGCGTGCGGGTCGACAATCGCGACGAGCTTGGCGCCCTGGCGGTCAATGTCAACCGCATGTCCGAGGAGTTGGGCCGCCTGTATCACCAGCTGGAGGAGGCGAACCTCGCGAAGTCCCGGTTCATCGCGGCGGCGAGTCACGATCTCCGGCAGCCACTTCATGCCCTGAACTTGTTCGTTACGCAGCTGCGCAACGAGAAGGATCAGGCCGAAAAGACCTGGGTCATCGGGCGTATCGATGCTGCCGTCGCGGCGATGAACGAATTGTTCAACGAGCTTCTGGACATGTCCCGCCTCGATGCCGGTGTGCTTGTTCCAAGCATCTCGGAATTTCCGGTCGATCAGCTACTCGAACGGATTGAAATGACGTTCACGGCCGCGGCGCGTGAAAAGGGCCTGCGACTGCGCGTGGTCGCGAGCGGCGCCTGGATCCGCAGCGATTTCATTCTGCTCGAGCGAATCCTCCTCAATCTCGTATCCAACGCCGTGCATTACACCCCGGCGGGCGGCATCGTCGTCGGTTGCCGCCGCCGCGCCGGCATCCTGCGGATCGAAGTCTGGGACAGCGGGATCGGCATTCCGGAGGAGCAGCAACGCGATATCTTCAGCGAGTTCCATCGGCTTTCGACGCACGGCCAGGACCGCCGAGGCGGACTCGGTCTTGGGCTTGCGATCGTCGACCGCCTGTGCCGCCTCCTTGATTGTCCGATCGAGGTGACCTCCCGCCCCGGCAGAGGCTCGCGATTCATCATTTCGGCGCCTTTGGCCGCTCCACGCGAACTTCCTGAGGCTCCGCCGCAAGCCGCTGCGGATCAGGCGATAGGGAAATCGGTGGTGGTGATCGATGACGATGCGCTCGTGCTCGACAGCATGCGCGGAGTGCTGAGAGGCTGGGGTTGTAGGGTCGTGACCGCGACCTCCGAGGATACGGCGCTTGCCGCCCTATCGGAGGCCGAGAGGCCGCCGGACATCATCATTTCCGACTATCGCCTGAGCGACGGGAATACCGGTTTCGACGTGATCGAGCGCATACGCCGCGCATTCGGCGCGTCGATCCCGGCGTTCCTCATCAGCGGGGACACGACGCCCGAGCGGCTGCGCGAAGCGCGTGCGAGCGGATACTACCTTCTGCACAAGCCAGTGCTGCCGATTACGCTGCGCTCCGTCGTTAACCAGCTTCTCAAAGACGGCGGGGGCGGCGCCGCCGGTCCGGACGCCATCGCCCGCGCGCCGGCTATTCGGGAACCTGTGGCAGCTCCCAGCCCAGCGCCCCCACCGCTATGACGGCCTCGGTGCGGTTCGCGGACTTGAGGGCCTTGAGGATCGCCGTGACGTGGTGCTTCACCGTGGGTTCGGCCATGTCGAGCGCGCGCGAGATCGCCTTGTTGCTCTTGCCGCGCATCAGAAGCGCCAGCACCTCGAGCTGCCGGTCCGTCAGGCCGGCGTCGGCGGGCGAGAACGGTTTTGCTGGCCTTGCCTCCTTCGGTTCCGCTCGCGCGAGCGCCTCGGGCGGAACGTAGACACCGCCCGACAACACCAGGCGAAGCGCGTTCACCATCACCTCGCGGGGTGCCGACTTGGGAATAAAGCCGAGCGCGCCGAGATCGAGCGCCTTCAGGATCTTCTCGCGGTCGTGGAAGGCCGACAACACGACGACCGACATAGTCGCGTGGCGCATGCGCAGGTCAGCGAGAACCGCGAGGCCGTCCCGATCCGGCAGGTTGAGATCAAGCAGGATCAGATGAAGATCGGGATGCTCCCGGATCAGTCGCATCGCCTGGTGGCAATCCGGTGCCTCCAATACGCTCGCGTCATCGACCAACTCCTTGATGACGCCGCTCAATGCATCACGGATCAGGGCATGATCGTCAACTAGGAGAATCTTCATCCGGAGGGCCCTCGACGCCGTCGCGGCGGTCCGTTGACGGAGGCAGGTTAGCACAAAGCGGTCGAGGCTGGCGGTATCACCGCAACAACGATTGTGGGAACCGATTTTGGGACCCTGCGGCTGCCGGCGTAGTAGATATGTTGGCGCGGGGGTTTCGTCTCAGTTGGGTCAATCGCTGCCGAAATGCGACACCTGCGCCATGTCCGGTTTTCGTCAATTCGCGACCGGGCAGCATACGATGATCGGCCTAGCCGCTTTGCCGATTGGTGTTACGGGCCACTACGAAAGCGACACCCAGCCACCGGGCGCCTACAACCGTCGATGTCAGCTAATCATTCTGCGTCGGCCTGCGAAGTTCCCGTAGCGGCACGCTTGGTATGACGCAGTCGCCCTCGGGGGGCGGCGAGTCTTCATCATCCGAGGCGTAGGCTTCGGGATCGCCAAGGATAGGGGCAGGTTCACCGACCCACCCACACTTTTCGCACGTCGGACGCTCCCATTCGATGTCGGGGGCGCCCGAGTGAAAACCCCGTTGTGGCGACAGCCGCTTGGAGCCACAGGCGGGACATGCGTCCGGCACGCCCCGGAGATGCCGGATAACGAGAGACGCCGCTAAGCCAAGCACATGTTCAACTGTGGTCGTCGCGGCCTCAGCGTCATACCATGTCGAAGCCCTGGCATGGGTTGAACCGGGTCCTACCGATCCGCCCGGCGCGGCTGCGGAACGCGGCACAGCGGACCAGCGCCAGGTTCGATCCAGATTTAGTCCAGAGCCCCTGCGGTGTTAGGCGGAGTACCGCCGGATCACCTGTCCAATCCCGACCGACAAGGCGAGCGGCTCCCCGAGATTTAGACACTCCGTTGAAAACCTTTGGCCTTACAGTGCGCCGTTATGACGATTAGACACTGCTAGGTTATTGATTTTGCTGGAAAGTGTGACTTCCTCCGCGCTCACCAAAAACCTCATAAAATCAAGCGCTTCTAGACTAGGCTTGGGCTGCTGCCTAAAAGCTCTCCCAGGTAGCAAATGGGTAGCAAGTCATCAGCGCTGATCAGCACGTTGGTAGTGGATCAGGCGTGCGATCTACGCAGCGAGCCGCACACTAGGTCGGTCTGGCTTCCGAATGTGCCGAGTGCGCGCGAGCGTTTGCTGATCTGATCAGGTTGTCCAAACACGCGTCGATCTTGCTTTCACCCATGCCACGCGCCTTTCGCCGAGGCTGACGCGCCTCGGAAATTTGCCCGCAGTCTCAAGCCGGTCGAAATAAGACTCTGACCGGGTCGCGGCTGGACGCCGTAAGGGTATTCGAAGCCCAGACACAGCAAAGCTGCCTGCGACCCCGTGGCCGTTCGCCAAGCGGAACAGTTCGGCACCGGAGGCGTTTTTTCGCACGGAAGAAACGCCCTTTGGGGACGCATGTGCTGATGCGAAACGACCGAACTGCGCTTACGCTCAAGTGTCCCGCGTGCAGTCGGGCGACGCCACATCGGTTTCTCTACATCAAGAACGGTTGCGACATCTTTCAATGTCGGGACTGCGGACTGGGACGCACCGAGGCATCGAGCTTCGATTCCCTCGCATATTATGACGATGGCTACTTTTCCGGCCGTCAGTCCGACGGCTACGCCGACTATCGCGGCGCCGAACCTGTGCTACGGCGCGAGTTCGCCCGCACGGTCGAGTTCATCCAGCACCGCAAGCCACAGGGCTGCTTGCTCGAGATCGGTTGCGCATACGGCTTCTTTCTCGATGAAGCCCGCCGCGCGGGATTTGAGGTGAGCGGTATCGAGCCGGCGGAATCGGCCGCGGCCCATGCCGGCGATCTCGGCTTGAACGTCATCTGCGGCCCGCTGAGCGAAGCGACTCTCGAGTCGCTTGGCACCCTGGATGTCATCGTCCTCCTCGACGTCATCGAGCATCTGCCCGACCCGCAGGAAGCCCTCGCGCTGCTCGCGGACCATCTCCGGCCGGACGGAATCATTGTGCTGACGACCGGAGACTTCGGTTCCTTGGCAGCGCGGTCGACCGGCGCGCACTGGCGCCTGATGACGCCTCCACAGCACCTGTGGTTCTTCAATCGCGCCAGCATCGCGTCTCTGGCCAATTCGGTCGGCTTTCGCGTCGAGAGTTCCGATTACCCCTGGAAATTCGTGCCGTTCTCGCTGATCGCCTTCCAGGTCGGTCGCATGGTCGGCCGCAAGATCGCGGCCAGCCCGACGGGCAACCGGTTCGCTATTCCCGTGAACCTGTTCGACGCGATGCGCGTGGTCTTGAGCAAGGCGCCACCATGACCGGCCGGATTCGTAATCCCTGGGTCGTTGTCGCGGCGTACAATGAAGCGCCGGTGGTCGGCAGAGTCGTGTCCGGCATTCGCCGCGCCGGCTACGCGGTCGTGGTCGTCGATGATGGCTCCAGTGACCGAACCGGCGACGTTGCGTTGCTCGCAGGCGCGCTCGTCGTCCGGCATCCGGTCAACCTCGGACAGGGCGCCGCGCTGCAGACCGGCATCGACTACGCCCTCGAGCAGCGTGCAGATGCGCTCGTCACGTTCGACGCCGACGGCCAGCACTCCCCCGTGGCCATCGCGGCGCTGCTCGCGGCGATCGAGCAGCCCGGCATCGATTTCGCGCTCGGCAGCCGCTTTCTCGCCGGCGCGACGGCAAATCTGCCGGTGTCGCGCCGCATCCTGCTCAGCGCCGCGCTCTGGTTCACACGCGCGAGCACCGGACTGCCGGTCACCGATACCCACAATGGCCTACGGGCGATGACCGCGCGCGGCGCCCGCGCGATCTCCTTGCGACAGAACCGAATGGCGCACGCATCCGAGATCCTGCACCAGATCGCGCAGAGCCGCCTGCGCTTTGTCGAGGTGCCGGTGAACATCGAGTACAGTGCCTATTCGCTGGGCAAGGGTCAACGCATCACCGATGCACTGGCCATCCTGATCGATCTGTTTGCGCGGAGGCTCTACCGATGATCGCGCAGCTATTGTTGACGGCCTTTCTGGCGTTGGTTCTGGTCTACGCCTGGTCGGCGCATCGGACGGTGCCGATCATTGGCCTGCTCGCGAGCGGCGCTGCGCTCGCCGGCCTCTACTTCGTTTGGGTGCCGGAGCATGCCACCGCGCTTGCGGCCTTCGTGGGAATCGGCCGCGGTTCCGACCTCATCGTCTACACCTGGGTCGTGATCAGCCTGCTCATCATGCTCAACTTGCATCTCAAGTTGCGGCTCCAGCTCGATATGATCACGCGTCTGGCGCGCGCCGTCGCGATCGATCGCGCCAAGGAGAGCCGGCTTGAGGCAGGCCCGCCGCGAAAACGTCGCCCGGTCATATCGGGCCGAAAGCCCGAGGCGCTCCCGATCGAATTGCAGGCGAAGAAGTAGATGCCATTGCCAAGTCGCGTGCCAAGTCGCGCCGGGACTTGGCGTCAGTCGCCGAGCCCGCGACGATTGGCGTAGATCTGGGCGAACGGGCGGCCAAATCGCGTGACTTCATCAACCAGTACGGCCGACGTGCCGTCGGCACAAGGCCAGCGCTCGGTGGCGATCAGGTAGTCGGCCTTACGCAGATCGGTTTCGGCAATCCAGTTGCGACGGAACATCACGCCGGCCAGTTGCTCGCGCCAGCCCAGGCAGACCAGCACGCGTGGTGGATCGCCCGCGAACTGGCCTTCGGCGTCAATTCGACCCTCGAGGCGGCGCAGCGCCTCGGGAGCCGCCATGCTCCAATAGTCGAGGTCGAATCGGCCGTAAGCGCCGGCGACGCCGCCTGCCAGACTGTTCATCGCGATATATTCGAGCGGATGCAGGATGACGAGCGTCACCACGACGGCGGCCGTGTGCGCGACCCCGAGGGCCGCGGGCACAATCGGGAGGCGTCGCAAGAAGGGCAAGAGGCTCGTCAGCCCGCGCGCGGCCACGATGGCGAGCATTGGGATCACGAACAATACGTGGCGGACACCGTCATAGAGCGTCGAGCCCTGCAGGATGAGCACCCCGATGGGCCCGAACGCCGCCACACTGACGACCAGCACCGCGCGCGATCCTGCGAGCTCGGCCGCCACTGGTCGCAGTCCCACGACGCCGGACCGACGCAGGGCGCCGAGGGCGGCGCGCATCCACGCCCCCGCAGCACAGATCCAGACCGCCATGCCGAGCAACAGCAACGCCAAAAAGCCCTCGGGCAAACGCGCCACGAGCTGTCCGGGGATGTACCAGGCGGGCAGTTTATCGGTGAACGTGCGCTGGCCCCAGTTCTGGAATTCGAACGAGGTGTCGAGCGGAGCAAAGTGCCGATAGGCCTCGAGGAATTGTGTGAGAGGATGTCCAGTCTGCAACCACGGCCAGAGCGCGATCGCCGTCAGCCAGGCGACGAGGATGGCGAGCAGCGTATGCAAGGCGATCTGGCGCAACTGGCCATAGCCCGTGCGGCCATGGCGCAGCACCGCCTCGAGCGCGCACAGGCTCATGCCACCGACGAGGTAGGCGTGCGTGATCACCCCGCCGGTGCGTGTCGCGATGGCTAGGCCAGTGGCAAGGCCGGCCGCAAGGGTCAGACGCCAGCTCGGCACCTCCTGCCGCACCATCAGGACGATCGCGAGCGTCGACCAGCTCATGGCGAACAGGAACGGCACGTCGATGGGGGCAAAGAACAGGTTGCCGTACAGGTAGCCGGTCAGCAGGCACAGGGTGAGCGCCGTCAACCCAGCCCAGTGCCCGACCGTGAGCCGTGCCATCGGTACGACGGCGGCGAGCCCAGCGAGGCCGAACAGGAAGGTCATGGCGTGCCGGACCGTGATCGGGCTCGCGAGCTCAAGCGGCTGCGCGGCCGCGACGAGCATCTGAAACCACGGTCCATACATCCACAGATACTCTTCGACCGTCTCGAACTGAGACCGGTCCGCAAAGGCGCTCGTGTACCAGGCAAGCGCCTTGGGGCCGTAATCGTCAGTATTGAATTCGTCGGTCGACAGCCCGTAATCCGCGGCGGTCGCAAGCCCGATAACCAAGGCCATGCTCAGCACAAGGAGCACGAGCAACGTCTCGGCATGGCGAGCAGCAAATGCGAGGCCGAGCTTCGGCCTCGCAAACCCAGAGCCGTCGTCATCCACCTGTTCAAGCGCCATGCATTGTCCTTAACGGTTGCATGACAACGCACCGCTGCCGTCTAGAAATGTGGTGGGAATTCGCGCGGCGAGGTCGCCACATCGCTACCACCACCAACGCGATCGAGCGGCAGCACGAGGAGTTTCACGCGGCGGATCGAGACTCAGACGGATCTGCCATCCATCGGCCGACACCGCCGCCTGCATCACATCAGGCGACACCCAGCTAAATCCTTGATCGGGAATGAACCCCCAGCGCACCTCAAGTGTTGTCCCTGGCATTGGCTTTCATAACGCGCCTGAAGGGAACTTTGTTCCGAAGTTTCAAATCAGGTCTCCCAAGGCGATAGTAATGGCGATCCTTATCACCGGTGGTGCCGGATACATTGGGAGCCACATGGTGTACGGACTCGCAGATCGCGGCGAACTGCCCATCGTGATCGATGATTTTTCGTCGGGCTTCGAATGGGCAATACCATCCGGAGTTTCCGTTTTCGTTGAGGACATCGGAGATCAGCGACGAGTTGCGCACCTGATCGCGAAGTATGGGATTTCGGAGATCATTCATTTTGCGGGTTCTGTCGTCGTGCCGGAGTCGGTTGCCGAACCGCTTCGATATTATCGCAACAACACGGCAAATTCCCGAAGCCTGTTCGAGATCGCAATCAGGAGTGGAGTGCGGCGTTTTATCCTCTCGTCGACGGCTGCGGTGTACGGGAATCCGCCGGCAAATCCTGTCACGGAAGAGACCCCCATTGCGCCTGTATCACCTTACGGCTCATCCAAATTCATGGCCGAAACAATGCTGCGTGATGCTGCACGTGCTCATGGCCTACGCTACGTCATCTTGAGGTATTTCAACGTAGCAGGCGCCGATCCTGCTCTGCGCACTGGACAGGCAACGCGAGGAGCAACGCATCTTATCAAGGTTGCAGCGGAAACCGCCGTCGGTCTGCGAGAGAAGATGCAGGTTTTCGGCACCGATTACCCCACGCCTGACGGGACCTGCGTTCGCGACTATATCCACGTGAGCGACCTCGTGAACGCCCATTATAACGCGCTTTCATACCTGCGCGGTGGCGGAGAGTCCCTGACGCTAAATTGCGGCTACGGCCGCGGCTATTCGGTCTTGCAGGTGATCGAGGCCATGCGGCACGAATCCGGAAACGACTTTCCCGTCGAACTTGCCGCCCGCCGGCCTGGCGATCCGGCCGAGATCGTGGCGTCGGCGGAGCGGATGCGCAATCTGCTAGGCTGGCGGCCTCAATGGGATGATCTTTCCCTGATCGTCCGCCATGCGCTCGCTTGGGAACGCAAACTATTGGCACAAGGTAACGCGACGCAGCGCTTAGCAACTACGGCTCTGCCTCACCCCAACAGCGGAAATCCGCCACCCAGGACCGTTTGGGTCAGCAGGCCTTGGTCGAGCCGCGCCCCGCAGAAGTGCGGACAGCTAACTCCGCTTCCGCGTGCGGCTTCCAAAGAGGTCGGAGCCCCAGAATGCGATGAGGATCAGCGCGCAGGTCACAAGGCCTAACATCGCCAGAATTGTTTCGAGCATCATCGAATCAACTCCTATGCTGGGATCCTGCCATCAAAGGCAGCAATACTGAACGACCCTTTCATAGTTCGACGTGATGCAGAGAAACGGCCCCAGGGTGGGAGGTTGGAGTCAACCGCTGAGGCCGTCCTGTCTTATGCCGGGCAAGCCGTCCGTACGCCGTCCCTGCATGCGGCAAGCTAAGATTCGATTTCGGCCGCTGTCTGTCCGGCACTCGACAGTTCCGAGTTGCGGGAAAAACGGCAAGAGCGACGGAACCGTTGGGCCTCGAAATGAATCTAATATGGCTTCCGGTTCTAGCCCCCAAAGCCCACCGGAAGAAAACCCTTCGAGGGTTGACGGTTCCAGCTTCCAACAGGCTGGAGCCGTTTCAGGGTTGTCTGGATTGGTGGAATGGCTCTGCACTTCAGCCGCATCGCTCCCGGGACAGAGGAGCTGGAAATATGGAGCGCAAACGAGAGCGGCTTCTCATTTGTCATCAGCAACGAGAGTCGCAGTGGTCCCGGACTCCATGGGCAGCCCGGCTTTGTAGCTTCCTGGCGCCCCATCAATTCCAACAGGACCGCCATCCGGGTAGGTGGATCACCTTTTAAGACGTTTGCGGAAGCCGAGAAGGCCTGTGAGGCCATGGTGGCGCACTTGATCAAATAGCTTCGGCCTCCCAAGCAAGGACACCGCCTTGCCGGAATGGCAAGCCGCCATCCAAGCGCCGATGCTGGCGGCCGAGTTGAGCGGGCCAACGACGTTCGCTTCGATCAGCATCATGCGAGCATTGAACCGCGGGTACGTCCGCGCGCGTTCACCGAGCCCGGAAAACGCATCACTGGGGCCGGTGGAAGTTCAAGCGAGACAGGCTGTGATCTAGCTCACATCTTGGGCCCCAAGAAAAATGATAGCTTGGAGCTGTTGGTGCAGATCAAACAACGAGGTTAGATCATGCCCGCCATATTCGACCTCCTGTACCGCGAATACTGCCGTGCCCGCCTCGCCGAGATGCGGAAACAGCTTCTGATCTCGCCTGGGAGGCGTGACGTCCCAGAAGCGCCCGGCGATGCCAAGGATGCTATCGGTGCCAGTCCGGTAGGCGGCATTGAAACCACGCAGCACGAACTGCTGAAGCATTAGGCCGATCCATTCCGGCATGCTTGCCTGATGGCCTTGAGGGCCTCATGACAATGGTCTGGCTGGGGCCGTCCTTGTTACCGGCTAAATTCCGTTTCAGCCGGTGTCTATAAAGACCCCGACAGATCAGACGAACAAGCTTGTGGCAGGACCGCCCAATGCCTGGCACGGGCGTACGACGATCAACCTACCCTGAGGTTTTCGGCGGATTCTTTCCCGCGGTTGGCCACGACTTCGTAGCTTACCTTCGCACCCTCATTCAGACTGCTGAGACCTGCTCTCTCGACGGCCGAGATATGGACGAACACGTCCTTGCCGCCAGTGTCGGGCTGGATAAATCCATAGCCCTTTGTCGCGTTGAACCACTTCACCGTACCTGTTGCCACGTCCATGTCTCCCCATAGATTCGTCACAAGAATAAGATGGTGACAGAAATCCGGCGAAAGAAAGGGCGACGCTACTACCATCGGGACTGAGGCTCACGGGCGTGGTCGCAAGTCACGACTGACCACGCGTGGCCTTCCAGTCGCGCGCTGCTGCGCCGTCACGACTGGCGCAGCCGCGCAAAAGCTTCGGCAACCACCGCCACGAGCGAAGCCATGGTGTACGGCTTCGGCAGCCATCCGAGCGGGGCATAGGGCTCGGCGCGCCCGCGCGTATGCGCATCGTCGTGCGCGGTGGCAAAGATGCAACGAATGGCGAGGTCCTGATACAATTGCCGTGCGGCATCGATGCCATCGCGGGTGCTGGCGAGACGAATATCCATCACGGCGAGCATCGGTTGCGCCTCACGGGCCAGCGCGACGGCTTCCTCGGCGGTCGTGGCCGGGCCGACAACCTCAAAGCCGGCAGCCGTCAGCGCGACTTCGGTTTGCATGGCGATCAGAAAATCATCCTCGACGACGAGAATGCGCGGCGGGGTTTGTTTCCCTTTCATCCATCGAGCCTTTTCAACAGGCGGCGGCGGGCTCGGATCCGGCTCGGACGGCAACACCAAATGCCCTGCGCTGTGTCGAAGCGTCATCGATTGCCGTGCTAGATTTTCGCAGCGGGGAAATCGAGGCACGCCCGCGAGGGATTTCTCGTGACGCAAAGCGTTCCGTGCAACTGGCGCGCGAGGCCGAGCACAAGCTGCAGGCCGGACGAGGTCTTGCGCACCTCTTCGAGGTCGAACCCCTCCCCGTCATCCTCGACGCAGAGCGCCAGCCGTCCGCCCTCGCTGGTCAAGCTGACCCGGACGCCCTGCCTCGCATGATCCTTGACGCCGTGCTTCACGGCGTTTGTCAGAAGCTCGTTCAATATCAGCGCGAGCGGCATCGCCACGTCGTTGGAAAGCACGCCGCGCGCAGCGCCGCATTCAATTCGCGCATCCGGCGGCAGCAATTGCCGGATGGTCTGGCAGACCGCTGGCAGGAACTCTTCCGCCGCGAAGCGGCTCGCATCGCTTCGGCCGTACAGCACCCCCTGCGCCGCCGCCATGGCCGCGATCCGCGCGCTGGCCTCGTTCAGGACTTTCCGCGCCTCCTCGCTGCGGGTCGTTCTTGCGGCGGAAAACAGCAGCGACTGCAGCATCTGCATGTTGTTCTTGGTGCGATGATTGAGTTCATCGAGCAGAAGCCGCTGCTGGGTTTCCGCCTGCCGTCGCTCGCTGATATCGACCAGCATGTTGATGGCGCCGGTGACCTTGCCGGAAGAGTCTCGCAGCGGCGTCGGGAATGGAATAAAGGGTACCCGCGTCCCGTCCGGCCGCTCCGCGACCGCCTCCGCGCCACGGACGGCGCGCCCTTCCTTGAGCGCAACCGCCATCGGGCACTGGTCGTGCGGAAGCGGCGTGCCGTCCGGCATGAACAGCTTCCACGTGACGCACCATTCGTCGCTGCCGAGCTCGGGCGTCCGGCCCGAGAATTCGACCGCCGCCTGGTTGAAATAGGTAATTTTCCCCTGCGCGTCGGTCGTGTAAATCGCGGCCGGAATCGCCGCGAGCAGTTCCGTGAGACGCTGCTCACTCTCGCGCAGCTTGCGTTCGGCTTCCTTGCGATCGCTGATGTCGCGGGCGATCTTAGATGCGCCGACGATGCGTCCCTCGCCGTCGCGCACGGGTGAGACGGTCAGCGAAATCTCGAAAAGGCTGCCGTCCTTTCGCCGGCGAACGGTTTCATAATGGTCGATGCGCTCGCCACGCCGGATACGCGCGAGGATTTCGGGCTCCTCGTCTTCGCGTCCTGGCGGAAAAAGAATGGTCACGGGCTTGCCGATGGCCTCGCCGGCCGAATAGCCGAACAACCGCTCGGCGCCTGAATTCCAGGTCCGGATGATCCCGTCCAGATCCTTGCTGATGATCGCATCATCGGAGGATTCCACGATGGACACGAGTAGCTGCGCGCGATCTTCGGCGGCGCACCGCGCCTGTTCCGTTCGCAATCTCGCGATGCCGAAGCCCAGTTGCCGCGCCAGCGTCAGCCCGACGTTGATCTCCGGTTCGGCGAAGCGATGCGGCCTGTCGTAATAGGCCATGAATTTCCCGGCGAGCCGGCCGCCAATCAGGATCGGAATGAAGGCGACGGCTGCGATGCGTTCTTGCGCAATCGTTTCCTTGATCGCACCGAAAAGATCGGCCTTGGCGATGTCCTCGAAATAGATCGGGCGCGGATTTGCTTCATCCCTGGACCATGGAAAATGGCCTTCAACGGCGTGGCGGTACCCGTCCGACAGGCGCCGCCAGCCGACAAAGCGCATAACGCCGCTGTCGTCGCTCAGTAGAATGGAGGCACGCTCGCAGGCGAACGCTGCGAGGATGGCGTCGAGGCCAGCGTCGTAAACGTCTGGCAGTGACGCGGCGGATTGCAGCCTCTCTGAGAACCGGAACAGGGCCGCCTGCTCCTCACCGCGGCGCGCCAGTGCCTGTTCGGTTTCCTTGCGGGCGCTGATGTCATGCTGAACGCGCACCGCGCACAGAAAATTTCCCGATGCATCGCGAACGCTCGAGGACGTAACCTCGGCCCAGAAGTATGAGCCGTCCTTGCGGGCGAGACGCTTTTCGATGGTGTAGCGATCGATTTCGCCCGCGATCTGTCGCCTGAACTGCCTGAGATCCTGCGCGACGTCCTGTGGCGAGGTCGCGTCAAAGATCGAGCGGCCAAGCAGATCGGCCGCTTCGCGTCCCACCTGCTCGCAGGCCTTTTGGTTGACGCGTAACATGCGCCCGGTCTGATCGATCTCGACGATGCCCACGCCGACATGTTCGTAGGTGATAGCCGGCCTGTCTTCGTGCTCTTGGCGAGGCGCTCGGGCGACGTCGGGGGAGGCGGACCGGCCTGGCGGAGAGAGAGTCTTGGCCGTCCGTTGCTGGATGTTCATTCCCGCCATCCCCGCCTCAAGGGCAAATTTTGCGTCACACGATACTCGGCATCAGCACATGCACGATGAACACGCATGACCGCTGAGCTTGACTTTGCATAAGTTGGAGGAGGGAAAATTGTTCCTCGCGAAGGCCGGGCGACGAAACGTCCGTCTCCTCGCGCGGTTGCTGCTGGCGGGGTGGATCGCAGTTTGACCGCTAGCATCCCCGGCAGATCCCCGTGAACGAACTCACCTCCGGTCGCGCCCGCCGCCGAACCGGCGGTTTTCGCGGGTAAGCCTGACGCGGGCCGATGATCCGCTGCGAGGCGCCGGCATAGGGCGGCGTCACCACGCGTGCGCGCGGCGCTGGCGTATCGACCGCGCCGTAGGAGACGGCCGGCGGTGGAGGATTGGGGCGCAACGGCGGGGTGCTTGCGGCGTTGCCGATGCCGCTGGGGTCGGAGAGTGCCCTGGGATTGGCCGGACCGAACGGCACGCCTGATATCGGCGAATTGCCGGCGCCGGCCGAGCCGGCCGGCGGCGTCAATTGTGCGAATGCCTTGGTGGGGGCGATCAGGGCGAGCGCCATGAAGAGAACAAGCGCCGGATTGCGGGACATCGAGGTCTCTCCAGGAGGCACTCATGCAACGATCATGTGGGGCACGCGTTCCCTTGCGTCCAGGTCCCTTCCGGGCCTCGGTTTTTCCTGCCGTCCGTCCTGCTACGGAGTAGGCGTCGGTAAGAGAATCAGACCTAATCGTGGCGCGATCACGTCTTGAGATTCCGGCGGCATGAACCAGCCTGAGGTCCTCGATTCCGATATCCGCGCCCTGCAGCAATGGCTGCGCGCTGCCTGGCAGCAGCTCGGCGATCCCTCCCTCACCACTTTCAGCCGGCGCGAGTTGCGCAACCAGATGAAGCAGTGCAGCGCCGACCTGCGGGCGCGACTGCGGATGGCGGCCGAACAGCAATCCGGACCGGTCCAGCAACCGATCCCGCCCTACTCCCGGCCGGAGCTGCGAATCCTGTCATGGTGACAGAACAAGGTCAGGCGAATGCCGCTCCGCCGCCAGCCACGAACACACCGCCGACGGCACCGCGCCGATGAGCCCGCACAGCAGGACACCCGGCCTGTGGCCGAAGCCTATCCAAGCCGTTGCTGCCAGCGGCAGGTAGCTGATCGCGTAGCCGAACAGCGCCGTGAGCGCGATACGATACGAGACGTTGTGTTTTGCCAGCGCATGGTCGAACCACGCGGCCAATAGCGCCGGGATCAGCCCGACCAGATATATCGTCGGCAGCATCATGATTTGGGCGACATCGAAGGTGTTCGGGCTGCCCGCAAGCCAATTGGCAATCTGCAGCATCACCCAGAACGCGACGACGAAGCCGAGCGGCGGCGCGACGGCGGCAAAGATCAAAAAGCGTTTCATGCTGGCGGTCCCTTGGTTGCCGGCGTTGGCCCGAACCGTAGCGCCGCGTCATTCTTGCCGACGTGACGCCACTCACGCTGGCTGGCGCCGTCGGCCGCGTCAATTTGCAGCCGGTCCGTCCCGGGCGAGACCGCCCTACCCGAGCTGGGCGATCGAGTGCTAGCCCTGTTGATAACCCAAAAGCCGCAGCCGCAGCGTCGAAACGGGCAGCCATGGTGTGCTATCGGCATACCGGCCTGACTAACGACGGACAGAACACATGCGGATCACACTGGTCGGTTCCCGCCATTTCGGCGTGACGACATTCAACACGTTGCGCCAACACGGGATCGATATCGTCCGCGTTGTCGTCCACGATGGCGAGGACCGGCTTGCCGCCACCGCGCAGGCCGCCGGGATCGAGGTCGTCGTGCAGGCCGATCCGAAGCGCGTGGCCGCGCCAGAAGTCGCGCCCAATACCGACCTGATCGTGACCGCGCACAGCCATGCCCGCGTCACACGGGAAGCACTGGCCACCGCCAAACTCGGCGGTATCGGCTATCACCCCTCGCTTTTGCCCCGGCATCGCGGCATCGCCGCGGTCGAATGGACCATCATGGAGGAGGATCCGATCGCAGGCGGCACCGTCTATCACCTCGCCGACCGCATGGACGCCGGCGCCATCGCCGCGCAGGAGTGGGTGTTCGTCAAGAAGGGAGAGACCGCGCGCGAGCTCTGGGAGCGCGCGCTGGCCCCGCTGGGCCAGAAACTGCTCGCTGACGTCATCTTCCACGCCAGGACCCACAACAACCTTCCCTCCACGCCCCAAGAGGAAGAATTCGCGACCCAAGCGCCGAGCCTGTCCGACGGCAAGCACTGACCCTTACTAAAATACCTCGAGCCGTCCCATTTGCGCCGAACTTGCATCAAAATGGCGGATTTTTTCGTTCCCCGCCCGGAACCGGATTCACCTTGATGTGTTTGAAATCCCGGGAACTTTCCACAGTGTTGCGACGCACCCAAGTTTGGACACATTGTGACCAGATAAGGCGCGTCATCACACACATCTCAAGGATTTGATCCATGCGCGCCAATCGCATCAGCGACATTTTGTTTGCTTCGTTTCTTGCCTCAGCCGCGACCTTGGCCGCCGCTCCGGCCTCCGCCCAGTCGCCCTATGACGGCCTTTGGCAGGTTACCGTTGTCACAAAAACGGGCAGTTGCGATGCGCAGACTACCTCGACCGTGAATGTCGCCGACGGCAAGATTTCGGGCGGCCCGGTGTCCGGCAGCGTCGGCAGCGGGGGACTTGTGCGAGTCTCGATCAATGGTGCATATGCGAACGGTCAACTCAGTGGCAACTCCGGATCGGGGAAATGGAATGGGGCTTCAGCTGGTGTCGCGTGCAGCGGTCGATGGGAAGCGTCCCGTCAGTAAGGCAAGCCAGATTTCAGAATTTTTCGCCAAAGCGCGGCGGCTGACATTCGCAGCCGTCGCGTTTTTTTTGACGATCTTTGCGGCCTCCACGGGCTACGCCCAGTCCAGTGCGTTCGCCGGCATGGCCGGCACATGGTCCGGCCCGGGCACCGTGACGCTGGACGACGGTTCGAGCGAGCGCATCCGCTGCCGGGCGGTCTACAAGGTGATCGGCGCCAGCATGGATATGAGCCTCACCTGCGCCAGCGACGCCTATCGGTTCAACCTGCAGGCGGCGGTGATCGCAGCGGGCGGCGAAGTCAGCGGCACCTGGAGTGAGACCAGCCGGAATGTCGGCGGTAACATCCAGGGCCGTGGCGCCAACGGCAGCTTTCAGGTGATCGCCCAGGCGGCGGGCTTCGGCGCCAACATCGCGCTGAAGACCACCGGCAACAAGCAACACATCGTCATGAAGGCCGACAGCCAGTTCCGCGCAGCCAGTATCACGCTGTCGAAATAGGCCGGCTGTCGTACCCTGCGAAAGCGCGGTACCCAGTACGCCGCGCCCTGGCGTTTCAGGCCATAACATCTCTGGAATACTTCACCGCCCGCTTTCGCGGGCGATGACGGTTGAGGAGTCGCGCTAACTCGTCTTCGGCTTCTCGAGTTTCGCCGCGGTCTCCTTGATCGTCTTGGCGATCAACAAGGCCTGCTCCCTGTTGAACGCAAAATCCTGCACGCCCCGGTGCGTGGTCAGCGACAGCACCATGATGTCGGGCTGGTGCTCGGGCCAGCCGGTTGCGAAGGCGGTCACGAAATCTGCAGAGGTCGATCGAGTGGTCATGGGCTTACGGTATCCTTTTGTCTTTTCCGGCGCGCTTGTTGAGGCTGGTAGCGCCGGGCACTTCTGATGTCTGCTTACGCCTCGTCACGCCTTCGGCACGAAGACGGTAACTTCGATTTCGACCTTGGCCCTGACGTCGACCAGCCCGTCGATGTAGAGCAGCGTCGATGGCGGGAAATTGCGCCCGAGCGTTTCCTTCCAGGCTGCACCGATGCCGGCTCCTGCGGCTTCGTATTCGCTGCGGCTGGTCAGGTACCAGGTCAGGCGGACGATGTGCTCTGGTCCCGCGCCGGCCTCGCCGAGCAGCTTGACGATGCGCCTCAGCGCCGTGCCGACCTGGGCGGCCATGTCAGGGGCATAATCGCCCTTCTCGTCGCCGCCGGTCTGGCCGGCCAGCACGATCCATCTGCCAGGGCCGTCGACCTCGACGCCGTGCGAGAAGCCGCGGGGTTTCGACCATTCGGCCGGTTGCAAGACACGCATGCGCAGTTTCCTCCTTGAGTCCGCCGCTCTTAGCATTGAACCGGCAGCCACTCCCACAGCGAAATTGTGACGCCGCGCATCGCTGCCCCGGCGCATTTGCACGTTGCAAATCACGCAACACTCGCCGATACCGGCCTTCCCCAACCCCGCGCCCGCCGAATGAACCGCACACAATCCAAAACCCTGGCCGCGCTGTGGATGGCCGGCTGGCTCAGCCTGATGCTGATCATTGCGGTCGCCGGACGCGAGGCGGCGCGCGAGATCAACGTGTTCCAGCTCCTGGAGATGCGCTCGATCCTCGGCTTTCTGATGCTGTACCCGCTGATCCGCGCCGCGGGCGGATTTGCCGCGATGAAGACGACACGACTGCCGCAGCACGTGGCGCGCAACCTCATTCATTACGGTGCGGGGCTCGGCTGGTTCTTTGCACTCACATTGATTCCGATCGGCCAGGTGGTGGCCATCGAATTCACCATGCCGATCTGGACCGCGATCCTCGCCGCGACCTTTCTCGGCGAGCGCATGACAATCTGGAAGATCGCCGCGATCGTGCTCGGTATCGTCGGCGTCGTCATGATCGTTCGCCCCGCCACCAGCGAGGTAGATCCGGGGCAGTTGATCGCGCTGGGCGCCGCAGTCGGCTTCGGCGTATCGGTCGCGATGGTCAAATCGCTCACCCGGACCGAGCAGACGCTCTCGATCATGTTCTGGATGCTGGTGGTGCAATCGGCGGCAGGTCTCCTTCCCGCGCTCTATGTCTGGACGTGGCCGCCGACCCATCTCTGGGGCTGGGTCGTGGTGATCGCGTTTTGCGGCACGTTCTCTCACTACTGCATGGCGCGCGCGATGCTGCATGCCGATGCCACCGTGGTGATCCCGATGGATTTTCTGCGGGTTCCCCTGAGCGCCGCCGCCGGCTGGCTGATCTATTCGGAACGGCTCGATCTGTTCACCGTGCTCGGCGCCGCGCTGATCCTCACCGGCAATCTGTTGAACCTGAAACCGAATCCTTCGACTAAGGCATCCGCCCGAAATTGAATTTTATTTGCCGGGCTGTGATCTGGATCACGCGACGCAGCGTGGTGCAAAGGTAACGGATGGCTCCAATTTGGTTGTTTCGCCTGCTTTTTTGTGGCGCGAAGTGGCGGATTTTTTGTAATGTCCAGCCAGCGTTACAACCAAAGCCTTTATTTGATTCTGCAGGGGGATTTCCTGATGCGCTACCCAACCCTCGTCCTGGCTGTGATCGGCCTGATCTTCACGGCTGGTACCGCCAGCGCCGAGAAGCGTGTTGCCTTCGTCGTCGGTAACGGCGCCTACAAGAACGTCGCCCCGCTGCCGAACCCATCGGTCGATGCGAAGGCGATGGCCGCGGCCTTGCGCAATGTCGGATTCGAAGTGGTCGAGGGCTCCAATCTCACGCGCGACAAGATGACCGAACGGCTGCTCGACTTCGGCAAGAAGGCGCAGGGCGCCGACGTCGCGCTGTTCTTCTACGCCGGTCACGGCATCGCCATCTCCGGCACCAACTATCTGTTGCCGATCGACGCCGACATCAAATCCGAAATGGACGTCAAGCTGGGCGCCGCGATCAATATCGACCTCACGCTCGAGCAGACCATGGGCGACGCCAAGGTCAAGCTGGTGTTCCTCGATGCCTGCCGCGACAATCCGTTTGCGGCCAAGATCAAGTCGAACTCCGCGACCCGCAGCGTCAACGTGCAGACCGGCCTTGCCGAAATGAAATCCGGCGAGGGCACGCTGATCGCGTTCGCGACCGGCCCGGGCCAGACCGCGCTCGACGGCCAGGAAGGCAACAACAGTCCGTTCACGCGCGCCCTGCTCGCCAACCTCACCCAGCCCGGAGTCGAGATCCAGCAGGCGATGACCAAGGTCCGCGCGCAGGTCAATGAGGAGACCAACAAGGGACAACTGCCTTGGGGTCACACCAACCTGATCGGCTCGGTCTACCTGAACGGCGCGCCTGCGCCCGGCGCCGTGGCGGCTGCAGCGCCGACGGGATCCACCTCAAAGGCGTCGGACGTGGAACTGGAGTTCTGGCGCTCGATCAAGGATTCCAACAAGCCGGAAGAGCTCAACGCCTATCTGGCCAGCTATCCCAACGGTCAATTCCGCTCGCTGGCTTTGTCGCGCATTGCCTCGCTGGAGAACGGTGCCAAGGACGCTAATGCCACCCGCAACCTGAGCACCGGTATCGATCCCGCAACCTTCAAGGAGGAAGCGAACCAGACCACCGAGGATCAGATCGGCCTCGATAAGGGCCAGCGCCGCGACGTGCAGCGCCGCCTCACCGGCCTCGGCTTCGACACCAAGGCCACCGGCCAATTCGACCAGTCGACCCGTGCCGTAATTGCGCGCTGGCAGGCCGCGCGCGGCTATCCCAAGAGCGGCTACCTCAACAAGCTGCAGCACAAGGCGTTGCTGACCGAGATCGTCGCAGCCGCGCCGACCGCGAGTTCCGACGAGGAGCGGCCCGCTCCCAAGCGCCGCGCCCCCGCCCCCAGCAGCGGCCAGGCACAGTCACAACCCCAGCAGGCGCCGCCGCAGCGCCAGTATAACAACAGCGGTCCTGATCCAGCCGGCGCCGGTCGCTTCATCGGCGGCGTAGTCGGTGGCATGCTGCGCTGACGGCGAACGAACACATCAGCGAACAAAAGGCCCGGGGCAATCCCCGGGCCTTTTCATTTGGCACTTCGCAAATCGACGCTGGGTTGCGGCGTGCTGCGTGTCGCGTTCTTACTTGCCGGCGGCCTTTCGCAACGCCTCGTTGATGCGATCCTGCCAGCCTGGACCGCCCTCCTGAAACCATTCCAGCACGTCCTGGTCAATGCGCAAGGTGACCTGCTCGCGAACGCCGGGAACAGTGGCTGGTTTGGCCGGCGCTACCGCGACCTTGGCGGTGGCGCGCTTGAACGCGGCCTCGGCCTCGGTGCGTGCGTCGTTGAGGGTTCTCGGCCGCCGCGGTTGATCTGCCATCGCTAAATTCCTTCAAATAACGCCGTCGACAAATACCGTTCGGAGAACGATGGCACGACGGCCAGAATGGTCTTGCCGGCACTCTCGGGACGCTTGCCAATCGCAAGCGCCGCTTCGATCGCAGCCCCCGAGGAGATGCCGCCGGCAATGCCCTCCATGCGCGCCAGCGCGCGCGACATCTCGATCGCCGTCGGGCCGTTGACCTTGACGATCTCGTCGATAACAGACCGATCCAGGATGTCCGGCACGAAGCCGGCGCCGATGCCCTGAATCTTGTGCGGCGTATGCTGCCCGCCCGACAGCACCGGGCTTTCCTCCGGCTCGACGGCGACGATCCGCAACGATGGCTTGCGGGGTTTAAGCACCTGCCCGACGCCGGTAATGGTGCCGCCGGTGCCGACGCCTGCGACGAAGAAATCGATATTGCCGCCGGTGTCGTTCCAGATTTCTTCGGCGGTGGTGCGGCGGTGAATTTCGGGGTTGGCGAGGTTCTTGAACTGCTGCGGCATCACGGCGTTGGGCGTGGACCGCACCAGTTCCTCCGCGGTCGCGATCGAGCCCTTCATGCCCTGGGCGGCCGGCGTCAGGATGATCTCGGCGCCGAGGAAAGCCAGCATCTTGCGCCGCTCGATCGACATCGATTCCGGCATCACCAGTTTCAGCCGGTAGCCGCGCGAGGCTGCGACAAAGGCCAGCGCGATGCCGGTATTGCCTGACGTCGGTTCGATCAGCACGGTGTCGGCATTGATCACGCCGGCCTTCTCCATCGCGATCACCATCGCCGCGCCGATGCGGTCCTTGACGCTCGCGGCGGGATTGAAATATTCGAGCTTGGCGAGGATGGTTGCGCTAACACCGTGCGCCTCCGGCAATTTGCGCAAGCGGACGATCGGCGTGTCGCCGATCGCATCGACGATGGAGTCGAAAACCCGGCCCCGCCCCGGACGTTGCACTGCACTCGCGGCTGACGACGCATCCATCTCAACACCCCTGTACGATCATGTGCGGGAATTGCGGCTCGCCCTACTTAGGAGGCGCCCGCATTGATGCGCAAGGCGAAATCGCGAAGGCGAAGAATTCGCTGCATTGCAAAACAAGAACGTCGCCAAATATCGCGAAATCAACGCATTTGTGTTGCGACATCGTCAAAGATTTTGGTGTATACTTTCGTCGTGAGCTGAGCCTGAGGTTCGGAGCGCAAGGAGGTCACGATGCCAGCTATTGCTGAAATCCTGTCGACCGTAGCGTCCAGACCCGATCCGCGCGGCTGTGATTTGCCGACGTGCCCGGTGTGCGCCGATACCATGGTGGCTGCGGAAGCTTCTGCCTACCTCAACGACAACGTGATCAGCTATCTCTGGACCTGCGATACCTGCGGTTACGGATTCGTGACCAAACATTCGATCAAGAGGTTCGCCTGTAATTGACGGCATAGCGTTTTCGAGCGAAGTGGCTCCCGGTTCGCGTGAAGAAAACGCGTCAAATTAAAAATAGATTCTAGCGTGAAGCGATGTCACCGCGCGCCTACCCGGCGCGCGTTTGTTTTTGGTCCGAAATTTTCTAGCCATTCCGTTGCACCCGTCGAATCCTGGATGGGGAGCGCTTGTATACCTCAACAAAAACGGCATTGAATCGGCGCAAGCTGCCGAACCCAGATCGCGATGCAATCTCGATCATTGGCAATTTGGTATCGTTCAGAAGTCGCTTGGCCCGCTGCACACGCGCAGTCTTGGCAATCTGACTGGGACTGGCGCCGAGATACTTGTCGAACAATCGACATAGATGCCGCGTCCCGACTCCGACGCGATCCGCGAGCGCTTCAACCGACGCATGATCGAGTGCGCCGTTGCCGATCAATCGCACCGCGCGCTCAACGGTCGTTCGTGAGCCCTTCCATGCCGGAGAGAATGGCGCCGTCTCTGGCCTGCACCGCAAGCACGGCCGAAATCCAGCGCGCTCAGCCGCCGCTGCCACGCACCCTCTCTCGCAGGTTGCTATGTCCAGCTTGCCAACCCTGGTTCTTCCCAACGACCGAGTCCGATTGCGGCGAGCCATCGCGCGCTCCTGGTGCTACTTCCTGCCCATCTATGTTTCGGGTGACTGCGCACATTAGATTTCGTCAGCTTTGAAAACAGAGGAGGGTAGCTTGATAGAATTCCGTTGGTATCGCTTTGGCGAATTCGGTTCACAGGAACTGTACTCCATGCTTGCGTTGCGACAGGAGATACTGGTGGTCGAGCAGCAGTCGCCCTACTCGGACTTGGATTTTGCTGACCAGACGGCGTCGCATTTGCTGGCAAAAACAGGCGCAGAGTTTGTCGCTTATGCTCGATGTACCTGGCCTTCCGAGCAGAGCGCTTTTGCGTCATTGGGCAGAGTAGTCGTTTCAAAGCAATATCGGGGAACGGGACTTGGGAAGGAACTCGTGCAAAGGAGTCTCGCGCACCTTGGAGAAGAGTCGTGCGATATCGTCATTGGTGCGCAACTATATCTGGAAAAATTCTATTCGCATTTCGGATTCGTACGCGATGGCGAGCCATACGACGATGTGGGAGTTCCGCATCTAAGAATGCGTTTGCGCCCTCGCGGTACGCCGCTGTAGGGACCAAGGCTTGCGTTCTTGCCGCCCGGCGAGTTGATGCCATAGCGCCACGTCTTCTTGACTTACTGCTATCAGACGCGTTCACCGCTGATAGCCCAGTCCATTTGGAGTATTTGGAATGAGCCACCCGAGAGTGAATGGTGGAGTACAGGAGGTAAATCGGTGGCTTAGTCGGGCCTACCTATAATCATTCTGTATTCGTGCCTGGCAATCTTGCATCGATCGCCAACGGAAGCCGAACCCTAGCGCGGCGGTATATCGCCCTTCGTCCAGTCGGCGCGCGTACGTTCGCGGAAGCTGGCAAAAATTCCCCGTGAAATCGCGTCGCGCATGCCCCGCATCAAGTGCTGGTAATAGGCCACGTTGATTTCCGACAGCAGCATCGCGCCGAGTGTTTCGCCCGACCTGACCAGATGATGCAAATAGGCGCGCGAAATGTCGCGCGCCGAGGGCCACTCGCTTTCTTCGTCGAGCGGCCGCGGATCGTCGGCGTGGCGGGCGTTGCGCAGATTGATCTGGCCGAAGCGGGTGAACGCCATGCCGTGACGCCCGTTCCGGGTCGGCATCACGCAGTCGAACATGTCGATGCCGCGCGCCACGCTTTCCAGCAGATCCTCCGGCGTGCCGACGCCCATCAGGTAGCGCGGGCGATCGGCCGGCAGCGCCGGTGCGGTTTCCTCGATCATCGCCAGCATCACCGCCTGCGGCTCGCCGACCGCAAGCCCGCCGATCGCATAGCCGTGGAAACCGATCGCGACCAGTTCGCGCGCGCTGACGTGGCGCATTTCGGGAATGTCGCCGCCCTGCACGATGCCGAACAGCATGTAACCATCAGGCGCAGTCTCGAATGCCCGCTTGCTGCGCTCCGCCCAGCGCAGCGACAGCCGCATCGCGCGCTCGATGTCCGCAAGGCCGTGGTTAGTGCGTTCCGGCGAAAGCCGCACGCACTCGTCCATCTGCATCGCGATGTCAGAACCCAGCAGCCGCTGCACCTCGATCGAGCGCTCCGGCGACAGCTCGACCTTGGCGCCGTCGATATGCGAGCGAAAGGTCACGGCCTTCTCGCTGACCTTGCGCAGGTCCGACAGCGACATCACCTGGAAGCCGCCGGAATCCGTCAGCATCGGCCCGTTCCAGCCGGTGAAGGCCTGCAGGCCGCCGAGCGCGGCGATCCGCTCGGCGCCAGGCCGCAGCATCAAATGATAGGTGTTGCCGAGCACGATATCGGTGCCGGCATCGCGTACCTCGCGCCAGTGCATGCCCTTCATTGCCCCCGCCGTGCCTACCGGCATGAAGGCGGGTGTGCGGACCACGCCGTGCGGCGTGGTCAGGCGGCCGGTGCGGGCAGGACCATCGGTGGCGAGCAATTCGAAATGATTGGGAAGACTCATGGCGCTGCTTATTGCGTGTCGAGAACGGCCAATCAACCGCCCAGTGCGCGCTTCGAAGCAGCCCGCGCCCCACGCCGGACACAATTGAGCCGCCCGAGCCTCAGGTTTTGCTTGTTGAATGAAACGATACCGTATAGTTTTATGAACAGGCAGCACGGGACGCTGCGGGCGATGAGGCCGGCGGCGGCAAGTGCGTGTACGATGACAGACGGCGAATGCCCTTCCGCACTTTCCTGACAGGATCAATCCTCTCCGACGGCCGGATCAGGAAGACAGGCTCACGCCTGCTCGGATCAGCCATCCTGCTGTGCAGCCTCGCGCTAGCCGCCTGCACGTCCCTGCCGCGGACGCCCTACAGCGCCGCGGATGCCTCTGACTCGCGCGTGCTGGATATTGACGGCCTGCGGCGCTACACTGACGAACCCGTCACAAAATTCCGTTTCGAGAAAGACGCCCCCTCCTCAACCAAGACCTATCTCGCGCTCTCCGGCGGCGGCGCCGATGGTGCCTATGGCGTGGGCGTGTTGAACGGCTGGACCGCGGCCGGCTCCCGCCCGATCTTCTCGGTCGTCTCAGGCGTAAGCACCGGCGGCCTGATTGCGCCCTTTGCATTTCTCGGATCCCAATACGACGACACGCTGAGGGAGGTCTACACCAGCGGCATAGCGGAGAGCCTGCTCAATGATCCCAGCATCATCCGCGTGCTCTTCGGATCCGGCCTGTTCGGCAATAAGCGACTGCGCGAGCTGGTGGCCCGCTATGTCGGGCCGGAGATCCTGGCCGCCGTTGCACACGAAAATGCCAAGGGCCGAAAACTGCTCGTGGTGACGACCGATCTCGACACCCAACGCACGGTCGTTTGGGACATGGGGAAAATCGCCGCGGTCGGTTCGCCCGAGGCGCTGCGCCTGTTTCGCGACGTGATGGCCGCCTCCGCCAGCATTCCCCTGGTCTTCCCGCCCATCCTGATCGAAGCCGAGGGCCAGGGCCGGCGCTTTGAGGAGATGCATGTCGACGGCGGCGTGACCGCTCCGGTCCTGACGCTGCCGGATGCCCTGCTCTTCCAGGGACGTCTGCCCGGAAACAGCCGGATGAACATCTACATCCTCGTCAACAAGAAGCTCGAACGAACTTTTGAGCTCGTGTCCAACAGCACGCTCGACGTCGCTTCACGCAGCCTGTCGTCGATCACCCAGTCGCAGACGCGCTCGGTCATCTTTTCCACCTACGATTTCGCCAAGCGCAATCGGTGGGGCTTCCATCTGTCGTACATTGAGCGCGACTATCCCGCGTCGCCCTCAGAGGGATTCGACACCGCCTATATGCGCGCCCTTTATCAGCATGGCTATGAGAAGGCTGCGTCCGGCCGCGCCTGGACCTCGACGCTTCCGTGAGCCGCACGACGACCTTCCTGGACCGTTGACGATATGGCCAGTTCGGCCAGATTCGCGATGACGTCCCTCCTGCTGCGCGTTATAGAACAAATGACTGATATCACGACCGCGCAGGAATCAATGGGCATGGGATTGACTGCGACCAAGGCCAGACCGGCGAAACGAGACGTCCCGAAGTCGCGCGGCGGCCGGCCGACGAAAAGCGCCGCCGTCGAGCGCGATCAGCGGCTGATCGAAGTTGCCACCCGTCTTTTCTTGGACCGGGGCTACGATGCGACCTCGCTTGATGCGGTTGCGGAAGCAGCCCGGGTCAGCAAGCCCACCGTCTATTCGCGCTACGGCGACAAGCGCGGGCTGTTTGCGGAGGTGCTGAGGCGCGAGATTGCGCGCTGGCTTGCTCCGCTTGCTGAAGCGGCGGAGGCGCAGATCACGCGTTCCTCGGACATTTCGGTCGAGCAGCGCCTGATCGAGGTCGGGCGCGAGATGCTGACGTTCACCTGCGGACCCGATGCCGTCGCGTTCAGTCGCATGATGACGTCGCAGGCCATCAACTTTCCCGACATTGCCAAACTTGGCAAGGAAGAAGGCTGGTTGAAGGCGGTTTCCACGACCGCGCGGTTCTTTGATCGTTTGGTCGCACAAGGCGCCATGGACGTCGAAGATACCGGAATCGCGGCCGAGGTCTTTCTCGACGTGGTCGTCGGTCACACGCACCGCATGGCGACGTTCGGAACGCCGCTGGAGATGAAGTCCGCCGAAAAACGCATGCGCTTGGCGATCAGGCTGTTCCTGGCCGGTGCGCTTGGGCCATCGAGCCGCGTTCAGTCCATCCCCAAAGGAACCATTCGGCGGCGCCCCTCCCGCTGACAATTCCGTGAGAACGGAGTTTCACCTGCGGTAGCGCATCGGGGCATCCTTGACCGAAACAAAACGATACGGTATGGTTTTGTTATAAGCGGAATGCGGGTCCTGTTTTCACTAGTCCCAGCAGGGCTCGCGCCGCTTCGATCGCCGCAAACGACAGTACAGCCCCCGTTCGCGACGCTCCGCGGCCGACCCGCATGCCTCCAAAGGGTCGGCCGCGCGTTGTATGAGACGATCCGGCCCGTCCGCCGGCAGAGATAGGCTCAAGGATGGAGACTGCAAGCATGCGTGCCCCGAGATGTTGGAGACAGTTGCTTGCAGCCGCCCTGGTGGCGGTCATCCTCCCTGCCCCGGTCTATGCTGTCGCGTCGTCGGCCGGCGAGCCAGCCTCACTCCGCAATGAGGCCGAGCAGAGCGCTGCGTCCGACCAGCAGGCGGTCACCCGCGAGCTTGAGCTCTTCCGTGGCTCGGCGATCTCGCTCAGCCAGGCGATGGCGATTGCCGAAGCCCTGCATGCCGGTGCGACGACTGCCGATGTCAGCTTCGACGGCGGGTCGGATTCACCAGTCTACCGCGTAAAGACCTTTCACGACGACCGCATCTGGCAACATGCCATCGACGCCACGACCGGCAAGATTGTCGGCGGCGAGGCCGCCCTGCCCCTGAAGGAGCTCGATGCCGAGGACCGCAGCAACCTCGTTGCACTCAAAACGATCCGGCACCGCTTGGCAGATGCCATTAGCGTGGCCGAGCAGGCGGCGGCCGGCAAGGCCATCAGCGGCGGCCTGATCCGCGAACGCAGCCGGCTGAATTTCGCAATCGTCGTCATGAGTGGCAGTGACCTGAAGCAGGTGATCCTCGAGCCTCCCGGCGCCGCAAGGCGGCGATGACGGGGCTCGTCTGGCCACCGTTGCGGCCCGGATGAGGCCGAAACCCGTTGACGGCGGCCCCAAGCTGCCGCATAAGTCCGCGCCATGACGACTTCGACCAAAGCGACCGCGAAAACCAAAGCGCCCTCAGGGGGCTCGGGAGCCGTGCGCGCGTAGTCGAACGATCGCATTAACTGAACCGAAGCCCCGCCTGAAAAGGACCGGGGCTTTTTTATTGCCCGCAGCATTGATGCTCAAACAGAGGACAGACCCGTGAGCCACGAACCCGTTGTTGCCATTGCCGGCGTGACCGGCGCGGTCGGCGCCGAATTCATCGCCACCATGGACAGGCGCGCTTTTCCCGTCGGCAAGCTCAAGGCGCTGGCCAGCGCCCGATCGGCGGGCAAGACCATCGACTTCCGCGGCGAGAGGATCGTGATCGAGGAGCTCACCGAAAAGTCGTTCGAGGGCGTCGATATCGCGCTGTTCTCGGCCGGCGCCGGCACCTCGCGAAAGTTCTCGCCCGCAGCCGTCAAGGCCGGTGCGGTCGTGATCGACAATTCCTCGGCCTTCCGCATGGATCCGAACGTGCCGCTGGTGATCCCGGAGATCAACGCGAGCCGTATCCGGGAGCACAAGGGCATCATCGCCGTCCCGAACTGCTCGGCGATCACGGCTCTGGTGCCGCTGTGGCCGATCCACCGGCAGAACCGCATCAAGCGCGTCATCCTGTCGACCTACCAGGCGGCGAGCGGCGGTGGTGCCGCCGTGATGCAAGAGCTGGTGGAATCGACCCGCGCGCATCTCGAGGGCCGCGACTTCCAGCCCAAGGTGATCCCGCATCCCTACGCCTTCAACCTGTTCAGCCACAACACGGCAATCGATCCCGAGACCGGCTACAACGATGAAGAGACCAAGGTCATCAAGGAGACCCGCAAGATCTTCGAGGACGAGCAGATCGCGATCAGCGTGACCTGCGTCCGCGTGCCGGTGCTGCGCGCGCATAGTGAGGCGATCACCTTCGAATGCGAAAGGCCGATCACCGAGGACGAGGTCCGCGCCATCCTGAGGAAGGCGCCGGGCGTCAAGATCGTCGATGACCGGGCGAAGAACTACTTCCCGATGCCGATCGACGCGTCAGGCCAAGACGACGTCCTGGTCGGCCGCATCCGCCGGGATCTCAGCGATGCTTCAGGCCACTCGATCTCGATGTTCGTGTCAGCCGATCAACTCCTGAAGGGCGCGGCCTTGAACGCGATCCAGATCGCGGAATTGCTGCCACAGCGCTCGATGGCGTGAGGTGGCGGTAGGGTTGGGCAAAGGCGCACCTCGCGCCGTGCCCACCGTCGCTCCGCATCGATAGTGAGAATGGTGGGCACGCTTCGCTTTGCCCACCCTACGGCAATTACGCGCCCGTCACGCGCCAGATGACGTTGCCGACATCATCAGCCACCAGCAGCGAGCCGTCGGGGCCGATCGTGACCCCGACCGGCCGTCCGTAGGAGACCTTCTCGTCGGGAGCGAGAAACCCGGTCAAAATATCCCGCGGCGGGCCGGAGGGACGTCCGTTCTCGAACGGTACGAAAACGACGGCGTAGCCGCTCAGCGTGCTGCGATTCCAGGAGCCGTGCTGCCCGATCACCATGCCATCCGGAAAGCCCGGCAGCGTACCTGACGGCATCCAGCACAGGCCGAGCGAGGCGGTATGGCCGCCGAGCGCATAGTCCGGTTGAATCGCCTTGGCGACCATGGCCGGATCCTGCGGCACGCGATCGTCCACCGTCTGCCCCCAGTAGCAATGGGGCCAGCCATAGAATCCGCCATCGCGCACGGAGGTCAGATAGTCCGGCGGCGTCTCATCGCCCAAGCCGTCACGCTCGTTGACGACGGTCCAGAGCACACCTGTGTTGGGCTCCCATGCCAGCCCCACGGCATTCCGTAGCCCGCTGGCGAAGATACGGCTCGTGCCATCGGCCAGATCGAGCTCATAGATCGCAGCACGGCCTTGCTCCACTTCCATGCCGGTCTCGGCGATGTTGCTGAGCGAGCCGACGCCGGCATAGAGTTTTTTGCCGTCCGCGCTCGGCAGCAGGCTCCGCGTCCAGTGCCCGCCCGGCTTGAACGCCACGAGATTGCGACCCTCGGCGGTGATGCGATCCGCGCCCGCGGCGTATGGAAAGGCGACCACGCCGTCGGTGTTGCCGACATAGAAGGTGTCGCCGACCAGCGCCATGCCGAATGGCTGGCTCAATTCCTCCATGAAAATCCCGCGTCCCTCGGCAACGCCGTCACCGTCGCGATCCCGCAATAACGTGATGCGGTCGGCGCTGACGCCGAGCGCCGCGGCCCGCCGCATCGTCGCCTGCATCGCATAGTGGAATACACTCCTGGGCGGTCCCGCGATTTGGGTGGCTTCTGCGATGAGCACGTCGCCATTGGGCAGCACGTTGATCCAGCGCGGGTGGTCGAGGTCTTTCGCAAACGCGTTGACCTTGAGCCCGGGTGCAGCGGTTGGCTTCTGCCCGTCGCTCCAGCCTTGCGCCGTCGGCATCTTGAGCGTCGGGATGGCGCCCTGCGGCTTGGCCTCCGGAATCGCCGGCGCTTCACCCCAGGCCGGCGCAGGCGCGGATCCCTGCAGCCGCCGCCACAACAGCGCAACGGCGCCGATCAGCGCGACGATGCGCGCGAAAATACCGGAGAAGTTCATGTAAGGCCCCTGTTGTTCCCGCGCATCGATGCGCCGAGAGACGGTAGTTATACGATCTTGGCGACATCAGCCGAATCAAAGAAACATGCGTTGGCGCTTTATTGTCAGAGCGCTTCCTCCCTGAACCTTTGCCCGCCCAATTGGCGGGCCTCTTTTTCAAGCGAGGACGCCCGGCTTTGCCTCAGTCGCGCGCACGGAACAGCAAACAGGCATCGCCGTACGAATAGAACCGATATCCGCTGGCGATCGCATGCGCATAGGCCTGCTTCATCGCGTCGAGCCCTGAGAAGGCCGACACCAGCATGAACAGCGTCGAACGCGGCAGGTGGAAATTGGTCATGAGGATATCGACCGCGCGAAAGCGATAGCCCGGCGTGATGAAGATCGAGGTCTCGCCGTCGAACGGCTGAATGGTGCCGTCTTCGGTCGCAGCACTCTCCAATAGCCGCAGCGACGTGGTGCCGACAGCTATGATGCGCCCGCCCTTGGCGCGCGCGGTGTTCAAGGCCTCAGCGGTATCGGCCGATATCGAACCCCACTCGGCATGCATCCGATGCTCGGAGGTCTCCTCCACCTTGACCGGCAGGAAGGTCCCTGCCCCGACATGCAAGGTCAGCCGGTGCAGTTCGACGCCGCGGCCGCGCAGCGCCACCTCCAGTTCAGGCGTGAAATGCAATCCCGCGGTCGGGGCGGCAACGGCGCCTTCATTCACCGCGAACATGGTCTGATAGTCGGCGGCATCGCGATCGTCGGGCGTGCGCTTGGAGGCGATGTAGGGCGGCAGCGGCGGCGTGCCGAGATCGGCGATGGCCTGATCCAGCGCCGGCCCATGAAACGAAAACGACAGCGTGATCTCGCCCTCTTCGCCCTTGGCCTCGACCTCGGCGTCGAGATGGCCGAGCAGGCAGACCTTGCCTTCATTGCCGAAGCGAACGATATCGCCGGGCGCTAGCTTCTTCGCCGGCTTGACCAGCGCCTGCCAGCGCGACCCGTCCAGCCGCTTGATCAGCGTCGCCTCGATCTTCGGCTCGGTCTCGCGGCCGATGCGGCGGCCTTTGAGTTGGGCGGAAATTACCTTGGTGTCGTTGACGACGAGCTGGTCGCCCGGCTTCAGCCACTGCGGCAACTCGGAGACAATGCGGTCGCTCAGCGCGCCGTCCGGCTGCACGACCAGCATGCGCGCAGAATCACGCGGGCTTGCGGGCCGCAGCGCGATGCTCGTGGCGGGGAGTTCGAAGTCGAAGAGATCGGTGCGCATCGGCCTGGTCGTCATTGCCGGACTTGATCCGGCAATCCATCTTCTTCTTAGGATGGATACCCGGGTCAAGCCCGGGTATGACGAATTACATCAAGCCGCGTCCAGCGCCATCCGCGCCTTGACGATCTTGTCGGGGTTCTGCACCGGCTCGCCACGCTTGATCTTGTCGACGTTCTCCATGCCGGACGTCACCTTGCCCCACACTGTGTACTGGCCGTTGAGGAAGGAGGCGTCGTCGAAGCAGATGAAGAACTGGCTGTCGCCGGAATCCGGGCTCGCGGCGCGGGCCATCGAGGTGGTGCCGCGCACATGCGGTTCCTTGTTGAACTCGGCCTTCAGCTTCTGGCCGGAACCGCCGGTGCCGGTGCCGTGCGGACAGCCGGTCTGCGCCATGAAACCCTCGATCACGCGATGGAACACGATGCCGTCGTAAAATCCCTCGCGCACCAGTTCCTTGATGCGGGCGACATGGCCCGGCGCCAGATCGGGGCGCATTTCGATGGTGACGGGGCCCTGGGTGGTTTCAAGAATCAAAGTATTTTCTGTATCAGCCATGCTCTTTTCTCTTCAGGTTTGGGTGGACGTTTGCGGGTTCTGAAAGTGACCGCGAAAGGCCGGCCGGCAACCGCACCGCCCAGTCCTTCGGTAAATGGCAACGGCGCACAGCGTTGCAATGTCTCCATTACGGCAATTCGGTACGCGATCCGGTCGTTATCGCCGGCATTTGCGGATTCATAGGTAATCCTTGGTTGACCGAGAATGGCGCCCTCGCGGTTGAAACTGACGATGACCGTGATGTCCATCGGGCTAGCGCGCGAGACCGGCGGCGGCCGCCAGCAGGAATACAGTTTGGCGTAGACGTCCTTGATGGTGTTGAGCTGCTGCGGCTGGGCCGATGCATGCGCCGCCGGCACAAGCCACACGAGAGCGGCGGCAAACCAGACGGACGGCCCGCGGCGCGCCGAAATCATCGCCTCACTTGACGTCGGATGCGACCTGCACCTTCACCATCTTGTCGGGATCGACGACGGGTTCGCCGCGCTTGATCTTGTCGACCACATCCATGCCCGCCACCACTTCGCCGATCACGGTGTACTTGCCGTTCAGCGACGCGCCTTCGGCGAACATGATGAAGAACTGCGAATTGGCCGAGTTGGGATCGCTCGTTCGTGCCATGCCGACGATGCCGCGCTTGTACGGCACGTTGGAGAATTCGGCCGGCAGGTTTGGATATTTCGAACCGCCGGTGCCGTTGAAATTCTTGCCGTCGCCGGTCTGCGCCATGAATCCTTCGATGACGCGATGGAACGGCACGTTGTTGTAATAGCCCTCGCGCGCCAGCAGCTTGATGCGCTCGGCATGCTGGGGCGCGAGGTCGTTCCGCAGCTTGATCACGATGCGGCCCTTGGTGGTGTCGATCACGATTGCATTCGCCTTGTCGAGATTGGCGGGCAGCGGCTGGGCGATGGCGGGAGCCACAAGAAACAGCGCGGCGAGAACGGCGAGAATTCGGATCATGAAAGCTCCGGTCATGTGAAAACAGGAAAGCGTGTTGTCGCGCACCAGCGCTTTTAGCCTGCGAACTTGGCCTTCAGGCTCGCGGCAATCTGGGGCGGCACGAAGGCGGAGAAGTCGCCGCCCATCCCGGCGATCTGGCGCACCAGCGTGGCGGTGATCGGGCGGACGGCCGGCGACGCCGGGACGAATACCGTGTGCACCTCCGGCGCCATGGCCTCGTTCATGCCGGCAAGCTGCATTTCGTAGTCCATATCGGTTCCGTCGCGCAGCCCGCGAATCATGATGGTAGCGCCGACCTGCCGCGCCGCAGCGACGGTGAGGTTGTCGTAGGTGATGCAGTCGAAGGCGCAGCCTGCCTGTTGCGCGATCGGCTCACACACCGCCCGAACCATGTCGAGCCGCTCCTCGGTCGAAAACAGCGGCTTTTTGCCGGAATGGACGCCGATGGCGACAATCAGGCGGTCGCACAGCGTCACGGCGTGCCGCAGCACGTCCAGGTGGCCGTTGGTGATGGGATCAAATGAACCGGGATAGAGCGCGATACGGGGCATAGACCCCTCTACCCCGACCCGGGCGGCCCGGCAAGCCGGGCCCGGTTCCCTCCTGGTGTGGCTTTTTATTTCCGGTCGGCCAATGAACCAGTCCCGGGGCCCGAGCGTCTCCCTCGCGGGCTGCCAATGTTTCGTCCGCCACTGGCCGACGAAACAAAACTCGGCCCGCACGAAACCATTTTCGGGGTTGGCGAAGACGGCCGGAAACTTCCGCTGGCTACAAGTCCACCCAACGAAACGACGGGCCGCCAAGGCCCATGACAGGGGACCGTCATGATCAAGGCTTTTTCCGCAGTCGCTGCCGCCGCGTTGATTGCTGCCGCGCTCACTGTGCTGCCCGGCTTTGCCCCCCAGGTCGAAGCCAGTGTGCCGCAGGCGCTGGCCAAGGGTGACCGGCTGGATATCCGTGCCGTCGGCAAGGATTGCTCGCAGCAGGCCTGGCCGAATTTCGAGGCTTCCTGCCTCCGCGCCGCCGGCTCCAAGTCGGTGGTCCGGGAAGCCCGCCTGGTGACCGCCGACCGTACCCCGTAACGCACAATCTTCGTTCCGACCAACCTCCAAGGGAACCGCAGTCATGGCGAGCAGGGATACCCCCCTGCTCGCCGTAGGCATTCTAACGCGTTACCGTTCTCGGTATTCTCCCATCCCGGCCGGTCGCGTTATCCGTAGCTCAGGCCACTACGAGCTGCCGTTCGGCATCAAAGATGACCCTTGTTCCGAACTTCTGACATTCCCGATCGACGGTCTGCTGGATCCATTCAATGTCCGGCCACGGTGGAATGGACAGACGAAAGTTCTTGATCTGCAGGGGAACCAGTTTGAGCGCATGGAGGCATCCGCTGGCCGGATCCAGGTCGGCGAAATACATCAGCGCGAGGTCGTCACGGTAGCGCTCGTAACCGGGAATCCCTTCATAGTCGTTCAGAAAATCGCCGCAGCCGTAGAGAATGAGACGATCTCGATAGACTTCGATCGCTCTCGGATGATGCGAAGAATGCCCGTGAACGATCGATACACCTGCCTTGTCGATGAGGGTCCGGGCCAAAATCGCCTGCTGATCCGCAATGCGATATCCCCAATTGGATCCCCAATGGATCGAAACGACGACGAGATCGCCCGGTCTCCTCCGCGCCATGACCTGGTCAGCGACCTCCAACATGCTCGCCTCGGAGAGGTCAGACAGCAAGTTGATGCCTGGAGCGTCTGACGTCGCAGCCCACTCGACCGGGATGCCGCTCGACGTCGATCCGAACGAAAAGATCAGGAGCCGCGCGTTGGCAAGATTAAGCACCGCGGGTGCGCGCGCTTCGCGATCGTTGCGCCCTGCGCCCGTCGCTTTGACGTCGAGTTTCTGCAAAGTCGTCAGCGTCTCAAGCAGGCCGGCGCGGCCCCAGTCGAGCACATGGTTGTTTGCCAGTACACAGCAGTCGATCTTGGCGGCCGCGAGACATTCTGCATTCTCGGGGCTCATGCGGTAGTTGATGTCTTTGCGCGCGCGGTCGTTGCTGCGGGTGACAGCCGTTTCAAGATTGATGATCCGCGCGTCAGGCTGCATGCGCTCCAATTCGTCCAATGCAGCACCCCAAACGTAGGACGACCCGTTACGCCGTGGAATGGGCCCATTTGCCTGCTCGGCGAGCAGCACGTAGCTCTCCGCCGATCGCATGTAAGCTTCGTAGATCTCGGGGCTGCAGGGGTGCGCCAGTACCTGGTCGATACCGCGGCCGCACATGACATCTCCGCATAGAAAGAGCCGCACCGATTTCCTGTGCGCAGCCGGCAATTGTCTTTCGTCGAGCATGAAATGCTGCTCCAGTATCCGCGTCAGGCGTGAGATCCTCTGAATGCCGCCATCACCTCGGCCAGCATCCGCTCCTCCTCTCCCGAATAGCGCGGAGAAAAGTGAAACGGCTCGACGCGGCGCACATTGGCCTCCCGCGCAATTTCTCCGGCAGCCGTGGTCGTAAGGTGGCCCCGGTCCCTCGCCAATCCGGCGTCCGTCCTGGCAAATGCGGCCTCAATGAACAGGATGTCCGCACTCTGAACGAGCGCCACGATGGCGGCACGGTTGGCCGGCGTGTCGGCGACATCGGTAACATAGGCAATTTTCTGACCGGCGGCGACCGTCAGGACATCACGCAGGCTGCCAAGCGGTACAAGACGATCATCCGACGTCGCCGGTCCGTCGATATGGACCAAATGATCGTCCGCGCGACGCTCGACAACGGCCTTCTTGAGGGAGCGCAACCATGGACCAACGGGAAGTCCGCGCTCCGACAATCGGTTCTTCCAGATGTTCACATGCGCTGCTTCCTGCAGGGCAAAGGCAAGGCAGGGCGTGCCGTGTTCAAGGATCGCGGCCGACACGCGATGGGTCGGCTCATCGCAGAGCACGCCAGCACGGTTTTTGTGTGAGACTGATGGCTCCGCGGCAAACGCCTTCTTCAGGCGGAACCGCGTGGTCGACATGGAATTCGGCGTTTCGAATTCGCTCACAACGAAAACCAGATCGCAAGGATAGGCTTCGACCAGATTCCATCGATAGGCCTGAAGCTTGTGAAAGACGCGCTCGGCGAACCCGGGTGGACCGTAGAGTTGCACCGCTTTCTCGCGCCCGACCAGCAAACGGAGCAGATGGTCGAAGCCGACGAAATGATCGATATGTGCATGCGAGACGAAAATTTGGTCGACACGCCGTATCTTCCGCGCTGACAGAGAAGCGATTTCTCCGACATCGAACAGCAGGCTGTGCTTTTCGAACAGCGTCTCCACATAGATCGTCGGGTCGCCATAGCGACCGTTGACGAGGCTCGGCTGGAAGATCGGTCGCATCGCAAGCTACTCTGCCGCAGCGTTTCCACGTATTTCCGGCGTCACTCTGCCTTCACCGGACAAGGCCCCCTTTGTCTACGGGCCTGATTTTAGTCAATGTCCGATGAACTTCCCGGATCCAGTCGGAGTTATTGGATTTTGCACCGGGCAAGGTCGAGCCGGACCGGCTGGGAGATCTCGCCAAGCCCGGGCCGACGTCTCCTGCAGCCCGATGGAGAGCGCCATGAAGCTCGTTTCCAATGCCTTCGCCGATGGAGCGGCTATTCCTCGACGCTTCACCTGCGATGGAGAAAACCTGTCGCCGCCTTTGCAATGGTCCGGCGCGCCAGCCGGAACGCGAAGTTTCGTCCTGCTGTGCGACGATCCCGACGCGCCCGCCGGCACATGGCATCATTGGGCGATTTACGATCTTCCGCCAGTGCTAACGGAGCTCGCGGACGGCGCCGCGCAGAACATGAAAATGAAGCAGGCGGTCAACGATTTTCGGAAAGTGGGCTATGGCGGCCCGTGTCCGCCTCGCGGCCATGGACCTCATCATTATCATTTCCGGTTGATCGCCCTCTCGACGGACCATATTCCGGCAAAAGCCAGCGCGTCCTGCCGTGATATTGAGCGAGAGGCGCGCCAGCACGCGATCGCAGAAGCTATCCTCGTCGGTTGGTATGAGAGATAGGCCGGCAATTGGCGTTCTCCATCACGACGGTGTCGATGCTTCTGATATCGCGATCCGTCGCAGCAGCCAGCGCCACGAGATCGCTCAATGAGCCGAGCGTCTGCTGAAAACTCCCCTGAGGCCGTTCGCGCGTCTCGACAAATTTGTACGTATCAATCATATGGCCATACATACCAACAGGGAGTGAAATGACCGGTGGCCAGCACGATCTTCGACAGCGTCCTCTATCGCGACGTGTTCTCGACGCCGGCCATGCGGGCGGTGTTTTCCGACGAAGCCCAGCTCAGGGCCTATGTGCAGGCCGAAGTGGCGCTTGCCGTGGCCCAGGGCGAGACGGGCGTGATTCCGCCAGAGGCGGCACAGGCGATCGCCCGCCTCGCCCCGGCGATTGCGCTCGATAGCGAGCAGTTGAAATGCGACACCGAGAATGTCGGCTATCCCATCGTTGGCCTGGTGCGCCAGCTCTCGCAGCAGCTCGGCGAAGCCGGCCGCTACGTGCATTGGGGCGCGACCACCCAGGACATCATGGATACCGCGACGGTGCTGCAACTGCGCGAAGCGGTTACGCTGATCGAAGCCCAGCTCGTCGAGGCCATGGCCGCACTTGCCGATCTCGCCCGTCTCCATCGCGATACGCCGATGGCAGGGCGAACCCATCTTCAGCAGGCCCTGCCGATCACATTCGGGCACAAGGCTGGGATCTGGCTCTCGGCGCTGCAGCGCTCGGCCGACCGGCTCGAACAAGCCAAGCCTCGCGCATTGCAGGCGCAACTGGGCGGTGCGGCGGGAACGCTGGCGTCGCTCGGCGAACGCGGACTGGATGTGCGCGCCGCCTATGCGCGCGCCCTCGGTCTCACTGAGCCTGACATCACCTGGCACGTCGCGCGCGACGGGCTGGTCGAACTGGTCCAGACGCTTGCCGTAATCTGCGGCGCGCTCGGCAAGATCGGCTATGACGTCATGATCCTGATGGCGACCGAGATCGGCGAGGTGTTCGAACCGTTCGCCTCGCATCGCGGCGCTTCCTCGACCATGCCGCAGAAGCGCAACCCGATCTCGTCGGAAATTCTGCTGGCGAACGCAAAAATGTCCCGCGATGCCGCCTCGCTGATGCTCGACGCCATGGTGCAGGATCTCGAGCGCGCCACTGGGCCCTGGCACTGCGAATGGCTGGCGTTGCCGCAGGTCTGTCTTCTGACGGCCGGGTCGCTGGTGCAGGCGCAATTCATGCTCTCTGGCTTGATCGTCGATCCGGCGGCGATGAAGCGAAACCTCGATTCCACGCGCGGGCTGATCGTGGCCGAAGCGGTCATGATGGGGCTCGCGCCCGCGCTTGGCCGTCAGCTTGCGCATGACGAGGTCTATGCCGCCTGCCGCGACGCGTTCGACCGTGGCGACGCGCTGCTCGATGCGTTGCTGCGGCGGCCGGCGATCGCATCCGCCCTGCCCCGCGATCGGCTCGCCGCCTTGTGCGAGCCATCGAACTATCTCGGAACCGCCGGCGCGATGGTCGACCGCGTGCTCGCCCGTCAAATCAAACGATAAGCAACAACGATAAATATGGCGCCCCGACCAACACCCCGAGCGGCATCCGCGACGATGTCCAGTCAAAAATCAATCGCTGGGTGCCGCTGATCCAGAAGGCCGGCCGCAAATGGCGGGATGGATTCCGGGTTCATCGCGTTCGCGATGCCAGGGAATGACAGCGAGGCTGGTCTACGCTCTGTTTCCATTCTCGCCGTCCCCCCGTCGTCGCCGACATGCTCGACGGACGCCCTTCCCCTTTGCGGGCTTAAGCCGATACGATGGCTTATCCGGAAGGCTTGGGGCAGGCAATGAAAGCAGGCGGCGGACCAACCAGATCGAGAAGCCACGCGACGACCACGGCAAAGCGCCGCCCTGGGTCAAAAGCAGCGCGCGCCTCCAACCCTGCAAAAACGAAAACCGAAAGTCCCGCCACAACGGAAGTCGAACAACTCGTCCTCGAACTTCAGGAAGCCAGGGAGCGGCAAGCCGCGACAGCGGAGATATTGACGCTCATCTCGGACTCGCCGACCGGCATCCAGCCGGTGTTCGACAGGATCGTCAGGAACGCGGCGCGGCTCTGCCAGAGTGTGCTGAGCGCCGTCTATCGCCGGGAGGGCGAGGATGTCCATCTGGTCGCGTACGATCAGTTCTCCCCGGAATCGGTGGCCGCGGTGCGCAAGGCCTACCCTGCCCCGCTGACCAGCAAAAATCTGATCTCGGTCGCCATCCGCGAGCGCCGCGTCGTGCACGAGCCGGACGTGCTCGTCTCCGGCGGATACAGTGAACTGCAGAGAACATCGGGCTATCGCAGTATCCTCGTCGTGCCGATGTTACGTGACGACGTCGCGATCGGCGCCATTGCGGTCATGCGGCTGGAGCCGCAATTGTTTCCCAGGGCGCAGGTCGAGCTCCTGAAAACCTTCGCTGGTCAGGCGGTCATCGCCATCGAGAACACGCGGCTGTTCACCGAGGTCCAGGAACGCACAAGGCAATTGTCGCAATCGCTCGATGATCTCCGCGCCGCGCAGGACAGTCTCGTGCAGACCGAGAAGCTGGCCGCGCTGGGAAGGCTGGTGGCCGGTGTCGCGCACGAGCTCAACACCCCCGTCGGCACCAGTCTGACCGTCGCCTCGGCATTCATCAACAAGGCCGATCGATTTGAAGCCGATGTTGCCAGCGGCGGCGTGCGTCGGTCGACCCTGACTGAATTCATTGCGACAAGCCGGGAGGCGGCATCGCAAATCATGATCAACCTCAATCACGCGATCGACTTGATACAGTCGTTCAAGCAGGTTGCGGCGGATCGCAACGTGTCGGACCGGAGAGGCTTTGATCTCGGCCAGGTGACCGAGCAGGTCGTTAAAGGACTGCGTTTCGGGCTGCGTAGAAACCTTGTGATCAGCATCGAATGCGAGCCCGATCTCGCGATGAACAGCTATCCCGGACCTTACGGCCAGGTGCTCACCAACCTGGTTCACAATGCCGCGGTGCACGCCTTTCCGGACGGCGCACGCGGATCCGTCCACATCGCGGCCCAGGCGTCGGGCAAGCATAACGTTGAAGTGCTGTTTTCGGACGACGGCCGCGGCATGAGCCCGGAGATCAAGCGCCACGTGTTCGACCCGTTTTTCACAACCCGGCGCGATCAGGGCAGCACCGGCCTCGGATTGCACATCGTCCACAACATCGTGACCAATCGCTTAGGCGGCCGGATCAATCTGGAAACCAAGCCCGGCGCGGGAACGAAGATCCGGATCATCGTGCCGCGCGAAGCGCCGTTCGCTGCGGAATAATGCGTATCGACGACCTGCCCGCACCGCCGGTCGGTTGCGAATTCGCGTCGTCTTGGGCTGTGTCCTCCTGTGTTTTGGACGGCCGGTCTCACGGTCCGCGGCACCGTCAATCATCGGTCCCGCCACGCCACATCGATGCGGGCCGCAACATGACTTACTGAGTTTCAACGACCCCAGCGGGTTCGAGGCGAGGAAGAAGTCACCTTCGACGCCTTTCGCGCGTCTGCAGGACCGGGCTGGTCTCAATCTCGTTTCCGGACCAGAATGAATCCATCCCCTTGCCGGATTTGAGCCGCATTGTGACCCAGGTCGCGACCAAAGGTCGTTTCCGCGGGGGCGCAACTCCGGGGTTCTCATGTCCGGTCATCTGCGATTTTGCATCGCCGCCTTTGTCCTTCTCGCAGGTCTCCCGACTTCGCCTGCGTCTTCGAATCCTCTTGCAGACTTGTTCAATGTCTCTCCTCCCCAGCCGGCTCCTGAGCCCGCTTCCGCGGAAAAGGAAAGGGAGTGCTTGCCGCGACCCGGTACGTCAACGGCGGAGGGGCAGCGCTGGGTCTATCGTTCTGAGGGACGCCGCAAATGCTGGTTCCAGGCTGCCGAGGGGACTGCGACGGTGAAGCAGGTTCGTCATCGCGCCGCGAAGCCTCGGATCGCGGCTGTCGAGGAGAATGAGGCCGCGCGGCGCAAGGCGGTCATGAATGCGCGTGCGGAGCTGTTGCGCTCCGCACCAGCGGAAACGTCTCAGCCGACGCAGCCCGCGTCCGAGCTTAAGGTGGTCGATGCCGCTTCCCTCCCAACTACGGGGGCCGCAGCCTTCGTGCCGCCGGCACCGGTCGCCAACCGCGCGACCGATCAGCTCACGCTTGACCAACCCACGTCGCGCCAGATCGACGTGGAGACGCTTCCGGCAGCCGCGCCAGCCGCCAGCGACGCTGCCGCGCCGGTCGCCTTTCCGAACGCCGAGGCGGCCGATGACGGCCGCGGCTGGATGGCAACCTGGCTTGGCGTGCTGCTGATGGCGCTGGGCCTCGTCTCCGTCTTAGGCTCGAGCCGGACCCTCCGGGAGGCCATGCTGTTTGCGCGATTTGATGCGAGAACGAATCGGCGCGCAATGGAGTCAGGAGCGCCAGTTCGAAGGCGGGCGAGTGACTTCCTGTCTACGCCAACAAGCACGCCATTTCAGAGAGAAGCTGGACTGAACATTCGGGGCAGAAGGAGATCTTTCAACCCGCGGTCTTTTGACGGGCAACCAGCAAACGGCTCGGTACTGCCCCAGTAAAAGTCTCGGGGGGCCGTCGCTGTTTGCCACAACACCGGAGCGCCCCTGCCACGAGCGTAAATGCCGGCATTGCCCATGATTGTACATGGCAGAGCCGGTATGATGTGCAGATTTGTGGCAATCGCGGCGGAACTCGGCGCGTTGGCAAAGTCGGTTCAATTCTGTGACTGGGCTATGGGGCCGGCGCTCTCGCGAGGGTTGGAGGCGACTTGTGGTAGGGCAAGGGTGAAAGCATCGACCAGCCGACGTCGCCAAGGCTGCGTCAGCATCGACAGCTTGCCTTCGAGCAGAGCTGCCTTTTCCCGGGCTCCCACGCTTTCTGTGCTGACTTTGAGCAATTCGGCCAAGAGCTTGTTGGTGCGTTCGCATTCTCTCTCAAAGTCGGCCCGATGGCCGCTGGCAATCCCCCTCATCTCTGCCAGCTCAGTCTGCAAGGTCTCAATTTGTTGCTTTAAGGCGGTGACCACCTGGTGACCGGCCTGCGCTTGCGGCTGACGGGGAGTCGGGGAATGGCTGAATTCGCTGAGATCGACCTGGACAAGCGTCTTGCCGTCATTGGAGCGAGAGCGTGGCCATCGGTGTCGCTTCACCAGGGCACGGGCGGCCTCTGGGGAAATTTTGAGCCTTTCACCCAGTTCGCTATACGTCAGCATCTCGACGGGCATGATATCCGCTCCCGTTTGGCCGGATGGTCACCACCCGGACACAGCAAATCGTATCAATCTATGGTTAAGGGCAGGTTTACCGTGCGCGGGAGCGCGTAGATGGGGTAACGGGCCCCGGATGGAGCGAAGCGCAATCCAGGGACAGTCTCGCCAGCGGATGGGTTGATCCCGGGTTGAGCTGCGCTCCACCCGGGCTACAGGGCCACCGGCGGCGCTTACGCCCCGTTGCCGTTCTCGCCGTTCTCTCCGTCGTCGCCGATATGCTCGACCGACACTACATGCTCGTCGTCGGCGGTATCGAACACGATGACGCCCTGGGTCGAGCGGCCGGCGATGCGGATGTCCTCGACCGGGCAGCGGATGAGCTGGCCCTTGTCGGTTACCAGCATGATCTGATCGCTGTGCTCCACGGGGAATGACGCCACCAGCTTGCCGTTGCGGTTGTTGACGCTCATCGCGACGATGCCTTTGCCGCCGCGGCCGGTGGTGCGGTACTCGTAGGACGAGGTGCGCTTGCCGTAGCCGTTGACGGAAACCGTCAGCACCACCTGCTCCTGCGCCGACATTTCCGCGTAGCGCTCCTGCGAGAGCTGGAGCGAACCCGAAGTTTCTTCGGCCTCGGCATCCGCAGGCTCCTCAGCCGCGGTTTCGCCGGCGACCGCACGGCGCATCTTGAAGTAGGCCGACCGCTCGTCGGAGCTGGTCTCGACATGGCGCAGGATCGCCAGCGAGATCAGCGTGTCATTCGCAGAAAGCGCGATGCCGCGCACGCCCATCGAGGTGCGGCCGGTGAAGACGCGCACATCGGTGACGGGGAAGCGGATGCACTGGCCGCCCGCCGCCGTCAGCAGCACGTCGTCGCGCTCGGTGCAGATCTGCACGTCGACGATCGCCTCGCCCTCCCCGAGCTTCATGGCGATGATGCCGGAGCGGCGGACATCGACGAAGTCCGACAGCTTGTTGCGGCGGACGGTGCCGCCGGTGGTGGCGAACATCACGTCGAGATTGGCCCAGGAAGATTCGTCCTCCGGCAGCGGCATGATGGTGGTGATGCGTTCGCCCTGCTCCAGCGGCAGGATGTTGATCATCGCCTTGCCGCGCGCGTTGGGAGCTGCCACCGGCAGCCGCCAGACCTTCTCCTTGTAGACCTGGCCCTTCGAGGAGAAAAACAGCACCGGCGTGTGCGTCGAGGCCACGAACAGGCGGCTGACAAAATCCTCATCGCGGGTCTGCATGCCCGCGCGGCCCTTGCCGCCGCGGCGCTGGGCGCGATAGGTCGAGAGCGGCACGCGCTTGACATAGCCGGCATGCGAGACCGTCACGACCATGTCCTCGCGCTGGATCAGGTCCTCGTCCTCGACCTCGCCTTCCTGCTCGATGATGACGGTTTTCCGCGGAGTGGCGAATTCGGACCGGACTGCCGCCAGTTCATCCTTGATGATCGCCTGCACGCGCGCACGCGAACGCAGGATCTCGAGATAGTCGGCGATTTCCACCGCGAGCTTGTCGAGCTCTTCGGAGATCTCCTCGCGGCCGAGCGCGGTCAGGCGCTGCAGCCGCAGGTCGAGAATGGCCCTGGCCTGCTCCAGCGACAGCCTTGCAGTGCCGTCGGGCGCCATCCGGTGCCGCGGGTCGTCGATCAGCGTGATCATCGCCTCGACGTCCTTGGCCGGCCAGTCGCGCGACATCAACGTGTCGCGCGCGGTGTTCGGATCGGGCGAGGTTCTGATGACGCGAATGATTTCGTCGATATTGGCGACGGCGATCGCGAGACCGACCAGGATATGGGCGCGGTCGCGCGCCTTATTCAGCAGGAACTTGGTGCGGCGGGTGACCACCTGCTCGCGGAACGCGACGAACAGCGTCAGCAGGTCCTTCAGGTTCATCAACTGCGGACGGCCGCCATCGAGCGCCACCATGTTGGCGCCGAAATTGGTCTGCAGCGGCGTGAAGCGATAGAGCTGGTTCAGCACCACATCGGGCACCGCATCGCGCTTCAGTTCGACGACCACGCGAAAACCGTCGCGGTCGGATTCGTCGCGCAGGTCGGAAATGCCCTCGATCTTCTTCTCGCGCACCAGTTCGGCGATGCGCTCGACCATAGTCGCCTTGTTCACCTGGTAGGGAATTTCGGTGATGATGATCGCTTCGCGATCTTTCCGGATGGTGTCGATCGTCACCTTGCCGCGCATCACGATCGAGCCGCGGCCGAGGTGATAGGCCGAGCGGATTCCCTGGCGGCCGAGGATGATGCCGCCGGTCGGGAAATCCGGGCCCGGCACGATGTTGATGAGGTCGTCGATCGCAAGCGCCGGATTGTCGATCAGCGCCACGCAGGCGTCGATGACTTCGCCCAGATTGTGCGGCGGGATGTTGGTGGCCATGCCGACCGCGATGCCGCCGGCGCCGTTGACCAAGAGGTTCGGGAATTTCGCCGGCAGGACCGACGGCTCCTTCTCGGAGCTGTCGTAGTTCGGCTGGTAGTCGACAGTGTCCTTGTCGATGTCATCGAGCAGGCTCTGGGCGATCTTGGTCAGGCGGGATTCGGTGTAGCGCATGGCCGCCGCCATATCGCCGTCCACCGAGCCGAAATTGCCCTGCCCGTCGATCAGCGGCACGCGCATGGAGAAATCCTGCGCCATGCGCACCAGCGCGTCATAGACCGACTGGTCGCCGTGGGGATGGTATTTACCGATGACGTCGCCGACCGTGCGCGCCGATTTGCGGTACGGCTTGTTCCACTCAAAACCGTTCTCGTACATCGCGTAGAGAATGCGGCGATGCACGGGCTTCAACCCGTCGCGCGCGTCCGGCAGCGCCCGCGCCACGATCACGCTCATGGCGTAATCGAGGTAGGAGCGCTTCATCTCGTCGAGGATGGAAACGGGACGAATGTCGGAAGGCTCCGGCGGCTCGCCGGGCTTGTTATCTTCAGAGTCAGACAAAGGGGAATCCGGTCAGTTCTCAGCTGAGAATCATATAGCGCATCGGGGGTCCAATAACCACCCTGAAGCTGTCAGGAGAAGCCGTTTTTCCGCTCGTTTTTTCATGGACTTACCGGGATCGCCGGGGCATCCCGGCGGGCCCGTGGGAGGCGGCATTTTGGGCCCCTGCAAAACGGCGCTGGAACCGTGTTTGCTGCGGCGATCTAATGGCCGAAAACCACCGCGTGCATGATCCGTCCCGGCAGGAACGTGAACAGGCCGGCGACGACCAGCGCGCCAAGGAAGATCGTGGTATCGCCTTCTTGTGACCGCTGACATTGTGCCCGCGGGCGTGCAGGACCGCGACCACCAGCACGATCGGACTGCGCGGCCCGACCAGGCGGATCCCGTGGATCCAGCCGGACGAACACCTGCCCTCAGAACGGGATGTCGTCGTCCATGTCGCTGTTGCGGGCGCCGGCCGCCACGGGCCGCCGCGGCGCGGAGCTGGCCGGACCGCTGGAGCCGAAATCACCGGAATCGTCGGAGCCGAAGTTGCCGCCACCGGCGCCGCTACGGCCGTCGAGCATGGTCAGGGTCGAATTGAACCCCTGCAGCACGACCTCGGTCGAGTATTTCTCGACGCCGCTCTGGTCGGTCCATTTGCGCGTCTGCAGCGCGCCCTCGATGTAAACCTTGGCGCCCTTCTTCAGATACTGCTCGACAATCTTGCAAAGCGGTTCGGAAAAGATCACGACGCGGTGCCACTCGGTCTTTTCCTTGCGCTCGCCGGTGCCCTTGTCGCGCCAGGTCTCCGACGTCGCGACGCTCAGATTGGCGATCGGCCGCCCGTCCTGTGTCCGCCGGATTTCAGGATCCTTGCCGAGATTGCCGACCAGAATCACCTTGTTCACGCTTCCCGCCATCGCCGCTCTCCACTCGATATCGCCGGCAAAAATTATTGGTCAGCCCGCCGTGTGCCGACCTCCCTCAATTCTTGACCTGTCGCTTTGTCCGCTTTCCGCGTCCGCTTCCGGACATCCGAAACGACCCTATACGCTCGCAACGCCCGCCGACTTAGCGATCCCTCGGCAAGTCGGCGGTTATCCACATATAGCATCACCCCAGCCAATGTTCCAGATTTGTTCCCGCTACCACCTGACATTTGGCTCGGTTCACACGATGCAACCTAAGCGCGATTACCGGGAACTCGCGGGAACCGAAAAGTCCCGAAACGGAACCTGAAAGTTCCGCACGGTATCGTGAATATGACAGGTAAATCATTAGCTTGGCTAATTAAACTTCGTCAGCGCGTGTTGCATTCGGGCGACACCATTTCCGGGCGAGTCGCGATATACAAATAGCCACAACGGCGCGGGCGCTCGCGTCATCACGGCAACGCTTCGGGACCAGTGGAAGCGGGCAAAAGCTGGAGATAGAGGATGAAGAAGTTTCTGTTAGGTACGGTTGCTCTCATTGCATTTGCCGCGCCTGCGGCAGCCGCTGATCTCGCGGCGCGCCCCTATACCAAGGCGCCGCCCGCGCCGGTCGCCGCCATCTACGACTGGAGCGGCTTCTACATCGGCGCCAACGGTGGCTGGGGGTCGGCCCACAAGTGCTGGGATCTCACCGCCGACGCCTTCGGTCCTTTCGTTCCGCCCTTGGCCGAAGGATGCCACGATGCAACTGGCGGCACGGCCGGCGGTCAACTCGGCTATCGCTGGCAGGCCGGTACCTGGGTATTCGGTCTGGAAGGGCAAGGCAACTGGGCTGACTTCAAGGGCTCCAACACAAGTCTGGCCTTTTTCACCCCCCTCAGCACCATCGAGAATGAGTCGAAGATCAATGCGTTCGGACTGATCACCGGTCAGGTCGGCTATGCCTGGAACAACGTCCTGCTCTACGTAAAGGGCGGCGCGGCCGTGACCAGCGACAAGTACAGGGGTATCGAAACCGCAACCGGGCTTCTTGTCGACAGCGCCAAGGAGACGCGTTGGGGCGGCGTCGTTGGTGCCGGTCTCGAAGTCGGCTTCGCCCCGAACTGGTCGGTTGGCGTCGAGTACAACCACCTGTTCATGTCTGACCGCGACGTCAGCTTGACGGCATCCGGCAACTTTGCTGGTTTTCCGGCCGGCTCGTTCTCGAGGACTTCTAGCATCAGCCAAGACGTTGATATCGTCACCGCTCGCATCAACTACAGGTTCGGCGGCCCGGTCATCGCGAAGTACTGATCGCCGCTTTCAACCAATCAACACCGAAAAGGCCGGCTTCACGCCGGCCTTTTTTGTTTGGGTGTACCGCTTTGTTTGGGTGTACCGCGGGATCGTGCGCACCTGCAACGGTTGCATTGCGCATACATTTGCCGTGGATGTGCTCTTAGGAGACAGCCTTTGCTGGTATCGCTTTTGGCTAACTGCGCAGGCAACCTCAAATTGACGACTCCTGCAGTTGGCTTCCTGCTAAAACTGCCTGCGCCTCCGTTCCGTAACCCGGAACGGAGGCGCTTGTTTTTGAGTTGGTCCGATTGGATCTGCTGACGGCTGCTGCCAAAAAGCGCCAATTCAAACAATCGGTTGATGATTCGCGCGCGGCACTGGAAATCACTTGCCGTTCTTCCTATGTTCCGACTTTCAATCATCGGCGCCTGATCCCGGCATTCGCCGGCAATGCGCGCCCAACGTGGCGCGTCTCCCACGCGTCTGGAAATGCCGATATGGATGAAGTGCTCAGGGCGAAGCGCCAACAACCCGCCGGCTCCGCATCGCGTGCGATAACCATCCGCGGCGCGCGCGAGCACAATCTCAAGAACGTCGACCTCGAAATTCCCCGCGACAAGCTCGTGGTGTTCACCGGCCTCTCCGGCTCCGGCAAATCCTCGCTCGCCTTCGACACCATCTATGCCGAGGGCCAGCGCCGCTATGTCGAGTCGCTCTCGGCTTATGCGCGCCAGTTCCTGGAGATGATGCAGAAGCCGGACGTCGACCAAATCGACGGCCTGTCGCCTGCGATCTCGATCGAGCAAAAGACGACGTCGAAAAACCCGCGCTCCACCGTTGGCACCGTCACCGAGATCTACGACTACATGCGCCTGTTGTGGGCCCGCGTCGGCGTGCCGTATTCGCCCGCGACCGGGCTGCCGATTGAAAGCCAGATCGTCTCGCAGATGGTCGACCGCGTGCTCGCGCTGCCCGAAGGCACAAGGCTCTATTTGCTGGCGCCGGTCGTGCGCGGCCGCAAGGGCGAATACAAGAAGGAGATCGCCGAATGGCTCAAGAAGGGCTTTCAGCGCGTCAAGATCGACGGCACCTTCTATGAGCTTTCCGACGCGCCGACGCTCGACAAGAAATTCCCGCACGACATCGACGTGGTGGTCGACCGCATCGTGGTCCGTCCCGATCTCGGCCAGCGCCTCGCCGAAAGCTTTGAGACCGCGCTGAAGCTTGCCGAAGGCCTGGCTGTGATCGAATATGCCGACGCGCCGGCGAGTGCGGCGGAGGAGAAGAAGTCCGACAAGAAGACCGCAAAGATCCACGACAAGAGCGGGCCCGAGCGGATTCTGTTTTCGGAAAAATTCGCCTGCCCGGTTTCCGGCTTTACGATCCCCGAGATCGAGCCGCGGCTGTTCTCGTTCAACAACCCCTATGGCGCCTGCCCGGCCTGCGGCGGCCTCGGCGTCGAGCAGCATATCGACGAGGACCTTGTCATCCCCGACAAGGAACTGACGCTGCGCAAAGGCGCGATCGCGCCGTGGGCCAAGTCTTCCTCGCCCTATTACATCCAGACGCTGACCGCGCTCGGCAAATTCTACAAGTTCACGCTCGACACCAAGTGGAAGGACCTGCCGAAGAAGACGCAGGCAGCCCTGCTGCACGGCTCCGGCGACGACGAGATCAAGTTCTCCTACGAGGACGGGGTGCGCTCCTACGATACCAAAAAGCCGTTCGAGGGCGTCATCACCAATCTCGAGCGACGCTACCGCGAAACCGAAAGCGAATGGGCGCGCGAGGAGCTGGCAAAATATTTCTCCGACATCCCCTGCGCCGGCTGCAACGGCCACCGCCTCAAGCCGGAGGCGCTGTGCGTCAAGATCGGCGGCAAGCACATCGGCGAAATCTCCGAACTCTCGGTGAAGCACGCCGGCGAATGGTTCGAGGGCGTGCCGAAGGCACTCAACGCGCAGCAGAACGAGATCGCCGCGCGCGTGCTCAAGGAGATCCGCGAGCGGCTGTCCTTCCTGCTCGACGTCGGCCTGAACTATCTCACCCTCTCCCGCTCCTCCGGCACGCTGTCCGGCGGCGAAAGCCAGCGCATCCGCCTGGCCTCGCAGATCGGCTCGGGGCTGACAGGCGTGCTCTACGTGCTGGATGAGCCCTCGATCGGCCTGCACCAGCGCGACAACGCGCGGCTGTTGGAGACGCTGAAGCGGCTGCGCGACCTCGGCAATACCGTGATCGTGGTCGAGCACGACGAGGACGCCATTCGCCTCGCCGACTACGTTCTCGATATCGGTCCCGGCGCCGGCATGCATGGCGGCCACATCGTGGCGCAAGGCACGCCATCGGACATCATGAAGAACCCGAAATCGCTCACGGGAAAATACCTCACCGGCGAATTGTCGGTGCCGATCCCCGAGCGCCGGCCGCCGAACCACAGGCGCACCATCAAGGTCGTCAACGCCCGCGGCAATAACCTCAAGAATGTCTCGGCGGAAATTCCGCTCGGGCTCTTCACCTGCGTCACCGGCGTCTCCGGCGGCGGCAAGTCGACGCTCTTGATCGACACGCTCTACAAGGCGATCGCCCGCAAGCTGAACAACGCCAGCGAAGGCGCCGCCCCGCACGACCGCATCGAGGGGCTGGAGCATATCGACAAGATCATCGACATCGACCAGTCGCCGATCGGCCGTACCCCACGCTCGAACCCCGCGACCTATACCGGCGCCTTCACGCCGATCCGCGAGTGGTTTGCCGGCCTGCCCGAAGCCAAGGCGCGCGGCTACGAGCCCGGCCGCTTCTCGTTCAACGTCAAGGGCGGCCGCTGCGAGGCCTGTCAGGGCGACGGCGTCATCAAGATCGAGATGCACTTTCTGCCCGACGTCTACGTCACCTGCGACACCTGCAAGGGCAAGCGCTACAACCGCGAGACGCTGGAAGTCCTGTTCAAGGGCAAGTCGATCTCCGACGTGCTCGACATGACCGTCGAGGAAGCCGCCGAATTCTTCAAAGCCGTCCCCCGCGTCCGCGAAACGTTCAAGACGCTGCACCGCGTTGGTTTGGACTACATTCACGTTGGCCAGCAGGCGACGACGCTCTCCGGCGGCGAAGCCCAGCGCGTCAAGCTGGCAAAAGAATTGTCAAAGCGCGCGACCGGACGCACGCTCTACATCCTGGACGAACCGACCACGGGCCTGCACTTCCACGACGTCGCCAAGCTGCTCGAAGTGCTCCACGAACTGGTCGCCCAAGGCAACACCGTGGTTGTGATCGAGCACAACCTCGAAGTCATCAAGACCGCCGACTGGGTGATCGACTTAGGCCCCGAAGGCGGCGACGGCGGCGGCGAAATCGTCGCTTGGGGCCCGCCCGAAGACATCGTGAAAGCGCCGCGGAGCTACACGGGGAAGTTTTTGGAGCCGGTGTTGAAGAAGGCAGCGGGCAAGCCGCGGAAAAGCAGTAGCGCGAGTGAGGCGGCGGAGTGAAGCGCGGCTGAGCGTCACCATGCCTATCTTTTCACGCCGCAGACTTCAGGGCATGCTCGATACGATCGGTCCAATGATGACTGTCGGACAAGCCAACGATTTGGTGAATCGCCTCGAAAATAATGACACAACGTCAGTATTGAGTGGTGAAATTGAGGGACTTCGATGCACGTCAAGGACATAAAATCCATGAAAGCAGAAATAAAGTTCTCTGCGCGCCTTTTTCAAGAATTTATCGCCGGCAGAATTTCTGCCGACCATTTTCGTGGGTTGAATGGAGCGCTTGAGCTATTTGAATCTCAAATGAAGCAGGGCCAGACCTTGAGCGGGGCGCGCTTGGAATCCGCGGGCATCGACCAAGATGATGATTACCTTGTCTTTCAGTTTTCGCCTGATCCAGCCGCACGACCGCTCAAGAATCCAAAAACTTAAGCGCGTAGGATAGGCAGCAAGCGTAACGGGGATTTGCGAAGCGCGTAATCTGTCGCTTCTCTCCACGCGCGAACGGCAGGCTACTCCTTCGGCTAATCCCGCCGACGCCCTACACCGTCCAATCGCCCTACACCGTCCAATAATGCGGATGCGGACGCGAGCGGTCGCCCCAGTCGAAGGCGTCATCATCGAGCTCGGACGGGCCGGCGCGCAGTTCCTCCAACGTCAGCTCGACCACGAAGGCCTGACGCGCGGGATCAAACCTGAGTGCGTCCCACCGCACAGGATAATGGTGGTGGCTGGCAAGTATCCCGCCGGTTTTTATCACGGCATACGCGACAGTTCCGCTCACCTTGTCCAGCATCAGCCGCTCGATCGTGCCGAGCCTTGCGCCGTCTCGCCCGTAGACGTTCGCGCGCTCGACGAGGTCACTGGGCACCAGGGTATGAGGCATGGCGTCCTCCCTGTTTTTCTCTCTTCTTTTGGGATTATAGCACAAGCGAGCCCGGCATGCGGGCGTCAGGTCGTCGCGGCGCACCGAAGCTAGGAGGTCCTACGGCCTCTACCGCCGCAGAAACGTCCCGAACGCCCGCGGACCGTCGCCGACCTTGATCTCGCTTGTCACCTTCAGCTCGACCGCATCGATCACGCTGATCGAGTTGCTCTCCCAGTTCGCCACGACGATGCGCCGGCCGTCTGCCGTCGCCGCGATCCCTTCCGGGTAGTCGCCCACATTGATGCGCTTGAGCGGCGTCAACGTCGAGAGATCGAACACACTGACGGTGCCGTCATACTGGTCGGTGACGAAGCCGCGGCCTTGCGCGAGTGCGACCGCATAGGGGCGCAAGCCCGTCTTCACGCGCCCGACCTCGCGGGCCTCCGCGATGTCGATGACCGACACGTCGTTCGATCCGACATTGGCGGTATAGGCGCGCCGGCCCTCGGCATCGATGGTGATGCCAAACGGGCGCTCCCCTACCTTGATCGTGGCCCGCCGCTGGCGCGTCGCGGTATCGATGACGGACACGCTATCAGCATCGCGGTCCGCCGAGAGCAGCAGCCGCCCGTCCGGCGTCACCGCGAGGCCCGACGGCGAGGCGCCGACCGCGATATCGGCCATCACGCGCTGTGCGGCCGGATCGATCACCCGCACCGCCGCAGCGTACCAGTCGGCCACATAGACGGCAGCGCCGTCCGGCGCCACCGCGACACCGAGCGGACCGCCGCCTGTGTTGATCCTGCCGACGACCCGGCGTGCGGCGGCGTCGACCACCGTCAGCGCCTTGGCGTCGGGGCTCGTCACATAGGCGAAGCGTCCATCCGGCGTGATGGCGACGCCCGCGGGCTTGCCGCCGATCGCGATGGTCGCGACCGGCTGCAAGGATGTGAGATCCACGACCGTCAGATTTTCGCTGAGCTGATTGGTGACGAAGGCTTCCTCGGCCCACGCCTGCCCGGCCAAAGCGCCGCCGATGCTGGCGACGAGCGCCAGAGCAACAGCCCGCACGATCAGCTTCCGCTTTCGACCTTCTTCTTCAGCGCCTCGAGGCCCGCGCGATAAAGCCCGCTCACTGCCTTCACCGCGGCCTCGTCGCTCAGCTCCGGCGGCGGATCATTGTTGGGAAAGCCGCGATAGAACGCGCCGGCCCACTCCAGGCTAGTCCCCTTGCCGTCGGCGCTGGGCGTCACCGTCAGGGTGGACGAATAGTTGGTGACCGGCAACACCTTCACATCCACGGCGGTGATCCGGTACGAATAGCTCATCTTCTCGGCATCGTATTTGTAGAGTTCCTCGTCGACGGTCGCGCCGTCAGCCAGCGTCAACCGCCGCGTGGCCTCGATCGCGTTTCCTTTGGTGCCCTCGGTCTTGCTGACCGGCGGCAACCAGCCCATGTCCTGGAAATTGCCGATCGCGGCCCACACCTTGGCCGGCGGCGCGTTGATCTCGATCGATTCCCGTACCTTCTGCCGGGTCGGCCCATGCGCCCAGGCGATCCCCATCACTGCCAGCGCCGTCACCACGGCCCCCACCCTCGCGAGCGTCAATCTCATGTCGTTTCCTCATGGTCTTTATTGGCCCGCGCAGGCGCGCGGCGGCGTTATCGTAACGCATTTTCAGACCAAAGGAGGCTGGTTTGTGGCGCCGCCGGGACGCGGCGTTGCATCGGATGGTACCGTAGGACGGGTAGAGCGCAGCGAAACCCATCACCTCCGCAGACGGTGGATTTCGCGGAGTCTATCATCGGGCCGGCCGAAAGGCCGGACCCGTTGGCTCTACCCACCCCACGGCCTCACTCCTCGATCGCCGCCTGCACAAACCCCGCCGGATCCTCGCAAAACTCCCGCATGACCTTGTAGTGATCGGTGTCCTTCACCCTCACCGGCTCCAGCCCATACTTCGTCAGCCGCAGCAGCGTCGCATTCGGGTACGCCATCAGCATCGGCGAGTGCGTGGCCATGATGATCTGGCAATGGCCGATATTCTCCATCCGCCGCATCAGCTTCAAAAACTCCATCTGGCGCGCGGGCGACAGCGCGGATTCCGGCTCGTCGAAGATGAAGATGCCCTGCCGTTGGCAGCGCTCCTCGAAGAAACGCAAAAACCCTTCGCCGTGGGAATGGGACAGGAAGTCCGGCGGAGGGCCTCCTCCCATTGGATATTTCTGGGCCATCTCGTCTAGGTATCGGGCAACCGAGAAAAAGCTTTCGGCGCGGAAAAACCAGCCATTGGTGATTTTGGGTAGCCAGCTCGCCCGCAACGCGTTGGACAATTGCCCCCCCATTTTTTCCAACGCCCATGAGTGGTCGACTGTCATGTACCCCTTGCCGCCGCCGGCTTCGTCATAGCCGGCGAGCACGGCGATGCCCTCGAGCAAGGTGGATTTGCCGGTGCCATTCTCGCCGACGATGATCGTGATCGCCCGGTCGAAATTCAGCTCGAAATCATCGCGCAGCAAGGGCAAGCAGAACGGATATGCCTCGCGGTTCGCGATGCGCGACGGTTCGAGCCAGATGCGCTTGAGATACGGCGCCGGCAGATTGATCGGGCGATTTCGTTTGGAAGCCATCGGCTCGGATCCCGGGGAAACAAAGTCGTTCGCTACGGTTATACAGGGAATGCCGTACAATCCTAGATGGCGAGCCGCCCAATGCAAAGCGCCACCTACACCCTCTTCCGCAACGCCATCCTCGGCGAGCAGCAAATCGTCTGCCGCTATGACGGCCGAATCCGCGAACTGTGCCCGCACATCATCGGCACCAACAGACGCGGCGAAGAGGTCGTACTGGCCTGGCAGTTTGGCGGCGAAAGCTCAGGGCCGCTGCCGCAATGGCGCTGCCTGAAACTGGCTGGTGTCAGAAACGCCCGCGCGCGCGAGGGCCGTTGGCATGAAGGCGGCTCGCATCGCGTCACGCAGACCTGCGTCAGCGATATCGATCTCGACATCAATGTTCACGTGCGAAAGCTGCGGTGAAGCAAACCTCGGGCGATCAGCGCCGCGAGAACGCGAAACTGTATCCACCATCATTGCGAGCGAAAGCAAAGCAATCCATGCACCGTCACAAAGAAGGAGTGGATTGCTTCGCTTCGCTCGCAATGACGTGGAGAGGCCGCAGCGTACTGAACACCCGCACACGCGGACACAACGATCTCAATTGCACGAACGCCGTCGCCTCTCTTCGCAGGTCGAACAATTCCGCGCCACACGTCGCCGCACTGCTGTCGAAATAGCAACCTGCCCGCGCCAATGCGCGGTCGTGCTTCGGTCCAATTTTTGCCGGCATATGCATCGTATGGTTAATACGCAAGCGATCGTTCTCACATCCGCCAAACGTCGCTTGCAGACGGCTCTTTGAGGGCGCGTTCGCGCCCGCTTCCACAACGATACGTCACCATGCCGGCGTGATCGGTTCGCTATCGAGCCCGCAGGGGGTTATACGGATGTTCAACTTTAGGGGACAAAACATGAAACGACTACTTCTAGCTGGTGTGGCCCTTTCGGTCGCGACCGCGGCCTCGGCCGCCGACATGCAGGCGCGGCCCTACACCAAGGCTCCTCCGGCTATGGTGTCTCCGGCGTATAACTGGTCCGGCTTCTATATCGGTGCGATGGGCGGCTTTGGCTGGGGAAGCGGCGATAGCGATGGCAGCGGCGGTTTTGGTGGCGGCACGATCGGCTACAACTGGCAGCTCCCCGGCAGCCAGTTCGTGTTCGGCGTCGAAGTCGACGCCGCCGGCGCCAGCATCAAGGACAGCTTCACCGAGGACCAAGGTGGCGGAATCCTGCTCACGCAGGAAAACAAGATCAACTCATTCGGCAGCGTGACCGGCCGCGCCGGCTTCGCGATGGATGCGGCGCTTCTCTACGCCAAGGGCGGCTACGCTTGGGCCAACAACAAGGCCACCATTTCAGCGTTTGGCACGACGTTGGCTTCGGATAGCCAGACTCATTCCGGCTATACGATCGGCGGCGGCCTCGAATATTTGTTCACGCCGAGCTGGTCGGCCAAGGCTGAGTACATGTACACCAGCCTCGGCAGCGAGATCTATAATCTGGGAGGCCCGCTGGATTCCGGCAACATCGACTTCCACACCATCAAGGTCGGGGTGAACTATCACTTCCGGTAAGACGGGAATGTAGCTGCGTAGGATGGGCAAAGCGTAGCGTGCCCACCATTCAGCATGATGCGCTCCGAGAGATGGTGGGCACGGCGCTAACGCGCCTTTGCCCACCCTACGGAGCTTACGAAAAACTCAAATCACCTCGAGCACCAACTCCATCGTCATCAGCACCGGATTGTCGCCGCGCATCAGCCGGCCCTCGGCAATGCCGCCGAGATAATCGACCAGCGCGACGTCGAGCTCGGCCTGCAGCGTGCCGTCAGCGCCGGGCGCCACGGTGCCGGCCTTGATCGCAAGCTCGGTCGCAAACGGCACGACGCTCCGCCCATCGGCGAAATGCGCGCCGATGGTGGAGCCGACGCCGCCGTGAATCCGCGCGCGCAAAATTCCATGCTGCCGACAGAAGGTCTCCAGCGCCACGGCAAAATCCTGATTCGGCCGCAGCCGGAGCGCGAAGGCACGGCTCTCGGCCTTGACATCCGTGCCGGCGCGCGCGACGGGACCGAACAATTTGAAATTGGTCTCGGGATCTGGCTCGGCAACAAACATCGCGCCGTCGATGCCTAACGCTTCCACCGCGAACGATTCGGCGACGAAGCTCTCCTCGGGGAGAATGTGGCCGCCATGCAGATGTCCGTCAGTCTCGGTCCACAGTCCATGGCAATGGAAGAACGGTGCCCCGTCGCGCTCGCCCAGCGTCATTGCGCCGAGTTTCGGCCGCGTGATGCCGGAGGGCCGGAACGTGTCGCTGTAGAACGCCGCGTTTGCGCCGGTCTTCGATAGCGCCGGCATCACATAGGCAAACGGCCCAAGCGCCCCTTCCCGCATGCTCAGCACGCCGCCTGAAAATCCAGCTTCGGCAAAGCCGCGGCGCGCGGCCTCGAGCAGCGGCAGGCCGGCGCCAAGCGTGAATGAAAACGCCCGTCCCCGCGCCTCGACCCATTGGATGCGTTCGGGCGCGGGCGGCCCGGGCTGCGCGATGCTGCGCATCGCCTCAGCTACCCGTCTTGGAGACATTGTCATTGGACGCGTTTTCGTCACGCGAACCGGAAGCCACTTCGCTCGAAAACGCTTTGGCCTCAAGCAGCCCTCGCGCCTCGAGTTCGTCGCGGACCAGCCGCTTCGGAATCTTGCCGTAGCCGGACTTCGGTAACGCCTCCCAGAAGAAGAAGCGCTTCGGCATCTTGTAGCGCGGCACCTTCGGCGCCAGGTACGCGGCCAGCTCCGCCTCGCTCACCGCGGCTGCGCCTTCGCGCGCGACGCAGACGGCTACTCCCACCTCACCCCAGAACGGGTCGGGCACGCCGAGAACGGCGACTTCGCCGATCGCGGGATGAGTGAGAATCTTCTCCTCGACCTCGCGCGGATAGATGTTGGAGCCGCCCGAGATGTACATGTCGGAAGCGCGGCCGGTGATGTAGACGAATCCCTCCTCGTCCATATGGCCGAGATCGCCGGTACGAAACCAGCCGTCGCGAAACGCCTTCGCGTTGGCCTCGGGGTTGTCGTAATAGCCGGCGAACACGGCCGGCCCGATCACGCAGATCTCACCGGTCTCGAAGGCTTTAAGCTCGCGCCCGTCGTCGCCCTGGATCGAGACCTGCATGCCCGTACGCTCGAAGCCGCAGGTGCCGATGCGGGCCTGCGGGCCGTCCTCGGCATCATGCAGGCTGGCCGGCATGACCGTGATGTTGCCGGTGACCTCGCCGAGCCCGAAATATTGCACCAAAACCTTGCCGAGCTTGCCCAGCGCCGCCTTCTGGTCCTCGCGGTACATCGGCGCGCCGGCATAGATCACGAAGCGCAGCGAGGAGTGATCGTACTTATCGACTGCAGGATGCTCGACCATCATTTTCAAAATGGTCGGCACGGTGAAGATGTTGCTGACGCGATGCGCCTCGATCAGCCTGAACGCTTCCGCAATGTCGAATTTTTCCGAGGGCAGCAGGATGGTCGGCACGCCGCGCGCGGCCTGCACGAGCTGGTGCACGCCGGCGCCGTGCGACAGCGGCGCGACCACTAGCGAGGCATCCGTCTCGGTCGTGCCGGGCATCAGGTCGGCGAGATGATTTGTTACCACAAAGGCCATCTGGCCATGGGTGAGCACCGCCGCCTTGGAGCGGCCGGTGGTACCCGAGGTGAAGAAGAACCAGCAGGGATCGTCGTAATCGACCGCTGCGTCGTCGACCTTGGCGCCGGCCTGCGACGCGATCACGTCGCTCACCGCGCGCTCGCCAAACGTCCCCTCTCCGATCCGCCAGATGAATTCGAGCGCCGGATTGGCCGCCGCCGTGGCGTGGTCCGGAAAATCGCCATGGCACAAAAACGCCTTCGCGCCGGAGGCGGTGGCGAGATAGGCGACCTCGTCCGGCATCAAGCGGAAATTGGTCGGCACCCAGACCGCGCCGAGGCGGAAGGCCGCGAACATCGACCAGAACATCTCGTCGCAATTTTTGGAATGGACCAGGACGCGGTCGCCCTTGACGACCCCGCGCGCGGCGAGGCCCGCCGCCAGCGCGGAGACGTGACCGTCGATCTCGCGCCAGGTCCAGGATTTGTCGCCCCAGATGAAGCCAATGCGCTCGCCATGGCGGCGGGCATTCTGGGTCAGCATGTGCGCCAGGTTCATCACCCGGCGCGACATCCGCGCCAGGCCGCCGCGCGGGGTGGGAATAGTCACGGTTTCAGTCAATGGGAATCAACCATCACGCTTCGAAAGACAGACATAGAACATCGCAACGATAGCAGAAAGCCTGCCGCCTGCTCAAATCCGGACGTGAACTCATTCAAGGTGGTTGCAGAGAAGCAAGAGGCCGACAAGGCCGTCATCGCGATAGCCGCCAGGGGCCACCGGCGAAACCGGCCGACCAGACCATTCGTTATGAATTCGTCCACGAGGCGGGCGGATGGAAGATCGACGAGATCCAAGTTGTCACCGATGGCGCGGCGTGGCAACTCCGCGCCATCATCATCGACTTCCTCAAATACTAGAACCTTGCGCGATGGCTTGCCGATCCCGCAAGATCGGCAAGCCGTCATCGGGAATTACTGCGGATGGTCGGCCAGTTCCTGGTCGCTCAAGCGCCAATCCTGCCAGAGCTGAAGCGCGCCCAGCACGACAACGATTGCACCGAGAGCGACATGCCAGGCCCGAAGCATGTCGTCGCCGGAGTAGCCGAGGACGAACGGTGAGGCCATCAGCCAGAGGCCGAGCGCGATTTCGCCCACCTCCTCCCAGCGCTGCAGTGCGACATATTCGAGCTGGGCCAGACCGAAGACCAGCATGCCGACGACGAACGTGTTCAGGATCATGGTGCTGCGTTCGGCGTCCATCACGTCATGGCTTGAGAAAGGAAACCACGGCGATACCACGATCAGCACGCCAAGCAGCATGCCGAACCAGTCTTCCCATGTGCGATGTTTGCTGAAGAAACCAAAGCCCGACATTGTAAACCTCCCCTTGAAAAAGAGGCATACGTCGGCGGCCGAGATCACAGCTTACCGATATCGAACCCAGACCCGGCCGCTTCGGCGGCGTATGTCATCCAAAAGACGTAGGAACCCCGCCACCCGTTGCAAGACCCAGCCTGCAAAGATCCCGCCAGGGGAAACCGCATGTGTTCCTATTGCGCTGCACCAAGCTAAATGAAACGGTGAATCATTGAGGGAATCGCTGCATGGCCGCCGTCCGCGACAACAAGGCTCAAAACCGCTTTGAACTCGACGTCGACGGCGCTGTCGCGTTTGCGAACTACCGCGTCACGCCCGCAGCGGTCATCATCACCCATACCGAAACGCCCCGTGCGCTGCGCGGCCGCGGCATCGCTTCCGAACTGGTCAAGGGCGCGCTCGAGCTGATCCGCGCCGACGGCCGCAAGGTCATCGCCGGCTGCGGCTTTGTCGTGGACTATCTGCACAAAAATCCGGAATTTGCCGACCTCACGGGGTGAGCCAGGGCACCTTCGCAAACCGCTGTCGTCGCTGCGAACGCGACATGGGCGATATTCTCGCCTACCATTGCCTTCCATGGTGATGGGCCCCTGCTTTTTCGCAGGGGCGACGGCGGCGGGTGTGGTACTCCTAAACGATCCGGATCGACATATCCGGCAAGCCTTCGAGCTTGCACAGGAGCACGTCGCCCTTCACGACCGGGCCGACATTTTCCGGCGTGCCCGAATAGATGATGTCGCCTGCCTTGAGCTCGAAGGCTTCCGACAGCTTGGCGATCTGCTCCGCCACGCTCCAGATCATGTTCTGCAGGTTGGAGTTCTGCTTGACCGTGCCGTTCACTGCCAGCGAAATCGCGCCCTTGGTGAAATGGCCGGTCTTGGCCGCCGGATGAATCGGCCCAAGTACGGCGGAGCGATCAAAGCTCTTGCCGATTTCCCACGGCTTCTTCTCGTCGCCCATCGCGCGCTGCAGGTCGCGCCGCGTCATGTCGAGGCCGAGCGCATAGCCATAGACGTGGTCGAGCGCCTTCTCCGCGGGAATGTTGATGCCGCCCGACTTCAGCGCCGCCACCAGTTCGACCTCATAGTGATAGTTCTTGGTGAGCGAGGGATAGGGATGATCGCCGACACTACCGATGGCGACATTCTGAATCGCGTCGGTCGGTTTCTGAAAGAAGAACGGCGGCTCGCGATTGGGGTCCGAACCCATTTCGCGCGCATGCGCGGCATAGTTTCGCCCGATGCAATAGATTCGCCGCACCGGAAACACGTCGGTCTCACCCACGATCGGGATCGTCGTCGTGCCGACCGGAAAAATAGATTTCGGGCCGGCCTGCGCTGCGGCCGCGCCGGCCTCCATGCCCGCACCGGCCAGCGCCAGCGCGCCCGTTGCCAGGATGGTCCTGCGATCGACATTGCTCATTGGCGTCCTCCTTGTTGTGCTTAGTCTTGTCCGCCCGCATCTACTGCGTTTTTCCACGAAGTGGATACCGTTTGCACGTTGCTGTATTGCAATCGCACCAAAAAAGGAAGGCCCGCGTCACCGCGGGCCTTTGCATGTGCGGACCGGGCGAAGCGTCAGTGCTTGATATCCGGCGGCAGCTTGCCGCCATTGGCCGCCAGCTTCGTCATGACTTGTTTGTGCAGCCAGATGTTCATACTGGCGGAATCGTTGCTGTCGCCAGTATAGCCGAGCTCCTTCGCGAGCTCCTTGCGCGCGGCGAAGCTGGAATCGATGTCGAGCGCCTTCATCAGGTCCACGATCGAGGTACGCCACTCCAGCTTCTCGCCCTTGGCCTTCACCGCCTGGTCGAGGATGGGCGCTACGTCGACAGTCGCGGCAGCCGGTGCAGTGGCCCCGCCAGACGATCCGGCCCCCGCGGCTGCGCCGCCGCCAGCCGGCGCGGCGTCTGCCTTGGTACCGAAGATCGCGCTCATGATTTTTCCGAAAATGCTCATCGTTAGCTCCCAATGACCTGAGGATGGGGTGAGTCTTTTGGCGGCACTGTTTGGCCGGCAGCACCACGCCGGGATCGCGTGCAAATCTAACCAGCCGAATGAAACTTGCCAATGAAACATTCACTGAAGCGTGAGTGCTATTGTCGCTGTTTGGGAGTACGCTTCAGGAGCAGTTCGCGACATGGCCACTTCCAAAACCCTGTTCTTCGCGTCTGGCCCGATCGTGATCTTTTTTGGAGACGGCACGTTTGCGCCTTCCCGCCGGCGCGAAATGCGGCTGCCGAAGGGAGACAGCGACCATGGCCACCTCATATCAAGGCAATGTCACATCACTGACGCAAAGCGGAAGAGACACCGCGGCTGCGCCAGTCATCCGAACCATCGGCGTCGCCGAGCTCGGCCGCGCGTTGCGACGCGGCTGGGAAGATTTCAAGGCCGTGCCAACCCACGCCATCATCCTGTGCGTCATCTATCCTGTGCTCGGGCTGGTGTTGGCCCGCGCCGTTCTCGGCTATTCCGTCATCCCGCTGTTGTTTCCGCTGGCCGCCGGCTTTGCGCTGATCGGTCCATTCGCAGCACTCGGCCTCTATGAAATGAGCCGCCGCCGCGAGCGCGGTGAACAGGCGACGGCCTGGGATGCGCTCGAGGTGCTGCGCTCGCCGTCATTTGGCGCGATGCTCGGCCTCGGCGTGCTGCTGCTGGCGCTGTTCGTGACGTGGGTGGCCACGGCGCAGGCGATCTATATCGCCGCGTTCGGCTATGCCGGCGCGACTGGTTTTTCCGATTTCGCCGAACGCGTGCTGACGACGCCGCAAGGCTGGTGGCTGATCGTGGTCGGCTGCGGCGTCGGCTTCCTGTTCGCCCTCGTCGCGCTCTGCATCGGCGTCGTGTCATTTCCGCTGATGCTCGATCGACATGCCGGCGCCGGCGATGCGATGGTGACCTCGCTGCGCGCGGTCGCACGCAATCCCGTGCCGATGGCGGCCTGGGGATTGATCGTCGCGGTGCTCCTGGTGGCAGGAACGTTGCCGTTCTTCCTCGGCCTTGCCGTCGTCATCCCCCTGCTCGGGCATGCCACGTGGCATCTCTATCGGGAGACGATTGAGCCGGAACTCAATCCGCAGCCACTGCCACCCCGCGCGCACCGCGAACGCAAGCCTGCCGCCGATTTTCCGGCCAATCTGTTCCCCTGGCGGCGCAAGGATAGCGCATAGGCTTGCGCGGAACCCGATCGATCACACCGCCGGCTGAACCGACCGGCGGTGTCGTCGTTCGTTCACTGCTCACTAACGATGAATTGAGCATCTTGAACGGAAAGGCATTGAAGGCAACGACATCAGCCTTGTTTTGGCCGATCTTGCTTCGAACATTTGACGTGACGTGGACACTAACCATCGATGATGCATCGATTGTGGAGCGAACGGCACGATGATCTCTCGCCTTTCTCTGCGCGCTCTGACCCTGGGCGCCCTGTTGCTGACTTCTGCGGCGCCCGCGCCCGCGGCGCCTTGCGGCACGGGCTCGTTCGAAACGTGGCTGGAAGATTTCAAGAAGGAAGCTGCCGCCAAGGGGATCTCGACGTCCGCCATACAGGCTGGCCTGACCGGCATTACGCTCGACAAGAGCGTGCTGGCCCGCGACCATTCGCAGAAGGTGTTCAGCCAGACATTTGAGGAATTCTCCGGCCGCATGGTTCCGCCCCGGCTGACCCGTGGCTCCAACATGCTCAAGCAATACGGCTCGGTGCTCGGGCGCATCGAACAGGCTTATGGCGTGCCCGGCGAAGTGCTGGTCGCGATCTGGGGCCTGGAAACCGATTTCGGCGTCAACATCGGAAAATTCCCGACGCTGCGCTCGCTGGCGACACTGGCCTATGATTGCCGCCGCGCCGACCTGTTCAAGGCCGAACTGATGGACGCGCTGCGCATCGTCGAGCGCGGCGATATCGCGCCCCAGGATTTGCGCGGCGCCTGGGCCGGCGAAATCGGCCAGACCCAGTTCATGCCGTCATCCTACATCAAGTTCGCGGTCGATTTCGACAACAACGGCCGCCGCGATCTGCTGCGCAGCCCCCAGGACGTGCTGGCCTCGACCGCAAACTTCCTCGCCAGCCACGGCTGGCAACGCGGCAAGGACTGGGAGCCCGGCAGCGTCAATTTCGCCGCGATCAAGGAGTGGAACAAGAGCGAGGTCTACGCCAAGACCATCGCCTATTTCGCGACGCAGCTTTCGCGGGCGCCTTAAGTGAACTCAAAGGGCAAGAACTCAAAGGGCCAGCCGTAGCGACCGGCCCTTTGTCACCCGATCTATTTCACCATACCAGCCTGCATCGCCTTGCTCAGATGCGCCGCGCAAACACCCGCTTTGCCATTGAGCAGCGCATCCTGGGCAGCCGCAATTTCCTTCTGCGCGGCGATCTTCCCCTCGCCGTCCGCCATGTTCTCGATCATTGTTTCAGTCTTGCTCAGATTGTCGCCGCTGCAGCCCGCCTTGACTCGCGCAGCGTCGGCTGGAGAGACGGCATATGCCAGGGCTGCTATAGCGGTGGCTGCGAGAAATTTGTTGAGCATGCTAACTCCCTTTTTGTTTTTGGACAGACGGCGCCATTGCCGCCTGCAAAAGCGATTGTTCGCTGAAGCGGGAGAACTTCAGAATGAACTTCGCGCGAGATCGTGCGCGCAGCGCGCAGAGGCCTCATGCGGAATCCTGCTTTTTCATTACGGTCCGGTAACGAAGGCGGGCGCGGCCTCACGGCAATCATCTTTGGTCGTGCTGCAAATCATTCCACGGCAACAACAGTCGACATCGCAGGCGCGGCTTCGTTTCAACACGAACGACAACAGGACAAGCAATTGAGCCGGGCCTTCCTCGGCCGACAGGCCGAATGCCAAGCCGCCGGCGCACATGATCAACCTCGCGCGGCTCGTGTTGACCACAGGCCCGTCACGCCGTGCGAGCACCTCAACTTCGCTGGTTTATAATATGAATATATATTCATATTATGTTGACAACGATGCATGCGATTTGCGCATAAGAAAATTTCAAAAAGTCTAGGTTTTTGTACATTGCCTCCGCCTCACCCGCCGCGGGCGTGTGTTCGGTCTTCCCGATCGCCATTAGGTCAGATGACCCGAGTTATCCGGCGATTACGATAAATCCGCAGATTTACGGCATTACTTGCACAATCGGGGCACGCGACCGAATGCGCAGGAGGACCTGTCCGGTAGCCATGCCGAAACGTTAAGCGGCCCTTACCGTTGTTATGCGTTTCAGGATTAGCTGCATCGCAACATCGGAACTTCTGCACTGCGGAATCTAGTTTATATTCATTTCAACGATGAGGCTTTCCTCCAAGGGCTGAATCGTAACTGCAAGGAGACTACGATGTTACTCTCGCTCATCCGCATGATCCAGGCGTTCCGGGATTATCAGCGCAATGTCAGCGAACTGTCCCAGCTCAGCGATCGCGAACTGGCCGATATCGGCCTCGATCGTTCGGACATTCCGCGCGTTGCCGCCGGGAACTATACCGGCTGATCTTCGTTCAGCCGCCTGACGAACGGATAACGCCCGCCCCGCTGCGGGCGTTGTCGTTTCTGGCCTTTGACGCGTTTTCTTCACGCGAACCGGCATCCACCCACGGATCAAGTCCGACGACATGCTTCGCTCGAAAACGCTATGGCAGGTGCGCTCCGCTTGAAAACGCGCTAACCCTGCGCGCATGATTTCCTCCACTCCCCAAACTGACACCGTCCATGTGGTTGGCGGCGGCCTTGCCGGCTCGGAAGCCGCCTGGCAGGTCGCCAATGCAGGCGTTCGCGTCGTCCTGCACGAGATGCGCCCGTTGCGGATGACCGAGGCGCACCGCACCGAAGGCCTGGCCGAGCTCGTCTGCTCCAACTCGTTCCGCTCGGATGATGCCGCCAACAACGCCGTGGGCCTGCTACACGCCGAGATGCGCCGGTTGGGCTCGCTGATCATGCGCAGCGCCGACGCCAACCAGGTGCCCGCCGGCGGGGCGCTGGCGGTTGACCGCGATGGATTCTCTGCGGCCGTCACCCGGGCCCTGCACGACCATCCGCTGATCGAGATCGATCGGAACGAGATCGCCGGCCTGCCGCCGGCCGAATGGGGCAACGTGATCGTCGCAACCGGCCCCCTCACCTCGGCGCCGCTGGCGGATGCCATCCGCGAACTTACCGATGAGAACGCGCTGGCGTTCTTCGATGCGATCGCGCCGATCGTGCACAAGGATTCCATCGACATGTCGGTGGCGTGGTTTCAGTCGCGCTACGACAAGGTCGGGCCGGGCGGCACCGGCGCGGACTACATCAACTGCCCGATGACGAAAGAGCAGTACGACGCCTTCGTCGCGGCGCTATTGGCCGGCGACAAGGTGGATTTCAAGGACTGGGAAACCAACACGCCCTATTTCGACGGCTGCCTGCCGGTCGAAGTGATGGCCGAACGCGGCCGTGAGACACTGCGGCACGGACCGATGAAGCCGGTCGGGCTGACCAATCCGCACAACCCGGCCGTCAAGCCCTACGCCATCGTGCAGCTGCGCCAGGACAACAAGCTCGGCACGCTCTACAACATGGTTGGCTTCCAGACCAAATTGAACTACGGCGCGCAACAGCGCGTGTTCCGCACCATCCCGAGTCTTGAGAACGCCGAATTCGCCCGGCTCGGCGGTCTGCACCGCAACACCTTCCTGGACTCGCCAAAACTCCTCGATGCGCAGTTGCGCTTGCGCGCGCAGCCGCGGCTGCGCTTTGCCGGCCAGATGACCGGCTGCGAGGGCTATGTGGAATCCGCCAGCATCGGCCTGATCGCAGGCCTCTATGCCGCGGCAAACGCGCGGGCGCAGTCGCTCGAACCGCCGCCTGCGACTACGGCATTGGGCTCGCTGCTCGGCCATATCACCGGCGGGCATATCGAGACCATCGAGGCAGGGACACGCTCATTCCAACCGATGAATATCAATTTCGGTCTATTCCCTCCGCTAGCCAGCGCGCCCACCAAAAAGGCGGACGGCACACGGCTGCGCGGCAATGAGAAGACGGTTGCCAAGAAGCAGGCGCTCAGCGCCCGGGCGCTCGCCGATCTCGATCGCTGGATCGCCGAGCACCTGCGCATAGCGGCGGCGGCTTAGCACCATGAGCTTGCCCAAGGACGACACCGCGACCCTGTCGGCGCGATGGACCGAAGGCGTGCTGCTGAAGCGCGACGTGTTCTCGACCGTCGAACGCGGCCGCTTTCGCGATGATACCGGCGAAGTCGACGCGGTGCTGCGCCGGCTCGATCAGGTGCCGCTGTGGTCCTATCCGCTCGCCCGCCATCTGTTCGCCCGCGAGCGCCGCGCGCTGGCGCTGGCGCGCGACCTCGACGTCGGCCCGAAACTGCTCTGGGCCGGCCGGAGTGCGTTGGTGCGCGGCTTCATCGACGGCGTCGCGCTGCATCTGGCAAAACCCCATGGCGACCTCGCCTATTTCCGCTCCGCCAAACTGGCCCTGCGCAAGCTGCACCAGGCCGGTATCTGCCATAACGACCTCGCCAAGGAGCAGAACTGGCTCCGTGGCAGCAACGGCCACGCCTATGTTACCGATTTTCAGCTTGCCGCTTGCTTCAACTCCCGCAGCCGGCTGTTCCGGATCGCGGCCTACGAGGATTTGCGGCATCTGCTGAAGCACAAGCGCAGCTATGCGCCACAGGCGCTGACGCCGATGGAGCGCAAGATCCTGGCGCGCAAATCCTTTGTCGCGAGCCTCTGGCTCAAGACTGGCAAGAAGGTCTATCAGGCGATCACCCGCGGCTTGTTCAACTTCACCGATCGCGAAGGCGGCGGCCGCCGGCTGGTGAACGACGCGCCTGTCCTGATCGATTTGATCAGGAAGAACCCTGATGTGCGCGACACTGCCATTGTCGCGTTCGCCGACCGCCGCACCGGCGTCGGGCTGTACGCCTTTGTCGAGGCCGACAAGGTCGCGTTGGAAAAGCAGTTGCGCAGCGAGCTCGCTGCCGCCAAGGGCGTCAAGCCGCCGGAGCATATCCAGGTGGTGCACGCCCTGCCGCGCGATGCCGCCGGCAAGCCGCGCACGGAAATATTGCAGCTCGTCGCGATGAACCAACTCGACCTGATCGAGCCGCTGATCACGAGCGACGTCGACCGCGCGTTCCTGAAGGACATTCTGGAGTCGCGGAAGAATTTGCGGGACCGGTTCAATTTCGAGTCCGCGGATATGGATCGGCCTTCGCAGTGATTTCGTGTCCCGGGCGCGATGCAGCGCTCTTTGGGTTGCATCGCAGAACCGGGACCAACGTCGCACGGCAACGATGGACGCGGGATCAGCAGCGCACCACGTCGCAATTGCGACGCGCTGCGCAGCATCCGGGGAACGCCGGGAGCTACCCGCCAAACTCGCGCGACCGCGACGCGCGCCACAGCGTCCACAGGGTCCGCAGCCGCGACCGCACCTGCGGTACGAACGGATCGAAATCAGCACGTGACATGCGCTTCAGGTCGCGGCGGACCAGCGCCAGCGGAAGGAACACCGGCCGCGCTTGCGGCGGCACGTGTGGGAGCAACTCGAAGGCGGTGCGGAGATGCTTTCGGGCATCCGCCACCAACTGGTCGATCGCGGCACGTGCGCCCGGCGTCTGCTTGCCCGCGAACACTTCTTCCATCCCGCTGCCGTGTTGCTGCAGCAATTGCAGCGGCAGGAATAGCTGACGTCGCGCGGCATCAAGCGGCAGTGCTGCAATCACCTGCACGATGCCCTGGGCCAGCCCGGCATGGCGCGCCAGATGGTCGGTCGCCGCCGACGGCTGTGCCGCGATTCGCGCGCCGAGCGAGAACAGCGCCGAGGCGGTGTCGGTGACATACCCCTCCAGCGCCGCCACGGACGGCATCGGATCGTTATAGAGGTCGAACTGATGCTCCTCGATCAACCGCGACAGCGGCTCGATCGGCAGGTGGAATTCGCCGATCGTCTGCAACAGTTCGGCTGCGACCGGGTTGCCTTCGACGCCGCCATGGCCGGCGCCTTCCAGCATGTCGGTCCACCATTGCAGCCGAATTTCGCCCGGCAGAGGCTGGCTGACCTGCTCGCGCACGCGCGAGATCTCGACGTTGAACGCGTAGACCGACAGCAGCGCGCGGCGCTGGGCTACCGGCAGGAATAGGGTCGATGCGTAGCGTATGAAATCGTGCGTGCGCACCAGATCGGCGCAGAACGCGGCGGACTCCTTCGACGTTGCCGTCTCGCTCATGGCACCGCGATCAGCGCCGCCGCAACGCGCCGGCGCTCGCCCAGCATGATGTTGTAGGTGCGGATCGCGGGGCCCGTCTGCATCGCATCGAGCACCACGTGCACGGCGCGCAGCGCCTCGCGGAGGCCCCGCGGCGGCACCCAGACTTCAGTGCCGGTGCCGACGATCAGCGTATCGATCGAATTGGCGGACTTGAATACGCGCGCGAGCGAATACTCGTCGATGTCCGCCGCTTTCGTTACCTGCCAGGCCCAGATCGCATCCGGCAGGCACAGCAGCGAGCCGCGATGCGACATGTCGGCGAAGGCGAAGCCGCCCTTGCCGTAGGCTTCGATCGGCGCCGACCTCGGAAGATGCGGAGCGTCCGAGGAAGTAGCCATGACTTACTTCTTCGCAGGCCTATCCGGCGCGTCGCGGTGCTCACCGACGCCGAGATAGATCAGGATCGGCGCGGCGATGAAGATCGAGGTGTAGGTGCCGACCAGCACCACGCCGAACATCATGACCGCCGTGAAGCTGTGGATCGCGTGGCCGCCGAACAGCAACAGCGCGAGCAATGCCAGCGTCACCGTGACGTGGGTGATGATCGAACGCGACAATGTCGAATTGATGGATTCGTTGAGAAGCTGCGGCATCGGCATTTTCTTGTAGCGCCGCAGCATTTCCCGGATGCGGTCGTAGATCACGACCGTGTCGTTCAGGGAGTAACCGAGAATGGTCAAGAGCGCCGCGATGCTGGTGAGGTCGAAATCGACCTGCGAGATCGACATGAAGCCGATCGTCAGCACAATGTCATGGACGTTGGCGATCATGGCGCCCAGTGCGAACTGCCACTCGAACCGGAACCAGAGGTAGATCAGGATCGCGAGGATCGCGAGCATCAGGCCGACCATGCCGTAGGCCAGCAATTCACCGGAAACCCGCGGCCCCACCACCTCGACGCGACGATATTCGACGCTGTCTCCGAGCGCGCCGCGGACCTTCTGCACCGCCGCCTGCTGCGCGGCGTCGCCGCCCGGCTGCTCGGCCACCCGGATCAGCACGTCCGAGGGACCGCCGAACTGCTGCAACTGGATGTCGCCGAGCCCGAGCGTGCTCAGTGTTGCGCGCATCGCGCCGATGTCGGCGGGGCCGGACTTGTTCTGCACCTCCAGCAGCGTACCGCCTCTGAAGTCGATGCCGAAATTCAGCCCATGAGTGAAGAACAGCACGATCGCTAGAATCGAAAGCGCGGCCGAGATCGGAAAGCTGATGCGGCGAAAACGCGTAAAATCGAAATGCGTATCGTCGGGAACGATGCGCAACGGCGGCAACAGATCGAGCACCGCGACCACCGTCAGCACGACGATCAGAATGCCCAGACCGATGAGAACGTAGTTAGTCACAGCTATTCCTTAAATCGGCACGGTCTTCGGTCGCTTCCACCGCACCCAACCGGCAACGATCAGGCTGGTGAGCGTAAACGCGGTAAAGACCGTGGTGATGATACCAATGCCGAGCGTGACGGCAAAGCCGCGGACCGGGCCGGTGCCGATATAGAACAGCACCGCGGCAGCGATGAAGGTGGTGATGTTGGAGTCGAGAATGGTCGACAGCGCGCGCCTGAAGCCGGCGTCGATCGCCGAGATCGCATTGCGCCCGCCGCGCAATTCTTCGCGGATGCGCTCATAGATCAGCACGTTGGAGTCGACGGCAATACCGACCGTGAGCACGATGCCGGCGATGCCGGGCAGCGTCAACGTCGCATTCAACAACGACAACAGACCGAAGATCATCGCAACGTTGATGGCGACCGCGATGTTGGCAAATACCCCGAACAGGCGGTAGGTGACCAGCATGAACACGATGACCATGATCGAACCGACATAGGCCGCCAATTCGCCCTTTTCGATCGAGTCCTGGCCAAGGCCCGGACCGACGGTGCGTTCCTCGATCACGGTCAGCGGCGCCGGCAGCGCGCCGGCGCGCAGCAGGATGGCCAGATCGTTGGCGGCCTGCACGGTGAAGCTGCCGGAAATCTGGCCGGAGCCGCCGGTGATCGGCTCGCGGATCACAGGCGCGGAAATCACCTCATTATCGAGCACGATCGCAAACGGCTGTCCGACATTCTCGGTGGTCGCCTGGGCGAATTTTCGCGCGCCTGAGGTGTTGAAGCGGAAGCTGACGATCGGCTCGTTGGTGCGCTGGTCAAACCCGGGCTGCGCATCGGTGAGGTCACCGCCAGACACCAGGACCTGCCTCTTGATGACGTAGGGCACCTTTGGCGACGACGCGCTCATCAGCACTTCTGAGTCCGCAGGCACTCGGCCCTGCTGGGCCTGTTCTGGCGACACGGTCGAGTCGACCATGCGGAATTCCATCTTGGCGGTCTTGCCGAGCAGATCCTTCAACCGGGTCGGGTCCTGCAAGCCCGGCACTTGCACCAGAATTCGGTCGGTGCCCTGCCGCTGGATCACCGGCTCAACGGTGCCGAGCTGATTGACGCGACGCTCGACGATCTGGATCGATTGTTCGATCGTTTGCCGGATACGATCGGTAATGGCGGCTTGCGGCACTGCGAGGCGGATCAGCCCGCCGCCGGCGTCCGAAACCTCGAGGCTGCGCTGGCCGGAGGAGCCGAGCAGACCGCCGAGCGGCTGCGATAGTTCACGCAGCTTTGGAAGCGCCGCCTGCAGGTCGCTGTCCTTGACGCGAACCTCGACCGCGTCGGCGCGCGCGGAAAGTCCGGTGTAGCCGATCTTGGCGTCGCGCAGCACGCGGCGGACTTCATCGCGCACCTGATCGAGCTTTTCCTTCTTCACGTAGTTGGAATCGACTTCGAGCAGCAGATAGGACCCCCCCTGCAAATCGAGGCCGAGCACGATGTGCCGCTGCGCCCAAAGCGGCCAGGTCTTCACTCTCTCCTGGGAAAAGAAGTTCGGAACCGCGCACAGGCAGACGATCAGCGCGGTCAGAATGATCGCCAGCGCCTTCCACCGCGTGAAATACAACATCGAGTTGACCCGTCAGATCCAGGAAAATACGCCGCCCAAGGCGGCGCGGAAAACTCAGCTCGCGGACGTCTCGTCCTTGGCCTCACTCTTTTCCTTGGCCGGCTCGCCCTTGGCGCGGACGCCCGAAATCATCTGCCGCATCTGCCGCACTCGGACGCCGTCCGAAATCTCGAACTCGATCTGGTCGTCGTCCACCACCTTGGTCACCTTGCCGACCAGGCCGCCCGAGGTCACCACGGTGTCGCCACGGCGGATGTTTTTGACGAGCTCCTGATGATCCTTCACCTTCTTCTGCTGCGGACGCAGAATCAGGAAGTACATGATCACGAAGATCAGCGCGAACGGCAGCAACGACATCAACATGCTGTTGGCATCGCCGCCGGCCGCAGCCTGGGCGTACGCAGGGGTAATCAGCATTCGAACAATCCTCGTGAGACGGAAAAGAACCGGCCATGCCTGAGCTTAGCGCCTTGGGCAAATCGCCGGTCCCGGGCAAATTCGCGCGGACTATAGCGGCGGCGGGCCCAATTGCAACGTGGCCGGCCCTCTCATTTAGGCCGCTTGCGGGAGCTTCCAAGGCCCGTTAAGGCTGCGCCGTCAGGAACTCCAAAAATGCCGAAAAAAGCCAAGAAAACAGCGACTCAAACAGCGACCCGCGCCACCCTCAAGGCCACCTCGCGCGGCCAAGCGAAAACCGCGACAAAAGGTCCGGCAAATACGCTCAACGGCGCCACCGCCGAGCGGATCGCCACCGCGCTGGAAGCCATCGCCGGCCACCTTTCCGCGGCCGCTCCGGCGGCGGGAAGCGCCTACTCGTTCGGCTCCGCCGACGCCTTTGTCTGGCATCCGGACGGACGCCTGTCGCCGGTGCCGCGCGTCAGCCGCGTCGACCTTGGGCTGCTCAAGGGCATCGACCGGATGCGGGACATCCTGATCGAGAACACCGAGCGCTTCGCCGACGGCCTGCCCGCCAACAACGCGCTGCTGTGGGGCGCGCGCGGCATGGGCAAGTCCTCGCTGGTGAAGGCGACGCATGCCAATATCAACATCGATCGCAAGCCTTCCGACCGGCTCAAGCTGATCGAGATTCACCGCGAGGACATCGAGAGCCTGCCGGGCCTGATGGATCTGCTGCGCAGCTCCGATTTCCGCTTCATCGTGTTCTGCGACGACCTCTCCTTCGACGGCAACGACGCCTCCTACAAATCGCTGAAGGCGGTGCTGGAAGGCGGCATCGAGGGACGTCCCGACAATGTCATCCTCTACGCCACCTCGAACCGGCGGCACCTGCTCGCCCGCGAGATGATCGAGAACGAGCGTTCGACCGCGATCAACCCGGGCGAAGCGGTCGAGGAGAAGGTGTCGCTGTCGGACCGTTTTGGTCTATGGCTCGGCTTTCACCGCTGCAGCCAGGACGAGTACCTCGCCATGGTACGCGGCTATTGCGGCCATTTCGGCATCAAGATCGCCGACGACGAACTGGAGCGCGAGGCGCTGGAATGGTCGACCACGCGCGGTTCGCGGTCGGGCCGCGTCGCCTGGCAGTTCACACAGGAACTGGCGGGACGGCTGGGCGTGAGGCTTTCGGGGAAGTGAGACGCGCCTGATTGGCACTGCAGCCGTAGCGAACTTGGTCGTCATACGCGAGCTTGACCCGCGTATCCATCAATCTTCGAGAAAGCGCTTTCTTCCGGGATGGATTGCCGGGTCAAGCCCGGCAATGACGAGGCGACTCACGCCCCGTTCAGGAATTGAAGCGGGTCAACCGGCGACGATCCCTTGCGGATCTCGAAGTGGAGCTGCGGCGACCCCACCTCGCCCGATTGACCCGACTTGGCAATGATCTGGCCGCGCTTGATCGTATCCCCGCGCTTCACCATCAGTTCACTCGCATGGGCATATGCGGTGACGTAACCGTTGGAGTGCCGCACCAGAACCAGATTGCCGTAACCCTTGAGCTCGTTGCCGGAATAGGCGACCACGCCGTCTTCCGCCGCCTTCACCGGCGTGCCTTCCGGCACAGCCAGGTTGATGCCGTCATTCGATTTGCCGTTGGTCTTGGCGCCGTAGCTCGTGATCACCTTGCCGCGCACCGGCCAGCGGAAGGTCGGCAGCGCGCCGGTGGCTTCACTGGGCTTGATGGAAGCTTGCTCGACGACGGGCTTTTCTTCCGTGACATTCGTGGTGGCGGAGGCCAGCCGCGCGCTCTGCGGCGGACCGCCGGCTGCGGCCACCTTGGTGGCCGGCGCAGCGACCGGGGCGACCGGCTGAGCGGGGGCGGCTGCGGCGACGGGCTGCGCCACTGGCGCAGCAGCCGCGGACTTCGAACCGGGCACGGTCAGCTTCATGCCAAGGCTGAGCTTGGCGGACTGATCGAGATTGTTGGCCTTGGCGAGTTCGGCGACCGGGACGCTGTTCCGGCGCGCGATGCTCATCAGCGTGTCGCCGCGATTGACGATATGGACGCTCGACGGGGTGGTGGCCGCAGCGGCAACCGGCTTGCCGGCCGGGGCCGCGAGCGCCGGTGCAGCAGCCGTCGCCGTCTGCCGCGGAATGATCAGTTGCTGGCCGGGCGAGAGCACGCGCGGGCCCTTGTAGCCATTGGCCTGCAGGATCGCGGCGGCTGAAACGTTGTAGCGCTTCGCCAGAATGTCGAGCGTGTCGCTGGTGCCGACGATGATGGTGGTGCCGTTCGGCGCAGCCGGGCGCGCAGCCGCAACCGAGCGCGGCGGTACCGTGGCGGTGGTCTCGATGGGTGGATGGGACGGCGGCGCATATGACGAAACCCCGCGCCCTCCTCCCGATACCCCGCCCGAGCTGGCCGGATAAGCTTGCGGAGCGTTGACGGCAGGCGGCGGCAGGGCCTGGGACTGGAATTGCGGAGCCGAATTCTGCGGCCGGGCGTATTGCGGCAGCTCGCGGCGTTCGGCGGCCGGCGTGCGCACCGAACCGGTCGCTTCGGGCTGCGAGGCAAAGGGATTGGAGAACGAGCTATCGGAAAAGCGCGTCTGCATATCGGCGCTGCAGCCGGCAAAGCCGACCGACATCAGCGCCAGCACCGCGACTTGCGGCACCCGACGCGAGCGAAGCAACTCGGCGACACGGGACATGGTTACTCACTCGTACGCAACAAAATACTGTTTTGAGTAAACACGTACCGAGTAAATAACCGCTTAACCCTTGGAATAAGATGTTGGCGGGAACCGCCAATCCGGGATTCTACAGTTCGCGGGCAATTCCCGGCAGGGCCGGGACGAAGCGGACATCGACCAATTCCTTGCGCTCGAAACCGCTCTCGGTCCTGGTGACCCGCACCAGCGTCTGGGTGCCATGATGCGGGCCGACCGGTACGATCAGGATCCCGCCGGGCTCGAGCCGCTGCTGCAGGCTATCCGGGATTTGCTCCATCGCGGCAGTGACGATGATGCGATCGAAATCGCCGGCGCCGGGCGGAATGTCGAAGCCGTCGCCGAGCATCACCTCGATATTGAAATAGCCGAGCGCCTCGAGCCGATCGCGGGCCGCGTCCGCCAGCGTCCGGTAGCGCTCGATGGTCAGGACATGCGCGCATAGCCGCGACAGCACCGCGGCCTGATAGCCGGAGCCGGTACCGATCTCGAGCACCTTGTGGTCCTTCCGCAGTTGCAACTGCTCGGTCATGTAGGCCACCACGAAGGGCTGGCTGATGGTCTGCCCGCAGGCGATGCCGAGCGCGCTGTCGCGGTAGGCGTGACCGCGGTCGCCGGCCGCCACGAAAACCTCCCGTGGCACTGCTTCCATGGCGCGCAGCACCGCCAGGTCGCTGATCCCCCGCCGCCGCAGGGTGAGCTGAAACATCATCTTCTCGGGCGGTTCTTGCGACATTGCGGTCTCGCGGCGGGCTCAGGCCCCGCCGAGATGTAATAGCGTCCGCGCACTTAAGGAAGAATTTCCTCAAGATTTCGGTTCCGGCTACCGGAACCGTCCTCGCGCCCCCGGCGTTAGGGCACGGCAAATCCGTCGCCGAAGTCCAAGCGTGCCGGTTCATGTCGACGTTGCGCCAAGGGGTGTTTTTTGCGAACCTCAAAGCCTTGGAAGGGCAAGGATTCCCCTCATGATAGCGACACGGCCGGCGGGCTGTTCTGTATTCCTCGTCGAAGACGAGGTTATGATCCGGATGATGGTCGCTGACATGCTGGAAGAGCTGGGCCACAGCGTAGCTGCCGAGGCCGGCGAAATCGGCGAAGCGGTCAAGCTGGTGCAATCGACCGAATTCGACCTCGCCATTCTCGACGTTAACGTCAACGGCAAGGTGATTACGCCGGTGGCCGAGCTGATCACAGCGCGCAACCGCCCGTTCATCTTTGCGACCGGCTACGGCTCCTCCGGCCTGCCCCAGGAATATCGCGACCGCCCCGCACTGCAGAAGCCGTTCCAACTGGAAACGCTGGCGCAGGTTATCGCCGCTACGTTGAAGAGCGCGCCGGTATAGGCGGCGCGTTGCGACGCGTAGCGCTTCAGCTTACTTCAACGTCGTCGTCAGCTCTTCCGAGAACGCTTCGTCAGTCCGATCAAGCCGCAGCGGGGTGACCGAGACGTAGCGTGCGGCAAGTGCGGCAAGATCGGTGCCTTCCGCCGGCGTATCCATCATCGCGGCGCGCTCGAAGCCGATCCAGAAATAGGGATTGCCGCGGCCGTCGTGGCGCTTGTCGACCTTGAGGAAGCCGAGGTTGCGCTTGCCCTGCCGCGTCACGCTGATACCCTTGACCTGATCTGGCGTGCAGGCTGGAAAATTGACGTTGATCACCGTGTTCTTCGGTACGCCCGCATCGATCACCTTGCGCAGGATATCCGGACCGAATTTCAGCGCAGTGTCCCACAGCGGCGCGTGACGGGTCTCGATGGAGAATTCCTGGCTCAGCGCGAATGACGGGATGCCCAGGATCGTGCCTTCGAGGGCGCCGGCGATGGTGCCGGAATAGACCACGTCCTCGGCGACGTTGCGGCCCTTGTTGACGCCGGACAGCACGAGATCAGGCATCTTCTCGCCGAGGATGTGGCGCGAGCCCATGATCACGCAATCAGTCGGCGTGCCCCGCACCGCGAAATGGCGCGGACCGACTTCGCGCAGCCGCAGGGGATCGTTCAGCGACAACGAATGCGAGACGCCGGACTGATCGAGCTCCGGCGCCACGATCCAGACGTCGTCGGACAGCGCGCGGGCGATCTCCTCGACGATCTTCAGACCCGGCGCGTGGATGCCGTCGTCGTTGGTGCAGAGAATTCGCATCCGTCAAAATGCCTCTTGGTTCGAAATGGGGCGCCTTTCGCCTTTGAGCGTCGTCTTATCCGGCTATCGCCGCCGAGGCAAACCAGCCCATTTTCTCATGTTTTCCGCTTCATCCAGACACGCCAGGGGCGCGCGAACCTGGCCTGGCCGTCGATTTTCATCTGAAGGTTTGACGATTGCTTAGGCGGCGCGCTGGTCTCGATCGCTTGAACCGGCGGCGCAACGACCGGCGCCGATCCAGCCCGCGGCTGCGAATATCGCGTTCGTGCAACCGCCAGTCCCTTGTCGAAATCCGCGGCGTTGAGCCACTCCGTGGCATGCATGCGCTCGATCAGATCATCGTCCCACAAGCGCGCCACTTCGATATCGAAGGCGCCCATCATCCGCTGATCAATCAACTGCATCCCGTGGCCGGTAACAGCCCATTGCCGCCCGATCCAAAAGATGTCGCGATGCAATGCCATGTCGCTGCTTTGCTATTTGTCGTGCTCGATCACCTTGAGGCCACCCATATAAGGCTGCAACACATCGGGCACCGCAATCGAACCGCCCTGCTGCTGATAGGTTTCCATGACCGCGATCAGCGCGCGGCCGACCGCCGTGCCGGAGCCGTTCAGCGTGTGCACGAAACGCGGCTTGCCGTCGGGTCCACGCGAACGCGCATCCATCCGTCGCGCCTGGAAGTCGCCGCACACCGAGCAACTCGAGATTTCGCGATAGGCGCCGCCTTCGCCCTGCCCTGGCATCCAGACCTCGATGTCGTAGGTTTTCTGCGCGGAAAAGCCCATGTCGCCGGAGCACAGCGTCATCACGCGGTAATGCAGGTCGAGCCGGCGCAAGACTTCCTCGGCGCAAGACAGCATACGCTCATGCTCGTCGCGGCTGGTTTCGGGCACAGAGATCGAAACCAGTTCGACCTTTGTAAATTGATGCTGCCGGATCATGCCGCGGGTATCGCGGCCCGCGGCGCCAGCTTCCGCGCGAAAGCACGGCGTCAGCGCGGTCAGCCGCATCGGCAGTTCTTTTTCGTCGACGATGGATTCGCGGACGAGGTTGGTCAGCGAGACTTCGGCGGTGGGAATGAGGCCGAGACGCTCGGTCTTCAATCGTTCATCGGGCGCCGCAAGCAATTCACCCTTGATGGCCCAGAACTGGTCGTCCTCGAATTTCGGCAATTGGCCCGTGCCGAACATCACGTCGTTGCGCACCAATAGCGGTGGATTGACCTCGATATAGCCGTGCTCGTTCGTATGGAGATCGAGCATGAACTGACCGATCGCGCGCTCGAGCCGCGCCAATCCCTTTTTCAGCACCACGAAGCGCGCGCCGGACAATTTCGCGGCGGCCTCGAAATCCATGTAGCCGAGCGCGCCGCCGAGATCGTCATGCGGCTTCGGCGTGAAGGCGTAGTTGCGGATATTGCCGTAGACGTGGCGCTGCACATTGCCGTGCTCGTCTGCGCCATCGGGCACGTCGTCGAGCGGCAGGTTCGGGATCGCGGCAAGTTCTTTCGCCAGTTCCTCGTCCGCAGTCTTCGCGGCAAGCTCGAGCTCGGGCATCGTGGTCTTGAGTTCGGCGACTTCGGCCATCAGCTTGCTGGCGCGTGCCTCATCCTTGACCTTCTTGGCCTCGCCGATTTCCTTCGAAGCCGCATTGCGCCGGGCCTGCGCCTGCTCCGACGCCAGGATCGCCGCGCGGCGTTTTTCATCGATCGCGAGCAGCGCAGCCGACAACGGCGCCAGCCCGCGGCGCTTCAGTCCGGCGTCGAACGCCTGGGGGTCGTCGCGGATCGATTTGATGTCGTGCATTACTCATTCCCCGTCATGGCCGGGCTTGTCCCGGCCATCCACGTCTTTGCTGCGTTAGACCAAGTCGTGGATGCCCGGGTCAAGCCCGGGCATGACGAATCATGGGCAGCACATCGCGATGATAGGGAAAACGCGGTCGGAGTGCCCTATTCCGCCGGATTGGCTTCCGGAGGCGGGCTGGCGGGCGGAGGCGTGGTCGAGGCCTGCGCGGCGGCGGCCTTCTTTTCCACCATGCGGACGGCGACGATCGCGCCCTCGTAGAGCGCCAGCAGCGGTATCGCGAGCGAGGCCTGGCTGATGACATCGGGCGGGGTCAGAACGGCGGCGATCACGAAGGCGATGACGATGAAATAGCGCCGCTTCTCGCGCAGCATCTGCGAGGTAACGATGCCGATCCGCCCCAGCAGCGTCAGGATGACAGGTAGCTGGAACGCGATGCCGAAGGCGAAGATCAGCGACATCATCAACGACAGATATTCGCCGACCTTCGGCAACAACTGGATCTGCGCACTCTCCTCGCCGCCCATTTGCTGCATGCCGAGCGAGAACCGCACCAGCATCGGCAGCACCACGAAATAGACTAGCAGTGAACCCAGCACGAAGAAGAACGGCGTTGCGATCAGATACGGCAGGAACGCGCCGCGCTCATGCTTGTAGAGCCCGGGCGCCACGAATTTGTAGATCTGCGTCGCCACGATCGGGAACGAGATGAAGCCGGCGCCGAACAGCGCAAGTTTCAATTGCGTCAGGAAATATTCCAGCAGCGCGGTGTAGATGAATTTGGAGTTCTCGGCGCCCGCCACCCAGACGAACGGCCAGACCAGCACGTTGTAGATCTGCTTGGCGAAGAAGAAGCAGAAGATGAAGGCAATGCCGAAGCCCAATAGCGCCTTGATCAGCCGCGAGCGCAGCTCGATCAAGTGATCCATCAATGGCGCCTTGCTGGCCTCGATGTCCTCGATGGTCATGACGCTTTGGCGTCCTTGAGAATGTCAGGCGACGCGGGCGCGATATCCTGCGGAGCCGCCTGGACATCACGCGTGATCGCCAGCGGCTCGGACGCCGCATGCGCCTCGGCTTCGACGAAGGTTTCCGGCGTAGGCGCGGCCGGCGTCGTCGGCGTAACGGGTTCGCCGATCGCGGACGCTACCTGCGCATCGTTGGGTGCGGTGACAGGCTTGTCGATGTCGCCGATCTGCAGGGCGTCGCCGACGTCCTTCTGCAGCGAGGTCATGAGGTTGCCGGGAGACAGCGCTGTCGCGGTGTCCTTGACCTCGTCAAAGCTCTTCTTGAGATCGGCCATTTCGGCCTCGCGCATGGCCTCCTGGAACTGGCCCTGGAATTCGGACGCCATCTTGCGCGCCTTGCCCATCCATTGCCCGACCATGCGCAGCACGCCCGGCAGCTCTTTCGGGCCGATGGCAATCAGCGCGACAACCGCGATGACGACCAGTTCACTCCACCCGATGTCGAACATGAATTCTTCCGCTCGCGCGAGACGTCCGCGCCCAAACCCATCATTAGCAAGATTTGGGGCCGTCCGCGCCTTTTCTCAAACCGGCGTCACCGATGTCCGGTTCAGACAGCCTTGCTGCCGACATCCGTCCGTGCCGCCGTCGGCGCCGGCGCATTGTGATCAATGGTCTTCACCGGCTCGGCGGGCTTTTCGGCCGCAGTCTTGTCGTCGTCCTGCATGCCTTTCTTGAAGGCCTTGATACCCTGCGCGACATCGCCCATCAGGTCCGAAATCTTGCCGCGGCCGAACAGCAGCAGGACCACTGCGATCACGACGATCCAGTGCCAAATGCTAAGCGAACCCATCCTGCAACCCTCCAAAAGAGACGGCCGGCTTCCGGCCAAGCTTTGGCGGAAGGTAGGCCCGAGAGGTGTCAAAAACAAGGACCCCTGCCGCGGCAAATCGCTGTCGCGGCTACGTATTATGGCTATCATTAACCGCCTGAGTGGTCGCTCGGCGGAGCCTTCGGAACTAGCTTCCGCTGCCTTCTTCAGGCTCGGCAGCCGGCGCCAGCAGGAGTTCCAGATTGTCTCCGGCATCCAGCGGATCCTCATCCTCACGCAGCGCCACATCGTCGGACGGCGTCGGAACGCTGAAGCCGGAAGGCAGCCGCGAATCCAGCAGTCCCGTACCCTTCAGCTCTTCCAGACCCGGCAGGTCGCCGAGCGCCTCCAGGCTGAACTGCGACAGGAACGCTTCCGTCGTGCCGAAAGTCAGCGGACGGCCCGGTGTCTTGCGGCGGCCACGGGGGCGGATCCAGCCAGTTTCCAGCAGCACATCCAGCGTTCCCTTGGACGTGATCACGCCGCGGATCTCCTCGATCTCGGCGCGCGTCACCGGCTGGTGATAGGCGATGATCGCGAGCACCTCGATCGCCGCCCGCGACAGCCGCCGCGTCTCCGTGCTTTCGCGCGTCATCAGCCACGACAGATCGCCGGCGGTGCGAAAAGTCCATTTGTTGGCGACCCGCACCAGATTGACGCCGCGCGGGGCATACTCCGCCTGCAACTGTGCCAGCGCCGCCTTGACGTCGACGCCATCGGGCATGCGCTTGGCAAGCGTCGCCTGATCGATCGGCTCGGCGGAGGCAAACAGCAGCGCTTCGAGAAGCCGCAATTCCTCCGGCCGCGCCGCAACCTCGGTATTCGGGTCGACGGAATGATCCTCGGCATCTTCCATGCGTTTTTCCGCCAGGCTTGCCATGGCTAGGTCTCCTTCCACTTACTCGACCGTCATATCCGGCGCGGGCATCGCTGCCTGCGGCGGACGCTTACGAAAATACAGCGGCGCGAACGCCTCTTTCTGGTTCAATTCCATCTCGCCTTCGCGCACCAGTTCGAGCGCTGCGGCGAAGCTCGAGGCGAACACCGTCGCCCGCTGCGAGGGATCGACCACGTAGCTGAGCAGGTAATCGTCGAGGCAGCTCCAGTCCTCGGCATCGGCCATGCCGACCAGCCGCTCCAGCGAGGCGCGCGCTTCGGCGAGCGACCACACCGTGCGCTTGGCCAGATGCACCGTCGCCAGCACACGCTGCTGGCGCTGCGCCGCATAGGCCGTGAGCAGATCGAACAGGGTCGCCGTGAATTTCGGATGACGGATTTCGGCGATCGATTCCGGATTGCCGCGCGGAAAGATATCGCGCTGGAACTGCGGCCGGTTCATCAGCCGGTTGGCGGCTTCGCGGATAGCTTCAAGCCGGCGCAGCCGGTTGGCGAGCGCGGTGGCCATTTCCTCGGCGCTCGGGCCGTCCGGCGTGGCCGGTTCGGGCAGCAGCAGCCGCGATTTCAGGAACGCGAGCCAGGCGGCCATCACGAGGTAATCGGCCGCGAGTTCGAGGCGGATTTTTCGCGCGGCCTCGATGAAGGTCAGATACTGGTCGGCCAGCGCCAGGATCGAAATCTTGGCGAGATCGACCTTCTGCTGTCGTGCCAGCGTCAGCAGCAGATCGAGCGGGCCCTCATAGCCCTCGACGTCGACGACCAGCGCGGGCTCGCCGTCTGTGATTTCGGCGGGCCGTCCGGTTTCAAACGATAGAATCTCAGCCGTCATGCCGCTCCTACCCGATCCATCAACGCTTCAAGTTCAGCCCGCGCCGCCTGCCGGTCGAAGGGCTCAGGCGCTCTTCGCGAGGCCAGCGCCCGCTTGGCCCGATCCAGGGCCTCACCCGCCAGTTCCGGCGTCTCGCGCGCGACGTCGCGCATCTCGTCGAGCTTGCCGTTGCAATGCAAGACCATGTCGCAGCCGGCGTTGACGATGGCGCGGGTCCGTTCGGCGATCGATCCCGCCAACGCATTCATGGACACGTCATCACTCATCAACAAGCCTTGGAACCCAATTCCGCCGCGAATCACCTGCCGGATGATTGTCGCAGAAGTCGTCGCCGGTTGGGCGGGGTCTAATGCGCTAAACACAACATGTGCGGTCATGGCCATCGGCAGGTCCGCCAGCGGTTGGAAGGCCGCGAAATCGGTCCGTTCCAGCTCTTCCCGCGACGTATCAACGGTCGGGAGCCGGAAATGGCTATCCGCGGTGGCCCGGCCGTGGCCGGGAATGTGCTTCAGCACGGGCAGCACGCCGCCCTGCGCCAGCCCATCGGTGACGGCGCGGGCGATCGCCGCGACCTTGCCCGGCTCGGTTCCATAGGCCCGGTTGCCGATTACGGCATCGGCGCCGGCCACCGGCACGTCCGCCAGCGGCAGGCAGTCGACGGTGATGCCGAGGTCGATCAGGTCGGCCGCAATCAGCCGCGAGCTGAGCCGCGCAGCCGTGAGCCCCCGCGCCCTGTCGAGGTCAAAGAGCGCACCGAAGGTGGCACCGGGCGGATAGGCCGGCCAGTGCGGCGGCCCCAGCCGGGCCACCCGCCCGCCTTCCTGGTCGATCAGGACCGGTGCATCCGCTTCGCCCACACAATCCCGCAATTCTCCAACGAGATCAGATACTTGATCCGGCGTCTCGATATTGCGTTTGAACAGGATGAAGCCCCATGGGCGCATTCCATGGATGAATTCGCGCTCCGAAGCGCTCAACTCCAGTCCCGATACGCCCGTGATGAATGCGCGGCTGCTCATGGGGCCGATTAGGCCCCTCAGAGCCCCGCGGTCAAGGAAACCGCAGATAATTCTACGGGATAAAGCACTGTCCCCCGGCGCCCTTCAGCTCGGTGCAGAACTGGACCGCCTCCTGTCGCGTCCGGTACGGCCCGACCATCGCGCGATACTTGACCTTCCCATCAGCCAGATCCACCCGCTTGATCACCGGCGAACGGGAACCGAGCACGGACGCATACTTGCCTTGCGCCACGCGGAACGACTCCCTGGCCGCGGACTCGCTGTCCTGCGACGTTACCGATACCAGAAAAGTGCCTCCGCCCTCGGATGCCGGCGCGGTTTGCGTCGGGTTCGTCGCAGCCACGCGGGTCTGCGGCTCCGGTTCGGATGCTTGCGGCGCGAGCGACATCGGCGAATTGGCGCTGGCGTTGGCGGATGCAGGGTTACGCGCCGGCGGCGCTCCGGGAGCCGGAGCCGGGGCAGCAACGCTTCGCGTCGGCGGCTTCGGCGGCGGCGCGCTGGCACCTGCGGGGATGCCGCCGTTATCCGCGGCGTCGCCCTTGACCGCGTACGTCTTGATCCTGCGCGGCTCATTGTTCGGCATCGTGCCGTTCGCGCCCGTTGCCGGCATCGGCGCCGACGGGGATACACTGGCCGGCGGCGGCGGATTGCCGTTCTGGTTCAGTGGCGGAAACACCACGCGCGGCCCGCCTGACCTCGAATTGACGTCGACCGGCGTCTCTTCGCGCGACACCAGCTTCTCGCCGCCATCGCCCGACAGCATGCGATCGGGGGTCTTGGCGGCGCTCGCATCGGATGGCGCCGGCACCACCTTGGTCGGGCTGTTGTCGGCCTTGATGATCGGCGGCTCGCCTGAGCGGGGCGAACCGACAAAGGTGCGATAGGCAAACGCAGCGCCCGTGCCCACCACGGCCAGCGCCAGCACCGCGGCGACCGTCATCAGGCCGCTCGAGCGTTTCTTCGGCGCAGGCTCTTCCTCATATTCTTCCTGGTAGGCGTAGGGATCGTCCGGATAGGCCGGATCGCGCTGATAGTCGTGCTCGCCGGTCTCGAGCCGTCCATACAGCGCATCGTCGTAGCGCGACGGATCCTGCTGCGGCTCGTCGGCATACTGCTGAGGCTGCTCGTAATAGTCGTCCTGCGCGGGTGGCGCTTGATGCGCAGGCGCCTGTGGCTGCTGCGCCGCGTAGCGATGCACGGGATGCACCGGCGCCGGCTGGTACTCCGGCTCGTCATCGTATTCCTGCGGCAAAGGCGGCGGAGCCGGCGGCAGCGGCGTTTCGTGGCGCGCGCGCTGCATCCATGCCGGCGGGCTCGGAGCAGCCTCGGGCTCTTCTTCCGGCCGATCATACTGCGGCGGGTCATACCGCTGCGGGCGCACATTGGCCCGCGACTGCAGCGGGTGCGGCGCAGGCTTCGCCGCGGCCCCGTACGGGTCGGTCTGCCCGATCAGCCTTGCGAGCTCGGCAAGCGGATCACTCTCGCCGCGAGCTTCGTCGGCGGAGGGAAAAGGTCGGTCCTGATATCGATTAGCCATCGTGATGATGCATCCCCTACGGGACAGCGCCAACCCGCCATGTCAAACAAACCATGACGAGCGGCCCCTGCCAGATACCCCACGAACCCCCATCCGTGAAGGCCTTCGCCCCTGCCTACCGCATCTCGGTCGGAGCGTGGACGCCGAGAACGGCTAAGCCCGATGCCAGAACCGAGACGACGCCCTGGACCATAGCCAGACGCGCCCTCGTGATCTCTGCATCATTAGTTATAATGAAGCGTAAATAGGGCAAATCCCGCCCTTTCGTCCACAACGCATGAAATTCACTGGCTAAATCATATAGATAAAAAGCGATTCGGTGCGGCTCATGTGCAACCGCGGCCGCTTCTATCATCCTGGGATAGAGAGCCAATCGCTTCAAAAGGTCAAGTTCCGCCGGGTCGGTCAGCCGCTCCACCGGGGCATCCCCCAGCCAGGCCGATCGGGCGGCGTCATCCGCCGGCAGCTCAGGCACCACCTCGCGCGCGTTCTTGAAGATCGAATGGCCGCGGGCATGTCCGTACTGGACGTAGAAGACAGGGTTGTCCTTCGATTGCTCGAGCACCTTGGCAAGGTCGAAATCGAGCACGGCGTCGTTCTTGCGGAACAGCATCATGAACCGCACGGCATCCGAGCCGACCTCGTCGACCACCTCGCGCAGCGTGACGAAATCGCCGGAGCGTTTCGACATCCGCACCTGCTCGCCGGCACGCAGCAGCCGGACAAGCTGCACGACCTTGACGTCGAGCGCGGCCTTGCCGTCGCTGACGCCCTTCACGGCTGCCTGCATCCGCTTGATGTAGCCGCCGTGATCGGCGCCGAACACGTCGATCATGTCGAGGAAGCCGCGGTCGACCTTGTTCTTGTGATAGGCGATGTCGGAGGCGAAATAGGTGTAGCTGCCGTCCGACTTGATCAGCGGACGATCGACGTCGTCGCCATAGGCAGTGGCGCGGAACAGCGTCTGGATGCGGTCCTCGTAATCCTCGACCGGCTTGCCCTTCGGCGGTGGCAGGCGGCCCTCATAGATATCGCCCTTGGCGCGCAGGAAATCGATGGTCTCGGTGACCTTGTTGTTGCCGGTCTCGACCAGCGACCGCTCCGAGAAGAACACCTCGTGCTTGATGTTCAGCGCGGCGAGATCGCCCTTGATCATGTCCATCATCATGGCGATCGACTTGGCCCGCACGATCGGCAGCCAGGCGTTTTCCGGCATCGCCTTCAGCTTGTCGCCATGCTCGGCAGCGAGCTCTTGGCCAACCGGCACGAGATAGTCGCCCGGATACAGCCCTTCCGGGATCTCGCCGATGTTCTCGCCGAGCGCTTCGCGGTAGCGCAAATAGGCCGAGCGCGCGAGCACGTCTACCTGTGCGCCGGCGTCGTTGATGTAATATTCGCGCGTGACGTCGTAGCCGGCAAAATCAAGCAGACCGCACAGCGCGTCGCCGAACACCGCGCCGCGGCAATGGCCGACATGCATCGGCCCGGTCGGATTGGCCGAGACGTATTCAACATTGACCTTGGCGCCGTGGCCGATCGCGCTTTTGCCGTAGGAAGCGCCTTCGCGCAGCATCATGAGCAGTTCGTCCGCCCAGACCTGAGGCTTCAAAGTGAGATTGATGAAGCCGGGCCCGGCGACCTCGACGGAAGCCACCAGCTCGTCGGCGCGCAATTTTTCCGCGATTCTGTCGGCGAGTTCGCGCGGTTTTGCCTTCGCGTCCTTGGCGAGCACCATTGCGGCATTGGTCGCCATGTCGCCATGGCTGGCATCGCGCGGCGGCTCGACCACGACGCGAGAGAAATCGGTGCCGGCGGGCCATTGGCCCTCGGCCGCGAGCGCGGCGCAGATCGCCTGCACGCGCGCCAGCACGTCGGCAAACAGATGTTGTGAAGCTGACTTGTCGGACATGGCCGCCGCCTAACGCAAATCCGGGGTCGAGTCAAAAAGCCTTTGGTGCTCGATCAAGGCGAAACGGTCGGTCATCCCGGCGATGAAATTGCCGATCCGGCGCGCCCGCTCCCCTTCGCTCTCGCGCTCGGTGCCCTCGATCCATTCGGGCGGCAGGTCGCCCGGGGAGGTTTGGTAGCGCGCGAACAGGTCGAACAGGATCCCTTCCGCCTCGTCCATCACCCGCATGACGCGGGGGTGGCGGTACATGTGCACTTTCAGGAACGCCTTGATCGCGGCCTCCTCCTCCGCGACCGCGGGCGGAAAGGCGACCAGCGGCTGGTGGTGGTGGCGGACGTCATGCGCCGATTGCGGTTGCGCCGCCGCCAGCCGCCTGCCCGCCTCAGACATGACCGCTCCGATCATGTAGGAAATCAGCTCGCGCACCAGTTCCGCGCCGCGCCTGATATCGTCGAGATTGGGATAATGCCGGTCGATGTCGGCGATGATGGTTTCGGTGAGCGGCATGACCTTCAGATCATCGACGCTGAACAGGCCGGCGCGCAGGCCGTCGTCGATGTCATGGGCGTCATAGGCGATGTCGTCGGCAAAGGCCGCGGCCTGCGCCTCCAGCGAGGCGTAGCTCCACAGCTCCAGATCGAATTTTTGGTTGAAATCGGCAATGCCGACGGGGATGCCGCTTTCGCGGTAGGGCCCGGCCGGGGCCCCGCTCCGCTCGGTCAGCGGGCCGTTGTGCTTGACGATGCCTTCGAGCGCTTCCCAGGTCAGATTCAGCCCGTCGAACTCGGGATAGCGGTGCTCCAGCGCGGTTATGACCCGCAACGCCTGTGCATTGTGGTCGAAGCCGCCATGAGCCTTGAGGCATTTGTCGAGCGCCCGCTCGCCGGCATGGCCGAACGGGGGATGGCCGAGGTCATGGGCCAGCGCCAGCGTTTCGGTCAGGTCCTCGTCGAGGCCGAGTTGCCGGGCCAGCGCACGGGCAATCTGCGCCACTTCCAGCGAATGGGTCAGCCGCGTGCGGTAATGGTCGCCCTCATGGAACACGAACACCTGCGTCTTGTGCTTCAGCCGCCGGAACGCGGTGGAATGGATCACCCGATCGCAATCGCGCCGGAACGGACTGCGGGTCTTGCTCGGCGGCTCCGCAAAAAGCCGGCCGCGGCTGGAATCGGGGTCGCAGCCATAGGGCGCACGGGGGGCAGCCATTCCGACCGACACGATTTTTTAGTCCTTATCCATTTGATTCCGCGAGATTACGCACTTAACTATGTCTGACGCCCCATACCAAATGAATTGGGCATGACGGGCCGGAGAGCATGCCATGACCACTGCCATCACCGTCAGCGAGCGGGCCGCCCGCCGCATCGGCGAAATCCTCAAGACCGAAGGCGACGGCGCCATGCTGCGCATCTCCGTCGAGGGCGGCGGCTGCTCCGGCTTCCAGTACAAGTTCGACGTCGACCACGCCAAGGCCGAGGACGATCTGGTGATCGCGCGCGAGGGGGCGGTGGTGCTGGTCGATCCGGCCTCGGTGCCGTTCCTCGCTGGCTCGGAGGTTGATTTCGTCGACGATCTGATCGGCGCGTCGTTCCGCGTCGTCAATCCGAACGCGACCGCGTCGTGCGGCTGCGGGACGAGCTTTTCGGTCTGAAAAGAGGCGCGAAGGCCACTGGTCGTCCCTGCGAACGCATGCGAACGCAGGGACGACGGAAGAATTTCAGATTCATCGTCAGAGCTGCCGCACCTTCGCGATCTCGCGGCGCATTGCGCCCGAGCTTTGCATCTTCGTTTGCCCTCTTCGAAATAGAGGGCGCAGGGAAGACCGGGTGCTTGCTGCACCCGCGGTCTCGCGTGCGATTTGCGCAAACAAAACTGCACACGAGCATACAGGGCAGCGGGAGCATTCCGGCCTTCCCTGCGCAATGGCTTTACGGCTTACTTCGTGCTCTCCCTGGTGAACGGCTCTTTTGCCACCATCGTTACGCAGAACTTCCGCGCAACTTAACGCCAGCACCGCGGCGTCCAGACCACACGACTTCGCCGTACGCCTCCGGCGCGTACGTCTAGCGCGCCATCTGCGTCCATCGCATCTCACCGCACGTTCGTGACGATGGCCAACGCCCCTCATCTGCGGTGAGACGGGCGGAGTCATGCCGCTGATTTGGGTGAGAACGAAAGCAGAATATTTTTGCGCGAAGGGCTGGACGACCCAAATCAGCTTGATCCGCTTAAGAAAATTGACGTTTTGGCGCAGCGGCTCCGGACGGCATTTGGGAGCCCGAGCGGTCTACGCCTCGCGCGCGTAGCGCGGCAGGTCGGCTTTCAGCATCGCGAGCACCTCGTCCCTGACCGGATCGCGCGTGCCGCGGGTGCAGGCTGCCGCCAGCGGCAGCTTGTTCATGTCGGAGGCGGCAAGGCGGATGAAGCGGACGCCGCGCGTTGCCATGCGCGAGGTCCAGCGCGGGACGATGGCAACGCCCAAACCTGCAGCGACCAGGTTGACGATGGTCTGCTTCTCGTCGGCGATCTGAGCGACACGCGTCTCACACCCCGCTTCGGCGAACAGTTTCATGGTGAGGTCATGGCTGTGCGGCCGCGAGCGGCGCTCGGGTACGATCAACGGCTCGTTCTCGAGATCGGCGATCCTCACGCGCTTGCGCGATGCCAGCGGATGACGGTCGGCGACCGCGACGACTGCCGTCTCATGCAACAGGAATAGAAACTCCAGCCGTTTGTCGGGCCGCTCCGGCGGGCGCACGAAGGCAAGATCGAGCCGGCCGGACAACAGGCGCGGCAGCAGGCGGACGGTCTTTTCCTCGACCAGTTGCACGCTGACATCGGGCCGGCGCCGGCGGAAATCGTGCAAGAGCCGCGGCAGCAATCCGGCGGCGGCGCTGTCGATGGCGCCGACGCGAATGACCGCGGCCCGCTTGCGGCCCCGCGTCCGAAACCGGCCGGCCAGCGCATCGGCCTGCGCCAGCAGCGCCCGCGCTTCCTTCAAGAGCACCGCGCCGTCATCCGTCAGCGCGACGCTGCGCGTCGTGCGCGTCATCAGCCGCGTGCCGAGATCGTCCTCAAGCAGGCGGATGAAGCGGCCGAGCGCCGACGGCAGCATGTCGAGCCGCTGCGCCGCCCGGCCAAAATGCAATTCTTCGGCGGCCGCCACGAAGCAGCGCAAGTGGTGCAGGTCCATTCGTCCTCCCTCAGCGATTATATCAATTTTTTGTATAAACGCGAGGCAATTGCCTCTCGCCCGCCGCGGCCGCAAGCTGCATTCGGACCATCAAAGGCGCAAAAAACCACAGGGAATGGACATGCGTGAATATTCAATCGCGGCGATTCCGGCCGACGGGATCGGTCCCGAGGTCATCGCCGCCGGCGTCACCGCGCTCGAGAACCTCCAGAAGCGGCTGGGCGATGTGAGGTTCAACGTCGAAACGTTTAACTGGGGTTCCGACTATTACCGCAAGCACGGCGTGATGATGCCTTCGGATGCACTCGCCACGCTGAAGAAATTCGACGCGATTTATTTCGGCGCGGTCGGTGCGCCCGACGTTCCCGACCACATCACGCTGTGGGGCCTGCGCCTGCCGATCTGCCAGGGCTTTGACCAGTACGCCAATGTCCGGCCGACCCGGATCCTGCCCGGCATCACCTCGCCGCTGCGTCATGCCGGCCCCGGCGACCTCGACTGGGTGATCGTGCGTGAAAACTCCGAAGGCGAATATGCCGGCTGCGGCGGCCGCGTCCATCGCGGCCTGCCGGAGGAAGTCGGCACCGAAGTCGCGGTCTTCACCCGCGTCGGCGTCCAGCGCATCATGCGCTATGCGTTCAAGCTGGCCCAGTCGCGGCCGCGAAAACTCCTCACCGTGGTTACCAAATCGAATGCGCAGCGGCACGGCATGGTGATGTGGGACGAGATCGCCAACGAGATCTCGAAAGAATTTCCCGATGTCACCTGGGACAAGATGCTGGTCGATGCGATGACGGTCCGTATGACGCTGAAGCCGCAGAGCCTCGATACCATCGTGGCGACCAACCTCCACGCCGATATCCTGTCCGACCTCGCCGGCGCGCTGGCCGGCAGTCTCGGCGTCGCCCCGACCGCGAACATCGATCCCGAGCGGCGCTTTCCATCCATGTTTGAGCCGATCCACGGTTCGGCCTTCGATATCACCGGCAAGGGCATCGCCAACCCGGTCGCGAGCTTCTGGACGGCATCGCAGATGCTCGATCATCTCGGCGAGGCCGAGGCCTCGGCCCGGCTGATGCGCGCCGTGGAGAAGGTGACGGGCGCCGGCATCACGACGCCCGACGTCGGCGGCACCGCGACGACAAAGGATGTCACCGACGCCGTCGTGGAAGCGATCCACAGCTCCAACGTGTGACGGACGGTCGCGAGGCAAACGGCCCGCAAGACAAATCAGAAAAAGAATTGAGGGAAACGCCAATGCAGATGAAGAAGACAGCCATTATTGCGCTCGCGTTCGCCATCATCAGTTCAACGGCCCTCGCGCAGAACTATCCGAACCGGCCGATCACGCTGCTGGTCCCCTTCGCCGCGGGCGGCGCCACCGACACGGTGGCGCGGGTGACCGCGCAGACGATGTCGAAATTGCTGGGCCAGACCATCGTGATCGAAAACGCAACGGGCGCCGGCGGCACGATCGCAGCCACGAGGGCCTCGCGCGCGGAGCCCGATGGTTATACGCTATTGATCCACCATATCGGCATCTCCACGGCGGCCACGCTTTATCGCAAGCTGCCCTATGACACCAAGACGGCGTTCGCGCCGATCGGTCTCGTCACCAATGCGCCAATGACCATCATCGGCCGTCCCGATCTGCCGCCGAGCACGCTGGCTGAGCTGGTCACCTACATCAAGGCCAATGGCGACAAGATGACCTTTGGCAATGCCGGCCTCGGCGCCGCTTCCCACCTCTGCGGCATGCTGTTCATGACCGCGGTCGGCAAGGAAATCCTTACCGTGCCCTACAAGGGCAATGCGCCCATCATGAACGATCTGATCGGCAAGCAGATCGACCTCTCCTGCGACCAGACCACCAACACCACGGCGCCGATCGCCTCAAAGCTGATCAAGGCTTACGCCATCACGACAAAGAGCCGGCTTGGGTCGATGCCTGATCTGCCGACCGCAGACGAGGCCGGGCTGAAGGGGTTTGAGGTCGGGGCTTGGCATGGCATCTACGCGCCGAAGGGCACGCCTGACGACGTCGTCCAAAAGCTGTCCAGGACGTTGCAAGAGGCGTTGCGCGACCCGGACTTGGTGAAGCGGTTCAACGAGATCAACACGGAACCTGTGCCGCAGGATCAGGCCACGCCCGAGGCGCTGAAGGCGCAGTTGATCAGCGAGGTCGACCGCTGGGCGCCGATCATCAAGGCGGCCGGTCAGTTCGCGGATTGAGGCGCCCCCTCACCGCGCCGCGCCGAACTGTGCTCGCGGATCGCCGTCGCGCAATCTACGTTGCGATTTTTGGCGGCAACTGTGATGGTCCGCTTGCCGACATTGTCCCGGCCGTGCAAACGTAACGGGCTTCGAATGGGTGCCGCGATGAAGCTCAAGCCGGATCCGCAACTGTCTGTCGCGACGGCGCAGGTGATTGTCGATCAGGCCAATTCAAAACAAGTCGTTGCGGCGGTTTCCAGGCTTCATGGCGGCGAGATCGCAACGGTTTACGAGATCGCTTTCCTTGACCCGGCGCATCCGCCGCTCGTGCTGAAGGTCTATCCCGACGAATTGCACTGGAAGATGCAAAAGGAGGTAACCGTCATTGGTCTCATCCAGGACCGCCTCAACGTGTCCGTGCCGCGCATCCTGTTGGCGGATGCCTCAAAGAGATTGCTCGACCTGAGCTTCACGTTGATGACCAAGCTCGAGGGTTCGATACTGGGTCCGCTGGAAGCAAGTTTAGCCTCGGCGCAACGGCTTTCGGCTTACACACAAATCGGCCAGCTGCTTCGGGAATTTCATCGTATCTCGATGGAAGCTTTCGGCTATATCGGACCGAAGGGCATCTGGACTCCACATTCGACAAATCAAGCCTACCTGACGCATCAATTCCAGCGAAAGCTCACGGAATTTACTGAGCGCGGTGGAGACGCAGGCTTGGCCCGAAAGATCGCTGAGCATTTCGCCGATCGCGCAGGCCTGCTTGATGCATGCACGCATGCGGTGCTGTGTCACAATGATCTGCACGCCGGCAACCTGCTTGCCACTACGACGAATGGGAACGTGCAGCTCAGCGGGGTTTTGGATTTTGAGGGCGCGCTCGCCGGAGATCCGCTTATGGACGTCGCCAAGGCGTTCTATTATCTGGACGCAGAATCCAGACGCGCAGTCCTTCAAGGTTATGGCGTTATGGACCGGGAGCACTGGTCTCAAACGCTCGACCTCTATCATCTCTACTTCGTTCTCGAACTTTGGTGCTGGATGGCCCAAATCGGAAATAGCCAACCGCTCGAACGCCTGGCTTTGGACCTCGAGCACTACAGTGCTTCGTAACCAGCTGGCGCTCGTTTAGGCACGTCTATCGAGGGCAACTAACCCGCCTCGCGCAGGACTAAGCAGACCGCTTACGTCCTCAGCGCTCGCTACCGAACAGCGCCCGCGCATTGCCATGCGCGATCTGCACGGCGATCTTCGGCGGTAGCTGCGCAAGCCACGCTCGGTAGCCGGCCATAATCTCGCCGTAGCTCTGCCAGCGCTCGTTGATCCAGGTGTCGGAGCCGAGCAGGAAGCGGTCCGGGTAGCGCTCGAACAATGCGCGCCATTCCGCCGTCAGCTTGCCGCTGCCATCGACGATGCCGCTGCGGTAGGACAATTCGCCCCACAGTTTTGGATATTTCGACAGCATTTCCGAAACGCGGTCGTTCGACAGGCCAAAGCCGGTGTGCGCCCAGATGATGCGGGCGCGCGGATTGTGCCGCATCAGGATTTCGACGGCGACATCATCGGCATGGGCATGCAGGTAAAGGTCGTGCTCGACCGCGAAATCGACAGTCTTCTTCACCCATTCGGTATCAGCCGCCTTGCCCGAGATGTGGAATTCGCCGATGCCGCGATAGTAGCCGCGTTTGAACTCGTCCTGCACCAGGTCGAAAATGAAGGGATCGCCGAACCAGGTCTGGATGTCCGCGCGCACGCGATACGGCCGGATGAAGGGCACGATCTGCAGGCCCTGCGGCTTGGCGTCAACAAGCGCGTGCGTGCCGGTGTTCGGGCGGCTGGTGGCGAGGATGCCGGTAACGCGATGCTTTTTGAACAGCGCCAGCACCTCGTCGACGCTGTAATAGGGGTTTGGTTCCCAATTGTAGTGCATATGGGCGTCGAAGATTTCGATCGGCTCGTTCGCGCCGGCCGGGGCGTTCGCCGCGGCGACAAAGGCGAGCGCCATCAGGATGGCGACGCTGCAGGCCGCCGAGCGTATCGCCCGCCCGAACGGCATCATTCGGCGGCAACCACGTGCGGCCGCTCGCCCTCGCCCGCTTCTTCCAGTTGCGGTTCGAGCTTGCGCCGCAGGCGGCGATCGATGCGGTCGAGATAGATGTAGATCACGGGCGTGATGTAAAGCGTCAGCAACTGCGACAGGCAGAGGCCGCCGACCACGGCGATGCCGAGCGGCTGGCGCAATTCGGCGCCTGCACCGGCGCCAAGCGCAATCGGCAGCGTGCCAAAGATCGCGGCGAACGTCGTCATCATGATCGGACGAAAACGCAACAGCGCCGCTTCCCGGATCGCGTGCTCGGCGCTCAGGCCGACGCGGCGGCGCTCCAGCGCAAAGTCGACCATCATGATGGCGTTCTTCTTGACGATGCCGACCAGCATCACGATGCCGATCATCGCGATCACCGACATCTCCATCCCGAACAGCATCAGCGTCACGATCGCGCCGATGCCGGCCGACGGCAGGCCCGAGATGATGGTGATCGGGTGGATGAAGCTCTCGTAGAGAATGCCGAGGATGACGAAGGCGGCGAACACGGCGGCGAGGATCAGGACGCCCTGCCCGCGCAGCGAATCCTGGAACACCTGCGCGGTGCCGGAGAAGCCGGTGGCGATCGTCGCCGGCAGGTTCGACGCCTGCTCGAGTTCGGTGATCTTGTCGACCGCATAGCCGAGCGAATTGCCGGGCGCGAGGTTGAACGAAATCGTCACCGCCGGCTGCTGCGCCTGGTGGTTGATCTGCAGCGGACCGACCGTCGGAACCAGTTTTGCCACTGCCGACAGCGGAATGGTCTGGTTGTTCTGGGTCTTCATGTAGAGCTTGGACAGGTCCGACGGATCGACCCGGAAGTGCGGCTGCACCTCCAGGATGATCTGGTAGTCATTCGACGGCATGTAGATGGTGCCGACCTGGCGCGAGCCATAGGCGTTGTAGAGCTGGTTGCGCACCTGATCGACGGTGACGCCGTAGACCGCCGCCTTCTCGCGGTCGATGTCGACCGTCATCTGCGGGTTCTTGATGTAGAGGTCGGTGGTGACATCGAGCAGGCCCGGCAGCTTCTCGATCTTCTCGCGCATCTCGGGCGCCAAACGATAGAGCGACTCGGTGTCGCCGCTCTGCATCACGTATTGATACTGGCTCTTGGAAATCCGGCCGCCGATGTTGAGGTTCTGGATCGGCTGGAAGAACGCCTGCATGCCCGGGATCTGCCGCGCCTTGCCGCGCAGCCGGCCGATGATGGCGTTGAGGTTGTCGCGCTCCTTTTTCGGCTTCAGCGCGATGAACAGCCGGCCGTAATTCGCCGTCGTGTTGGGCCCGCCGGCGCCGACGGTGGAGTTGATGTAGTCGATCGCCGGATCGGTTTTCAGCACGTCGACCAGCGCCTGCTGCCGCTCCTTCATCGCCTCGAACGAGGTATCGGTCGCAGCTTCCGTCACGCCGATCAGGAAGCCGGTGTCCTCCTGCGGGAAGAAGCCCTTCGGCACGATCATGTAAAGGTAGACGGTGCCGCCCAGCGTCGCCAGCGTCACCATCAGCATCAGGAATTTCCGGGCCAGCACCCAGTCGAGCGTCCATTCATAGGCGCGCAGCCAGGACTCGAACATCGCCTCGAAGATGCGGAGCACGATGTTCGGCTTCTTGGTCGCGTCATGGGCCCGCAGCACGCGGGCGCACAGCATTGGCGTCAATGTCAGCGACACGAATCCGGACACGATGATCGCGACCGACACGGTGACGGCGAATTCGCGGAACACGCGGCCGACGATGCCGCCCATCAGCAGCACCGGAATGAACACGGCGATCAGCGAGAACGTGATCGAGATGATGGTGAAGCCGATTTCGCGGGCGCCCTTCAGCGCCGCCTCGAACGGCCGCATGCCGTGCTCGATGTGGCGGACGATGTTCTCCAGCATGACGATGGCGTCGTCGACCACGAAGCCGACCGACAGCGTCAGCGCCAGCAGCGTCATGTTGTTGATGGAGTAGTCGAGCGCGTACATCACCGCGCAGGTGCCGAACAGCGAAATCGGCACCGCCAGCGCCGGAATGAAGGTGGCGGAGGCCGAGCGCAGGAACAGGAAGATCACCAAGATCACCAGCCCGATCGCGATCAGCAGCGTCTCCTCGACGTCGGCCACCGCCTGACGGATGGAGATCGAGCGATCCATCAGCACGTTGATCGAGACCGATGGCGGGATCTGCGCCCGCAGCGCCGGGAACTTGGCCAGGATGGAATCGACCACCGCCACCGTGTTGGCGTCCGGCTGCTTCTGGATGCCGAGCACGATGGCGCGCTCGCCGTTCAGCCAGCTCGCGATCCGCTCGTTCTCGACGCTGTCGTAGATCCGCGCGACCTCGTCGAGCTTGACCGGGGAGCCGTTGCGCCAGGCCACCACGATCTGGCGATAGTCCATCGCCTTGTCCATCTGGCCCGAGGCCTGCAGCGCCACGTCCTGCTTCGGCCCGTTCAGCGTGCCGACCGGGGTCGAGGAATTGGCGCGGGACACCGCCGTCCTGATGTCCTCGAGCGACAGCCCGCGCGCCGCGGCGGCCTCGGGATCGGCCTGGACGCGAATGGCGAATTTCTGCGCGCCGTAGACGCTGACCTGGGCGACGCCCGGAATCTGCGAGAGCGTCTGGCCGATGGTGATGTCGCCATATTCGTGCACCGCCGACAGCGGCAGCGTCGACGATTTAAGCACGACGAACAGCACCGGGAAATCGGCCGGGTTCACTTTGCGGAAACTCGGCGGGATGAGCATCTCGACCGGCAACCGGCGCTGCGCGATCGTCAGCGCGGTCTGCACGTCCAGCGCCGCGGCATCGATGTTGCGGTTGAGATCGAACTGGATGGTGATGGTGCTGGTGCCCTGCGACGAGTTCGACGACATCGAGGAGATGCCGGCAACCGTCGAGAGCTGGCGCTCGATGACGCCGGCGACCGAGGCCGCCATGGTGTCGGCGCTCGCGCCCGGCAGGGTCGCGGTCACGGCAATGGTCGGGAAATCGACCCGCGGCAGCGCCGAGACCGGCAGCAGGCGGAAGCCGAAAATGCCGAACGCGATGATCGACGCCGTGATCAGCGTCGTCATGACCGGCCGGCGGATACAGAGTTCGGAGAGCGTCATCGGTTACGCTCCGGCCTTCTTGGCCCGCGGCTCGACCCGCGATCCGTCCGACAGCAGCAATTGCCCGTCCGTCACGACGCTCTCGTCGCCGGCCAGTCCTTCCGAAATCACCGACATGCCCTGCGAGGTGCGGTCGACCTTGACCGCCTTTTGCTTGGCGACGCCGTCCTTGACCACGAAGACGAAATTGCCGCCCTGGCTGCGTTGCACGGCAACCGTCGGCACCACGACCGAATCCTCGGAGCGGATAATGAGCTTGGCCGCGACCAGGGTGCCCGGCCACAAGGTCTCGTTCTCGTTGGCCATGATGCCGCGCACGGTGACCATGCCGGTGGCCATATCCACGGTGTTTTCAACCATCGCGATCTTGCCACTCTCGGAGCGCTGATGGCCCGGGATGGTGGCGGTCACGCCGGAGATACCCTTGGCCATGGCCTCGCGCAAATCCGCCAGCACGCGCTGGGGGACCGAGAAAGTCACGTAGACCGGCGCCATTTGGTTGATTACCGCCAGCGGGGTGCTGTCAGCCGGGCGGACGAAATTGCCGACCTTCACATTGGCAACCCCGATACGGCCTGAGAACGGCGCGCGGATCGTGGTGTAGCTCTTCTGGACCTTCAGATTGTCGAGCGCGGCCTGGTCGGCCTTGATGGCGCCGGTCAGGATGTCGGACTGGGTCCTGGCGTTATCGACATTGACCTGCGTGGTGGCGCCCTTGCCGACCAGATCGTTGTAGCGGCGCAGGTCGCGCTGCGCGCCCTCGAGCTGCGCCTGGTCCTTGGCGAGCACGCCCTCGGCCTGCTCGATCTGGGCGTCGATCTGGCGGCTGTCGAGCGTGAACAGCAGATCGCCCTCGTTGACCTTGGCGCCGTCCTCGAAATGCACCGCGACGATGGTCGTCTCCAGCCGCGACTTCAGCGCCACGCTCGAAATCGGCGTCACCATCCCGATCGCGTCGACATCGACGGGCATGGATTTGCGCTCCGCCTTGGCAAGCTCGACGGACACCATCCGCGGAGGCTGCGGGCCCTGGGCGTTGGAGGTGCCGCCCATCCAGGAGGAGCGGGTAACAAAACCGGCCGCCGCAAGGATGCCAATGGCGCCGACAAGAAGTAACAAGCTACGCTTTTTCATAATTTTTCACGCTCGCCGGTCCTCAAAGGACGGGACGGTCTTCTCCTGCCCCTTGACGGCGACGGGTGCGCCTTATTTCTAAACGATTACCACAGCCTTCCTGCACATGGTATGCCACTGCCAGAAAATGTGTAGTTACAATCCCGAGCCATTTCATGCGCATTGCAACCTGGAACGTCAATTCGATCCGGCAGCGGGTCGACCATCTCCTGACCTGGCTCAAGGAGACCTCGCCCGAGATCGTCTGCCTGCAGGAAATCAAATGCGTCGACGAGGCGTTCCCGCGGCTGGAGATCGAGTCGCTCGGCTATAATGTCGTCACCCACGGCCAGAAAACCTTCAACGGAGTCGCACTGCTGTCGAAACTGCCGTTCGACGAGACCAAATCGGGCCTGGCCGGCGACGACGAGGACGCCCACGCCAGGTTCCTGGAAGGTGTGGTGACGCTCAAGACCGGGGTAATGCGGATCGCCTGCCTCTATCTGCCCAACGGCAACCCGCCGGACACCGACAAATACCCCTATAAACTCAAATGGATGTCGCGACTTCTTGAGTACTCGAAGGAGCGGCTTAAGGCGGAAGAACCGCTGGTGCTCGCAGGCGACTTCAACGTCATTCCGGCAGCCGCCGACGTCTATAACCCGGCGGCCTGGGCCAACGACGCGCTGTTTCGCCCCAAGACGCGCGAGGCCTTCCAGTCGCTGCTTGGCCTCGGGCTGACGGATGCGCTGCGCGCGGTGACCGACGAGCCGAACCTCTACACCTTCTGGGACTATCAGGCGGGCGCCTGGCAGAAGAACTGGGGCCTCCGAATCGACCACCTCCTGCTGTCGCCGCAGGCCAGCGACCGCCTGACCAATGTCGGCGTCGACAGCTATGTGCGCGCCTGGGAGAAGCCGTCGGACCACGTGCCCGTGTGGGCGGATTTCGACCTGGAGACGGCTTGAGCGGGACGGGCGCGGAGAGCGTGACGATTCGGGATGCGGCGCCCGCAGACGCCGTCGCGGCCTGCCACGTCCTGAAGGAATCGATCTCCCGATTATGCGTTGCCGATCACGGCAACGATCCGGCGATCCTGAACGCGTGGCTGGCCAACAAGACGCCGGAAATCGTGGCCGCGTGGGCAAGGCAGCCAGGAAATTCGCTCCTGCTCGCCGTCGAGGGCGACGCCATCCTCGGGGTGGGATCGGTGACGGACGCAGGCGAGATCACGCTGAACTACGTGGCACCCGATGCACGATTTCGCGGCGTCAGCCGTGCCGTGTTGAGCGCGCTCGAAGCCAGAGCGGCGGAGCGAGGCAACAGCCGCTGCACGCTCACAAGCACCGAGACGGCGCATCGCTTCTATCAGTCGGCAGGTTATGTTGACGACGCGGCGCCGACGGGCAAGTTCGGCACAAGGTCGGGATATCCGATGTCGAAGCGGATGGTGGCTTCACGGTAGCCAGTAGAAGGGTGGGCAAAGCGAAGCGTGCCCACCATTGGTGCCAACGGTTTCGGAGAGACGGTGGGCACGGCGCAAGTGCGCCTTTGCCCACCCTACCGCTACGGCAGCGCCGCGTCAGTCCTTCTTGCCCTGCACCCAGTGCTCGAGCATCTGCAGCGCCATGGCGCGGTCGTCGTCGGAGGCCTTGGCGAAGGCGCGGTTGTAGCTTTCGCGGATCCAGCTCTCGTCGGGGGCGGCGTTGTCGCGCGCCAGTGTCAGCCACATCAGACCGCGGGCGGGCTGCCGCGGCAGCCGGTCGCCGTTGAACAGCATCTGGCCGAGCATGGCCTGCGCCTGATGCTGGCCCTTCTGCGCGGCCAGACCAAGCCAGCGCGCGCCGTAGCGGAAATCGTCCCGCGAGGCGTCCGGCGTCTTCAGGTAAAGCCGCGCCAGATCGTACTGCGCGTCGGCATTGCCGAAATAGGACGCGGCATAGGAGAACATCTCCCGCGCCCGGTCGGCGTCGGCCTTGACCTTGGAATTCGGGATGCCGTTGAGGTAGTAGCGTCCCAGCGCCACGAAGGCGTTGGCGACGATCGTCGCCTGCGGCTCCGACGGGCTGTCCTCGGCATGCGCGTTGGCGATGCGGCTGAAATATTCGAAGGCGCGCAGATCGTCCTGGATGACGCCATTGCCATCGGCATACATCCGGCCGAGCTTCCACTGCGCGACGGGATGGCCACCCTCGGCGGCGTATTGCAGCGAAGTCAGCGAGGACGCAGCAACCGCCGTTGCCGTCGCGGGTGCAGGTGGAGCCTTCTTCAGGGCCTGCGCAGTGACGGCCTGCGCGGCGGGCTGATTCATCACCGGCAGCGTGGCGTCCGGCTTCACCGGCGCGCCGTCAAATGCGAATCCGGGAGCCGCCACCGGCATGGCCCCGAGCATCAACGCAAGAATGATACGCCTAGATGTCCGCATAACACTGTTTCTCGTGCGCACCGCCCGGATGGGTCACAGCCCCATCCACGGCCGGCCCAACCTGTTGGGCATATTTCCACAGCGCACCCGACGTATGGTTAGTCTGTCGAGGTGCCCACTTGGTTTTACGTTCAGCGAGTTCGGCGTCGGTCAATTTTACGTTAAGGATTCCAGCCTCGGCGTCGATCTCGATAATGTCACCATTTTGCAACAGGGCGATCGGGCCGCCCACGGCCGCCTCCGGTCCGACATGGCCGATGCAGAACCCGCGGGTGGCGCCGGAGAACCGGCCGTCGGTGATCAGGGCCACCTTGCCGCCCATCCCCTGCCCGGTCAGCGCCGCCGTGGTCGAGAGCATCTCCCGCATGCCGGGTCCGCCGCGCGGCCCTTCGTAGCGGATCACGATGACCTCGCCCTCCTGGTAGGTCCGCTTCTGGACCGACTCGAAAGCGTCCTCTTCGCGATCGAAGCAGCGCGCCGGACCGGTAAACTTCAGCTTCGACATGCCCGCGACCTTCACGATCGCACCCTCCGGCGCGAGATTACCCTTCAACCCGACAACGCCTCCCGTGACGGTGATCGGGTTGTCGGCGGACCGCACCACATCCTGGTGCGGATTCCATTTCACGCTCTTGAGGTTTTCGGCGATCGTCCGGCCCGTGACGGTTATGCAATCTCCGTGGAGGTGGCCATTGTCGAGCAGCGTCTTCATCAGAAGCGGTATGCCGCCAACCTCGAACATGTCTTTGGCAACATAACGGCCCCCTGGCTTCAAATCCGCGACATACGGTGTCTTTTTGAAGATTTCGGCGACGTCGAATAAGTCAAACTTAATGCCGCACTCATGCGCGATGGCCGGCAGGTGCAGCGCAGCATTGGTCGATCCGCCAGACGCCGCAACGACCGCCGCGGCGTTTTCCAGCGAACGGCGGGTGACGATGTCGCGCGGCCGGATATTGGCGGCGATCAGCTCCAGAATCTTCTCGCCAGCGGCGGCGCAAAACGCGTCGCGAATTTCGTAAGGCGCTGGCGCCCCGGCCGAATAGGGCAGCGCCAGGCCGATCGCCTCGGACACCGTCGCCATGGTGTTGGCGGTGAATTGTGCGCCGCACGCGCCAGCGGACGGGCAAGCCACCCGCTCGATTTCGTCGAGGTCGGCGTCCGACATTTCGCCGACCGAGTGTCGACCGACGGCCTCGAACATGTCCTGCACCGTGACCTGCTGGCCGCGGAAATTGCCCGGCAGGATCGAGCCCCCATAAATGAAGATCGACGGCACGTTGAGCCGGACCATTGCCATCATCATGCCCGGCAGCGACTTGTCGCAGCCGGCGAGCCCGACGAGAGCGTCATAGGCATGGCCGCGGACGGTCAACTCGACCGAGTCGGCAATGCATTCGCGGGACGGCAGCGACGAGCGCATGCCGTCATGGCCCATGGCGATGCCGTCGGTCACGGTGATGGTGCAGAATTCGCGCGGGGTGCCGCCGGCGGCGGCGACGCCCTTCTTGACCGCCTGCGCCTGGCGCATCAGCGAGATATTGCAGGGGGCGGCCTCGTTCCAGCACGACGCGACGCCGACGAAAGGCTGGTGGATCTGCCGGGTGGTCAGCCCCATCGCATAGAGATAGGACCGATGGGGCGCGCGCTCGGGCCCCTCCGTCACATGACGGCTCGGCAACCTCTTCTTGATGTCGACCTTGGCGTCCATTCGCGGAACCTGTTCCCTCAGCCTTGTCGGTCTCGGGAGCAATTTCCCGTCGCCTTCGCTGGGGGCGCTGTGGCTAATCAACCCTGAAAGAAATGGTTTCATGGAGGGGTGTGGCTAAAAAGCGGCGCAGGCAAGCGGCAGGCGGAACAATTAACCAAATGCCCGCCCACTGTTGCGCTCACGCAACAATCGTGGCCCCGCGGCAACCATTATTCGGTCGAACCCGTCCCCGCGAACTCCCTCGGCATCGATTTCGGGCGCCCGCGCCTCGGCTGGTCACAACCTCTGGGCGATCGATAGAGAACGTTCAGGCGGATTCGCCTCGCCGCTTCACTCGGCCAAATTGAGAGAACGTCGCCGAGAATCGCAAGAGGCGATTCGGAATCGCAAAGAGGCGATTCGGAATCGCTCAATGCGACTCCACGCAAAACGCGAGTCGCACGATATCTCCGCAGCGCCTGATCGTGCGGTCGCGATTGCGGACACCGAAAATTGCAACGCCTGACATCAATCGTGTTCGAAGCCGATCACGTCATTTTTGTGCGGCCGGCACTTTTTGCACCAGCTTTCGTCACGCGACGACGCGACCCGCGGCGTGCACCGTCGGCCGCGCTATCGTTCATACGCAAGTCAGAACAACGTTCTGCGCAATTTGTCGCAGACGTTTTGATCGCCGTTCGAGATTGAGGCACACGCTAAAGGATCGACCGCACGAATGCCTTTCGCGTCACCATATTGCCCCTAGCCTGCGCAAATCCGCCGCGCGCACGTCCAGTCACGGACCCGTTTTGCTGTTCTTCCTTCGATGCGGGTCAAGGAGTCACGCCTCACGTCTTGCCCGCGCGCATCACTTCACGATTCCCAAAATCCGTGGTGGTCGTTTGTAGCTCGTGAGGCCTCTGAGTAAGAGGTTTGAATAATGGCACGTTTCAATCTGAACGGCTTCCTCGACAATAGCCGCTTCGAGGATTTCTTCGCTAGGTTTACGGGCGGCAGTGCCGGCCATGATCATCTGAACGGGACGACGAGCAACAACACCCTGTTCTCCGGCGCCAGCGACGACACGGTTGCCGGCATGGCCGGCAACGACACGCTCAACGCCGGCTCCGGCAACGACAAGGTGTGGGGCGGCTCGGGTAATGACAAGCTCTCCGGCGGCTCCGGCGCCGACCTTCTGGTCGGTGGCTTCGGCGCCGACAGGATGGATGGCGGCAGCGGCAACGACGTGTTGCTCAGCCGGTCGGATGCCGGCGAGATGGTCGCAGCCCAGGACGGCACGACGCAGATCTTCGCGGAAGAAACCGCGGCGTTCAAGGCGGTCAACGATACGCTGACCGGCGGTGCCGGCGGCGACACCTTCCGCTTCGAAGGCATGGTCAACGCCAAGGACGAGATCGTTGCCAAACACGTCAATGCCGACGGCACCATCGACTGGGTCGGCGTCACCGGCGAGAACGGCGCTACCCACGATCACTGGGTCGACGGTTTCGGCAACGACGTGATCCGCGACTTCAATCGCGCCCAGGGCGACAAGATCGAAATCTCGGCGCACACCGCCGAGGTCAAGTCGATCGAGCACAAGGACAGCAACGGCGACGGCAGGAACGACTACAGCGTGATCACCGTCATCAGCCAGCAAGGCAATGCCGGCGCGCATGACGAGGATCTGCTCGGCACGATCACCGTCTATGGCAACCTGGTGAAGCAAAGCGATATCGCCGTTACCCAGACGGTGTATGGCGCTTACGAGAAGGTTGGCGAACTCGGCGGCGCACACTTTGAACTGGAGGACGACGGCGTGCTTGCTGGTGGCGGCACCGACGGCGGCCACCACAACGAAATGACGGCGATGGCAAACGTGGCTACCTACGCCTGATCGCTAGAAAGTAAGACTCAATCAATTGCAAGGGGCGGCCTCCCGGCCCTTGCCGCCTGGAGCCGTCTCTGATTGACCCAGAACCGTCTCCAGGCGTTTGCTTTGACGCGTTTCTTTAAGTGGCGGGATCAGTAGCCTGCGTGAGCAAACCGGCCGCGTGAAACGCGCGCCGACGAGCGCAGTTGCGCTCGCGTAGTCCCGACGAGCGCAATTGCGCTCGCGTAGTGATGACGGGCTCCGCGATATGCGGGGCAGCCTCGAAGATCTACCGCAGCCGTTCAATCCACCTTGACGTTGACAGCATTGAGCCCGGCAGGCCCCCAGCATCCGCGGTCAAAGCCGTGTGAAGTGGGCCACCGGCGAGCAGGTGCGCGCCGCAGCGCTTGGGAAATCTTTGGGTTCCATTCGTCTCATTTGCACGCGATTGTTGCGCAGACGCGACATTGCAGCCCGAATGTTGTGCTATCTTTCGAACAGTTTAGGGCCACACGCATCATGCGATCTCTTGGTTTTGCGATCTCTTGGCTTTGACAGGTGTTTGTGACGTGGGTTTCGCAGGGGGACCATGGAATGAACCGGTGCTTACGCTCGCTGTCTTGTTTTTTCACGGTAGCTGGGCTCGCTCTCTTCTCGACGGATGCGACCGCGCGGGCCAGCCATAAGCCACACACCCAGAAGGCGCACGAAGCGACCAGGAAGTCGCACGTGAAGGAGACTCGTCCGCATCGCAGCGCGGCATCCGGAAAACGCCGGCACGCCAAACACGCTTCCGCACAGCGCAAGCCGAAGCCATCGAAGGCTTCGTCTGCTCCCAGGGAGGCCGTCGCTCCGCTGACGGGCGACCTTGCGCTGGTGAAGGAAGCCATCGATCTCGCGCGCAAGGCAAAGACCGAAGAGGCGACCGCCATAAGGAACCGGATCGCAGATCCGGCGGCGCAGAAGCTCGTCGAGTGGTTCATCCTGCGCCGCCCGGAGACGACAGCGACTTTCGGCCGCTACGCGGCATTCATCGCCGCTAATCCGGAATGGCCGAGCACCGCGTTGCTGCGCCGGCGCGCAGAGGCGCGGCTGTGGGAGGAGCGCAGCGATGCGGCGACGATTCGCGGCTTCATTGGCGATCGGCCCGCAACTGCCAAGGGCAAGTTGGCACTGGCGCGCGTGCTGCTCGCAGAAGGTGATCGGGACGGCGCGACCCGGCTGGCCCGCGACGCATGGCGATCGGACGAATTGTCGGAGCGCCTGGAGACCGAAGCGTTCGAGACGTTCCGCGACCTTCTCAACCGCGATGACCACCGTGCGCGCATGGGCAGGCGCATCGGCGCCAAAGACCTCGCCGGCGCGAAGCGCGCCGCGCAGCGCCTCGGCGGCGACGAGCTTGCGATCGTGAAGGCCTGTGCCGCGGTCAGGGGAAAAGCGGACAAGGCGAAGGATGCGCTGGACGATGTCGCAGTCGAAGCACGGCAGGATCTCGGCTACACCCTTTGCCGCATCCAGTGGATGCTCGGCCAAAACCGCATTGACGATGCTGCCCGCCTGATGCTGGCGGCGACACCCGAGACCATGGCGCTGCAGGACACCGATCAATGGTGGCGCGAGCGGCGCACGCTCGCCCGCAAGCTGCTTGATCAGGGCAAGTTCCAGACCGCCTACGATGTGATCCATCCCGCCGCAGCGCCGGCCAATGAATATTATCGGGCCGACGTCCACTTCATGTGCGGCTGGATCGCGCTCCGCTACCTCGACAATCCCAAAACCGCGGCCACGCATTTCGCCCACATCGACGACGGCGCGACCAACCCGATCGTGCTGGCGCGGGCGAACTACTGGCGCGGACGCGCGGCCGAAGCCCTTGGCCAGACGGATGCGATGCGCGCGAGCTATGAAGCGGCCGCCCGCTACCCGACCGCCTATTACGGCCAACTGGCGCGCGCCAGGCTTGGCCGTGACCAGATCGAACTGCGCGCGCCCTCGCCCGTTCTCGCGTCCGCCGATGCTTCGGCTGCCGACGAACGCGTGCGCGCCGCCGACATGCTCTACGAGATCGGCGAGCGCGATGTCGTGCTCTATTTTGCCGCCGATCTCAGCGAACAAAGCACTGATGTTGCCCTGCTCGAAGCGCTCGGCGAGCTCACCGGCCGCCGCAACGACGCCCGCGCAATGCTGCAGGTCGGAAAGCCCTCGCTCGGCCGCGGACTGCCGCTCGACCATTACGCCTTTCCCATCATCGGGATTCCGCCGCACCGCCAGCTCGCCCCTGAAATCGAGCACAGCGTGATTTATTCGGTGGCGCGCACGGAGAGCGCGTTCGACCAGCGCGACAAGTCTGCGGCGAATGCGGTCGGCCTGATGCAGGTGACGCCGGAAGCGGGACGCGATACCGCCAAGCGCTTTGGCGTCAGCTATGACTGGGACCGGATGGTTTCCGACCCGGTCTACAACACGCAGATGGGCGCCGCCGAACTGAGCGCATTGCTGAGCGAATACAAGGGCAATCACATCATGACCTTTGCCGGCTACAACGCCGGCCGGGGCCGGGTGCGGGACTGGGTCAAGGCCTATGGCGATCCGCGTGACCCCAAGGTCGACGCGGTCGACTGGGTCGAGCGGATTCCGTTTTCCGAAACGCGGAACTATGTCCAGAGGGTGATGGAGAATTTAGCGGTCTATCGCGTGCGGTTCGACAACGACACCGCGGTGGCGTCGAACACTGACCGGCGCGTCGTGACGCAGGAGACGAACGCGGCACCGCTGCCGGCCGCCGAGGCTGCCGCCGGCCGGTAAAGCTGTGACGGACAGCCACGATTGGTCGCCGTCGCCTCCGGGCGCTGAACGACAGCTCGGCCAAGACCAGGGATCAGTCCACCTTGACGTTGGCGGCCTTGATCATCGGCCACCATTTTGCAATTTCGGCCTTCTGCCAGGCGCCCAGCGCTTCGGGCGCGAGCTTATCCTTCGGCGGCATCTGCAGGCCGAGGTTTTCGAGCTGCTTGCGCACGGCCGGATCATTCAGGGCGTCAACCGCCGCGACATTCAGCTTTGCGACGACGTCCTTTGGCGTGCCCTTGGGCACCCACAGGCCGGACCACAGCGTCATGTGGAAGCCCGGCAGTCCGGCTTCGTCGACGGTCGGAATGTCGGAGGCGGACTCGACGCGCTTGCTATCGGTGATGGCATAGGCGCGGATGTTGCCGGCGCGCACCTGCCCGATCGAGTTCGAAGTCTGGTCGACGATCAGGTCGATCTGGCCGGCGACGAGATCGTTCATCGCGGGGCCAGTGCCGCGATACGGCACATATTGCAGCTTGACGCCGGCGACGTTCTCAAAATAGAGCCCGGCGATGTGGCTTCCGGAGCCCGCGCCTGCGGTGCCGGCCGTCGGCGGCGACGGCTGCGCCTTCAGCCACGCCAGAAATTCCTTCAGCGACGTTGCCGGAACTTCCTTTTTGCTGACGATGATCATCGGGTTGCTCGGCAGCAACGCGACCGGTTCGAGATCGGTGACGAGGTCGTAGCCGAGCTTGTAGATCGCGCCGTTGGCGACGTGGGTGCCGAGATGGCCGAAGCTGATCGTGTAGCCGTCAGGCGCTGAACGCACCGCGCGGCCGACGCCGACCGAACCGCCCGCCCCCGTGACGTTCTCGACCAGCACCGTTTCGCCGAGCGCGACCTTCATGCGCTCGGCGAGGATCCGCGCCATCGCATCCGACGGCCCGCCGGCGGAGAACGGGACGATGATGGTGATGGGGCGCGATGGAAAGTTCTGCGCCGTCGCTGCGCTGCCTAACGCCAACACTGCAATCACGGACAGAATGAACTTTCGCATATTGTGCTCCCATCACATCCCGCCGCGCGATGGTCAGAGTTTTGCGTAGTCGATCGGCTGGTGTCGATCGAGCGTACGCGTGACCGGCGGCAGCGGATATTTAAGTCCCGTCGCGCAATTGAACAGCATCACGCGATCATTTTTCGTCACGCGCCCATCGCTGAGGCTTTGCTGGTAGGCAGCATACGTCGCCGCCCCCTCCGGACACAACAACAAGCCCTCCTCGCGCGCCACTTCATTGAGCGCAGCAGAAATCTTCTCATCCGGCACCGCAATCGCAAATCCCTTGCTTTCGCGGACCGCGCGCAGGATCAGAAAATCTCCGACCGCCTGCGGCACGCGGATGCCGGACGCGATGGTGTGGGCGTCTTCCCAGCGCGGCGCGTGCTCGGTGCCTGCTTCAAAAGCACGCACCATCGGCGCGCAGCCCGACGCCTGCACCGCCACCATCCGCGGCCGCTTCGAGCCGATGAAGCCGATCGCCTCCAGTTCGGCAAACGCCTTCCACATGCCGATCAGGCCGGTGCCGCCGCCGGTCGGATAGAAGATCACATCGGGCATCTCCCAGCCGAGTTGCTCGGCGAGCTCCAGCCCCATCGTCTTCTTGCCTTCGATCCGATACGGCTCCTTCAGCGTCGAGGTGTCGAACCAGCCGGCCTTGGCCTTGCCCTCGCCGACGATCTTGCCGCAATCGTCGATCAGCCCGTTGACCCGATAGACGGTCGCGCCCTGCAGCTCGATCTCGCTGACATTCACTTCCGGCGTGTCGGCCGGGCAGAAGATCGTGGTCTTGATGCCGCAGGAGGTCGCATACGCCGCAAGCGCCGCGCCGGCATTGCCGTTGGTCGGCATCGCCATGTGCTTGATGCCGAGCGCCTTGCCCATCGACACCGCCATGACAAGGCCCCGGGCCTTGAACGAGCCGGTCGGCAGGCGCCCCTCGTCTTTCACAATGATCTCGCCGCCGCCGAGTTTCTTGCCGAGCTTTGGCAGGCGAATGAGCGGCGTCATGACTTCGCCGAGGCTGACGATGTCCGTGACCTTCCGCACCGGCAGCAGCTCGCGGTAGCGCCACATGTCGGCGGGGCGTTGCGACAGCGCGTCCTTGGTCAGCGCCTTCTTCACGCCTGCGAGATCGTAGCGCACCAGCAGCGGCTTGCCGGCCCTGGAAAGGTTGTGGACCTGGTCCGCGGCGTAGTGATCGCCTTCCATCGCGCATTCGAGATGGGTCACGAACGTCGGACGTTCGATGGTCAAATTATCGTTGTCTTTCACAACTGTTCTTTCTGGTTTTGGTTGTCATTGCCGGGCTTGCCGCCTCCGCTAGGGCTTCGGCGGCCGAGTGAGCAAGTGGCCCGGCGAAGCCTTGGCGGAGACGGGACCCGGCAATCCATCTGCTTCGCAAGACCCTTGTGAAGCGTGATGGATGCACGGGTCAAGCCCGCGCATGACGAGTGAGGGATTAGGTTACATATTCAGCACGCGCCCATAGGCATCCAGCACGGCTTCCTTCATCATCTCCGACAGCGTCGGATGCGGGAATATCGTGTGCATCAGCTCTTCTTCCGTGGTCTCCAGATTCATGGCGACCACGTAACCCTGGATCAACTCGGTCACTTCGGCGCCGATCATGTGCGCGCCGAGCAGTTGCCCGGTCTTCTTGTCGAAGATCACCTTGATCAGGCCCTGATCCTCGCCGAGTGCAATCGCCTTGCCGTTGCCGACGAACGGGAAGCGGCCGACGCGGATCTCGCGGCCGCCCTCCTTCGCCCGGGCCTCGGTCAGTCCCACGGAGGCGATCTGCGGGTGGCAATAGGTGCAGCCGGGAATGAGGTCCTTGTCCATGGCGTGCGGGTGCAGGCCCTTGATCGCCTCGATGCAGACGACGCCCTCATGCTCGGCCTTGTGCGCCAGCATCGGCGGACCCGCAACGTCGCCGATGGCGTAGATGCCGGGCACGTTGGTCTTGCCATAGCCATCGATCACGACCACGCCACGGTCGGTCTTGACGCCGACCTTCTCCAGGCCGAGCCCTTCGATATTGCCGACCACGCCGACGGCCGAGATCACGCGCTCGAACTCGACTGTCTGCGGCTGCTTGCCGTCGTCGATGGTGGCGACGACACTGTCGGCCTTCTTTTCGAGTTTTGTGACCTTGGTGTTACTGAGGATTTTGATCCCTTGCTTCTCAAATTGCTTGCGCGCCAGGCCGGCGATTTCGGCGTCCTCGACCGGGAGAATCTGCGGCAGCACCTCGACCACGGTGACATCGGCGCCCATGGTGTGGAAGAACGAGGCGAACTCGATGCCGATCGCGCCGGAGCCGACCACCAGCAGCGATTTCGGCGTCCGCTCCGGCACCATCGCCTCAAAGTAGGTCCAGACCAGTTTCTTGTCGGGCTCGAGCCCGGGCAGCACGCGCGGCCGTGCGCCGGTGGCAAGGATGATGTGCTTGGCCTGATAGGCACCCTCGCCCAGCGCGCCTTTCGGCGCCTCGACGTCGGACTTCTTCACCGTGACCTTGCCGGGCGCGTCGATCGACGCCTCGCCCCAGATCACAGTCACCTTGTTCTTCTTCATCAGGAAGCCGACGCCGTCATTGAGACGCTTTGAGACGCCACGCGAGCGCTGCACGACAGCCTTCGGATCGAACGAGACTTTCTCGGCGGAGAGCCCGTAATCCTTGGCGTGCTGCATGTAGTGATAGATTTCCGCCGAGCGCAGCAACGCTTTCGTCGGGATGCAGCCCCAGTTGAGGCAGATGCCGCCGAGATAGGATTTCTCGATGATCGCGGTCTTGAAGCCGAGCTGGGCCGCGCGGATCGCGGTGACGTAACCGCCGGGCCCGGAGCCGATGATGATGACGTCGAAGGATGTGTCGGACATTGGCTACTCGCTCGTTTTCATCGTGCGACCATCACGGTTCTTTCGTCATTGCGAGGAGCCCTTGCGACGAAGCAATCCACATTGTCGCAAGTAAGATGGATTGCTTCGCTGCGCTCGCAATGACGGCTGTCACACCATCATCATCACGGGGTTTTCGATCAGTTGCTTGAAGGCGCCGATCAGTTCGGCGCCGAGCGCGCCGTCGATGGCGCGGTGATCGCAGGACAGCGTCACGCTCATCATCTGCGCGATCTCGATCTTGCCGCCGCGCACCACCGGGCGCTCCTCGCTGGTGCCGACCGCGAGGATCGTGGCATGCGGCGGATTGATTACGGCGGTGAAGTGGTTGATGCCGTACATGCCGAGGTTGGACACCGCGGTAGTTCCGCCCTGATACTCTTCCGGCTTGAGTTTTCGCGCCCGCGCGCGGGCCGCATAATCCTTCATCTCGGACGAAATGGTCGACAGCGCCTTGGTCTCTGCTTTTCGGATAATCGGCGTGATCAGGCCGCCGGGCATCGCCACCGCGACGCCGATGTCGGAATGCTTGTGCTTGAGCATGCCACCTTCGGTCCAGCTCACATTGCAGTTCGGAATTTTTTGCAGCGCGACCGCCATCGCCTTGATGACGAAGTCGTTGACCGAGAGCTTGTAGAGCGGCTTCTTTTCCTTGTCCTTTGGAGCTGCGGCGTTGATCTCCTCGCGCGCGACCAGGAGCTTGCCGATGTCGCAGTCCATCGTCAGGTAGAACACCGGGACGGTCTGCACCGATGCGGTGAGGCGCTGCGCAATCGTGCGGCGCATTCCGTCATGCGGCACCACTTCGTAGGAGCCCTCCTCAAACAAAGCGAGGATCTGCTTGTCCGACATCCCGGGCGCAAGGCTCGGACCCGCCGCGGGCGCGGCAGCCGGCGCCTTCAGGCCCTTGCCGGACTTGGCGTCCTCGACGTCGCGGGCGACGATACGGCCATGCGGGCCGGAGCCGTTGATGCGTCCCAGTTCGATGCCGGCTTCCTTGGCGAGGCGACGGGCGAGCGGCGACGAGAAGACACGGGCGTGACCGTTGGCTTGCGAGGCGGAAGCCGCCGCCTGCGGCGCGGCGGCCTGTGTCGGCCCGGTTGCTGCCGGTTTTGGTGCGGCGGCAGGTACCGGCGCCGGTTTCGCGGCGGATGCTTCGGCGGCCTTTGGTGCCGGCGCGGCCCCCGCTCCGGCGCTTGCCGCCTTCACGTCCTCGCCGTCACCGGCCATGACCGCGATGACATCGTTGACCGGAACGTCCTGCGTGCCCTCAGGCACCAGGATTTTTGCAATCGTACCCTCGTCGACCGCCTCGACTTCCATGGTCGCCTTGTCGGTCTCGATCTCCGCGATCACGTCGCCGGACTTGACCTTGTCGCCCTCTTTCTTGAGCCATTTGGCAAGGTTGCCCTTTTCCATCGTCGGCGACAGCGCGGGCATCAAAATGTTGATCGGCATTGTCAGTGACCCTGTTGCGACCGGGGCGTGGTGGAGCCCATGTCGGTCGGCCGGTTGATCTCGGCTTCGAACATCTCGACGATGCGCGCGAGCGCCTCGTCCTCGGTGTATTCGGCCTCGCGCGCATAGGCGCGGGCGGCATGGCGCGCGATGTCGACCAGCAGCAGGCCCCACATGTCGGGCTCCTCGAACGCGCGCTGGAATGCGATCGACAGCCCGCCATCGACCACGAAGGCGCGCAGGACCTCGATGGCGTCCCCGCGGCCGATGACGTCGGGCGGCAGCGGCTGTTCGTTAGGACCGGTCATAGCGACCTACCGATAGGCAACGGCTTTGGCGGCCGCGACCACCTCGGCCACGTTGGGCAATGCGAGCTTTTCGAGGTTTGCCGCGTAGGGCATCGGCACGTCCTTGCCGGACACGCGTGCCACCGGGGCGTCGAGATAGTCGAAGGCGTGCTCCATGATGCGGGCGGCGATCTCGGCGCCGACGCCGGACTGCTGCCAGCCCTCCTCGACCGTCACCGCGCGGCCGGTCTTCTTCACGGAGGCGACGATGGTCTCGGTATCCATCGGACGCAGCGTGCGCAGATCGATCACCTCGGCCTCGATGCCTTCCTTGGCCAGTTCATCGGCGGCTTTGAGCGCATAGGTCATGCCGTTCGACCACGAGATCAGCGTCACGTCCTTGCCGGAGCGAACGATCCGCGCCTTGCCGATCGGGATCACGTAATCGTCGAGTTTTGGCACCTCGCCGGTGTGGCCGTACAGCACTTCGTTTTCGAGGAAGATGACCGGGTTGGGATCGCGGATCGCGGCCTTCAACAGCCCCTTGTAGTCGGCGGCCGAGAACGGCGCGATCACCTTCAATCCCGGAATCTGCGAGTACCAGGCCGAGTAATCCTGGCTGTGCTGGGCGGCAACGCGGGCGGCAGCGCCGTTCGGGCCGCGGAACACGATCGAGCAGCCCATCTGGCCGCCCGACATGTACAGCGTCTTGGCCGCGGAGTTGATGATCTGATCGATCGCCTGCATGGCGAAGTTGAAGGTCATGAATTCGACGATCGGCTTCAGCCCCGACATCGCAGCGCCTACGCCGACGCCGGCAAAGCCGTGCTCGGTGATCGGGGTATCGATCACGCGCCGTGCGCCGAATTCCTGCAGCAGGCCCTGCGTGACCTTGTAGGCGCCCTGATATTCGGCGACCTCTTCGCCCATCACGAACACATCGGCGTCGCGGCGCATCTCCTCGGCCATCGCATCGCGTAGCGCTTCGCGGATGGTTTGGGTGATCATCTCGGTGCCGGCGGGGACTTCCGGATCGGGTTCGGCGACGGGCGCCGGCGGCGCCTTTGCCTCGGCCTTCGGCTGGGGCGCCTCCGCCTTGGCTTCGGCGGGCGGCGCTGATTCCGCGGCCTTCGCCTGCGGCGCGGGTGCGGCTGCCTTGCCGAGATCAGCGGCGCTCTCGCCGTCGGCCAGAATAGTCGCGATCGGCGTATTGACCGCGACGTCGGCGGTGCCTTCGGGGATCAATATCTTGCCGAGCGTGCCCTCATCGGTCGCCTCGACTTCCATCGTCGCCTTGTCGGTCTCGATCTCGGCGATGACATCGCCCGATTTGATCGTCTCGCCTTCCTTCTTCAGCCACTTCGCAAGGTTGCCCTTTTCCATGGTGGGCGACAGCGCAGGCATCAGCACTTGAATGGGCATATCGGCTCCCGAAATCACTCGTCAGTTGGTTCTGCGGCTCGTTTGGTTTGCACGTCGCAGAACCGGTCCACTTTTTGCGGAATATTGGTTGAACTACCTGTAGATGTCGGTCCAGAGTTCGGACGGATCGGGCTCGGGATCGCGCTGGGCGAAATCCGCCGACGCGTTGACGATCCCGCGCACCTCGGCGTCGATGGCCTTGAGCTCCTGCTCGCTGACCTTGGCGGCCAACAGGCGGTTGCGCACCTGTTCGATCGGGTCCTGGTCGGTGCGGATCTTCTCGACCTCTTCGCGCGTGCGGTATTTCGCCGGGTCGGACATCGAGTGGCCGCGGTAGCGGTAGGTCTGCATTTCCAGGATAAACGGCCCCTTGCCTGCGCGGCACCAGGCCACCGCCTCGTCGCCCGCGGCCTTCACGGCGCGGACGTCCATGCCGTCGACCTGCTGACCCGGAATGTTGAAGGAGGCGCCGCGCTTGGAAAAATCGGTCAGGGCGGAAGAGCGCGTCACCGAGGTGCCCATGGCGTAACGGTTGTTCTCGATCACGTAGATCACCGGCAGCTTCCACAGCTCCGCCATGTTGAAGCTCTCGTAGACCTGCCCCTGGTTGGACGCGCCGTCGCCGAAATAGGCCAAGCTGACGAAATCATTGCCGCGGTAGCGGTTGGCGAAAGCAAGCCCGGTGCCGAGCGAGACCTGGGCGCCGACGATGCCATGGCCGCCGTAGAAATTCTTCTCCATGCTGAACATGTGCATGGAGCCGCCCTTGCCCTTGGAGTAGCCGCCGCGACGTCCGGTGAGTTCGGCCATCACGCCATTGGCATCCATCCCGCAGGCCAGCATGTGGCCGTGGTCACGGTATCCGGTTATGACCTGATCGCCCTGCTTCAGAGCCATCTGCATGCCGACCACCACGGCTTCCTGGCCGATATAGAGATGGCAGAAACCGCCGATCGCGCCCATGCCATAGAGCTGGCCGGCCTTTTCCTCGAAGCGGCGGATCAAGAGCATGTCCCGCAGCGCGGCCAGTTCCTGCGCCTTGGTGAATTCCGGTGGGGACCCGTTTGCCTTCTCCTGCCCTGTTTCCTTCGCGACGACGCTTTTCTTGGGTGCAGCCATGGCAATTCCGGGTGAGAGAGAGAGACGGATCAGCCCTCTCTAACCCAACTCAAACCGGCGTGAAAGGATTGCGTGCGCTGGAGAAAATAATGCTATGCCGCACTGCAGCGCGAGCCGAGACATTTTCGAAATCGATTTCGCAATTTTTTGAAATTTGCGGACCGACACGCCTGCATCCCTGCGCAACGGCTCTGCCGTTGTCGCTGGGACGACGACGCTGTTCATGACATCGGTTTGAAAATCAGTTCGGCTTGATGGTCCGGACCAGATCGCGCGGATTGGCGTAGTCGAGCTGGAAGCGCGCGCGCTCGTCCAGCATATCAGGATCGACCCGGCTGGACCTGAGCAGCGACACCCGCTGTTCGCCCTGCGCCCGCTCCCGCTTCAGCCGCGCCAGTTCGGAGGTCAGCGCGATGATCTCCTGATCAAGTTCCTGGCGCGCGTTCAGCCCGTACTTGCCGGTATAGGCGTTGACCCCGAAATAGCCGACCATCAGCGCCGCCATTGTATAGAGGGCGAGGCCAGTCAGGATGGATTTAAGGCGGGTGCGAGAGACCATGCGCCAAGATGCGATGGCCGGGTTAATGGAATCCTAAGACCGCGGGTGTGAGCACCGATGGCGCCACCGTCATTGCGAGTCAACGGGTCGCGCGAATGCGCGCCCGATGACAGGCTCCGCGAAGTAATCCATAGCCCGGCATAACGAATAGATGGATTGCTTCGCTTCGCTTGCAATGACGTGGATGGGTCTGCCTACCCGTTCTGCTTTTCGACGAACGCGGCAAATGCGTCGATGTATTGCTGCAGCACTTTCTGCACCGCTTCTTTCGTGAGCTGGCCCTTGTCATCGAAGGCGTCGCCGATGCCATTCAGGTAGATCTCGGGCTGGCCGAGGATCGGGCCGGCAATACCGGGCAGGATGTTCTGCAGATGCTTGGCCGCGCTGACGCCGCCGAGCGCGCCCGGGGAATTGCTGATGATACCGACCGGCTTGCCGAGGAACCAGCTCTTGCCATAGGGGCGCGAGCCGACGTCGATGGCGTTCTTCAATACGCCGGGGATCGAGCGGTTGTATTCCGGCGTGATGAACAGCACGCCGTTCGACTTCTGCAGCTTTTCGCGGAACGCCAGCCAGTCGGCGGGGGGATTGGCTTCGAGGTCCTGGTTGAAGAAGGAAATGCTTTCGAGCGTGGTCACGTCGAGCTTGAGCGAAGCCGGCGCCAGTTTTGCGAGCGCATTGGCGATCTTGAGCGAATAGCTCTCCTTGCGAAGCGAGCCTACGATCGTGACGATGTTATGGGTGGCCATTGGATATCCCTTGTGAAGCAAAAGCGCCGGGCCGCACTTAAGCCAGATCGGCAGAAGGATGCAAGTGCATGAATTGGCGTTTGTGACGGCTTTCCGAGAAGATTCTTGCCCTTCAAACGTCGCGGCCGACGCAAAAACAGAACAGGCCTGTTCGGCGGCCTGTCAGGTGCGCTTGGATAGCCGAACCGCTCACCCCTTGTTCGGATTGATCAGGAATTTCTCGCCGGTGGAGCGCTTGTTGTAGACCGCGATGTTGGAGAGCTGCAGCGTTTCCTGCAGCGACACCACCTGCGTGTAATGGCTGGCAAATGTGGTCTTGAGCTCGGAGGCGACACGCTGGCGCAACCTGCCGATTTCGGCGGGACCGATCTTCTGCAGGAACGGCGTCAGGAGCCAGCCGCCGACGCCCCAGGTGAGGCCGAATGCCCGGCTCAGCTCGGTCGGACGATTGTCGAGGCTGCCGTAGATATAGACCTGCTTGTACACGTTGGAGCCGTAGCGGCTGTATTCCTTGGCGGTCTTGTTGGCCGCCATCTCCATGCCGGTGAGGATCTGGCTTGCGAGCTTGCCGCCGCCGATCGCGTCGAAGGCGATGGTGGCGCCGGTTTCCACCAGCGCGGCGGTCAGGTCGTCCATGAAGGTCGCCGCGGTGGAATCGACGACGTGTTTGGCGCCGATCTTGTGCAGGATCTCGGCCTGCTCCTTGCTGCGCACGATGTTGACGAGGCCGATGCCGTCCTTGATGCAGATCTTGTTGAGCATCTGGCCGAGGTTGGAGGCGGCGGCGGTATGCACCAGCGCCTTGTGATTTTCGCGCCGCATGGTTTCGGTCATGCCGAGCGCGGTCAGCGGATTGACGAACCACGACGCGCCGTCCGCGGGCGTGGTGCCGGCCGGCAGCTCCATGACGTCCCTCACCTTCACGGTGCGATACTGGGAGTACATCGCGCCGCCGATCATCGAGACGTTTTTGCCCATCAGCGCCTTGGCGGCGTCCGAGGATCCGGTCCTGATCACGACGCCGGCGCCTTCATTGCCCACGGGGAGCGACTGATCGAGCCGCGCCGCCATCATCCGCAGCGCCGCTTCCGGCATCTTCGCCGTGATTACGGGCGCGTCCTTGCTGCCGGATTCCTTGGCGGTCGACATCTCGGCCGGGCCGATCAGGAGCCCGAGATCGGACGGGTTGATCGGCGTCGCCTCGACGCGGACCACTACTTCGTCATCGGCCGGTTCGGGCGTCGGGACATTCACCAGCGACAGTTCGAGTTCGCCGCCCGTCTTGAGCAGCGAACGCAGTTGAAGCCCGCTTTTGCCGTCACTCATCGCAATCCTCCCCCTTGTGTCCGTTATATCTGGAGTCGCCGGCGCGTTACGCCAGTGCCTTGAGCGCCGCCTTGCCGGCATATTTCGCCTGCTTGCCGAGCTGCTGCTCGATGCGCAGGAGCTGGTTGTACTTGGCGGTGCGGTCGGAGCGCGCCAGCGAGCCGGTCTTGATCTGCCCGCAATTGGTGGCGACCGCGAGGTCGGCGATGGTGGAGTCTTCCGTCTCGCCGGAACGGTGCGACATCACGGAGGTGTAGCCGTATTTGTGGGCCATTTCGACCGCGGCGAGCGTCTCGGTCAGCGTGCCGATCTGGTTGACCTTGATCAGGATCGAATTGGCGCGGCCGTTCTTGATGCCGTCGGCAAGACGCGTGACGTTGGTGACGAACAGGTCGTCGCCGACGAGCTGGCACTTCTTGCCGATCAGATCGGTCAATTCCTTCCAGCCGTCCATGTCGTCTTCCGACATGCCGTCCTCGATGGTGACGATCGGATAGCGCGAGACAAGGTCAGCGAGATATTTCGCCTGCTCGGAGCGCGAGCGGGTCTTGTTCTCGCCGCCATAGACATAAGCGCCGTCCTTGAAGAATTCTGTGGCCGCGCAGTCGAGGCCGAGCATCACGTCGGAGCCTGCCTTGTAGCCGGCCTTGCCGATCGCGCTCACCACGAACTCAAGGGCTGCATCCGCCGACGGCAGGTTCGGCGCAAAGCCGCCCTCGTCGCCGACATTGGTGTTGTGACCGGCCTTCTTCAGTTCACTGCGCAGCGTGTGGAAGATTTCCGAGCCGCAGCGCAGCGCCTCGGCAAAGCTCGCAGCTCCCACCGGCAGGATCATGAACTCCTGGAAGTCGATCGGGTTGTCGGCATGCACGCCGCCATTGATGATGTTCATCATCGGCACCGGCAGCGTCCGCGCCGAGGTGCCGCCGACATAGCGATACAGCGGCATGTCGAAGGATTCCGCCGCCGCCTTGGCGCAGGCGAGCGAGACGCCGAGGATGGCGTTGGCCCCTAACCGGCTCTTGTTCGGTGTGCCGTCGAGATCGATCATGATCTGGTCGAGGTGGACCTGGTCCTCGACGGCCTGATCGCTCAGCGCCTCGAAGATCTCGCCGTTCACGGCGTCGACCGCCTTCTGCACGCCCTTGCCGAGATAGCGCTTCTTGTCGCCGTCGCGGAGTTCTACCGCCTCATGCGCGCCGGTGGAGGCGCCGGAGGGAACGGCCGCACGGCCGATCGAGCCGTCTTCCAGCACCACATCCACTTCAACGGTGGGATTGCCCCGGCTATCGAGAATTTCGCGGCCAATGATGTCGACGATGGCAGTCATGTCTGCACTTTCCTGAATGGGGTGGGTCCGGTTTCGAGGGCGTCTTACACGGCAAGCAAGCAAATGTGAACGCTTGATGGGCGGCCTTTTCCGGACGCTGGAGCCGGGTCACGATAGACTGCTTCGAGGTTGATATCAGCGTCCAAACCTTCACATTGATAGAACGGGGTAACGCAATGAATCGCCGCCAGTTTCTTGGAACCGCCGCCATTGGAATCGTTGCCGCGCCCGCCCTGCTGCAAAGGGCCGCCGCCCAGGAAGGCCCGTTCCGCGTCAAATATTATCCGCTCAACTCCGGCGTGGGGGTACACGACGTCACGCCCGCTCCCGACGGCGCGATCTGGTTCACCGGACAGCGCAACGGAACACTGGGACGGCTCGATCCGCGGGATGGCTCATCCAAACTGATCGGTCTCGGCAAAGGCGCGGCGCCCCATAACGTCACCATCGGACCGGACGGCGCGCCGTGGGTGACCGAGGGCGGACAGAACGCGATTGCGCGCGTCGACCCCGGTGATCACAAGGTGACGCTGTTTCGACTGCCCGAAAAGGAGGCGTACGCCAACCTCAACACCGGCGTTTTCGACAAGAGCGGCATCTACTGGTTCACCGGCCAATCCGGCATCTATGGCCGGCTCGATCCGAAATCAGGAGACGTGACCGTATTCAAGGCACCCCGCGGCGTCGGACCTTACGGGATCACCGTCACTCCGAAGGGCGAGGTCTGGTACGCCTCGCTCGCCGGCAGTCACATTGCCAGAATCGATCTGGCGACCGGCCAGGCGACGGTGGTCGAACCGCCGACACCGAAGCAGGGCGCGCGCCGCGTGTGGTCGGATTCGAAGGGCCGGATCTGGGTCAGCGAATGGAACAGCGGCAATGTGTCGGTGCACGACCCTGCCGACGGCTCCTGGAAGGCGTGGAAATTGCCGGGTGCGGGCCCGCGCGCCTATGCGGTGTACGTCGATGACAAGGACAAGGTCTGGGTCACCGATTTCGGCGCCAACGCGATCGTTCGCTTCGATCCCGTGACGGAAAAATTCAACTTATTCCCCAGCGACAAATCGGGCGCGAACGTACGCCAACTCGACGGCCGGCCCGGCGAAACCTGGGGCGGCGAATCCGGCAATGACCGCCTGGTCGTGATACAGACGGTCGCGTGAAGCCTGTCGCCGTCCTGTTGCTGTTGTCGCTTCTCCTTCCCATCCCCGTCAGCGCGGAGGAAAACGGCGTGCGGGCGTTCACGCCCTGCCGCGCCTGCCACAGCCTCGATCCCGCGGAGCACGGCCTGCCCGGCCCCAATCTCTCAGGCGTGATCGGCCGCCCGATCGGCGGCGAGGTCGGTTTCGACTATTCGCCGGTGCTGCGCAAGGCCCGCGACGACGGCCTGCGCTGGGACGCAAAGCGTCTTGAGGCCTTCCTCGCCGATCCCGCCGCGATGTTTCCGGGATTGTGGATGTCGATCCGCGGGATCGACGCCGCCGAACGACAGGCGCTGGTGCGATTTCTCGAAGATCCCGCCTCGCGCTAATAGCGTTTTCGAGCGAAGTGGATACCGGTTCGCGTGAAGAAAACGCGTTAAACAGAAAAAGCAGCATTTCCGTTCGCAGAACGGAAGTCCTGACGGTTGACGATCGGCGCCTGTTGCGTCCATGTCAGCCCTCGCAGCAGGATAATCACGATGGCCAAGAAAACATTCAAGAAAACATTCAAGAAAACATTACAGAAATCATTGCAGCTCGGCCGCGCCGTGGAATGGCCGGACAGCCCGGAAAAGGCGCAGCTCGACCGCGTGCCCAATCCGCAAGCGGATACCAATTATCTGGTTCGCTTCACCGCGCCGGAATTTACCTCGATTTGCCCCGTCACCAGCCAGCCGGACTTCGCGCATTTGATGATCGACTATGTGCCTGGCCAGTGGCTGCTGGAGTCCAAATCGCTAAAGCTCTATGTCGCGAGTTTCCGCAATCATGGCGCCTTTCACGAGGATTGCACCGTGATGATCGGCAAGCGGATCGCAACCGAGATCAAGCCGAAATGGCTTCGCATCGGCGGCTACTGGTACCCGCGCGGCGGCATCCCGATCGACGTGTTCTGGCAGACCGGCAAACTGCCCAAGGACATGTGGGTGCCCGACCAGGGCGTCGCGCCCTATCGCGGACGGGGATGAACGCTGATCGAAGGGTGGACCCCCAGCGGATATCCAAGAATTGTTCAAGCTCGAGGGCCGAAAGGTCAGCCGTGCTGCCATGATCGACATATCGGTTCAACGCAGGCGCGAAAGTCTTATAGTGGTCGTATTGTGTAAGTCTTTTCCAGGTGCGTCAAAGGGAGGAAGGCCATGCAGAAGTCTCTCCTCGGGGTTACCGTCGCAGCTCTTGCCCTATCGACATCTCAGCCGTTGTTCGCCCAAGACGATGTGGATCAGCAGCTCGGTCAAGTTCACTTCAAAACCTCTTGCAACGACGTAGCGCAGCGTCGCTTCGATCGCGCGATGCGCTACCAGCACTCCTATTGGTACGTCAACGCCAAAGAGATCTTTGAGCAGGTCATCGAGGCTGATCCCACATGTGCTATTGCATATTGGGGCACCGCGCTCACGCTGATGGACAACCCGCACAACGCAATCCCGCGGCCGAATCTCGCCCCCGGTCTCGCCGCCATCACGAAGGCCAAGGAAATCGGGGCCAAGACCGAGCGCGAACGCGACTACATTGATGCCCTTATGGTGATGTACGCGGATTACGACAAAGTGCCGCACGCCCAGCGCATGCGGGCCTTGCGGGATGCCCAAGCGAAGCTCGCAGCGAAATATCCAGACGACGACGAGGCTCAGATCGCCTACGCCATCACGCTCAATACGTCGGCGGACCTGAACGACAAGACGTACGCACAGCAGACCAAGGGCGCCTCAATCCTGGAGCCGATTTCGAGACGGCTTCCGCAGCATCCGGGGGTGACGCACTACCTGATCCATCTCTACGACTATCCGGCGACCGCGCATAAAGGTCTCGACGCCGCCAACCGCTACGCCAAGATCGCGCCGGCCGCGCCGCATGCGCAGCACATGCCATCGCACATTTACACCCGCGTCGGCCACTGGAAGGAATCGATTGCCTCGAACATCGCCTCCGTAAAGGCAGCCAAGGCCGAGAAGTCGGTGGGCAATTATCTGCACGCGCAGGATTATATGGTTTACGCCCACCTTCAACTTGCCCAAGACCAGCAGGCGCGCGTCGTCATGGACGACATGACAAGGGAGACGAACTTCAAGGCCACGGTTGCGGCGGCCGATTACGCACTGGCGGCTTCGCCGGCCCGGTATGCGATCGAGCGCGGCGACTGGGAAGCCGCCTCACAACTGTCTGTCAGGCCGAGCGGCTCAAACTTTGCGATGGCGATCTCGCACTTCGCCCGCGCTCTCGGCGCCGCGCGCTCTGGCAAGCCGGAGGCTGCCAATGCCGATATCCAAAAGCTGGCAGAATTGCGCGACAAGTTGCGCGAAGCCAAGGACAATTATTGGTCGGAGATCGTCGACATCCAGCGTCAGGTCGCCGTTGCGTGGGTGCTTCACTCGGAGGGCAAATACGATGAGGCGCTCAAGGTTATGAGCGCTGCAGCGGACGCCGAGGACAAAACCGAGAAGCACGCGATCACGCCAGGTCCGCTGGCACCGGCACGCGAGCTCTACGGCTTCATGCTGCTCGATCGTGGCATGACCAAGGAGGCGCTTGCGGCCTTCGAGGCTACCAAGGCCAAGGAGCCGAACCGCCTGCAAGGCTACGCAGGCGCCGCCAAGGCCGCCGACACGCTCGGTGACAAGGCTGCGGCACGACAGAACTATCAACAGCTCATGGCATTGACCGCGAACGCCGACACGGAACGGCCAGAGCTCGCAACGGCGAAGAGGTATCTCGCCAGCAACTAGGCCAACCAGAAGATAAAACGGTGGTGCAATGAGGCGGGTAGGTCGTGTCGCCATTGTAGCAGCGTCGCTGGGAAGTGTACTGGCGGCGATGCTGGCATGGTCCGGTCTGTCACAGCATGCGGCCGCAACTGCGACCGCGCCGGTTTGGACCGAGATAGCCTGGCCCTTCCCCGTCGATCCGTGGGGGAAGGGAAAGGCGTTCCGCTGCAAGGCCGCGGACTGCGGTGCCGAAGTGAACGTTTATCTGCGCGCCAAGATGGGTTTTTGTAATTGCACGACTGGCGTGGCCGATGACGAAGATTTGGATCGCATGGGCGATCTTGCTCTCATTGGCGAGGTTTCGCCGCTCGGCACCGGTCGTCCGATCAGCATTGCGCGGATGGACGGTCGCAGCCGCGCTTACACGCTCAACGCTCGCAATCCGCCTGGCAAGACGGCGATATCGGTCGTTTTCAGGGAACGCTGCGACATGATCGCAGCGACGGCTGTGCTCGGCCACGACCGGCCTGCTTCTATCGAGCCCAGCGTGATCGAGTTTCTCAACGGCAGCACCGTCATGCGCTGGGCCGAGGTCACGCTTGGCCTCTAATCCGACTGCGCCAGAGAACTCGTTGCCGTGTTTTCGCGTCCGTTTGCTCTTGTAGACTCCCCGCCCTATTCGCGGCATTTCTGATACAGATACCGAAGAAAGCTCGGCGGGGCCGCCGTACGGCGGACGCCTCAATGCCCGCTCAGCACCAGCGTCTTGACCGGCAGCAGCAGCGCCTGAATACGCAGCAGCATCGCGTGCACGATTCCGGTGGCATCGACGACATGCAGCGCGAAGCTCTTGAACGCGCCGACCTGCCCTGAGGCAATGCGGTCGTGGTTGCTGGTATAGGCATTGGCAACGCAACTACTGCCGGGCGTCACGCCCTCCAGCCCGCCCTTGTAGATCGGCTCCATGAACACGAGAATGGTGCCTGGACGCACGACCTGCTGCGCCTCAAGCAGTTGTTCGCCGCCCCTGAACTGGCCCGCCGCGATGTAGTCCTGCACGCCGGTAATCACCATCGGAATGACCGTCCACGGCTTGGAAACGCAGATGGCTTCGGCCACCATTCCGACCTTCATGACCTGCGCTTCGATTTGTCCGAACCCGGCCGCAAGGGCACGCCGCCCCGCGGCCTCCGGGATCAGCACGCCGGCCGACCGGATCATTGGATTGACGATATCGCCCGGCCTCAGTGCGAACTGCTCGACCCGCCCGTCGACACCGGCGCGAATAAAGGTCTTGTCCAGATCGACCTGCGCTTCGGCCAGTGCCGCCTCCGCGCTTGCCTTCTCCGCAGGGAGAAGAGCGCTCAGTCGCGTCATCGCGGATTGCCTGGAAGCGGTCGCAGCATCGAGGGTACCCTGGCGACCCGCGGCGGCCACCTCGAGCTTTTCGATGTCGCGTTGCGGAACAATGCCGGGGTTGCGCTTCTGCAGCTCGCGCTTGGTGTCGAGTTCGTCCGTTGCCTGCTGCAGCGCGCCTTTTGCCTCCTGAAGCTGGCCCTCCGCCTTCAGGATATCGGCCTGCGCCGCCAGCATCGCGGCATCGACTTCGGCGATCTTGCGCTTCGCGGTCTGCAGCGACGCTTCCTGCTTGGCGCTGTCGAGCCTGAAAAGCACGTCACCTTTCTTGACTGGCGCGCTTAGGTCGACGTTAACCTCCGCCACCCGGCCGGTTATTTCGGGCACAATCGGAACGGTCCGGTAGTACAACGTCGCGGTCGATGTCGACGGGTGATAGTAGAAGATCATCGTGATCAGCGCGACGGTGAGCATCAGGCAGGCGATGATGCCAAATCGCAGCTCGAACCACACCGAATACAGCGTGATCTCCTTGCCGAGCCGCTTGCCCTGCCGGTAGCGGCGATAGAGATAATCCGGAAATATCGTCAGCAGCGAGCAGAGGAGCAGCTCAAGCATGGCTGTGCACCTCGCTCTTGGCGCCACCGGCCTTCTCGATGCGGGCCTTGGCGTCGTCGGTTGCGGCAGCGTGCGTCGTCTCCCCAACTGGCGGCTCGGTCGGATCTTGCTCAGGCGCAACACCGGCCATCTTCTCGACCGAACCGGCGATCCTGCGCAGCGGCGTGCTGAAATCCGGCAGGTCGATCATGGCCAGCAGTAAACCAGCGACCCAGAACAAATGGACGTGGGTGAACAGCGCCAGCAAGCCCAGTATCGCCACGATCTCGAACTGGAGCTTCTGCGATTTGTGCGCCATTCGCTCCGGCAGCGTATGCAGATGCAGATAGATGTTGCCGACGGCGAGCACGGCGACAAGCAGGATGATGCCGACCACCACCATCAAGACGTCGGTGTCGCCGGGCGCGGTGATGAAAGATGGGAGATGATGGGGCGCGTTTGGGTGAAGCGGCTCGCTCAAGGCAATCCTCCGTTCACAACGGACCGACCAAAGCACGAGGTCGATCGACCCGGCTTGATCTTTGCACAATATTGAAACTTGGCAAGCGCCGAACGTTGCGCCCTGCAACCCGGCCACTATTTTTGGGCTGATTGCCCCGCTCTGTCTCGCCGCCACAATCTCGAATGCGACAGCCGCACCGCCAGCAAAAGCGGCTGAAGACCGCTACATCAACTCGCCAGGCCGAGAGGTTGCTTTCCGCGGCCCTCAATACGCGCTGAGCAGATCCACCTTGGCGTTGGCGAGGATCAGGCGCCGCGCCAGCAGTGCGGAAAGATTCCGCATGATCTTCAGTGCGATCTGCGGGTGGAGCTGGCGATAATCGGCAAAGCTGTCGAGCGGCAGTTCGAGGCATTTCACGGCCGTGTCGGCCCAGACATCGGCGCTGCGGTGCGTTTCGATGATGGCCATCTCGCCGAACTCCATGCCGGGTCCAAGCGAAGCCAGCCGCACGCCGCTGGGCAGCTTCACGCTGACCATGCCGCTCTGCAGGAAGAACAGCGAATTGGCCGGTTCGCCGGTGCTGACGATGCGTTGGCCGGCTTCATAGCGCCGCGCGGTCGAAAGCTCCGCGAGCGCGGCGATTTCGTCGAGGGCCAAATCCGCCAGCAGCGCCTGTTCGCCGAGATGGCTGGTTTCCTTCGACGAGGTGAAGCCGCCATAGCGATAGATGACCTGGTCCTCCGCCCATTCGATGGCTTCGTCGAGCAGCGCAAAGCGCCGCAACCTCCCCGGATCGGAGATGCGCGCGAAAATCGCCTTCCATACCGGCGACGTCGCCTCAAGGCCGGTCAGGATCGCCGTGACGCCGGCATTACCCAGGATGGTCAGGTTCTCGCCGAGGAGTTGGGCACCCGCCGCAGTCAGATCGGGCACCCGGCGAAAATCGAGGATCAGCAGCGGCGCATTCGGCGGCTCACCGGCCAGCCGCCGCGTCACATGGTCGATTGCAGCAAAGTTGAGCGCGCCGACCAGCTCGATCACCCTGATGTCACTGTGGCGCTCGTCGAGGATCTGCTGCTCATGCGGCTGGCGGCTGCGGCGCGACGAAATGCCGAAAATGTCGTAGTCGGCAATGATGCAGGTGCGGACGTCGGCGCTGCGATTGAGCATGTGCAGGTCGAAGCGCGATGACAGCGCCTCGCATACTTTCAGGCCGCGCACGCTGTTGCCGTGGCTGTCGAGGTTCGGCGAGAACGTGCCGAGTCCCATCTGCGATGGAAGCGCTGCGACAATGCCGCCGCCGACGCCGCTCTTTGCGGGGATGCCGACACGATAGATCCATTCGCCGGCATAATCATACATGCCTGAGCTTGTCATGACGGAGAGCGTGCGGGCGACGACGTTGGGCGGAATGACGGAAACGCCGGTGACCGGATTGACGCCGCGATTGGCAAGCGTCGCGGCCATGACCGCAAGGTCGCGCGCCGTGACCAGGATGGCGCATTGCCGGAAATAAGTGTCCAGCACGGCATCGACATCGTCCTGAAGCACGAGATAATTTCTCAGCAACCAGGCGATCGCACGATTGCGGTTGCCGGTCAGCGCTTCGGACGCGTGGACCGCGTCGTCGACATCGAGTTCACGCCCGGCGAACTGGCTGAGTTTCTCGCGAATGCGCTCGAAGGCGAAAGCACCGTCGACCTGATGGATCAGCCCGGAACAGGCGATCGCGCCGGCGTTGACCATCGGGTTGAACGGCCGGTTGTCGTTGGTCAGGCGGATCGAATTGAACGCCTCGCCGCTCGGCTCGACGCCGATCGCAGCGGATACGCGCTCCTCGCCGACCATGTCGAGCGCAAGCGCAAACACGAAGGCTTTCGAGACCGATTGAATGGTGAAAGGCACGGCGCTATCGCCGACCTCGTAGACGTGGCCATCGATGGTGACGAGACCGACGCCGAAATGCGCCGGATTGGCGCGCTTCAGCTCGGGGATGTAATCGGCGACCGCGCCGGAATGGTCCGATCTGAATTCCTCGTGGCAGGCCGCCAAAAACCGTTGCAGCGGCGGCTCGTTGGCGTAACCGGTATTTCTGGCGGCGAAATTGCTTTTGGCCGAATGGGTAATCTGGGCGTCCACATCATCACCTTAAATGGCAAGAAGTGAAGCAATCCCCATGCCATGGACGGCTACCTGACTTCGGCATCCAACTGCGATCGCACGCCGCAGATGTGCGTCATCCTGACGCTAGCCGCCGTTTTCCCGCAATTCGAGCCGTACTTGCGCCATTGTCTTCCGGCCGGGGGAAACCAGCGCTGCCAAGAGGCGGCGCCTGAGGGCGTGGGCAATCAAATGACCAAGGAATCGACACCCCTTTGGGTGTGGCTTGCAGTCGGCCTGTTAGCGATCGGCACCGTCGCTTACGTCACGGCGGTTTTTCTCATCGAATACATCATGGCGCTATTTTAGCGGCACAGGCTGCGTCGCCGCCGCATCCGCCGGCCGCGTCTGGCGCAGCAGCTTCGCGCAGACAAGGCCCAGCGCGATCATCACGGCGCCCGCGACCAGCAACGTCGGAACTTTGCCGGCGTGCTGGATGCCGAGACCATATGCGATCGGGCCGATGGTCTGGCCCATGAAGAAAAAGAACGCGTGCAGCGACAGCGCGGTGGCACGCGCTTCCGCCGACAATTCGCTGGCGAATACCTGCAGGCTGCCGTGGATCATGTAGAACCCCCAGCCCATGAAAATCAGGCTGAGCGTTTGCAGCCTCCACTCAGGGCCCATCGCCACCGCGAAGAGCTGCACGCCGACCAGCGCCGCGCCGCCGATCATCATCCCATTGACGCCGATCCTCGGCAGAAACCGCGACACCGTCATGGTGTAGAACAGCCCGCCGACGGCGAAGCCGGCGATGACGATGCCGGCGATCGACAGCGAGGTTTCACCGAGCTCGAACAGGAAGGACGCGATGAACGGAAACAGTCCGAGCACGCAGCAACCTTCGATGAACACGGCCCCGTAGCAGATGCGCGCATTGGGGTTGGTGAAAATCGTGCGATAGCCCTGCAGGAGGGCTGACAGGCTGGTGCGCGGCGGACGCTTCAATGCGGCGCCGCGAAAACCGGCCGCCACCGCGATCGAAGCCAACACGACAAGAACGCCGAGCACGGCGAGCACGCCGCGCCAGCCGAGAAAGTCGCCGATCAGGCCGGACGCGGACGCCCCCAGCAGGTTGCCGGTCATCGCGCCTGCCAGCGTGCGGCCGATCGCGACCTGCCGTTTTTCCGGGCCGACGAGATCGCTGGTCAGGCTGAGTGACACCGGGAATACGCCGCCGGAGCCGATGCCGGCGAGAATGCGGCTTGCGAACAGCAGCGGGAACGAGGTCGCCATCGCGCCGAGAATGTTGGCAAACCCGAGAAGCACCAGGCAGACGATCATCAGCCGCGCCTTGCCGAACATGTCGGCCATGGCGCCGAGCACGGGCTGGATGATGGCAAAGGTGAAGGCGAAGACGGCGGCGAAACTGGCGGCGGTGGCGATACTGACGGAAAAATCCTCTGCCACGTGCGGCAATACCGGATCGAGCGCGCGGGCGGACAGGGCTGCCGAAAAGGTCGCGAGCGCAATGATATTGAGCGCCGGCGGCATGCCGCTGGATGCGGTCACGGCAAAGCGTTCTTGACAGAAGGGTTCTTGGCCAGCGCGTCGAAGTCCATCAGCCGCTTCACCAGCGCTTCGAACTCCCGCAGCGGCACCATGTTGGGTCCGTCTGACGGCGCGCGATCGGGATCGGGATGGGTCTCAATGAATACGCCGGCGACGCCGACCGCGACCGCCGCGCGCGCCAGCACGGGCACGAATTCGCGCTGGCCCCCGGATGAGGTGCCCTTCCCGCCCGGCTGCTGCACCGAATGGGTGGCGTCGAAAATAACCGGCGCCCCCGTCGTCTGCGCCATGATCGGCAGCGCGCGCATGTCGGAAACCAATGTATTGTAACCGAACGAGGCGCCGCGTTCGGTCACCAGCACATTTGGATTGCCGCCGCCGGTGATCTTGCTGACGACGTTCATCATTTCCCACGGCGCGAGGAACTGACCCTTCTTGACGTTGACGACTTTGCCGGTCTCTGCTGCGGCCAGCAGCAGATCCGTCTGCCTGCACAGGAAGGCCGGAATCTGCAACACGTCGACCGCCTGCGCCGCTTCCGCGCATTGCGCGGCCTCATGGACGTCGGTCAGCACAGGCAATCCAAGCGAGGAACGTATTTCGGCAAAGACCGGCAGCGCCTGCGCCAGGCCAACGCCGCGCGCGGCTGAGCCCGAGGTGCGGTTGGCCTTGTCGAAGGAAGTCTTGTAGACGAGGCCTACCCCGAGGCGGCCAGCGATCTCCTTGAGCGCGCTCGCCACCTCCAGCGCATGCGCGCGGCTCTCGAGTTGGCATGGCCCGGCAATGATCGAAATCGGCAAGGTATTGCCGAATTTGACCGGGCCGACCGAGACGACCGGAGCTGCATCTACTTTCGTGTTCAAGGGATTTTCCTTCGTGGCTGGCGCGGACCATGCCGGTCCGCGCTTCCAGGATCAACCCCGTTTAACCCCCGAATATCAGGGTTGCGCCGGCGGCTATTTTACCGCGGAGAACGCCGTCGGCACCAGCAACTGGCTGACGATGTTGTCGATGATCTGGCCGTCCTCCTCGCTTCTGGCGCGGCCGGCGATCCAGTCGGGATCGGATTGAAATGCGGTCCATTTCTTCTCGCGATCGGCCAGCGAGTCCCAGGCGACGAAATACGTCAGTTCCTGATTGGAGGTGCCGATCAGCGTGGTGTAGAAGCCGGCCTGCTTGATGCCGTGCTTGTCCCACAGTTTCAGCGTCAGCGTATCGAAGCGCTTCATCAGCGCCGGCAGGCGGCCAGGCAGACAGCGATAGACGCGCATTTCCATGATCATTGGTAGTCCTCCATTTTCTTGCGTGGCGTTTATAGCGGGTGGTTAGGAGGCTGTCTTGACCCGATCAAGCACGCCTTGCGGTGTTAAGCGCATGACTGATTCCCTCATCCCTGCGTAATGGCTTCGCCGTTATCGCTGGAGGAACGGCCGCTTGGCTGCGTCTCGAAGGATGAGGCAACCTGACGGTTCGAGACGGTGTTGCAGGCTACGAAAACCGTTGCCACGCCGCCTGCCGGGAGACGCCGAGCGCCTTGCCGATTGCCTCCCACGTCACGTCGCGTTTGCGCAGGGCGTCGACGTGGCTATTGAGCAAATCACCAGCGCTATCGGCGATCGCCGCCGATCGCCCGAGGAGACCGATCAGGTCCTCGTCGGGATATTGATCCCAGTCGGTGCTCTGCACGGGCACGGCTCCGCCACCCAGACACTGGTTGCAGACCGCGACGCATTCGTTGCAGATGAAGACGGTGGGTCCAGCGATCAGGGCCTTCACGCTCGCGGAATCCTTGCCGCAGAACGAGCAGTACAAGGACTGCTGCGACGCTTTTTCAACCCGCTTCATCGCCACGGCGCAAGCCCTCCTGTCAAGGAAGGCTTGACAATACTCGGGCGGGAACCGTTGTCAAGGAGCCCTTGACAGCTACACCAGCCGGCTCTGCACCACCGCCGCCTGAATGAATGACGCAAACAGAGGATGCGGCTCGAACGGACGCGACTTCAGCTCGGGGTGGAACTGCACGCCGATGAACCAGGGATGGTCTTCGTATTCGACGATCTCCGGCAGCACGCCGTCGGGCGATAGGCCCGAGAAGCGCAGGCCGTGCTGCTCGAGGCGGTCCTTGTAGGCGGTGTTGACCTCGTAGCGGTGGCGGTGGCGCTCGAAAATCTCGGTCGCGCCGCCGTAGACTTGCGACACCCGGCTGCCGCGCTTGAGTGCCGCAGGGTACGCGCCGAGCCGCATGGTGCCGCCGAGGTCGCCGGATTTCGACCGCTTCTCCAGCTCGTTGCCGCGCAGCCATTCCGTCATCAGGCCGACCAGCGGCTCCTTGGTCGGACCGAACTCGGTGGAGTTCGCTTCCTCGATGCCGACGAGATTGCGCGCGGCCTCGATCACCGCCATCTGCATGCCGAAGCAGATGCCGAAATACGGCACGTCGCGCTCGCGCGCGAACTGCGCCGCGCGGATCTTGCCTTCGGCGCCACGATGGCCGAAGCCGCCGGGCACCAGGATGCCGTTGACGTGTTCGAGGAACGGCGCCGGATCCTCGTTCTCGAACACTTCGCTTTCGATCCAGTCGAGATTGACCTTCACCTTGTTGGCGATGCCGCCATGCGAGAGCGCCTCGATCAGCGATTTATAGGCGTCCTTCATGCCGGTGTATTTGCCGACGATGGCAATGGTCACCGCGCCTTCCGGGTTGCGCACGCGCTCGTTGATGACGTTCCAGCGCTGCAGCGCCGGCCGGAATCTTTGCCGTGATAGCGAAGGCGGCCAGCACCTCGTCGTCGAGGCCGGCGGCATGATAGGCCTCAGGAACAGCGTAGATGTTGTCGACATCCCTCGCCTCGATCACGGCGCTTTCGCGCACGTTGCAGAACAGGCCGAGCTTGCGCCGCTCTTCCTTCGGAATCTCGCGGTCGGTGCGGCAGAGCAGGATATCCGGCTGGATACCGATCGAACGCAATTCCTTCACCGAGTGCTGCGTCGGTTTCGTCTTCAGTTCACCAGCGCTCGGAATATAGGGCAGCAGCGTCAGATGAATGTAGACGGCGTGGTCGCGTGGCAATTCATTCTTGAGCTGACGGATCGCCTCGAAGAACGGCAGGCCCTCGATGTCGCCGACGGTGCCGCCGATTTCCACCAGCACGAAATCGTACTCGTCGTTGCCTGACAGCACGAATTCCTTGATCGCGTTGGTGACGTGCGGAACGACCTGGATAGTCGCACCGAGATAGTCGCCGCGGCGTTCCTTGGTGATGATGTCCTGATAGATACGCCCGGTGGTGATGTTGTCGGCCTTGGTCGCCGGCCGCCCGGTGAAGCGCTCGTAATGGCCGAGATCGAGATCGGTCTCGGCGCCGTCATCGGTCACGAACACTTCGCCGTGCTGATATGGCGACATCGTTCCGGGATCGAGGTTGAGATAGGGGTCGAGTTTGCGGAGACGGACCTTGTACCCGCGAGCCTGCAGCAGGGCACCGAGTGCCGCCGAAGCCAGACCCTTTCCGAGCGAAGAAACCACGCCGCCGGTGATGAATATGTACCGCGCCATGGGATTCTACCTTTAAGGCCACTGCCCCGATTCTCCAAAACGAATCGCATGCGCGGGCAAACATTTTGCCAGGCTGTGGGTGACGTTAAATTTGAAGCGATTTCAGAGCATTGATGGGAAGTTCTGATGCAGGACGGTAGAGGCCGTCCCGCATAGCCACCCTGCTTTATTGCGAACGCGGCGCCTGCGGGCCGGACTGGCCCTGCTGTTCGTCCACCTTCTTGAGCGTATCGAGCACGCCGCCGGAAGTCGGCGGAGCGACCGGCGTCGCGCCACCCGGCTGCGACTGCGTCGCCGGCGCGCCTAGGATCGAAGCCGGCTTGCGGTCGACGCCGGCGAGCCAGGCCAGCGCCAGGCTGGTCAGGAAGAAAAGCCCCGCCAGAACCGCCGTGGTCCGCGTCAAGAGATTGGCAGTGCCGCGACTCGACATGAAACCGGCGCCGCCGCCCATGCCGAGGCCGCCGCCTTCCGACTTCTGCAGCAGCACGGCACCGATCAGCACGGAGACGATCATGAGGTGAACGACGATAATGACGGTCTGCATCTTAAAACCTTCCGTCACAAGCGAAGCGCGCCGGGCTTCGGCTGCACCAAGAGCTTGCGGGTTTTCCTGAAGTTGCGCGGTGTTACACGATCGGACGGGGCATTGTCACCCCCAACCGCCGCCGTGGAGATAATTGCCGCAGGCTCGAGGGCAAGGCCGCGTGCACCTGCTGCTTTGCGTTCGCATCGGGACTTGAGGTCGCGGAAATTTTCTCTTATAATAGACAAATGGATACTATAGTAGACGATCTCAGCACCCGGCTCGCCCACCGCCTACGCCTCGAGCGCGACAGCCGCGGCTGGTCACTCGCTGACCTCGCCGGGCGCTCCGGGGTTTCCAAGGCCACCATCAGCAAGATCGAGCGCGCCGAGGTCAGCCCGACCGCGGTGGTGCTGGTTCGGCTCGCCAGCGCCTTCGACCTCACCCTTGCCGGCCTGATGCTGCGGGCCGAAGGCCAGGGCGGACGTCTTTCGCGCGCCGCCGACCAACCAGTGTGGCGCGATCCCGAGACCGGCTACCTGCGGCGCCAGGTGTTCAACCGGCCCGATCATCCCGTCGAGATCATCAAGGTCGAGATGCCGGCGAAGCAGCGCGTGACGCTGCCGGCGTCATCCTATGCACACATCCGGCAAATCCTCTGGGTGTTGTCGGGCGCGCTTGTCCTCATCGATGGCGGCGAGCGCCACGAACTGCGTGCCGGCGACTGCCTCGGATTCGGTCCGCCGGCGGAAGTGACATTTGCCAACGAGAGCGCCGCGCCCTGCACCTATGTCGTTGCCCTTGCCCGGAGCTGACGCTGATGCCGGAGATCCCCCGCAAGAATGACGCGATCGAGCAAATAAGCGCTGACGACCCGATTCCGGCTGGTCACAATCGCGGTCCGCCGCTTGAGGAAGAGCACCGGCCAGAATGGGGGCACGGCGGCATCGGGAATTATTTCTACTGGAAGGCGGCACATCGTGCGGCCTGGCACAACCCCTCGCCCGGCATTGTCGCGTTCCGCATCCGGAAAGCCGAGCGGCTGGGCCTCACCTTCGAAGAATACACATTGGAAATTCTCGAGCGTGGCCGTCACCTGCAGATCGAGGATGTCGAACGGATCGCACAGATCAAGCGGGCGCGCACTGGCCGCGCCATCAATTACCAAAAGTAACCCTCGCGGAAATTCATCCTCATGCCGGATATTGAGATCAAAGCCTTGGACCCGTCGCCCGACATTCGGGCGATGCTCAGTGAAATCCTGATCGAAACGGTGGCGAAGGGCGGCTCGGTCAGCTTCATGCATCCGCTGTCACAGGCGGCGGCCGAGGCGTTCTGGTCGAACTCGCTGAGCGCCGCGGGCCGCGGCGAGCGGATCATCCTCGGTGCCTTTGACGGCGATAGGCTGATCGGGACAGTCACGCTGTTGCTCGATCTTCCGCCGAACCAGCCGCACCGCGCCGAGATCGCGAAGATGATGACGCGCGTCAGTCACCGCCACCGCGGGATCGCCACGGCGCTGCTGCGCGAGGCCGAGCGCATCGCGATCGCGCGCGGGCGCTGGCTGTTGGTGCTCGATACCGCCGAGGACGAAGGCGCGGCGGGCCTGTACGAGCGAATGGGATTCAAGCTGACCGGCGTCATTCCGGACTACGCGTTCAAGCCGCATGGCGGCCTCACGGGCACGCTGATCTACTGGAAGCGATTGCAGGAAGGCGCGCCTGCCTGAGCTAGCAAGCCTCCGCAATCGCCAGAAAATCCGTTGCCTTCAGGCTGGCGCCGCCGACCAGCGCGCCGTTGACGTCGGTGACTGCCATCAATTCCGCCGCGTTGGAGGGTTTGACCGAGCCGCCGTAGAGGATCCGGATCTTGCTCCCCTCAGCCTTAAACCGGCTGGTGAGAACGCCGCGGATAAAGCGGTGAACTTGCTCGACATCTCCAGGTGTGGGGGTCAGCCCGGTACCGATCGCCCAGACCGGCTCATAGGCCACCACCAGATTGGCCGCCGTCGCGCCATCCGGTAACGAGCCCGCGAGCTGCCCGCCACAGATATCCAGCGTCTGGCCGGCATCGCGTTGCTTCTGGGTCTCACCGATGCAGACGATGGCCACAAGGCCTGCCCGCCAGGCCGCTTCCGCCTTTTGCCGGACCAGCGCGTCGCTCTCGTCATGGTCGGCACGCCGTTCCGAGTGCCCGACGATGATGGCGCTGGCGCCGGCATCCGCCAGCATTTCTGCCGAGAGATCACCGGTATGGGCGCCCGAGGCCTTCGGGTGGCAATCCTGGGCCCCGACGGCCAGTTTTGAACCCAGGGCCTTGTCGGCAAAATCGGCGATCAGAGTTCCCGGGAGGCAAACCAGCAGGTCGGCCTTGCCGGCTAGCGCGCCAGCACCGGCGATCATGGCTTCGAACTCGGCCAAGGAGGATTTCAGGCCGTTCATTTTCCAGTTGCCGGCGATCAGCGGCCGGATGGCATCGGTCATGTCAATTATCCCGCAAATGTCAGACGTGGTGGCCTGGAAATGCGCTAGCAGAGGCACGCGGCCAGTTCCAGATACCGGTCAAGTGATCCCTTAACTCATCCGTTGGCCGTTAACCGCTTCAAATGGCCCGCCGCTGCGAGGTTGCGAGGGGGGCGCGGCCACTTTATGATGCGTTTTCAACTCGGTGACGCCCTGTTGCGGAAGTCGATCCTGAACGGAATCGAATTTTCGCCGGGCACGATCCGGTTCCCCTCTCCTGTAAAAAACAAGTTGGACCCATGCTTCGAGGAATGCGGAAAGCCTCATCAAACTGGCTCGGCAAGATTGTCATGGCCACCGTGATGGGCGTTTTGATTGTCAGTTTCGCAGTTTGGGGCATTGCCGACATCTTCAAGGGGTTTGGCCAGTCGTCGCTCGCCAAGGTCGGCAAGACCGAGATTTCGACCGAGCAATTCCGCCAGATCTACACGGAAAAGCTGCAGCAGCTCGGCCGCAGTTTCGGCCGTCCGCTGACCTCCGAACAGGCCCGTGCGTTCGGGATCGATCGGCAGGTGCTGCAGCAGACCATCGCAGAAGCCGCGCTGGATGAGGAAGCCCGGCGCATGGGACTTGCCCAGTCCCAGGAAGAAACCATGCGGCTGGTCTACAGCGATCCCAATTTCAAGGGATTGGGCGGCAAGTTCGACGCGAACCGTTTCCAGGCCACGATCCGGCAGTTTGGCTACACCGAGCAACGCTACCTGGCCGAACAGCGGCGCGTCGGACTGCGGCGCCAGATCGCCGGCACCGTCTCGGCCGGGGTGGAGCCGCCGAAGGTCCTGCTCGAGGCCATGACCCGTTTCCAGAACGAGCAGCGCTCGATCGAGTTCGTCAAACTCGATGCCGCACAGGCCGGCGCGATCGATCCTCCCTCGCCCGAGGCGCTGGCCGCCTATTTCGAGGATCGCAAGACCCAGTTCCGCGCGCCCGAATATCGCAAACTGTCCTTTGTCGTGATTAGTCCCGAAGAGATCGGCAAGTGGACCGAGGTTTCCGACGAGGACGCAAAGAAGATCTTCGAGCAAAATCGCGACCGGCTCGGCACGCCGGAGAAGCGCGAAGTGTCGCAGATGGTGTTTCCCAACGAAGGCGAAGCGCAGGCCGCGCGCGCACGCGTCACGTCGGGCACATCGTTCGACGACATCGCCAAGGAGCGCAATCTCAACCTTGCCGACGTCGACCTCGGCATGATTACAAAGGGCGCGATCATCGATCCGGCGATTGCTGAGGCGGCGTTCTCGCTGCCATCGGGCGAAGTCAGTCAGCCGGTGCAGGGGCGCTTTGGCGTGGCGCTGGTCAAGATCGGCAAGATCGAGCCGGGCACGACGCCGACCTTTGAAAGCGTCGCAGCCCAGGTGAAGAAGGAAATCGCGACCGAACGGGCGCGCGCCAAGGTCAACGAAATCCAGAACAAGATGGAAGACGAGCGCAGCGGCGGCGCCAATGTGGTCGAGGCTTCGCAGAAGCTCGGCCTGACGGCGATCACGATCGACGCCGTCGATCGCTCCGGCCGCGCGCCCGACGGCCAGCCGGTGGCCAACATTCCGCGCGGCCTCGACGTGGTCTCGCAGGCCTTCAACAGCGATGTCGGCGTCGATAACGAACCGATCCAGTTTGCCGGCGGCTATGTCTGGTACGACGTGCTCGGCATCACGCCCTCGCGCGAACGCTCGCTTGACGAGGTCCGCAGCCAGGTCGAGGCGAAATGGCGCGAAGACCAGATTTCGAGCAAGCTGCGGGCGAAGGCCACCGAGATGGTGCAGAAGGTCGAGCAAGGCAGTAGCCTTGCCACTGAGGCGGCTGCGATTGGAGCGAAGGTCGAGACCGCGACCGGCTTCCGCCGCGACGCCTCGCTGTCAGACGTACCTTCCGCCGCCATCACGGCTGCATTCCGGACGGCCAAGGACGGCGTCGGGCAAACGCCGGGCGCCGGCGGCAGCGAGTGGATCGTGTTCCGCGTCACGGATGTGACCGTGCCATCGGCCGACGTCGCCTCCGATGAGTTCAAGAAGCTGAAAGACACCCTGCAGCGCGGTCTGACCGACGAACAGGTCGCGCAATATGTGACGAAGATCGAATCCGAGATCGGCACCTCCATCAACCAGGCCGCCTTCGCGCAGGTGACGGGCGCTAACAACTGAGCATGATCTGCCCCGAGCCGGTCCTGCTTCAAGACGACACCCAATCCTGAAGGCCCACGCGATGGACGACCTCAAATCTATCATCGGAAAAGTCGCCACCGGCGCGACGCTGTCGCGTGAAGAGGCGGCCTCCGCCTTCGACAGCATGATGTCCGGCGAGGCCACGCCCTCGCAGATGGGCGGGCTGTTGATGGCGCTGCGGGTCCGCGGTGAAACCGTCGACGAGATCACCGGCGCGGTGTCGGCGATGCGCGGCAAGATGCTGCGGGTCAACGCGCCCGCGGACGCCGTCGACGTGGTCGGCACCGGCGGCGACGGCTCCGGTTCGGTCAACGTCTCAACCTGCGCTTCCTTCATCGTCGCGGGCGCCGGGGTGCCCGTCGCCAAGCACGGCAACCGGGCGCTGTCCTCGCGTTCGGGCGCCGCCGACGTGCTGGCTTCCCTCGGGGTCAAGATCGACCTCACGCCCGACCAGGTCGGCCGCTGCGTGGCCGAGGCCGGCATCGGCTTCATGTTCGCGCCGGCGCATCATCCGGCCATGAAGAACGTCGGCCCGACCCGGGTCGAGCTCGCCACCCGCACGATCTTCAACCTGCTCGGCCCGCTCTCCAATCCGGCTGGCGTCAAGCGGCAGATGGTCGGCGTGTTCTCGCGGCACTGGGTGCAGCCCCTGGCGCAGGTGCTGAAAAATCTCGGCTCCGAATCCGTCTGGGTGGTGCACGGCTCCGACGGGCTCGATGAAATCACCCTCACCGGCCCGAGCTTTGTCGCCAGCCTCGACAATGGCAAGATCAGCACTTTCGAGGTGACACCGGAAGATGCAGGCCTCACCTGCTGCAATGTCGACGCGCTGAAGGGCGGCGATGCCGACGCCAACGCGCTGGCGCTATCGAGCGTGCTCAACGGCAAGCCCAGCGCCTATCGCGACGTCGCGCTGCTGAACGCCGCGGCGGCGTTGATCGTGGCCGGCCGTGCCAAGGACTTGAAAGAGGGCGTCGCGATCGGCGCCAAGTCGCTCGACAGCGGTGCTGCGGCGGCGCGGCTGAAACACCTGATCGCGGTCTCGCGCGGCTGACCCGAGGGGCCACCAGAGATGTCCGATATCCTGACCAAGATCGAGGCCTACAAGCGCGAGGAAATCGCCGCGGCCAAGCTGGCGCATCCGCTGTCCGAGGTCGAGGCCCGCGCCAAGACAGCATCACCGCCACGCGGTTTTTTGCGCGCGATCCGCGACAAGCTTGCGCGTGGTGACTATGCACTGATCGCGGAAGTGAAGAAGGCATCGCCCTCGAAAGGACTGATCCGCGCCGATTTCGATCCGCCGGTGCTGGCCAAGGCCTACGAGGCCGGCGGCGCGGCCTGCCTGTCGGTCCTGACCGACACGCCCTCGTTCCAGGGCCATCTCGACTTCATGGTCGCGGCGCGCGCAGCGACCAACTTGCCGGTGCTGCGCAAGGATTTCCTGTTCGACGCCTATCAGGTGGTGGAAGCCCGCGCCCACGGCGCGGACTGCATCCTGGTCATCATGGCCTCGCTCGACGATGCCACCGCGAAGGATCTTGAGGACACGGCGATTGCGCTCGGCATGGACGTGCTGATCGAAATCCACGACCGCGCCGAGCTCGATCGCGCGCTGAAGCTTCGCTCGCCGATGATCGGCGTCAACAACCGCAATTTGCGGACCTTCGAGACCACGCTGGCGACCAGCGAGGCGCTGGCGCCGCTGATCCCGCGCGATCGCGTGATGGTCGGCGAAAGCGGCATCTTTGCGCCGGCCGATCTCGCCCGGCTCGAGCGCGTCGGCATGTCGACCTTCCTGGTCGGCGAAAGCCTGATGCGGCAGGCCGACGTCACCGCGGCAACCCGCGCGCTGCTGACGCGTAGCGATAGCCCGCGCGCCGCCGGGACCGGCTAGCAGATGGCCGGCAAGACTTCCAAGGGCAAGGCTTCCAAGGGCAAAGCTTCCAAAGGTGGCTCCGTCCTCACCCATATCAATGCGTCCGGCGAAGCGCGGATGGTCGACGTATCGGCCAAGGACGCCACCGAGCGCACGGCGGTCGCCGAGGGATGCGTGATCATGACCAAGACGACGCTCGATCTGATCGTCTCCGGCAACGCCAAGAAGGGCGACGTGCTGGGCGCGGCCCGCATCGCCGGCATCATGGCGGCCAAGCGCACGTCGGAATTGATCCCGCTGTGTCATCCGCTGGCGCTGTCCAAGGTGACGCTGGACATCACGCCCGACCGGAAACTGCCGGGCTGTCTCGTTCGCGCCACCGTCAAGGTCACCGGCCCTACGGGGGTCGAGATGGAAGCGCTGACAGCGGTGTCGGTCGCGTGCCTCACGATCTACGACATGATCAAGGCGGTCGAACGCGGCGTTCGCATCGAAGGCATCCATCTCGTCGAGAAGATCGGCGGCAAGTCCGGCCATTATCGCGCCGGGCAGTGAACCGGCCACCGCCTCGGGTGAAGTCACGCGTGTGTGACCGGCGCGGCGAGGAATGCGCTGCCTGCTTGCGGGGTTGTTTCGTTCGGGACCTTCACCAGGAGGAATCCGATGTCGATCTACAGGCTGGTTGGCGCGTCGGCTGCATTCGCCCTCATCACCGCATCTGCCATGACACCTGCTCTGGCGCAGCAGGTGATCTCCGAACCCGGCTATTGCGCGTTCTTCTATCCGAACGCCAACTGCCAGAACAAAGGGCCTGGCAATCCCTATACCGACCCGCGGCGCTTCAGCCAGGGCGACCTCAGGCCGGACGGGACTCAAGCGGTCGGCGTGGTGAAGAAGCGTGCACGCACTTCCGCGACGCGCATGCAGTGATCCGGCAAATCTCCTGCCATCGACCGGCAACATCCGGTCCGCCGATTTCCTTGCGCGATCGCGCTTGGTTCTCTGTGCGCTTGGCCGGTTCCATCGTTGAACCACGCTCCCTGTGGTTGCCGGCGGAACCCGTCGCCACCGGCTAACGCTTCATTAACCAGGCTTGCTAACGTCAATTCCATCTCGGCGCGCTATCGAAGTCATGAGCCGGGGGTTGGGAGACTCCGCTTCCGGAAGTTCATTTTCTCGGCAGCGATCGCGTTCAATGGCTTCGACCGGCAGCACTTCCTTCAGGATTGCGTCCGCCTTCCGCGGCGGCCCGATCCGCTGGTTGATCCTCGGCGGCACGCTGCTGATTGCCACCATCGCGATCGGTGCGACCATCATGGCCGGCAATTCCCGCGAGCGCGCGCTGCGCAGCAGCGAACGCGAGCTGGAAAACACCGTGCTGCTGCTCGCCCGCCATTTCGACCAGCAGCTCGAAGACTTCCAGGTCGTGCAGAAGGACCTGATCGCGTTCATGCGTTCCAGCGGGATCGCAACGCCCGAGAACTACAAGCGCCGGATGTCCGGCCACGACATCCATCTGATGCTGAAATCCAAGATCGACGCGTTGTCCTATGTCGGCGGCATCAACGTCTTCGACGCCGACGGCAATTTGATCAACGCATCGGCCGCCTGGCCGCCGCCAACAGTCAACTCCGCGGACCGCGCTTTCTTCAGGACCTTCAAGTCCGGCGCGCAATCCCCGGAGATGCTGGTCGAGCCGGTCTACAGCCGCATCACCGGCGCCTGGACCACGGTGATCGCACGCAAGGTCACCGGCACGAAGGGTGAATTCCTCGGCGCCATCGGCCGCGGCATCGAACCCGTCAATTTCGAAAAGTTCTTCGCAACCGTAGCGCTCGGACCCGGCGCCACCATCGCCATGCACCACAGCGATGGTACGCTGCTGGCCCGTTACCCGCACGTGGCTGAGCTGATCGGCAAGAACTTCAAGAACGGTCCGGCCGCCCAACGGCAGATATTCGAGCTGCCCAATAGCACCTCGCGCCTCACCAGCCCGATCGACGGCGAGGACCGGCTGATCTCGTCGCGTGCGCTGACGAATTTTCCGGTTGTGATCATCGCATCGACGACGATGTCGGCCGCCCTGGCCGACTGGCGCGAGCAGATCGGAATCCTGATCGCGGTCAGCGGACTTTCCGTGCTGGCGATCGCCGCCCTGCTGTTTCTCGTCGTCCGCAAGCTTTCGCAGCAGCATCGCGCGTCGAGACAGCGGCTGACGCTGGAGAAGCAGCGTCTCGACACCGCCGTCAACAACATGACGCAGGGCCTGCTGCTGTTCGATGCCAGGCAGCATCTCATCATCTGCAACAAGCGGTATCTCGAGATGTACGGCCTGTCGGCCGACGTCGTGAAGCCGGGCTGCAGCTTCCGCGAGGTGATCGCCCATCGCAAGGAAACCGGCTCGTTCGTCGGCGACATCGACCATTACGTCGAACTGGTGATGCGCGACATCGCGCACCGGAACGCCATGGTCATATCGACGCCCGACGGGCGCTCGATCCAGATCGTCAACGAGCCGGTGGCGGACGGCGGATGGCTGGCGACCCATGAAGACATCACCGAGCGCCGGCGCGCCGAGGAGCGCATCACCCACCTCGCCCATTACGACGCGCTGACCGATCTGCCAAACCGCGCGCTGTTCCACGACCAACTCAAGCGCGAATTGTCCCACGTCGCACCGGACCGGCAACTGGCGGTGCTCTATATCGACATCGACGAATTCAAGAGCGTCAACGATTCGCTTGGCCATATGATCGGCGACGAACTCTTGAAATCGGTCGCCGCCAGCCTCGCCGGCTGCACGCGCAAGACCGATTTCGTGGCCCGGCTCGGCGGCGACGAGTTCGCTATCGTCCAGACCGGGATCGAGGATACCGACGACGTGATGATGCTCGTCAGCCGCATCTTCGATGCGATCCGCATCCCCTATCAGTGCCTCGGCCACCAGGTGACCACCGACGCCAGCATCGGCATCGCGCTGGCGCCGCGGGACGGCTCCGATATCGACCAGATCCTGAAGAACGCGGACCTGGCGATGTACGCGGCCAAGGCCGCCGGCCGCCGCACCTACCGCTTCTTCGAAACCGAGATGGAAGCCGAGGTCCGCGCCCGCCGCAGCCTGGAAATGGACCTGCGCCAGGCGCTCGTCGACGGTGGCTTCGAGGTCTACTACCAGCCCTGCCTCAGTCTGCAGACCAACGCGATCACCGGCTGCGAGGCGCTGGTGCGCTGGCGCCATCCGCAGCGCGGCATGATCTCGCCCGCCGAGTTCGTGCCGCTCGCCGAGGACACCGGCCTGATCAATCAGCTCGGCGAGTGGGTGCTGACCACGGCCTGCAGGGAGGCAGCGGGCTGGCCCGGCAATATCAGGCTCGCGGTCAACGTCTCGCCGGTTCAGTTCAGGAGCGGCACGCTGGCGCTGAAGGTGATGGCGGCGCTGGCCGCATCCGGCCTCGCCGCGGACCGGCTCGAACTCGAGATCACCGAGGCGGTCCTTATCCGTGACGACGAGGCGGCGCTCGCCGTCCTGCACGACCTTCGTACCATCGGGGTCCGCATCGCGCTCGACGATTTCGGCACCGGCTATTCCTCGCTGAGCTATCTGCAGCGCTTCCCGTTCGACAAGATCAAGATCGACCGCTGCTTCATCACCGACATCGCCGAGCCGGAAGGATCGTCCAGCATCGTGCAGGCGGTTGTGACCATCGCTGCCGATCGCCACATGACGACCACCGCCGAAGGCGTCGAGACCGAGCAGCAGCGCGACTTGCTGCGCGAACTCGGCTGTTCGGAAATGCAGGGCTACCTGTTCAGCCCGCCGAAGCCCGCCGCCGAGATCCGGCCGATGCTGTCGGCACACCGGCAAGAGCCCGCGGCGGTGCGCCCGAGCCGCGCGCGCCGACGCAAGCCTGTGGTGCGGACGGCGTAGGGACTTTCGCATTTTTGCACGACAGCTTCTTTCCGTCATTGCGAGCGACGCGACGCTGTCGCGGCAAGACAGATCGTCATACCCGCGAAGGCCCTGCTTCATGAGCGTAGATCGAGCGCGAGACGGAGCGCGTTCTCGAGACTGCCAAGCGAGGCTCGAGACGGGGCCAAAGGGTTAAGTGCACTGGACTGCACCCCATAAGTGAGACACGGTAATTCGCGACCGGCGACCGTAGCTCGTAATTATACGCAGCGAATCCGACGCCGATAAAATAGCAGCCTTAAGAGCCCTTTTGTTTTCTCGCTTTGACTACCAAAGCCTGTATCGGGCCAATGGTCTTTGCCACCATTCGGCTATAGCCCGCGCCGTTGAAATGGTTGTCTCCCGAAATGGTGAGCGCGGGATTTTTGTGGTCCTCAACATTGTAAACTGGTGGACGAATGAAATAGCTCTCAATACCCTTCGCTCGAAGGCGACTGACAATGCCGGCTACATTCGCTTGCACTTCCGCGCGACTCTTGCCGTGCCGGAGCACGTCGTTGATGCCAACCCAAATAACAGCAACGCGTGTACCCGCCGGCACCGCAGAGTCTAGCCGCGCTGCGAGACCAGCGCTTGTATCGCCATTCACACCACCATTGCTGACGCGAACATCCAACCCGCGTGCTCGGAGAGCCGCCCTCCAGCTTGGTCGGATAATTCTCCGAAGATGAGACGCCCTTGCCGTAAACATTGCTATCACCAATTACGGCGACCTGGACCTGCGCGTAGGCGCCATTCCCATATGCGGTCGCAAGTACAAAAAAAGCGGCAATAGCCAGTGAAGCAAGGATAGCTTGCGGTCGTAGCGGCAAGATCATCATTGTCCCTTAGTGGATTGGTTGGATCAAACTGCTGAGATCGGCAGACGCCGCGTTCTGCGGAAAGGCAACAAAGGCAAAGCGGCGAGAAGGGATCGAAAGCCTGCCCACCTAAAACATTGGGTCAACTATCTAGACCTATTTGTTCCCGGTCAACACCCAACCGGGTAATGCCGCCGCATTGTTCTATGGTCTGATCCGACTCGGCTACGACCACGGCACGGGTGGGGCGGAAGCGGCACCGTGTTCTTCGCCGACGGAACGTTTGCGCAAATGGGCATGTTCGGAAATTGAGGACGCGGAATAGGCGTCAGCTCCGATTGCATCCTGACTAGCTCAGCCGCAGTCCCCGAGCGCTACACATGGGCGATGATGGTCCTCGGCTTTGCCGGTCTCGGCTTCACTGCATACTGGCGAAAGCGCAAGACAGACTTGGCTGCGTAGGCTCCCCGACAGATAACCCGCACGAACGCGGCGATATCGAGGACAGCTCCCGGACGTCGCGATCTCTTCATCGAGCCCGCATTCGCGCAATCCGTGGCTGATCCGCGGCTGTGCTTGTTCGCGACGACTACAGCCGCGCCTTCAGCGGCACCCGAAAAGTCCTGAAGCCTTCGATGTCGGGAAACCACTCGGCCGCTTCGCGCGAGGCCAGCGTCAGGACCGCGGCCGGGACTTCGCCGCTGATCAGCCGCTCGATCGCCCCTCGCTGTGCTTCGCTGAACTGGACTTCCGCGGCGCCCGCCGCCATGAGCGCGGCGCTGACGCGTCCGCTCGCTGCGGATTGCTTCTCCTCGATCGCGATGTTCTTGTTGTTCAGGTCGGATAGCGAATTGATCTCTGGACGCGCCAGCACCAGCGCCACCAGGTTGTCCGAGCTGTCTGTCGATCCGGACCCAGTCTTGCCGGTATCGTTGGCCTCACCGGCTGCCGTTCCGGGATTGTCCGATTTGTTGGCCGGCTCCCGTCCCGTCCCGATTGCCGTGACGAGATCGGCCAATCCGGTCGCTTCCACGACCTGCTGCTGAATTGTGCGGGGCGCCAAGGCGGGAGCCGCGGCGGCTGTGACGGGTGCTGCGGCGGATGCGGCGGGCGTCGCGGCGATCTCGAGCGTGGCCGGCGGCGGCAGGGTGACCTCGGACTTCGCTTCGGACTTGGGGGCCTCCGTGGGCTGCGACGCCGCGACGGATATTTCCTTCGCCGGCTCCGGCCTGTCGGAGCTTTGCGATTTGCGCTCCGGCTCCTGAGTTCCTGCGACGGCCTTCTCTGCCGCCCTTTCTCGCGCCGCCGTCGCCGTGGCCGCCGGAACTTGCTTCCTGGTTGTTGGATAGGCCGAGTTGCGGGCGGCGGTCCTCTTGGTGTTCGGCGCCATAGTGTTTGAAGCCTTGGCATTCGATGCCGCCGTGCCCGCGTGCGGCCCCGAACGGGAAACCGGCACGGGATGCCTTGCCACGCGCGGACGGGCCGCAGGCTCCAATCTTTCGATTTCCACCTCAGCCGGCGCTACCACGCTGGTCTCGCGTTGGTCGCGGTGCCGGGCAGACAATGCCTGCGCAGACCAGGCCATGTAGGACTGACACGCGCTGTTGCACGGCAGCCCATCGATATAAATGACGTCGGGTGAATCGAGCGGATTTGCCTGCAGGGCGCCACTCGAACCGAGGGACAATATCACGGTCAGCAAAGTCCATTTTCTCGACATAACTTACTCCGTTCGAACGCGCATGGAGTGGAACCGGCATCGTGAACCATCACGCCCGTGAGCTACGATTGGGTGGAGACGGAGTTTCAAAAAAGACGTCTTGTTTCCGGATCGCCGCTGCGGCCCTGCCGATGCCTTCGCCCTGCCCGCCGCGCGCCACAAATTCGGAATGAATTGTCGGCAACTGGCCGCAGGGGCGCATTGTGCAGTTGCAAGAGTTCAAGCCCGAGAACGAACTGGAGACCGCGATCGCGGATACAAGAAAAGGCGTTCGACCGGTTGCCGATCTGATGAGGATCATCGCCCGATCAAAGCTGTTCGTATCGAGCAAGGGAGAAGTTCAATCTGATTGGAGCGGGTTTGATCCGCTGCTGTTCGAGAACGGCGGCCATCCCTTTGTCGCCGTCTTTTCCGCCCTGTCGCGGCCAGGGCTGCACAGCCGCATGGCGGAGTACGTTCTGCAAATGAATGGAAGGGAGTTCTTCCTCAGGATGCCGGAAAGCTACGGCGTCATTCTCAATCCAGGTTATGTCTCACAACTCATCATCCCGCCGACCGGCGTTTCCGAGTTCAGGAAGGATCTGCGCGGTGGCTAATGCGTAGGGCGGATTAGCGAAAGCGTAATCGGCCGTTTCGATGAGGACTCGAGTTTACGACGTTGACGACGCATCGGCGTCGCATTGCAGGATCGTTCTGCAGCAAACAGTCAGCGGCGGATTACGCCTGCCGCTAATCCGCCTCACGAACCGTTCTAGTTCGGCACCGTGCGCTTCGCAGCCGCCGGCGCATTCGCATTCACCGTAACCCCGCGCAGCAGATTGAACGCCGCGTTCAGCGCCTTGTCGTCCTTCTCGTTCGGCGGAACGTAGGCTTGCGAGCCGGCCTGCTCGGCGCCGTCGGCGGCGAGGTGGCCGCGCATCGAGGCTTCGCCCTTCAGCTCGGAACGGGTCTTCAGTTCGTCCGGCACGTCCTGCAGCACTTCGATATCGGGTGCGATGCCCTGGGCCTGGATCGAGCGGCCCGACGGGGTGAAGTAGCGCGCCGTGGTCAGCGCCAGCGCGCCATTGCCTGATCCGAGCGGGATGATGGTCTGCACCGAGCCCTTGCCGAAGGTGCGCGTCCCGATCAGCGTGGCGCGCTTGTGGTCGCGCAAGGCACCGGCGACGATCTCGGACGCGGAAGCCGAGCCGCCGTTGATCAGCACGACCAGCGGCTTGCCCTTGGTGATATCGCCGCCGCGCGCGGTGAAGCGCTGGGTTTCCTCCGAGGTTCTGCCGCGCGTTGAAACCACCTCGCCCCTCGTCATGAAGGCGCTCGACACGGAAACGGCCTGGTCGAGCAATCCGCCGGGATTGTTGCGGAGGTCGACGACATAGCCCGCGAGCTTGTCCGCCGGAATCTCCTTGGCGATGCTGGCGATCGCCTTTTTCAGGCCATCGGTGGTCTGCTCGTTGAAACGGGTGATCCTGATATAGCCGATGTCGCCGCCGTCGGTCTTGTGCCGGACCGGCCGCACCCGGATGATCTCGCGCACGATGGCGATATCGATCGGCGCGGCGGAACCCTTGCGCGCGACCTTCAGCCTTATCTTGCTGTTGGCGGGGCCCTTCATCCGGCTCACCGCCTGTTCGAGGCTCATGCCCTGGATGACCTCGTCGTCGATCTGGGTGATCACGTCACCCGACAGGATGCCGGCCTTTGCCGCGGGCGTCTCGTCGATCGGCGTCACCACCTTGACGAGGCCATCTTCCATCGTGACCTCGATGCCGAGCCCGCCAAACTCGCCATGGGTGGTCTCCTGCATGTCGCTCCAGCCCTTCTCATTCATGTAGCGCGAATGAGGATCGAGCGCGGAGATCATGCCGTTGATGGCGCCTTCCATCAGCTTGGAATCGTCGGGCTTCTCGACGTAGCTGGTCTTGATCCGCTCGAACACGCTGCCGAACAGGTTGAGCTGGGTATAGGCGTCGGAACGGGCCGCGGCCTTTGCCGCCGCCACCGGGTTAGCCCCCTGCGGTCCCACCACGAGAACGGTCAGACATGCGCCCGTCACCGTGCCGAGAAGAAAGGCAAAATTCCTGCGCATCGTGCGGCGTCCCCTTTGGCTGACGGATGCCCGCGATTCCCGTGAATCGGCGCCCCTGTCCCACAGCCCCGCCAACTCACAATGGCTTTTTGGTCGGATCAAGGCACGCCGACCCGGACCATTACGGCGTTTTCAGAGTCTGAATGAAATCATCACGTTACATTTGGAGTCGTCATGCCCGGCCTTGTGCCGGTCATCCACGTCTTTAGCGGCCTACTTTGCGGCGCCGTCAGCGGATTTGGCCTTCGGCTTGGCCGGCGGCGCCTTGGCGGCGGCTTTCGGCGGCGCGCTGTCGCTGCGCATGGTGCCCCAGGGATCGGTGCTCTTCTGCTCCGGGATATTGCCGAGCGAGCGCCTGTAGGCCCTTTCGGCATCCCTTTCGGCCGCTTTTTCGGTTGCCGACTTTTCCTTGTCGACCTCACCGTATCTGGGAACAGGATTCTGGGCCCAGACCGGCCCGGTCAGCGCAGCGATCACACATGTAGCGCCCAAAATTCGGCCCAGGATTTTCATGCCATCACTCCCTCTCTTGCGACCCAAGGCGCACTTAAGGCGCTATTTTTGACGCGCTTTTCCTCACGCGAACCGGCATCCCACCCCGGATCAAGTCCAGGGCAGGCTTTCGGCCGAAAGCGCTATAGCACGGCTCGGGCACCGGCTTAAGCGCCGGATCGGGCCGAATTCAGCCCGTTGCCCACGCCTGACCAGTTTTGTAAACGATGGCCATGAATTTGCCGTCAGCGCCTTCCTCCGTCGACGTGTTGCTGTTCGACCTCGGCCGTGTCGTGCTCGACATCAGTTTCGATCAGGTGATGACGAACTGGGCCCGGCATGCCGGTTGCGAGCCCGCCGACCTCGCCCGGCGCTTTGTCGTCGATGACAGTTTCAAGCATCACGAGATCGGCCGGATCGACGACGCCGCGTTCTTTGCGGGCCTGCGCCAGTCGCTCGGCGTCGGCCTCACCGACGCGCAGTTCCTGGAAGGCTGGAACGCGATCTTCACCGGCGAGATGCCGGGCATTGCGCCGCTCCTGGCGAACGCGGCGAAGCGCATGCCGCTTTATGCTTTTTCCAACACCAATCCGGCCCATGTCGCGCATTTCTCACAGACCTATGCCGACCTGCTCAGCCATTTCCGCGAGATATTCCTGTCCTCGAGCATCGGTTTGCGCAAACCCGACGCGGAAGCCTATGATCATGTGGTAAAAGCGATCGGCGTGCCGGCGTCGCGGATCCTGTTCTTCGACGACTCGGCCGCCAATATCGAAGGTGCGCGGGCGCGCGGCCTTTGTGCCATCCACGTGACATCGACGGATGACGTGGCGAGGGCACTGACCGCACTCGAAGTATAGAGCAGGATGACTTTTCTTCGAATCGACATCCCGCTCTATCTCTTTAATTTGAGCATGATCTTTTCGGAAAGCCGGTGTCCACTTTTCCGGATCATGCTCCAGGAGGTCTGCCCGTGGCCTTGATGCCCGTCGCCGATGCGCTTGCTGCGATCCTTGCCGGCGCCGAACCGCTGCCCGAGGAATTGATCGCGCTCGACGATGCCTGGCATCGCGTGCTGGCGCGCGACGTCGCCGCGCGGCGGACGCAACCGCCGCAGGCGATGTCGGCGATGGACGGCTATGCGGTGCGCGCGGCGGATGCCGCCGATCTCTCGGCGCGGCTGAAGGTGATCGGCGAGGTCGCGGCCGGCCGCCCGTTCGAGCGGAAAGTAGGCAGAGGCGAAGCGGTGCGGATCTTTACCGGCGGCGTGATCCCTGACGGCGCCGACGCCGTCATCATCCAGGAAGACACCGCCATCGACGGCGATTGCATCGCCGTCACCGAAGCCGCCGTGAAGGGGCGGCATATTCGCGCCGCCGGTGTCGATTTCCGCGAGGGCGACGTGTTGTTGACCGGCGGACGGCGCCTCTCCGACCGCGACCTGTCGCTCGCCGCCGGCATGAACTATCCGGAGCTTTCCGTTCGCCGCCGCCCGAAGGTCGCGGTGCTCGCCACCGGCGACGAGCTCGTGATGCCGGGATCGACCCCGGGGCCGGGCCAGATCGTCTATTCCAACGGCTACGGGATCCGTGCGCTGGCGCGCGCCGAGGGCGCCGAGGTCGTCGATCTCGGGATCGCTGCCGACACGGTCGCCGCCACCGCGCAGGGCATCCGCCGCGCCCGCGAGCTTGAAGCAGATATCCTGATCACGATGGGCGGCGCCTCGGTCGGCGACCACGACCTCGTCAAGCGGTCGCTGGAGGCCGAGGGGACGGCCATCACGTTCTGGCGTATCGCGATGCGGCCGGGCAAGCCGATGATGCATGGAAGGCTGGGCGCGATGCGGGTGATCGGCCTGCCCGGCAATCCCGTCTCCTCCTATGTCTGCGGCTTCCTGTTTCTGGTGCCGTTGATTCGGGCGCTATCGGGCCGCGACACCGTCCATCATCGGCGCGAAAGCGCTCTCCTCGGGCGCGATCTCGCTGCCAACGACCAGCGCGAAGACTATCTTCGCGCCCGCCTCGAAGCGCGCGAAGACGGCACGCTGATCGCGGTGCCGGTCAACCACCAGGACTCATCGCTATTAGGAAATCTCGCTGCGGCACGGGCACTTGTGATACGTCCGCCGTTCGCGGCGGCTGCCGCAAAGGGGTCGCGGTGCGAACTGCTCCGGCTGCCGGAATAACGCCCCGAACGGTGCCTTTAAGGGTAGGCCGCGACGCGTTCACCTGAAATTAAGTGGTTGCGGAACACATATCGAACATATAGTGTCCGTTCATGATTTGTTTCGACTGCTAGTGTCTGTGGTCCGGAGTTTGGGGACTCCCGCGATCTGGGCCCTGAGGATTCGGAACCAAGGACGACGCCAACCGGGGGATTGCTCGCGATGCTTACGCGCAAACAGTATGAACTTCTGCGTTTCATCAATGAACGGCTGAAAGAGGCCGGCGTACCGCCCTCCTTCGACGAGATGAAGGACGCGCTCGACCTGCGTTCGAAGTCCGGAATCCACCGCCTCATTACGGCGCTGGAGGAGCGCGGCTTCATCCGCCGCCTGCCCAACCGCGCCCGCGCCATCGAAGTCATCAAGCTGCCGGAGCTGGCTGCCGCCGGCAACGGCCGCCGCGGCTTCACGCCGAGCGTTATCGAAGGCACGCTCGGCAAACGCTCCGTGAGCGCGCCGGCCGCCGAGGACGACGGCAACCGCCCGGTCGCCGTCCCCGTGATGGGCCGGATCGCCGCCGGCACCCCGATCGAGGCGCTGCAGACCCGCAGCCACACCATCAGCGTGCCGCCCGACATGCTTGGCTCCGGCGAGCACTACGCGCTCGAAGTGCGCGGCGATTCCATGGTCGACGCCGGCATTCTCGATGGCGACATGGCGCTGATCCAGCGCAACGAGACCGCCGACACCGGCGACATCGTGGTGGCGCTGATCGACGAGGAGGAAGCCACGCTAAAACGCTTCCGCCGCCGCGGCGCCTCGATTGCGCTCGAGCCCGCCAATGCCGCCTATGAAGTGCGCATCCTGCCGCCGAACCCGGGTCCGGATTCAGGGCAAGCTGATCGGGCTGTACCGGAAGTATTGACGGTTTGCTGTGTGGGATACGACTGCGACGGCAACCCGCCCCGGCCTACGGCCGGGGTTTTTTGTGCCGTACCTGGAACCAACCTGCGCTAGCGCGTTTGTGATTTATACGCAGTGCGCCAGTCGCAGAATTGCCCAGAAACAAGAGAACGCTCTGCGCCAGAGTCCGCTCTGAACAAGTCCACTCTGATAGAGGCCTGTGCCTCCTTCCAGACACGGGTCCGCTATCTCAAACGAGGGAGCCATCCGATGTGTGACTATAGCCTGCACGCTGTGGCGACGCGGCCTGCCAAAGTCGGCGAGACGCTGATCACCACGACATTCCGCGGTACATCAACCCGCGGTTTTGCGTCCGAACGCGAGCCTGCAGTAGCGGTCTGCATGCTTCCCGGCACCGAACTGGCGTTCGCCGAGGACGTCAGATACGACAACCGCTGGATCTGGACGCGAACCACCGACTGGCGGGTCGGCAAATTCAACCAGATCGAACCTGAAGTATCCGACCGTCACCATGACGCGATCGAATTTCCCGACGGGAGCCATGTGCTGGTGACCCAGCTTTGCGAAGGCCAGCGCGCGACCGTGCTGCAATTGCCGGTGACCGAGGGCGAACGTGTGCCGAAGGCTGCGGAATCGCTTCCGGCCGAATCCATCGTGACCGGATAAACACCACGCAGATGCGATCCGCCGGTTCAGGCCGGCGGATCGTCGTGATATAGTTTTTGAGAATTCGGCACCGAGGGGCAGTCGGTGGTCAATAAAGTCACATGGCAAAGAGCCGGACGCGTCACTGAGCCCGGACGGTACATGTTTCGGTACGGCTGGCTCACCATCACGGCCGAAGATCTCGCGATCTGGCGGCAATTCCCCGAAGCGTCGTTCACGCTGGTCAACCTGCCATCGGACCCCGATGCGCCGGAGGAATTCCACCTCGGCGCGTTCGAAATACCGGCCGGTCCCAGTCCCTCAACTCCTTCGGTCGACGAGCACTGATATCAGTCTGGAGCCCTGGGGCTCTAGATTTTTGGTTTGACGCGTTTTCTTGACGCGAACCGGCCTCCTTCGCTGGAAAACGCTCTATTCCTCCGCCTGAAGGTCGGCCTCGGCCGGCGTCGCATCGACTGCGCGAGGCAGCACGATACGCGGCATAAGAACGGTGGCGTCGGCCTCGCTCTCGGCTGCGGCAGGCGACCACGGGCGGTCGATGCCCCGCGGCTTGGCCGCTTCGACGACAAATCCCTCGCGGCTTCGCTGCAACGCCATAGCACCCTGCCGCCGCAGGCGGTCGGCATCGATCACCAAAGCCGCGCAGGCCGCAGGCGCCTGCCGCTGGGTCACGATCAGCGCCGTGCGCTCGCAATCGTCCGCCAGCGCCTCGGGCCTGAGCGCCTGCGCGACCAGGCCGCCACCGGCGGATTGCATTACGCAGCCAAGGTCGTCGCATGATACACCTGATGTGAGCGAGGCGTCCGCCGCCGTACGGGCGTCGGCATCCGCCGCCAGCCACTCCTTCAGCAGGAAGGCGTCCCGGGAGCCCTTCGACGCATGCATCAGATGCAGCCGGCCGTCCTGGCCGCGGACGCCGACATGGCGGCCGTCGGCGGAGATCAAAATATCCGGCTGCGGCACCCTCGCCGCCCAGAGCGCCGCTGACAGCACCAGCACCGCGCCCGACCAGCGCAGCGGCGTGCGCAATAGGCCGAGCAGGATGATGCCGAGGCTCGCCGCAATCAGCGGGCCGATGCCGAAGGCGGGCACGCGGCCGACCGCGCCCGGCAAGGCTGCGACCCATTGCGTGACTGAAATCATCCAGTCGATGCCTGTACCCATGATCATCCAGAACGGGCGATCGAAACCGAACGGCATCGCGACGAGGCCGAGCAGGCCCGCCGGCATCACCAGCGCGGAGACCACCGGCATCGCCGCCAGATTGGCCAGCACACCATAGGGCGTGACCCGGTGGAAGTGAAAGGCCGCGTAAGGCATGGTCGCGAGCCCCGCCACAAGCGAGGCCAGCAGCAGCATCGTAAGCTCGCGCCCGCCCCACAGCGCCGCACGGGCGGTTGCGGTGTGATCGGGCGTTGCGAACAGGCCGGGCATGCCGATCTGCACCAGCGCGACCAGGCCCAGCGTGGCCGCAAACGACATCTGGAAACTCGGATGCACCAGCGCTTCCGGCGCGACCGCCAGCACGATCAAGGCCGCGACCGCGAGCGTGCGAAACGTGATGGCCCGACGGTCGACCATGACCGCGATCAGCACCACGGCCGTCATGAAGAACGAGCGCTGCGTCGCCACTTCTGCGCCCGACAGCAACAGATAGAACGCGGCGGCTGCAAACGCTGCCGCCGCCGACCATTTCTTGATGGCGTAGCCTGCCGTGAGCGCGGGAAACAGCGCAAGCAGCGCCCGCACCGCGAAGAACACCACGCCGGCGACGACGGCCATGTGATAGCCGGAGATCGACAGCACATGGCCGAGGCCCGAGATGAACATCGCGTCGTTCACCGGCTGAGAGATCGCGTCGCGCCGCCCGGTCAACAGCGCGGTGGCGATGGCACGCTTGTCGCCCTCCAGCGCGGTGCTGATCCGCCCGTCGATGGTGTCGCGCAGGCCCTGCATGAACGCCGAGTAACGCAGGCGCAGCCCGCCGCCGGTGGCGGGCGGCTCCGCAGCCTTGATCGCACCCATCACGAATCCGGAAGCGCCGATGCCGGCAAAAAACATGTCGCGGCTGAAATCGTAGCTGCCTGGCCGCACCGGCGAAAGCGGCGGCAACAGCCGCGCCTTCAGCTCGACGAAGCTGCCGACCGCGGGCGCCGTGCCCTTCTTCACTGACAGCCGCACGCGTTCCAGCTTTGTCGTTCCACGCGCGCTTTCCATGGTGACGACGCGCAGCACAAAACGGTCGGTGCGCTCGCGAATGTCGCGGGTTTCGACAAAGCCCGTCAGCGATACCGAAAACATCGGCCGCGCCAGCACGCCATGCGCAATCCGCGCGGTCTTCCACGTCGCGACCGCAAAGCCCGCCGCGACCGCCGCGACCATGACGGCGACAGGAAAGAATTTCTGCCGCCGCAGCAGCACCGCGACCGCGCATAGCGCGATGGCCACGATGGCCGCCGCCGACAAAACCGGCTCATGATCGGCGGCAAAGTAAAAGGCGATGCCGGTGCCGAAGGCGACCGGTATCCAGGGCAGCAAGCGGCCGGCCCCGGCTTCCGCGCGCACCCATGTGCGCAGTGTTTCGATCAGCGGCGGCCAGAAGGCCGGACGCGATGGCGCAAGGCCGCCGATAGGCGCCGCCGCGCGCGGCGGCCAGGTCCCGGCATAGCCCCGCTTCCGGCCCGAAATGTCGCCCTGCTCCGCCACGCTGGTTACACCTTGCAATCCCGTGGAGAGCACAAGACTACCGGACGGTGTATTGCGGCCGCTAGCGGAACGGATGCAGAAACCTCGGGAAACGGGCCGCGACGCCCGCGCGACCTCTCCGACCGATTTGCGCCAAAGACGTCACTTGAGCGTGGAAAACTATCGTTAGGTCAGCCCAACTGCATTTTCCGACTCGGCAGAGCGTGCTCGTTCACTGAAATTCAGGCTGGTTGCGGAGCACGACGTGAGCCAGTTTTCTTGCACGCTTCTACTTGTGACGGCTCTGATGCTTACGGCATGCTTCGGAGTAGCCGCTTGGCGCATCTCCGGTGACACATCGGAAGTCACCGGAAGCATTCCGCCGCCGTTGATTGACCTGCGTTAAAGATCCCTGCGCTTTGCGTATTCAGGCAGAAATCTGAAGAAATGCGCTGCGGCTCGCGCTATAGTCGCTGCATGAAATTTGCCGCCTGCCTTTCATTCGCCCTCGTGATTACCGCTTCGGCGACTGCCGCTGCCACAGCCGAACAATGCCGTTTCATCGAGGCGAAGTCCGAGCGCGAGGCATGCTATAAGCGCCAGGATGCTGACCGGGCCGCCCGGCAGAAAAACGAACAGGCCAAGCAGGCGCAGCAAAAACCGTACGAGCCCGTGTCGCAGGAAGATGCCCTGCTCGCCAAATCCCTGCGCAGCATTTGCCGGGGCTGCTAGGCGCCGGCGCCACCATCCAATCCCGGCAGCCCACCGCCCGGAAAGTGCGCTTGAAAGCGCTCTTGCAAGTGCGCCGCAGCAGGATGCACACTGTGTGCGCTTGACGAGGTGTCAACGTCTACGGCTATCGGCCCAACTGGAATTCACGGTTGCGCTCAGAACGAGCGGAGGATGACGCCATGCGAGAAATCGAAATCCACGACTATGCGCGGCAATTGCTGGAAGCACATGGCGCCAAGGCCATTGCGGAAGCCGCCCAGAACGCCATCGAGCTCGAAGCAAAAGGCGACGTCGAGCTGGCCAGAACCTGGCGGCATATCGAAGACGCCATGAAGCTCATGCGCGGGCCGCACCAAAGCTGAAGCTGCCGGCGCGGCCAGGTAGGATCTGGAGCAGGTTCCGTCGCAATCCGCCTGGTCGCGGCTGAAGGGCAACCTGACCTCCAAGATGCGGCTCTCCATGACAGGAGTGAAGCCATGTTTCCGAAGTGTGCGACAGCCGAAGATCTCGTGAAGGCGATCAGGGAAGAGAAAGTGCAGATGATCGATCTGCGCTTCACCGACTTGCCTGGGGTGTGGCAGCATTTTTCCGTCCCGCCGGATGCAGCTGATATCGATGCTCTCAGCGAAGGCATTGGATTCGACGGCTCATCCATCCGCGGCTTCCAGGAAATTCAGGAAAGCGACATGCTGGTCGTGCCGGACCCGGCAACGGCCTTCCTCGACCCATATTCGCCTGCATCGACCCTCGTCCTGATTTGCAACATCAGGGACCCCGTGACCGGTCAACCCTATAGCCGTGACGCCCGTTACATAGCCCAGAAGGCCGAAACCAACTTGAAGGGCACTGGCCTCGCCGATACGAGTTACTTCGGCCCGGAGGCGGAGTTTTTCGTGTTCGACGACGTGCGCTATGGACAGGACATCAATTACGCCTTCCACGAAATCGATTCCAGCGAAGGCAGTTGGAATACTGGCAAGGACGAAGCGCCGAATCTGGGCCACAAGCCGCGCCCGAAGGAAGGATATTTTCCCGTTCCCCCGACCGACAGCATGCAGGCTCTCCGCACCGAAATGGTGCTGACGATGGGACAGCTGGGCATCCAGATCGAAGCCCATCACCATGAAGTCGCGACCGGCGGCCAGAACGAGATCGACATGCGCTTCACCACGCTCACCCGCATGGCGGACAATCTGATGATCTACAAATACGTGGTGAAGAACACCGCCCGCGAGCACGGCAAGACCGCAACGTTCATGCCGAAGCCGCTGTTCGAGGACAACGCCTCGGGGATGCATGTTCACCAGTCCCTGTGGAAGGGCGAGACCAATCTGTTCTACGACAAGGCTGATTACGCCGAGCTGAGCGAGATGGGCCGTTACTACATCGGCGGGCTCCTTACCCACGCCTGGGCGTTATGCGGGCTTTGCGCCCCCACCACCAACTCCTATCGGCGCCTGGTGCCAGGCTATGAGGCTCCGATCAACCTGGTCTATTCCCAGCGCAACCGCTCAGCCTGCTGCCGGATTCCGATGTATTCGCCGAACCCGCGGGCCAAGCGAGTCGAGTTTCGCTCGCCGGATCCCTCCTGCAACCCCTATCTCGCGTTCGCCGCGATGCTGATGGCCGGCCTTGACGGCATCAACAACAAGATCGACCCGGGCCGGCCGATCGACAAGAACCTCTATGACCTGCCGCCCGCCGAGGCAAAGGACGTGAAGTCGACACCCGGGTCGCTGGAACAGGCGCTTGACGCGCTCGAGCGCGATCACGCTTTCCTGCTCCGCGGCGATGTGTTTACCGGCGACGTGATCGAGACCTGGCTCGACTACAAGCGGAAGAAGGAGATCGATCCTATCCGGCTGCGCCCTCACCCATACGAGTTTCATTTGTATTACGATATCTAGCAGCATGGACTCATTCGCGCGTAGCCAAATTCGTAGATGCGAGTTTGATGAAGCGGCGCGCGGTCGTGTCCTGCGATTGCACACGGATCTGAAGATAACTCTCCCGGGTCTCGAGGAGGACCAACGTCGTGAAGCGGGACTTCGACCTCATCGTCTACGGCGCAACGGGTTACACTGGCCGTCTCATCGCCGAATATCTGGCGACGTCCTATCGCGGCGACGATGCTCCGTCCTGGGCGATGGCAGGACGCTCGACTGACAAGCTCCAGAAGGTGCGTGCCGACATCGGCGCACCAGACGATTTGCCTTTGGTTAAGGCGGATGCCGCCGAGCCGGCCAGCCTGCGTTCGATGTGCGAGCGTGCGGCCGTGATCATCACAGCGGTCGGACCTTATCAGCTCCACGGTCCCGAGCTTGTGGCCGCCTGCGCGGCCACGGGCACGGCCTATGTTGATCTGTGCGGCGAACCGGCTTGGATGCGGCGCATGATCGACACCCATCACGACGAAGCGAAACGGACAGGCGCGCGCATTGTATTCTCCTGCGGCTTCGATTCCATCCCGTTCGATCTCGGCGTGCTCACGTTGCAGGAGAAGGCGCGCGAGAAATTCGGACGCCCGGCGCGGCGGGTCAAAGCGCGCCTGCGCAAGGTGAAAGGCGGCATGTCTGGCGGCACCGCGGCGAGCGCTGGGGCGACGTTAGCCGCCGCCGCGCGCGACCCGGCCCTGATCCGGCTGCTGACCGATCCCTTCGCGTTGACGCCGGGGTTCACCGGGCCGTCTCAGCCGTCGGGCCTCATCCCCGAATATGACCCGAGCATGAACGCGTGGCTCGTGCCGTTCCCAATGGCGCCGATCAACACCAAGAACGTGCACCGCACGAATTTCCTGTTGGGTCATCCCTACGGCACAGACTTCATTTACGACGAGATGATGGTCGCGCCGGCATTTGGGGAAGTCGCTGGCGTGGCGACCGAGACGTTCGCCACGATGATTTCCTTGTTCGCGACCCGCGGTTTCAAACCCGGCGCAGGCCCGACTCGGGAAGAGCGCGAGAGGGGCTTCTACGACATCCTCTTCCTGGGCGAGCTGCCGGATGGCGAACGGGTCGAGACGGTAGTCACGGGAGACCGCGATCCGGGCTACGGCTCGACCTGCAAGATGATCGCCGAGAGCGCTCTCTGCCTTGTGCGCGACGTGCAGGGCGATGGCGGCAACTGGACGCCGGGCGCGCTGATGGGTCCGGCGTTGCGCAAGCGTCTGAAGGAGCGCGCTGGCCTCACCTTCAGCGCGCGTTGAGGTAATGCTCGGAACTGAGTGCGCTCCAAAGCGAACGTTCGCCAACGCCTCTGATCTCTGGGTTCACGCCCTAGCAGCGACCGCGTCAACTAACGCGCAACCTGCCTACGGGTCAATCAGCGGGGTCTTTGACGACACGTGATGGCTGACGATCTTCCATTCGCCGCCTTCGCGAATAATCACCCAGGGGTTCAGCATCCTCCTCGACGACGAAAGACGCCGTGCCCGCGACGTTGATCAGGTCGGGGGCGGCGTGCGCGGTCCTGACGTCAGTGAACTTGACCGTCGGAGAATGCCACCTCGGCAACGCGTCGAAATAGGCGGCAACACCGTCGTTGCCGCGATACAGGTTTGGATTCGAGCCGAAGAAGAACGCGTTGCTCGAATAGAGCGACGCTAGCGCACTGGCGTCCAGCCTGCTGAACGCTGTCGCCCATTTTCCCATGATGCCGGACACGATGTCATCGGTCCCGCTGCGCGCGGATGATCCCATCGCTGGACTTCACCCCTTCCCGCCGACTTCCTTCGCAAACGTATCACGCAGGCCGATGGTGCGATTGAACACCGGCTTGCCCGGCGCCGAATCCCGGTCGCGCACGAAATAGCCCTGCCGTTCGAACTGCACCACCTCGCCCGAATTGTCTGATGCAACCGAAGGCTCGATCCGGGCGTCGGGCAGGATTTCCAGCGACTCCGGATTGAGATCGGCGGCGAAATTCGCGGCGTTCGGGCTCGGGTTCGCGAAGAGCTGATTGTAGACGCGGACTTCCGCCGGCATCGAATCCTTGGCCGACAGCCAGTGCATGGTGGCCTTGACCTTGCGTCCATCAGGGGCGTTGCCGCCCTTGGTGGCGGGATCATAGGTGCAGCGCAGTTCGACGACTTCGCCGGCATCGTTCTTGATCACGCCGGTGCACTTGACGAAATAGGCATAGCGCAGCCGCACCTCGTTGCCCGGCGATAGCCGGAAGAATTTTTTCGGCGGATTCTCCATGAAATCGTCGCGCTCGATGTAGAGCTCGCGGCCGAATGAAATTTTTCGGGTGCCCAACGAAGGATCGTCGGGATGGTTGACGGCTTCGAGCTCCTCGACCTGTCCTTCCGGATAATTCTCGATCACGACCTTCAAGGGCCGCAGCACCGCCATGCGCCGCTGCGCCGTCTTGTTGAGGTGCTCGCGAATGCAGAATTCCAGCATGCCGACATCGACCACGCTGTTGGATTTCGCCACGCCAATGCGCTTGACGAATTCGCGCACCGCCGCCGGCGGCACACCGCGCCGCTTCAGGCCCGCAATGGTCGGCATGCGCGGATCGTCCCAACCCGAAACGTGGCCGTCGCGGACGAGTTGCGTCAGCACGCGCTTCGACAGCAGCGTGTAGGTCAGGTTCAGGCGGGCGAATTCGTACTGGCGCGGTTTTGACGGCACCGGCAGCTTGTCGAGCAGCCATTCGTAGAGCGGCCGGTGGTCCTCGAATTCGAGCGTGCAGATCGAATGCGTGATGCCTTCGATGGCGTCCGACTGGCCATGGGCGTAGTCGTAGCTCGGATAGATCGACCATTTGGTGCCGGTGCGCGGGTGCTCGGCATGCAGGATGCGGTAGAGCACGGGGTCGCGCAGGTTGATATTGCCCGCGGCCATGTCGATTTTCGCGCGCAGCACGCGCGTGCCGTTCGGGAATTCGCCCGCCTTCATGCGCCTGAAGAGGTCGAGGTTTTCCTCCACCGTGCGGTCACGGAACGGCGAGTTCTTGCCAGGTTCCGTCAGCGTGCCGCGGTTGATCCGGATTTCCTCCTGCGACTGGTCGTCGACATAGGCATTGCCGGCCTTGATCAGGCCTTCTGCCCAGTCGTACAGGCGCTCGAAATAATCGGAGGCGTAATAGAGATCGGTTCCCCAGTCATAGCCGAGCCAGTGCACGTCGGCCTGGATGGAATCGATATATTCCTGCTCTTCCTTGGTCGGGTTGGTGTCGTCGAAGCGCAGGTGGCACTTTCCCGCAAACTCCTGCGCGATGCCGAAATTAAGGGCAATCGACTTGGCATGGCCGATATGCAGGTAGCCGTTCGGCTCCGGCGGGAATCGGGTCACGATCCGGCTGTGTTTTTTGGAAGAGAGATCCGCCTGGACGATGTCGCGGATGAAATCGCGCCCTGCTTCTGCCGTTACCGGTTCTGTGGTCATTCCGAGTTCCTGTTAGGGATTGGCGAACCTTCTGCCAAATTCGCCCCTGCGAGCCAAGCCTGCTTTGCCCATAGCGAGGGTTTAGTTATGTACCGTTCCTGCTATACACCACGGCCGCTCATGCATAGGCCCCGTCCCGGTAATGACTGATTCCGTCGTCACACGCTTTGCCCCCTCGCCCACCGGCTTCCTCCACATCGGTGGCGCCCGGACCGCGCTGTTCAACTGGCTCTACGCCAAGAAGACCGGCGGCAAGATGCTGCTGCGGATCGAGGACACCGACCGCGAGCGCTCCACCGAGCCGGCGATTGCCGCCATCCTCGACGGGCTGAAGTGGCTCGGGCTCGATTGGGACGGCGACGTCATCTATCAGTTCAGCCGCGCCGTACGTCACCGTGAAGTGGCCGAGCAGTTGCTCGCCAGCGGCAAGGCCTACCGCTGCTACGCCACCGCGGAGGAACTGACGGCGATGCGCGAGAAGGCGCGCGCCGACGGCCGCACCCGCCTTTATGACGGGATGTGGCGAGACCGCGATCCGTCTCAGGCGCCCGCCGGCATGAAGCCGACCATCCGCCTGAAAGCGCCGCAGACCGGCGAGACCGTGATCGAGGACCAGGTTCAGGGCCGCGTGGTCTGGCAGAACGAGAACCTCGACGATCTCGTGCTGCTGCGCGGCGACGGCAACCCGACCTACATGCTGGCTGTCGTGGTCGACGACCATGACATGGGCGTCACCCACGTCATCCGCGGCGACGACCATCTGATCAACGCCGCGCGCCAGAAGCAGATCTACGACGCGCTCGGATGGGACATCCCCAACATGTCCCACATCCCGTTGATCCACGGGCCCGACGGCTCAAAGCTGTCGAAGCGCCACGGTGCGCTCGGCGTCGATGCCTACCGCGCCATGGGATACCTCCCGGCGGCGCTGCGCAATTACCTGGTCCGGCTCGGCTGGAGCCATGGCGACCAGGAAATCTTCTCGACGCAGGAGATGATCGACGCTTTCGATTTGCCTGCCATCGGGCGGTCCGCGGCGCGGTTCGATTTCGCGAAACTTGAGAACCTCAACGGGTACTACATCCGCCACGCCGACGACCGCGAACTGGTATCCCAGTTCGAGAGCGTGCTCGACTACGTCCCCGAAGGCGCCGAGTTGAAGGCAAAACTCAACGACACCACACGCGCGCAATTGTTGCGGGCGATGCCGAGCTTGAAGGAGCGCGCCAAGACCCTGATCGAGCTGATATCGGGCGCCTACTTCATCTTTGCCGACCGTCCGCTTCAGATCGAGCCCAAGGCGGCCGCCCTGCTGACGCCGGAAACCCGGGCGCTGATCGGAAACCTCCGGATAGCGCTGGAGGCCGTCACTGACTGGCACGCCGAGACCACGGAAGCCGCCATGCGGAATTTCGCAGAGCAGAACAACCTCAAGCTTGGGGCCGTCGCCCAGCCGCTCCGGGTGTCGCTGACCGGACGCACGACTTCGCCGGGAATTTTTGATGTTTTGGCGGTACTGGGGCGGGAGGAATGCCTGGCTCGTCTGGGCGATCAGGCGGCCAGATAAGCCCCTACCATATGGGGGGCCGTGGCCATCTTGCAGTGCACAGGGCAATAAGCTACGCCTTTGGCGCCGCTTCTAGACAATCCGGCTTCCTTGCTGCTGACAAGAAAATGGCACCAAGGTCGGCGCGGTTTTTCGTAACGATTTCATCGGGGATTCACGATGGACGCAAAATCCAGCAACAAAACTGCAACGCTCACGGTAGGTAACAAGACCTACGATTTCCCGATCCTCAGCGGCACGGTGGGGCCAGATGTCATCGACATCGCCAAGCTTTACGCCCAGGCCGGGATGTTCACCTACGACCCCGGCTTCACCTCCACCGGTAGCTGCCAGTCGAAGATCACCTATATCGACGGCGACGCCGGCGTGTTGGAATACCGCGGCTACCCGATCGAACAGCTCGCCGAAAACGGCGACTTCCTCGAAACGTGTTATTTGCTGCTTTATGGGGAGCTTCCGACCGCCGCCCAGAAGCAGGATTTCGACAGCCGCGTGATCCATCACACCATGGTTCACGAGCAGATGGCCCGCTTCTTCCAGGGTTTTCGCCGCGACGCCCATCCGATGGCGATCATGGTCGCCGCCGTCGGCGCGCTCGCCGCGTTCTATCACGACTCGACCGACATCAACGATCCGCGGCAGCGCATGATCGCCTCGATGCGCATGATCGCGAAGGTCCCGACGCTGGCCGCAATGGCCTACAAGTACACCGTCGGTCAGCCCTTCATGTATCCGAAGAACTCGCTCTCCTTTGCCGAGAACTTCCTGCACATGTGCTTCGCGGTGCCCTGCGAGGAATACAAGATCAATCCGGTGCTCGCTGACGCGCTTGACAAGATCTTCATCCTGCACGCCGACCACGAGCAGAATGCCTCGACCTCGACAGTGCGTATCGCCGGCTCTTCGGGCGCCAACCCGTTCGCCTGCATCGCCGCCGGCATCGCCTGCCTGTGGGGCCCGGCGCATGGCGGCGCCAACGAAGCCGCGCTTGCGATGCTCGCCGACATCGGTTCGGTCGACAAGATTCCGGAATTCATCGCCAAGGTGAAGGACAAGAACAGCGAAGTCCGCCTGATGGGCTTTGGCCATCGCGTCTACAAGAACTACGATCCGCGCGCCAAGATCATGCAGAAGATGTGTCATGCCGTGCTCGCCGAGACCGGCCATGGCGACGACCCGATGCTGAAGGTGGCGCTGGAGCTGGAGAAGATCGCGCTCTCCGACCAGTACTTCATCGACCGCAAGCTCTATCCGAACGTCGACTTCTATTCGGGTATCACGCTGAAGGCGATGGGCTTCCCGACCTCGATGTTCACCGTGCTGTTCGCGGTCGCCCGCACCGTCGGCTGGATCAGCCAGTGGAGCGAGATGATCGAGGACCCGCAGCAGAAGATCGGCCGTCCGCGCCAGCTCTACACCGGCGTCGGCCGCCGCGACTACGTCGCGATGGACAAGCGGAAGTAAGCACGTCGCGTATACGACAGATTGAAAGCCGGATGCGGTTCGTCGCGTCCGGCTTTCGTACGAAACCTACCCCCGCCGCGCCTGCCACATCGTTGCCAGCACGATATCGGCGGCGCGCGCGCTCGGCGGCTGGTTGCCGGTCGACATGATTCCGTCGATCTTGCCGAAGGCCTCGAGTTGCCTCTGCCGAGGCTCGGTGTCGCCGAGCACGTCACGCAGCGCGGCCGCGAGCTTTTCCGGGGTGCAATCCTCCTGCAGGAATTCCGGAATGACATTCTCGCCGATCACGAGATTGGCCAGTATCACCGAGTTCACCTTGATGGCCCGGCGCAATATCCACGCCTCCACCGAGCCGGTTCGGTAGGCCGTCACCATCGGCACCCCGGCCAGCGCCAGCTCCAGCGTCACGGTGCCGGATTTGGCCAGCGCCGCATGCGCGATCCGGAACTTCGCCCGCTTCTCCTGCTCGCCGATCACGACCTGGGGCTGCACCGGCCAGCCCTTCACCGCCTCCACCACCGCCTCCTGCAGATGCGGCATGGTCGGCAGCACCAGTTCGAACCCGACGCCCTGATCCTGCAGCCGCGCCACCGCCTGGCCGAACACCGCCATGTGATGGCGGATTTCGCTGCGCCGGCTGCCCGGCAGCACCAGGAGCACCGGCGGCGATTGCGCCCGCCGCGCGGCTTCCTCGGGGTTCGGGCGCAGCGACGACAACTGCTCGGTCAGGGGATGGCCGACATAGCTGCAGGGCGGCCCGCGCAGCCTGCGATAGGCCTCGGGCTCGAACGGCAGCAGTGCCAGCACGTGGTCGACATATTTCAGCATCGCGCGCGCCCGGCCGGGCCGCCACGCCCAGACGGAGGGCGATACATAATTGACGATCGGCAGCCTGGGATTCTTGGCGCGAACGCGCTTGGCGACGCGATGGGTAAAGTCCGGGCTGTCGATGATGACGAGAATATCCGGCGCGGCTTCCGTCACCGCGATGGCGGTTTCCTTGATCAACCCGAGGATCTTCGGCAGATCCTTGACGACGGCGGCAAGCCCGATGATCGAGAGCTCTTCGATCGGAAACAGCGACTCCAGGCCTTCGCGCGCCATCGCGCGGCCGCCGACGCCTTCGAACTGCACCGCGTCGCCGAGGCGCTGGCGCAGCACCTTCATCAAATTGGCGCCGAGGCGATCGCCGGACTCTTCCGTCGCGATCAGAAATACCCTCCGCTCCATCCCGGCGGTGGCGCGAGACGGCGTCACGCTGACAAGCCCTGGACGAACAGGCCGGCTTTGTCCGCAGCCTCGATCATGGCTTGCGAGTCCGCGGTAATCGTGTGGCCGGCAATCACCGCGATACCGGCGAGCCCGGCCGTCGCTGCGCCGTCGATGGTTTTCGCGCCCACGGCCGGCAGGTCAAAGCGCAAATCCTGTCCGCGCTTCGGCGCCTTCACCAGCACGCCGCGGCCGGATTTGGCGCGAATGCGCCCCGCCTCGCGCAGCCGCGCCACGCGCGCCAAAAGCCCGTCGGTGCCCTCGATGTCCTCAACCGCGACCACGTGCCCGTCGATCACGACCACGGCCTGGCCGATGTCGAACGGCCCGAGCGCGCCGAGCACCTCCCGCCCTATGGCGATGTCAGCGCTAGCAGCGGAATCGGGCGTGGCGCGGGCAATGTTGCCCTCCGGCATCAGGATATCGGGGGCGACCTCCCGGATACCGACCATCCGGAAACCGTCCTGTTCGAGGATGCGGCCGATTCCCGACAACAGATGATCGTCACCGCCACGAAATGCCGCCAGGATTCGGCCCATAACGCGGATCGTTCCCCAATCCAGCCTGATTTCCGACAGCGCCGGGCGCAGCAGCGTGCCGATGAAGATCAGGTCGCGGCAGCCCTCGCTGCGGAACAGTTTTGTCGCGCGGCCGAGTTGACCGACCGAGATCCAGTGATGGCGAAAGCGCCCGACGCGATCAGGATCGCAGGCGCCGCGGAGCGCGAACAGCACCGGCGCGATCCCGCGCTGGCTGAGCGAATCCGCCACCGCGAACGGCATGGCGCCGCCGCCTGCGATGACGCCGACGGGCGAAGAAATGTCGGAAGCCGCTGAATTCATGGCTGCGGCGATCCCGTCATCACTGCTTGTTGCCGTCGCCGGCGGGAAGGCAGAGCGCGCGATGCTTGCCTTGCGCGATGAAGGCGAGGATTTCGGCGATCGCCGGATCCTCTGCGGCCAGCGGCTGCACCGCATTCAGCCGCTCGGCAAAGATGCCGGGACCGTGAAACAGCTTTTGGTAGAACGCGCGCACCGTCGCCAGCCGCTCCTTGGTGAACTTGCGGCGCTTCATGCCGATGATGTTCAGCCCTTCGAGGCTCGCATACTGGCCGTTGACGAGCCCGAATGGAATGATGTCGCCGCGCACGCCGCAGACGCCGCCGACCATCACCTGCGGTCCGATTCGGGTGAACTGGTGCACCGCCGACAGCCCGCCGATGAAGACGAAGTCGCCGATCTCGCAGTGACCGCCCAGCGTGGCGGAGGTTGCAAAAATCACCTCATTGCCGACCTGGCAATCATGCCCGACATGGCTGCAATTCATGAAGTAGCCGCGCTCGCCAACCCGCGTCACGCCGCCGCCGGCAAGCGTGCCGGCGTTCATGGTGACGGATTCGCGGATGGTACAGCCCGCACCGATCTCGAGCCGGGTCAGTTCACCCTTGTAGCTCAGCGATTGCGGCGGCGTACCGAGCGAAACGAACGGATAGATCGTGCAGCCGGCCCCGATCGTTGTCTGCGCGGTAACGTGAACATGCGCGATCAGATTGCAGTTGGCGCCGATAACGACGTTGCGGCCGATGATGCAATAGGGACCGACCGTCGTCCCCTCGCCGATCACAGCGCCATCCTCAACCCGCGCGGTTGGATCGATCGTACTCATTAACCTGCCCAGCCCATCGATTGGACGCGAATACCTCGCGTTTTCGGGTGGTTAGCGCGACGTACCAACGCTGTCCAGTGACGTATGGTTACGTCATGTGTCGGCGCGTCCGGCTGCAAATTCACCTGCCGCCAGCCTGATTCCCATGACGAGAGTCGAGGCAAGCCGTCGCTAGATCATGCTGCCAGGCAGGAAGCAGCGGATCGAAATCCCGGATGCCCCCTTTATAGGCCAAACCATGGTCCGGCCGGCGCGGTTTGGCACGGTGATGACAGCATCGTCGGGTACGTCGATCCACTGGCCCTCGAGCCGGACGCGATAGTGACCGTCCTTCGATTCCCAATCGACATCGGAAACGACGGAGCCATCGGCATCCGAACAGCATGGCCCCTTCCCGCTTCTGAGGCTGTCGAACCAGGGCTTGAGCGGGGAGTTGGCGTAGCGGCCGTCATCGCGGGCCACCGCACTTCCAGCGAAAACAGCGGCTGAGGCTATCAGCGCAACCGCAACTCTGAGAAATTTCATGCGGCCCGTCTCCGCAACAACCTCTTCCACCGGAACTACAAACCTGAGGGCGGGTCGAAGTTCCCTCGTGGCGAAACCAAATCTGGAGCTTCGGTTCTGATTGAATCAGAACTGAAGCTCTAGACTCTTGTTTTAACGCGTTTTCTGCCGCAGATAAGTCTACGTCATCTAATCTACGTAAACTTGATTGCTACGTGAACCGGTACTCACCCCGGATCAAGTCCGGGGCTCGAAAACGCTATGGCTAACTGCCGGCCAGCGCGATCCATTCGCCGGCCTGCACGCGTGTGACCAGGACGGCAGAGCCCGAGTTGCTGGTTTTGTAGACCAGCGCCTCGCCTTCGCGGATGTCGGCAAATTCCTTTCCGAAGGCATCAGTGACATTGGTCTTGTGCGTCACCGCCAGATTGTTGACGCCGGCTTTGGGAGGCGCATTGACGAGGTCGCGCACGGCCCGGCCGGCCTTGTCGTTCTTGCCGTCGGGATTGGCCATTCCAGACGCGCTGCCGGCGCTGCTGTCGGTCAACTCGTCCACGGGCGCCACATCCTTGCCGCCGATGAGCTTGCCGGTTTCAACCGCCCGATTCAGCCGGCTTGTGTAGACTTCGCCGATCGGCACGCCCAATTTACTCAGCGCAGCTCCAAGCTCGCGCGCCAGCGTGCGGCCCTTCTCGCTCAGTTGCCGTTGCGCGCTCATGTCGTCGAACTTGAAGGGGTAGACGTCCTTCTGGCTGTCGTCGGTGGCGCCGTGTCGAAACACGACGACGTAGCCACCGTCCTTGAGAGACGATACGAGACCATCCAGTTCAGCCGCGTAACTTTGCGGCGACATCAGCAAAAAAATGACCAAGCACGAAATAACGGACGCAAGCATGTTCACGGACGCCTCCGTCAAAAAAGCGCGGACCCGAAGCGGATTTTAATCTGCAAATTTCTTCAATGCCGAGGGCGCGGGTTCCACTACCAACGATTGAATAAGGACATCAGGAAGACGTCGGTTGTGTGACGGATGAATGCAATCCGGTTCAATCCGTCAGCATCGCGCCGACGTCGGCTTCCGCGACCACGCTGCCGTTTACCTTGGCGTCGCCGTGAAACCACCACATCGCCTTGCGGCGGCCGATCGAGCGCATGTGATACTCGATGGTATCGCCAGGCATCACGGGCTTGCGGAATTTGCACTTGTCGATGGTGAGGAAATAAACCGCACGCGGCTTCTCGGTGCCTTCGACCGATTTGATGCCGATGACGCCGGCGGTCTGTGCCATGGCTTCGATCATCATCACGCCGGGATAGACCGGACGCTCGGGAAAATGGCCGAGAAACGGCGGCTCGTTGAAGGTGACGTTCTTGATGCCGATGCCGCTGTAATCGGTCCGGATATTGATCACCCGGTCGATCAGCAGCATCGGATAACGGTGCGGGAGCGTCTTGAGGATCTCGTTGATGTCCACGAGCTCGAATCTGACCGCTGCCTCCTCCATCACTCCTGTCCTTCGCCTTTCGGACCGGCCGTGCCGCCCTGCACCAGTCGCTCCACTGCAACAATCTCCCTGAACCACTGCTTGGTCGGTTTGGCAAAATGGCCACCCCAGCGGCCATTGGGCGGAATGTCGTCCTTGACCGCACTCATGGCTGTTACCTGGGCGCCGTCGCCGATCTTGAGGTGGTTGTTGATGCCCACCTTCGCCCCCAGCGCGACGTTGTCACCGATCGTCAGGCTGCCCGCGAGCCCGATCTGGGCCGCGAGCAGGCAGTGCCTGCCGATGGTCACATTGTGGCCGATCTGGACCTGATTGTCGATTTTGGTGCCCTCGCCGATCACGGTATCCCGCAGGCTGCCGCGGTCGATGGTGGTGCCGGCGCCGACCTCGACATCGTTTTGAATCAGGACGCGGCCGGTCTGGGGCACCTTGAGGTGGCCGTCGGGGCCGAAGAAAATGAAGCCGTAGCCATCCTGGCCGATGCTGCAGGCGGGATGGATCAGGACGTTGTTGCCGATCAGGGCGAACTGGATGGCCGTGCGGGCGCCGACATTGCAGTCCCGGCCGATCTTGACGTCGGCGCCGATCACCGCACCGGCGCCGATCACGGTCCCGGCGCCGATCTCGACCCGGGGCCCGATCACCGCCAGCGGATCGACGATCACGCCGTCTTCCAGGTGGGCCGACGGATCGATGATGGCCGACGGCGCGATGCCGTCATTGTCGAACCAGGATTGCGGACGAAGCGCATCGGCGTGCCATTCGCGCGCCAGCTTCACGAAGGCGCGGAACGGCTGGGTGGCCCGCAGCACCGCCACATGGGCGGGCACCTGGGCCTCGAAGCGCGGGCTGACCAGAACGGCGCCGGCCTTTGTTGCCTTGAGCTGATCGGCGTATCTGAGGTTGTCGAAAAACGCCAGATGCATCGGGCCGGCTTCGTCGAGCGAAGCCAGAGCCCTGATCACGTGACTACCCCGCACGGGGTCGACCAATACCGCTCCCGTCAGCGCTGCAATCTCGGCCAGCGTCGACGAAGGGGGTTGCTTGAAGAATATCGGCTGCGCCATTCCACCCGTCGCAGTTCGGCCGGTGTTCACACCGGAGCGCCGGCTCCGAAGAAACGGAGCCGACCCCTCTTGTTCCCTGGCATTCTCGTCACGCGGACCTGATCCGAGTCCGTTTCGCTTCAAGACACCTTAGAACGATGTGCCGCCGCCAAACTTGAATTCTTGCACGCGGTCGAACTGACCCTTGGTAAGCGGAACCGCATAGTCGAAGCGCAGCGGACCGAACGGCGAGGCCCAGATCAAGCCGACACCGACCGAGGTGCGGACCACATTGCCATTGTCGAACTGCAATCCCGTACAAGTTCCGGCATTGGCCGGGGTGGTCGCCGTCGCCTGCGTCGGCGGCACGCAGCCAGGCACATTGACTTCGCCCGTCTGCGCCCAGGACGTCGGCCCCTTGTAATCAAACAGTCCGCCAGCGTCGGCATAGACTGAGCCCTTGAGCCCGACTTCCTTCGGCAGGAACCAGAACGGCATCTGCAATTCGAACGAAGCGCCCCAATATTTGGTGCCGCCCAGCGCGTCACGTGTGCCAAACGGATTCAAATCGCGCGGACCGATGCCGTTCGGCGCAAAACCACGAACCAGGTTCGGGCCCATCTGGAAGTGATCGAGCATCCGCAGTTCGCTGCCGCCGAATTGGTTGAGCATGCCGCCCTGCAGATGGATCAGGCCGACGATATCGGCAACCAGCGGGGTGTAGTACTTCGCGTCGATCGCCGACTTGATGTACTTCACGTCGCCGCCAACACCGGCGAAGTCCTGCTTCCAGTCGATCAGCAAGCCGTCGGTCGGGTTCTTGTTGTTGTCCAGCGTGTTGTAGTTCAGCGAATAGCCGACCGACGAGGTCAGTGCCTTGCCACCCTGCAGTTCCCTGCGAACCGGCAGCGAGGCTTCGCCGTCGCTGAAGCACCACAGGCCGATGCCGGAGGCGTCTGTCGCGGGAGCTGGCAACCCACCCGGCCCGCCGACGGAGTTCACGAATGCCGGCGTCGGATTGAACGCGAGCAGCGAGTTCGACGTGTTGTTGTTACAGTTCGCGAGCGCGTTCGGCAGCGAGATTTCCTGCTGATAGATCGAGTAGCGCAACTGCAGCGCAAGATCTTCCCGCAGCGTGAAGCCGAGCCGCGGGCTGAAGCCCAGCGTCTTGGTGCCGTAGGAGATGTAGCTGTTGGCCAATTGCTCGCGATAGAACAGATCGAGGCCGAGGGCTACGCGGTAGTCCAGCAGGTAGGGTTCGACGAACGACAGCGAACCGCCGCGCGCATACTGACCGTAGGTCACGGCTGCCTTCGCATACAGGCCACGACCGAGGAAGTTGCGCTCGGAGATGCTGACTTCGGCCAGCGCGCCGTCCGTGGTCGAATAGCCGCCCGACACCGAGAAGTCGCCGGTCGACTTCTCTTCGAGATCGACGATCAGGATCACGCGATCGGTCGACGAGCCCGGCTCGGTCAGGATCTTCACGCTCTTGAAGAAGTCGAGGTTCTTCAGCCGGCGCTCGGCACGATCGACCAGCGCGCGGTTGTAGGCGTCGCCTTCGGAAAGGTCGAACTCTCGGCGAATCACGTAGTCGCGGGTGCGGGTGTTGCCGCGGACGTTGATGCGCTCGATATAGGTTCGCGGGCCCTCGTCGACGGCGAACACGATCGAGACGGTGTGCTGTTCGAAATTGCGATCACCGCGCGGACGCACCACGGCGAAGGCATAACCGCGCCGCGAGGCCTCGATCTGCATTTCCTCGACGGATTTCTCAAGCGCCTCGGCGTTGTAGACCGAGCCGACGCTGACGCGCGAGAAGCTGCGCAGCGTGGCGGTATCGAGGGTTGCGATGGAGGTCTGGAAGTCGACGGAAGCAACGCGATATTGCTGCCCCTCCTCGATCTTGAAGGTGACGAGGAAACCCTTCTTGTCCGGGTCATATTCGGTCAGCGCGGCGACCACCTGCACGTCGGCATAACCGTTCTTGAGATAGAAGCGGCGAATCAGGTCGCGGTCGGCCTCGACCCGGTCGGGATCATAGACGTCGGCGCCGCCGAGGAAGCTCAAGAGGTTGGATTCACGGGTCTTGATGACGTCCTTCAGGCGATAGGCCGAATAGGCGACGTTGCCGACGAACTCGATCGACTTGACGCCCGTTTTGGTGCCTTCGGTGACCGTGAAGATCAGATCGACGCGGTTGTTCGGCTGCTCGATGATTTCAGGCGTGACGCGCACGTCATAGCGGCCGGAGCGCCGGTAGATTTCGGTGATGCGCTGGGCGTCCGACTGGACCATCGGGCGCGAGAACGTGCCGCGCGGCTTGGACTGGATTTCAGCCGAAAGCTGCTCGTCCTTGACCTTCTTGTTCCCTTCGAAGGCGATGCGCCCGATCACGGCGTTTTCGACCACGGTCACGACCAGCCGGCCGCCCACCTGGTTTATTCGCACGTCCTGGAACAGGCCGGTTTCGATCAACGCCTTCAGGCCGTCGTCGATCTGGGCCTGCCCGAGGCGGCCGCCGGGACCCGGCTTGAAATAGGAACGGATGGTTTCGACCTCAACGCGCCGGTTCCCCTCAACGGAGATCGACGCCACGGTCTGGGCCGAAGCCGGCACAGACACCAGCACGCTCCCCATCGGCGCGGCCACCATGATCAGAGCGCCCAGCAGAGCCCCCCGCACTCGCATTCCCAACATCATGCGCAACGCGCCCTCGTCATTGCCGTGCCGGCTCGTACCCCTACGAACCGACAGAATCCCAAAGTTGCATTGCTTGTAGCCAATTTCGACAGGGCGGCAAACCAGACATCCGGTGCGATTCCATTTTCATTCCAAGACGTTGCCAATGGGCAACGTCACAAAAAAGCCGCTTCTAAGATCTCCCGAACAACCCCTTCAGCCAAGGCACCTGATGGAAGTCATTATAGAAAGCGAACACCATCAACATCAGCACCAGAACCAGCCCCACGCGGAACCCGTATTCCTGGGATTTTTCCGACAAAGGACGGCCCCGCAGCACCTCGGCCGTATAGAACAAAAGGTGGCCGCCATCGAGCAAGGGCACCGGGAACAGATTGAGCAGTCCGATCGAAATGGACAGTACCGCCGCCAGATGTAGCAGCGGAATCAGCCCCAGCGTGGCGACCTGGCCCGAAATTTGCGCGATCCGAATCGGTCCGCCGATCTGGTCGGCGCTCGCCCGTCCGGTGAAGATGTTGCCGATATAGGAGAGCGTCTGGTCGATGACGAACCAAGTTTCCTTGATTCCGAGCCAAAACGCGCTGGCCGGATCGACCTTCTCCGTCGTCACTTCGCCCGGCGAGGTCGCGCGGGTGATGCCGAGAATCCCGAGCCGCTGCGTGTTTCCGAAGGGATCCTTCACTTCGCGCAGTTCCGGCGTGCCCTTCAATTGCAGCGTCGAATCACCGCGCTTGACGGTGAAGGTCATAGTGTCGCCGGCGCGGACGCTGACGAAGCGCTGCATGTCGGAGAAGCTGCCGATCTTCTTGCCGTCGATGGCGGTAACGATATCGCCGACCTGAAAGCCTGCCCGCTCGGCGGCGCTGCTGGCTTCGATCTTGTCGACCCGCGCCGTCGTGCTCGGCTTGCCGAAGAAGGTGAAGAGACAGGTGAAGATGACTATCGCCAGAATGAAATTCGCGATCGGACCGGCGGCCACGATGGCCGCGCGCGCTCCAACTTTCTTGTGATGGAAACTGCCCGCCCGCTCCTCCTCTGTCATGCCGGCCAGCGTTTCGGCCGAGGCAGGCGTGGAGGCTTCCGATTCGTCGCCGAAGAACTTCACATAGCCGCCAAGCGGGATCGCGGAGATCTTCCAGCGGGTGCCATGACGGTCGTTGAAGCCCGCGAGTTCCGGCCCGAAGCCGAGCGAGAACGTCAACACCTTCACGCCCGCCCATCGGGCGACCAGGAAGTGGCCGAGTTCATGAAAGAACACGACAATGGTCAGAACAAACAAAAAGGGAATGATGTAACCAATGAGCCCATGGCCCAACGTATTGAAACTGCTTAGAAAAAACTCTGACATCAGGTTCCCCTCGACAAGAGCCAAAGGCTCCGTCCCCAAGCCTCTACGATGCCTTTAAGGCAATTTGAGGCAATAGGGAGGCGGCTCTGTTTCGCGCGTTATGGTCAACGGAAATCGCGTCGTCGGCCGAGCTCAAGGGCGCAAGGTTCCCGGCGCGAATCCAGTCGTTGATGGTGGCTTCGACAAGGCGTGCGATCGACCCGAACTTGATCTTTCCGGAAATGAACGCCGCCACCGCCACCTCATTGGCAGCGTTGAATACCGTGGTCGCACCACGTCCCGTACGTAACGCTTCGTAGGCCAGCCGCAAGCCCGGGAACCGCTCGAAATCCGGCGCCTCGAAGGTGAGCTGTCCGATTTTTGCGAGATCGAGCCTTGCCGAGGGGCCAACGATTCGTTCGGGCCATCCAAGGCAGTGCGCAATCGGAATGCGCATGTCGGGCGCGCCGAGCTGCGCCACCACGGAACGATCGGAGAATTCGACCATGCCGTGAATGATCGACTGCGGATGCACGAGAACGTCGATCTCGTCGGCCGAAAGCGCGAAGAGGTAGGAGGCTTCGATGACTTCAAGGCCCTTGTTCATCATCGAGGCCGAATCGATGGTGATCTTCTGGCCCATGCTCCAGTTCGGATGCTTCAGAGCCTGCTCCAGCGTCGCCTGCTCGATGTCGGCCGGCGCCCAGGTGCGGAACGGCCCGCCCGAGGCGGTGATGATCACGCGCACCAGTTCCTCGCGATTGCCGGAAGAGAGCGCCTGAAACAGTGCGTTGTGCTCGGAATCCGCCGGCAGGATGCAGGCGCCGGCTTTGGCCGCGCGCTGCATGAAGAAATCGCCGGCACAGACCAGGCACTCCTTGTTGGCGAGCGCGACCGCCGCACCGCGGTCGACCGCGGCGAGCGCCGGCTTCAACCCGGCCGCACCGCTCACCGCCGCCATTACCCAGTCGGCGGGACGCGCGGCGGCCTCGATGATGGCGCTTTCGCCGGCGCCGCATTCGATGCCTGTGCCTGCCAAAGCGGCTTTCAGTTCGCCGAGTCGCGCCGGGTCGGCGATCGCCGCGAATCGCGCGCCGAATTCCTTGGCGAGTTTGGCCAGCGCTTCGACATTGGAATTCGCGGTCAGCGCCTCGACGGTATAGCGGTCGCGCGCGCCGCGCAGCAAATCCATCGTGCTGTCGCCGATCGAACCGGTGGCGCCAAGCACCGTCACAGTGCGCGCATCCGCTACCGCGGCCTTGTTGTTACGCAATGGAACTGCGCTCATCGTTTCACCAAACCATAAGACCGCGGCCGACGCCATCGGCGCCGCCCCGCAGAAGACCGAAAAGAGCCGCCACGACGACGGCTGCGACAAATCCATCCAGGCGATCCATTAGCCCGCCGTGGCCGGGAATAATGTGACCTGAGTCCTTTACGTCAAAACGCCGCTTCACGGCGGATTCGAAGAGATCGCCGAGCTGCGAAACGACCGAAAGGGCTCCGGAAAGCATCAATAACGGCCCGATTCTGCCCAGATCGAACGCGGCAAATCCGCACGCCACGGCGAGGCTGGCGGCGAACCCGCCGGCGGCGCCCGCCCAGGTCTTTTTCGGGCTGACGCGCGGCCAAAGTTTTGGACCGCCAATGCGGCGACCCGCGAAATAGCCGCCGCTGTCGGTCACCCATACGATCAGCAGCACGAACATCAGCGCGGCGAATCCCTTGACGGGATCGAGGCGCAGCAGCACCGACGCGATCTCGGCCGCCGCCGCGTACAAAAATCCCGCCGCCGCCCAGCTTCGCCGCTCCGGCGCGATCGACACCACGGCAACGAAGCCGACGCCGAGCACGATCAGCGCGGCATCGAGGCGGCCAATCGCAAAACAAAGCCCGGCGATCGCAAGCGCGGCCACACCCGGCACCGTCACGCGCATCGCGCTGAGACCGACGATCGCGAGCCATTCCGCAAACAGGCCGATGGCGGCCAGCGTCACCAGCGTGGCCCAGAGCCAGCCGCCGGCATAGGCGATCGCAACCGCAAGCGGAATCAGCACGGCGGCTGCGGCGATGCGCATGACGAGGTTGCGCGACTCAGATTCGCGAATTCGCGGATCGGGCGGGCTCGCTGCCGCCGGCGCGGCTTCGCGTTCGGTCACGATCCGGTTTTCGCGGCCAGACCGCCGAAACGGCGTTCCCGTCTGGCGTATTCGGCAATGGCGCTTTCCAGCGCGGCCTTGTCGAAATCCGGCCAGTGGATCGGCACGAACACGAGTTCGCTATAGGCCGCCTGCCACATCAGGAAGTTCGACAACCGCTGCTCGCCGCTGGTGCGGATGATCAGGTCGGGATCGGGAATGTCAGGCGCATCGAGATAGCGGCCGAGCGCATCGGCGTCGATCGAGGCGGGATCGCGCTTGCCTTCCGCCACTTCGCGCGCCAGCCGTTGCGCGGCGCCGGCGATCTCCTGGCGCGATCCGTAATTGAATGCGACCACGAGATTGAGCTCGGTGTTGGCCCGGGTCAGTTCCTCGGCTTCGTTCAATAGCGTGCAGATATCGGGCTCCAGCCCTTCCCGCTCGCCGATCACGCGCACGCGCACGCCGTCGCGATGCAGCGTCGCCAGATCGTTGCGGATGAAGCGGCGGAGCAGTCCGAACAGATCGCCGATTTCGGTCGCCGGCCGCGACCAGTTCTCGGAGCTGAACGAGAAGATCGTGAGGTAAAGCACGCCGAGTTCATGGGCGGCGCGAACGACGCGACGCAGTGCCTCGACACCGCGGCGGTGGCCTTCGGCACGCGGCAAGCCGCGCGCTGCCGCCCAGCGCCCGTTTCCGTCCATGATGATCGCCACATGCAACGGGACGGATCGATCCGGTCCTTCCGTGGCGGGGGCGGCGGCGTTCGGCATTATCTGAAATCCAGGGCCAGTCTCAACTCTTGAACGTTGCCATCAAACGGTGAGGATTTCCTTTTCCTTCGCCGCAAGCAACTGATCGATTTCCGCAATCGTTCCGTCGGTCGCCTTCTGCACCTCGTGGGCGAGCCGTTCCTGATCGTCTTCGGAAATCTCGTGATTCTTCTCGAGCTTCTTGACGATATCCAGTCCGTCGCGACGGACATGGCGGACCGCAACCTTGGCGGCTTCGGCGTATTTATGCGCGACTTTCACCAGTTCCTTGCGCCGCTCCTCATTGAGCTCGGGAATCCGCAGGCGCAGCACCTGTCCTTCGGTCGCGGGCGAGAGGCCGAGATTGGAATCGACGATCGCCTTTTCGACGGCCTTCACCATGGACTTGTCCCATACCTGGACGGAAAGCAGGCGCGGCTCGGGCACGCTGACGGTCGCGAGCTGGTTGAGGGGCATGTGCGAGCCGTACGCCTCGACCTGCACCGGCTCCAGCATGGATGCCGCCGCGCGGCCGGTCCGCAGGCCGCCCAGCTCGTGCTTGAGCGAGTGGGTCGCGCCTTGCATGCGGCGCTTCAATTCGTTGATGTCAAAACCGGGCGTGGGCATAACACTCTCCCCTCCTTAGAAACCAGCCGCCGGCGTCTTAAAGCCCGCGGTTCGAAGCAGCACTGCCATATCAGCCGGCAACCACCGTGCCGTGGCCGGTCCCGCGCAGGATCGCGCCGATCGAACCCGGCTCGGCGATCGAGAATACGATGATAGGCAGTGACGTCTCGCGGGCAAGCGCGAATGCGGTCGCATCCATCACCTTGTAGTCGCCGGCGATCGCCTGCGAGTGCGTCAGCCGGTCGAAGCGCTTCGCCGACGGGTCCTTTTTTGGATCGGCGCTGTAAACGCCATCGACATTGGTCGCCTTGAGCACCGCCTGCGCTCCGATCTCGGCCGCCCGCAGCACCGCTGTCGTGTCGGTGGTGAAGAACGGATTGCCGGTTCCGCCGCCGAGCAGCACGATTCGCCCCTCGGACAGATATTTGTGCGCTGCACTGCGGGTGAACAGCTCGGAAATCTCGGGCATCACGAACGCCGACAGGGTCCGCGCCGGCGTTCCCTTGCGCTCGACGGCCGCCTCCAGCGCCAGGCAGTTCATCACGGTGGCGAGCATGCCCATGGTATCGCCGGTCGGGCGCGACACGCCGCGCGAGGAAACTTCCACGCCACGAACGATGTTGCCGCCGCCGATCACGACAGCCACCTCGACGCCGAGCTTCTGGGCCGCGATCAGGTCGTCGGCGATGCGGTCGATGGTGGGCTGGTCGATACCGAAGGAGTGGCTGCCCGCGAGATACTCGCCCGAGAGCTTGATCACGACGCGACGATAGACCGGCTCAGCCATTGCTTATCGCTTCCTTGTCCCGCGCAGGTGACCTCCGGCGCGATTGCGCCGGAAGACTGTGACCGCAGCGGTTACTTCTTGCCGCTGGCCGCCGCGACCTCGGCTGCGAAATCGGTTTCCTGCTTTTCGATTCCCTCGCCGAGAGCATAGCGCACAAATCCGGTAATCTTCACCGGCGCGCCGATCTTGCCTTCGGCTTCCTTTACCGCCTGGGCTACCGACTTGCCCTTTTCGTCGTGGATGAACGCCTGCTCCAGCAGGCAGACTTCCTTGTAATAGGTCTTCAGGCCGGACTCGACGATCTTCTCGATCACGTTCTCCGGCTTGCCCTGCTGGCGATACTTGTCGGCCAGTACGTCCTTCTCGCGCTTTACGACCGCGGGGTCGAGGCCGGACGGATCCAGCGCCTGCGGGTTGGTCGCGGCCACATGCATCGCCAACTGACGGCCGAGATGGGTGAGCTCATCGGTCTGGCCGGCCGATTCGAGCGCGACCAGCACGCCCATCTTGCCGGCGCCATCGATCACGGCGCCATGGATGTAGCTTGCCACCACGCCTTTGCCCACTTCGAGCAAAGCCGCACGGCGCAGCGTCATGTTCTCGCCGATGGTGGCGATGGCGTCCGAAATGGCGGTCTCGACCGTGACGTCGCCGACCTTCGCGGCCTTGATCGCTTCCACATCGCCGCCGACGCGCTGCGCGACCTGCGCGATCATCTTGACGAGGCCCTGGAACTGCTCGTTGCGGGCTACGAAATCGGTTTCGGAGTTGACCTCGACCACGACGCCCTTGGTGCCCGACGTCACCGAGCCGATCAGGCCTTCAGCCGCCACCCGGCCAGCCTTTTTGGCGGCCTTCGACAGGCCCTTCTTGCGCAGCCAATCCTGGGCAGCCTGCATGTCGCCGGAGGTTTCGGTCAGCGCTGCCTTGCAGTCCATCATGCCTGCGCCGGTCGACTCGCGCAGTTCCTTGACCATCGCCGCAGAGATCGTTGCCATCGTCGAATATCCTTCTTGCCTGCTAGCCGCGGGCGCGGCGCGCGCTTTGCGCCGTGCCGCCGTCAGCTCCAGGGAATGCCGTAATCTGGGGAGCAGAACCGGTGGCCGGAAGACCCGGCCACGCGGCGTACCAATTATTCCGCTTCCGCGGTCAGGGTCTTGGCCTGGGCGACCCAGGCATCGGCCCGGCTCGGAAGGCCAACCTCTTCGCCGATCTTGTGGGCGGTATCGTGGTCGAGCTCGGCGAGCTGCCAGTAATGGAAGATGCCGAGGTCGTTGAGCTTCTTCTCGATCGCACCCGACACGCCGGTAAGCTTCTTGAGGTTGTCGGCGGTGCCGCGCGGACCGGCCAGACCCTGGAAACCGGTCGGTTGGGGAGCTGCCGGAATCTCCTCGCGGGCCGGCTGAACGGCGGCGCCGATGTCGATGCCGTGGTCACCCTGGGCGCGCGATATGCCATCGATGGCGGCGCGGGCAATCAGGTCGCAATACAGCGAAATGGCGCGGCCGGCGTCGTCATTGCCCGGCACCACGAAGGTGATGCCCTTGGGGTCGGAATTGGTGTCGACGATCGCGGCAACGGGAATATTGAGCCGCTGCGCTTCCTGGATCGCGATGTCTTCCTTGTTGGTGTCGATCACGAAGATCATGTCGGGAAGACCGCCCATGTCCTTGATGCCGCCGAGCGAACGGTCGAGCTTGTCGCGCTCGCGCTGCAGCGTCAGCCGCTCCTTCTTGGTGTAGGAGTTGGCCTCGCCGGACGAGAGCACCTCATCGAGATGACGCAGGCGCTTGATCGAGCCCGAGATCGTCTTCCAGTTGGTCAGCGTGCCGCCGAGCCAGCGCGAATTGACGAAATACTGCGCCGAGCGCTTGGCCGCTTCGGCGACGCCGTCCTGCGCCTGGCGCTTGGTGCCGACGAACAGGATACGGCCGCCCTTGGCGACGGTGTCGGACACCGCCTGCAGCGCGCGATGCAGCATCGGCACGGTCTGGGCGAGATCGATGATGTGGATGTTGTTGCGGGCACCGAAGATGTAATCCTGCATCTTAGGATTCCAGCGGTGCGATTGGTGGCCAAAGTGCACGCCAGCTTCAAGGAGCTGACGCATGGAAAAATCGGGTAGCGCCATAGTGATAGTTCTCCGGTTGGTTCCTCCGGAAACGTGTGAGCAAACGAGCCTGACTGGCCCGGCTGCCACCGGACGGCCTTTGAGAGCCATGTTTCCGTGTGAGATGGCGCGCTATATAGCCGGATTCCAGCCAGAAGCAAGGAAATACGGCCGGATTTTCACCCTTCCAGCCCCGCGATTTAGGGCCGCCACGGGCCAGACTTAGGGGGCTGGCCCGTTATTCAATCAGCATCGAGCGCCCGGCAGGCACTTCCTGGCTGCCGCCGCCGGCGGAGGCGCAGCCGGACGCGGCGCTGGCGCAGCCATCCGGGGCGGCGGTGGTGCGGCCATCCTTGGTGGAGGTGGCGCGGCCATACGCGCGGGTGGCGGGGATGGCGCAGCCATCCTCGGTGGAGGTGGCGCGGCCATACGCGCGGGTGGCGGGGATGGCGCAGCCATCCTCGGTGGAGGCGGCGCGGCCATACGCGCGGCTGGCGGGGATGGCGCGGCCATTCTCGGCGGCGGGGCGGCCATACGCGGTGGTGGAGGCGCCGGAGCGACGCGGGCTGCTGGCGGTGGTGGCCTTGCCACGTGCACCGCGGACGGTGGCGGGGCTCGCCGCAGCTCAGGCTGCAATTGGGGTTTCGGTGCAACTGCAGCGGTGGGCTTTGGCGACGCGGCGGCGCCGGGCGGCGGCGCTGCGACCCTTGGCTGCTGGCCTGCCGGAGCCGTCGGAGCAGCCGCCCCGGTAGCGCCACGGGGCGCGGTCGGCGCGGCAGATCCTGGCGGCGACGCTCCCGGCACAAGCCTTGCGTTCGGATTGACTGCCCCCGGCGATACCGCAGCGCTTGGAGGCGCAGGCGGCGCGCCCCGGGCGCCGGGAACCGGCAGCGCATTGGTCCTCGGCAAAGGCTGGGTCGAAGGTAGCGTACCCGGCGCATTCGCCGGCTGCGTCGCGTTCGGCCTTCCGGTCTGCCCTGCCGGAGCACCGGGCAAACCAGCCTTCACCGCAGGATTGATCGTGGCGCTCGGCGGCACCGGTGCTTTGCCCTGCTGGATCAGCGTAGCCCGTTGCGCGACCGCAGGCGGCAACGTCGGGGTGGCGCCACCTTGCCTCGGCGCGACTGCCGCCGCCGGGGCGCCCGCGGGTCCGATACCCTTGGCGCCAATCCCGGCCACGGGTTGAGCTGCTTGAGGCGGTCTGTTGATGACGTTGTTGATGACGGCTCTGTTGTGGATATTGGCAAAGATGATGTTGTTCGGCGGCGGCGCCACATAGCGCGGCGGCCTCACATAGACTGGTATCGGCACAAAGAAAGGCTGCGGCAGGATGAACAGGCCGATCGGCGGCGGCGGTGGCTCCAGCACCACAAAGTCATCCGGCGGCGGCGGCAGGTAATAGACCGGCGGCGGTGGCGGCGCGACAAAATCAAACTCGGGATCGCCGAAGGCTAATACCGGCCGGTCGACATAGATGATCTCCTCCGGCGGTGGCGGCGGCACGTCGTAGTCGATGACGTCGAACGTCGGTGGCGGCTCGAGCGGCGCGGTGAGAATGGCAAGGCGGCGGCGCGCGTCGGCGGCGTGAGGCCCATTCGGATAGCGTCGCAGATATGACCAATAGGCGTTCGGCGTGTCGGCGCGGTAGGTGCGCCGCCACGTGATCGCTTCGCGCCGCGCCGCCGCGATCGCCCTCACCCGCTTTGCCATGGGATCGCCGGGATAGGCCGCGAGAAAATCCTCATAGCCTTGCAGCGTGTCGCGCTCCAGCACGGCGGCGTAGGCATCCTGCACGCCGAGATCGCGGATCGGCTTGTCGCGGATGGCCGCGACCTGATCCGGCGCCGCCGCGGCAGGCGCATCCGGGGCGCGCTCGAAGAACGTGAAGGCCGCATCGACCTTCTGGCTGTCCCAAGGCACCTGCGCGCCCTTGCTCGCTTCGTTGACGCGAAGTCGCACGCGATTGAACACCTCCGGCAGCGGCAATCCGCCGGTGCGGATCATCTCGGCCAGCGACTGGGCGTAGATGCCGTACGATCCCTGCTCGGCCGGCGCCACCGTTCCGGGCGCCGCGTTGAACGCGATCAGCATATGCGGGTCCGCCTCGACCAAAGCGAGACCGCCTGCGATCTGTCCGTTGACGAAAGGCTGCTGCCGCGCCGCATCCAGCACGACGATTCCGGCCTTCAGCGGCAGCGAGGCGAGTTGGCGGATGTAGTCGCCGGTCCGCAGCGCCTCGATCGGCACGTCGGTATCGCGGTTGATCGCGGAATCGACCGGCACGAAATAGTTCTCGCCCGCGAGCTGCAGCCCGTAACCGGCCAGGTACACCATCGCGACCGTGTCCGGCCCGGAGCTTTCGGCCTTCTGGATGAAATCGCGAAAACTCTTGCGCAGCGTGTCGCCGTCGAGATCGCGCGCGCCGATCACATCGAAGCCGGCCGCCTGCAAGGTCTGCGCGATCAGTCCGGCATCGTTGGCTGCCGTCGCCAGCGGCGACTTCACATAGCCGGCATTGCCGACCACCAGCGCAATGCGTTTTTCCGGCTGCTGCGCGGCGGCGGTGTTCGGATGTCCCGCCAGTCCGGACATCGCGACGAGACACACCGAGAGGATCGACAAACTTCTTGCTACCCGCATGGGATCCCACCCTGTCACCGCCCGAACGCATAGAACGCGCGTTGACCTGAACGTTTCTTGAACAAATACGCTCTCAACAAGGCATGGCGCCCCGCTCCACCCGGTTCCGGCACCGAAATTCGCATTGTCGCGGCGTCGCGACGGGCGTATCCTTCTCTCCAGATCGTGTTCGCCCGCATCGTGAGGCGACTGCGCGAGTTCCTCCCGGTGTGCGGATTGCCCATTCAATGGAGGAACTGCCATGACCGTTGCCCCGACCTTGCAGAAGTACCTGGATCAGAGCGTCACCTACGACCTGATCCCCCACGCCCCTACGATGTCATCAACCCGCACAGCCGAGGCCTGCCATGTGCCGGGCGAGGCGCTGGCCAAGGCCGTCGTGCTCCGCCGTGACGGCGGCTACATGATGGCCGTCCTTCCGGCCTCCCATCATTTGCATCTGTCGACCCTGAAAAGTCAGCTCGGCCATAAGGTCGACCTGGCGAGCGAAAAGGAGATCGCCGAGATATTTGTCGATTGCGACATCGGAGCCATCCCGGCGGTTGGCGAGTGCTACGGGCTGGACGTCATCGTCGACGACAGCATCGATGCGCGGCGGCACATCTACATGGAAGGCGGCGATCACGCCACGCTGATCCGCATGGAAGGCGCGCAGTTCGCGCGATTGACGGCGAAGGCCTGGCGCGGCCACTTCAGCACGCACGATTGATGTCGCTCGACCTGCGGACTGCGCCGCTGCGGTCGAACGATTTCAAGAAGAACGCCCCGCGCCTGTTCGCGGTCGAACAGGCGCAAGCCGTTCAAGACGCTTCGATCGCAAGAGGCCGCCGCTTCAGTGATGGGCCGCAACGCTCTTCACGTAGCCGGACATCAACTCGCCCGACGTAAAATGGCTGATGTCACCCAGGCTGATCATGCCGACCATGCGTTTGCTCTTGTTGATCACCGGTAACCGGCGAACCTTCAGCGTCTCCATGTGATGGACTGCCTTGGCAAGGTCATCGTCCTCCCGGCAGCAATGGATGCCTTCGGTCATCACGTCACGCGCCTGGGCACGGCTGGGATCGAATTTGCCGTTTGCAAGTCCTTTGCAGACGATGTCGCGATCGGTCACCATCCCGATCAGCTTGTCGTCCTCTCCGATCGGAATACAGCCGATGTCATGTTCTCGCATCAGCTTGGCGATTTCAGTGATGGGGGTGTCGGGATTGACCCAGTCGACGCCCTTGTGCATCGCGTCTTTAACTTTCATGGCGGACCTCCGTTACTGCGATTTCAGGTGATAATCACGTGATGCAGCACAGTTCCCCCTGGATTCGATTATACGCCAGATCGGCTGGGACGGAATCGAAAAAGGCAATGACAACTTCTTGAAGTCGGCGATGGCGCCGTAGCGCGTAGACGGAAGCGGGTCCGCGCGCTACGCCGTCCCCACCCTCAAGCCGGCAATGGCGCCTGATGCTGACACGTTTTGGCAGCGTGCCCTGATAGACTTTGGTCGGCTTGGTAACGGGGCGGATTAATGTCGCGCGCGCAGCGCCTGCTCGATCTCATTCAGCTTTTGCGTGGCTATCGACGTGCCGTCAGCGGCGCGGTGCTGGCCGAGGCACTTGGGATTTCGCTGCGCACACTCTATCGCGACATCGAAACACTCAATGCGCAGGGGGCGCCTATCGATGGCGAGCCGGGCGTCGGCTACGTGCTGCGTCCGGGATTCATGCTGCCGCCGCTGATGTTCTCGGAAGACGAAATCGAGGCGATCGTGCTTGGCTCGCGCTGGGTGGCGGACCGCACCGACGCGGCCTTGAGCGGCGCCGCACGCAGCGCATTGGCGAAGATCGCGGCCGTGCTTCCGCGCGACCTGAAAGATGGTCTCGATACCTCGGGCCTCTTGATCGGGCCGGCACAAGCGATCGCCGCAGGAGATGCCGAACTGCCGCTCATTCGCCAGGCGATCCGGACCGAGCGCAAGTTGCGAATTGGCTACATCGACGGCAGCGGACGCAGTTCAAAGCGGACCATCTGGCCTTTCGCCCTCGGCTTTTTCGACCGCGTGCGTGTCGTCGTGGCGTGGTGCGAACTCCGTGAGGGTTTTCGGCATTTCCGGACCGACCGCATCGGCAAGGTGCACGCGCTCGACAAGCGCTATCCACGCCGCCGTCAGGTTCTGCTGAAGGATTGGCGTGCGAGCGAGGGAATTGCCGAGCGCTGAACCGATTTCACTGCTGACGGTTTTTGGCAGGGTCATGCCCTACGCTGAACTGATGCCGGACGTCGCAAGGCGGCTCGGCGGCGATGTTCAAACGGGAGCCTGCCAATGCCAAATTTCAGCTTCGTTCTGCTCTACGTCGAGAACCCGCCGGCCAGCGCCAGCTTCTATTCCGATTTGCTCGGCCGGCCCATTGTCGAAAGCTCGCCGACCTTTGCGATGCTGCCGCTGTCGGAAGGCGTAATGCTGGGATTGTGGTCGCGCAAGACCGTGGAGCCGGCAGCCGCCGCGCAACCCGGCGCCGGCGAAGTTGCGTTCACCGTCGATGATGCCGCCGCGGTCGAGGCGACCTTTGCCGACTGGAAGAAGCGCGGGCTGAACATCCTGCAGCAGCCCGTGCAAATGGATTTTGGCACCACCTTTGTCGCGGCCGATCCCGATGGCCATCGCCTGCGCGTGTTCGTCCCGGCGGCGGCATGAGCCGCGCGGTCGGTTGACTACTATAGCGTCTGCACGTCCACCACGCCGGCCACCGCCTTGATCGCACCGGCGATCTGCGGCGAGACCTTGAAGCGGCCCGGCAGCTTCATCTCCACCTCGGTCTGGAGGTCGAGCATCATGACGAGCGAGACGTCGCCATCGGCACCACCCGATGGCGCGGGCGCGGGCTTCGCCGGCAGGCCCTTTGCCGCACCGTTTGGCGCGGCTTCCGGCATGTTGAGCCGTCGCGCGATCGATTCGAGCGGCTTGGTGTCGCGCACGAAAATACGCAGGCCCTTTTGCGTCTTGGCGGCGGCGTCGTCCAGCGGCTCGGCATGCAGCACCCGGGCGCGCACATCTTCGCCCTGCAGTTCGGCGCCGAGCTGCAGCAATACGGCAGCCCCTGGCTCCAATACGTCGCGATATTGCGCAAGGCCTTCGGAAAACAGCACGGCTTCGAAATGACCGGTCGGATCTGATAGCCCCATGATGCCCATCTTGTTGCCGGTCTTGGTGCGCCGCTCCATCCGCGACACCACGGTCGCGGCGACCCTCCCCGCCGTCGCGCCGGTCTTCACGGCGCGTGAGAATTCCGCCCAGGACTGCACCCGCAGCCGCTTCAGCACGGTCGCGTAGTCGTCGAGCGGATGGCCTGACAGGAAGAAGCCGATGGCGTCGTATTCGCGCCGCAGCCGCTCCGCCGGCAGCCACGGCTCGATCTGCGGCAGCATGATGGTCGGCGCGTCGGACGCATTGCCGAACATGTCGTTCTGACCGATCGTTGCGGCTTCGTGGCTGCGCTGGCAGGCGGCGAGAATGGCATCGGCGCCGGCAAAGACCCGCGCGCGATTCGAGTCGAGCGTGTCGAAGGCGCCGGCGGCCGCCAAGCTTTCGATCACGCGCTTGTTGATGGCACGCGGATTGACCCGCGCCGCGAAGTCCGCGAGCGAGGTGAAGGCGCCCTTCTTCCGCTCTTCCACGATCAACTCCACCGCCTGCGGGCCGACGCCCTTGAGCGCAGCGAGTGCGTAATAGATCGTATTTTCGCCGACCTCGAAGGTGGCGCCGGAACGGTTGATGTTCGGCGCCTCGACCTTGATGCCGAGCCGCTGCGCCTCGGCGCGAAATTCCGAGAGCTTGTCGGTGTTGTTGAGTTCGAGCGTCATCGACGCGGCCAAAAACTCCACCGGGTAATGCGCCTTCATGTAGGCGGTGTGATAAGACACCAGCGCGTAAGCCGCGGCGTGGCTCTTGTTGAAGCCGTAGTCGGCGAATTTTGCGAGCAGTTCGAAGATCGTGTCGGCCTGCCCCTTCGGCACGCCGTTCTTGACCGCGCCGGCGACGAACACCGCGCGCTGCTTTTCCATTTCGGCGCGGATCTTCTTGCCCATCGCGCGGCGCAGCAGGTCGGCGTCGCCGAGCGAATAGCCGGCCATCACCTGCGCGATCTGCATCACCTGTTCCTGGTAGATGATGACGCCGAACGTCTCCTTCAGGATCGGCTCCAGGATCGGGTGCAGATATTCCGGCTCCTCGTCGCCATGCTTGCGCGCGCAATAGGTCGGGATGTTGGCCATCGGGCCCGGGCGATAGAGCGCCACCAGCGCGATGATGTCCTCGAAGCGGTCGGGCCGCATGTCGATCAGCGCGCGCCGCATGCCCTGGCTTTCCACCTGGAACACGCCGACCACGTCGCCGCGCGCCAGCATCTGGTAACTCGGCGCATCGTCGATCGGCAGCGTCGCCAGATCGACCTGGATGTTGCGCTGCCTGAGCAGTTTTACCGCGACGTCGAGGACGGTCAGCGTTTTCAGGCCGAGGAAGTCGAATTTCACCAGCCCGGCCGGCTCGACCCATTTCATGTTGAACTGGGTCACCGGCATGTCGGATTTGGGATCGCGGTAGAGCGGCACCAGTTCGCTCAACGGGCGGTCCCCGATCACGATGCCGGCCGCGTGGGTCGAGGCGTGGCGCGTCAGGCCTTCGAGGCGCTGGGCGATGTCGAAGGCGCGCGCCACCACCGGATCCTCGTCGCGGAACGCCTGCAGCTTGGGCTCGCTCTCGATCGCCTGCGCCAGCGTCACCGGTGCGGCCGGATTTTGCGGCACCAGTTTTGTCAGCTTGTCGACCTGGCCATACGGCATCTGCAGGACACGGCCGACGTCGCGCAGCACGCCGCGCGCCTGCAGCGTTCCGAAGGTGATGATCTGCGCGACCTGATCGCGGCCGTAGCGCTGCTGCACGTAATCGATCACCTCGCCGCGGCGGTCCTGGCAGAAGTCGATGTCGAAGTCCGGCATCGAGACGCGCTCGGGATTGAGGAAGCGCTCGAACAGCAAGCCAAAACGAATCGGATCGAGGTCAGTGATGGTCAGCGAATAGGCGACCAGCGAACCGGCGCCGGAACCGCGGCCGGGACCGACCGGAATGTCGTGGGCCTTGGCCCATTTGATGAAGTCCGACACGATCAGGAAGTAGCCCGCATAGTTCATGCGGTTGATGACGTCGATCTCGAAGGCGAGACGATTCTGGTACTCCTCTTCCGTTGTGCCGGGCGACAGGCCATGAACCTGCAGGCGCCTGGCGAGCCCCTCCTCGGCCTGGCGCTTCAGCTCCCCGGCCTCCTCGCTTGCCGCGTCAGAGCCTGAGCCGGCGCCGACCGTGAAGCGCGGCAGGATCGGCTTTCGCGTCTTCGGGCGAAACGAACAGCGCTCCGCAATCTCGACAGTAGAGGCCAGCGCTTCCGGAATGTCGGCAAACAGCACCGCCATCTCGGCGCGGGTCTTGAAGCGGTGATCGGGCGTGAGCTGCTCGCGGTCGGTCTCGGCGATCAACTTGCCGCCGGCGATGCAGAGCAGCGCGTCGTGGGCTTCGTAATCGTCATTCGATGCGAAATATGGCTCGTTGGTCGCGACCAGCGGCAATCCCTTGGCATAGGCGAGATCGATCAGGCCGGTTTCGGTGCGGCGCTCCTTGTCGATGCCGTGGCGCTGCAATTCGATATAGAGGCGATCGCCGAACAGGCTCGCAAGCCGCTCGCAACGGGCGCTCGCAAGAGCTGCGTGATCGGCATGCAGCGCCAGCGAGATCGGCCCGTCGGGGCCGCCGGTCAGCGCGATCAGATCCTCGGCGTCGCCTTCCAGCCATTCGAGCTTGATATGCGGGGATTGATGCACCGGCGTTTCCAGAAACGCCCGCGAGTTCAGCCGCATCAGGCTGCGGTAACCGCGCTCGCGCGCCGCCAGCAACACGATTCGCGATGGCGTCGCGGCCAGCGCATTGCGCGCGTTCGGATCCTGGTCGCCGAAATCGACCGCGAGCTCGCAGCCGACGATCGGCTGGATGCCGTAGCCCGCCATCTTGTCGGAGAATTCCAGCGCCCCGAACATGTTGTCGGTGTCGGTCAGCGCCAGCGCCGGCTGGCGGTCGGCCTTGGCCAGTTCGCCGAGCTTGGCGATCTTGATGGAGCCCTTCAGCAGCGAATAGGCCGAATGAACGTGGAGATGAACGAATCCGGCACTGGACATGGTCGCTTAACGGGCTCTTGCATCATGGCGGGGAGCGATCATCGGCCGCTGATGCGTGCCGACTCGCACCGCAATGGTGATGCCTCAGCTTCGCCGAGTCCACGCGGAACGCGGGCTCAGCGCCCGCCATCCGGCTTTTCCCCAACCCGTCCGCTGGGACGTATCGAGGTCGGATCTGCCCGCACATCAAAGCTGGGGAATCACCTGCGCCCAGACCGCGATCATCCCGACAAACAGCGCAATCGACGCCAGCGCCGCCGCCTCTTCCACGAACATCCGCAACATGGTCCGACTCCACATTTGAGAACATATGAGGAACATTGTTCCTTTTTTGTTCCTGGAGTCAAGCGTCCGCAGCGGGTCAGGTTTGAGAAGTGACCCCGAAATGTTTCGCTTAGTTAACGAGACTCGCCCTACGGCGCTTCGGGCGGCTTGTCCTGCCGACCTTCGGTCTGTGGACGTTCAATAAGTTCGTATGAGGGAACGTGGGTGGACTCCAACCACGATTCCAGCGCAGCGCCGCAGATTGCGCAGACCGCGTCACCCGTTTGCGGTACCAAGAACTTCTCTTCAGTGCGTCTGTACTCGGCGCCGCAATTGCATTGAACAATTGTCGCCATCCGCGAAATATGCGCCTGGAACCGCCCGTTTTCCAGTCCCGGAAACCTGCCAGAATCAAACTGACCCACTACCCAAGGGGCGGCAGAACAGCTTTCGCGGACACATTCGCGATGGCTAACCGGGCCCGGCCTCAACCAAAAAAGCCCCGGGACAGCGCCCGGGGCTTCTCTGTTTTCGCAAACTTCGCGCGAGATCAGTACTTCGCGACGACCGGGCCGCCGAACTTGTAGTTCAGGCGGGCCGTGACGAGATCGACGTCCTGACTGATGCGTTCGTTGGCGAAGAAGCCGCCAGCCGGGTTGGTGAAGGTGTAGGTACGGTCCTGCATGAACAGGTGATTGTACTCGACGCCAACCGACCAGTTCGGAGCGAAGCCGTATTCGAGGCCGACGCCGACCACGCCACCCCAGCGGGTGTCGTCGTTGGTGGTGCCAGCGAGCGTGTTGGTGGCGACCGCAAACGCACGGTACTCGTTCGAGGTCACAGCCGCGCCGCCCTTGACGTAGAACAGGACATTGTTGGCGGCGTAACCGACTTGGCCAGTGAACAGGCCGAACGCGTCGATCCGCGACTCGTTGCGGAACCTCGGATCGGACAGAGCCACATTGCTGCCCTCGAAGTCGGCCCAGTTGCCCTGCGCTTCAACGCCGAACACCCAAGTGCCGGCCTGCCACCGATAGCCGATCTGGCCACCGATTGTGCCGCCCGACGCGTCATGGCAACCATCGGAAGCAACGCCGCCGGCAACCGGCAGGAAGTCCCAGCAGTTACGGCTCGAACCCCAACCGCCGTTGGCGCCGATGTAGAATCCGCTCCAGTCATACAGAGCGGCGATCATCGGAGGCGCCTTGGTGTAAGGACGCGCAGCGAGATCCGCAGCAACAGCCGGCGCAGTCGCGCCGAGCGCGATCAGACTGGCCGTAACAAGCAAAACCTTCTTCATTCTTTGTATTCCCGTTCCATTTTGACAGCCCCCAAGGCCGTGGCATGCTCATAGCATCGTTGGTTCGAATTGCTGTAACCTCACGGCAACAGCGCCCATGAAACGGCCTCAGTGTGAACCTAAGTTAATGTTGTGTTGCAGGCATTTTTCGAAACTTTGCGCCGCCGCCCGCCGCAAAAAATTCACATTCAGCTTTGCTGACGGTTTTGCAAGGTAGAGTCGCTTGACGGGACTGCGCGGGTGCGGCTTGTGTCGATGAGGAGATTCGAGATGCGTAAAGCGATTCTAGCCGTGCTGGCCGCGAGTGGATTGGCCGCACTCGGCGCCGCGCCTGCCGAAGCGGTCGGCACCCGATATCCGTTCTGCCTTCAGGGAGACGAGTATCCGGGGCTGAGCCACTGCACTTTCACGAGTTACGAGCAATGCCAGGCGACGGCTTCGGGACGTTTTCTCACCTGCATCGCCAATCCCTATTATATCGGCGAGCGCGAACCGCCGCCGACCGCGTATCGCCCGCTGCCTGGCCGCGCGCTGCCGCCTGCCCCCGGCTACGGCAGATACTGAGCAGCCCGCGTGCGCAATTGTGCGGACGCGAAGAAACATCCAACGCGCGAACGTGATTTGACGCGGACATGGGTGGATCGTCTGGTTAGTGACTGAAGGGCGGATCTGGACCGATCGCAGCCGCCAATCCCGAAGGAGATTCTGATGCGCATTCTGGCTGTGGCAATTTTGGCAATCGGAGCGGCCTCGGCAGCGGCACCGGCGCAGGCACAGACTTACGATCCCAATTATCCGGTTTGCCTGCATGTTTATGGCAGGATCAACTATTACGAATGCAGCTATACCTCCCTGCCTCAATGCAACATGTCGGCGTCGGGCCGCGCGGCGCAATGCATACTCAATCCCTATTTCGCACATGCATCTCAAGACCCGTCGGCACGCCGCTACAAGCGGTACCGCAACGGCTACTGAGCGTTTCTTCTTTGGTTGAGCAAGATCACCGCGCAAACGCGTTTCCGCGTTTTTCGCGAGGAAAAGCCCGACCACGCGCTATTCCAGTTCGACGACCTGGCCGTCAACCAGCGACACCCGCCCGGTCCATCCGGCCGGCCAGTTCCATATTATGGGTGGCGATCAGCATCGCAACCTGCGTCGCCTTCACAAGTTGCATCAGCGCCTTGAACACGTGATCGGCGGTGTGCGGATCGAGGTTTCCGGTCGGCTCGTCGGCCAATAGCGCGCGCGGCGCATTGGCAACCGCACGCGCGATGGCGACGCGCTGCTGCTCGCCGCCGGAGAGTTCGGCCGGCCGGTGCGTGACGCGATCGCCGAGGCCGAGATAGGCCAGGATCTCCTCCGAGCGCTTGATCGTCTCGGAACGTTTGAGCCCGCGGATCATCTGCGGCAGCATGACGTTTTCAAGCGCGGTGAATTCCGGCAGCAGCCGGTGCGACTGATAGACGAAGCCGATGTCGGAGCGGCGAATCTGGGTGCGGTCGATATCGGACAATTGCGACGTCGGCGTGCCCGCGACATAGACCTCGCCGTCGTCGGGGCTTTCGAGCAGGCCGGCGATATGCAGCAGCGTCGATTTACCCGACCCCGACGGCGCCACCAGCGCCACCGACTGCCCGGCCCACAGCGCGAGCTTGGCGCCGTTGAGAATGGTCAGCGTCGCCTCGCCCTGCCTGTACTCGCGTTTTATCTCGTGGAGATAAATAACTGGTACGTCTTCCGCCTCCTCGGCCATCTCGTCCTCACTCGTACCGGAGCGCGTCGACGGGATCGAGGCGCGCGGCGCGCCAGGACGGATAGAGCGTCGCCAGGAACGACAGCGTCAGCGCCATGATCACGACCGCGGTGGTCTCGCCGAAATCGATCTCGGCGGGCAGCCGCGAGAGGAAATAGAGTTCCGGCGAGAACAATTCGGTGTTGGTCATCCAGGACAGGAACTGCCGGATCGATTCGATATTGAGGCAGATCAGCATGCCGACGAAGAAGCCGGTCAGCGTGCCGACTACGCCGATCGCCGCACCCGTAATCAGGAATATCCGCATGATCGAGCCCTGCGAGGCGCCCATGGTCCGCAGGATCGCGATGTCCTGCCCCTTGTCCTTGACCAGCATGATCAGGCCGGAGACGATGTTGAGCGCGGCAACCAGCACGATCATGGTCAGGATCAAAAACATGACGTTGCGCTCGACCTGAAGCGCGTTGAAGAAGGTCGAGTTGCGCTGCCGCCAGTCGACCAGGAACACCGGCCGCCCGGCCGCTTCCGTCACCAGCTTGCGGAAGGTGTCGATCCTGTCGGGATTGGTCGTGAACACCTCGATCGCGGTCACGTCGTCCTTGCGGTTGAAATAGGCCTGCGACTCCGGCAGCGGCATGAACACGAAGCTGGCGTCATATTCTGACATGCCGATCTCGAACACGGCCGCCACCTTGTAAGGCTTGATACGCGGCGTGGTTCCCATCGGGGTCACCGCTCCCTTGGGCGCGACCAGCGTGATGGTGTCGCCGGCGTGCAGCGACAATTGATCGGCGAGCCGGCGTCCGATGATGACGCCCTGCCCCTCGTCAAAACCTTCCATCGTGCCCTGTTTGATGTTCTTGGCGATCGAGGTGAGGCTGTTGAGGTCCGCAGAGCGCATGCCGCGCACCAGCACGCCGGCGGCGTTGAAGGCCGAGGACGCGAGCGCCTGGCCGTCCACGACAGGCGCCGCAAGGCGGATGCCGTCGACCTGACTGATGCGCTCGGCGACGTCCTTCCAGTCGGTCAGCGGCGATTCCAGCGGCTGCACCAGGAGATGGCCGTTCAGCCCGAGGATCTTGTCCAGGAGTTCCTTGCGGAAGCCGTTCATCACGGCCATCACGATGATCAGCGTGGCGACGCCGAGCATGATGCCGAGGAACGAAAAGCCGGCGATGACCGAGATGAAACCTTCCTTGCGACGCGCGCGCAGGTAACGTCCGGACAACAGCCATTCGAAGGGCGCAAAAGGCGGGGTTCGGGCTGTCTCGTTCATGGTCTCATCCATTACTCGATAATCCCATGATTCGGGCCAAATGTGGCCTTAATGGCCAACATTACAGCCGCGGTGGATATCTTATCACGCGATCTTCGCCACCACTTCCGCCGGGCTGAGATTCTCGCGCGAACCATCGCTGCGCCGCTTGATCTCGAACTTGCCCTCGGCAAGGCCTTTCGGCCCGACCAGAATCTGCCAGGGGATACCGATCAGGTCGGCGGCCGCGAACTTCGCGCCCGCACGCTGGTCGGTATCGTCATAGAGCACGTCGATGCCCTTGGCCTGAAGCTCGCGATAAAGTTTCTCGCACGCGCCATCGACGGCCGCATCCCCCTGCTTCAAATTCAAGATCACGGCGGTGAACGGTGCGACTGCTTCCGGCCATTTGATGCCAGCGTCGTCATGGCAGGCCTCGATGATGGCGCCAACCAGGCGCGAGACGCCGACGCCGTAGGAGCCGCCATGGATCGGCACATCGACGCCATCGGGACCGGCGACCAGCGCCTTCATCGCATCGGAATATTTGGTACCGAAATAGAAGATCTGGCCGACCTCGATGCCGCGCGTATTGACGCGCTTGTCGGCCGGCACTTCGCGCTCGTAACGCGCGGCGTCGTGGACGTCCTCGGTCGCGGCATAGACCGACGTCCATTGCTTGATGATGTCGGTGAGATCGCCGTCATAGTCGACGTCGTCGGGCGGAATCGGCAGATTGAGCACGTCGCTATTGCAGAACACGCCGGACTCGCCGGTTTCCGCGAGCACGATGAATTCGTGGCTGAGATCGCCGCCGATCGGGCCGGTCTCGGCGCGCATCGGGATAGCCTTCAATCCCATCCGCGCGAAAGTGCGCAGGTAAGCCACGAACATCCGGTTATAGGAACGGCGCGCCGCCGCCTCGTCGATATCGAAGGAGTAAGCGTCCTTCATCAGGAATTCGCGGCCGCGCATCACGCCGAAACGCGGGCGCTGCTCGTCGCGGAACTTCCACTGGATGTGATAGAGGTTGAGCGGCAGGCTTCGGTAGGATTTGACGTAAGCGCGAAAGATCTCGGTGATCATTTCCTCATTGGTCGGCCCGTACAGCAATTCGCGCTTGTGGCGGTCGGTGATGCGCAGCATCTCCGGACCATAGGCATCGTAGCGGCCGCTCTCGCGCCAGAGATCGGCGAGCTGCAGCGTCGGCATCAACAGTTCCAGCGCGCCGGCGCGATCCTGTTCCTCACGAACGATCTGCTCGATCTTCTTCAGAACCCGAAAGCCCAGCGGCAGCCAGGCGTAGATGCCGGCCGCTTCCTGCCGCATCATGCCGGCGCGCAGCATCAGCCGATGCGAGACGATCTCCGCCTCTTTCGGATTCTCTTTCAGGATGGGTAGAAAAAACCGCGACAACCGCATGGGACAACTCAAGGAATCAGTGGGATACCGGAAGAGGTGCAGTGAAACCGGATCGGGTACGAAAATACAAGGCCGGGCCCGGTGAAAAGCGGCCGGAAAGGCGGTTTTTCGGGCCGTTTTTGGGCCGCCTGGTCCTCGTGCCTTCACAACGGCGTCATACCCCGCGAAGGGCGGGCCGTAGGACGGGTGGCAAGGCGAAGATGATGGATATCTTCGCTCCACCCATCAAGTTAGCGTCAGCGCACCTGCAATTCATCTTGCAGCGTGATCTTCCGAAAATCGGTGACCAGCGCATCGATCTGCATGTGCCAGCGGCCAGGCAGTGGCAGCGCCACGCCGCGCACGTGCCAGTAGCCGTCCGGCCCGAGTGCCGCGCGACGCTCCATCGGTTCGATGCCGCGCTCCGGCAAGCTCAGGATCAGCGTCGCCTCTTTGGCCGGCAGCAGGGCTGCGTCTCCCGTCATCAACTGCAGCACAAAGTCGTTGGAGCCGACCTTGCCCGGCGACACCAGCACCTGAAACATCGCTGCATCCGTGTGGATATGGACCGAGAGCGGCACGGCAACAGCAGCAACCGAGGCGCGGGGCGGCGGCGTGAAGCGCCAGCCGGCGACGACGGCCAGAATGCAAACGACGAGAACGCATTCCGTGAGGATCGATCCCAGGAGCGGCCGAGTAATCTCGTAATCCGCACCAACCGCAGGCGTGACCAAAAACCGATTCAGCGCCGCAAGCCCGAGCAAGAGGATCACCAGCGCCAACTTGATCGAGAGAATGATGCCGTATTGGGTCTCGATCAGCGCGCGCAGACTTCCAAGCTGGATGATCGAAAGCACTAATCCGCTCAGCACGAGAAGCCCGACCAGCAACATAGCTACGGCCGAAAACTGCTTGAGCACGCGCGGCAGGTCGTCATTGCGCCGACGCGCCATCGCCGCCAGCGGCGCCAACGCGCCGATCCAGTAGGCTACGGCGACGCCGTGCAGGAACAGCGATGGCCGCGTCAGCCATTGCGGCGAGCCGGTCGCGGCATGCCCGGTGGTGGCCAACGAAAGCCCGACGCCTGCCATGGCGAGCATGGTCAGGACCCAAGCCATCAGAATGCTCGGGCTTTTCCATGCGAACCAGGCGATGGCCATCGCCGCGATCGCGATCAATAGGGAAGGTCCGAGACTGGTAGCAAGCGCGCTCGTCCACGGCGCTGATGTGACGATGCCGCCAAGCGGAAGGTTGAGAAGATCGAGACCTTGCAGGCCGAGCGAGGCCGCTGCGCTGACGAGACCGATGGCAAGCGCGCCGCGGCTGACCGTCGATCCGCTCGGCCCCTGCCCGATCCAGGCTGCGAAGAAGGCGCCGCCGACGCCGACGAACAGGCCGAGGTAAACCCCGATCCGTGCGAGCCAGATCAGCACCGCCAGCGGCGTCGCCTTTGCCGGCGGCGCGGTCCCGGTCTCGGCGCCGATCGAAAACACCATCGATCCCGCCACGGGATGACCGTCCTGCGAGACCACGCGATAGCTGACGATCTGCGTGCCCTGCGGCAGGTCGTCGGGCAAAACGATCAGCACGGATTGTCCGACCGCGCGGGTGGCGACATCGCGCGCCTTGCCGCCGGCATCGATCAAACCGATCACGGCCGGCGTAACGCCTTCGTTGAAGTGCAACTGCACCATCCTCGGCGGCTGCGCCAGCACGCTGCCATCGGCCGGCTCCGAAGAAAGCAGCGTCGCATGGGCCCACGCTGCGCTCGCAAAACATAGAGCCGACAGCAGCGCGGCAAGGCTGGCGAGCACGCGCGCCATGGGAGGGCCTTACGGCTTCGCGATCAGCTTGAGGCCTGGCGCCGGCGATTTGCTGCCACGGCCATGCGCATCGTTACCTTCGGCCGGAATATCAATCCAGCGGCTGACGCCCTGCTCGCATTCCTGCACCACGGGAAAATACAGCGTGGTGTCCGGCTTCAGGCCAGGCGTGAGAAAACTGGAGACGACGAATTCATCGTAATTGTCGTCGGCGAGCTTACCGCCGCTCCACACCACTTCCTTGACGCCCTCGGATATTTTCCCGCCGTGAAACTCATACTCGGCGGTGTATTTGCCTTTGACCGTCTCGACAGTCCACCCCGGCTTTGGCATCGGCTTGATGCCGATCACGCCTTCCGGAATTTGAACCCGCAGCTTGACCGTCGGCGATCCCGCGCAGCCGTGCGGCACGGCAAACACCGCCTTGTAGTACGAGCCCACCGGCGCCTGCCGTTTCTCAAGGGTGATATGGGCGCCTGCCGGAGCGACGACGAACGCGGCAAGGGCAGCGGCGACCAGCACTGGTTTCGGCATTGGCTGTCCCTACTTCTTCATGCCGGAATGATCATGCCCCGACGGCGCTCCGCCCGCGGGCGCCTGCGCGCCGACGCCCTGCACGTCGAGCGACAGCGTCACCTTGCCGGCCTTCTCGAATTCGAGCGTGAGCGGCACCTTGTCGCCCTGCTTGAGCGGCGTCTTCAGATCCATCAGCATCAGATGGTAGCCGCCGGGCGCGAGCTTGACGGTCTTGCCGGGCTCAATCACGAGGCCCTTGTCGAGCGGACGCATGGTCATGACGCCGTTGTTCATCGCCATTTCGTGAATTTCGACCTTGCCGGCGATATCGCCGGCCCCGCTGATCAACCGGTCCAGCGCCGCGCCCTTGTTCTCGATCGTGAGGAAGCCACCCGCAATCTTCGCGCCTCCGGGCGTCGCCCGGCTCCAGGGCTGCGTGATGACGAGATCGCCGGCCTTGACCTCCTGGGCGTGCGCGGGCGCGCCGAGCAGCGCAAACAGGGCGGCGCAGGCGAAGAATTGCAGAACAGGTTTCATCGTGTGTCTTTCGATTTATGAAGTATGGCCGGCACAGCGGACGACCAGGCCCGCTGTTGCCTTAACTTGAGAACGCAAATTTAATAGTCACAATAACGGGAGTGCGTCTTTATTTGCTCGCGACTTTTTGTTGGTCCAGCCATTTTTCGAGGTCCGGTATCTCGGCCGAACCTTCGATCGTGGTGACGGTTCCGTCCCGCGCGATCAAGAGCGTGCGCGGGATCTCTCCCTGCCAGGCCGGGTCGATCTCGAACCGCAGGCGTTCGACAAAGCCGTCGCTGAAAATCCAGTTCTCTGCCGATCCCAGCCCGGCCTTCTCCAGCATCGTGCGCGCGGCACCCGGCAGATTCGGAACGAGATCGGCACTGATTGTCACGACGGCGAGTTCGGAGTGGTCTTTCATAAACTGTCCGAGCAGCGGCAGTTCGACCTTGCAGGGGCCGCAGGTGACGCCCCAGAAATGCACCAGCGTCGGACGCCCGGCGTGCGAACGCAACAGGTTCTGCCAGCTTCCGCGCACGAACGGCTTGAGTTCGGACGGCGTCTCGGCTGCCGGCACGGCGGCGAGAGATGCAACGAGGAAAATTGCAGCCAGCAGGAAGCGTTTCATGATCCGTCTCCGATCGGCAGCAGGCGATATCCGTCGGACTTGGTCATCCAGGAAAGGTAGGTCTTCTGTCCGTCGCTGACCAGCAGCGGATGATCGGACGTGTCCGTCGTCACGGCGACCACGACCGGCGTCGACCAGCTCTTGCCTTCGTCATGCGAGGTCATCGCATTGACCGAGGTCTTCTCGCCGTCAAACTCCTTCCAGACCATGGTGGCGCCGTGCGGGCCGCTCAGTACGTACGGCCGCGTCGGATTGCGGTCGGAGCGTCCGAGCGGAAGCGGATCGGAAAACGTACGGCCCTGGTCGTCCGAGCGGGCATAGAATAGCCCCATGCGGGCCTTGCCGTTGGTGTACCAGCTCACGTGATAGGTGCCCGCAGCCGAGATCGCAAGACTAGGCCCATGATGCGGGCAGGCCGAAATCTGCCAGTCGTCGTTGCTGACGCGGCGAACCTCGCCCGGCGTCGCCGGATCGGCAAACGTCATGACCGCGTGATCCCGCACACCGCCTTCGAAGATGTTCCTGAACACGACTACGGGATGGCCGGGGCCTGCGAATGCAAGACCGAGCCGGCAGCATTCGCAGGTGTTGTCACTTGCCAGCCGCGTTTCGGAATAAGCCGCGTCGCCGTCCTTCGACGACGCGAAGAACAGCCCTGCCCCCTCGTATTTCTTGCCCGCCTGCTGCGCGGGCACCCGGTTGCGCTTATCGATCCAGGCCGCAAACACTGAGCCATCCGCATCGAGCCCGAGCGTGACGAAACGCTGGCTGTCGTTACTCGACGTGATCGGCTGCAACTCCGCGAAGCTCCGGCCGCCATCGATTGAGCGCGTGGCGAGCACCTGGCCGTTGAACGCCTTGTCTCTGAAGATCGAAAACGCCAGTGCGATGCCGCCGTTTTTCTCGACGACGATCTGGGGACGCGCATCCGGACCCCAGTCGAGGTTGAGCTTTTCCTTCGTCACCTGAACCGGCGTCGAAAAGCTGCGGCCCTTATCCTTTGAGCTTGCCACCGATATCCGGCCTCCCGCCATCCAGGCGAGCCACAGCGTTCCATCCGATGCGAAGGCCGGCGTGACCTTCGACGCGCAGCGCAAGTCAGCCTCCTCGCATGCGGCTTCCGAGGCATGCTGATGATGGCTCATTTGCGCGTGAGCCGCGGTTTGCCAAAGCGAAATGACGAGGGTCGCGAGCAAGCTCATTCGCATCATGGCCGTACTCCTTTTCCAGTGCTGTCCGCTCATTTGAACGCCACCTTCATTCCGGCGATGAATGCGCGCGGCGAACCGGCATAGATCGAGCCGGTCGTGTTCGCCAGCACGCTCGCAGGATTTTGCACGCCTGCGGCCGTAACCGAGTTTCCGATGTTGTTGGCGGAAGCGACGTAGGTACGGTTGAACAGGTTTCTGACTTCGACATACATGCTCAACGACTTGAAGTAGTCGGACTTGAGGTCGGTGCTGTAGTGCACGTTGAGATTGACCAGTTCGTAGCCGGGCGCCTTCAAGAGGTTGGCGTTGTCCATGTAGAACGAGTCTTTCCACTGAAGCTCGACGAACGCCCCGAGACCTGCAAGCGGCCCCCACATGTGATCATAGCCGAGCCGTGCCGTCAGTTCGTGCGGCGAGATGCCGGGAATCTTGTTGCCCGCGCGGTTGAAGCTGAACGTCGCGCCGTTGACGATCTTCTCGGTGTAATCTGTGTAGACCTCGTCGAGATAGGTATACGCCGCCGTAAATCGCCAGCCGGGATAGAACTTCCAGTCGGCCGCAAGCTCTACGCCGCGATGTTCCGATCGTGGGGCGTTGAACGTGAAACTTGCATTGGGTGCGCCGACCTGGGTGGCCTGTGTAACCAACTCGTTCTTGAAGAATTCGTAGAAGCCTGTCGCGCTGAATTTGAGCGTGTTGTTCGGCGTCCAATCGAACCCGATGTCGTAACCGAGGTTTTGCTGAGTCTTTAGCTGCGTATTGTTGCCGTTTCGGCCGTCAGAGAGGACGAAGAGGTTACCGACCTGCGGCGTGCCGTATCCGGTGGCGACGCGTGCCCGGAACAGCCACTCACTGTTCAGCTTGTAGAGCAGCGCCAGCTCTGGCGCAGTGTTCTGGAACTGCCGATCGGCGACTATCGGCAGTCCTGGCGTCGCCGTCGGGACGTTAGTCGTGCCGTAGGTGTAAGAAGTGTTGATCCCCTTCAGATGGGTCGTTTCCCATCCGATGCCCGCAATTGCGATCAGGTCCGGCGTCAGCTTGAGCTCTTCGCGTGCGCGAACGCCGTAGTTCGACGTGTCGCTGAAGGTGTTGCTCGCCAGGAGACCGAGCCTCGCATTGCCGCCCGGCATGACGTTGCGGGTATCGCTCGACGCCGTCAGCGTGTTGTAGAACGCGCCGAAATACGTCGTCGATTCCAGCCCAAATATCTCACCACGCTTGGTGACATCACTCATGTAGTTGTAGGAGGGGAAATCGCCGATTGCGCTGGTGGCTCCCGTCGGCTGGCTGATATTGCGGTCGTCGAACACGAACTGGTTGCGCCAGGTGGTCGTGTTGTCGAAGTCGTGCTCCCATCTGCCACCGACGATGGTACGGCGATCCTCGCGGCCAAGTCCGGCCTGCACCGCGGTGACCGAACTCTTCGGACCATTGAAGCCGTTGTTGAAGAGCGACACCGATCCGCAGCCGGCAACGCCGGCCATATCGCAGCCCTGCTGGAAGGGATTTTGATGGTACTGGTTGAGCGACAGCCGGAGCGGAAGCCGGGTGTCGAGATTGTTGTTGATGAACTTGACGGTGAAGCGATCGTCGGGCGTCGCTTGCAAGGTGCCTAGAAAATTGACCGTCTGGGTATTGAACCAGCTATTCTGGATAAATCCGTCACCGCGCGCGTCGCTCGCAAACAGCGAGCCCTCGAAATTGCCGACCTTCTTGCCGTAGGCAAGATAGTTGTTGAGATAACCAAAACTGCCGCCGTCGACGCCATATTCGGCGCCGTCGATGGTGCCGCCCGGGCGGGTGCGGAAATTGAGCGCGCCGCCGGTGGCGTAGTTGCCATAGAGCGCCGACGACGGCCCCCGGATGACGTCGATCGCGCCATAGGCCCGCGGATCGATCAGGTCGCTGCGGGAAAGCCCGTCCGGCTGCGTGACCGGAAAACCGTCCTCAAAGATCACGAGGTTGCGGATACCAAAACCGTTGCGGGCGTTGGAGCCGCGGATCGAGATGCCGACATCGCGCGGCCCGTTGCCCTGCTTGATCGAGATGCCCGGGCTCTCGCGCAGCACATCGGCCACAGAAAATGCCGGCCGGTTTTCGAACCGGCTGCGGTCGATGGTCGTCTCGGTCTGGCCATTGGGCGCCTGGTAAAGCAGCGCGCGCGCCACGCTGGGGGTAATGCCCGCGGTTAGCGACGCGGCAGGTGCGGGGTTGGCCGAAGGCGGCCTCGCCTGCGTCCGGGCGGACGAGCGAACGGCCGGCTTTCGGGCCGCCGGTCTGGCCGCTGTGGCGCGCGGCGCCTCGATGGTCACTGCCGGTAACGCCGTCTGGGCCCCAGCGGTCGACGGCGCGAGGGAGAGCGCGCCGCCGAGCACAAGCAGGCTCGCGCCACCCAAGGCTTGAGAACGATACATAAGATATTCCTGACGCCAGCTCTTTGGCCGGCTTGAATGACTGCACCAACCGGCACGGCAGTCGCCGCACCGATCACTCGGGAGTTCGGGGCGTCAGGAAATGGAAGGTGGCGCGCGCGCCTGCGCGTGCGAACCGGCGCGAGCGTTTGTCAGCCGGAAGGCAAAATCGAACCAGGCCACCCGCTCGGCAACCCGATCGACGGCGATCGCCGCAGTCCGCGGCACATCGACCGGCGCACCGGTCTGAAGCACGCTGCAAACCGAACAGCATCCGTCGTGGGCGCGGTGGCCGGTCTGATCGGTCTGCCCTGCACCGGGCGCGCCATTGCCGTGGCAGATCACGGCGCCGGCGAGCGGATCGGAGGCCGCGATGCTCGCCGCCCAGCATGCGCCGATCGGTGCAAAAATCTGCACCACCAGGGCAATCAGGACAATTGGCAGAAAATTCTTCAGCCGGCGGCGCATCGCAATCCCATCCGCTTCAGACCTTAGTCACCATGAGAGTCTGAAGTCGAGATCAGGTTCCCGGAATTATGTTGCGGCTTCAAGGAAAGAAGCTGGCGAAAAGCGATGCGTTTTGCAGCATTAGGAGGGCGCCCTACCCCAATACCAAGCCTCGGGCGAATTGCAGCTAAATCCACAACCGTCAGTAGCAAATTCCCAATCATTTCGCAGAGTGCTGGAATTTTGAACAAACGTTGCCGAAAATGGTGACAAGACGAAAAAGATGGTCTACCAATTCAAGCTCAGGCTGGCCGAGAGGCTCAAGCTTGGTGGTCCAAGTCTCGGGAGGAGCCCTGACGCGCACAAGCAGCGTCGCCTCGACAATCAAGATCAAATCTAAGTTTTCGAGGAAATTAAGGGTCGACACAATTTTTGAGCAGGGCTCCCAGCCCTGCTCTTTTTTTCGAGAGATTTCTTTTTTCGAGACCATTGCAAGCAGCAATGATGGCATCGCCAAATCCGATCGAGCGGAGTTTTGAACTGGCCGCCACGCGTTGCGCGGATCTGACGCCGTTGGTCTATCGCCGGCTGTTCGATGCGCATCCCGAAGCGCGGACGATGTTCCGCACTGAGGGCAGCGAACTCGTCAAGGGTTCGATGCTGGCTTTAACGATCGACGCCATCCTGGATTTTGCCGGCGAACGCAGCGGTCATTTCCGCCTGATCATCTCGGAGGTTTCCTCGCACGACGGCCGCGCGCGATCAGCAAAAGTGGAAGCCGGTTTTGCGTCCGATCGCGCGCTATTCTTTTGAATCGGCGCATGATCTTGTCGCCAAACCGCGCACACTTTGGCGGACCATGCGCTGGCACGCCGCGCGAATTGTTCGTCGCCTTCTTTGACATCATTGCGCAGACGCTGTGTGAGGTCATCGGGGCGGGAATGGTCGGACGACATGAATGCAGCGTGGCGGAAGTTGCTCGGTGACATCGAAAGTCTCGTTGCAGCGCAGTGAAACGACAGGCACCAAATTTCCTGAAAGTCATTGATACGGACGATCAAGTCAGCCGGTGGCGCAAATGCGCCGAGTGTGAAAGACTGCCTCGATCCGCGGTGCGTGCAATCGACGCCGTCGGTAACAACAATCGAGGGAGCGAGCGATGTCCGGGACTGACAAATCCTCTACGACAAGGCGTAATCTTCTTCAGACAGGCGCGGCCGCCGGTGCGGCAACCGCCCTGCTCGGCGGGTTGGGCATCAATCCGGCGCTGGCGGCAGCCGCACGATCGGAGAAACCGCTGAAGGCGGCATTCTCCAATGCGGGCCTGCAGGCCACTTGGTGCGCCCAGGGCAAGCAGGCGGCGGAATGGTGGGGCAAGCTGTTCAACGTCGAAGTCACCTGGTTCGACGGCCAGCTCGACGCGGTCAAGCAGCGCGCCGCGATCGACAACATGGCGTCGCAGAAATGGGATTTTGTCGCCATCCAGGCATTCGGCATCGGCACGCTGACCCAGCCCGTGCAGAAGATGATCGATGCCGGCACGCCCGTGATCGACATGGACACGCTGATCGCCCCGCTCGACCAGATCAAGGTGCATTCGTTCCTGGCGCCCGACAATGAATTCATGGGCGCTTCGGTGACGCAGGCGCTCTGCAACGCCATGGGCGGCAAGGGCAAGATCATCATGACGCAAGGCGCGCTCGGCCATACCGGCGCGCAGGGCCGCGCCAAGGGCTTCGAGTCCGTGGTGAAGCAATTCCCCAACATCGAGGTGCTCGACACCCAGCCCGCCGATTGGGACGTCTCGAAGACAGCTCGGCTATGGGAGACCTATCTGACGAAGCACCCGCAAATCGATGCGGCCTTCTTCCACAATGACGACATGGCGCTGGCCGCCTATAACATCATGAAGGCGCGCAACCGCACCAACATCCTGATCGGCGGCGTCGATGCCATGCCACCGGCGATCCAGGCGGTGAGCGAAGGCCGCATGTTCGCGACCGTCCGCAATCCCTCCTGCCGCATCCATGGCGGCGCCATCATCGCCGGCGTCGCCGCGGTGACCGGCGGCGAGAAGAGCGGACAGGGTATTCCGAAGCATGTGATCACGGACGGCCCGGTGGTGACGAAAGCCAACGCAGCCGGCATGCAATGGATGGAGGACCACTTCCTGATCTGAGCCAGCATGTCCAGGGGACTTAAGCCCATCCTCGAACTGCACGACATCACGAAGGCCTTCGGCGGCGTCGAAGCCCTTCGTGGGGTCGATTTCGCGCTGACCGCCGGCGAGATCCATGGTCTCGTCGGCGAAAACGGCGCGGGGAAAAGCACGCTGATGAAAATCATCGCCGGCGTGCATGCGGATTTTTCCGGCCGCTTCGTCCTTGACGGCCGGGAAACCCGCTTTCGATCGGTGCGCGACGCGCATGCGGCGGGCATTGCGATGGTTCATCAGGAACTCAGCGTCGCGCCTGATCTCTCGGTGGCCGAGAACGTGTTTCTCGGCGCCCAGCCGACCAACCGCCTCGGCCTCGTGCAATGGCGGCGCATGGCGCGCGAGGCCGGCGAGCAATTGAAGCGGTTCGGCATCGACGTCGATCCGATGTCGCGGCTCGGTGACCTCCCGATCGGGCTGCAGCAACTGATCGAGATCGCCCGCGTGCTGTTCTCGGGCGCCCGCATCATCATCCTCGACGAGCCGACCTCGGCGCTGTCGCCGCCCGAGGTGGAGCGCCTGTTCGCGACGCTGAAACGGTTGCGGGACGAAGGCACCAGCATCGTCTTCATCTCGCATTTCATCGAGGACATCCTGCGCGTCTCCGATACCGTGACGGTGTTCCGCAACGGCCGGAAGGTCGCGGAGGCCGCCGCATCCGAGACGAGCAAACCGGCATTGATCGAAGCGATGATCGGCAAGGGCCGCGAGGCGCTGGAGGAGACCTATACGCATGACATCATGCTGCCGCCGCCCGCCGCGGACCGGCCGGTGGTGTTGAACGCAAGCGGGCTCTCGCTCGCCCGCAGCCTGCGCGAGGTTTCGTTCGATGTCCGTGCCGGCGAAGTGCTCGGCATCTACGGCTTTATGGGATGCGGCCAGCTCGAACTGGCACGAATCCTGTTCGGCAAGCTCAAGCCAGACCAGGGCTCGCTGGCGATCGCCGGAGAACAAAAAGCCTTCCGCAGCACGGCCGGCGCCCGCCGCGCCGGGATCGCGTTCGTGCCCGAGAGCCGGCGCGACATGCTGTTCCTGCAGGAGCCGGTCTACAAGAACATCTCGATCAGCATCCTCGATCGCATTTCATCCCTGCTGCTCAAGCCGTCGCGCGAACGCGCGATCGCCAACCGGCAGGTCGAGCAATTGCGGATCAGGCCGGCCGCGGTCGAGCTCGATCTTGGCATGCTGTCAGGCGGCAACCAGCAGAAGGTGGCGCTGGCGAAGTGGCTCAGCTACCCGCCGCGGCTATTGGTGCTGTGCGAGCCGACCCGCGGCATGGATGTCGGCGCCAAGAACGACGTCATCCACATCGTCAGGAACCTCCGCGCCAAGGGGCTCGCCATCATCGTACTCTCCACCGAGCCGGAGACAGTGCTGTCGCTCGCCGACCGCGTCATTGTGCTCAAGCGCGGCGCTGTCGTGCGGGAGTTTGCCAACGAACAGATTAGCAAGGACCGCCTCCTGGAAGCGGCGTGAGGAGACCGACATGACGACCGGTGAAAGCGTGACAGTCGCCGCTTCGGATCGCAAGCGCCCGCACCGGCTTGCCGCGATGCTGCGCTCCCAGATGCGCAACATCGCGCCGTTCCTGACGCTGATCTGCCTGTTCGGCTTCTTCGCGGCAGCAAGCCCCTCGTTCGCGACGCTCGACAATCTCGGCAACATCCTCACCCAGATTTCGGTCACCGGCATCATCGCCGTCGGCCTCACCTTCGTGATTCTGTGCGCCGAAATCGATCTTTCGATCGCCGCGATCGCCAACGTCACCGGCATTGCGGTCGCCTATTTCACGCTGCAGGAATCCTACGTTAACATCGCCAACGTCCCGATGCCCGGATGGGCCGCGATCCTGCTGGCGCTGGCGCTGTGCGCCCTGCTCGGCCTCGTCAACGCGTTCGGCTTGACGGTTATCGGCATCCCCTCCTTCATCATGACGCTGGCGATGATGCAGATCGCCGCCGGCATCTCGGCGCTGTTGGTGCGCGGGCAGATCGCCTACAAGGTGCCCCCGCTGGTTACGACCTTGGGATCGACATCGATCGGCGGCATTCCCTGGATCGTGATCGTAGCCGCGCTAATGCTGCTCGGCGGCCATCTGGTGCTGACCCACACCCGCTTCGGCCGCTACGTCTACATGGTCGGCGGAAACCGCGAGGCGGCGGAATATTCCGGGCTCAACGTCAAGCTGATCCTCGGCAGCGTGATGGTGATTTCGGCTGTTTGCGCCGGCATCGGCGGCATGCTGGGGGTGGCGCATTTCGGCAGCGCGCAGCAGAACGAGTTTGACACTTATCTTCTGGATTCGATCGCCGCCGTCGTGGTCGGCGGCACCAGCCTGTTCGGCGGCCGCGGCGGCATCGGCAACACCATTGTCGGCCTGTTCGTGCTCGGCGTGCTCAACAACGGGCTCGACCATGTCAACATCGACAGTTTCCTGAAGATCCTGATCCGCGGCCTAATCCTGCTGGCGGCGCTCATCATCAACGTCTATGCGCAGAAATTACGCGAACGGGCGGTGGCATAGCGCTGCGCCGGAGAGCCGGGACCCACGTCCCGACACATGGACCCCGGATCAGCAGTGCACCACGCCGCAAGCGGGGCGAACCGATCAGGCGAAATCAGGCTGCCAGTCGCGAACTGCCCGCGCCGCTTTCGTCACGGCGCCGATGCTGCCGAACGACGCCGTCTCCACCATCATCGCGCGCGCCAGACGCAGGCTCCGAGCCTCGCAAATGGCCCGCTGCTTTGGATCCTCGATCAGTTCGAAATCGGCATTGTGCGCCAGCCCGAGAATGCGACGGATGATCTTCGCGGCCGAAAATCCGACGGTGTCGCCGAACAGCCGCGCCATATAGGCCAGTCGCTCGACCTCCAGGCGCGCCGCACCGGCCGCGCCGGGAAACAGCGCCTTGGGGTAGGCGTCGCCGTGAGCTTCCGTGCGCCAGAGCTCGAGGAATTCGCGGGCGAACTCGGTCCAGACGTTTTCGATCGTTTCCAGCACCCACACCTCAAACAGCCGCCGTTCGCTCGGCGAACGCTCATGACCGGCGGAGGCCAGATAGCTCATCAGGAGATTGCCGATGACCGCGCCGAGATCGAATCCCATCGGTCCGTAGAACGCGAACTCGGGATCGATCACGACGGTCGAGCCTTCCGTCACCATGATCGAGCCGGTGTGGAGATCGCCGTGAATCAGCGCTTCCGGTGCGTTCAGGAATTTCAGTTTCAGCCGCGAGATCGCCGCGTGGAGGTCGAGGTCTTCGCGGAAGGCGGCCGCTGTCGCGTCGAGCCAGGGCTGTGTCCAGCGGTTTTGCTCGGCCACGCGATAGGGATCGGTGAAGATCAAGTCTTCTGTGATCTTGCAGAGCGCGTGGTTGCCGGCGAACGCCGCAATTCCCTCCTTCTTCCCGGCAGCAGGAATCGCGAGGTCGGAAGAGAAAAACAGCGTGCGTGCCAGAAAGGTCGCGATGTCCCCGACAAAGCGCGGATAGAGCGTGCCCGCGATCAGCCCCTTGCGCATGATGATATGCGGCTCGAGCAACTCCATAACAACGAGCGCGAGCCCCTCGTTGTGGTGCAGCACAGCCGGCACCAAACCGGGCGCCAGCCGCGCCTGATGCGTGAGCGCCAGATATTCGTAATGCGCGCGCGACAGCGGCAACGGCCAGCTCTCGCCGACGAGCCGCACATAGGGCAGCGCTTGCTTGACGGCGATGCCGCTCGCGGTCCCCTTGACGATGAACACGAGATTGAGGTTGCCGTCGCCGACCTCGCTGATCGTCCAGGAAGCGGGTGCGCCGCCAAGCCGGGCCGCGACCGCCGGTAGCCCCGCGAGGTAATCCCGCAGATCGGCTTCATGAAGAATTCGGTATTCGTCCGGCCGTGGACCAGCCGACGATCGATGCTGTGAACTCATCCCCCTGCCCCCAATGCCGGTGCGGGAGGCGCGGTTCACTCCCGTTCCAGGAAATTCGAGCCGATATCGGCTTTTTTCTTGAACGGATCATAGTCGCAATAGACGCTGTCGGCGACAAGCGTGTAGCTCGGGATGATCGTGTCCTTGTTGAGCTTGACCGAACTCACGCCGATTACGGCGGTCTGCTTGCCGCCGGTCCATTTGAACGGGGTGGTGCTCTGCGCCCTCTCGCACGCGGCGACCGCGTCGGCGAAGACCGAGCCCTCGACGAAGGCTTTTACGGTGCGAAGCTGCCCGAGCATCTTCCAGTTCACGTAGAACGATCCGGCAAGGCCGGCCGCGAGCAAGACTACAAGCGCTATCAGGATGCGTTGAACGGTCATTCCTCTCCCCCAGATCGAAATGTCAGAACGGCAGCCCCATCAGCTTCGACAGTCGCTCGATATTGAGATAGCCTTGGTGATAGGCCCACATGCCGATGCCGAAAACCACGCCCGAGATCAGCGTGGTCCAGAGCAGCTTCCAGCCCATCCGCGCCATGACCGGCGCGCCGGGATCGGTGCCGGGCGCGGCCTCGCCGTCCTCATGCTGGCTGCGGACGCCGAACGGCAGCGTCGTGAACAGCACGACCCACCAGAGCACGAAGTAGATCGCAAGCGCGGTGGAGACGCTATAGGCCATCAGGGTTCACGCCTGTTCGATTTCGACAAGTGCGCCGGAGAAATCCTTCGGATGGAAAAACAGCACCGGCTTGCCGTGGGCGCCGATCTTCGGCACGCCGTCACCGAGCACGCGCGCGCCCTCGCTGATCAGTCTGTCGCGCGCGGCGATGATGTCGGGCACGTCGTAGCAGATGTGATGGATGCCGCCGTCGGCGTTGCGCTCGACGAACTTGGCGATCGGCGAAGCTTCGCCGAGCGGCTGGATGAACTCGATCTTGGTGTTGGGCAAGGTCACGAACACGGTGATGACGCCATGCTCCGGCAGCGGCACGGCGCCGGAGATTTCGGCGCCGAATGCGGCGCCATAGATCTTGGCGGCCTTTTCCGCATCCTTGACCGCGATCGCAACGTGATTGAGCCGGCCCAGCATGACACTCCACTCCCGCTTCGCTGCATCTTCCCGGCACGTCCGCCCGGTTAGAAGTGCTTTTACCTCAAACCGTCAGCACATGAACGAGGCAAATCGGCTTCTTGCCCCAGTTCTCGCTGATGACCGCACGCACCGCGCGGCGCACCGATTCAGCCGTAGCGTCCGCATCGCGCCGCCGCGCCCGCGGCAGGTTTTCCACCGTCGAAACCACCGTATCGAACACGATCTCGTCGATCACCTCGCCGGCCGCATTCTTCTCGGGGATGCCAACCAGATCAACCTCGGGATCGTCGGCCAATTCGCCCTTGTCGGTCATGGCGAGGGCGACAAAGGCGCAGCCGGCAAACCCCATCCGCCGCCGCTCGACCACGGCGCGGGATTTTGAATCCTCCAGGATCGCGCCGTCCTTGTAGATCCGTCCCGACGGCAATTCGTCGATGATTCCAGGGTCGCCCGGCCCAAGCTTGATCAGGTCGCCGTTCCGGCACGTCAGCACCTTCGGGACGCCGGCGGCACGCGCCAGCTTGGCGTGCTCCGACAGATGCAGCGCCTCGCCATGGACGGGGATCAAGATCTGCGGGCGTACCCATGAGATCATGTCGCGCAGCTCGTCGCGGCGCGGATGGCCGGAGACGTGGACCAGATCAGTGCGGTCGGTGATGACCTCGATGCCCTGGACCACCAGGCCATTGATGATGGCGCCGACCGCCTTCTCGTTGCCGGGGATGGTGCGCGAGGAAAAGATCACGCTGTCGCCCTTGTTCAGCGTCACCTGCGGGTGGTCGTTATTGGCGATCCGGGCCAGTGCCGCGCGCGGCTCGCCCTGGCTGCCGGTGCACAGCGCCAGCACCTTGTCCGGCGGGAAATGCCCATAATAATCGGCGCCGCGGAAATTCTGCACGCCCTCGAGATAGCCGGTCTCGCGGGCGACCTGCACCACGCGCTCCATAGCGCGGCCGACCACGACCACCTCGCGATCGGCGGCTTTGGCGGCGTCCGCCACCGCTTTCAGGCGGGCGACGTTGGAGGCAAAGGTGGTGACGGCAACCCGGCCTTTGGCGGCCATCACCAGCTTGGTGATGGTGGCGGCGACCTCGGTCTCCGAGGGCGAGCGCCCGTCCCGCACCGCGTTGGTGGAATCGCCGACCAGCGCCAGCACGCCGGCATCGCCGAGTTCGCGCAGGCGCCGCTCGTCGGTCGGAAGACCGATGATCGGCGTCGGGTCGATCTTCCAGTCGCCGGTGTGCAGCACAGTGCCGGCCGGGGTGTGGATCGCCAGCGCATGCGATTCCGGGATCGAATGGGCGACCGGGATGAACTCGACGGTGAACGGCCCAAGCTCGACGCGGCCGCCCGACGGCACCACCGTTACCGGTATCTTCGGCGGATTGCGCTCGGCGGCGCATTTGGCCTCGAACAAAGCGGCGCTGAATTTAGTTGCATAGACCTTGCATTGCAGCTTCGGCCAGAGATCTATAATCGCGCCGAAATGATCCTCGTGGGCGTGCGTCAGCACCAGACCCATCAAATTGTTGCGCTCCTTCTCCAGGAAGCGGATGTCGGGCATGATCAGGTCGATGCCCGGCAGATGTTCCTCGTCGCCGAAGGAGACGCCGAGATCGACCGCGAGCCAGGAACGCTGGTGGCGGTTGCCGAGCCCGTAGATCGACAAGTTCATGCCGATCTCGCCAACGCCGCCAAGCGGCGCAAAGGTCAGTTCATCCGGCCGCGCCATCAGGCCGCTCCCACTGATGCCGCGGTGCCGAAATAGACTTCTCCGGCTGTGATCGGCATGCGCCTGCCCTCCGCCGTGCGGACGATCAGGCAGCCGGTATCATCGATCGTATCGAACGTGCCTTCTATCTTCGCGGTTCCGGTCTGGACCGCGACCCGCTCGCCGACGCCAAAGGCCCGTTCCAGCCACGCCTTGCGGATGTCGGCAAAGCCGCGGCCATTGTCCCAGATGCCGGTGAAGTCGACCCAGGCGTCGGAGAGCGCGGCGAATAGCTCGTCGGCGCCGATTTGAACGCCGAGCGCGGCCAGCGAGGTCGCCGGCGTCGGCGTGCCCTCAGGCGCAGCAATGACGTTGGTGCCGATGCCGACCACCACGGCCAGGCGACTGCCGGCCAGGGCCTCGGCCTCCAGCAGGATGCCGGCGAGCTTCTGCCCATCCGCCATGACGTCGTTGGGCCATTTCAGGGCGTATTTCAGCGGCGCCGCGCCGGCACGGCGCAAATTGGCTTCGATGCTGAGCTTCTGCAGGGCGCTTTCCAGCGAAAGCCCTGCGGCAAAGCCCAGGGTGGCCGCGACGCCGGGCGACACGTCCATGACCTCGAGGATGCTGCTGGCGAGGTTACCGCGCGGCGCGATCCAGGCGCGCTGCCGGCGGCCGCGGCCGGCGGTCTGCTCGGTCGTCACGAACCACGTCGGGGCGCGCTCGCCATCGCGGGCGCGGGACATGGCTTCGGCGTTGGTCGAACCGATGCGGTCGAAGGCGGCGAGACGGTAGCCCGCCGATATGGCTTTGGGACCGAGCGAGAAGGTCATCCTGGGAAGAGCGACTTCGCGGCCACCGTGGCGACGCTGACCAGCGGCCCCGGATAGACGAAGAAGAAGATGTTGAAGATGCCCGCGACCGCCAGCACCGTGCGCAGTTCGATCCGCATCGGCTCGATCTTGCCGACCGGCTCGTCGAAATACATCACCTTGATGATGGTGAGATAGTAGAATGCACCCACGACGCTGGTGAGCACCCCGATTACGGCGAGCGTGAACAGGCCCGCCTTGATCGCGGCCACGAACACGTACCATTTGGCAAAGAAGCCCGCGAGCGGCGGAATGCCGGCCAGCGAGAACAAGAGCATGGCGAAGAAAAACGCCAGCAGCGGGTTGGTGCGCGACAGCCCGGCGAAATCGCTGATCTGCTCCATCGGCTGGCCGTTGCGCTTCATAGTCAGGATGACGGCGAAGGAGCCCAGCGTCATCGCGACATAGATCGCGATGTAGACCAGCACGCCCTGCGCGCCCTCCACCGTGCCCGACGCGAGCCCTACCAGCGCAAAGCCCATATGGCCGATCGACGAATAGGCCATCAGGCGTTTGATGTTCCTCTGTCCGATCGCGGCGAACGAACCCAGCGCCATCGAAGCGATCGCGACAAACACGAGGATCTGCTGCCATTGCGGGACGATGCCGGGGAACGCGGTCAAGGTCACGCGGGTGAAAACGGCGAGCGCTGCGACTTTCGGCGCCGAGGCAAAGAACGCCGTGACCGGCGTCGGCGCCCCCTCGTAGACGTCGGGCGTCCACATGTGGAACGGCACGGCGGATACCTTGAAGCAGAGCCCGGCCAGCAGGAACACCAGGCCAAAGACGATGCCGACGCTGCCGGTCTTCACCGTAGCCGCAATGCCGGCAAAATCGACCGTGCCGGTGAAGCCGTAGATCAGCGAAGCGCCGTATAGCAGCATGCCCGAGGACAGCGCGCCGAGTACGAAATACTTCAGCCCGGCTTCGGTGGACTTGGCGTTGTCGCGGTTAGAGGCAGCGACCACGTAGAGCGCAAGGCTCATCAGTTCGAGCCCGAGATAGAGCATGATCAGGTCGGCGGCCGAGATCAGCACCATCATGCCGAGCGTGGAGAGCAGCACGAGGATCGCATATTCGAAAATGCGCCGCGACGGGTCGGACAAAAACTCCGTCGACAGGATCAGCGTCACCGCCGAGCCGATGATCGCAAGGACTTTCAGGAAGCGGGCAAAATCGTCGACAATGAAGCTGCCGCCGAAGGTCGCGAGCTTGCCGGCCGGCAGCATCAACTCCAGCACGCCGGTCACGACCAGCAGCACCACCGCAAGGCTGGTGACCAGTCTGGTCGTCCCCTCGCCGCGATAGGCGCCCAGCATCAACAGCGCCATGGCGCCGACGGCCAGCACCAGCTCCGGCAGCACCGGCAGCAACTGATAACCTGCACTGGAAAAGCTCATGGCGCTTTATTTCCTTGACGCGTTTCCTTCATGCGAACCGGTTCCCACTTCGCTTGAAAACGCTGCGTTACTGGACCAGCGCGGCTGCCTTCACGGCAGTCACGGCGGCATTGTAATTGTTGACGAGTTGCTGGACCGAGGCCGCCGACATGTCGAGCACCGGCTTCGGATAGACGCCGAACAGGATCGTCAGCGCGACGAGCGGGAACAGGGTCAGACTCTCGCGGAGGGTCAGATCCTTGATGCTGGCGAGCGACGGCTTGGTCAGCGCGCCGAACACCACCTTGCGATAGAGCCACAGCGCATAGCAGGCCGACAGGATCACGCCGAGCGTGGCAAAGGTCGCGGTCGGGATCGAGACCTTGAAGGTGCCGAGCAGCGTCATGAATTCGCCGACGAAGCCGCTAGTGCCGGGCAGACCGACATTGGCCATGGTGAAGACCATGAACACCAGCGCGTAGAGCGGCATCCGGTTGACGAGGCCGCCATAGGCCGTGATCTCGCGGGTATGCATGCGGTCGTAGACGATGCCGACGCACAGGAACAGCGCGCCGGAGACGATGCCGTGCGACACCATCTGGAACACGCCGCCGGCCACGCCCTGCGTGGTCGCGGCGAAGATGCCCATGGTGACGAAGCCCATATGGGCCACCGACGAATAGGCGATCAGTTTCTTGATGTCCTCCTGCATCAGCGCCACCAGCGAGGTGTAGACGATGGCGATCACCGACAACGAGAAGATCAGCGGCGCAAAATCATGCGAGGCCAGCGGAAACATCGGCAGCGAGAACCGCAGGAAACCGTAGCCGCCCATCTTCAACAGGATCGCGGCCAGGATCACCGAGCCTGCGGTCGGCGCCTCGACGTGCGCATCGGGAAGCCAGGTGTGCACCGGCCACATCGGCATCTTCACGGCGAACGAGGCAAAGAACGCCAGCCACGCCCAGGTCTGCAAGCTACGTGGCACGGCGGTATGCATCAGGGTCGGGATGTCGGTGGTGCCGGCATTCCAGTACAGCGCCATGATGGCGAGCAGCATCAGCACCGAGCCGAGCAGCGTGTAGAGAAAGAACTTGAACGACGCGTAGACCCGGCGCGGCCCGCCCCAGACGCCGATGATCAGGAACATCGGGATCAGGCCACCCTCGAAGAACAGATAGAACAGCACGAGGTCGAGCGCCGAAAACGTGCCGACCATCAGCGTCTCCAAAAGCAGGAACGCCATCATGTATTCGCGCACGCGCACCGTGATCGATTTCCAGCTCGCGATGATGCAGAACGGCATCAAAGCGGTGGTCAGGATCACGAACGGCAGCGAAATGCCGTCGACGCCCATGTGATAGGTGATGCCGCTGGCGAGCCAGTTCGCCTTTTCGACGAACTGGAAATCCGGATTGGCGGCGTCGAAGCGCCAGCCCAGGATCAGCGACACCGCAAAGGTGACCAGCGTGGTCCACAGCGCGATCCAGCGCGCATTGCGCCGCGCCGCCTCGTCCTCGCCGCGGGTGAGATAGATCGCCAGCGCGCCGATGATCGGCAGGAAGGTGACGACGGAAAGAATCGGCCAGGTTGTCATCACTGGGCCCCCAAGCCGAACATGAACCAGGTGATCAGCCCCGCGACCCCGATCAGCATCGCAAAGGCATAGTGATAGAGATAGCCGGTCTGAATCTTCACCACATTGCGGGTGACATCGAGCACGCGCGCCGACACGCCATCCGGGCCGAAGCCGTCGATGACGAAGCCGTCGCCCTTTTTCCAAAGAAAGCGGCCGAGCCACTTCGCCGGACGGACGAAGATGACCTCATAGAGCTCGTCGAAGTACCATTTGTTGAGCAGGAACTGGTAGAGCATCTGGTGCTGGTTGGCGAGTTCGACCGGCAGATACGGCCGGCGGATGTAGAACAGCCACGACACCAGGAAGCCCACGACCATCATCACCGTCGGCAGGAACGCGATCGCCTGTGGAATGTGGTGCATCTCGTCGATGATATGCGGGTGCATCTTGAGCGACTCGCGGAAGAACTCTTCGACGCCATGGCCCGCGAATACTTCCTTGAACGGGAAACCGGCCAGGATCGAGCCGGCCGCCAAAACGCCGATCGGGACCAGCATCCACATCGGCGATTCGTGCGCGGCCTCATAGTGGTGCTGGTCGTGCGGCTCGCCGTGGAACGTCTTGAAGATCAGCCGCCACGAATAGAACGAGGTCAGGCCGGCCGCAATCACCGTCAACGCGAAACCGTAGTATGCGAATGGATTGTGCGCGACGTAGGCGGACTCGATGATCGCGTCCTTGGAGAAATAGCCGGCCGTGAGCGGGAAGCCGGTCAGCGCCAGCGTGCCGATCACCATCACGCTGTAGGTGTAGGGGATCTTGTCCTTTAAGCCCCCCATGTTGCGGATGTCCTGCTCGTGGTGCATCGCGTAGATCACCGAGCCGGACCCCAAGAACAGCAGCGCCTTGAAGAAGGCGTGCGTGAACAGATGGAACATGCCGACCGAATAGGCCCCCGCCCCCATCGCCACGAACATGTAGCCGAGCTGCGAACAGGTCGAGTAGGCGACGATGCGCTTGATGTCGTTCTGGACGAGACCGACGGTCGCCGCAAAGAACGCGGTGGTGGCGCCGAAGAACATGACGACGGCCTGCGCATTCGGCGCGAGCTCGAACAGCGGCGACAGCCGCGCCACCATGAACACGCCAGCGGTCACCATGGTCGCAGCGTGGATCAGCGCGGAGACCGGCGTCGGGCCTTCCATCGCGTCCGGCAACCAGGTGTGCAGCAGGAACTGGGCCGATTTTCCCATCGCGCCCATGAACAGCAACAGGCAGGTCAGCGTCAGCGCATCGGCATGCCAGCCGAAGAAGTCGATGGTCTTGCCTGATAGCCCCGGGGCGCCGGCGAAGATGGTCTCGAGATCGGTCGAGTTGAGCAGCATGTAGATGGCGAAGATGCCGAGCGCGAAGCCGAAATCGCCGACGCGGTTGACCACGAAGGCCTTGATCGCCGCGGCATTCGCCGACGGCTTCTGGTACCAGAAGCCGATCAGCAGGTAGCTCGCGAGACCGACGCCTTCCCAGCCGAAGAAGAGCTGGACCAGATTGTCCGCCGTCACCAGCATCAGCATCGCGAAGGTGAACAGCGACAAATAGGCGAAGAAGCGCGGCCGGTGCGGGTCCTCGTCCATGTAACCGATGGAATAGAGGTGCACGAGCGAGGAGATGGTGTTGACCACCACCAGCATCACCGCGGTCAGCGTATCGACGCGCAGCGCCCACGCCACCTGCAGATCACCGGAATTGATCCAGGGGAACAGCGCGATCCGGGCGTCATGGTGCATGAAGCCGACGTCGACCAGCGTCACCCAAGACAGCGCTGCGGATACAAATAGAAGCCCTGTCGTAATCAGCTCGGCGGCGCGCGAGCCCTGAGCCGGCGGCTCCGAGACGTGATGGACGTCATGGCCGTGATCGCCATGTTCATCATGAGCTTCAGCGGCGTGCGCGTGATCGCCAAGGCCTTGATCGTGATGCCCGTGGTCGTGATGCTTGACCTCATCGCCGCTCGGGTTGCGCGCATGCGCGCCGAAGATCGCAATCAGGCCGGCCAGAATGGCGCCCAGCAGCGGCAGAAAGACAATTGCCTGAACCATAGCCGCGCCCTAGCCCTTCATCAGATTGACGTCGTCAACCGCGATCGAACCGCGGTTGCGGAAATAGACCACCAGCACGGCAAGACCGATCGCAGCTTCAGCGGCGGCAACCGTCAGCACCAGCAGCGCAAACACCTGGCCGACGATGTCGCCGAGGAAGGTCGAGAACGCCACCAGGTTGATGTTGACCGCGAGCAGGATCAGCTCGATCGACATCAGGATGACGATGATGTTCTTGCGATTCAAGAAGATGCCGAGGATCCCGAGCGTGAACAGGATGGCGCCGACCGCGAGATAGTGTCCCAGACCGATCGTCATTTCACCCACTCCGCCGCGTCCGCATCCTGCAGCCCCTGCCCGGACGCGACCTTGCGCACGGCCATCGCGAGCTCCGGCGTCCGCGCGTTCTGCACGTTGATATCCTGCCGCTTGACCTTGGCCTTGTGGCGCAGCGTCAGCACGATGGCGCCGATCATCGCCACCAGCAGCACCATGCCGGCGATCTGGAAGTAGTGGATGTACTTCGTATAGAGCACCAGCCCGAGCGCCTCGGTGTTGTTGACATTGGCCGGGATCGCCGCCGTGATGGACTTGGTGACGGACGGGTTGATCGCCCAACCGCCGACCACCAGCAGAAGCTCGAACATGAAGATGCCGCCGATCACCAATCCAATCGGCAAATACTGCATGAAGCCTTCGCGCAGCTCGACGAAGTCGACGTCGAGCATCATGATCACGAACAGGAACAGCACCGCAACCGCGCCGACATAGACGACGATCAGCATCATTCCAAGGAACTCAGCGCCCATCAGAATGAACAGCCCGGACGCATTGACGAACGCCAGGATCAGATACAGCACCGAGTGCACGGGATTGCGCGACACAATCACCATCACCGCCGACGCCACGCAGACGCCGGCAAACAGATAGAAGAACAGCGCGGGAAGGATCATCGGCCCGCTCCCGTCATTCCGGAGCGCGGACGCAGTCCGCGAATCCGGAATCTGGAGATCGTGGCGCGAGATTCCGGGTTCGCGCTTCGCGCGCCCCGGAATGACGTGGATATAGTGTGACGGATCATGCCCTCACCTCACCGGTACGGCGCGTCGAGTTCAATTGCTTTCGCAATCTCGCGCTCCCAGCGGTCGCCATTGGCGAGCAGCTTCGCCTTGTCATAATAGAGTTCCTCGCGGGTCTCGGTCGCGAATTCGAAATTCGGTCCCTCGACGATGGCATCGACCGGGCAGGCTTCCTGGCACAGGCCGCAATAGATGCATTTCACCATGTCGATGTCGTAGCGCACGGTGCGGCGGGTGCCGTCGTTGCGGCGCGGGCCGGCCTCGATGGTGATCGCCTGCGCCGGGCAGATCGCCTCGCACAGCTTGCAGGCGATGCAGCGCTCCTCACCGTTGGGGTAGCGGCGCAGCGCATGCTCGCCGCGGAAGCGCGGCGAGATCGGGTTCTTCTCGAACGGATAGTTGATGGTCGGCTTCGGCTTGAAGAAATAGCGCATGGCGAGAAAGAACGCCGATACGAATTCGCTCAAGAGAAGCGCTCGGGCGGTTGCGTTGACGTTGACACTCATGACGGCCTCATTTCGGCGCAATGCCGGCGAACTGCAGCACCCCGGCCACAATCACCACCATTGCCAGCGACAACGGCAAAAACACCTTCCAGCCGAGCCGCATCAGTTGATCGTAGCGGTAGCGCGGCACGATCGCCTTCGCCATCGCGAACAGGAAGAACATGAAGAACAGTTTCAGCGCGAACCACACCACGCCCGGGATCCAGGTGAATGGCGGCAGCGCCACCGGCGGCAGCCAGCCGCCAAGGAACAGGATCGTCGCCATCGCGCACATCGTGGTGATCGCGACATATTCGCCGAGCATGAACAAGAGATACGGCGTCGAGCCGTATTCGACCATGAAGCCGGCGACCAGTTCGGATTCCGCTTCCACCAGGTCGAATGGCGGACGGTTGGTCTCGGCCAGCGCCGAGACATAGAACACCACGAACATCGGGAACAGCGGCCACACATACCAGTTCAGGATGGTGAGCTGCGGCAGCCCGATCAGGCTGGCGAAGCCGCGGGTGTTCTGCGCTTCCACCACCGCCGAAAGGTTGAGCGAGCCGGCGCACAGCAAGACCGTGATGATGACGAAGCCGATCGAGACTTCGTAGGACACCATCTGCGCCGCGGAGCGGAGCGCAGCCAGGAACGGATATTTCGAGTTCGACGACCAGCCGGCCATGATGATGCCGTAGATCGACAGCGACGAGATCGCGAAGATGTAGAGCACGCCAACATTGATGTCCGATATCACCCAGCCGAGATCCATCGGGATCACGGCCCAGGCAGCCAGCGCCAGCACGCAGGACACCAGCGGCGCCAGCAGGAACACGCCCTTGTTGGAGCCGGACGGGATGATCGGCTCCTTCAGCACGAACTTCAGAAGGTCCGCGAAGGATTGCAGGAGGCCCCAGGGGCCGACGACGTTAGGGCCGCGGCGGATCTGCACCGCCGCCCAGATCTTGCGGTCGGCGAGCAGGATGTAGGCGATCGCGATCAGGAGCACGACGAGCAAGAGCAGGCTCTGCGCGACCATGATGATCAGCGGCCAGAGAAAGCCGGTCCAGAACGAGCTTGCGAAGAAATCAGCCATCAGGTCACGCTTACTCCGCTGCCGTCAGCATTTTCCCGGACGCCAGCCGGGAACATTCCGCCATGACAGCGGAAGCCCGCGCGATCGGGTTGGTCAGATAGAAATCCTCGACCGAACTCTTGAACGGGGTCTTGTCGACCTTGCCGCCCTTCTTGCCCGCCAGCGCCTTGACGTCATCGGCCTTGCCGGATTCGATCTGGTCGATCCGCATCAGATGCGGGACGGCCTTGAACAGCGCCTGGCGCAATGCCCCGAGGGAATCATAGGGCAGCTTCTTGCCCAGCACGTCCGACAGCGCGCGGACGATCGCCCAGTCCTCGCGCGCCTCGCCGGGCGGGAACGCGGCGCGGCTGGCGATCTGCACCCTGCCCTCGGTATTGACGTAGAGGCCGGATTTCTCGGTATAGGCCGCGCCCGGCAGGATGACGTCGGCGCGATGCGCGCCGCGGTCGCCATGGGTGCCAATATAGACCACGAACGTGCCGTCCGGCACCTTCACCTCGTCGGCCCCCAACAGGAACAGCACGTCGAGTGTGCCGAAAGTCGTCATCTGCGCCAGGCTGAGACCGCCCTTGCCGGGCGCAAAGCCGATATCGAGCGCGCCCGCACGCGAGGCCGTATCCTGCAGCACGGCAAAGCCGTTCCAGCCGTCCTTGAGCGCGCCGACACCCGCGGCGACCTTGGCTGCCAGCGCCAGCACCGCCGCGCCGTCATGCCGCGCCAGCGCACCGGCACCGACCAGCACGATCGGGTTCCTGGCGCCCTTCAGCACTTCGGCAAAGGAATGCTTCCCGCTCGCGAGTTCGCTGAGCGTATCCGTGCCCGCGCCAAGATAGTCGCAGTCATAGGTGAGGTCGGCCTTGGCGCCGATCAAGCCGACCTTAAGCTGGCCCGTGCGCCAGCGCTTGCGGATGCGCGCGTTGAGGACAGCGGCTTCCTTGCGCGGGTTGGCGCCGATGATCAGCAGCGCATCGGCGTGCTCGATCCCGGCAATGGTCGGGTTGAAGATCCAGGTCGCGCGTCCCGCCTTGGCGTCGAAGGCGTCGCCGCCCTGCACCGCCAGATTGACGGAGCCGTATTGGCTCAGCAGATCCTTGAACGCGAACATCTCTTCGATCGCAGCGAGATCGCCGGCGATGGCCCCGATCCGCTTGCCGTCGCTCATCCTGACCTTGGCTGCTATCGCTGCAAAAGCCTCCTGCCATGACGCCGCGCGGAGCTTGCCGTTGTCGCGGATATAGGGCCGGTCGAGCCGCTGCGTGCGCAGGCCGTCGACGACGTGACGGGTTTTGTCGGAAATCCATTCCTCGTTCACGGCCTCGTTGATGCGCGGCAGGATCCGCATCACCTCGCGGCCGCGGGTATCGACGCGGATCGCAGAGCCGACGCCGTCCATGACGTCGACCGACTGCGTCTTGCCGAGCTCCCACGGACGTGCGGCGAACGCGTACGGCTTCGAGGTCAACGCGCCCACCGGACAGATGTCGACGAGATTACCCTGCAGCTCGGAGGACAGCGCCTGCTCCAGATAGGTCGTGATCTCCATGTCTTCGCCACGGCCGGTCGCGCCCATTTCCGGGACGCCGGCGACTTCGGCGGAGAAGCGGACGCAGCGCGTGCACTGGATGCAGCGGTTCATCGAGGTCTTCACCAGCGCGCCGAGATACTTGTCCTCGACCGCGCGCTTGTTCTCGGCATAGCGCGAGGTGTCGACGCCGTAACCCATCGCCTGGTCCTGCAGGTCGCACTCGCCGCCCTGGTCGCAGATCGGGCAATCCAGCGGGTGGTTGATCAGCAGGAATTCCATCACGCCTTCGCGCGCCTTCTTCACCATCGGCGAACGCGTCGAAATTTCCGGCGGCTCGCCCTTCGGGCCGGGCCGGCAGTCACGCACGCCCCAGGCGCAGCTTGCAACCGGCTTCGGGCCGCCCTTGATTTCGACGAGGCACATCCGGCAATTGCCGGCGATCGACAGCCGCTCGTGGTAGCAGAAGCGCGGAATTTCGGCGCCCGCGGCCTCGCACGCCTGCAGCAGCGTGAACTCCGCAGGCACATCGATCTCTTTGCCGTCGATGATCAGTTTGGTCATTGCTGTCTCAAAGGTTTCCCAGCTTGCAGTCTGGCGGTGTAACGCTGGCGGTCTTCAGCGACGTCTTAATCCATCGCTGGGTCTCGGTGCCATAAGTCGCGAGATAGGCCGGCTGCGCCGCGTTCTTCTCGCACAGGAACGGCAGATGCGGCTTCAAATCGTAATCGCAGGACGCCAGCCACTCGCGCTTTCCGGCGAACGCGCCGATCGCTTCCTCACAGGCGTAGAGGAAGTACGTGACAAAGCTCTCGTACTGGACCTGCTCGTCGCGGCCGGCGGCCTTGATCTTCTCATAGTCCGGCTGCGCGAATTTCGGATTCTTGAACGCCAGGTCGGTGTAACCCAGAAATGCCTGACGCGCGCTGGCGGCGCGGTTGTTGGTGCGGATCTCGTTGATCTGGAACAGGATCGCAACAAAGCCGAGCAGCGCCACGGCCGCCTGCGCCATCTGCGCCAGCGTCCCGTATCTCTGCCACCAGAAGCTCGGTTGCGACATCGCGATCACTCCGCCGCGACCATATTCACGGGATCGCGCACGCCGGCATCGTCGATATCGGCCTTGTGCGAATACTGGTCGATGCGTGCCTCGATCTCGTGACGGAAATGCGCGATCAAACCCTGGATCGGCCACGCCGCGGCGTCGCCGAGCGCGCAGATGGTGTGGCCTTCGACCTGCTTGGTCACTTCGAGCAGCATGTCGATTTCGCGCTTGTGGGCGCGGCCCTCGGCCATGCGGGTCAAGACACGCCACATCCAGCCCGTGCCTTCGCGGCACGGCGTGCACTGGCCGCAGCTCTCGTGCTTGTAGAAATAGGAGATGCGCGCGATCGCCCGGATCAGGTCGGTCGACTTGTCCATCACGATGACGGCGGCGGTGCCGAGGCCGGAGCGGAGCTTGCCGAGGCTGTCGAAATCCATCGGCGTGTCGATGATCTGCTCGGCCGGCACCATGCGCACCGACGAGCCGCCGGGAATCACGGCCTTCAGATTGTCCCAGCCGCCGCGAATGCCGCCGCAATGGCGCTCGATCAGCTCGCGGAACGGAATCCCCATCGCCTCTTCGACGTTGCAGGGCCGCTCGACATGGCCTGAGACGCAAAACAGCTTGGTGCCGACATTGTTCGGCCGGCCGATGGCGGCGAACCACGCCGCACCGCGCCGCAGGATGTCAGGGGCCACCGCGATGGACTCGACGTTGTTGACGGTGGTCGGGCAGCCATAGAGGCCGACATTGGCCGGGAATGGCGGCTTCAGCCGCGGCTGGCCCTTCTTGCCTTCGAGGCTCTCCAGCAGCGCGGTTTCCTCGCCGCAGATATAGGCGCCGGCGCCGTGGGCGACATAGATGTCGAACGGCCAGCCATTGAGATTGTCCTTGCCGACCAGCTTGGCGTCATAGGCCTGATCGATCGCGGCCTGCAGATGCTCGCGCTCGCGGATGAACTCGCCGCGCACATAGATGTAACAGGCATGCGCGCCCATCGCGAAGCTCGCCAGCAGACAGCCTTCCACGAGCAGATGCGGATCGTGCCGCATGATCTCGCGGTCCTTGCAGGTGCCGGGTTCGGATTCGTCGGCGTTGACCACGAGATAGCTCGGCCGGCCGTCGGTGGATTCCTTCGGCATGAACGACCATTTCAGCCCGGTCGGGAATCCCGCCCCGCCGCGGCCGCGCAGGCCGGAAGCCTTCATCTCGTTGATGATCCAATCGCGGCCCTTGTCGATGATCGCCTTGGTGCCGTCCCACGCGCCGCGGCGGCGCGCGCCTTCCAGCCCCCAATCGTGGAGGCCGTAGAGGTTCTTGAAGATGCGATCCTTGTCGTCGAGCATGACTTGAAGCTTCCTAGCGGATCAACGATTGGACTGCGCGTAGGCAAGGCCTGCGGCGCATCCGCCGAAGGTCAGCGCCCACAACACGCTGGATTCGAGCGTTGCGTTCAGCCCGTAACGCTGCAGCAGAAATATGAACGCAGCCGCCGCGACGGCGTGCATGCCGATATAGCGCCAGTTTTTCATCGCGCTGACCTTTCCCTGCCCGATCAGGGGCCATGTGCCGCCACGCCTCATGTGGATTCCTTCAGCGTCGTCGGCCCACCCACGGGTGCCGAGAATTGGCGGTCGATCTGCGGTCCCGGCTTCGGCGGCTTGCCGGACGCAAAGCCGTCCAGCACCTTGCCAAAGCTTTCCTTGGTCAGGTCCTCGTAGGTATCCTTCCAGATCAGTACCATCGGCGCATTCACGCAGGCGCCGAGACACTCGACCTCTTCCCAACTGAAATTGCCGTCCTTCGACAGATGGAAGGGATCGTGATGGATGCGGCTCTGGCACACCTCGATCAGGTCGCCGGCGCCGCGCAGGCGGCACGGCGTGGTGCCGCATACCTGCACATGGGCCTTCTTGCCGACCGGCTGGAGCTGGAACATGGTGTAGAAGGTCGCGACTTCCAGCACGCGGATGTAGGGCATATCGAGCAGGTCGGCGACCACGCGGATCGCCGCTTCCGAAACCCATCCCTCATGCTGCTCCTGCGCGCGCCACAAGATCGCGATCACCGCCGATGCCTGCCGGCCCGGCGGATACTTTGTGATCTGCGCCTTGGCCCAGGCAAGGTTCTCTTCCGAGAACGCAAAGCTCGCGGGCTGCAATTCCTTCGGGGCGAGGCGGCGGACGGACATCGTTCAGTCTCTCATTGCACGCTGCGCCCGGCTTTCGCATTGAGCGCATCGATCCGGGCGAGCCAGAATGCGCTTGCGGTGCCGAACACGTTGTAGCCGACATGGGTTGAAACCTTGATCCGGTCCAAAATCGAGAGGTCGGTCACGGTTTCAAGGCGATGGCTGCGCGGATCGTAGACGATCAGCTTCAGCGGGGTCTGGTCGAGGATGTAGCGCGACACGGTATGCTCAGGATCGTTGCCGTGCTCCTCGCACAGCAGCACGCTATCGGCCTGCATCAGCCGCGCGCCGCCCTTCATGGCCTCGATCTCGACGCCTTCGACGTCGAGCTTGATCAGATATTTGCCGTCGGGCGCGATCTTGCCGTCGTCCAGCAAATTGTCGAGCGCAATGACCGGCACTTCCTCGCCGGCCGACTGGTCGCCGGCAATGCTGAAGGCCTCATGCTTGGTGCCGGACAGCCGCGCAGTACCGCGCGCAGCACCAATCGCGCATTTCATCGCCTCGAAACGATTGCCGTTGATTTTGGCATTGTTGGCGAGTTTTGGGAAATTCTGCCCCGACGGTTCGATCGCGATCGCCTTGTGCGAACCGAACGGCCTGCTCGACACCAGGACCGACCAATAGCCGTAGTTGGCGCCGCAATCGAGCAGCGTGTAGTCGACGTCGGCGGAGTCCAGAAACAGCAATTCGAGCTCGTTCTCGTAACTGTAGGTGCGGTTGAGCAGCTTGCTCCAGTAGCCGTCGCCATAGGGAAACTCGAAGGTAGCGTCGGGATTGAGTTTGATCTGGATGCCGCGCTCCGGCAGCGTCGTACGCAACAGATTGGCGCACATGTTGTAGCCGCGGTGCGAAAAATTCGACGCCACCTTCGACCCCAGCACCAGCGCAACCGCAGCCAAACGCTCCCACGCGTTTGCTCCTATGAGCGCGCCCGAAGCCCGGTCAAACTGGATGGGCGCCTGCGCCATCACCGATCGACCTCTCCGAACACGATGTCGAGCGAGCCGAGAATGGCGGAGACGTCGGCGAGCAGATGGCCGCGGCAGATGAAGTCCATCGCCTGCAGATGGGCAAAGCCCGGCGCGCGGATCTTGCACTTGTACGGCTTGTTGGAGCCGTCGGAAACCAGGTAGACGCCGAACTCGCCCTTGGGCGCCTCGACCGCGGCGTAGACTTCGCCGGCCGGCACGCGCACGCCTTCGGTATAGAGCTTGAAGTGATGGATCAGGGCTTCCATCGAGCGCTTCATCTCGCCGCGGCGGGGCGGCGCGATCTTGTTGTCCTCGACCACGACCGGGCCCTGCCCATCAGGCGCGCGCAGCTTGGCGATGCACTGCTTCATGATGCGCACGGACTGGCGCATCTCTTCCATGCGGATGCAGTAGCGGTCGTAGCAATCACCGTTCTTGCCGATCGGAATGTCGAAATCCATCTCGGCATAGCACTCGTAAGGCTGCGCCTTGCGCAGGTCCCAGGCCGCGCCCGAGCCGCGCACCATCACGCCGGAGAAGCCCCACTCCCAGGCCTGCTGCAGCGACACCACGCCGATATCGACGTTGCGCTGCTTGAAGATGCGGTTGCCGGTGAGAAGCGTGTCGAGGTCGGCGACCACCTGCAGGAACGGATCGCACCAGGCATCGATATCGTCGATCAGTTTTTGCGGCAGGTCCTGGTGCACGCCGCCGACGCGGAAATAGGCCGCGTGCATGCGCGAGCCGGAGGCACGCTCATAAAACACCATCAGCTTTTCGCGCTCTTCAAAACCCCACAGCGGCGGGGTCAAGGCGCCTACGTCCATCGCCTGCGTGGTGACGTTGAGCAGATGCGACAGGATGCGGCCGATCTCGCAATAGAGCACGCGGATCAACTGCCCGCGGCGCGGCACGGTGATGCCGAGCAGCTTTTCTGCGGCGAGACAGAACGCATGCTCCTGATTCATCGGCGCGACGTAGTCGAGCCGGTCGAAATAAGGGATCGCCTGCAGATAGGTCTTCGCCTCGATCAGCTTCTCGGTCCCGCGATGCAAGAGACCGATATGCGGATCGACGCGTTCAACGACCTCGCCGTCGAGCTCGAGCACCAGGCGCAAAACGCCGTGCGCTGCCGGATGCTGCGGTCCGAAATTGATCGTGAAATTTCGCAGATTCTGTTCATTCATGATCGTCAGGCCTTCGGCTCAGCCTTCTCGTCGCCCGGCAGCGGATAGTCCGCGCCTTCCCATGGCGAGAGGAAATCGAATTTGCGGAATTCCTGGTTGAGCCGGACCGGCTCGTAGAGCACCCGCTTCTCCTGGTCGTCGTAGCGAACCTCGACAAAGCCGGTGAGCGGGAAATCCTTGCGCAGCGGATGGCCGTCGAAGCCGTAATCGGTCAGCAGCCGCCGCATGTCGGGATGGCCGGTGAAGATCACGCCGTAAAGGTCGTAGGTCTCGCGCTCGAACCAGTCGGCGCCGGGAAACACGTCGATGATCGAGGGCACCTGCGTGGTCTCATCGGCCTCGGCGCGGATGCGGATGCGCTCGTTCAGCGTCGGCGACAACAGATGATAGACCACGTCGAAACGCTTCTCGCGGCCGGGATAATCGACCGCCGTCACGTCGACGATATTGACGAAGCGCAAGGCAGGATCGTCGCGCAAGTACTTCATCACCTCGACGATCTTGCCCGCCTCGACCGTGACGGTGAGCTGGTTGAACGCGACCGCATGGGCGCTGGCCGCGCCGCCAAGCGCGCTAACAATCGTCTGCCCAAGAGCGTCGAGCTTACCGTCGTCCATTGCCTAAAACCTTAGCGTTCGATGGTCCCGATGCGCCGGATCTTCTTCTGCAGCAGCAGTATGCCGTAGAGCAGCGCCTCCGCCGTCGGCGGGCATCCGGGCACGTAGATATCGATCGGCACGATGCGATCGCAGCCACGCACGACCGAGTAGGAATAGTGATAGTAGCCGCCGCCATTGGCGCACGAGCCCATCGAGATCACGTAGCGCGGCTCCGGCATCTGGTCATAGACCTTGCGCAGCGCCGGCGCCATCTTGTTGGTCAGCGTACCCGCGACGATCATGACGTCCGACTGCCGCGGCGAGGCGCGCGGCGCGAAACCGAAGCGCTCGACGTCGTAGCGCGGCATCGACACCTGCATCATCTCGACCGCGCAGCAGGCCAGGCCGAAGGTCATCCACATCAGCGAGCCCGTGCGCGCCCAGGTGATCAGGTCGTCGGCGGCGGCGACGAAGAAGCCCTTGTCGGAAAGCTCGTGGTTGACCTCGAGGAAGAACGGGTCATTGGCCCCGACCGGCTTGCCGGTCGAGGGATCGAGAATGCCCTTCGGCGCCTGCGCAATATCAGGCGAAGAACCTGTTGCTGTCGGGCTCAGTCCCATTCGAGCGCGCCTTTCTTCCACTCATAAGCAAAGCCGACCGTGAGGACGGCGAGGAACACCATCATGGACCAGAAGCCGGTGGCACCGAGCTTGCCGAACGCGACCGCCCACGGGAACAGGAACGCCACTTCAAGGTCGAAAATGATGAAGAGGATCGCGACCAGGTAGAAGCGGACGTCGAACTTCATGCGGGCGTCGTCGAATGCGTTGAATCCGCATTCATAGGCGGACAGCTTTTCCGGATCCGGCTGCTGGAACGCGACCAGGAACGGGGCGATCAGGAGCGCCAAACCGATCAGGCTTGCCACCCCGATAAACACCACAAGCGGAAGGTAATTTTGCAGGATGCCGGTCATCGGCGGTGCCTTTTCCTGCGGATTTGGCCGCAGATTCGTTGATTGGAATTATTCTTGGCTTAGCGCAGCGCAACAGAGGGCGCAAGACAAGCCATCTTGACGGCCTCGCCTGCCCTTGGCGCACCGGCAGAACCCGAAAAAGTGTTGCGTTCCTGCCTCGCCTAACCAACGCGCGCCGCGCCGCAAGGTGCCGAATTTCAGTTCAAATCCTTCTCGTCCGCGAGCATCTGGGCGGCCGTGTCGGTCAGGCGGTCGATCTGGTCGAGCAGCACCTTGAGTTCGTCCTTACTGAGCTGTTCCAGGAGGCGCCGATTGCGTTCCTGCGCGCCTGCCACAATGGTGTCATGAGCCGCCAGTCCCGCTTTGGTCAGGCAAACCAGCGTCTCGCGGTTGTCCCTTGGATTGACCTCCTTGGCCGCCAGCTTGCGCGAGACCAGTTCCGCCAGCGCCCGGCTGATCTGCCCCTTGTCCATGCCGACCGCTTCCGCCAGCCGTACAACACTCATCGGCGGCCGCCGGCCCAGCGAGGCGACCAAACCGAACTCCACCGAGGACAGCCCCGCCAGCCGCTTGTAGCGCAGGATCGCGCCGCGCTTGAGCAGGTTGGCCAGCACCATCAGCCGCGACGACATCATCACGGTAATCGGCGCCAATGCCTCGTCATTCCCCGCAGCGGGCGGAGGCGAGGTCTGCTTGCCCGACTTCTGGCTCATCCCCAACCTCTGCCAACAAAGCGGGCCGATGCCAAGGTCAGTCGCGATCGCTATCGGACAAGTCAATCGAGCGATACGACATTAAAATCGTTGACATTGTCATCGATCTATTTTTCACTCGGAGATCAAACGACCATGGCGCCAAAAGCCGTGGCGGGAGGAAGCGGCATGACCATTACGCAGCGGGATCGCGATCTCGGGACCGGCTATGCCATGAAGCCGTCCACCACCCGGACCGAGCTGACCTCGGTCGGCCGTGGCACGCCGATGGGCGAGTTGCTGCGGCGCTACTGGCACCCGGTCGGACTTGTTGCCGACGCCACCGATCGGCTGGACGCTGCCGATCGACGACACGACCTTCCGCATCTATGTCGCGGGCCGCGTGAAGAATTCGGGCGACATCGGACGGATGCGCTCCAAATTCAACGGCAAGTTCTGGTGGGACATGACCGAACGCGAGCACCAGCAATTTCCCGGCGATTACGAAGCGCAGGTCGGCCAGGGCCGGTGACGCTGCACTCGGAAGAACACTTTGGCCAGAGCGACCGCGGCATCCTGATGATCCGGCGGATGCTGAGCGATCAGCTCGAGGCGATTGCCGCCGGCCGCGATCCGATCGGCGTTTCCTTTGATTCAAACGCGGCGCCGGTCGAATTCGAGGCGGGGAATTTCATACGCGAGGCGTGAGCCGGCACGTCCAACAAGAAAAATATCGAGGGGGAAACCATGGTCGATCTCGCACCACAGGCGGCCTTACGAACCGAAGCCGCCGCAAAGCCCTCGATCCGGCGATATTACGTGCTGGCGCTGTTGACCGTCATCTATGCGCTGAACTTCCTCGACCGCACCATTTTCAACGTCCTGATCGAGCCGATCAAAAAGGAGTTTGCGCTCAGCGACACCACGATGGGCCTATTGGCGGGCTTCGGCTTCGTGCTGTTCTATTCGCTGCTCGGCATCCCGATCGCGCGCCTCGCCGACCGCTTCAACCGCCGCAACATCGTCTCGATCGCGTTGGCATTCTGGAGCGCGATGACGGTTTTCTGCGGCATGGCCTCGAGCGTGGCGACGCTGGCGCTGGCACGTATCGGCGTCGGCATCGGCGAGCCCGGTGGCACACCCGCCTCGCAGTCGATCGTTGCCGATCTCTTCAGCAAGAACGAACGCATAGGGCCGCTCGCGGTCGGCATGCTCAACGACGCGCTGAAGAACGATTTTGGCACCCAAGCCGTGCGGTATTCGCTGCTGTCGGCTGCGGTCACGACCACGGTCGGAGCGTTGTTGTTCATCTGGGCGGCACGATCGATACGCGCCGATATCCGGCGGGCGAGTTGATCCGGAAAGCCGGGCCCCTTCCCCTTGTTTTTATTATCGTTTTAATCCCAGCCGGCGTCCTCACGGCCCGCGTCGCTGTCGGCCGGGCGATCTGTATGTGATATACATCACGGATATTCGGCGGAAAACCGGCCAAAAACCGGCCGAATGAAACCATTTTGCCGAAACCGCGAAACCATCCTGAAACAGATAGGGCGTACATCGCTAGCCAACACAGGACGTCAAAGGCGTCCGGGAGGCATCACATGAACCACTCCATTCACTCAGCGGATCGCTCTACCCACCTGAAGATCGTGGTTGTCGCTCTCGTGGCTGGCATCGCGGTTGCCGCTTTCGGCATCTCGGCTCGGACAAGTTCGGAGTACAGCCAGACTGCCCAAGTTGTGAAGGCCGGCAAGGCAGTGGTCATCACCAGCGCGAACACCTCGACGGTCCGTTAAGTCGAACAAACTCAATGGAATAAAACGGCCGCCTTCGGGCGGCCTTTTTGTTTGCGGCTGGTTGTGAAGAGATCGGTATCAAGCCATTGAAATAATGGCGCGAGAGACGGGACTCGAACCCGCGGCCTCCGCCGTGACAGGGCGGCGCTCTAACCAACTGAGCTACTCCCGCGGATGCCGTAATCATGTTCTGATCCGCGCAGAACCGAGGGCATAAAGGCCCGCCCCCGCTTAGTCAAGGACGTTGCGAATCCCTGCGCCAGACGGGCGCTTCTGCGATTGTGGTGCAGATAATGGCCTGTTTTCAGGCTAAACTGCGCAGGCAGCGATCGGGCGAATCGTTTAAGGCCTGCTACGTCTGGATTTCTTGAAATCCTCCCCGCTCTGGTTGTATGGGAACCCCGGTGGGCACGGACCGGTATCGAACGAACGCGCTTGAGCCATTCAACCAACAAGGAGGGCCAGATATGGCGAAGAAAGCAGCGACTCCAGCCACCATCACACTCAAACATCTGGCAGCGGCGCTGGCCGAGGAACATGACCTGTCGAAGAAAGCCGCCGAGGCGATCCTGACCGACATGGTTGGCAAAATTGCAAAGCACCTGAAGAAGGGCGAGCGCATTCGTATCGTGGGCCTCGGCATCCTCCAGGTCCGCAAGCGCGCCGCCCGCACCGGGCGCAATCCCGCCACCGGCGAGCCGATCCAGATCAAGGCCAGCAAGAAAGTCGCCTTCCGCGCCGCCAAGGAACTCAAGGAAGCCGTCTGACCGACGCTTACCACTGATTGCAGCAAAAGCGTCATTCCGGCTGGTGCCCCGGAATGATGCTTTTCTGTTATAGAGCGCTTCCCGTGCTCATCTGTTCCGGATCGTCATGCTGGCCTCTCCCATCACCTTCACCCACGATGTTACCGAGCGCTTGCTGCGCTATGTCGTGATCGACACCCAGTCCGATCCGGCCTCGCCGACCTGCCCTTCCACCGAGAAGCAGAAGAATCTGGGTCGCGTGCTGGCTTCGGAGTTGCAGGCGATGGGGCTCGCAGACGCCCATCTCGACGCGCATGGCTATGTCTATGCGACGATCCCGGCCAATACCGACAAAAAGGTGCCGGTGATCTGCTTCTGCTCGCACATGGATACGTCTCCGGACTGCAGCGGCGCCAACGTCAGGCCGCAGATCGTCAGGAATTATCGCGGCGGCGACATAGTGCTGCCGGCTGATCCCACGCAGGTGATCCGCGCCGCCGACCATCCCGCGCTCGCCGACCAGATCGGGCACGACATCATCACCACCGACGGCACCACGCTGCTCGGGGCCGACAACAAGGCCGGCGTCGCCGAGATCATGGATGCGGCGCGGTTTTTGATTCAAAATCCACAAATCAGGCACGGCACCATCAAGATCCTGTTCACGCCCGACGAGGAGATCGGTCGCGGCGTCGACAAGGTCGACCTGAAAAAACTCGGTGCCGACTTCGCCTATACGATGGACGGCGAAACCGCAGGAAATATCGAGGACGAAACCTTTTCGGCCGACGGCGCCACCATCACCATCGAGGGCGTCTCGACCCATCCCGGCTTTGCAAAAGGCAAGATGGAGCACGCGATCAAGATCGCGGCCGCCATCATCGACCGCCTGCCCAGGAACACCTGCTCGCCTGAGACGACCGAAGGGAAGGAAGGCTTTTTGCATCCGATCGGCATCAAGGGCGAGCTCGAGAAAGCCACTATCGGCTTCATCGTGCGCGATTTCACCGACGAGGGATTGAGGGAAAAGGAAGCGCTGCTCGAAGGCATCGTCAAAGAGGTGATGAAGGACTATCCGCGCTCGACGTACCGGATGGACGTCAAGGCGCAATACCGCAACATGAAGCAGGTGATCGATCGCCACCCCGAAACCGTCGACTACGCCATTGAGGCGATCAGGCGTGCGGGGCTGACACCCGTGCGCAGTTCGATCCGCGGCGGCACCGACGGTTCGCGGCTGTCATTCATGGGCCTGCCCTGCCCCAACATCTTCGCCGGCGAACACGCCTTCCACTCGCGGCTGGAATGGGTCAGCCGCCAGGACATGGAAAAGGCGGCGGAGACGATTGTGCACCTGGCGATGATTTGGGAAGAGCGGGCGTAGACTGCGCCGTTTGAAATTACGACGCCCTGGCCGTCACGATCCAGACCGACGCCGGCAGCAGCACCGCGTCGCCCTTGGCGAACGGCATCAGCGCTTCGCGGATCGAATTGGCGGCGGCCCTGCGAAGTTCCTCCGGCTGGCCCTCCAGCGCCCGGCTCACCGGACCGATCTCCAGTGCGCCCTGCACCGCCCCATCGAGGCCGCGGCCGATCGCGGAATCCAGCAGCAGCGGACACGCCTCCATCTCGACGCCGGTAAAGCCCGCCGCGCCGAGAATCCGGCGCACGCGCGCCTCGGAAGCGAATGCGAATGGCCCGGGATCTTCCGGCCCCTGCTGCGGCAGTTTCGGCACGTGCTTGTAGGCGGCCGCAAGCGGCGCCATGAAGAACGGATTTTCGCGCGGCTCGCGCCAGCAGGCGAACGCCAGCCGGCCCGACGGGCGTAGTGCTTTGCGTATGTTGGCAAACGACAGCGCGGGATCGGCGAAGAACATCACGCCGAACCGCGAGGCCAGCACATCGAAACTGGCCGGCTCGAACGGATAGACGGTGGCATCCGCCAGAACGAAGTCGATCGGAAGTTCCTTCGGCGCAGCCTGCCGCGCCCGCTCCAGCATCGGGCCGGATACGTCGACGCCGAGCACATGGCCTGATGGCGCGACCTCCCGCGCGAATGCGATCGTCGTGGCACCGCTGCCGCAGCCGACATCGATGACACGCTCGCCCGGCTTCAGCTTCGCCCGATCGGTCACGAGGTCGGCGACCGGCCCGAGCACGACATCCTGCTCTGCCTGCCGCGCGGCCCAGCGCTGGCCAGCGGGACCGTTCCAGTAGGCGACCTGGTCGGCGTTTTGATCGTGACCTGTCGGGGCGTCCATTGCGCGTAAACTTTCGATTGGCCGGCTTGCCGAGCCGTAGCGCGTCAGCGCGAAGGCTGGTAGGCGGCGAGAGATTCGAACTCCCGACCCTCTCGGTGTAAACGAGATGCTCTAACCAGCTGAGCTAGCCGCCCTTGAGCCGCCTGTTTAGCCCTGTGGCCCCCTTCGGTGCAAGGGTCGGATACCCCCGCATGTTCGGAAACCCTAGTCGCCCGGCCGCCCCGGCAATCCGGCGATGTCGTTGATCCATGGCGCAGCCGAGCGGCACCAGATTTGCCGCGCCGGCTTGAGCTCATCGCGCTGGCGGATGCTGCCCCAGCGGATGCCCCAATCGTCCGGCCCGCCATCGCCGCTGGTGAACAGCGGGGAACCACAACCCTCGCAAAAATGCTGGAAGCGCGTGCGGCCGTTGTCGCCGGTCTTCGCGTAAATCTTCGCCGGCGCACCCGTCATGCGGATCTGTTCTTCGGAACAGATCACCGTCACCCGGTACGGTGAACCCGTCAGGTTCTGGCAATCGGTGCAGTGACAGATCGATACTTTCGCAGGGTCGATATCGGCTCGATAGGTCACCCGCCCGCAGTGGCATTGCCCGTCGATTTCCATCTCCTTCAACTCCGCATGGCCAACGGAGGTTCGACCCACACAAACAAAAACGGCGCCCGAAGGCGCCGCTTTATCATTTTCCAGCCGATAGATCAGTGGTGACTGATCGGGATCAGTGAGCGGTCAGGCCACCGGCCGCTTCGTCCGCGGCGTCGGTCTTGACCGGCACCTTGGTGTCTTCTTCCCAGACGATCGGCACCGGCGCACGGACCAGCGCCTTGGCGACGACGTCATCGAGCCGTGCAACAGGGACGATGTCCATGCCGCCCTTGATCGCATCGGAAATCTCCGTGAGATCCTTGGCGTTGTCCTCGGGGATCAGCACCGTCTTGATGCCGCCACGCGCGGCCGCGAGCAGCTTCTCCTTCAGGCCGCCGATCGGCAGCACGCGACCACGCAGCGTGATCTCACCGGTCATCGCGACATCGTGCCTGACCGGGATGCCGGTCATGACCGAGATGATCGCGGTGGCCATCGCGACGCCCGCCGACGGACCATCCTTCGGGGTTGCTCCCTCCGGAACGTGGACGTGGATGTCGCGCCGGTCGAACAGCGGCGGCTCGACGCCGTAGTTGATCGCCCGCGAGCGGACGTAGGACGCCGCCGCCGAGATCGACTCCTTCATCACGTCGCGCAGGTTGCCCGTGACCGTCATCTTGCCCTTGCCGGGCATCATGACGCCTTCGATGGTCAGCAGCTCGCCGCCGACATCGGTCCAGGCCAGGCCGGTGACGATGCCGACCTGCGGCTCGCTCTCGATCTCGCCGAAGCGGTACTTCGGCACGCCGAGGAAGTCTTCGAGCGTCTTCTCGGTGACCTTGACCGACTTCTTCTTGGAGATCATCAGCTCCTTCACCGCCTTGCGGGCGAGTGTGGAGAGCTCACGCTCCAGATTACGCACGCCCGCTTCGCGGGTGTAGCGGCGGATCATCAAGAGCAGCGCATCGTCGTCGATCGACCATTCCTTTGAATCGAGGCCATGCTTGGAGATGGCGTTCGGGATCAGGTGCTTGCGCGCGATCTCGACCTTCTCGTTCTCGGTGTAGCCGGCGATCCGGATGATCTCCATGCGGTCCATCAGGGGCCCGGGAATATTCAGCGTATTCGCGGTCGTGATGAACATGACGTTCGACAGATCGTAGTCGACCTCCAGATAGTGGTCGTTGAAGGTCGAGTTCTGCTCGGGGTCGAGGACCTCGAGCAGCGCCGACGACGGATCGCCGCGGAAATCGGCGCCCATCTTGTCGATCTCGTCCAGCAGGAACAGCGGATTCGAGGTCTTCGCCTTGCGCATCGACTGGATGATCTTGCCGGGCATCGAGCCGATATAGGTGCGGCGGTGACCGCGGATTTCGGCTTCGTCCCGCACGCCGCCGAGCGACACGCGCACGAACTCGCGGCCCGTCGCCTTCGCAATCGACTTGCCGAGCGAGGTCTTGCCGACGCCGGGAGGCCCGACGAGACACAGGATCGGTCCGGTCAGCTTGTTGGCGCGCGACTGCACCGCGAGATACTCGACGATGCGGTCCTTGACCTTCTCGAGCCCGTAGTGATCGCTGTCCAGCACGGCCTGCGCCTGCTCCAGGTCCTTCTTGACCTTGGACTTCTTGTTCCACGGGATCGACAGCAGCCAGTCGAGATAGTTGCGCACGACGGTTGCTTCCGCGGACATCGGCGACATCTGGCGCAGCTTCTTCAGTTCGTGCTGCGCCTTCTCCCGCGCTTCCTTGGAAAGCTTGGTCTTGGCAATCTTCTCTTCCAGATCGGCCAGCTCGTCGCGACCTTCGTCGTCGCCGAGCTCCTTCTGGATCGCCTTCATCTGCTCGTTCAGGTAATATTCGCGCTGGGTCTTCTCCATCTGGCGCTTGACGCGCGAGCGGATGCGCTTCTCGACCTGCAGCACCGAGATCTCGCTCTCCATCAGGCCCAGCACCTTCTCCAGGCGCTGCGTGACGGACAACGTCTCCAGGATGCCCTGGCGATCGGCGATCTTGACGGCCAGGTGCTGCGCGACCTGATCGCTCAGCTTGGCAAAGTCCGTGATCGCCTGAACCACGCCGACGACTTCGGCGGAGATCTTCTTGTTCAGCTTCACATAGCTTTCGAAGTCGGACACGACCGACCGCGCCAAGGCTTCGGCTTCAACCGAATTGGCGTCGGTGTCGGCGAGCGCGATTGCGGTCGCCTCGTAATATTCGGTGCGGTCGGAATATTTCTGCACGCGCGCGCGCTCGAGCCCTTCGACCAGCACCTTCACGGTGCCGTCGGGAAGCTTCAGGAGCTGCAGCACGCTGGCGAGCGTACCGACCTCGTAGATTGAATCCGGGCTTGGATCATCGTCGGACGCGTTCTTCTGCGTCGCGAGCAAAATCAGCGCGTCGTTCTTCATCACCTCTTCGAGGGCGCGGATCGATTTCTCGCGGCCGACGAACAGCGGCACGATCATGTGCGGAAAAACGACAATGTCGCGGAGCGGCAGCACCGGATACGAATGGCTTTCGCCGAGAACGATTGTTGGCCGGGTTTTGGGGGTTGTCATGGCCTATTCCTTCTGTTTTGCCCCCTTGCACGCAGTCCGCTTCGCTCAGCGCAACCGCCACAAGGTGCCGGGAGTTCCGGATCGCCCGGCCGCCTTCGCTGCCGTCTCTCACCGGATGATATTGCGACGAATCTCGAACGTGATTTCCGCCACCATTCGCATTAGGTGGCTATCGGGTATGGGGGTGTCAAGTCACGGAAAATGACCGCAAATTGCGGATCAGACGCGCGAAAAACGCTTACGCCACAGCGGCCGCCGAATCGTTCGGCAGCCGCATGATTGGAAGTTGTGAGTTCTGGCCGGCCTGACGGTATCAGGCGCTGGCGCTGCTCTCGACGGCCCGGTCCGAACGGTCCGCGTAGATGTAGAGCGGACGGGCAGTTCCCTCGACAACTTCGCGCGAGATCACGACCTCTTCGACGCCTTCCAGGCCCGGCAAATCGAACATGGTCTCGAGCAGGATGCTTTCGAGGATCGAACGCAGTCCGCGCGCACCGGTCTTGCGCTCGATCGCCTTGCGCGCGACCGCACCAAGCGCCTCGTCGGCAAAGGTGAGTTCGATATTCTCCATTTCGAACAGCCGCTGGTATTGTTTCACCAGCGCGTTCTTCGGATCGGTCAGGATCTTCTTCAGCGAGGTCTCGTCGAGATCCTCCAGCGTCGCGACCACGGGCAGACGGCCGACGAATTCCGGGATCAGGCCGTACTTCAGGAGGTCCTCCGGCTCGACGTGGCGGAAGATTTCGCCGGTGCGGCGATCTTCGGGCGCCAGGACCTGGGCGGCAAAACCGATCGACGTCGAGCGTCCACGCGCGGAAATGATCTTCTCGAGGCCTGAGAAAGCGCCGCCGCAGATGAACAGGATGTTGGTGGTGTCGACCTGCAGGAACTCCTGCTGCGGATGCTTGCGACCGCCCTGCGGTGGCACGGAGGCGACCGTGCCTTCCATGATCTTCAGAAGCGCCTGCTGCACGCCCTCGCCCGACACGTCGCGGGTGATCGACGGATTGTCGGACTTGCGGCTGATCTTGTCGATTTCGTCGATATAGACGATGCCGCGCTGCGCACGCTCGACATTGTAGTCGGCCGACTGCAAGAGCTTCAGGATGATGTTCTCGACGTCCTCACCGACGTAACCGGCTTCGGTCAGCGTCGTCGCATCCGCCATCGTGAACGGCACGTCGAGAATGCGCGCCAGCGTCTGCGCCAGCAGCGTCTTGCCCGAACCGGTCGGACCGATCAGCAGGATGTTCGACTTCGCGAGTTCGACGTCGTTGTGCTTGGTCTGGTGATTGAGCCGCTTGTAGTGGTTGTGGACGGCGACCGAGAGCACCTTCTTGGCATGGCTCTGGCCGATCACGTAGTCGTCCAGCACCTTGCAGATTTCCTTCGGCGTCGGAATGCCGTCGCGCGACTTCACCAGCGAAGACTTGTTCTCCTCGCGGATGATGTCCATGCAGAGTTCGACGCATTCGTCGCAGATGAATACGGTCGGACCCGCGATCAGTTTGCGGACTTCGTGCTGGCTCTTTCCACAGAACGAGCAATACAGCGTGTTCTTGGAGTCGCTCGTGCCAACCTTACTCATTCTTGTCTCCGTCCGCCGTTCGATCCGTTACCCGATCGACCCATTCCGGCACTCACACCGGACCTCAAGGTAGATAGAGCAAATTCCGTACCAGAAAAGACCCTAACTCAATTACGCACCGTGCGAATCACGGTTTCTCGAATCCCCCGCGATCTTAACCCATCCCACACAGCCAACCATGCTGACACCCGACTATCAAGAATTCGCTAATCGGGGCCGGAATGGCTATCCGTGACAATACCGTGATTTGTGGCGTTCGCACGGGGAGAAGTTCACGAAATCGTCCGAGCGTTGCGCAACCGCCACGCAGCAAAACCGGCACGAAAGCGGAACTTTAGGCCCATGCGCGGGCATGGGCACGCGGCTTTCGGCCACATTTGCCGATTCAACCAACCGTTAAGGTCAACGCGGGGTGTCGCTATCCGTTACCTTACAGGGTTTTCACCGGCGATACCTCTTCGGGACGCTTGTCGATCACCTTGTCGACGATCCCGAAATCGCGGGCCATATCGGCGGTGAGGAATTTGTCGCGCTCCAGCGCGTCCTCGATCGCCTTGTAGGTCTGGCCGGTGTGCTTCACATAGATCTCGTTGAGGCGCTTCTTGAGATTCAGTATCTCCTGCGCATGCAGCATGATGTCGGTGGCCTGGCCCTGGAAGCCGCCGGACGGCTGATGCACCATGATGCGCGAATTGGGCAGCGAGAAGCGCATGTCCTTTTCGCCGGCGGCGAGCAGGAGCGAGCCCATCGAGGCCGCCTGCCCGGTGCACAGCGTCGACACCGGCGGACGGATGAACTGCATGGTGTCGTAGATCGCAAGCCCCGATGTCACCACGCCGCCGGGCGAGTTGATGTACATCGAGATTTCCTTCTTGGGATTTTCCGCCTCGAGGAACAGGAGCTGCGCGACGGTGAGCGTCGACATGCCGTCTTCGACCGGACCAGTCACGAAGATGATGCGCTCCTTCAAAAGCCGCGAAAAAATATCGTAGGCGCGTTCGCCGCGGTTGGTCTGCTCGACCACCATGGGCACGAGGTTCATGTAGGTTTCAACGGGATCGCGCATTAGTCACCCCAAGGGTTAGTTAGAGGGTTAGTTAGTTATTCGGCGGGGGCGAACATCCATCGGCAAGGCCGCCAATCGAGGGCTGGCATGATTGCCGCGGGCGGACGAACGTCCCGTGATGCAGGACTTCAACTCAGAACTCGCAATTGCAAGCCGCTCACAGATATGAGCCAATTTCCCGGCGACAAGACCGGGGCAATCGCGAGCCGAACTCGACGAGTTCAAGCTGATTCGCAGGCGATCTCATAGCGACGGGTTCCGTCACCACGCCGCTTTCACCGTTCATCATTAACGTCAGCTGACCAAACCGGTCAGGCTGCGCTCTTTTCGTCGTCTTCCTTGAACAGGTCTTCGCGCGAGACCTTCTTCTCGGTCACGCTGGCCAGTTCGAGGATGAAATCGACCACCTTGTCTTCATAAATCGGCGCACGAAGCTGGGCCAGCGCATTGGCATTGTTGCGATAGTAGTCCCAGACTTCCTTTTCGCGGCCGGGCATCGAACGCGCCCGCTCGATCACCGCGCGGCTGACTTCGTCATCGGTCACGGTGATCTTGTTCTTCTCGCCGATTTCCGACAGCACGAGGCCGAGCCGGACGCGGCGGTCGGCGATCTTCTTGTACTCGTCCTTGGCCGCCTCTTCGGTGGTGTCCTCGTCGGCAAAGGTCTTGCCGCTCGATTCCATCTCGGCCTTGATCGAGTTCCACATCAGGTTGAACTCTTCCTCGATCAGCGACGGCGGCGCCTCGAACTTGTGGCTGTCATCCAGACGATCGAGCAGCGCCCGCTTGACGCGCTGCCGCGTCGCCCCTTGCGAATTCGGCAACCAGACGCTCACGCGCGGCTTCCTTCAGCTTGTCGAGCGATTCCAGGCCCAGCGTTTTTGCAAACTCGTCGTCGATCTTGGTCTCGCCCGGCGCCTCGATCAGGGTTGCCGTGGTCTCGAACTCGGCTGGCTGGCCGGCGAGCTTCTCGCTGGCGTAGTTCTTCGGGAATGACACTTTCAGCGTACGGGTTTCGCCCGTCCCGATGCCGACGAGCTGTTCCTCAAAGCCCGGAATGAATTGTCCGGTGCCGATCACGACCTGGATTCCTTCGCCGGTGCCACCGTCGAACGGCACGCCATCGATAGAGCCCTTGAAGCTGATCGTGACGCGATCGCCGGTTTCGGCCTTGGCACCCTCGGCCTTCGCGGCATAGGGACGATTCTGGTCGGCGATGCGCTTGATCGCCTCATCGACCTCGGCATCGGTCACCTCGACCACCGGCTTCTCAACCGTGAAGGTCTTGAAATCGGCGAGTTGGATCGTCGGCACCACCTCGATCGCCACCGTGTAGGTCAGATCGGTTTTGCCGGCGAGCAGCTCCTCGACCTCTTTCTGCTCGGTCGGCATGGTGATCTTCGGCTCGGTCGCGAGGCGGAAACCGCGGTCGGTGAAGATCTGCGTGTTGGTGTCGCGGATGGTCTGGTCGATGGTCTCGGCCATGACGGAGCGGCCATACACCTTCTTCAGATGGCTGACCGGCACCTTGCCGGGACGGAAGCCGTTGAGCTTCACCTTGTCCTTCAGGTCGACCAGCTTGGCGTCCGCCTTGGCATCGAGATCCGATGCGGGAACGCTGACCTTGAACTCGTGCTTCAATCCCTCGGCGAGGGTCTCGGTGACCTGCATGGTGTCAATCTTCTTCCGCTTGCGCCGGGCCAGATAGGCCCGGCAGTGTCAAATATTCGAGGCGTGGCCTTGTGCAGCCTGCGCCGGTGGTTCGGCTGGCCCTGGCGTCCCCCGACGGGGATGCAGGCCCTCCAGTATTCGTCATGCAAACGCTTGGATAGAGCGCTTGGTGCGGGCGGAGGGACTCGAACCCCCACAACTTTCGTCACTGGAACCTAAATCCAGCGCGTCTACCAGTTCCGCCACGCCCGCGTGAACAGCATCCATATCCGGCCGCGATGCCGCGGGCGGCGGGCTTATAACATGAGCCTACACCTCCGCAGCAAAAAAATGGCTGTTTTTGACAGCGCCGGGGCAAGGCGTCACAGCTAGGACAGATACAACAAAAATGGTCCGGGTCGGTCCGATGGCAAGCCCCGAATTCGCGCTGAATCGACGCGCGCTGATGGCCGGTTTGGGGGCGGTCGCGCTGGCCCCGACGTTGCCCGTGGCAGGCCGGGCCCAAGCAAATCCTCAAGCAAATCCTCAAGCAAACCCTCAAGGCCAGCCATCACTGGTATTGCAGGCCAGGCCCGACAGCCTCGCACTACGCCCGGCAAGTGCGGCCACGCCGGTCTGGTCGCTGCAGGGGCCTGAAATCACCTTCAAGCGCGGCGACACCGTCGCGGTCGACTTTGGCAATGGGCTGCCGGTGTCCGCCGTTCTCAACTGGCGGGGAATCGATGGCGTCTCGGCCATCGAACCGCTCACGGGACGGCCACCGATCGCAGCAGGCGGCAAGGAGGCCGTGCAACTACCGCTGCGCCATGCCGGGACCTTCCTCTGCGAATCCGGGCTGCTTGGCGATGGCCAAGCGCACCCGTCACGGGCTCGACCATTGATCGTCCGGGAAACCGAACCTGCCGCGATCGACCGGGAGCAGGTTCTCGTAATTGAGGACTGGCGGGTCAGGCCCGACGGAACCGCAGTGGCACCGGGGATCGATCCCAAGGATACCGTGCCAGTCCATACGATTAACGGTCAGATTTTGATCGATCTCTCAGCCCGGATCAACGAACGGGTCAGGCTTCGGATCATCAGTGGCTGCCAACGCTCTGTTATTGCTATCAAACTGGAGGGGCTTGAGGTCCGCGTAATGGCCATCGACAGCCAACCGTCCGAGCCATTCCAGGCCCGTAACGGTGCGCTGGTGCTGGCGCCGGGTGGACGGGTCGACGCCTTCATCGACATAACGGCGGCGGCGGGCACTGAAATTCCAATCCTCCTGCATGACGGCAAGGAAGCCCGCCTCATCGGCAAATACTCCGTCTCTCACGCTCCACCGATCCGCCCGGACCCGCTGCCACCGGCCCCGCCACTGCCCTCCAACGGCCTCCCCGAACGGCTCGACCTCAAGAACGCCACCCGGGTCGATCTGGCGCTCGGCGGCCCCCAGGGCGACTGGGTGACGCCGGCCAGCTTTGCCGCTACAGCCGCCCCCGCCTTCCGCGCCAAAACCGGTCGCACCGTGGTGCTGGCGCTGACCAACCGCGCCGCCATCGCCACCGTGTTCCACCTCCACGGTCATCATTTCCGGCTGCTCGACCGGCTCGATGACGGCTGGAAGCCGTTCTGGCTGGATACGCTGGCGATCGAGCCCGGCCAGACCCAGCGGATCGCCTTTTTGGCCGAACATGCCGGGCGCTACCTGATCGAATCCGTCGCCACCGATTGGGCATCGCCGCGGCTGGTGCGGTGGTACGCTGTCGAGTGAGGAGGACGCCATGAGCAAGCCCATTCCCGCCATCCGCAGCGTCAAGGCGCGAGGCGTCGTCGTGCCGCTCGCGCGCCCCGTGAAGAACGCCTTTGGCGTGATCGATGTGGGGCCGCTGGTCCTGATCGATGTCGAGACCGATCACGGCATTACCGGCCATTCCTATATTTTCGCCTACGCCAGGCTGACGCTGAAGCCGCTGGTCCATCTGATCGAGGAGATCGGGCGAGAACTGATCGGCAAGCCGATCGCGCCCTGCGACTTGATGGCGGCGATGGACGCCAAATTCCGCCTGCTCAGCTGGCAGGGCCTGGTCGGCATGGCAGTGTCCGGCCTCGACATGGCCTATTGGGATGCGCTCGGCCAGATCGCCGGTCGGCCGGTGGCCGAGTTGCTCGGCGGCTCGGCAAAACCGATCAAGGCCTATGACAGTTATGGCGTGGTTGATCCGGTGGCCGACGAAAAGGCGCTGCGCCGCTCGCTGGAGCAGGGTTTTCGCGGCATCAAGATCAAGGGCGGCGACGGCGATGCCGCCAACGACGAGCGCGTGGTCAAGGGCGTGCGCGCGCTGATCGGTCCCGATGTCGCGCTGATGATCGACTTCAACCAGTCGCTCGATCCCGCGGAAGCTGTGCGGCGGATCGCCCGCCTCGAACCCTACGACCTTCACTGGATCGAGGAGCCGGTGCCGCAGGAAAACCTGTCAGGCCACGCAAAAGTGCGCGAGACGTCGCCGATACCTATTCAGGCCGGCGAGAACTGGTGGTTCCCGCGCGGCTTTGCGGAGGCAATCGAAGCCGGCGCCAGCGACTTCATCATGCCCGATTTGATGAAGTGCGGCGGCGTCACCGGCTGGCTGCAGGTCGCAGCGCAAGCGGAAGCCGCGAACATTCCAATGTCGAGCCACCTGTTTGCGGAGGCCAGCGCCCATATGCTGGCGGTGACGCCGACCGCCCACTGGCTGGAATTCCTCGATTTCGCCAGCGTGATCCTCGCCAAGCCCGCCGAGATCGTCGATGGCACGGTGACTGCGCGGGGCCCCGGCCTCGGGCTGGAGTGGGATGAGACGGCGGTGGCGAAGTATCTGGTCGGATAACGCGTCGCCTTACGGGCGCGTCCAGAGATAGCGCGCGTCCGGTTCCTTTTCTTCGTTGCCGGCACCGTCGGTTTCCTCGACGAGCGCAAACCCCCGCGCTTCGTAAAGGCGTCGCGCCCTCGCATTGCGCTGAAAGGTCCAGAGCTGCAGGCGCTCGGAGGCGCGTTTCGCGACATCGAGCAATTCGGTGCCAATGCCCCGCCCCTGCGCCTCCGGCAGTACATATAGTTGTTCGATCCAGTCGTCATGGAAGGCGATCATGCCCGTTATGACGTCGCGATCGAAAGTGCCCCAAAGCATACAAGTCTTGAACATCCGCTCGCGGTAAAACCACCGGTCTTCGTCAGGGGTATGCAGTCCGGTGAGCCAAGCCAGCGCGTGGTCGAAGGCGAGCCGGTGAACGCGCGCCGCGGCGTCCATATCATCGAGTTCGAGCTGCCTAATACTCAATCCCGAACTCATCATAGAGCCGGCGGAACACCGCGGGCAGCACTTCCGGCAAGTCTTCCGCGATCAGGCCCGGTCCCGCCTCGCGCGCGGCCTCGCCGTGCATCCAGACGCCGATGCAGGCGGCCTCGAACGCCGGGGCGCCTTGCGCCAGCATCCCTGCGATCATGCCGGCCAGCACGTCGCCGGCGCCGGCGGTGGCGAGCCAGGGCGGCGCGTTGGAGGCGATGCTGGCGCGCCCGCCGGGCGACGCCACCACCGTATCCGGTCCCTTCAGCAGCACGACCGCGCCGGAACGTTCGGCGGCGTCGCGCACCCGCTCCAGTTTGGAGCGGCCGGGATGCTTGTTGCTGATGTCGCTGAACAGGCGCGGAAACTCGCCCTCATGCGGGGTCAGGACGACGTGGGCGTCCCCGGCAGCCCTGATCTGCTCAAACAACCGCTCGGGCGCTTCGGCAAAACTCGTCAGCGCATCGGCGTCGAGCACGACGCCGCGTTTCGCCGACAGCGCGGTGCGGACGAGATCGCGCGTCCGGGCGCTGACGCCGGCGCCTGGCCCCAGCACGATGGAATTGAGCCGCCTGTCGTCGAGCAGTTCGGCAAACTGGATCACGTTGTCGATCGCGCGCACCATGACCGCCGTCAGCGCCGCGGCATTGACCGCGAGCGCGTCGCGCGGCGAGGCTACGGTCACCAGCCCGGCACCCGCCCGCAGCGCACCGCGCGCCGCAAGCCGCGCCGCCCCGGTCGATGCCAGTTCCCCCGACAGCACGACGGTATGGCCGCGAGCATATTTGTGGCCGTCGATGTCAGGCACGGGGAAGGATTTCTGCCAGCTCTGCGGAACGGTCTCGAACGTCTGCGGCCGGATTTCCTCGAGCACGCCCGGATCGATGCCGATATCGGCGACGCGGACCCGGCCGCAGTGCTTGCGCCCCGGCATCAACAGATGCGCCGGCTTGCGGCGGAAGAAGGTCACGGTCTCCACGGCGTTGATCGCAGCGCCCATCACGGCGCCGGAGGTGCCGTTGATCCCGCTCGGCAGGTCAACCGCGAGCACCGGCGCGCCGTTGGCGTTGACCGCCTCGATCACCTCAAGCGGATCGCCCTTGATGGGCCGATTGAGGCCGGCGCCGAACAGCGCATCAATGATCAGCGCGGGTTTGCCGATCGCCTGCGGGTTGAACGGCAGCACCGGATATTTCCAGCCGCGCGCAGCGAGTGCGGCATCGCCCTGCAGGCTGTCGCGCTCACATAGCAGGATGACCGAGACGTCACGGCCGCGCGCGGCGAGTTCGGCGGCCGCCACGAAACCATCGCCGCCATTGTTGCCACGGCCGGCGACCACCACGATCGGGCCTTCCTCGACGAGATCCATCGCGGCCTCCGCCACGGCCTGCCCTGCACTCATCATCAGCGCGAAGCCGGGCGTGCCGGCCGCGATCGTCAGCCGGTCGGCACGTTCCATCTCAGTCGTGGTCAAAACTTCCATGCCGAATCCTCGATCCGTCAGCCTTTTCTGGAGGCATATCGCCGTTGCCCCCTCGGCCCGCGCCACCTCTCCTGCCCACAAATTGATCTGTTTGCCTATTTTACGGGCTTCGGTATCATGCCGCGTCCGGCGCAACCTCTTTCACCTGCCTGTTAAAAGTCTGATAACGTTCCGAAATCAGCCGCATTAACAACTTGGCATAGACCCTGCTTTTGAGGAAGCCGGTTGGAAAACCGAGCTCACGATCGTCGCAGTTCGCGGCAATTATGAGCAATCCGGCTTTTGCCGGAAGCAAGGATCAAACCAGACGGCGCCTCGCGCGACATCGAAGCTACTGCAATTTGGAAATGCCCGGGAGGCGCTCAGTGAAGAAGATTGAAGCCATCATCAAGCCGTTCAAGCTCGACGAGGTGAAAGAGGCGCTTCAGGAGGTCGGACTGCAGGGTATCACGGTCACCGAAGCCAAGGGTTTCGGCCGGCAGAAGGGACACGCCGAACTCTATCGCGGTGCGGAATACATCGTCGACTTCCTGCCCAAGGTGAAAATCGAGATCGTGATTTCGGACGAACTGGTCGAGAAGGCGATCGATGCAATCCGCCGCGCCGCCCAGACCGGGCGCATCGGCGACGGCAAAATCTTCGTCTCCAACATCGAGGAAGCGATCCGGATCAGAACCGGAGAATCCGGGCTGGACGCTATCTAAGCCGGGTGCTATCCGAATTTTGCGACTGAAAAACAAGAAAAGGGCTGCCTCGGCGGCCCGATTTCGTTCGCGATACCTCAACCGATCGTCTGCGAAGTCTCGTTGTCGCTAGATTCCTGGAAACCGTCCCGCAGCCAAAAGAGGTATTCATGAAGACCGCCAAAGACGTCCTGAAATCGATCAAGGACAACGACGTAAAATACGTCGACCTGCGCTTCACCGATCCGCGCGGCAAGTGGCAGCACGTGACCTTCGACGTCAGCATGATCGAAGAAGATACCTTTGCTGAAGGCCAGATGTTCGACGGTTCCTCGATCGCCGGCTGGAAGGCGATCAATGAATCCGACATGTGCCTGATGCCCGACCCCGTGACCGCGACGATCGACCCGTTCTTCGCCGAGACCACCATGGTCATCGTCTGCGACGTGCTGGAACCGACCACCGGCGAGCCCTACAACCGCGACCCCCGCGGCATCGCCAAGAAGGCCGAGGCGATGGTGAAATCGTCTGGTGTCGGCGACACCGTGTTCTTCGGCCCCGAGGCCGAGTTCTTCGTGTTCGACGACGTGCGCTACCAGACCACGCCCTACAACACCGGCTTCAAGCTCGACTCCTCGGAACTGCCGATCAATTCGGACACCGAATATGAAGGCGGCAACCTCGGTCACCGCATCCGCACCAAGGCCGGCTACTTCCCCGTGCCGCCGCAGGACTCGGTGCAGGACATGCGCTCGGAAATGCTCGGCGCGATGGCCAAGATGGGCGTCAAGGTCGAAAAGCATCACCACGAGGTCGCTTCCGCCCAGCACGAGCTCGGCATGAAGTTCGACACCATGACGCTGATGGCCGACCAGATGCAGATCTACAAATACTGCATCCACCAGGTCGCCCACATCTACGGCAAGACCGCCACCTTCATGCCGAAGCCGGTCTATGGCGACAACGGCTCGGGCATGCACTGCCACCAGTCGATCTGGAAGGACGGCAAGCCGGTGTTCGCCGGCAACAAATACGCCGACCTCTCCGAGATCTGCCTGCACTACATTGGCGGCATCATCAAGCACGCGAAAGCGATCAACGCCTTCACCAACCCGTCGACCAATTCCTACAAGCGCCTGGTCCCGGGCTATGAAGCCCCCGTGCTGCTCGCCTACTCCGCGCGCAACCGCTCGGCCTCCTGCCGCATTCCCTACACGGCAAACCCGAAGGCCAAGCGCGTCGAAGTCCGCTTCCCCGACCCGATGGCCAACCCCTATCTCGGCTTCGCCGCGATGCTGATGGCCGGCCTTGACGGCATCAAGAACAAGATCGATCCGGGTCCTGCGATGGACAAGGACCTCTACGACCTGCCGAAGGAAGAGCTGAAGCAGATCCCGACGGTGTGCGGCTCACTCCGCGAGGCGCTGGAAAATCTCGACAAGGACCGCGCCTTCCTCAAGAACGGCGGCGTGTTCGACGATGACTTCATCGACAGCTTCATCGAGCTCAAGATGACCGAAGTCGAGCGTTTTGAGATGACCCCGCACCCGGTCGAGTTCGAGATGTATTATTCGCAGTGATCTCGCGCGGCGCTCGCGCCGCCCGGTTCACCGTCGAACAAGCGAAAGGCGCTCCTTGCGGGGGGCGCCTTTTGTTTTTGCGAAGGAAAGTCAGGCGTTTCGGCCGCCCTGTTCGCGTGCTCATACGGCCGAAATGCCGCCGCGAATTCTGCTCATATGGCCCGGAAACCTGTTTTACCCGCCTGTAAGGCCCTCATGGCCCGGGACGCGACCTGGAACAGGAACCTCGCCATGCGCGTTGAGGGGGTCCACCAGAATGCGTCGACGGAGGGACGCCCATGAACAAAGCAACCCTGAATAGAACAGCATTGAATAGTCTCGCAACCACATGCGCCGCCCTGGCGCTCGCCCTCGCCATGGCGCCGGCCACCGCTCAGGACACCGGGCGGACGAGGGTCGGCACGCTCACCTGCAACATAGCGCCCGGTGTCGGCCTCGTTGTCGGGGGACAGCGGCAACTGAGCTGCATCTATGCCTCGGCGAGAGGCAGGGCGCGCGACGCTTATGAGGGCACCGTCAGCACGCTTGGCCTCGACATCGGTGCCACGACCGGCGGCCAGATGGCCTGGGCGGTTTTTGCGCCGACCACGTTGGGCCGGGGGGCATTGGCGGGAACCCATACGGGTGCGACCGCCGGCGGCACGGTCGGCGCCGGAGCGAGTGCCAACGTCCTGGTTGGAGGCCCGGACCGCAGGGTCATCATGCAGCCGGCATCCGTGCAGGGGCAGACGGGCGTGAATATTGCGGCAGGCGTATCCACACTGGAGCTGCGGCCGGCCGCTGCGCCCGCACGTCGTGCCCGGTGACGACATCATCGCTGGTGAACCAGTGGAAAATCTCGACAAGGACCGCGCCTTCCTCAAGCATGGCGGCGTGTTCGACGACGACTTCATCGAAACTGAAGATGACCGAAGTCGAGCGCTTTGAGATGACCCCGCACCTGGTCGAGTCTGAGATGTATTGTTCGCCGTGATCGCCGGCGGATTTTCCACCGGCACACTGGCCGACAAATGCGAAAGGCGCTCCTTGTGGGGCGCCTTTTGCTTTTGTGGCGGTCATTTCTGCTCTTGCTCAAAGCAAATTGGGCTTCCGCGTGATCTTGCGGTTCCCAAATCCCATTGAAACCAAGACTTCTCCCAAATCGTGGCGGCGATTGTCGCTTTTAGACCTCGCTAGCCGGGTACCGGTCCATGAGAACAATAAGAGGCGGCATCCCCCAATGGCGACAAAAGACGGTTTCCAGCCAGATCGTTCTCCTATCTTTCTCTCCGAGTATGCGGAAAAAACCGAGCCGCTGGATATCGGGAAGACTTGGGACATAGGGGTTATCTCGTCGCGAATCTTGAAGACGAGCATTTGGGCTGTAACGGCGACAGCGATCGGCATCGCGATCCTGTCGGTGGGAGATCCAGTCGCGCTCGTTGAGAACGTCACGGCTACGTGGGTCGAAAAACCCGCGCCTCAGCCTGACGCCGCTCCGTCGGTGCCAGCAATTCAATCGATCGCCGGCACTCAGGATTTGCCGACGACGACAAGCGACGACGCGCCGGCGCGCGACGAAATTGCTGCAGCTTTTGAACCTGCCGATCAGAAACAAACCGAGATCGGTCAGCCGCCAGCCGAAGCCTTGTTGAAGGAATTCGAAGCCTGGGCGGCCAAGGAAGATTCACGGGCACAGGTCGCGCCCGTACAGCCCGCGCAAGCTGCCCCAGTGCAGGTTGCGCAAGATGCCCCAGTTCAGGCCCAGCCAACGAAAAAACATCGACGGGCCCGGTCCGTGCACAATGCGCGAGCAGAGAGCCGAACCCAGCGAAATCATCGAGCAAGGGTCCAGGAAGAGCAAAATGCACGGGTCGAGGTCCCGGCCGTACCGGACGCCCGAACACAGGCGCCGTCAGCGCAAAATGCCCAGACACCGTCGCTCCTGCAAAGCCTGGGTTTGCGTTAATGCAGCGTCAAAGCAATCGCGCTTCGCCACGGCCTGCGATGCAGCAAGCGTAGATCCTATGGGGTGGCAGGTGGTCAGGGGGTAAGTTGAGTTTGCGACCACCCACTCACCCAGAGGATCCACGATGTGCACAGATCACGCTGACACACCCGCCGGCTGCAAGTATGCCACAGTTTACGTTGCTTTCGAACTGAGCAAGGCGAAATGGCAGCTAGGCATCATGCTGCCCGGTACCGAGAAGATGAGCCGTTACCGGATTGACGGTGGCGACTTGGCGGCGTTGGCAGCTTTGCTGGTCAAGGCTCGATCGAAGGCGGAGCAGACGGGGAAGCTGGTTCGTATTCTGTCGTGCTATGAAGCCGGTCTCGACGGTCATTGGCTGCACCGCTGGCTGGCCGACAACGAGGTGCTCAATCACGAGATCGATGCGTCGAGCATCGAGGTGAACCGGCGGGCACGGCGGGCCAAGACCGATCGGATCGACTTGGCGCAGTTGATGCGCTCGTTTCTGGCTTACCTGCGCGGCGAACCGCGGGTTTGCAGCATGGTTCGGGTTCCCACGCCTGAGGACGAGGATCGCAAGCGGCGTACGCGCGAGCGCGAGCGGCTGCTGCAGGAGCGCACCGGGCACAGCAACCGGATCAAGGGGCTGCTGCATGGCCAGGGCATCCGCGATGTCATGCCCCTGAAGCCGGGCTTCTTGGCGAGTCTGGATGCGATGCGTACCGGCGATGGCCGCGTTCTGCCGCCACGGCTGAAGGACGAGATCCGTCGCGAGCATGAGCGGCTGGTATTGGTGCACAAGCAGATCACGGGGCTCGAGGCAGCGAATGCGGCCGCGCATCGGACCCCGGCAAAGGACTCGGCAGAGGCGAAGGCGGTTCAGCTTGCCCAACTCAAGGCGATTGGCCCGCACATCGCCCAGCTCCTGGCCAACGAGGTCTTCTACCGTGACTTTAAGAACCGCCGTCAGCTCGGCAGCTGCGTCGGACTAACCGACGTGCCCTACGACAGCGGCGCCCGCCGTCGACAACAGGGCATCAGCAAAGCTGGCAACCGCCGTGCGCGAACCACCGCAATCGAGCTCGCCTGGCTGTGGCTGAGGCATCAGCCCGACACCGAGCTGAGCCGCTGGTTCCGCGAGCGGGTTGGTAACCTCAAGGGCCGCATCCGCAAGATCGCCATCGTGGCGCTGGCGCGCAAGCTGATGGTGGCCTTCTGGCGCTATCTGGAGACCGGCCTCGTGCCGAGTGGCGCCGTCATGCGTCCGAGCTTTTAAGCAACGCCGGTGCGCCAATGACGACCGACGTGACCCAGGACAGACGTGTGACCGAACCCGGGCTTGGGTCTTCGGATTCCGCTTTCGTAGATGGGTCCCGTCTCTTCTGGGCCTTACCTTCACCCGTGCATGAAAGATCAGGGTTCGGGCCACCACACCCGACCGGATACAAGTTGATGCGGTGTTGGCCGCATAACGACGTCACGGCCCAGTCCCGGACATCACGTCAAGCCGTCAATCGCGCGCCTCGAAACGTCCCGATCCGAAAGCTTTGCTCCGGCCTCGCCACCGTCAAGGCCGCTCCGCGCCGCCTCCGGCGGTGGCCTGCGGCCAACCTTGACGGTGGCTGCGTCCGGCGCAGCGGCTATCCATCGGGATCAAAGGGCGCATCGCCCTCCACCGAACATGCCAAAGGCAAAGCCATGCCCTGATCGATCAATCCCCTTGACAACTACTACCCCATACAAGCCCGGGTGTGCGCAGCGACATCAGGGACGATATCGAGAGAGTACGCGCTGCATTTGATTTTCCTGCGGTGCTGGCGTCAAGTTGCGCAGATTCATCTTTGCGCAGCGACGGTGGCAAAAGAGCCGTTCACCGGGGAGCGCACGAAGCAGGCCGTAAAGCCATTGCGCAGGGAAGGCCGGAGTGTTTCCGCTGAACCTGCTCGTGTGCGTTTTCTTATGCGCAAATGGCACGCGAGATCGCGGCTGCAGCGCGCACCCGGTCTTCCCCGCGCCCCTCTGAACAAGATGGGCGGGAAATTTTAGGCAAACCTCGGGCAGTACATGTCGCGAGAGCGCGAACGCATATTCAGTTGTCATTCCCCAGTGCGCAATTGCGCACCTGAGGGCGCCCGAAGCGCCAGCCCGGAATCCATCGAGCCGCAGACCAGGTGGTGAAATGGATTCCGGGCCTGCGCCAGCTCAGACGCCGCAGATCTTCTCAAACGCCAAAGGTCTTCGCATAGCGCGCCTTGATCTCCTCGCTTTGCGCCTGCACCTGGGCGGGGTCGGCCTTGAGCAGTTTCAGGCTGGAAAGCGGAACGTGCTCGCCCTTCTCCTTGACCTGCCCATGGAACGAGCGGTGCGCGAAGACATCGACCAGCATCTGCTGTGCCTCGGCGCTGAAGAAGAAGCTCTGGAAAAGCCTTGCCGCATTCGGATTTGGCGCGCTGCGGAAAATCCCCGAGGGAACGATGATCAGCGGCGAACCTTCGGCAGGATACACCACCTCGACCGGTTTGCCCTGATCCTTCAGGAGCACCAGGTTATAGTCGTTACCATCGGCCATGACGGCGCGCTCACCGAGCAGGATCTTCTTGGGCGGATCGGCGGCCGACTGTACTTGCATGATCTTTTGCCGTGCCAGTTTTTCCAGATACGGCCAGCCGAGGTCGCGCGCCAGCAGGAAGGTCGCGGTCAGGATGGCGCCGCTATAGCCGGGATGGGCCTTGACCATCTTGCCCGTCCATTTCGGGTCGAGCAGGTCGGCATAGCTTTTCGGCGCCTCCTCGCGCTTGACGAGATTGGTGTTGTAGCCGATCGCTTCGGTCCAGGCACAGGACGTCGCGTACATGCCGTCCGGGTCGATATGATCGGCCGGAAAATGCTGCGCCACCTCGCGCGGAAGGTAAGGCGCCAGCCAGTCGTTCTTCTTCCATTCGAGATAATGCGCGGGATCGGTCGAGTTGGCGACGTCGACGGCCTTGATGCCGCTGCCCTGCTCTTGCCCGATGCGCTGAAAAATCCGCTCCGCGCCGGAGCGCTCGACCCGCACGGCAATGCCAGGATATTTCGCCTCAAAAGTCCGCGCCAGACGTTCGGCGGTATTAAGTTCAAGCGCCGAATAAAACGAAAGCTTGCCCTCCTTCGCAGCGGCCTCGATCAGGGCCGGCGTCACGTCCTCCGCCGACGGCGCCGCGGCCTTCAGCGGCGCGGCCAATAGGAGGCTTGCAGCGGAAGCCGTCGATGCCTTCAGCAGGTCGCGTCTCGACCAATGGCGGTCCCGCATCGCATCCTCCCGGTACTGAGGCCGTTGACCGGCCATGCTGTTGTGCAAGACGATAGCAGAAATGACAGGGCGCGCTTCAACTATCACGTCGTGAGAATGCGAAACTATATCCACCGTCATTGCCTGCGACAAACGCCAAGCGTTTGCGCAAGGGGGCGAAGCGACCGAAACAATCCATCTCGCCGCGAAGGAAGGATGCATTGCTTCGCGGAGGCTGTCATCGGGCGCGCATTCGCGCGACCCGTTGGCTCGCATGACGTGGATAGTTCGTGATCCGGCCTGTTTTCACTTGTCGGGCAAATCACCAAAAGTCTGTCCAGCCCTTTGCGCAAAAATATTCTGCTTTCGTTCTCACCCAAATCAGCCGCATAACTCCGCCCGTCTCACCCGATTGAGGGGCGGCTCGCGATCGTCACGAACGTGCGGTGAGATGCGATGGACGCTGATGGCGCGCTAGACGTACGCGCCGGAGGCGTACGGCGAAGTCGTGTGGTTCGGGCGCCGCGGTGCTGGCGTTAAGTTGGCGGGAAGTGTCCCGCTGGCGACGGAGGCAACAGAGCCGTTCTCCGGGAAGAGCACGAAGTAAGCCGTAAAGCCATTGCGCAGGGAAGGCCGGAATGCTCCCGCTGCCCTGTATGCTCGTGTGCAGTTTTGTTTGCGCAAATCGCACGCGAGACCGCGGGTGCAGCAAGCACCCGGTCTTCCCTGCGCCCTCTGAACGAGAGGGTACAGTTCAAGTGCAAACCTCGGACGCAATGCGCCGCGAGATCGCGTAATCATGTCAGTTGGTAGTTTGAAAATTGAGGCGCGCTACTTCCATCCCGTCGTCCCGGACAAGCGAAGCGCGATCTCAGATGTGCAATTGCACGTCGGGGACTCATACGCCGCGGCGGATGTCGTCTTGGAAGGCTGGTCGACGGCTTTTCTTCAACAACTCACATTTATGGTGGACGACAAACATGATCGTTCACGGTGCCTACGCCGCCCGCTTGTGCGCCTTGAGCGCCGCACCGAACGCTTCGAACAGCTTTCGGTTGATCGGGTTGCGCTGCGGGTCGTACTCGGCGTGCCACTGGACACCGAGCGCAAAGCTCGCCGCGTCTGCGATCCGGATCGCTTCGATGGTGCCGTCTTCGGCGATGCCTTCGATGACGATGCGCTGGCCGGGTTCGAGGATGCCCTGCCCGTGCAGCGAATTCACCCGAATGGTCTCGCAGCCGAGCAGGTTTGCAAACGTGCCGCCGGGCGTCAGGTGGACGTCGTGGCGGTCGGCGAATACGACTGTCGGGTCGGGATGGATTTCGCCGTTCTCCAGCCGCGGCATGCGGTGGTTCATGCGGCCGGGGATCTCGCGGATTTCCGGGTGCAGCGAGCCGCCGAAGGCGACGTTCATCTCCTGCAGGCCGCGGCAGATGCCGAAGATCGGCACGCCGCGGGCGACGCAGGCCTCCGCCAGCGCCAGCGCGACGTCGTCGCGGTGGATGTCGTAGGGCTCGTGCTTCTCATGCGGTTCGGTCTTGAAGCGGGTGGGATGAACATTGGCGCGAGCGCCGGTCAGGATCACTCCGTCGACGACATCGAGCAGCGCACCGATGTCGGTAATTTCGGGCGAGCCTGCAAACATCAGCGGCAGCGCCCCCGCCACGTCAGTGACCGCGCGCAAATTGCGCTCTCCGACCATCTGGGTCTGGAAACGATTTTCGACGCGATAGGCGTTCCCGATCACCCCGACCACGGGCCGTCTCATCGGAAAAAATCCGCTGTCATCGTCCTGTGCAAGGATATTCCGGGTTGGGCCATGATTGCGCAGGATAATGCCTGCGGCGCGGCTGCGGATCAATATCCGCAGAGCTTCAGCGGAGCTGCCCTGCTATTTTCGCGTGAAAGCCTCCCCGGCGTCGATCGCCTCGACCCCGGGCAAACCCGCCGCCCGCAGCGCCGCAGCCGCCGAATCGCCGGCGCCACTGAGCCACGGCAATTTCGCCTGGATTCCGCGCGTCGCCGGCTCGCCCAGCATGCCGCCGAAATCGAGCGGCCAGTATCCGTTCGGCACGACTTCGGCGGTGATCGCGTGGAGACGATAGCCCTTGCCGAGCACCGTTTCGACATCGTCGGGCGGCACTACCCGTGCGGTGCCGGGCGCGGCCGGATCGGCAAAGCTGACAAGCACCGGGACCAGTTCGCCCTTGACCGGCACGATTCCAGTCAACCGGCTCATCTCGCTGAACGGCACGCGCTTGCCGGCGGCCGCGTTGTAGGCGCGCAGGGCCACGTAATTCATGTCGTCAAGGACGAGCTTGTTGTCGACATGCGCGAGCAGCGCGACGAGGTTCTTGCCCAGCCCGAGCTCGACGAAAACGGCCTCGCCGAGGGTGCGGGTCTGGCCGCGGCGGGTGTAGCTGCGATCGGGATGGACGGCCATCACGCCGGAGGCCGATCGCTGCCCCAGCGGCGTTTCGACCTCGACCGTCAGGCGATATTTGTGGGCCGGCCGGTTGATCCTGATCTGGTCGCCGATCACGAGCGCCGCCAGGAGCGCAAGCGGGCCGAACCATTTGAAATTCATCTCGTCCTCACCGGCCCGCCATATCAGATTCACTCACCGCTTGGCATACCGGGTGCGGCAGCGTCAAACCAGCGCGTGCGCGCCCGCTTGATCCCGGCGATGTTTTGGCCAAAGACTGCCCGGGCAATGTCTCGCGAGAAGGAATCAACGTGACAGGTGACAATCGCCTTCAGGCCCGCGGCGATCTGGCGTGGGCGATATCGGTCGGCGGCATCGGCGTCGTGCTGTTCACCGCCCTGCTCGCGTTCACCTGGCACTTCGCCGCGACGCTGTTTCTGATATTTTCCGGCGTCCTGCTCGGCGTCGCCCTCAATGCCATGAGCAACCTGCTCGGGCGCGTCGTGCGGCTGCCGCATGCGCTGCGGCTGACGGTCGTCTGCCTGATGGTCGCGGGCATGCTGTCGGGCATCGTCTTTCTCGGCGGCACCACGATCGCCCAGCAGACCACCGCGTTGAGCAACACGCTCAAATCGCAACTCGTCAACGTCAAGGGCTTTCTGGAAAGGAACGGCATCGACACGAGTTTCTTCGACTTCGGCACCCTGTCCTCGCAATCGGATGATGCCGCACCGGCGACCTCAAGCGCGGCGCCAGCAGCCTCGAGCGCAACGCCAACGCCCCACGCGCTTCCCAGCGCCGGCACGATTGCGGCCAGCGGCGGGGCGATCTTCAGCCAGAGCCTGAAACTGATCCTGGGTACCGCCAGCGCAGTCGGAAACTTTTTCATCGTGCTGTTTCTGGGAATAGCCTTCGCGACCCAGCCTGGCGTCTACCGCGACGGACTGCTGTTCATGGCGCCGGCCAGACACCGCACGAGCGCCGTCGCGATCGTCGACCGGATCGGGGAGACGCTGGAGCGCTGGCTGATCGCGCAGATCATCACCATGGTCGCGGTGTTTCTGGTGACCTGGATCGGACTTTCGATCATCGGCATCCAGAGCTCGTTCATCCTGGGCATTCAGGCAGGGCTTCTCGCCTTTATCCCGACGGTGGGCGCCATCCTCGGCGGCCTGATCGTGGTGCTGGCGAGTCTTGCCTCGGGATGGGTCGCTGCTCTCTCCGCCTTCATCCTGTTTCTCGGCGTGCACGCGCTGGAAAGCTACGTGCTGACGCCGATCATCCAGCGCCAGGCGCTGGACATTCCACCCGCGACGCTGTTTGCGTTCCAGATCCTGCTCGGCGTCGTGTTCGGGATCTGGGGGCTGGCGCTCGCGCTGCCGCTGATGGCGATCACCAAGGTGATGATCGACCATTTCAAGGCGGAAGCGATGCCTGCCGCGATCACGGCCGGCTGATGGCTTCAGTCCGCCGTGGTCAACACCGTCTCGGTGTGCTCGACCTCGGGAGGAGCAGCAAAATACTGCCCGACCAAAGCGCGCCAGGCGGTGAAGTCTTCGGAGCCGCGAAAATCCACGGTGTGGTTTTCCAGCGTCTCCCATTGCGCCATCAGCCGGTAACGCTGCGGCTTCTCGATCGATTTGTGCAGCTCGAACCCCTTGCCGCCCCTGGCGCGCAGGAACAGCGGGCGGGCCTTGGCGACGGCCGCTTCAAAATCCTTCTCGGTGCCCGGCTTGACGTCGATTTGTGCGATTTCGGTGATCATTCGGATTACGCCTTCCCATGAGAGTTGCCGTGTCTAACCCAGCCGCCCAAAAAGCAAAAGACAGATGCATATGCGTTGCTGCGATGCAGGGTGGCGGCGTTCGATGCCGTAAGCGTGAGGAAATCGCGCGAGTGACATGCTCCCGCCGCAACCTGGTCTGGTGTAGGCTTGCGCCAAACAACGAGCGACAAGCTCACGGTCACGGGGAGAGAAACCATGAATCTCGGTCGGATCCTGTTCTCCTTCACCCTGGCTGCGGCGATTAGTGTGCTCGGCTCGATGAAAGCGCCATCGCATGCGCAACAGCCGGCGGCCGTCGCCATCGACAGTGACGATATCGGCGGCGTGGTGCTCGGACCGAACGGGCCGGAGGCAGGCGTCTGGGTGATTGCGGAAACGAATGAGTTGCCGACAAAATTCGCCAAGATCGTCGTCACCGACGACCAGGGCCGCTATGTGATCCCGGACCTGCCGCCGAACGTCAACTACGCCGTCTGGGTGCGCGGCTACGGGCTGGTGGATTCGCCCAAGCTGCGCGCCAAGCCCGGCCAGCAGGTCAATCTTGCGGCAGTCCCGGCGCCGAACGAGGCGGCAGCGGCCCATTATTACTCGGCGATCTACTGGTACACGATGATGAAGATTCCGCCGGCAAAGGATTTCGGCGGGACGACCGACATCCCGAAAGAGATCACGCAGGACATCTGGCGCCAGCGGATGAACAATGTCGACTGCATCGGCTGCCATCAGCTCGGCCAGGAATCCACGCGCACGATCCCGGGCGCGTTCGGCGAAATCAAATCGGGCGAGGAAGCCTGGATGCGCCGCGTCTCCTCGGGCCAGACCGGGGAATGGATGGTGAACCGGCTGGCGGGCCAGCTTGGCGGCGTGCCGTTCAAGTATTTCGGCGACTGGACCGACCGGGTCGCCAAGGGCGAACTGCCGAAGTCCAAACCGCCGCGGCCGACAGGCATCGAGCGCAACGTCGTCATCTCGTCGTGGGAATGGGCGACCGAGAAACATTTCGTCCACGATCTGATTTCCTCGGACCGGCGCAATCCGACGGTCAACGCCTACGGCCCGCTTTACGGCGCGAACGAATACTCGTCCGACGACATGCCGATCCTCGATCCGAAGACGCACAAGGTGACGTTCTCAAAGATGCCGGTCGCCGATCCCAATGCGCCGGAATCGTTCGGCCCGCCGCTCCATGGCACCGCGGTGCTCAATCCGGTCAGCCCCTCGGCCTATTGGGGCGAAGAGAAGATCTGGAGCCAGCGGGCCAACAATCACAACAGCATGCTCGACAAGAAGGGCCGCGTCTGGCTGGCGGCGGCGGTGCGCGGCATCGAAAATCCGGCTTACTGCCGGAAGGGTTCGGACCACCCGTCGGCCAAGGCGTTTCCGCTCGAACGATCGGGACGGCAAGTGACGGTGTTCGATCCCAAGACCCAGAAGTACAGCTTCATCGATACCTGCTTCGGCACCCATCACCCGCAGTTCGGCTACGATGCCGATGACACGCTTTGGACGTCGGGGACCGGACCGGTCGCCGGCTGGATCAACACCAGGCTATGGGACGAAACCGGCGACGCCATCAAGGCGCAGGGCTGGGCGCCGTTCGTTCTCGATACCAACGGCAACGGCAAGGTCGACGAATACACCGAGCCGGGCAAGCCGGCAGAGGCAGACAAGGACATGCGGATCGCGGGCTCGGGCCCCTACGCCGTGATGCCGCATCCGACCGACGGCTCGGTCTGGTACACCGTCAACGTGTTCGTCGGCCAACCCGGCTTCATGCGCTTCGATCCCAAGACCAAACTCTCGGAATTCTACGCCATTCCGAAGGAAGGCATCGGCGTCCGCGGCGGAGACATCGACAAGAACGGCGTGCTCTGGGGCTCGGGCTCGAACGGCAGCCTGATCCGCTTCGATCGTAGCAAGTGCAAGAACCCGCTGAACGGACCGAACGCGACCGGCAACCACTGCCCGGAGGGCTTCTCCTATTTCAAATATCCTGGCCCCGGCTTCGAAGGGTTCGAGAGCTCGAGCGCGGAGGCCAGCTACTATACCTGGGTCGATCACCACAACACGGTCGGCCTCGGTGAAAACATCCCGATCTCTACCGCCAACCTCAACGACGGCTTCGTTGCCTTCAAGGACGGCCAGATGGTGATGCTGCGCATCCCCTATCCGCTCGGCTTTTTCGCCAAGGGCCTCGACGGGCGCATCGACGATCCGGGCGCGGGCTGGAAAGGCCGCGGGCTGTGGAGTTCGAGCGGCGACCGCACACCCTGGCTGATGGAAGGCGGCAAGGGCTCAAAGCCGCGGGCGGTGCATATTCAGATACGCCCCGATCCGTTGGCGAAATAAAGGATCAGCAGCTAGCCGAACAGCAGCACCGCGCCGGCTACCATCAGTGCACAGCCGATGAACATGATGGCAGGCCAGCGCATTCTGCGCTGATCATAACGCCCCTGCGCACGGCGCTCCGTGATGAGCGCCATCTCGAATTCTTCCGAGGTCGAGAACCGGCAGGCAAAACCGCCACGGGCGGAGGCTGCGGCCGCTTCGAGCGACATCAGGGCAGCCTGCGGGTTTCGTCTGCGTGTGGAATCCATGCCGCAGATGATATGGACGGAATGGTAAACGGGAGGTTACCGCGCGTCGTTTCCGCTGTGATCGCCGCCGAAAGCGACAGATCAAGCTCCGCAGATATCGCCTTGTTCGGTCGAAGCGTTCAGGTCGCAGCCGTCACCTGGCGCGGCGACGCCGCGCGGCCCGCAGTCTTGCGCCGCCAGTTCTCCAGCGACAGCGGCAGCTCTTCGGCGGCCTCGACCCGGTTACGGCCACCGCGCTTGGCCTGATAGAGCGCGGTATCGGCCGCCGCCAGCAACACGTCGAGCTCCGTGCCGGCCGGACCGCCGGCGACGCCGATGCTGACGGTGGTGTCGACCGGACCTTGCTCGCAGACAATATTGGACGCCTCGAACGCCTCGCGCACGCGCTCGGCCACGATCACGCCCTCGTCGAGCGAACACGCCAACAACGCCGCGAACTCCTCGCCGCCGATCCGCCCCGACAGGTCGCTGATGCGCAAATTGCTGACCACGACGGTGGAGAACAGTTTGAGGATCTCGTCGCCCGCGGGATGGCCGAAGCGGTCGTTGATGCTCTTGAAATGATCGATGTCGAAAATCATCACCGTGACAGGCCGCCCTGCGACCGCCTCGCGTTCGATCACCCGATTGCAGGCTTCCGAAAAACCGCGGCGGTTCAGCATTCCGCTCAGGGGATCGACGGACGCCGCGGTCTTGTGCACCGTCACGGCGCGGTCCGACACCAGCATGAAGATGACGAACACCGTGCCGATCGCGTACAAAATCAACTCGATCGAGAACGCCGTCACCCAGATGCTGCTGGTGAAGGTTTCGTCATGCGGGCGCAGGAGGCTGCCGAGCAGGATCGGCAGCGCCAGCACGCAACCATGCATCACGGGCACCGCAATCGTCGGCCAGCGCTTGTGCATCGTCCGCCGCCGTTCGCTCCACAATTCCGAAGCCGTCAGCCCCGCATAGATTGCGACGATCGCCGCACCGGCGATCAGCCGCATGGCGGGATTCAACGATGGCAGAGCCAGCACCGTGCCGACCCAGACGATCGCGCCAAAGGACAGCCCCGGCAGATTGGGCTTGCGGCCGTGGAATACGCGCGAAGCGCTCCAGACCATGCCGCAGGCCACGAAGCCGAGCGCATGCAGCGCCAGCAACAGCGGCTCGCCGAGTGTGGCGCCGCCGATAGTCCAGACTGCTACCGACGATGCGCCAAGCAGATAGGCCGTCCCCCACCACTTCAAGGCTGGAATGTTTTCCTGCCTGCCGAACAGCACCAGCATGGCCCCGAGCATGCCTGCGACCATGGTGGCAAACAGATATAACGTGGAAGTATCAAACGACATGGGCTCACCCGAACGCGTGTGATGCAACTTGTTCGGCGCACACTGAAATGCAATTTCGCGCCATTCCAAAATGGACACTAGAAGTGCCGTGTTCCAATTCCGTTTGCGCGGGTAAGCAAGTTTTCACGAAAATCCGTGGTAACCCATCACTAAATAGTAAGCAAAAAGGGACGCCACCGGCGCCCCTTTTCTCGTCTGTTGATGCAGCAATCCGCTGCAATTTTAGTGAAGCGATTAGCGTTTCGAGAACTGGAACGACTTGCGCGCCTTCGCCCGGCCGTACTTCTTGCGCTCCACGGTGCGGGAGTCGCGGGTCAGGAAGCCGCCCTTCTTGAGGACGCCGCGCAGATCCGGCTCGAAGTTCGTCAAAGCCTTGGAGATGCCGTGACGCACCGCACCCGCCTGCCCCGACAGACCGCCGCCGGCGACCGTGCAGATGACGTCGTACTGGCCGGCGCGTGCGGCCGCGACCAGCGGCTGCTGGATCAGCATCCGCAGCACCGGACGGGCGAAATAGACTTCGACTTCGCGGGTGTTGACCACGATCTTGCCGGCGCCCGGCTTGATCCAGACGCGGGCGACCGCGTCCTTGCGCTTGCCGGTGGCATAGGCGCGGCCGTATTTGTCGACCTTCTTGACGTATTTCGGCGCTTCCGGAGCGGCCGTCTTCAGCGACGCCAACTGGTCGAGCGACTGCATGGTATCCGACATCTTATGCGGCCCTCATGTTCTTGCGATTCATCGAAGCGATATCAACCTTCTCGGGCTGCTGGGCTTCATGCGGATGGTCGGGACCGGGGTAGACGCGCAGATTGCCCATCTGCACACGGCCGAGCGGACCGCGCGGGATCATGCGCTCGATGGCCTTCTCGACCACACGCTCCGGGAAACGACCCTCGAGGATCGACTTCGCGGTGCGTTCCTTGATGCCGCCGATGAAGCCGGTGTGCTTGTAGTAGACCTTGTTGTCGCGCTTGCGACCGGTCAGCACGACATGCGCCGCGTTGATGATGACGACGTTATCGCCGCAATCGACATGGGGCGTGTAGGTCGGAAGGTGTTTGCCGCGCAGGCGCATGGCGACCAGGGTGGCGAGCCGGCCGACGACCAGACCCTTGGCGTCGATCAGCACCCACTTCTTCGTCACCTCGGCGGGCTTTGCCGAATAGGTTTTCATATGAGGAATCCGTGAAAATGGAAATCGGCGCCAGATGCGCCGAACTGGCGGGTTTCTAGAGAACGACGCCGTTTCCGTCAACGCCAATTCGCGTAAATTAATCTAGCAAAAACAATAGTTTAAAAATATGGTGCAATAATACCGTTCAAAACCCTATGTATTTGGAATGGAGTAGGTCGCCGTCACATGAGCGATCGGATCGGGCGACGAGCCCGACAGCAGATTGACCTCGCCGACCGCCAGCCGCTTGCCGAGCTTCAGGAGACGCGCCGCGGCCAGCACGTCCTGGCCCGGCAGGCCCTTGCGCAGGAAATTGATGTTGAGATTGGTCGTCACCGCCAGTCCCACCGGGCCGATCGCCGAGAGCAGCACCACATACATCGCGAAATCGGCCATCGCCATCAGCGTCGGCCCCGACACCGTGCCGCCCGGACGCAGCATGCGCTCGTCATAGCGCCGCCGCAGCAGGCATGTCTCGCCGTCGGCGCTCTCGATGGTGATGTCGCCATCGCTGAAGGCTTGGGGAAATTCCTCGCGGAGGAACTTCTCCAGCTCAGCCACGCTCATTTTCGCTGCCGCCATGCCACCCCTGCCCTCGATTCAGGGTGCCTGTTACATTAGGTTATCATCAAAGCCCAAATGAAAATCTCGGAGTGGAAACCTCGGAAATGCCCGCCCAGACTGCTCGCGCACCCACGCCACAACCTCCGATCCTGCTGCAGGAAAACATCGGCAGCATCCGCCTGCTCACGCTCAACCGGCCGGCGGCGCGCAACAGCCTGTCGGAGAGCCTGATCGCCGAGCTGCATGGCGCGCTGAAGCAAATCCACGACGACAACAGCGTCCGCGCCGTCGTCATCGCGGCCAATGGCCCGGCCTTCTCCGCGGGGCACGACATGAAGGAACTGACCGCGCGCCGGAGCGATGCCGATCGCGGCCGCGCCTATTTCGGGCAGATCATGAACGCCTGCAGCGCAATGATGCAGGCGGTCGTGCATCTGCCGAAACCCGTGGTCGCCGCCGTGCAGGGCATCGCAACGGCCGCCGGCTGCCAGCTCGTGGCGAGTTGTGATCTCGCGGTCGCCTCCGAGGCCGCGGGCTTCGCCACCCCCGGCGTCGATATCGGCCTGTTCTGTTCGACGCCCATGGTGGCGCTGTCGCGCAACATTCCCCGCAAGCAGGCGATGGAGATGCTGCTTACGGGCGAGCCGATTTCGGCGGCCACGGCGAAGAATATCGGCCTCGTCAACCGCGTCGTGGCCGCAGGCACCGAGCGCGATGCGGCGATCGCGCTGGCGCAGAAGGTCGCGCTCAAATCGGCTTATACCGTCAAGCTAGGCAAGGAGGCATTCTATCGCCAGGCCGAAATGACCCTTGCCGACGCCTATCGCTACACGGCGGAAGTGATGACCGAGAACATGATGGCGCGCGACGCCGAGGAAGGCATCGGCGCCTTCATCGAGAAGCGCGAGCCGAAGTGGCAGGATAAGTGACTGCTCCTCATCCTGAGGAGCCGCGCAAGCGGCGTCTCGAAGGATGAAGGCCCGACTGCGGCCTCATGGTTCGAGACGCGCGTTCCGCGCTCCTCACCATGAGGGTCTAAGGAACAGCTATGAACCACGACAATTACGACGACAATTACATCCGCAGCATCCTCAACGGCGTGAAGTCGATCGCGATGGTCGGCGCCTCGGCGGTCAATGTGCGGCCGAGCTATTTTGCGTTCAAATATCTGGCGCAGCGCGGCTACGACATGATCCCGGTCAATCCGGGTCACGTCGGCAAGAGCTTGCTCGACAAACCCTTCGTCGCCTCGCTGTCGGATATCGGCCGCCCCGTCGACATGATCGACATCTTCCGCAATTCCAGCCACATCATGCCAGTTGTCGAAGAGGCCCTGACCTTGTCGCCGCCGCCGAAAGTGATCTGGATGCAGCTCGGCGCGCGCGACGACGTGGCTGCCGAGAAGGCCGAAGCCGCCGGTCTCAAGGTGGTGATGAACCGCTGTCCGAAGATCGAGTATGGACGGCTGTCATCGGAAATTTCGTGGATGGGAGTCAATTCGCGCACGCTGAGCTCGAAGCGCGCGCCGATCCCGACCCAGGGCATGCGGCTGTCGCTCAACCGGATGAGCGTCGGCGGCGGCGCAACGGCCGCATCGGATCGCGCTGCAAAGAACAAAAGCGAGCCAACGTGACGCAATGAGAAACGATTATTTCGAAGACGCGACCTGACGAGGCAGACCCGTTTTCAATCCGCCACATGTGAACGCCTCGCCTTGACGGCGGACGCGGCTGCGATCAGCATCGCCGGCGCATTTCGCGCAAGCCAAAGAACAGGACAAAGAATGACCGACCGTCTCCCGGGATTTTCGACACTTGCCGTGCATGCGGGCGCGCAGCCCGACCCCACCACCGGCGCACGGGTGACGCCAATCTATCAAACCACGTCCTTCGTGTTCAACGATGCCGACCATGCTGCGTCGCTGTTCGGGCTGCAGGCGTTCGGCAACATCTATACCCGCATCGGCAATCCGACCACCGCCGTGCTGGAAGAGCGCATAGCGGCGCTGGAAGGCGGCACCGCGGCGCTGGCGGTTGCCTCGGGGCACGCGGCGCAGGTCGTCGTGCTGCAACAATTGCTGATGCCGGGCGACGAGTTCATCGCCGCGCGAAAACTCTACGGCGGCTCGATCAACCAGTTCACGCATGCATTCAAGAGTTTTGGCTGGAACGTGGCGTGGGCCGACCCCGACGATATCGGCAGTTTCGAGCGCGCGGTGACGCCGCGCACCAAGGCGATTTTCATCGAATCGATCGCCAATCCCGCCGGCAGCATCACCGACATCGAGGCGATCGCGGAAGTGGCCCGCAAGGCCGGCGTGCCGCTGATCGTCGACAACACGCTGGCGACGCCATATTTGATCCGCCCGATCGATCACGGCGCCGACATCGTCGTGCACTCGCTGACGAAATTTCTCGGTGGCCACGGCAATTCGCTCGGCGGCATCATCGTGGACGCCGGCACCTTCGACTGGTCGAAGGACAACAAATATCCGATGCTCAACGAGCCGCGGCCGGAGTATCACGGCATCCGGATCCAGGAGACCTTTGGCAATTTCGCCTTCGCGATCGCCTGCCGGGTGCTTGGCCTGCGCGACCTCGGCCCGGCGCTGTCGCCGTTCAACGCCTTCATGATCCTGACCGGCATCGAGACGCTGCCGCTGCGCATGCAGAAGCATTGCGAAAACGCCAAGGCGGTCGCGGAATTTCTTGCGGGCCACTCCGCTGTGGCATCGGTGAACTATGCCGGCCTTGCCAGCGACAAGTACAACAAGCTCGCGCGCAAATACGCGCCGAAGGGCGCCGGCGCGGTATTCACCTTCAGCCTGCGGGGCGGCTACGACGCCGGTGTCAACCTGGTGTCGAACCTGAAACTGTTCTCGCATCTGGCCAATGTCGGCGACACCCGTTCGCTGGTGATTCACCCGGCATCGACCACCCACAGCCAGCTCGACGACGAAGCGAAGGTGAGATCTGGCGCGGGGCCCGATGTGGTGCGCCTATCGATCGGTATCGAGGACAAGGAAGATCTGATCGCGGATCTGGAGCAGGCGCTCAGCGCGTAAAACGGCCTTCGGCTGTCATTGCGAGCGTTGGCGAACAGAACTCCGTCATGCCCGGGCTTGACCCCGGCATCCACGCCCTTCGAGCCCGGTGCCAAGACGTGGATGGCCGGGACAAGCCCGGCCATGACGACGGAGTTCGCAACCGCGGCTTGCTCCCCCGACGACCTGATCTCCGAAATCACAAGCCTCTCGTTAACGCTCATTCCGGCATAAAGTGGTGCTGAGCCGCCCTCGATGATTCGGAGCAAACGATGCTGCGCTGGATGACGCCATTTCTCGTCGCGATTTTCGCGATCGGAACTGCTGCCGCCGAAGGCCCTGCCACCACCACGAACGGCCCCGCCGCTGCCAAAGGCGGCCCCGCCGCCGCCAAGCGCGCCGCGGTTCGCGCGGCGAGCAAATTGCCGCCCGGCCTGCCCCGCACCCATTACAACTACCGGACCACGGTTGCGCCTGCTGCAGCGCCGCGCTATGTGCGCCGCGGCCGCACGCTGGTGGTCGAGGAAGAGGATCCCGACGTGCTGTTCACGCCGGTGGACGTCGTGCCCTACGCGCCGCGCGTCTACGGCACGCCGTTGCTGCCGGGATCATCGACGCTGCCCGGCTATTACGGAACCAGCCACTCCTACAGCTATGACGGCCCCTATTACGGCGGCCCGTCCTATGGCCCCTTTTGGAATCGTCTGCCATATGCTTGCGGCGTGTACGGATATTGCTAAACGCGCACTAGCCGATAACGGAGACGGACGACCGACGTGGCAGGGGCACCGCGAAAAGAAAGCAGAACGGGCGCTGCCAATGCGATCACGGCGGACCTGGTCGCCGTCCTCGTCGCCGTCACCGACGGCGAACCCAAGATCATGACCATCGCCAACGACGGCGCGCTGCCGAGCGGCCCGTTCGAATTTTCGCACCGTTCGCTGCAGACGGGATTGCGGGCATGGGTCGAGGCGCAGACCGGCCATCCCCTCGGCTATGTCGAGCAGCTCTACACTTTCGCCGATCGCGGGCGGGCCGGACATGCCAAGTCGCCGCATTCGATCTCGATCAGCTATCTGGGCCTGACCCGCGAAGACAAGGTCGGCGCGGGTTTTGAGGCACATTGGTCCGGCTGGTACGAATATTTCCCCTGGGAGGATCAACGGTCTGGTCTCCCTGCTTCGCTTTCGAAGACATTGGCGTCGCGGCTGCGGGCGTGGTCGAAATCTGCAGATACCACCGGCCTGCAGCGCGAACGCTGGCAGCGCGCCACCATCACGTTTGGCCTCGACGATCGCGAATGGAACGAGGAGCTGGTGCTGCAGCGCTACGAGCTGCTCTATGAGGCCGGCCTGATCCCGGAAGCCGTGCGTGACGGGGCACCGGCGACGAGCGTCATTCCGGGCAAACCAATGACCGGAGATCACCGCCGCATTCTCGCCACTGGGATCGCGCGGCTGCGCGCCAAGATCAAATACCGCCCCGTGGTGTTCGAACTGATGCCGGCGGAATTCACCCTGCTGCAACTGCAACGCAGCGTTGAAGCGCTTGCAGGCCGGCTGGTGCACAAGCAGAATTTTCGCCGCCTGATCGAGCAGCAGCAACTCGTTGAGGAAACTGGCGCAATCGCCGCCGACACCGTCGGCCGTCCCGCCAAATTGTTCAGGTTCCGCCACGGCGTGCTGGCCGAACGGGCGATTGCCGGAACCAAGCTTCCGCTTTCGCGCACTTGACATCGATTATGCTCAGGATAAGTATAAGCCAAGATATACTCAAGGAGAGTATAAATGGCGAACCTCAGCTCCACCGCACGCGCGCGTTCCGCAGAGCTTTACGACCGGGTCAGGCGGGTCATCCCACCGCCGGAATGGGCCACGTTCGCCGAGGACGTCGACGCCATCCTCGAACTAAAACGAAGGCGCAACGCCGTCGTCCTCGCGCATAACTATCAGACACCTGAAATCTTCCACGGCGTTGCCGACATCGTGGGCGACAGCCTGCTGCTGGCGCGCGAAGCCACCAAGGTCGATGCCGATATCATCGTGCTGGCCGGCGTGCACTTCATGGCCGAGACGGCCAAGCTGCTGAACCCGGAAAAGACGGTGCTGATCCCTGACCTCGCGGCAGGCTGCTCGCTCGCGGATTCCATCACCGCGCCGGACGTGCGGCTGATGCGCCAGCGCTATCCTGGTGTTCCCGTCGTCACCTACGTCAACACGTCGGTAGCGGTCAAGGCGGAATCCGACATCTGCTGCACTTCCGGCAACGCGCTCAAGGTCGTGGAATCGCTCGGCGCCGAACGCGTGATCATGCTGCCGGATGAATATCTCGCGCAGAACATTGCCGCGCAGACAAACGTGAAGATCATCGCATGGAAGGGCCATTGCGAGGTGCATGAGCTGTTTACGGCCTCCGACGTCCGGCAACTGCGCGAAAATCATCCTGACGTGACCATCCTGGCGCATCCGGAGTGTCCGCCCGAAGTGGTCGCGGAAGCCGATTTCTCCGGCTCCACGGCGGCGATGTCGGACTTCGTTGGTCAAAAACGCCCGCCCCGGGTCGTGCTGCTGACGGAATGCTCGATGAGCGACAACGTCGCCGTGCTCCATCCCGACGTGGAGTTCATCCGGCCCTGCAATCTGTGCCCGCACATGAAGCGGATCACGCTGAAGAACATCCGCCGTGCGCTGGAAACCGGCCGGCACGAGGTGGCGATCGATCCGGCGATCGCGGCACCCGCCCGGCGCGCCGTCGAAAGGATGCTGGCGATATGAGCACGCAGATTTCAGCGCTCAACAACCGTCCCGTCATCATCGGCGGCGGCGCCGCCGGGTTGATGACGGCGCTGCAGATGGCGCCGGAGCCGGTGTTGCTGCTGTCGAAGGCGCCGCTCGGTGCGGAGGCGTCGAGCCTGTGGGCACAAGGCGGCCTTGCCGCGGCGATGGGCGGGGATGATGACCCTGCCCTGCATCTGGCCGATACGCTGGCCGCCGGTGCCGGCCTGTGCGACGAGCCCGTCGCGCACCGGATCGTTCATGCGGCGCCTGCGGCCGTCGAACATCTCGCAAGACTTGGTGTCGCCTTCGACCGTCGACCCGATGGCGGCTGGCGGCTTGGCCTCGAAGCCGCGCATAGCCGCAACCGGATTGTGCACGCCACCGGCGACGGCACCGGGCGCGAGATCATGCGCGCGCTGATCGCAGCGGTGCGCCGCTGCCCATCGGTCACGTTGCTCGAGGGCGTCGAGGCGCGGAGCCTGATTGTCGAGGATAACGCCGTCAAGGGCGTGCTCGCGATGAACGCGCAGGGTCCGCTCGTAATCGACACCGGCCGCGTGGTGCTCGCGACGGGCGGCATTGGCGGGCTGTTTTTGGACAGCACCAACCCGGCCGGCTGCTTCGGCCAGGGGCTGGCGCTGGCGGCACGCGCGGGCGCGCTGCTCTCCGATCTCGAATTCATCCAGTTTCACCCGACCGCCTTCGACGGGCCGTCACGCCCGATGCCGCTGGTCACCGAGGCCGTGCGCGGCGACGGCGCGATTCTGATCGACGACGCCGGGCAGCGCTTCATGGCGGACCAGCCAGGGGCCGAACTCGCGCCCCGCGATATCGTCGCGCGCGCGGTCTGGCGCCGCCGCGCCGAAGGCCATCGCGTCTTCCTCGATGCGCGGAAACATCCGGGAGCGGAATTTGCAAAACGCTATCCCGTCATTTCCGCCTTCTGCAAGATGGCCGGGATCGATCCCGCGACCGATCCGATTCCGGTGCGGCCGGCGGTGCACTACCACATGGGCGGGATATCGGTGGATATCGAGGGACGCAGTACCGTGAACGGCCTGTGGGCCTGCGGCGAGGTCAGCCGTACCGGGCTGCACGGCGCCAACCGCCTCGCCAGCAATTCGCTGATGGAAGCGATCGTCTGTGCGCAATGGGTAGCCGAGAGCGTCCAGAGTGCGAGCCGAGCTCCGTTGACGGCGCGTGCGGCCAACACGCTTCCGCCCACGTCCGATCCTTCGGCCGTGCGGCCGATCCTGTCCCAGGGCCTCGGCGTGCTCCGCGACCGGCACGGTATCGAACGCGCGATCCGCGGCCTCTATCCGATCGCCAGCGGTAGCACCGCGGCCTCCAATCCCGCGCTGGTTGGATTGATGATCGCGGTCGCCGCCTGGCGGCGGGAGGAAAGCCGCGGCGGGCATTACCGCAGCGACTTCGCCGACGCCATGCCCTCGGCCGTGCCGTCTTCCATCTCGCTTGCGGAAACGCTCGACACCGCCAGCGACATTGTTGAAACCGGATCTCTGTCTGTTGGGAGTGCCCAGCCGTGACACTAGCCCCACTTCTGCCCATCATGTACGAGCCGCTGGTTCGAACCGCCCTGCTCGAAGACCTAGGCCGCGCGGGCGACATCACGGCGGATGCGATCGTCCCAGCCGACCGGCAGGCCTCGCTGGTGTTGCGCGCGCGCCAGCCCGGCGTCGTGGCCGGGCTCGACATCGCGCGCTGTGCGTTTCAGCTCATGGATCCTGCCATCCGGCTCACTGCCGAGCGGCCTGACGGAAGCGCCGTTGTGCCGGGAGATGTGATCGCCGCGATCGAGGGGCCGGCGCGCGGGCTGTTGACCGGTGAACGGACGGCGCTGAATTTTCTCTGCCATCTCAGCGGCGTCGCCACCGCGACGGCCTCGCTGGTGTCAGCCGCGCAAGGCACCAAGGCGCGCATCGTCTGCACCCGCAAGACCACGCCCGGGTTGCGCACGCTGGAAAAATACGCGGTCCGCGCCGGTGGCGGCAGCAATCACCGCTTCGGCCTCGACGACGCCATCCTGATCAAGGACAATCACATTGCGCTGGCCGGCGATGTCAGAACCGCGATCGAGCGCGCAAGGGCGCATGCCGGCCACCTCGTCAAGATCGAGGTCGAGGTCGACACCCTCTCGCAGCTCGAACAGGCCCTTGCGATCGGCGTGGATGCCGTGCTGCTCGACAACATGACGCTCGAGCAACTGCGGCAGGCAGTCACCATGACCGGCGGCCGGGCAATCACGGAAGCTTCCGGCCGCATCACCGCCGAGACCGCCAAGGCGATCGCCGCCACCGGCGTCGACCTGATTTCGGCCGGCTGGCTGACGCACAGCTCCGCCGCGCTCGATATCGGTCTGGACTATCTGGGGCTCAATCGGCAGGCAGCGTAGCGGCCGCGATCACTCGGCCGCGCGCATGGCGGCCCTGTCCTGGCGCATCAGGCGGTTGTTGCGCTGGACCACCGAATAGGTCGCCAGTGCAAACAGGACCACCAGACCCTGGATCGACAGCGCTTCCATCGACGGATTGAGACCAATCGCGCTTAGAAACGCCGAGCCCTTCACTTCGGTAACCGTGATGATCGCCTGTTCCTGGAATTCCTGCACGGCCTCGCCGATGAATTTGATCGCCATCACGAACAGGAACGCCGAGGTGATGATGAACAGCGGCCGCAGCGGAAGTTTTCGCGCAATCAGGTTGATGAAATAGAACAACACGGCAAGGCCCGCCGTCGCGGCGGCAAGGCCGGCGAACAGGCCGGCGCTCCAGCCGCCTTCGGTGGTGGCCAGCGCATTGATGAACAGAACGGTTTCGGCGCCCTCCCGGAACACTGCGAGGAAGGCCAGCGCACCGACCGCCCACACCGTGTCCTGCGACAGCGCGGAATCGGCCTTGTGCGCGAGATAATCCTGCCAGCCGCGCGGATCCTGCTTCACCATCAGCCAGCCGCTGACATAGAGCATCAGGGCGGCGGCGACGAGGATGATGATGCCTTCGAGGATATCGCTGTGCTCGCCGGAATTGAGCACCGCAAACAGCCAGGCCGCAATGATGCTGGCGGCGACGGCTGCGAGCGCGCCGCCATATAGCGCCTGAATGCGATGAGCTGCGCCTGCCTTGGTCAGATAGCCTGCCAGCGCTGCGATCACCAGCATGGCTTCGAGCCCCTCGCGGAGCAGAATGACGGCGGCCTGGATGAATGCTGAGGACATGGAGGGAACCTGTTTTGGCTCGTTTTATCGCGCAGGCCATTCAAGTAAAGCGGTGCGGCTCCACACAAACGCGTCAAGGGCGTCGTGCAACAGGAAACCCGTGCAAATCGGGCACTTCCCGGAATTCCGGCAGATTAGAATTACTCAATTTTCAGCCGGGTTGGCCGAGCGGCAGAACCAGTTTGGGCCGGTCGTGCGCGACGCGCCGTCCAACCAGCCGCTCGGTCTGCAAGACGGCCAGTGTCAGCACGACGATGGCGGTGGCCTGATGCGCCAGTGCGAGATCGATCGGCACCTGATGCAGCAGCGTGAGGATGCCGAGCGCTGCCTGCAGAATAATCGCCGCTACCAGCCACCACGCGCCGGCGATCACGGCCGCCCCGGCGCGCGACCGCACCGTGTCGATCGCATGCAGGAGCGCCAGTGCGAGCAGCGCATAGGCGGTCATGCGGTGCTCGAACTGCACGGTGAGCGTGTTGTCGAACAAATTGCGCCACCACGGCTCCTCGAACCACAGCCGCGCCGCCGACGGAATCAAGGCACCGTCGATCTCGGGCCAGGTATTGTACAACTTGCCCGCCCGCAGGCCCGCGACCAGCGCGCCGAAATAAAGCTGGACGAACGTCAGGGCGAGCAAGGCCACCCCGGAGACCTTCAGCCGCACCGGAACAACGGGCTGCGGACGCGTGGTCATCCGCCGCAGCGTCCAGACAATCGACGCAAAAATGATCAGGGCCAGCATCAGATGCGTCGCCAGCCGATACTGGGAGACCTCGGTCCGTTGTGACAGGCCCGACGCGACCATCCACCAGCCGACCGCGCCCTGCAGCGCGCCGAGGGCGAAGATCAGCCACAGCCGGCGTTTCAGCTCAGCGGCCAACGCACCGCGCCACAGGAAGTACAGGAACGGCAAAAGATAGACCGCGCCGATCGCGCGCCCGAGCAGGCGGTGGCTCCATTCCCACCAGAAGATGGTCTTGAACTCCGCAAGACTCATGCCGGCGTTGAGTTCGCGGTATTGCGGGATGGCCTTGTAGCCCTCGAACGCCTGCGCCCACTGCGCCTCGTTGAGCGGCGGCAGTGTGCCGGTAACCGGCTTCCACTCCACGATCGACAATCCGGATTCCGTCAGCCGCGTGGCGCCGCCGACCAACACCATGACCGCGATCAACGCGGCGACCGCGATCAGCCACCATCTGACGGTGCCGAGATGCGGGGCCTGCAGTGCGGAACTAGCGGTCATAAAACCCATCTTGAAACACGCCTTGGCTCGCCCGGAAGGCGCGCTTGATTGAATTGGCGCGCCCCTTATAGTCCGCCCCTTCCCGCGCGCAACCCGCCACGAGCCTGACATATCCGCCATGACGATACGCACCCGCAAATTCTTTGGAACCATCGCACTTCTAGTGCTGGTCGTGGTGTGGTCGCTACTCGGAATGACGATCGCCCAGACGCCGTGGCTGGCCAATTCCGGCCTGCTGCAGGCGATCTTCTATGTCGTGGCGGGGCTTGGATGGGTGCTGCCGGCGATGCCGATCGTGAGCTGGATGTCGCGGCCCGATCGCGCCGCCTAGATTAGACCCAATTGTCCCGGGTCGGCCTGACTGCAGGAAACATCATCCCCGACAGCATCACGCGCATCATGCGCAGCGAGCGCTGCCGTCCGTCCCAGGCGATCCGCGGCAGGGCATGCAGATTGGTATATCCCTTCGCCTCAACGACGCCCGGGATCGTCGATACCGCGCTGGCGAAACCTGCCTCCTGCGCCATCACGACGTGCTCCCGGCGCCAGGATTGCCGATCGCCGAACGGATAGGCGAAATGGCTGACGGCACGGCGCAAGGCAGTCTCCGCGACCGCCTTGCCCATCGTCATTTCGCGTTGCGCGTCGGCCGCTTTCAGGGTGGACAGCGCGAGATAATTCACCGTGGCGCCGCCGATCGTCACCAGCGGATCCGCGGCAAGCTTCGTTAGATCGGCCCAATCCATCGACGCAGTCCGCGACAGCCCCGCGAGATCGACGGAGTAGCGCGTGCAGAGGTCGTGGATCGCGAACGAGAGATCCGGCGGCGGCAATGTACGCATCCAGCTCGCCAGAAACTCGAACGTGTCATACTTCTCCGGCGTGCTGCCCGTTGCGAAACGGCGCTCCTTGCGGTCGATCACCAGGCTGATGCGGTCCTCGCGCGCGATCATGTCTTCCAGCGCGAGCCACCAGGCTTCGCCGAGCCCGTCCGGAAACGCGGTCGGCAGGTACACGGTGAAGGGCACACTGTGCTTCGACAGCACGGGATAGGCCTGCGTGATGACATCCTTGCAACCGCCGTCGAAGGTCAGGCAGGCAAATCGGTTGGCCCTCGGCAGCGTGACCGCCCGCCGGCACACTTCGTCCATCGTGACCAGATCGAAGTTCCAGCGCTTCAGCGCGCGAAGCGTCCGGTCGAGAAATTGCGGCGTGATTTCGCGCCACCGGTTGGGCTGAAATCGCCGGGAATCGCGCGGACGCACACGCTCGAACCGCAAAATGACGCCGGCACCGCCGGTCTGTCGCTGCTTCAGCCTGAAATAGCCGCTGAAATAGCCGAGCTCCATCCTGGCCCGCCGCAAAATTCCGATATCCGACGCCAAACGTCCCACCCCAACATACGGTCGCACTGCCCCCGCCGCGCACCGATTGTATTACCCTTTGTTGACATTTCCCTGCGAAGGTCGGCCAAAGCCGAAAATTGTAAACAATTTCATATAGCACGGGCTCTGCAATGACCATGGCTGCCGCGATTGAAGACCGGACGGCGGATGCAGGAACGTGGTCGAAGGCGAGCCGCATCGCCGGCATCGACATCGTTCACGACCTCACTGCCGCGGAAGGCATCTGGCGCAGCCTGGAAGGCGCGCCAACCTTCTTCACACCGTATCAGCGGTTCGACTTCCTCAGTTCCTGGCAGCGACAGGTCGGCGAGCGCGAAGGCTTCGCTCCTTTCATCGTGATCGCCTACGATGCGGAACGCCGCCCGCTGGTGCTGCTGCCGCTCGCGCTCAGGCACGTCTACGGCGCGCGTTGCGCCAGTTTCATGGGCGGCAAGCATTCCACCTTCAACATGGCGCTGTTCGATCGCGATTTCGCCGCAAGCGCAACGCAAGCCGATCTCGACGGCCTGATGTCGGCGATATCGCAGCGATCCGAAGCCGACGTCCTCGCGCTGCATCAGCAACCGGTTCGCTGGCGCGACCTGCCCAATCCGCTCGCCTTGCTGCCGCATCAGCCCTCGGCCAATGATTGCCCGTTGCTGGTGATGGAGCCTGGTGCCGCGCCCGCGGCGCTGGTCAGCAACTCGTTCCGGCGCCGCCTCAAGGGCAAGGAACGCAAGCTGCAGTCCCTGCCCGGCTATCGCAGTCACATTGCGTCGTCGGAGGCCGACATCACGCGGCTGCTCGACTGGTTCTTCCGCGTCAAGCCGCAGCGGATGGCCGAACAGAAGCTGCCGAATGTGTTCGCCGATCCCGGCATCGAGGATTTTGTCCGCAGCGCCTGCACCGCGCCGCTCGCCGGCGGCAAGCACGCCATTGATATCCACGCGCTGGAATGCGACGAGGAAGTGATCGCGATCTTCGCCGGCGTCGCCGACGGTCACCGGTTCTCGATGATGTTCAATACCTACACGATGTCGGCGAACTCGAAATACAGCCCCGGCCTGATCCTGATGCGCGACATCATCGATCACTACGCCGGACAGGGCTATCGCGCCCTCGACCTCGGGATCGGTTCGGACGATTACAAGCGGCTGTTCTGCAAGGACGACGAGCCGATCTTCGACAGCTTCATTCCGCTCAGCCAGCGCGGCATGCTTGCCGCCAGCGTCATGTCGGGCCTCAACCGCACCAAGCGCCTGGTGAAGCACAATCCGGCGCTGTTCGAAATGGCGCAAAAGCTGCGCAGCGCGTTCAGCTAAACAAAATGCCGCCATTGCAGGGTGGACAAAGGCGCGCATGCGCCGTGCCCACCATCAAGAGCGACGCAAGCAGTGGTGGGCACGCGGAGCCTGTCATCGGGCGCGCGTTCGCGCGACCCGTTGGCTTCACCCTACATATTCCTCACGCCGCCACCACGCGCGGGCCGGGTTCGACTGCGTCCGACGGCTCGCACGGCTTGCTCAGCATCGTCACCTCGGAAAAACCCACCGCCTTGAGCTGCTCGCACATCAAGCTGCGCGCGTCCGATGCCATCGACGGCTCAGGCACCACGACCGCCCGCGCCTGTGAGGTGAGCAATTCGGCCGGCAGATCGGAGGCCGACCCGGCATCCAGCAATACGTGGTCGTAGACTCGCAGCAGCGCGTCGATTGCAAGTATCAACCGCGGCGATTGGAGCTGCGCGCGGTCGAAGCCCGGGCGTCCGGCGCTGACGAGATGAACGCGCGACAGCCGGTCTCCTGCTGATGATCTGCGCGAACGATGCTTCGCCCTGCATGAGTTCGGCAAGCCCGGGCGCGACCGGATCGGTCGACGCCGCGGCAATCGCCGGCGAGGATGCCACGAGATCGACGACCACGACTTTCGCCTGCTGCGACATCAGCCGCGCCAATGTCAACGCGGTCAGCGTGATGCTCTCGCTCGACGCCGTACCGAGCACGGTCACCTTGCGCGCCGCGGCGCCCGCGCCAACCAGGACATCCGCCATTTGCTCGACTTCACCGATTTCCGCCACGGTATCCATGCGCGGGCTGTCCGCGTGCGGTTCATTCAACGCCGGCTCGGAAGCGTGGTCCGCCTCGACGAGGTCCGCTACCGGAAGCTCGGGCGCGATCGCCGGCGCGCGCACCGGTTCCGGTGGAGCAGCCAAGATGATTTGGGGCGCGATTTCGGGTGCAATTTCCCACGTAACTTCCGGCGAAACCGCACTAGGGGCCCGCGGAGCAGTCATGCGCAGCAGCTCGCCGGTCGCAATCGCGCCCGAAGTGAGCAGCAAGGTCGCCAGCGTCGCGATCAGCACGATCGGTAGCTTCTTCGGATAGGCCGGGGTGTTCGAAACGGTGGCGCGCGAGATGATGCGGCCATCGGCCGGCGCCGCCTCGATGCTCTCGCGGGCGCTGGCCTCGCGGTATTTGGCGAGGTAGGACTCCAGCAGATCACGCTGGGCCTTGGCCTCGCGCTCGAGCGCGCGAAGCTGCACATCCTGACCGTTGCTCGATGACGCCTGCCTCTTCAATTGGTCGAGACTGTTCATCAGACCATCGACCCGGCCGCCGGCGATGCGCGCATCATTGTCCAGCGAGCGCGACACCTTGCCAGCCTCCTCGCGCAACTGACGATCGAGATCGGCGAGTTGCGCCTTCAATTCCTTGATGCGAGGATGGCCGCCGAGCAGCGTCGAGGATTGCTCGGCGAGTTGCGCGCGCAGCGTCACGCGCTGCTCGGACAGCCGGCGCACCAGTTCGGAATTGAGCACCTCGGAAGCCTCGATCGGCTTGCCGCTCTGAAGCATTTCCTTGATGAGCCGCGCCTTTGATTCGGCATCCGACTTCAGCGCGCGGGCGTTGTTCAACTGCGTGTTGAGCTCACCCATCTGCTGGTTGGAAAGCGTGGTGTTGTTGGTGCCGATAAACAGGCTCGACTTGGAGCGGAAGTCCTCGACGCGCGATTCGGATTCAGCGACCTTCCCGCGCAGGTTCTCGATTTCACCCGACAGCCACTGGCCTGCCGACTTTGCCTGCTGCTGCCGCGCATCCTGCTGCAGCACCAGATAACCTTCTGCGATCGAGTTGGCGACCCGCGCGGCAAGTTCGGGATCGCGCGACTGAAATTCAATGACGATAACTCGGGATTTGTCGACCGCGTAGGCCGTGAAGCGCTCGTAATAGGCATCCAGCACGCGCTCTTCCGGCGTCAGCGAGAACGGGTCGCGGCCGATGCCGATCAGGGCCAGCAATGACTTCAGCGGCGAAAGTCCCTGCAGCACCGGATCGAATTCGGGACGCTCGGCGAGCTTGTTCTTCTTGATGATCTCACGGGCCAGGTCACGCGACTGCACCAATTGCACCTGACTGGTCACGGCTTCCGCATCGAGCGCACTGCGCTCCTCGTTGCGCTCGCCGGTCGGACGCAGGAACACGTTCTCGCGGCCATCCACCAGGATGCGCGCTTCCGACTTGAACCGAGGGGTGATCATATTGACCGCGGCCAGCGATGCCACCAGCGCCAGCACCGTCGGGACGATGATCCAGCCACGCTTGCGCATCAGCGCCCCGCCGAGCGCATGCAGATCGAGATCGCCGGATTCGGATGCTGCGACGGGCTTCGGGGCCGAAGGCGCAGGCCTCGCCATCGTCCGCTGCACCACCGGCTTGTCCTTGCCTGCACGCCAGAACGCCAAACGCATCGCACACTCCCGCGGACGCAACTGCTGGTCCACCCGAACCCTGCCGATTACACTTCATTAGGGTTGCCGCCGGGTTAATTTGCCCGTGTGCACCGCGAAACGGCGCCCCGAACGCGTCCGGTCATTTTTTGTTAACCATGAACACCCCTTAATCGGCCGACACGTTTCCAGGAATCCCGTGATGCGCGCCCGGGCCAATATCGCTATGTACCCAACATGACAGCTGAAAGTGCCGGAGCCATTGCAGGCGGCTCTCACGACGCGCGCGGCGCGGCCGGGTCACGCGGACCCACACCGACACGTCGGGCCCCGGCGACACCGTGCTCGTCGACGAGCGCTGGTTCTGATCATGCCTCTTGTTGACGGTCAGCCGCTTCGTATCCTGCACGCCACGCGCGCGCCTGTCGGCGGCATTTTCCGCCATATCCTCGATCTCGCCAACGGCCAGGCCGACCGCGGCCATCACGTCGGCATCATCGCCGACAGCCTCACCGGCGGCGAACGCGCCGAGCAGGCGCTGGCGGAAATCGCCCCGCGCCTCAAGCTCGGCGTTCACCGCACGGCCATTCGCCGTGAGCCGCTGCCGAGCGATTTTTTGGTGTGGGCCCGTTTCCGGCGGATGATCCGCCAACTGAAGCCGGATGTGCTGCACGGTCACGGCGCCAAAGCCGGCGCCTACATGCGTTTGCGGACCGCGTCCCGCGACAGGATCCGGGTCTACACCCCGCATGGCGGCTCGCTGCACTATCCGCTGTCGACGCTGAAGGGCAACATCTATGCCCGTGTCGAACGCGCGCTGATGAACGATACCGACCTGTTCCTGTTCGAAAGCGCGTTTGCCCGCGACACCTATCAGCGCACCATCGGCACGCCGAAGGGACTGGTGCGATGCGTGTTCAACGGCGTCACCGCCGGTGAATTCGATGCGGTCGTGAAGGCCGAAGACGCCACCGACCTGATCTATGTCGGCGAGTTCCGGCACATCAAGGGCGCCGACCTCCTGATCGACGCGGTGGCACGGCTGCGCGCCGCCGGCCGTCCGGTGACACTCACGCTCGCCGGCGACGGCGAGGAAAGCGCAAGCCTCAAGGCCCAGGTGCAACAACTCGGTCTCGGCGAGGCCGTGCGGTTCATCGGCCACGTCAAGGCGCGCTTCGGCTTCTCGAAGGGCTCGCTGCTGGTGGTTCCCTCGCGCGGGGATTCAATGCCCTATGTCGTGATCGAGGCGGCCGCCGCCGGCATTCCGATGGTCGCCGCCAATATCGGCGGCATCCCCGAGATTTTCGGCCCGCATGGCGATGCCTTGTTCGCTCCCGGCAAGGCCGCCGCGATGGCCGATGCCATCGAAACCGCGCTGAAGGATCCGGCCGCGGCGCGCGAGCGAGCCAAATCGCTGCGCGAACGAATCTTCCAGCATTTTTCGCAGAAGGCGATGGTCGAGGGCGTCTTTGCCGGCTACCGCGACGCGTTTGCCAATCGTTAACCGTTCTTTACCAACGTAACCGTTTCTTCCGATTTGTCCCGTAAGCCGTGGGTGTGGGGAATTCCGCACCGGCAGGCACGGTCTTATGTGCATGCTCCAGAACGGACGTGGACCAGTGGAACCGATTAATGCACGCTCGATGTTCGACTCCGCGGCAACGGCCGCGATGACCGCCACAGCCGATCGGCCGCAGGTCGAACGGCGCCGCAGGCTTACACCAGCCGCTATTGCCGTCAGCAACCAGAAGGTCGGCCGCGCCTATTCGCCGATCGTGATCGCGGGCGTGGTTCGCGTCATCGATTTTGCGATGCTGAGCGCGATCGGCGTCGCGCTCTATTTCAGCTATGTCGTCCCGCTCAGCGGCTTTTCCTGGGAATTTCTCGCGGCGATCTTCGGCGTGGCCGCAACGGCCGTGATCTGCTTCCAGGCCGCCGATATCTACCAGGTGCAGATCTTCCGCGGCCATCTTCGCCAGATGACCCGGATGATTTCATCCTGGGCGTTCGCGTTCCTGCTGTTCATCGGCGCATCCTTCATCGTCAAGCTCGGCAGCGAAATTTCGCGGCTCTGGCTTACGGCGTTTTTCCTCAGCGGCATTGCGGCGCTGGTGACCGGGCGGGTGTTCCTGCGCTCGCTGGTACGCGGCTGGGCCCGTCAGGGCCGGCTCGATCGCCGCACCATCATCGTCGGCGCCGACCAGAACGGCGAGCAGCTCGTCCAGGCGCTCAAGACCCAGGATGATTCCGATATCCAGGTGCTCGGCGTGTTCGACGACCGCAACGACGACCGCGCGATGGATACCTGCGCCGGCAGCCCCAAGCTCGGCAAAGTCGACGACATCGTCGAATTCGCGCGCCGCACCCGCATCGACCTCGTGCTGTTCGCGCTGCCGATCTCGGCCGAGACCCGCATTCTCGAGATGCTGAAGAAATTATGGGTGCTGCCGGTCGATATCCGGCTCTCGGCGCATACCAACAAGCTGCGCTTCCGCCCCCGATCCTATTCCTATCTCGGCGAGGTGCCCACCCTCGACGTGTTCGAAGCACCGATCACCGACTGGGACCTGGTGATGAAGTGGCTGTTCGACCACGTCGTCGGCTTCGTGATCCTGGTGCTGGCGCTGCCGGTGATGGGATTGGTCGCGCTTGCGGTCAAGCTCGACAGTCCCGGGCCCGTGCTGTTCCGCCAGAAAAGATTCGGCTTCAACAACGAGCGCATCGACGTCTACAAGTTTCGCTCGATGTACCACCATCAGGCCGATCCGACCGCCTCCAAGGTCGTGACCAAAAATGATCCCCGCGTCACCCGCGTCGGGCGCTTCATCCGCAAGACCAGCCTCGACGAACTGCCACAGCTCTTCAACGTCGTGCTCAAAAGCAACCTTTCGCTGGTCGGCCCCCGCCCGCATGCCGTGCAGGGCAAGCTGCAGAGCCGGCTGTTCGATGAGGCCGTCGACGGCTATTTCGCGCGCCATCGCGTCAAGCCGGGGATCACCGGCTGGGCCCAGATCAACGGCTGGCGCGGCGAGGTCGACACCGACGAGAAGATCCAGAAGCGCGTCGAGTTCGATCTCTATTACATCGAGAACTGGTCGGTGCTGTTCGACCTCTACATTCTGCTCAAGACGCCGCTGGCGCTGATGACCAAGAGCGAGAACGCGTATTGAGTTGGACGTCAGCCGTCATTGCGAGGAGCGACGAAGCAATCCATTCTATCTCTGCGCGGTTGCATGGATTGCTTCGCTTGCTCGCAATGACGCGGATGGTAGTGTCATAGTTTGTTGCGTTGCGTGAGTGTGTGATGGCGTATGCGGCGACAGCCGGGGGATCGCTCCCATCGATGACGGCCGCGCCCGGCGTGCTTGCCTTGCAGCGTGCGATGGTGTGGCTGGTCGGCGCGTCCGGCGCCATCGTCTTCATCGAACCCAGCCCTTACGAATTGGCCACGATTGCCGCCTCGCTGATCTTCTTCGCAACGGGCTTGCGAATGCGGCTGGTGTTTGTGCCGCTGCTATTGCTGCTGTTCCTGATCAATATCGGCTACAGCATCAGTGCGGTCGCCGTGATGGACCGGCCCAATGTGCCGAACTGGATCGCGACCTCCTGGTACATGGCGGTCACGGTCATCTTCTTCGCAATGGTCATTTCCGAGGACACCACCGCGCGGCTCGACATGCTCCGGCGTGGCCTCGTCGTCGGCGCCCTGATTGCGGCGCTCGCCGGCATCGCGGGTTACTTCAATCTCGTTCCAGGCGGGCGCGACCTGCTGACGCTATACGACCGCGCGCGCGGCACCTTCAAGGACCCGAACGTATACGGTGCGTTCCTGATCCTGCCGGCGCTGCTCGCGCTGCAAAGCGTCGTGTCGGACAAGTTCGGCAAATCGCTCCGCAGCGCGATTGCATTCGGCATCATGTCGCTGGCGATCCTGCTGGCATTCTCACGGGCCGCGTGGGGCATGCTCGTCATCACCTCCGCCGTCATGCTGGCGCTGATGGTGCTGACCAGCCGCTCGCAGTCGCAGCGGTCGCGCATCATCGTCATGGCGCTGGTCGTGATGGTGCTTGCTGCCGCGCTGGTCGCCGTACTGCTATCGTTCGATTCGATCTCGCAGCTCTTCAAGCAGCGCGCCAGTTTCGACCAGAGCTATGATGAGGGCCGTTTCGGCCGCTTCGGCCGCCATATCCTCGGCGCCGAAATGGCGCTCGGGCTACCGTTCGGCATCGGGCCGCTGCAGTTCAACCGCTTCTTTCCCGAAGACACCCACAACTCCTACCTGAACGCGTTCATGTCGGGCGGCTGGCTCTCCGGCGTCTGTTATCCCGCGCTGGTCTTCGTCACGGTGCTGACGAGCTTCCGCTATGTCTTCGTCCGCGTGCCCTGGCAGCCGACCTATCTGGCGATCTTCGCAGCTTTTCTCGGCACGGTCGGCGAGAGTTTTATCATCGACACCGACCATTGGCGGCACTTCTGGATGATGCTGGGCACGATGTGGGGCATGTTTGTCGCCGCCGAACGCTGGAAGGCGAACAGCAACTCCGCGATTATGTCGCCCGCGAAGGCTTCCTAGGTCCGCCCGGCTTGGCCTTCTTCACCGGCTTTCCCGTTTGCGTTTTCTCGGGCGCTTCGACCATCGACTTGAGTTCCTCGGTCGCCGCCAGCAACGTCTCGTAGCCCTTCGTCGCAAATCCCACCAGCAGCCGCAGTTCGGTGTCCGAATAGCTCTCCCAGAGTTTGACCATGCCCCGCTGCATGTTTTCGTAGAAGCGCCCGACCCTGACGACGTTCTCCGGGACGGTTGCGATGAACACCTTGCGGCGATCGTCGGGATCGCGCTCGCGGCGGACCAGGCCCGCCTTCTCCAGGCGATCGACGACGCCGGTGATGGCCCCCGTGGTCAGCCCCGTGACCTCCGCCAGCCGCCCTGCGGTCACGCGGCCTTCCAGATTGAGGAAGTCGAGACATTCGAGGTCGGAGCCGGAAATCCCGACGGTATTGGCCACCGTCTGCCCAAAGATCGTACCCTGCGCCGACCCGCGCCTCAGCGCGTATTCGAGTTCCTGCATCAGCGCAGCCCGCACCTTCGCTCTTGACAAAGTCAGCTCCAAACCTTAGTCGGTATACATCTTAGTTGCTAAGATAATTAGCAACTATACATTCGTACCACCTCGCGGACGCATGGAGCAAGACATGAGCGGACGACCGAAAGCGCTGGTCATCGGCGGCGGCATCGCTGGTCCCGTGACGGCAATCTTCCTGAAGAAGGCAGGCATCGACGCCGAACTGTTCGAGGCCTGGCCCTACTCGGCCGGAATCGGCGGCGGCCTGCAGATCGCCCCTAACGGCATGCACGTGCTCGCCGAGCTCGGCCTGGCCGACGAGATGATCCGGCGCGGATCGATCGCAGAATCCTTCGATTTCCATTCGCAATCCGGCGCATGCCTCGGCTCCGTGAACCAGAATATGCGGCAGCGTTTCGGCCAGCCCGCGGTGAACATGTGCCGCGCGACCCTGAACGAGGCGCTTATCGACAGGGCCTGGTGCGAGAGCGTCGAGCTGCGGTTCGAGAAACGGCTGGTCGCCATCGAGGACCGCGCCGACAAGCCCATCGTCGCGCAATTTGCCGACGGCTCCTTTGCCGAGGGCGATTTCGTCATCGGTGCCGATGGCGTGCATTCCGCGGTGCGTAGCCATGTGATTCCGGATGGCCCTAAGCCGCTCGATACCGGCCTGATCGGCTTCGGCGGTTTCGTAGCGCGATCGGTGATCGCGGATGCGCCGATCGGCCGGCGGGTGGCGACGACGTTCGGTCAAAGCGGTTTCTTCGGCTACGGCTTCTGCAGCTCCGACGAGAACGATGGCGTAATGTGGTGGAGCACGCAGCCGTCGCATGGTGCGGACGCCGCGACTTTCCGCGCCATGAGCCAGGATGCGATCAGGCGGCATCTTCTGGATTTCCATGCCGGCTGGCACGACCCGATCCCGCGGATACTGGAGGCGGCCGAGAATATCGTGGTGACGGCGACGCTCGATGTCGCGACGCTGCCGACCTGGTCGCGACAGCGCACGCTTCTGATCGGCGATGCCGCGCACGCCACCAGCCCGCATGCCGGCCAAGGCGCCTCGCTGGCACTCGAAGACGCCATGCGTCTCGGCCGGCTGATGCAAAACCGCCAGGAGCTTGCTCAGATCTTCCAGAATTTCGAGGCCGAGCGCCGTCCCCGTGTCGAGAAGATCGTCGCGCTGGCCCGCCGCAACGGCAACAGCAAACGCGAATTCAGCGCCACCGGCGCCTGGATCCGCGACCGCATGCTGAAGTTGTTGCTGCCACTGTCGGCCAAGGGAATGGACTGGATGTACGCGTATGATCCGCGGGCGGCGTAACGATTAGCGAAGATCCGTAGGGCGGGCAAAGGCGCGCGAGCGCCGTGCCAACCATCTATCTACGAGCTGCCAAATGGTGGGCACGCCGCGCTTTGCCCACGATTCGGCCGGCTACTTCTCCACCGTGAACGTCAGCCCCGCGCGATCAACCAATCGCTTGATCAGCTTGTGCTGCATCGCTGCGCCAGGTGTCCAGATCCCGGCAGCAACATCAGGCGTATCGCGCAGCAGGCAGATCGCGCATTCCGCAATCATCTTCGCCGTCGAGCCGTAGGGATCGCAGTCGCCTTTCACGGACGCGCGCACCTGGCGTCCATCAGGCGCAATCGCGACATAAAGCAAATCGTAAAGGCCGTTTTCACGCTCCACCCTCGACGGCCCCTCGCCTGGCTTGGGGGCATTGGGGCCGGTCTTTTCGTTGTTCGCCGCCATCACAAGCTTCGCGTTCGCTTCTCCCTGCTCGCCGGGACCGGTCAATACCATCTCGTCGTAGATGAATTCGCGGCCGTATGGGAATCCCATAAGCATGTTAGAGCGATGAACGTTCCGCGTGTTGATCAGGGCCATCATGAAAGGCGCGGCCCAGGATTGGAGATCTTCTTCGTAAACCGGCTTGTTACCGCGTGGCTGTCGCGCGCCGCTAAATCCCGGTGTGAGCGCAAAGGGATCGTTCAGGATGGAGATGAGGCTGAGATCCTTGGCGACAGCATCGAACGTCGCCTTTGCGCTTGCGGCAGTACCGCCGGAGAGCGTGCCGCGCATATCGCGGACCCGACCCTTGACGCGAGAGGCGGGCACACCTAACGCGCGCTTGGCCTCCGTCTGGACGAAGAACGCGCCAAGTTCAAACGGCAGTGAGTCGAATCCGCATGAGAACATGATTCGCGCGCCGCTCGCTTTTGCCTGCGCCTCGTGCGCGTCGATCATTTGCCGCATCCAGATCGGCTCGCCGCAATAGTCGAGATAATCGGTGCCGGTCGCAGCGCAGATGGCGACTAGATCGCTTCCATACAACTGATATGGGCCAACACCCGCAATCACCGACTTCGTCTGCTCCACCATCGCCTTCAGCGACGCAACGTCACTTGAATCGGCCACGATCAGCGGTGTATCGGGCGGCGCGCCGATCGCGTCACGGACTGAAGCAAGCTTGTCCTTGCTGCGGCCGGCCATCGCCCATTTCAGATTGGCATGACCCTTGTAATGCGTCGCGAGATATTCGGCGACGAGCTGACCGGTGAAGCCGGTAGCGCCATAGACGACGATGTCGAACTTCGACGAAGACATATTTTGGTTCCTGGAATTGACGCTTGGGCCTTCTTGTCATTGCGAGCGAAGCGAAGCAATCCAAAATCTCTTTGCGGTGTATGTGGATTGCTTCGCTTCGCTCGCAATGACGGTGGTTATTTCTTCGCGTACGAAACGCCCATACCGGCGCGTACGTCGGCCTGGATGCCATAGGGCGCGATCGGATAGCGTAGCCCGTTCTTGGCCAATTGCTTCATGCCGACAATGGCCTTGGCGAGATGCTCGGGCTTCAGCGCCATCAGCATTTCCTCGTCGGGCACGCCGCCATAGCGCCGCTCGGCAAAACACGGTAGCGAGAGCGACGGCTCACCGGTCTTGAGCGCCCTGCCCCAGGAATCGGCACACGCGGTCTCGCCGACCACGCCCCATTCGAACTTCTTGTAGCCGGTATATTGCAGGCCATTGATGAGAATAATCATCTGGCCGGGCGTGGCGTAGACCAGACAAATATCCGGCGGGTTGAGTCGACCGCTGGTGAGCGGGCTCACCGCCATAGCCTGGTACTGTCCAAAAGGCACGACGTCGAGCGCCTCCTGGCGCTTGCGCGCGTCCTCGGCCGTGCCGTGCCAAACACCGACATAATTTTCGCCGGCGAGAAATTTTTCGTCCTGCGGCGCCAGTCCGATCACGGCGCGGCATTGCGCGCCGACGAGATCGTCGCCGGTGATGCCGACGGTCCAGCCGAGCCGCGAGGCCATGCTGACGATCTGGTCGGTGGTATGCACGGCCGAGGGACGGCGGATTTTCGGGATCGCGGCCATCTCCTCGACGCGGGCGAACATCTTGATGCCGATCACGGTCGTCTTCAGGCGAAGCAGATTGTTCAGATCGGCCACCATGCCGGCCAAATCGAGCGCTTCCGGCGTTTGTTGTTGCATGGCGTCAACTCCCGTGATCGGCGCGCTGAACAGCGCCCTGCCCGATTGTAGCGCGACTGGATGGGGGGTGCGACCGCTTACTTCGGCGCCGGCCCCGGCACCAACTCGTCGATCTTGCCGCTGAGCCGATATGCGATCAGGCCGATCCATTCGCGCACCGCAAGATCGGTCCGTCCGAGCCCCTCAACCGCAACGTTTGAAAGCGCCATCAGATCATCGCGTCCGCCGACCCGCCAATCGACGGGATAAGGCTCTACCGCAAATCCTGCTTTGCGGAACAAGCCGACCGATCGCGGCATATGAAAGGCCGAGGTCACCAGCACCCATCGTTCGCCCTCCTTCGGCTTGACCAGCGCCTTGGAGAATTCGGCGTTCTCCAGGGTGTTGCGCGATGCCCGTTCCATGATCAGCCGCGATTTGTCGACGCCGAGGCTTTCAAAGATAGCGCCGGCGAAATCGGCTTCCCTGGCATCGTTCGAGATCAGGTTGGCGCTGCCGCCGGAAAACACCACGCGCGCGTTCGGATATCGCCTCGCCAGCGCGGCGGCAGCAATGATCCGGTCCGGCGCGCCTCGAACCACCGGCGTTTCGTGCGCCACGGAGAGATCGGCTTCGATCGATGCCCCCAGCACGATGATGCCATCAGGCGCGCCGCGCGCGGCGTCCCATGACGGAAATCGCTGCTCCAGGGGATAGAGCAAAGCTTTTCCGAGCGGCGACAGCCCGCAGATCACCAGAAGCAGCACGGTCGCTATCACGAGCTTGCGGCCGAGTGATGCAAAGCGCGTCACCATCAGAATGGCGCCGACGAACCCGACGGCGATCAGGAAATTCGTCGGCAACAGCAGGTAGCCGATCGTTTTGGACAGGACAAAAAACAAGGGAAGCCTCACGGATAAGCAAACTCGTCATACGCGGGCTTGACCGGCGTATCCATCCTTCTTCGATAAAAGGACCTATTCGAAAAAGATGGATTGCCGGATCGAGTCCGGCAATGACAAGTTGAGCAATACCCCCCGGCAAGAAAGCCTCCCCATGCCCCATCATCACCTGCATTCCAGCCCCGAAACCTGCCACTGGGGTTTCTTTGAAGCCAAATTGAAGCCCGTCATGACCATCGCCAGCGGCGATGAAGTCACCATCGACACCGTGAGCGGCGGGCCGGATGTCGTGCCTGACCGAGCCAAGTTTCACGTCCCTCCCGAGCTTGCCGACATTCACGCGCGGAACGAGCGCATGGTGCCGGGCCACATTCTCACCGGCCCGGTTGCGGTTGCAGGCGCGGAGCCCGGCGACGTGCTGGAGGTCGACATTCTCGACGTCCAGCTCCGGCAGGACTGGGGCTATAATCTGATCAAGCCGCTATCGGGCACCCTGCCCGACGATTTCCACGAAACCAGAATTCTGAACATTCCGCTCGATCGCGAACGCATGGTGGGCCGGATGCCATGGGGCCTCGACCTGCCACTCAAGCCATTCTTCGGCGTGATGGGCGTGGCGCCGCCACCCGCTTGGGGCCGCATCACCTCGTTGATCCCGCGGGCGATGGGCGGCAACCTCGACAACAAGGAATTGGGCGCCGGCGCCAAGCTGTATCTGCCGGTATTCGTGCCGGGCGCGCTGTTCTCCTGCGGCGACGGCCACGGCGTGCAGGGCGATGGCGAGGTCTGCGTCACCGCGATCGAGACCGCGCTACAGGGCCGCTTTCGCCTGACGCTGCGCAAGGATCTGCAGCTCGCTTATCCCCGCGCGGAAACGCCCGATCACTACATGACGATGGCGATGGACCCCGACCTCGATCAATGCGTGGTGCGCGCATTGCGCGACATGATCGTGTTGCTCGGCGAGAAGCGCAATCTGTCGCGCGAGGACGCCTACACGCTCTGCAGCCTCGCCGCAGATCTGCGCGTGACGCAAACCGTCAACGGCTCCAAGGGCATTCACTGTATGATTGCAAAGACGATTGTGCACGGCTGACGCCGCCCTCAAAACTCCGAACGCAGTTGCAGCCTGGCGTGAAACACCACGCTGGTTTTTCCGACCAGCGCCGTTCCATTCACTTCCGCCGCGTCGGCGGAATAGGCCCCGGTAAAGCCGCAGGTCACTTCGCGCCCGCCGAACAGCGGCAGGCTGCCGACAGATTTCGTGTGCTCGTTGGTGATCAATTCGCCGCGCCATTTGCCATGATCGGCGCGATAGGAGCCCGTGTAGTAGAAATATGAGTCGCCGCCGGCGATCCTGCCGTCGTGCAGCACGATCACGCCGTTGGCGCGGCCGTGCCCGCCGTCCGTCATCTCGATCTGGATGGTGTAGAGACCGTTCGTTACCGCCATTGCGCCCTTGCCGTCGTCCCCGGACATCATCGGCATTCCCGGTGACGCTAGGCAATCAAGAAAATGGACGCGCGGCTGGATCGTTTCGCCGCGCCCGCGGCCGCTGCCAGGCGCCGTCGGGAGCTGCGTGCAATCGGCGAGCAGCCAGTCCACAGACCCAGCTCCGGATTTTTAGCCGTTTTTTCAAACGGATAGGAAGCTATCCACAAGCCGTTTGACTCATATGTGCAAAACTAAATAGAGTCGAAATAGTAACTTTTCAGTACATCGTTTAAAAGTTAGCGTTCCCCATGGCTACAGAAAAAGCCGAAACCGACCGCGTTCCCGTTACGTTGGCGCTCTCGACCATCAATTATCTCGAAAGACTGGTGAGACAGGGCACCCACGGCACCAGCGTTCCCGGCGTCGCAAGGACTTTGATCGAGGAAGGCATTCGGCTCGCCATCAAGGACGGGCTGCTTGCAATCCGCGACAACGGCAAGGCGTCCTGACGGGAATTTTCGGAACGCGGCGGTTCACACAGAACGTGGAACCGAAAAACATGCTTACGAATTTACCGACCTGGACTACCGATCGCGTCGAATTGCTGAAGAGTCATTTTGAAGCCGGCCTCACCTGCCGCGAGATCGCAGCCAGCATCGGCGTCAGCCGCAACGCGGTGATCGGCAAACTTGCCCGCCTCCAGTTGACGCGCGGCCCGGCCCGCGCCGAACCGCGCCCGACCAAGGCCGCCCGGGAGCGCTCCAGGAAATCCATTCCCAGGCTGCAGTATCAAATCCTGCAAGCCGTCTACGAAAACGCGCAGCCGCTCCAGGAAGAGCCGATTGCCAGCGAACGCCGCTGCTCGCTGTTCGAACTCAGCAACGAGCGGTGCCGCTGGCCGATCAGCACACCTGGCGCCGAGGATTTCTGCTTTTGCGGCAATACGCCGGTGGAAGGCATGCCCTATTGCTCAGGCCACCACCGCCTCGCCTATCGCCCGGGCTCGCGCCAGCGCGTTGTGCGGGCATGACGACGCGCAACATCCGGCTTCCGTGATAACGCCAAAACAAAGCCGGCGTCGGTTCTGATTGGATCAGAACCGACATTACTCTATCCAAGCCGCCAGCCGACCTCTTCCGTAAAGCTCTTGTAGAACTCCGGCGTGTAGGCCTTTTCCGGGGCCTGCCGCACCCGCTCGTCGAGCTTGTGGGCGTCATCGCCGACGAGAATGCGCCAGCGCTCGGTCTTGACGCCGTCGAGGATGATCTTTGCCGCGGCAGCGGCCGTGGTCGGCGCCTCGTCGCGGAAGGAGCGTGCGCGGTCGAGCGCGATCTTCTGGATATCGGCGTCCGACATCGGTCCGGTGTCGATGCCCATGCCCTTCAGGCGCTGCCGCGTCGCCAGGATTTCATTCGGACTGAGCTCTTCGGATTCCGATCCGCTCTGGATCTTGCGCGAATTGGACACGATCGAAGTGCCGATATGGCCGGGCATCACGACGGAGCATTTGATGTGCGGGGCGTTGAGCCGCAGGTCCGTCATCAGCGCTTCGGTAAACCCTTTCACCGCGAACTTGGCGGCGCTGTAGGCGGTGTGCGAGGCGCCCATGCCGACCGAAGCCCAGAAGCCGTTGACGCTCGACGTGTTGACGATGTGAGCCTCGTCCGCCTTAAGCATCAGCGGCAGGAAGGTGCGGACGCCGAGATAGACGCCGCCCCAGCAGATGTTGAAGGTGCGCTCCCACTGCTCGCGCGTGTTGGTGAACAGGCTACCGCCGCCGCCGATCCCGGCATTGTTGAACAGCAGATGGATCTTGTCGGTCGCCTGCTGCTCGATCAGCTCATCGCGAAAACGCTGGAGATGGTCCTCGATCGAGACGTCGGCGACGTGGGTGGTGACGCGAAGGCCCTGCGGCAGATTTTCCGCCTCGCACAGCCGCTTGGTCTCGGCCATCGCCTCCAGGGAAACGTCGCACATCGCGACATTGCAGCCTTCGGCCACGAGCTGGCGCGCGAGTTCGCGGCCCATGCCCGTGCCGCCCCCGGTGATCACGGCAAACTTTCCGGCAAAGTCCTTCATTGAGATCGTAACCTCGGTTTTCGCTTTTTGAATTGGAGCTCATGCCAACGGAGCTCGCGCGCAACAGGACAGTAGCAGGTGGGGATCGCGGGTAAAGCGCAGCGACGTTTCGTCTGGCGGAATTACTCCGCCGCTTCGGTTTGACGGTCCGACGCGCCCAATCCTTCCAGCGCATCAGCGCATCGACGGCGCTATAGATCGCCGGCACCAATCCCGAATTCTATTCGGTCGCCATCGTCATCCCATCAGCGATCGCAGCGGCGCTGATGATCGGCGCGGTGGCGGCATCGTGGGAGCTGCTACAGTGGACAACGGTTGCGCCGTTGCGCGCCCCCGCGCTCGTTGAACCTTTGGCCTCAGCCAACGACCTACTGACCAGAGGCAAGATCAATCCAGTGGAGGCCGCCGTGAGCCAGTGGCGCGATAGCATGGTCGATCGACCGGAAACGGATGGTGCGGCTTACCTGACCGGCTGGACCATCAGCGGACTAGCTGTACTTGGGACCATCGTAGCCATCTGGGCGCTCGGCATCTAGCGGCGGTCAAGACCACAACGGCTGAAATAGCCGATGCAATCGAACAGGCAGGTTACGCGTAGAACCACCGGCGCGCGAGCCACAACGCGCCCAGATAGAGTGTGCCGACGGCCGCGGCGAAAATCAGCGTGAGCGGCCACAGGTTCGAGCCGTGGTACAGGGAGAACAAGCTGAAAGCGAGCGCGGGCGCGGTCAGCAGCAGAGGCGCCAACGCAGCAATGCGCCAGGCGCCGGGCCATTGCCACAGCGTGGCCGGCTGGACGACAAAATAGGCCGGAACGCCGGCCATGACCACGAGGCCGAGGAGCATCTCCATAACGCCTCCTTGCGGTGGATCGATATTGGTCCGGAGCAAGCCTAGCCCGTTCGAATTGTGCTTCCGTTAGTCTCCCCTGCACCACGCGCTGCTGGGTGGGCCAAAATGCTGCGCGCCGGTGACGGTGGCGCGCAATAGCAAGCGCGCCGCGGAAATGACGGCGGAACAGCGTAAGAATCGCCCGTCAGAATCACGGTAGAATCGCGGAAAGCAAGTTTAGGGGATTCAATGAGTTAAATGGTCGGAGCGAGAGGATTTGAACCTCCGACCCCTAGTCTCCCAGACTAGTGCGCTAACCGGGCTGCGCCACGCTCCGATGCCGTTCCATTAGCTTCGATCAGGGCTCGGCGCAAGACGCGCGAGCGGCCTCTTTCAGGCAGGCCAGTTCCCGCCCGCCGCAATCAGCCGTCCTTCAGGGCGCTATCCAGCAACTGCCGGCAGGCGACGAGATCCTGCAGCACCCGCTCCAGACGCTCGCGGTCAGCGTCCGAGGGCCCGGGCTTGCCCTTGGCGAACGGCAGCAAGATGCCGTCATCGTCGGTATCGACAAAGCGATAGTCGATTTCCTTCTCTTCGGTCTCGTAATCCTCGTCGTCGACACCGGCGGCCGGTGTCTCGCCCTCCTCGGGCTCCTGCAGGCTGAGACCGATCGCCTCCTCGACAGCGCCGAACGTGACGGCGGAAGTCTGGTCGGCGAGGCCCTGCACCGATTTGATACCGTGCTCTTTGAGGATCCGCTGCACGCCGCGGATGGTGTAGCCTTCGCCGTACAGCAGGCGGCGGATGCCCTTGAGCAGGTCGACATCGTCGGGGCGGTAGTAACGCCGCCCGCCGCTTCGCTTCATCGGCTTGATTTGGGCGAACCGCGTCTCCCAAAACCGCAGCACGTGCTGGGGAATGTCGAGCTCTTCAGCGACTTCGCTGATGGTACGGAACGCATCCGGCGCTTTGTCCAAATGCTCGCTCCTCTCAACTCATGTTGTTTGTGAAGAGATTACGCGGTCTTGCTACGCGGCCTTTGTACGCGGTCCTGCTACTCGATCTCGCTATTCAGCTTTGCTTTCGCCGTTTCCGGCCGCATGGCCGTTGATCCGCTGCTTCAGAATGGCCGACGGTTTGAACACCATCACGCGACGTGGCGAGATCGGCACTTCGGTACCAGTCTTCGGATTACGTCCGATCCGCTGACCCTTCTTGCGCACCATGAAGGAGCCGAACGACGACAGCTTCACCGTCTCGCCCTTCTCCAGGCAATCGGTGATCTCTTTCAGAACGAGTTCGACAAATGCCGACGATTCCGTTCGCGACAGGCCTACCTTCTGGTAAACCGCCTCGCACAAATCGACACGTGTGACTGTTTTTCCGGTCCCGGTCATCGCCTGCCCCGCACTCTCGGCGAACAATTTATTCCCTGAAATTATGAGGTTAGCACGCAATGGTCAACAGCGACCATCATGCAGAAGCATGGAACAAGGGTACAACTTTAATTGGTACTTTTACGCGGCGCTTACCAGCGCACCAGCGCGGAACCCCAGGTGAACCCGCCGCCCATGGCTTCGAACAGCACCAAGTCGCCTTTCTTCACGCGCCCGTCGTTGACGGCGACCGAAAGCGCCAGCGGGATCGACGCTGCTGAGGTGTTGCCGTGCTGATCGACGGTCAGCACCACCTTTTGCGGTGCAATATGAAGCTTGTGCGCTGAAGCATCGATGATTCGCTTGTTGGCCTGATGCGGAACGAACCAGTCGATGTCTTCGGCCGTAGCGCCGGTCGCATTGAAGGCATCCACGATCACGTCGGTGATCATGCCGACCGCATGCTTGAACACCTCGCGGCCTTCCATCCGGAGATGGCCGACGGTCTGGGTCGTCGACGGGCCACCGTCGACGTAGAGTTTTGCCTTGTGGCGGCCATCCGAGCGCAGATGCGTCGTCAGCACGCCGCGATCGGAAGGCTTGCCCGGCTGATCCTGCGCCTCGAGCACGACCGCGCCGGCGCCGTCGCCGAACAGCACGCAGGTGCCGCGATCGTTCCAGTCGAGAATGCGCGAGAATGTCTCTGCGCCGATCACCAGCGCGCGCTTGTAGGCGCCGGAGCGCAGGAAATTATCGGCGGTTGCGAGCGCGAAGACGAAGCCGGAGCACACCGCCTGCAGATCGAAGGCGGCGCCATGATGGATGCCGAGCCCGTTCTGGACGGCGACCGCGGTCGCCGGAAAAGTGTTGTCCGGCGTCGAGGTCGCCAGCACGATCAGGTCGATCGCCTGTGCATCGATGCCGGCATGTTCCAGCGCCGCACGCGCCGCGTTGATCGCCAGATGCGAAGTGAACTCGCCTTCGGCTGCGATGTGGCGCTGCCGGATGCCGGTGCGCTGCACGATCCACTCGTCCGACGTGTCGATCCGGGCGGCGAGTTCCGCATTGGTCAGCACCTTCTGCGGCAGATAAGAGCCGCAGCCCAGCACGACCGAACGTTTCGCAGTCACGTGACAACCTCCTGCGCGGTTTGCGCTTGAGCCAGCGCACTTCCGTCGCGATTAAGCATCTGATTGATCTTGGTGAGGAGATCGCAGCGCACCGTCTCATAGCCAACATCGACTGCGTAGGCAAAGCCTTCGGCGTTGATTCCGCCATGGCTTTTTACAACCACACCTTTCAGGCCGAGCAAAACGCCACCATTGGATTTGTTCGGGTCGAGCTTGTCCCGGAGCGCCTTGAAGGCGCTGCGGGCGAACAGATAACCGATCTTGGATTGCCAACTACTGGCCATGGCGTTGCGCAGAAAATCCGCCATCTGACGCGCGGTGCCTTCGGCAGCCTTCAATGCGATGTTGCCGCAAAAACCTTCCGACACGATCACGTCGGCCGCGCCCTGCGCGATACCGTCGCCCTCGACGAAGCCGATATAATTGAGCTGCGTCGCGCGCAGCAGCTCGGCGGCCTTGCGGATCTCCTCATGGCCCTTGATCTCCTCGACCCCGATGTTGAGGAGGCCGACCGTCGGACGTTCCCGGTTGAACAGCACGCTCGCCATCGCGCTGCCCATCACGGCCAGCGTCATGAGATGGTGCGCGTCGCCGCCGATCGTGGCGCCGAGGTCGAGCACGACGGAGTGGCCACGGGCGGTCGGCCACATCCCCGCGAGCGCGGGGCGATCGATGCCCGGCATGGTCCGCAGGTTGAACCGTGCCATGGCCATCAGCGCGCCGGTATTGCCGGCGGAAACCGCGACGTGGGCCTCGCCCTTCTTCACCGCGTCGATCGCCAGCCACATCGACGAGTTCTTGCGGCCGCGCCGCAACGCCTGGCTCGGCTTGTCGTGCATGGCGACGGTGACGTCGGTGTGGACCACACGCGAGGCCTTTCTCAGGGCCGGATATTTGGCGAGCTGTTCGTCGATCAGTCTGCTGTCGCCATAGAGCAGAAATTCGCTGTCGGGATGCCGTTCCAAGGAGATGGCGGCGCCGGGAATGACGACCGATGCGCCGACATCGCCACCCATGGCGTCAAGCGCGATTCGAACCTTTTGCGGCATGAACGTCCCGGAAACCTGATCTCTTGCGGCCCTCATAGAGCACGGCCGCGCACTGGAAAGGCACCGCCAAAGCGATGCTCGGCAAAGCGCATCCCCGCGCCCCCGCCGGGCCGCGACAATAGCGTGTCCCTGTCCCGACACAACCTCTTGACCACGCTCTTTTGGTGAAAGGCAAGCGCTGTGACCCGAAATCCAGAATACAAAATATCCCAATATAATTCAATATCTTACGGGACATTCTTGGCGGGATATCACAACCACCTCTAACCGATGGCAGCTTCGCCGGCCACTTTAACTGCCGGCTACTTGCCCTTGGGCTTCCTGGTGCCCGACTTTTTCGGTTCTGCCTTCAACGCCCTCAGCGCTGCGAACGGGTGATCCTCGGGATCGGCGGCTTCAACCATCGGCTCAAATACGGCGCCGGGTTTGCGCGGATAGGGATCGACCGCGAGAAGCAATGCGTCGGTGGCGACCCGGCCGAGATCGATCGTGCCGTTCTCGATCGGCTCGGGCGGATCGGGCGTCTCTTCGTCGCTTTGCTCGGCCTCTTCGATCAGCGCGGCCATCTGCGGGATCTGCTCCGGCGGCGCGAAGGTCAGATCGATCGGCTCGTCGATATCGTTCTCGATCTCCTCCAGCGTCACCACGCAGGTCTGTCCGATCCGCGCCCGCACCTGGCCGGCGACACGGAAACGGCCGCCGCTTGTTGGCGTGACGTCGAACGAGGCCTGCACCGAAAGCACCTCGCGCAAGCCCCCGACATCGGCCACCGCATGGCGGATAGCCTGATCGGCCTCGATGTCGCGATGCAGGCCGATCTCAGGGATTTGCGCCACCGCAACGGGGACGCGCCACGGATCGGGCTTCTCTATCGTACCAGTCTTGCTCATTGCTGCGCGCCATTCTCCGGCAAGGGAAATTTGGCCGAACCGCTCACCAGCGCCGCCTCGTCGGTTCTGTCGAGGGCGGCCATCGCCGCTTCGGCGTAGGCGGCAAGCAGCCGGGCCTTCTCGATGTTCTCGCCGTTCAGGATATTCTTGCACAGCGCCTGTGCCAGTGCCTCGCGGCCCTCCGTCAGCGCAAAATCATAGGCCGCCGTCCGACCATAGAAGGCCTCGCCGAAGGCCTGCATGCGCTTCGGCACTTTGAGGTCGCTAACCGCCATCTCGCGCAGATTATCGTCCATATCGTTGCAAAAATGGTCGAACAGCCCCTGTGACAGGGCCGTGCCGCCCTCCACCGACTTCAGACGCCGCAAGACCAGCCACAAATGCAGCAGAAGCAGGTCAAAGCGGCCGTTAACCGTGTCCGGAACCGCCAAGTCCCGATAAAACGACGGTTCTCGCGCCTGCGTCACGATCATGCCATAGATGGCCTCGATGGTGCCGCGCAACGGCGTCCGGGGTTTCCTGAAGTGATTGAACGGCCAAAGCATTGTGGGTTCCGCACGCGAGCCCTCCAGATTCTTTGCCCGGAGCCCGCGCATGTTGCATTCCAACTTGCTGCCCGGTACGTCAACGCACCGCGCGATGCAAGAGGACGGGCTAATTCCTGAGATGACCGAGATGAGCCACCTGAGCACCTGCGCGCCCTCGCCGCGCCGCCTGACCGCCGGCCGGCGCGGCTTTCGTGCGGCCGCGGCCGTCGCACTGATTTGTGCGATGCTGGGCGGATGCACCGGCGAGCAGTTCCAGAAGGGCTATATCCTGCCGCCCAACGCGCTGGAGCAGATTCCAATCGGCGCGAGCCAGGATCAGGTGCTGATCGTGATGGGAACGCCCTCCACGGTGGCGACGCTGAACGGCGAGGTGTTCTATTACATCTCACAGCGCTCCGAGCGCAAAGTCGCGTTCATGAATCAGCAGGTCGTCGACCAGCGCGTGATCGCGATCTATTTCGACAAAAACCGCCAGGTGCAGCGGCTCGCCAATTACGGATTGCAGGACGGCAAGATCTTCGACTTCATCAGCCGCACCACGCCGACGTCCGGCCAGGAACTCAGCTACCTGACGCCACTGTTCAAGCTGCTCAGCTTTAACTAGAGCGCGTTCCGCCACGCGGAAATCCTGTGCCAGGAAACCTGTGCAAGTCGCACGCTTGCCCTGTACGCGCGCGCTGCCTACGCTCTCTGCCAATAATGATTCAGCAGGGAGTGAACTTGTGACGATTAGAGCTTTTTCTCGACGCCGTGTTTTGACCGGAGCTGCGGCCGTTTCAGCGGCGGCAATCTTGCCGCGCGCGAGCTACGGCTCCGACTGGCGGCCGACCGAGACCGTCCGTCTCATCGTGCCGGCGGCGGCTGGTGGCAGCACCGACGTGATGGGACGGCTGCTGGCCGCGCATCTGCAGACCGCCTGGGGCCAGTCGGCGGTTGTGGAAAACCGTTCCGGTGGCGGCGGCACCATCGGCACCGCCGAAGTCGTGCGCGGCAAGGCGGACGGCCACGTCATCCTGGTCGGCAATCCCGGCCCGAACGCGATTGCCTACAGCATCTTCCGCAACATGACTTACAAGGCCGAGCAGTTGCAGCCGGTCAGCAACATGATCCGGATCCCAAACATCGTGTCGGCCCATCCATCGACCGGAATCAAATCGATCCCGGAGCTGATCGCCTACATCAAGGCCAATCCGGACAAGCTGACCTACGCTTCCTCCGGCGTCGGCCAGAGCCCTCACCTCACCGGCGCCTGGTTCCTGCAGCTCACCGGCCTGAAGATGGTGCATGTGCCGTTCCGTGGCGCCGGCCCGGCGCTGCAGGCGGCGCTGGCCGGCGATATCCAGATCCTGTTCGACAACCTCTATCCGACGCTGCCGCAGACCCAGGACGGCAAGCTGAATGCGCTCTGCGTCACCACTACCGAGCGCAGCGCGCTGGCGCCGAACATTCCGACCATGCGCGAGAGCGCGCCCGAGCTTTCGAAGTTCGACGTCTCCTCCTGGTTCGGCATCTTCCTGCCCAAGGCCACGCCCGCTCCCGCCGTTGACGCCCTCAACAAGGAGATCAAGGCGATGCTGGCGCGCGATGATGTCAAGAAGACCATCGGCAACATGGGCGCCACCGCCGACTGGGGCACGCCGCAGCAATTCTCCGATTTCGTGCAGGCCGAGACGGCGAAATTCGCCGAGATCATCAAGCGCGAAGGTTTGCAGATGGATGTGAATTGAGGATCACGTCATTGCGAGGAGCATAAGCGGCGAAGCAATCCATTCTTTCTAAATGGCCCGATTGCTTCGCGGAGCCTGTCATCGGGCGCGCATTCGCGCGACCCGTTGGCTCGCAATGACGGCGATACAGCCCCAAGCAAAAACCCCGCGGCTTGCATCGCGGGGTTTTCGTATTGATCGACCTTACGCCGCTCAGTGCGCCAGGATCGCCAGCAGCAAGAGCGCCACGATGTTGGTGATCTTGATCATCGGGTTGACGGCGGGACCCGCCGTATCCTTGTAGGGATCGCCGACGGTGTCACCTGTCACGGCCGCCTTGTGGGCGTCGGAACCCTTGCCGCCGAAGTGGCCGTCCTCGATGTACTTCTTGGCGTTGTCCCAGGCGCCGCCGCCCGAGGTCATCGAGATCGCGACGAACAGACCGGTCACGATCACGCCGAGCAGCATGGCGCCGACGGCGGAGAACGCCGCCGACTTGCCGGCCGCACCGCCACCCGCGATCGCGTAGATCACGAAATAGACGAAGATCGGCGACAGCACCGGCAACAGCGACGGAATGATCATTTCCTTGATCGCCGCCTTGGTCAGCAGGTCGACGGCCTTGCCGTAGTCCGGCTTGTCGGTGCCCTGCATGATGCCGGGCTTTTCGCGGAACTGACGCCGCACTTCCTCGACGATCGCGCCGGCCGCGCGGCCGACCGCCGTCATGCCCATCGCGCCGAACAGGTACGGCAGCAGGCCGCCGAACAGCAGGCCGACCACGACGTAGGGATTGTTGAGCGAGAAGTCGGGCAGCACACCCTGGAAGTACGGATGCTTCGCCGAGTTGGCGATGAAGAACTTGAGGTCTTCATTGTAGGCCGCGAACAGCACCAGCGCGCCGAGACCGGCGGAGCCGATCGCGTAGCCCTTGGTGACCGCCTTGGTGGTGTTGCCGACCGCGTCGAGCGCGTCAGTCGACTTGCGGACTTCCTTTGGCAGGCCGGCCATTTCGGCAATGCCGCCGGCGTTGTCGGTGACCGGACCGAAGGCGTCGAGGGCCACGATCATGCCGGCCAGCGCCAGCATCGTCGTGGTCGCAATCGCGATGCCGAACAGGCCGGCAAAGCTGTAGGTGATGAGGATGCCGGCGATGATGACGATCGCGGGCATCGCGGTCGATTCCATTGAGATCGCCAGACCCTGGATCACGTTGGTGCCGTGACCGGTAACCGAGGACGATGCGATCGACTTCACCGGACGATAATCTGTGCCGGTGTAGTATTCGGTGATCCAGATGATCAGGCCGGTAACGGCGAGGCCGACGACGCCGCACTCGAACAGCGCCAGGCCGGTGTACTTGACGCCCGTCAGCGGGCCGAAACCGATCAGCCAATTGATTACCGCGGCAACGCCGAGCAGCGACAGGACACCGGTCGCAATCAGGCCCTTGTACAGCGCGCCCATGATAGACTGGCTGGCGCCGAGCTTGACGAAGAAGGTGCCGATGATCGAGGTGATGATGCAGACGCCGCCGATGGCGAGCGGCAGGGTCATCATGTTCACCAGCAGCGGCGAGGTCGCGAAGAAGATCGCGGCGAGCACCATGGTGGCGACCGCGGTCACCGCATAGGTCTCGAACAGGTCGGCCGCCATGCCGGCGCAGTCACCAACGTTGTCGCCGACGTTGTCGGCGATGGTCGCCGGGTTGCGCGGATCGTCCTCGGGAATGCCGGCTTCGACCTTGCCGACGAGGTCGCCGCCGACGTCAGCGCCCTTGGTGAAGATGCCGCCGCCGAGACGGGCGAAGATCGAGATCAGCGAGGCGCCGAAGCCGAGCGCGACCAGCGCGTCGACGACGACGCGGTCGTTGGCCTTCAGGCCCATCATCTGCGTGAGATAGGCGAAATAGATGGTAACGCCGAGCAGCGCGAGACCGGCCACCAGAAGCCCGGTGATCGCACCGGCCTTGAAGGCGAGTTCGAGGCCGCCGGCCAGCGAAGTCGTCGCGGCCTGGGCGGTACGCACGTTGGCGCGAACCGAGACGTTCATGCCGATGAAGCCGGCCGCACCCGACAGCACCGCGCCGATCAGGAAGCCGATGGCAACCAGCATGCCGAGGAAGTAGGCCAGCAGGGCGAAAATCACGATGCCGACCATGCCGATCGTCATGTACTGGCGGCGCAGATAAGCCTGTGCACCCTCGGCCACCGCCGCCGCGATTTCCTGCATGCGCGCGTTGCCGGCATCCGATTTCAGAACGGAAGACGTCGCCCAGATGGCGTAAACGATCGAAAGCGCTCCGCAGAGCACAATCACCCATAATGCTGTCATAGAAGTTGCCTCAGATGCTGGTTTTCCGCCCCACGCCATCCCGCGAGCGCGGCCGGCGCATATTATGGAGGCCTTCCCTGCCCAAAAGGGTGACCTCAAATCGGCGGGACCATGCCAAAATCGTCTCCCCGGCGCAACGCCGCGGAGGCCAGAATCCGTCGATTTTTGAAAGGATTCACCGCTAACCGGCCTTGCCAAGTTATTGCAAGCGCGGCGGCGGGCGCGTGCCTTGAGATTGGGGCTGGGCCTAAAATACAAGAGCCCGCCCAATCCCATCAGGATCGAGCGGGCTCACGAGCCATTCCAGTACATCCGTGAAACGACCGTTTCGAGGCCTTAGACGAGCGACAGGTTTTCCGCGCTCACCTTGCCCCGCATCTTGTCGGTCTTGAGTTCGAACTGAACCTTCTGACCTTCGGCCAGTCCACCGAGGCCGGCGCGCTCGACGGCCGAGATGTGAACGAACACATCCTTGCTGCCATCGCTCGGCTCAATGAAACCGAAACCCTTTTGACCGTTGAACCACTTCACTGTTCCTGTAGCCATTTTCTCTTCTCCAAAGCACATAGGCTTTTAATTCCGCACGGCGATCGCACGGATTCAAATCCAATATCGACGATGTCTCTGGAAGAAGCCCCTTAGGGCGCGTTCGAAAAGGCACGACGGTAATCGAATAGCAATACACCTATAGGTTTTTCGGCGAAATAGCAATGGCCGGCCGGAAATAAAGGCCGAGGCGTTAACGGTCCCACCTTCAGAAATGGCTGTAAGAGAGCCGTTCCAGCGCGATTTCCCTGCCGTCTGCGTCGATGAACTTCGGAACCGCGCTTCCTGCGACCACCGTACCGATGGAACTCACGGCGACGCCGGCCTCTCGCGCAGCGTGTGCGAACGCCTCAACGCGATCCTCCGGCATCGTGCACAGGATTTCGTAATCGTCGCCGCCGGCAATCAATGTCTCCAGCCCGACAACGCCGCGCGACACAAGATCGCGCGCCGCGTCAGACAGCGGAATCGACGCCAGATCGATCACCGCGGATACGCCGGACACGCCGCACAGCTTGGCGAGATCGCCGGCAAGGCCGTCAGACACATCCATCGCCGCGCTGGCATGGTTGCGAACGATTTCCGCCATTGCCACGCGCGGCTGCGGAACGCGATAGCGCCCGATCAGCGCCTCGCGCGCAGCCTTGTCGGATGCGGCGGCATGCACCTTCCCGCCGCGCAGGATGGCAAGCCCCAGCGCGGCGTCGCCGACAGTGCCGGTCACCATTACGCGCTCGCCGGGTCTGGCGCCGCTGCGATGAACCATCTTGCCCGGCGGCACCCGGCCGAACGCCGTGACCGAGACCGTCAGCGGGCCAGGCGTCTGCACGGTGTCGCCGCCCAGCAGCGGACAGGCGAATTGCGCGGCGTCCTCGCCAACCGCTGCCGCAAACGGTTTCAGCCAGGCCTCGTCAACGTTGCGCAGCGCCAGCGTCAGCAAGAAGCCGGCCGGCACAGCACCCTTCGCCGCGAGATCGGAAAGATTCACCCGCAGCGCCTTGCGCGCGACCGTGTCGGGCGGATCGTCGGGCAGGAAATGCACGCCCTCGACGATGGCATCCACCGTCACCACGATGTCGTTGCCATCAGGCTTCAGCGCCGCGGCGTCGTCGTCGAGACCGAAGGCGCCGGGATCGGTCGCAAGCGGCCGGAAATAGCGCGCGATCAGCGAGTCCTCGCCGGACGCGGGTTTTCCGCTAGCCACGCGCGAACTCGTCGGCGCGGAACTGGCGCGCGATCTGGTCGAGCACGGCGTTGACCATGCCGGTCTCGTCCTTTTCGACGAAGGCATGCGCGACGTCGACATATTCGGACACGACCACGCGGCCCGGCACGTCCTTGCGGTGCTCCAGTTCGTACGAACCGGCCCGCAGGACCGCGCGCAAAATCGCATCAATCCGCTTCAACGGCCAGCCCTTCTGGAGCGCATCGTCGATCAAGGGATCGAGCCTGGCCTGGTCGCGCACCACGCCGGCCACCACATCCTTGAAGAACGCGGCCTCCGCCGGCAGGTATTTGTCGCCCTCGACCTCGTTGCCGAGCCAGTGGCTTTCGAACTCGGCGAAAATGTCATTGATCCCGGCGCCCGCGATATCCATCTGGTAGAGCGCCTGCACGGCGGCGAGCCGCGCCGCACCGCGGCGGTTGGCTTTCTTGTCCGGACTTTTCGCTGGCCTCTTCTGATCTGCCATCGTCAGGCCTTTGTCAGCCGGCGCTTGATCCGCAGCATCGCCAGCGCCGCGCGCGCGGCGTCGCCGCCCTTGTTCAATTCGCTGGCGCGCGCCCGCGCCCAGGCCTGCGCGTCGGTATTGACCGTGATGATGCCGTTGCCAAGCGGAACTTTTCGCGCAACGGCCAGATCCATCAGCGCGCGCGAAGATTCGATCGAGACGATCTCGAAATGGATGGTGTCGCCGCGCACCACGCAGCCGAGCGCAATTGCCGCATCATAAGGCTTGCCGTTGTTTTCAGCAGCATCGAGCGCGATCGCGATCGCGGCCGGAATCTCGAGCGCGCCGGGCACCGTGAGGACGTCATGTGTCACTCCGGCCGCCTTCAGCTCGGCGATGGCGCCCTCCAGCAGCGCATCCTGGATGTCGTCATAGAACCGCGCCTCGACGATCAGCGCGCGCGCGCCTGAAATGTCGGTCTGGTCTTTTAGAGGGGCGCGCCGTGCGTCTGCCATTATCTGCCTTCGTCGTCATTGCCGGGCTAAAGCGCGAAGCGCGTCTACCCCATTTGGCTACCGGCAATCCATCCTGCCAGGGAAGCCATCTTGTGAAGCCATCTTGTTAAGAGGATGGATACGCCGGTCAAGCCCGCGTATGACACTTTTGTTGTTGCCGTTACGTCATTTCCGACAGCCGCGCCGCATAGCGGGCCATCAGATCGACCTCGATATTGACCTCGCTGCCCGCGCGCCAGCCGCTGAGCGTGGTGACGCTGAGCGTGTGCGGGATGATCAGCACCGAAAACGTGACATCCTCGACCGTATTCACGGTCAGCGATACGCCATCCAGCGTCACCGAGCCCTTGGCGGCGATGAAACGCGCCAGCTCCCGCGCGGTACGCAGTTCGAACCGCGCCATATCAGGCAGATCGTCGCGCTTGACGATGGTCGCAATGCCGTCGGCATGCCCCGCGACAATATGGCCGCCGAGTTCGTCGCCGATCTTCAGCGCCCGCTCGAGATTGAGTTTGGTGCCCTTGAGCCAATGCTTGGCCGTGGTCATGCCGAGCGTCTCGGCGGCCGCGTCGACGTCGAACCAGGTCCTGCCGCCTTCGACGCCCGAAGCGACCACCGTCAGACAGACACCATTGCAGGCGATCGAGGCGCCGTCGGCGATCGTCGTCTGGTCGTAACGGCAGGCGATGCGCATGCGGTGCAACTGGCCCTGCGCCGTTGGCGTGAGGCTAACGATCTCGCCGATGTCGCTGACAATTCCGGTAAACATTAGGCGCGCTCGTAAATCGTAAGAGTCTCTTTGCCGAGGCTTTCGCTAGCACGAGTCTTGAAGGCAGGCGACCCGGTGAGAGCCGACAGCGGCAATGCGTCCAGCGCGGGAATGCCGTCCGTCCCAATCTTATCAGGCCCACGCAGCAGCCAGATTTCATCGACCAGGCCGCTAGCTACGAATGACGCGGCGACCCGCGAACCGCCCTCCACCATCAGCCTCGTGATGCCCTTTTCGGACAGCGCGCGCAGCGCCGCCGGCAGATCCAGCCCGGGCGGCTGCGCGGTCGCCGCAACGCGCATCACCTGCGCGCCGGCCGCGCCGAGTTTCATGGCAGCGGGGGCCTCGGCGAAGTCCGACGTCATGACCCAGAGCGGCGTCTGGCGCGCGGAATGGACCAGCTTGCTCGTACCCGGCAGCCGCAGCGCGCGATCCAGCACCACCCGCACCGGTGACCGGGCGTCCATGCCCGGCAGGCGGCAGGTCAGAACCGGATCATCCGCCAGCACGGTGCCGATGCCGACCAGGACGGCATCACATTGCGCACGCAACAGATGCACGCGAGCCTTCGCCGCCTCGCCGGTGATCGCGACCGGCTTGCGGCCGGCAGCGCCGATCTTGTCATCGGCGGAGACGGCGAGTTTCAGGATCACATGGGGGCGCTTGTCGCGGATACGGCGGAAATGCCCGGCGTGATCGTGCGCGGCTTCCGCAGCGCCGAGGCCGACATCAACCGCGATGCCGGCGGCGCGAAGTTTGGCGTGCCCCTGCCCGGCCACTTCAGGATTGGGGTCCTCGATCGCCGAAACCACGCGCGCGATGCCCGCCGCGATCACCGCATCGACGCAGGGCGGCGACCTGCCGAAATGCGAACAGGGCTCCAGCGTCACATAGAGCGTGGCGCCCCGCGCGGCCTCGCCGGCACGTCTCAACGCCTCGGGCTCGGCATGCGGCCGCCCGCCCGCTTGCGTCCAGCCACGGCCAACGATGACGCCGTCCTTGACCACGACCGCGCCGACGGCCGGGTTCGGCCAGGTGCGACCCAGCCCGCGGCGGCCGAGTGCGAGCGCAAGCTGCATGAAGCGCAGGTCGGCCGCTTTGGCCTCTTTGAGTTTCTGCCCGTATTGGTCTTCCAGAATGCGGAAGATCATTTGCGTAACGTGGCGACCCGTGCGGCGTCTTCCGCGGAGAGTTCGCCGAGCACGGCCTCAAAATCCTTGGCCTCGCGGAAATTACGATAGACGGAGGCGAAGCGCACATAGGCGACGTCATCGAGCTGGCGCAGATGCTCCATCACGATCTCGCCGATCGCCTCCGAGGATACTTCCGCCTCGCCACCGCTTTCGAGTTCGCGCACGATCGCGGAAACCATCTTCTCGACCCTTTCAGGATCGACCGGCCGCTTGCGCAAGGAGATCTGCAGCGAGCGCACCAGCTTGTCGCGGTCGAACGGCACCCGGCGGCCGTTGCGCTTGATCACGGTCAGTTCGCGCAACTGCACCCGCTCGAAGGTCGTGAAACGGAAATTGCAGGCGATGCACACCCGCCGCCGCCGGATCACGGCCGAATCCTCGGTCGGACGGGAGTCCTTCACCTGCGTATCGAGACTGTTGCAGCTCGGACAGCGCATCCAATGCAGCCTTTACTGATAGATCGGGAAGCGGTCGGTCAGTGCCTTGACGCGTTCCTTGATCGCGGCTTCGACCAGCGGCGCGGTGCCGTCGGGCGATTGCGCCAGCGCATTGAGCACTTCCGCGATCATGCCGCCGACCTGCTTGAATTCGGCAACGCCGAAGCCGCGCGTGGTCGCCGCCGGCGTGCCGAGACGCAGGCCTGATGTGACGAACGGCTTTTCGGGATCGAACGGAATGCCGTTCTTGTTGCAGGTGATGGCGGAGCGCACCAGCGCCTTCTCCGACACGTTGCCCTTCAACCCCTTGGGCCGAAGATCGACCAGCATCAGATGGTTGTCGGTGCCGCCGGAGACGATGTCGAGGCCGTGGCGGCGCAGCGTTTCCGCCAGCGCCTTGGCGTTTTCGACGACGTTCTTGGCGTAGACCTTGAAGTCCGGGCGGAGCGCCTCGGCGAAGGCCACCGCCTTGGCCGCTATGACATGCATCAGCGGACCGCCCTGCAGGCCCGGGAAGATCGCCGAATTCAGTTTCTTGGCGAGCGCCTCGTCGTTGCACAGGATCAGGCCCCCGCGCGGGCCGCGCAGCGACTTGTGCGTGGTGGTGGTGGTGACGTGCGCATGCGGCACCGGCGAGGCATGGACGCCGCCCGCGACGAGACCGGCGAAATGCGCCATGTCGACCAGCAGATGGGCGCCGACACTGTCGGCGATCTCGCGGAAGCGCTTGAAGTCCCAGGAACGCGAATAGGCCGATCCGCCGGCGATGATCAGCTTCGGCTTCACCTGCTCGGCCTGCTTTGCCACCTCGTCCATGTCGATGATCTGGTCCTCGCGCCGCACGGTGTAGTGCGCGGCCTTGAACCACTTGCCGGACATGTTGACGGGTGAGCCATGGGTGAGATGGCCGCCGGCGGCGAGGTCGAGGCCCATGAAGGTGTCGCCGGGCTGCAGCAGCGCCAGAAATGCCGCCTGATTCATCTGGCTGCCGGAGTTCGGCTGCACATTGGCAAACTGCGCGCCGAACAGCTTTTTCGCGCGCTCGATCGCCAGCGTCTCGGCGACGTCGACCCATTCGCAGCCGCCATAGTAACGCGCGCCCGGATAACCCTCGGCGTATTTGTTGGTCATGACCGAACCCTGCGCTTCCAGCACGGCCCGGCTGACGATGTTTTCCGAGGCAATCAGCTCGATCTCATGCCGCTGGCGGCCGAGTTCGCCCTTGATCGCGGCGGCGATTTCCGGGTCGGCCTCGGCGAGCGTGGCCGTGAAGAACGAGTCGGGCGCGGAGGCGGTCTTGGGGCTGGATGACGAGGAGGTCATTGGGCGAAATATCTCCACCGCCGCAGGCCTTTAGGGGCGAAGCGGGCGGGTTTGGTGTGGCGGTCGAAAGAAGCGCCTGCGAGATACCACATCGGCCGGAATTGGCCAAGCACTTGCGGTACAGGGCTGATATTTATGCAAGATATGGTGGGGATGATGCGGGTTCCCAGAGGTGCCACCCATTCCGCAGTCATTCCGGGATGGTCCGAAGGACCAGACCCGGAATCTCGAGATTCCGGGTTCGATGCTTCGCATCGCCCCGGAATGACTGCCGCCCCCTCACGCAAACCGGTATGGCCCGCCCTTTTCGATGCTCCGCTGGAACCCCGGGCGGGCATGCATGCGCTCCAGCCAGGCCGCCAGGTTCGGATACGGAGCCAGCTTCCCGAACACTTTTGCCATCTCGCCGACAAAGCTCATCTGGATATCGGCGCCGGTCAACGACGGGCCCACGAAGAAGTCCCGCCCCTTCAGCGCGGCGTCGACATAGCCGAGATGGTTGGCGAGCTCGCTGTCGATGCGGGGATGCAGCGGCGCGCCCGCCTCCTTCAGCCGGGACACGTAGAGGTTGAGCATCAGCGGCAGCATCGCCGAGCCCTCCGAACAATGTAGCCACTCGTTATAGGCCTCGTAATCCGCGCTTCCCGGCGCCGGCATCATCGCGCCCTTACCGTACCGACGGATGATGTAGTCGACGATGGCGGCGGATTCCGCGATCGTCGTGTCGCCGTCGGTGATAACGGGTGACTTGCCGAGCGGATGAACCTCTTTCAACTCCGGCGGCGCCAGCCGCGTCTCGGCGTTGCGCTGATAGCGCTTCATCTCATAGGGCGTGCCGAGCTCCTCCAGCAGCCATAAAATCCGTTGCGAACGGGAGTCGTTGAGATGATGCAGCGTGAGCATGGGGCTTCCTCTGGTTTCCGCTTGATGGGTTCGATTTGCTTGAGGGTGTCATTGCGAGCGAAGCGAAGCAATCCACCTCATCTCGTCATTCCCCGGCGAGCAATTGCGCACCTGAAGATGCGTCTCTTGGCGCAGGGCGCGTCGTTTCCGTCGCTCCATTCGAGCGCACGACCGCCGTCTCGCCTACGCCAGTGTCGGCATCCGCATTCACGAGTTCCGCGGACGCGACTTCGTCGGCCGCAGCGGCACTTCCAACTTCCTCGGCCGGTGACACGGCCTCGCCCTCGCCCATGTTCCCGGTGACGTTTCAACGCGGACATTGGAACGCCACGCCTGTCGGGAACGTTTAGATCGGTTTCGGCATACTCACCTGGAATGCGCTGGTGCCCGAAGAAAACAGGTCCTTCCTCCACGATCAAACCGTGAGATTGCTTTGGAGAACGTCATGCAGCGACAATCAACGGCCCCGGGAGAGCTCAGCCTCGATGCCGCGGGTGATTGTGCCGATGTGTCCCGCAGCCCGTTTGCCGAGAAATGCCATCTGCGCGTCAGCGGCACGGACAGCGCGTACTCCATCTTCGATTATCGTGCGCCCGCCGGCTTCGGCCCGGCACGCCACACGCATCGTTTTGACGACGAGATCATCCATTTGCTCGAAGGCCGGATCGTGGTCTGGACGCCAGAACGCTGCTTCACCATGACCGATGGCGACATGACGCTGCTGCCAAAAAGGATGCCGCACACTTGGCGTGCTTTCGGGAATGAAGGCGTTCATTTCACCGTGACCGTCGTTCCGGGTGGCTTCGAACGGTTCTTCTCCTTGACCGAGCAACGCGGGGTCACCACCACTGATCACGACGGCCTCGGCGCAGCCGCCCGAGAGGCGGGCGTAGACCCGATAGGACCACCGCTTTCGGATGACGAAGTGGCTCAGATCGTCGCCGGAAAAACCAGGCTCGATGGCGATGATGCCTCGATCGGGCCATAGCGCGGGCGCCGGGCTACTCAGATCAATGCCAGCCCCAGAGCGCTCGTGAACTGCACTCCAGAAACTGGACGTTTGCTGACGGCTCTGGCGCCTTTCTCAGGCATGCTTGAGACCTCGGAGATAGGCGCAAAACATATCGGCCATGGCGTCGCCATAGGCTTCGATCTCTGCGGCGGTCCGAGGGCTTTCCGAAAAATGCTTCCCGACCGCGCTGAGCGTCGTTGTGATCAGGTCCCCGGCCAATGCACGCGTTTCTTCTGAACCCCTGGGCAGCGCCTCCTGCATGAAGGCCTGGACAATGCGGTCTCCCGAGGCTCTCGCCTCGTGCGCTTCGGGCGCGTCGCGATAAAGAGGGGCGGCATCATTGAGCGCGACGCGTATGGCGGCTTCCTCACATTCCGAGCGGATGAAGGCGTGAACCAGCATGCGCAGCCGTTCGAGAGGCGATCTCCGGACATCCTCGAGGATGCCGCGCAGCAATTCAGTCGTCTGCCGCCATTCGTCGCTCTGAAGCCGAAACAGGATCGCCGCCTTGTTTGGAAAATACTGATACAGCGACCCGACACTGACCCCGGCCTTCTCGGCCACCCGCGCCGTGGTGAAACGCTGCGCGCCTTCTTTCGCCAAAACCTGAACAGCAGCGTCCAAAATCGCGGCGACAAGCCCGGTAGCTCGGGCCTGCTTGGGCTGTTTTCGTGAGGAAATCTGGGCTCTTGGACGATCGGCCATGGGCGGTGCGGGCAATGCGAATAGGAAACCTGACGAATTAGTCGTATTTCTGGCTCAGCGCAAGGACGCGCCCATATCTGACAGGAGACCTGAATGACCACCTTGACCACCACCCCGCTTGCGCCCCTGCTGGATCGCTTGTTCGAACAGGCTGCTGCGACATCGCCATTGGCGGTCCCCGCCATGGCCGAACTCTCCAGCGAGCAGCATGCGCGCCTGATGCGGAGCAAGACCGATTACCTCGATTTCTACGGGAGCCTGAAGGATATGCCGCTCGCCGTCTCGCGCGAGACCGGCGTGCTGCTCTACATGCTGGCGCGGAGCTCCCGCGCACGCACGATCGTCGAGTTCGGGACCTCGTTCGGCATCTCGACTTTGCATCTCGCCGCAGCCTTGCGGGACAATGGCGGCGGCCGTCTGATCACCAGCGAGTTCGAGCCGTCCAAGGTGGCGCGAGCGCGGGACAATCTCACCGCCGGCGGTCTCATCGATCTGGTGGAAATCCGCGAGGGAGACGCCCTTGAGACGCTGAGCATCGATCTCCCCGAGACGATCGACCTGCTCCTCCTTGATGGCGCCAAGGCGCTATATCCCGAAGTCCTGAGCCTGGTGGAAGACCACCTCAGGCCGGGCGCGCTCATCGTCGCCGACAACGCCGATTACAGTCCCGAATACCTGGCGCATGTGCGCTCGCCCGCAAAGGGCTACATGTCCATACCGTCTGCCGAAGACGTCGAGCTTTCGATGCGGATCGGCTGAAGCCTACTCCGTTCAACTCAGCGCGCGCTCGGCCTCCCCTTGCATGCCGCCTACCCGTGTGTTAGATACTGAACCACATGGTTCAGTATACAGCAACCCGCCTCGATGCCTCGTTCGCCGCGCTCTCGGACGCCACCCGACGCGGCGTTCTGGAGCAGCTCGGACGTGCAGACGCCTCGATCACGGACCTTGCCGAGAGGTTCGACATGACCCTCACGGGCATGAAGAAGCACGTCGGCGTCCTGGAGCAGGCCGGGCTCGTCACCACGGAGAAGGTCGGGCGCGTGCGGACCTGCAAGCTCGGCCCGCGCCGACTGGCGGAAGAGACGGCATGGATCGAGAAGTACCGCCAGCTCTGGGCCTCGCGCTTCGACGAGCTGGACAAGGTCATCGAAGAACAGAAACAGAAGGAAAAGGTCGATGGACGCAAGAAGAGAGAGTGAACCCGCCCCCATGAAGAACCGCACGACAACGGAACGGAAGTCCGACCGCGAGCTGGTCGTCACGCGTACCTTCAACGCTCCGGCGCGCATCGTGTTCGAGGCGTGGACCAAGCCCGAGCTGTTCAAGCGATGGTGGGTGCCGAAGTCGATGGGCATGTCCCTGCTCACCTGCGAGATGGATGTTCGTGTCGGGGGCAAGTACCGCCTCGTGTTCGGCGTCGGTGGCTCGAAGGTGATGGAGGTCTTCGGCAAGTACATCGAAGTGACCCCCCACTCGCGCCTCGTCTGGACCAATGAGGAGGGTGATGAGGGGGGAGCCATCACCACGCTGACGTTCGAGGAAAAGGGCGGCCAGACCTTGCTGGTCAAGCACGACCTCTATCCCTCGAAGGAAGCTCTCGACGGTGAACTCGCTTCCGGGGCGGCGGATGGGCTGCCCGAGCAGCTCGAGCAACTGGACGAGCTTCTCGTCACCCTGGGCGGGAGCGCGGTGCGGTCATGAAGTCGATCTCGCGGCCGGCCGCCCGGCTCTTCCCCCGTCGATTCAAGTCGAGCTACCCGAAGTGAAATTGATAAAAATCGCGCGGAGGCCCACGACTATTCGTAAGTCCGGCCGTCGCCCATCACGCCCACCGTCTTCACGGGCAGCAGCACGGCGAAGGCATGCCAGCTATGGATGATCTACTTTTCAAAGAGCATGAAGATGTAGGCCTGCATTCTCGCGGCGCGTTGCGTCCGAGGTTTGCCTGAAAACTTCCGGCCCTCGTTGTCAGAGGGCGCAGGGAAGACCGGGTGCTTGCTGCACCCGCGGTCTCGCGTGCGATTTGCGCAAACAAAACTGCACACGAGCATACAGGGCAGCGGGAGCATTCCGGCCTTCCCTGCGCAATGGCTTTACGGCTTACTTCGTGCTCTTCCCGGAGAACGGCTCTGTTGCCTCCGTCGCCAGCGAGATACTTCCCGCCAACTTAACGCCAGCACCGCGGCGCCCGAACCACACGACTTCGCCGTACGCGTCCGGCGCGTACGTCTAGCGCGCCATCAGCGTCCATCGCATCTCACCGCGCGTTCGTGACGATGGCCAACGCCCCTCATCTGCCGTGAGACGGGCGGAGTTATGGAGCTGATTTGGGTGAGAACGAAAGCGGAATATTTTTGATTCTCGAGCTTGACACGATTTCGGAAAATCAGAAGTGATTTGCCCCGGCGTGCCAGCTTGTCGCAACGTCCTCCAGGATCTCTGCTGTTACATGCCTGCCTGAATCAGGAAATTAACTGATGACTTTTCGCCCATCGCGTGATCGCATCTCGGGATGTAGGGGCGGGTCCAAAAAAGTGCTCTTGTTTCGAGATATTCGAAACATAGACGCCCTTCTTGAAGAACAAGAACATCTGCATAATGTCATACCCGAGCTCGGAAAACAGCCTTATCGGGCGCGCCAGCAAGCGGAAAACGAACCACGGCACAACCCGGACCTTAAGAGGTCTCTTCATGATTTCGGAGATGATGTCGGCGAGCTCTTGCTGGCTCTTGGGGCCATCGCGCCAGCCGACATCGATTGTTTGGTTGTTGATTTCATTGCCGGGATAGGTCGCGGCTTTGGCAAGATATGAGGCAAGATCATCGGTCAGCACATGAGACCACTTCGTGGTTTTGTCGCCGACCGCCAGGAACCGGCCAGCTTTCACACCCTTCGCGATATAGTCCGAACTCTGATCGAGAAATGAGGGCGCGCGGACAAACACATATGACACACCCGAGGCCGTAATCAGATCCTCGGCCACTTTCTTGGCGTGGAAATGTGGAACTGCTGACGCAGCCTCGCAGCTAACGATGCTGAGAAAAACAAATCGGCCAACGCCGGCTCTTGCTGCGGCCTCTACAAGGTTCTTGTTGCCCTGAAAATCCGTGTCGATGCTTCCCTTCATGTAACCGTTTGCCGAGCTGACAACGACATCCACGCCCTGCAATGCACGATCCAATGACGCTGGATCCATCATATCACCGCGCACCCATTCCACGTCGGCGCCCTCGGCTGAGGGCACCCCCTTTCGCGACATCGCAACGACGGAGACCCTCGAATCGAGCGCCAAGTTGCGGAGAATCTTGGCTCCCAAGAATCCTGTGGCTCCAACGAGCAGGACCTTTTTCTTTGCCGTCGCGTTTGAACTTGCGGTCTCGACAAGTGCCCTCTCATCCGAGGCCATCGAAGGGTGCGGTGACTGATTCAATCTAATCTCCCATCACGAACTGGTATCGGTCCGTAGCTCCCAGCCCTACCCTAGGCGCTCAGCGCGGGGTAATCGATGTAGCCTCGCGCGGTGCCGCCGAAGAAGGTGTTGTGGTCTGCCTCGTTCATCGCTGCATTGGCCTTCAGCCGCACGACGAAGTCCGGATTGGCCAGGACCATCTGCCCATAGGCTTCCAGATCGGCCGGCCCCGAAGCCACGTCGGCGCCGATCTGGTCGCGCGGACGACCCGGCCGGTTGAGGATCAGCGATTGGTGCCAGAGCTTGCGAATGTCGGCCAGCAATGGCTCGTTGCCCTGGTGCATGATGTGCACATAGGCGAGCCCGAGCTTGTCGAGTTTGACGACGAGATAGCGGTAGAGGTCCGGCCCTTCGGCGCCTTCGTCGATCCCCCATATCGTCGTGCCGGGGGACAGGCGGATCGCGGTGCGGTCCGCGCCGATCTCCTCCGCGATCGCGGTGGTGACCTCGATGGCGAAGCGGGCGCGGTTCTCGATGGAGCCGCCATATTCGTCCGCGCGCGCGTTGGCGCTCGGCGCGAAGAACTGCTGGACGAGGTAGGCGTTCGCGCCGTGAATCTCGACGCCGTCGGCGCCGGCCTCGATCGCTGAGCGGGCCGCGTGGCGGAAATCGGCGACGGTCTGGCGCACTTCTTCGGTCGTCAGCGCGCGCGGCGTGGGAATGTCCTGCATCCCCGTCGCCGTGAACATGCCTGTCCCCGGCGCGATCGCGGACGGTGCGACGCCCTGGCGATGATGCGGCGTGTTGTCGGGATGCGACATACGTCCGGCGTGCATGAGCTGGATGAAAATGTGACCGCCCCCGTCGTGCACGGCGGAGGTGATCTTCCGCCAGCCGGCGACATGTGCGGGAGTGTAGATGCCCGGGGTGGTGAGATAGCCCTGCCCGTCATCCGAGGGCTGGGTGCCTTCGGTGACGATCAGGCCGACACCCGCACGCTGGGCATAATATTCGTCCGCCAGCTCTCCCGGCGTACCATCGAAGGCGGCGCGGCTGCGGGTCATCGGCGCCATGACAAGTCGGTTGGGAAGCATGTAGCGGCCAATGCGGACCGGGGTGAACAGTGGATTCATTTGGGTTCTCCATTCGTTGGAGCCCTTGTCCACTATTCCGATCTCGGGATAAATCCGGCAGAATTGGAATCAGAATTCCATCTGTGGAGCAATCATGAGTCATTTGAACGACATGGCACTGTTCGTGGAGGTGGCCAGAGCCAGGAGCTTTCGGAAGGCCGCGGAGGCTCTCGGCATGCCAAACTCCACTCTGTCGCGACGTATCAGCGAGCTGGAGAAGGCGATCGGCCTGAGGCTCCTGCACCGCACGACGCGCAAGATCGAACTCACCGAGGCCGGTCAGCTCTATTATGAGCGAAGCAAGCGAATCGTCGACGAGGCACGGCTGGCGCACGAGCAGCTCGGCGCGATGGTTGAGCAGCCGAGCGGTGTCCTGCGGGTTTCGCTCCCGGTCGACTTCGCCACGCTTTACCTCTCGCCGATCATCGCCGACTTCGCGCGGCACTATCCCGGCATCACATTCGAATTCGATCTGACTCCACGCCGCGTCGATCTGGTGGCCGAGCCGTTCGATGTGGCGATCCGCATAGGCAAGCTGGAAGATTCCAATCTGATCGTTCGCCTGATCGGGCGGCATTCGCGCCACCTCTATGCATCTCCTGGCTATATCGAAGCGTCAGGCGAGCCCGCGACACCGGCGGACCTCGCGGAGCATGAATGCGTCTGTATGTCGAAGGTCGCGACCTGGACTCTGCACCAGGGGATGAACAAGGTCGATGTCAGCGTTGGCGGCCGCTTCACGCTCAACAGTGTGGGGATGACCCGCGCCCTGGCGGTCAACCACCAGGGCATCGCCCTGCTTGCCGAGAAGATCGTCGCCGAAGACTTGGCCTCTGGCCGGCTCCGACGCATCCTGCCCGAATGGCAGGGATCGTCGGTCAGCATTCACGCCGTCACCGAAACTCGCCTTATTCCAGCCAAGACCCAGCGCTTCATCGAATTCCTGTCCTCCAGGCTGATGGAAGCTTGAACATGCTGGCGCTACGCATGGAGGCGCGCGGGAACCGAGATTGTCTTGTCGCTGACGATGGAGCGCCAAGTCTCGTCGCCCTGCTCCGCGGCAGCCAGCCGGGCGCTGATTGCGAGACGCTCCCCTGATGGCTTCGATCTCCGGTGCTTCCTTGACCGTCAGCATCATTAGATAGACATTCAAAAATATGTATATCCTGATGGAACGGAGGAACTGGCAATGCAGGTCGCAAAATGGGGGAACAGCCTTGCGGTTCGGCTTCCCGCCATCGTGGTCGAGGCGCTCGGCCTCAAGGAGGGCGACGAGATCGAAATCCACGTCGCTGACGCGCGACAGTTTGCCGTCGCACGCAAGCCCGGCCGCGACGAGCTATTGAAACGCCTTCGCGCATTTCGCGGCCGTCTCCCTGCCGATTTCAGATTCGACAGCGACGAGGCGAATGTCCGTTAGTTTTTTCGATACCAACATCCTCGTCTACCTCGCATCCGGCGATGCCCGCGAAGGCCGATCGGGCGGAGGCGGCCATCGCCGGCGGCGGTTCAATCAGCGTGCAAGTTCTGAACGAACGTGCCAACGTCGCGCGCCGGAAAATGCAGATGTCCTGGGACGAGACGCATGCATTCCTCAACACGTTGCGCGGCCTGCTGACAGTTCATCCCCTCACCGTCGAGACCCACGAAACGGGACTTCGACTGGCGGAGCGATACGGCCTTTCAATCTATGACGCGATGATTGCCGCCTCGGCACTTGGCGCCGGTTGCGACACGCTCTGGTCGGAGGATATGCAGCACAACATGAAGCTCGACGAGGGTTTACGCATCGCTTGCGCGCGAAAGCAAATCAGCTCGCACGACGCTGCGGATTTGCAGCCCGCATGATACCGCCGGAATAGTGGCCCCAGGTATCGCTGCGTTCACCCGGGCGGACGCTCCAGTCGAAGCCAGACTCTTTTAAGCTCACATGAAAAAGCAGAAGGAATGAAAGAGATCAGGCCTTCGAAAAAGATCAGGCCTTGCCGCCCTATGCCGCCGGGATCGGTGCCGCTGATCGCGATCAGCTTGTAGATGTCGGCGTTCGCGCCCGGCGCGAACCGCAGCGGGCCGAGCGATCCAAGGGCTGCGCCCGGACACGCCCTTCACCTCGCTGATGATGCGCGTGGCAGTCTTCCCTAAGAATTTCATTTCGAACTGGCAGAAGTCCGCGGTCATGCCGTCGATGGAGGTCACGGCGCGTAGGGCGCGACGAAATCGCACGTGCGGCCGTCGCCCTTCACTGGCGGTAATTTTACCAAGGATATCAACTCAAGAGGCCGCCGCTGCCGGGTGCCGAGGCGTCGCGATAGCAGACGCGAATACAGCGGTCGCCCGACTTTTGCGGAACCGACACGAAGGACGTGCGGTGGGGGGTTGGAAAAACCTCGACCATCCTGATGAGCCGAAGTCGATCAAGTTGTTGGACCGTCGTTGGCGCCCCGATTGATGCAGCCGACTGCGCAAGGCAATCGCGAAAGACAACGTCCGTGTAGCTCGGCAAAGGGTACAGACGATGATCGCCGATAACGGTCGGCCGCTCCACAATCCACTCGGCTGTCGAGCCAAGCGGCAGAATTGGGCCGGGCGCGACGACTAGAAAAGTAGTGAATAGGCCCGTCGTCTGGTTCTTGATGAAGAACTGCACCTCATCGGCAGAGCGCAACGTCAATCCAGCAATGATCTCGTCGTTTACGGAAACGCTGAAGTTCGGGATCGGTACGGGCGGATTGTTTCGATTATCCGGCGGATAGTTCGCGTCCAATGACCACCATTGCCACCAAGCATATGTCTTTTTCTTTTTGACGCCGTCGACAATTTGTAAGCACTGGCTGGTGCCAATCTGTGGCATCGACGACATCGGATAGCGTCGGCGACCATCGATGCCGATCCACACCGACGATTGAAATTCGTCGCCCTGCGCTACGCCATGTGGCAGAACGGGCGGCAGCGATAGGTCCGGCACCTGCCACGCTCCGCTGACGTATACTAATTTATCCGAGCGCTCCGGAGTGAGATAGCCGCCGGACCAATTCCGGCTGCTCTGGAATCGACGAAAACCGGGTCTTGCGATGCGCCCGACACGATTGACCGGGATAAGAGGCGGCTGCCCGTTCTCGACCTTGGGGAACTCCGTCGCAACAACGTGGAGCGGTTTGCCTAACAGTCGAGTCCAGAGTCGAAAAAGATCGGGCTCGTTGTCTTCATTGGGGCGAGGTGGCAGGCCATATCGCTCAAGCTGCGCTTCTGTCGCCAGCAGCGGATCCAACTCCTTTGGCGGCGTTGGATAGGCATGTGCGCGCTGCTCGATCTCCTTGAAAAAGTCGAGAGACAACTCAAACCGCTTCGCCATTTCGCCCATCGGCGCCGCCCTCAAGCCCACTCGGACCGAGCGGCCGTCATAGCGGCGGCAAATGCCGAGGGCTTGCCGGCGGGATGCGGCATAACACTCTCGTCCGTCAAAATCGAAAATAGACTGGAGGCCAGAATGGCACCGGCGGCGCTGTCGGATGGAAAGTGAAGACCGGCAATCTCTCGATTGCGTGCAATGCGATCGGCAAGCCTGGCTAGAACGAGGCTGATCCCCTGCCCCGGCGTCGCCTGCAGGATCGCGATCGCGCATTGTGCAAATAGGTGTGCCTGCGTGGAATGACCGCTGGGATAGGACGCATGGCCTGGGACCGGAATCGGGGGCAGCAGCGCCGGAACGAGCTGAGAGGGTCGCGGGCGGTCAAATTTGCTCTTGAAGTACATCACGGCCATTGTGGCGACCAGATTTGCCGCGTTCAGAACAAGGAACGTCGCGGGACGCGTGATCGGGCTGGCTCCCATCACTGCCAAGAAATAGCGCATGAATTCCCCGTCCTGTCCCAGAATCTCGCCAAGCGCGGCAGGTCGCTCGTCGAGGACCATGGTTCTCAGTGCTTCAATTTCCAAAGCGGTTGGCGGTTGCGGCGGCTCCACAGTGATGCTTGCCTGCCACCCGGTAGAGCCGAAGTCGGCCAATATGCGCCACGCTTGCGAAATTGAGGACCAGTTGTTGGCACCAAAGCGTGTGCGTTCGATCGACACGCTTGCTACGCCTGGCTCGGTCATAAACGGGAGATCGACGCGATCAGGGAAACGCACCGCATCGCTTCCGCCAAGTCCAACGTCGCCGACGTCGCCAGTATCACCCGTGTCACCGGTATCGCCAGTCATGTTGCCCTCCCCTAGCCTGAGTGAACGCAGCTTATGAATATGACCAGTAGTGATAACGTAGTGTGAAATAGCCCATATTTGTACGGATTATTCAGGCATCCCCGCAGCCAGCAGCCTGTCGACGCGTTGTTTCTTGATGTCGCCCTGCATCGGGGTGCGGGCGGCCCAAGCTGATACTCGAAAATCCGGAACGATTGCGGCGTGCCGCTTTGCGATTTCGCGGGCTTCCTCGGATCTGTTGATTGCGATCAAGCTCGAAATAAGGGTGCGAAGATTGGACGTATTTCGCGCATTGTGCATGTCGGCGCGCCGCCCCCAAGAGATGGCCTGATCGAAATTGCGATTGACGTAGTGAGCTTGCGCCAAAATATGCTCGGCAAAAAAGACATGCCTATCGAACGGCGACAGGCGCACGCCAGTTTCAGCGCAGCGCACGGCATTTGGACCGTCGCCGATAAAGCACAGAGTTGCACTCTTGAGTATCCAGGCAATTGCCGAGTTCGGACATACCGCAATTGCGCTATCGAAAATGCTGACCGACTGCTCAAAATCCTTCGTCAAGTGAGATTGCGCGTGGCCAAAGATTGCCAAGGCCATTGCGTCGTGGCTGTCATTGGCGATAGCCGCACGTGCCAGCCGCGCTGCCGTATTGATATCGGCAGAAACATCCGGCGACCATCCTTGGCCTTGGCGAAACATGTGCCAATAGGCGGCATAGGAGAACGCCGGCGCATAGCCGGGATCTAGTGCGATCGCGCGCTGAAGCAATCCCCTGGCGCGCGAAAAGGTCGCATAATCGAGTTCGTAAAGCGGCTCCATCGCTTGCAGGACGAGATCGTAGGCCGTCATGTTCTGGGGATGCTTGCGCAGCGATTTCTTCAATTCGCGATCGCGCACGTTGGGCGCAATCGTCTTGACGACCTCCCGGGCGATGCGGTCCTGGACGTGGAATAGATCATCGAGATCGCCTTCGTGCTGATCGGCGCGAATGACTTCGCCCGTGCTCGCATCGCCAAGTTCGGTGCCAATTCTCAGACGCTGTCCCGACCGCAGCACGCTGCCAGAGAGCACATAGCGAACCCCAAGATCCATGCCGATAGCTCGCAAATCGATTGCTTCACTGAAACCAGCCGTGGAGCCGCGCGATATAACGAAAAGTTCCTTCAGGGATCCCAAAGCATAGATAATGTGATCGACCATTCCGTGTGCAAAGTACGTTTCATTTGGGCCCGAGAGATTGCGAAATGGAAGTACTGCGATCGACGCACGTCCTTCGTAGCCCCCGGTCATCTCGCCGAACGAAGTCGTCCCCGCTCCAGGAAGTCTAAGACTGATCACCTGAACCGGATGCGAGAGGTTGCGCAAATGCAATAACCCGAGGTCGACGGCATCCAAATCGAGCATTCCGCCAACCGCATCGCGGAACGCTCCCGAAACGACGATCCCCCCTGGCTCCGCGTAGCTTTGAAGGCGAGCGGCAATGTTAACGCCATCGCCATAGATGTCGTGATCCTCGACAATGACGTCAGCGATATTCAAGCCCATGCGAAAAGCGATGCGGCGGTCCGGTGACTGATCTGCCTCCCGCTTCGTCACCTCGTTTTGCATCATGATCGCCGCTTCCAAGGCGTCCCGGGCGCTTTCGAACATTGCAAGGAAGCCGTCACCGGTGTTCTTGACAATTCTCCCGCGCCGCTCCTCGACTATGGGATGCAAAATCGAAAACCTGAAATTCATGAGCCGACCATGGGTGCCGCGCTCATCCAGTTCCATCAGCCGCGTATAACCGACGACGTCTACCATCAGCACTGATAGAAGCCGATGTTGTAAGGCAGGAGCGTTGCCCGGATCTGCCATCATTTCGTGGGACACCAAGGTTGACGGCCATGGAACTCCGGTAGGTTACCCGGATGGTTCCAGCCGTCAATTCCGCAGCGCTGCCATTTATGAGTGCAGCCGCGATGGGCAATGTCGATAAATTGCAGCCGATCCGGGCGGAGGGTGTTAGCCGTCGTCTATGCTAGTGGGAGATCACGGTTTTCCCGCCTCAGCCTCCGGCGCGAAGGGAAATTTGCCCCCTCACTCCCACTCAATCGTCCCCGGCGGCTTGCTCGTCACGTCATACACCACCCTATTCACACCCTTCACCTCGTTGATGATCCGCGTCGCGGTCTGGCCGAGGAAGCTCATGTCGAAGGGATAGAAGTCCGCGGTCATGCCGTCGGTCGACGTCACCGCGCGCAGGCCGACGACGTATTCGTAGGTGCGGCCATCGCCCATGACGCCGACGGTTTTCACCGGCAGCAGCACGGCGAAGGCTTGCCAGATGGTGTCGTAGAGGCCGGCTTTGCGGATCTGGTCGATATAGACGGCGTCGGCCTGGCGCAGGATGTCGAGCTTCTGTTTCGTGATGTCGCCGGGGCAGCGGATGGCGAGGCCGGGGCCCGGGAACGGGTGACGGCCGACGAAGATTTCGGGCAGGCCGAGTTCGCGGCCCAACACGCGGACTTCGTCCTTGAACAGCTCGCGCAAGGGCTCGACCAGCTTCATGTTCATGCGCTCGGGGAGACCGCCGACATTGTGGTGCGACTTGATCGTCACCGAGGGGCCGCCGGTGAAGGAGACGCTCTCGATCACATCAGGATAGAGCGTGCCTTGCGCCAGGAAATCCGCGCCGCCGAGCTTCTTGGCCTCCGCATCGAACACGTCGATGAACAGGCGGCCGATGGTCTTGCGCTTCGCTTCGGGATCGCTGACGCCGGCGAGTTCGCCGAGGAATTGTTTCGACGCATCAACGTGCACCAGCGGAATGTTGTAGTGATGCCGGAACAGGTCGACGACGGTTTTGGCTTCATCGAGCCGCAGCATGCCGTGATCGACGAACACGCAGGTGAGCTGGTCGCCGATTGCTTCATGGATCAAGACCGCGGCGACGGCGGAATCGACGCCGCCGGAAAGGCCGCAGATCACCCTGCCCTTGCCGACCTGGGCGCGGATTTTTTCGATCGCCTCTTCACGAAACGCGCGCATGGTCCAGTCGCCGGTGAAACCTGCGACCTTGCGGACGAAATTGCGGAGCAGCTTGGCGCCGTCGGGCGTGTGCACCACTTCGGGGTGGAACATCAGGCCGTAATATTTGCGCTTCTCGTCCTGGATCACGGCGAACGGCGCGTTGGCGGAGACGCCGGCCACCGTGAAGCCCGGCGGCATCCTGGTGATGCGGTCGCCATGGCTCATCCACACCGGATGCATCTCGCCCATCGACCAGGTGTCGTCGAACAATCTGCTCGCCGTCTTCACCTCGACATCGGCACGGCCGAATTCGCGGTGGTGGCCGCCCTCGACCTCGCCGCCGAGCTGGGCGGCCATGGTCATCTGGCCGTAGCAGATGCCGAGCACGGGAACGCCGGAATCGAAGATCAGTTGCGGGGCGCGCGGCGAGCCTTTTTCGTGCACTGACTCAGGGCCGCCGGAGAGGATCACCGCCTTGGGCTTCATCTCCTTGAAGGCGGCTTCGGCCTTCTGGAACGGCACGATCTCGGAATAGACGCCCTCCTCGCGTACCCGGCGCGCGATCAGTTGCGTCACCTGACTGCCGAAGTCGACAATCAGAATCTTGTCATGCGCCGAGGCCACCGAGGGCGCCGACGACTCGCGGGCTTTTTGTGCTGCTGTCATGGCAAGCAGATACGCGACGGGGGGCGGCCTCGCAACCGCGAGAAACGGCTGGCCCACATTCTTCTTGGGGCATGGACAAATCCATATATGACAGTATTATTGACCTAGTTTGCTCAAGCGGTTCGCTATGTGAGCCCGGGACAGCGTCGTCGCGTTCTACCAGAACGAGCGCGGCGCGTAGATCTGCGAATATCTGCGGCTCGATGCTGGGGAAAAATCAGGCAGGGTTCGGTAAACATCTGGCGCATTAGAATTAGCTGTCATTCCGGGGCGATGCGAAGCATCGAGCCCGGAATCTCGAGATTCCCCGATGCGCAATTGCGCATCTGAGGTCTGGTGCTAACGCACCATCCCGGAATGACGAGGTGTCTCTCGCTTACCGCAGGATCATCCTACATGAAAATCCCCGCCCTGCCCTTCACCGTCACCGACTGGAGCGGCGTCGCCGCGACGACGCATCCCGGCGTCACCGGCGAAGCGCTGTGGCGCACGCTCAATATCGGCGATCTGCGCCTGCGGATGGTCGAGTACTCGCCCGGCTATTTCGCCGATCACTGGTGCGACCGCGGCCATGTGCTCTACGTGCTGGAAGGCGAACTCGACACCGAATTGCGCGACGGGCGGACGTTCAAGCTCAAGCCGGGCATGAGCTACCAGGTCTCGGATTTCGGCGACGCCGCGCACCGCTCGTCGACGAAGACCGGCGCGAAGCTTTTTATCGTCGACTGAGCGCCGCGTCAGCGGCCGGTTCGCCCAGAACCTCCTGCCCGGCACCTCCCGTAGAAGTTGCCTTCGCCGATACGCTCGGCTACTCTCTACCCATAATTGCAGTAGTCATTTCAGCACCTGGGGGGAGCGCCATGAAGCTTGCATCCTATAACGTGGAAAATCTTTTCATGCGGGCGCGCGCCCTCAGCGGTCCCGGATTTTCCGCCGAAGGCAGAGAAATCCTGAAGGCGCAGGCGGACATCAATGCCATTCTCGGCAAGGATAAATACACGCCAACCGACAAGAAAAGGATCGTCGAACTTCTCGATACGCTCGGGTTGAAGAAATCCGACGAGAACAAATTCGCGATCCTGCGCCAGAACCGCGGGCATCTCGTCAAGCGGCCGAGCGGCAAACCGATCGAGGTCGTGGCTGACGGCCGCGACGACTGGATCGGATGGGTCGACCTCACGCTGGAGCAGGTCAATGAAGAGGCCACCCGCAACACCGCACGGGTCATCAAGGAGATCGACGCTGACGTGCTCGGGGTCGTGGAAGCGGAGAGCCGTCCCGCGCTGGTGCGGTTCTGCAAGGACGTGATGCCCGCCGTCGACGGCGCCCCCTACGATCACATCATGCTGATCGACGGCAATGACGATCGGGGCATCGATGTCGGGCTCATGACCAAGAAGAAATTCAATATCGTTTCGATCGCCAGTCATGTCGACGACGAGGATGACGACGGTCTCATCTTCAGTCGCGATTGCGCGCAATTCGAAATCGAGACCGCGGAGGGGAATACGCTCGTAGTTCTCGCCAATCACTTCAAGAGCAAGGGTTTTGGCTCGCAGGCGTCCTCGAGTGCGAAGCGCAAGCGGCAGGCGGCGCGCGTGGCCACGATCTATCGGCAGCTCCGCCAAAACCATAAGTTCATCGCTGTGGTCGGCGACTTCAACGACACCCCGGACAGCGACCCGATTGGCCCGTTGTTCAGCCAAACGGGCCTGAAGGACATCAGCGATCTCGCAGGATTCGACGATGGCGGACGGCCCGGAACGTTCAAGAACGGCACGGCCTCAAACAAGATCGACTACATCCTGCTGTCGCCGGATTTGTTCGAGAAGGCGACGGCCGGAGGAATCTTCCGCATGGGCGTTTGGGGCGGCACCAACGGCACGCTGTTCCCGCATTTCCCTGAAATCACCAGAGAGGCCGAAGCGGCATCGGATCATGCGGCGATCTGGGCCGATCTCGATATCTAGCATCGTAGGGTCATCCTACGCGATCACGCCTTCTTCAGCACCGAGACGAAAAAGCCGTCCGTGCCGGTGCGGCGGGGCGTCATCAGCCAGCCTTCGGCGGACTTGAGCGCAGCCGCTTCAAAACCCTCGGCCTTGTCCCACAGCACGCTTGCCGTCTCGTTCAACGGCTGAATCGAGAATTCCGGATGGCGCGCGAGAAAGCTGCGCACCTGATCGCCGTTTTCGCTTCGTAGCACCGAGCATGTGACGTAAGCGATACGGCCGCCGGGCTTGACCAGGGCGCTCGCGCGATCAAGCACTTCGGCCTGGTCCTTCAAGCGGACTTCCAGCGCGCCGGGGCGCATGCGCCATTTGGCGTCGGGGTTGCGGCGCCATGTGCCGGTGCCGGTGCAGGGCGCGTCGATCAGCACGAGATCGGCTGACGCCCTGATGTCGGCCAATGGATCAGTGTCGCCTTTCGGCGCGCGCACATCGGCGTTGTGGACGCCCGCCCGCGAAAGCCGCTCGTAGATCGGCGCGAGCTGGCGCTTGTCATGATCGGTCGCGATCAGCCGGCCCTTGCCTCCCATCATCGCCGCGAGCGCCAGCGTCTTGCCGCCGGCGCCGGCGCAGAGATCGATCACCTGCTCGCCGGGTTTTGCGGCGGAGAACAGCGTCGCCAGTTGCGAGCCCTCGTCCTGCACCTCGATCGCGCCCTTGATGAAATCCTCCTCGGCGTGAATGCCCGGGTTGCGCGCGTCGGCGCCGAGCTCGATGCGCAGCCCAATCGGCGACCACGACGTTTCCTGGGCGCCGAGATGTTTTAGCGATGCGAGAACCTTCTCGCGCTTGGCCTTCAGCGTGTTGACGCGCAGATCAAGCGGCGCGCGGCTCGCCATTGCGGTCGCCTCCGCCACGCGGTCGTCGCCGAACACGGCTGCCAGCGGCGCATCCAGCCATTCCGGGTAATCGCCGGCAATGTGCGGCGGCGCGCCGTCGAGCGTGCCCGAAGTCAGCGCTGATCGTTCGGCCTCGCTCAGCGGCTCCGGCGCGAAACGTCCGCCGTCGCACAGCGCCGATATCGCTTCCGTGCTCATGCCGCGCTCGAGCCGGAGCATGCCGAGCACGCGCGCGCGCGGCGTGTCGGCATCCATCAGCCAGGCGCTCGACGCCCGCCGCCGCAGCACGTCCCAGATCAGGCCGGAAATCGCGGCGCGATCACCCGAGCCGGCATAGCGATGCGCGGTGCCCCACTCCTTCAGCGCCTTTGCCGCGGGAACGCGTTGCGCGTCGATGGTTTCGATCAGTTCGATGGCGGCGGACAGCCGGGCGGCGGGAGTCATCAAGAGCTTTCTAGATCAGAAGCAAAAGCTTCAGCGCGAAGTAGATCCACATCGCCAGCAGCACCAGCGCGCCGGCGAACCAGGCCAGGCTGCGCTGTTGAATGTTGTTCGACGTGACGAAAATGCCGGCATGGGCAAATCGCGTCACCACGAACACCCAGGACATCAGCACGATGAAGAGATCGGCCCGGCGCAGCGGCAGCGCCAGCGCGATCAGGCAGTAGAACAGGAGGGGTACTTCGAACTGATTGCTGAAGCAATTGCCGATCTGGGCCACGCGGGGCGGATATTTCGGCTGCCCCAGCGCAATGTCCCTCAGGCTGGTTTCCCGGGCCTTCACCGCCTTTGTGCGGGCCGTCACCATCCACAGCATCAGAAAGAAAGTGAGCCCGACCAGAACAAAGACCGGCAGCAAAACCATTTGAACCGACATGAGAATCTCCCCCGAAGCCTCCAACAGACCTTACAGCAATAACGAGGCGCCCTTCGCCTGACAAATCCACTTGCCGGGTCTCGCTGGAACCACGGGGGAGAGCCTTGAACCACAAACCAGGATTTGGCGACCAACTATCGAGAATTCCGATGGTTCTGGTTCCGGACCGGCCGTCAAGCAACCCGCGAGCAGGCGATGAACATCACCTCCCCGATCCTGACCGGCGCCGGCCGCGCCGCCGAACTGCCCGGCGATTCCGTGAGCTCCCTGCTCCGGACCTTTGGATTCAGCGACAGCCCCGATGGCGGCCTCGGCATCATCATGTCGGCATTGGCCGGGATCGCTGCGGCGCTGGCGGTGGCGATCGTGCTGTCGGTCTATTTCCGCAGCGGCTACCGCAGCCGGCGCGACGTCTTCAGGCACGGGCTTGCCGCCTCCGCCGTCCTGGTTCTGCTCGCCTTCGCCGTCTCGGACATGCGGAACGCGGCGCTGGCCTATCTCGGCCTCAATCCAGCAAAGCCCGCGGTGGAATTTGAAATCCGCCTGCCGAAGGCTGCGCTGACGACCGCCGCCGAGACCCAGGTCGAACTGCTGACCGACCGGAACCAGAAACTGGCCAAAGTTCAGGAGGCGCTGGCCTCAACCGACGATGGCCGCAGCATCTTGCGGGGGACGGTGACGCTTGATTACCGCACCACCGAGCGCGCGATCGTGCTGAACCTGCCCGGCCGGGCGCAAAGCACGTTCCGGCTGCGGCTGCCGGCAAGCCCGTCGCATTCGGAGCAGTTCGGACCATGGCACCTGGCCGATGGCATCGTCCCCGCCAATGGCGGCACGGTGACATCAGAGATCCACGACACCTTCGCGATCCGCTACCGCGTGCTCTGATCGTTTCGCTCTGTGAGACCACGGACGCATTGCTTTGACGGAAAAACCAGCCCGGACAAGCCCGCCAGCAACGTTCCGTTGCATCTAGCACTTCCCAACGTTGTAAATAGATTTCTTCGACTGATCAGGTTTTACGACAATCTCTCTGAGTCTCTCCCGTGAGCTTCTCGGTGGTGGGCAGCCGCAGCCTACATCCTTTGACCGATTGCAGAAGTGACTCAAGACGCCTCATTTTTTTTCGGTTTAGTCCAGAGATGCTCGTTCCCAACGAGAAAATAAATCCGGCGAGAGCCGATACATATCGGGAACTTGGTCTACTATATCGCCGACGGCTGCCAAAAAAGAGCGGCCGCGGGAGGAGTGCAACTTTGCGATTTCGCGACCAGGACATTGTTTTCGCCGACGGCGCCAAAGGGCAGAATTTCGATGTTCTCACCGCCAATCCGGTCAACTACTTCCACGTCATCAGCAATGCCGTCGAGCTGCCCAGGCTTGTGATCGACGGCAAGCTGTTCCTGCCGGCTTCGGATGATCGCAAGCGCAATGGAAAGTTGCCGCTGGTGATGGTGGTGCCGGGCAGCCTCGGCGTCGCGCCCTCGCACCTCAAACATGCCGAAGCGGTGGTCAGCGACGGCTTTGCGGCTTTTGTGCTCGACAGCTTTGGCGCGCGCGATGTCACCTCGACCGTTGCCAACCAGACCCAGTTCTCCTTTGCCGCGAGCGCCTATGATGTGCTCGCGGCCTGGCAGGTGCTGGCGGCGCATCCCGAAATCGATGCTTCGCGGATCGGCGCGCAAGGCCACAGCCGCGGCGGCTCGGCGGTGCTGACGGCGGCGACGCGCCGCTTTGCCGATGCGGTGGTCGGCGCCGGCGCCGGCTTTCGCAGCGTGCTCGCCGCCTATCCCTGGAGCGGTCACCAGTTCCTCGATCCGTCCGTCGATGAAACCGAAATCCGCGTCCTGATGGGCGATGCGGATGAATGGTGCTCGCCGATGCAGGTGCAGGGCCATTGCCAGGCCATCCGCCTCTCCGGCGGAAGAGCGACGATGCGGCTGATCGGCGGTGCGCAGCACAGTTTCGACCGCGGCACCGGCATCGAGAACGTCACTGATGCCTCCGTCTCCCCCGCCGCGCCGACGGCCTATATCGCCAATGACGGCGCCTTCATCCATCCGCTTCACGGCGTCGCGGAGAGCAAGCTCGTTGATCGCGACCTGATGATCTATGCGCTGAAGGCCGGCTATGGCTGCAAGGGCGCGAGAATTGGAAGCCGCGACGGCGATGCCGAGCTGTTCAAGGCGGACATGCTGGCGTTCTGGCGAAGGACGTTGGGGTGAGACGCCAGTGCATCCCCGTCATCGTTCCGACTTCGGGGGCGGCTATGCTGTTACCGAAAGGAACAGTGCATGCACGAATTTCGCCTGACGCAAATTTCCGACACCCACCTCGCCCGCCGTCTCCAGCCACTGACCGACAATTTTCACCGCGTCAGCGAGCACATCGATGCAACGCGCCCGGATATTGTGATCAACAGCGGCGATCTCGCCTTCGATGCGCCCACCAGCCGCAGCGATCTCGTATTCGCCAAGGAGCTGCATGACGCGCTGCCGGTGCCGTGCCGTCATCTGCCCGGCAATCACGACATCGGCGACAACCCGACCGCGGTCGGTCCCGTGCCGAAGCAGCCGGCGACCGAGCAAGAGCGGCAGAATTATCTGTCCGTGATCGGCGAAGACCGCTGGCGCTTCGATGCGGCGGGCTGGAGCTTTGTCGGGCTGAACTCGCTTATCATGAACACCGGGATCGAGAGCGAGGCCGAGCAGTTCGGCTGGCTGGCGTCAGAACTCGGACGCACCAACGGCAGGCCGGTCGCGCTGTTCCTGCACAAGCCGTTTTATCTGAACACGCCTGATGATCCCGAGACGGAGGGAACGGCGATCCGCTACGTGCCGCAGCCGCGGCGCAGAGGCTTGATCGAGATGTTCGACAACGTCGATCTGCGGCTGGTGGCAAGCGGTCACGTTCACCAGCGCCGCGACTTCACCTATCACCACACCCGCCACGTCTGGGCGCCATCTGCCGGCTTCATCATTCCGGACCGGATGCAGGAAGTGATCGGCGTCAAGGAAGTCGGGCTGGTGGAGTATCGCTTCCAGCCCGACAGTTTTGAAGTCCGCTACGTCAAAGCGCCGGGACAGACCGATGTTGGCCTGGATTCGCTGATTGACAAGAAATCCTAGACTTCAGAACGTCCAGGAATTCCCGCTCACATCAGTATTCCCGCTCAACATAGCCATAGTAGGAACCGTCGGTCCAAGGCTGGCTGGCAAATGCGCCCACCCGGGGGACCGGATGAAACCGGTTACCGTAGTAATAGCCCGGTCCGGGCGTGGTCCTGACACCGTAGCCTCCGGTGATGTAACCGGAGTTCGGATAGTAGCCCATCACGCCGGGTTCCTGATAGACCGTTTGAGCCATCACCGGAGTGGCCAGCATCGTGGCGGCAACCAGGCCGAGCGATAGTTTCTTGAGGTTCGTCATTTGGCTTCTCCATTGGATGTCAAAGCCAAACGACAGTTACGAACGGACGTTCCCCCATCAGCCTCAAGTGAGCGTGAGGTGTGTTCCCCGCAACCCGGCGGCTAGAGCCGGTTCTGATTGAATCAGAACCGGGCTTTAGATTCTTTTTTAGACACGTTTTCTTGACGCGAACCGGTGCCCACTTCGCTCGAAAACGCTACGGTCTCAAACCTTGTCGGGTCCGACGCGCACGAGTTGCTTGCCGAAATTGGCACCTTTGAGAAGACCCATGAATGCGGCCGGCGCGCTCTCCAGGCCTTCGGTGACGAACTCCTTATGCTTGACCTTGCCTTCGCGCACCCAGCCCGACATGTCGCGCAAGAAGTCGCCGTGCCGCGCGGCGAAATCGCTGACGATGAAACCGCGGATCGTCAGCCGCTTGGTCAGCACGGCGCGCATCAAAGACGGCGCCCATTTCGGCGCCACCGCCTGTGTATCGTTGTAATGCGCGATCAGGCCGCACACGGGAATCCGCGCGAACGCGTTGAGCAGTGGGAACACCGCTTCGAACACGGCACCGCCGACATTTTCGAAGTAGACGTCGATGCCCTTCGGGCAGGCGTCCTTCAGCTTCGCCGCCAGATCGGGATCGCGGTGATCGAGGCAGTCGTCAAAGCCGAGCTCATTCTTGACATAGGCGCACTTGTCCTTGCCGCCGGCGATACCGACCGCGCGTGCGCCCTTGATCTTCGCGATCTGGCCGACGGCCGAGCCGACCGCGCCGGAGGCGGCGGCAACGACCACGGTCTCGCCCGCCTGCGGCTTGCCGATATCGAGCAGGCCCGTATAGGCGGTCATGCCGGGCATGCCGAGCACGCCGACTGCGGTCGAGATCGGCGCGATCTTCGGATCGATTTTTGCCAAACCCTTGCCGTCTGAGATCGCGTGCGTCTGCCAGCCGGCGCGGGACAGCACGATGTCGCCGTTGGCGAAGGCTGGATTGTTCGAGGCGATCACCTCGCTCACCGTGCCGCCTTCCATCACGCCATCGATCGGCACCGGCTGCGCATAGGACGGTCCGTCGCTCATGCGCCCGCGCATATAGGGATCGAGCGATAGCCAGATGGTGCGCAGGAGCACTTCGCCGGCGCCTGGTGTCGGCACCGGGCAATCCTCGATACGGAAATCGGTGGGTTTCGGTTCGCCGACGGGACGAGCGGCGAGAACGATGCGCTTCGCTGATGCGGACATGGTGGCTTCCTCCGTTTTTGTTTTTCGTCATTGCGAGCGAAGCGAAGCAATCCATTCTCGTCAACAATAGAATGGATTGATCGTCGCTTGCGCTCCTCCGTCATTCCGGGGCGATGCGAAGCATCGAACCCGGAATCTCGAGATTCCGGGTTCGCTTCGCGCCCCGGAATGACGGCATGCGAGGGAATTACGCCCCGCCCGGATAGTTCGGGCTTTCGCGGGTAATCGTCACGTCGTGGACGTGGCTTTCGCGCAGGCCCGCGCCGGTGATGCGGACGAACTGCGCCTTCTCGTGGAATTCGGCGAGGTTGCGCGCGCCGACATAGCCCATCGCCGCGCGCAAGCCGCCGGCGAGCTGGTGCATGACGTTGCCGACCGGGCCTTTATAAGGCACCTGGCCCTCGATGCCCTCCGGCACCAGCTTGAGCGTGTCCTTGATGTCCTGCTGGAAGTAGCGGTCGGCCGAGCCGCGCGCCATCGCGCCGACCGAGCCCATGCCGCGATAGGCCTTGTAGGAACGGCCCTGCCACAGAAACACTTCGCCGGGCGTCTCGTCGGTGCCGGCGAGCAGCGAGCCGACCATGGCGATGTCGGCGCCGGCAGCGAGCGCTTTCGCCAGATCGCCGGAATATTTGATGCCGCCGTCGGCGATCACGGGCACGTTGGCCTTCTTCGCCGCTTCCACCGCATCGATGATCGCGGTGAGCTGCGGCACACCGACGCCGGCGACGATGCGCGTGGTGCAGATCGAGCCCGGGCCGATGCCGACCTTGATCGAGTCCGCGCCCGCATCGATCAGCGCCTGCGCGCCCTCTTTCGTCGCGATATTGCCGGCGATCACCTGCACGGCATTGGAGAGCCGCTTGATGCGGTTGACCGCCTCCAGCACGCGCGAGGAATGGCCGTGCGCAGTATCGACGACGATCAAATCGACGCCGGCGTCGATCAGCCGCTCGGTGCGCTCAAAGCCGCCCTCGCCCACGGTTGTTGCGGCGGCCACTCGCAAGCGACCATGCTCGTCCTTGCAGGCCAGCGGATGCGCGACCGCTTTTTCCATGTCCTTGACGGTGATCAGGCCGACGCAGCGATACTGGTCGTCGACGACGAGCAGCTTTTCGATGCGGTGCTTGTGCAGCATCCGCTTGGCCTCGTCCTGGCTGACGCCCTCGCGCACCGTGACGAGGTTTTCATGCGTCATCAGCTCCGACACTTTTTGCTTCGGGTCGGTCGCAAAGCGGACGTCGCGGTTGGTGAGAATGCCGATCAGCTTGCCGGGCGAGTTCTTGCTGGCGCCGGTGACGACGGGAATGCCGGAAAAGCCGTGATCCTTCATCAGCGCCAGCGCGTCCGACAGCATCGCGTCGGGGCCGATGGTCAGCGGATTGACCACCATGCCGGATTCATACTTCTTGACCTGCCGCACCTGGGCGGCCTGCCCTTCGGCGTCGAAATTGCGGTGGATGACGCCGACGCCGCCGGCCTGCGCCATCGCGATCGCCATGCGCGCTTCGGTGACGGTGTCCATCGCGGATGCGATGATCGGGATGTTGAGCGGGATTGCGCGGGTCACGTGGGAACGGATATCCGCCTCAGAGGGCAGGATATCCGAGAGACCGGGTTTCAGAAGCACATCGTCGAACGTGAAGGCTTCACGGATACCCTGAAGTCCCTGCGCCATTGCCAACTCCTTTCGGCGGCTCACCGCCGCGATCAGTTCTTATGGATGAACGCCGCCTCCGGCGATGCTGTCGGCATCGCCGTCGAATCGAAGCCCATCGGTGGGGTTGACGGTGGTCGATAGCATGGCGGGACGCCGAATCAAAGCGTTTGCCAGCTATGCACAGGCTTTTCGGGAAAAGCCGCAATCCCAAGGGGTTAGTGGGGCCTCAGGACCGGTATCCCGGCGGCGGGCCATGCTGGCGGATCGCCTCCACCACCTCGCGGTGCCGCCGGTCTTCCCGCTTCATGTAAACCGCGATCAGCGCATGCGCCGAGGGCACCAGCAGCAGGACGTGGAAAACCAGCCCGAAAACCAGGCAAAACACGATCAGGACCAGGTTGAAAATCGCCGAAAACGGCTGCCCGTTCAGCAGCAGCCCAAGCGGCGGCAACAAGGCAGCGAGCACGTAGATCATGCGGACCTCCAGCGGCTGGCGGTGCATACCAGCGTCACCGAGGATTTAGGTGGTTTGCCCCCTTCCGCAATGGCCTGCGTGACGGCGGGATGATACAGGCCCCTTGCCTGCCTCTCTTTCCGGTCCCCCGCATCCCGATGACCAAAGAACGCCTGATCCCGCTCATCGTGGCCACCGCGCTGTTCATGGAGAACATGGACTCGACGGTGATTGCGACCTCGCTGCCGGCGATCGCGGCCGACATCGGCACCAGCCCGCTGACGCTGAAGCTTGCGATCACGTCCTATCTGCTGTCGCTCGCGGTGTTCATTCCGGCCAGCGGCTGGACCGCGGATCGCTTCGGCGCGCGCATGGTGTTCTCGATCGCCATCGGCGTGTTCATGATCGGGTCGATCGGGTGTGCGCTGTCGCAGAACGTGACGCATTTTGTCATCGCCCGTATCCTGCAGGGCATGGGCGGGGCGATGATGACGCCGGTCGGGCGGCTGGTGCTGTTGCGCTCGATCAACAAGAGCGCGCTGGTCAACGCGATGACATGGGTGACGGTGCCGGCGCTGATCGGGCCGGTGATCGGGCCGCCGCTCGGCGGCTTCATCACCACCTATTTCTCCTGGCACTGGATCTTCCTGATCAACCTCCCGATCGGGCTGCTCGGCATCTTCATGGCGATGAAGTACATCGACCCGATCAAGAGCGAGGATCCAGAGCGCTTCGATCTCTACGGACTGGTGCTGGCCGGCATCGGACTGGCCGGCATCGCTTTCGGCCTCTCGGTCGCCGGACTCAACCTCCTGCCCTGGCCTGTTGTTGCCGGCCTCGTCGCGGTCGGCACGATCTCGATGACGCTCTACGTCATGCACGCGAAGCGGACCGGCTCGCCGGTGCTGGATTTCTCGCTGCTGCGGTTGTCGACCATGCGTGCCGCCGTTATCGGCGGCTTCCTGTTCCGGCTCGGCATCGGTGCGCTGCCGTTCCTGCTGCCGCTGTTGATGCAGGAAGGTTTTGGTCTGACGCCGTTCCAGTCCGGCCTCGTCACGTTTGCCTCTGCGGTTGGCGCGATGGGCATGAAGACGCTGGCCGCACGCATCATCCGCGCGTTCGGCTTCCGCTACATGATGACGGTCAACGCCATTATCAGCGCGGTCTTCCTCGCCGTCTGCGCGCTGTTCACGGTGACGACGCCGCTGCTCCTGATCTTCATCATCCTGGTCGTCGGCGGCTTCTTCCGCTCGCTGCAATTCACCGCGATCAATACGGTCGCCTATGCCGAAGTCGAACCGGCGCAGATGAGCCGCGCCACCACGCTGGTCAGCGTCAATCAGCAACTGGCGATTTCTGCCGGTGTCGCGGTCGGGGCGTTCTCGGTGGAATCGACTATGCTTTATCGACACGTCACCGAACTGACGGCCGGCGTATTTCCGCCGGCATTCATCGTGGTCGCGATCATCTCGGCGGCGTCCGCTTATTTCTTCTGGCAGATGCCCGACGATGCCGGCCACGAAATTTCTGGGCGCAAGGCGGTGGAGATTTCCAGCCGCAAGGGCGCGGAGAAAGCGGCGACCAAGGCCGTCGGCGAAGGCACCGAAGACGCGCGGGATCAGCGGCTGGGCTGACCGGGCGCAGCATCGCCCCGCTTGATGGCAGTACCGGCAGGCCAGGGCCTGAGCCTTCCCGAGGCATGTCGGACACCCGACATTCAAAAAATTTCGCCGTGAGAGTCAGAAAGCGAACGGAAGCCCCGGCGCCAGTCCGCCATATACTTTGGTATAGGCGGGCGCGAGGCGGTCATCCGCGGCAGCACCTAGCCTTTGTGGAAGTTGGGGGAATGGTTCTCGGTTCCGTCTCTGCGGCACTGCACGCGCCTCGGAAGGATCCGGGAACAAAAATCCGATCGTTGTTGATTTCAGTTCGCTTGAAAGGATGAAAACCCGTGAGTGATGCCAATATGAACGTTGACGTGAATAACAATCCGCCGAACCCGAAAGCGGCCGGACCACATGAAAAGCGCGGACTTGACGTGCCGTTCTTCGCGGTGCCGGGGATCTTTAATGGGATCGCCGAACAGAACATGACGCGGGCGAAGGAAGGCATCGAAAACATGAAGATGGCCTCCGGAGCAGTCACCGACGTTCTCCTGGAATCCTGTTCAACCAACGCAAGAGGCGCCGCGGACTACGCCGCCAAATTGATCGAGTTCTCGGCCGCCAACACCAGCTCCACCTTCGATTTTCTCACCCATCTCATGGGCACGAAGTCGCCCTCGGAAATCTTGCAGCTCTCCGCCGCCCAGGGCTGCAAGAACTTCGGAGCCACGGCCGCACAAAACCGGGAGATCTGGGAGCTCACCCGCAAGATCGCGACCGAGAGTGCCGATCCAATCAAGAAGAGCTTTGCCGGCATGCTGCAGAAAGCGTCCTGGTTCTAAGTCACTTTCGCAGCCCGACAGGATCGGCTGGAACGAGCGCTCCACGAGAAGGGCGCATTCCAGCCGATGTCGACCTGACATGCCGCAATACAAAAATCCAGGGACGGAACAGCAGATGGGCGTCGTCATGATCAAATGCCCCGAGACGGGGCGCGCCATTCCGACGGGCATGGAAGCGGATCGCGAACGGTTTCGCTGCAGTCCGGTGTTTTTCGCGCGCACCTTCTGTTTGATCTGCAAAGCCAGCCACGAATGGTTTGCCAGGGAGGCCTGGGTTCACGAGCCAGACGAGAAGCGGCTAAAGCAAAAGGCCACACTCAGCCTGCAATCAGCGTAGAGCCGCTGAAGCCGTTGCTGCAACTCCGTCAATGGCCCCTCGAGCGGGGGCCGGTCACTCCCTGGCTTGGCGTGTGGCGATGGACCTCCTCTGTCTCGGCAAACAAGGCAGCTCGATCGCGGGGATTCCGGACAGGCCCCGGCGGCGTCATCTCCTCCGGCAAGACGATCCGACCGATCCTGCGGCGCATGAGCTGGTAGCACTCGCATGCTGCTGCTTCGAGCCGCGGCCTGTCGATCTCAATGAAGGACCGCCGATTGGATCGGACCGCACCCGAGTCACGGAGCTTGCAAACGGTATGCGTCACCGTCGTTCGCCGCACGCCGAGAAATTCCGCAAGCGTCTCCTGCGTCAGCGGCAGGGTGTCCCCGTCAAGCCGATCGTGGACGTGCAGCAACCATCTCGCCAGACGGGCTTCGACCGAGTGTAGCGCATTGCAGGCAGCGACGTGCTGGAATTGCGCCATCAGTGCCCTGGAGAGGATCTGAACCGCGCCATTCAAGGCGCTGCTGCGGTCGAGCGCCGCTTGAAACCGTGCTGGCGAAATCTGCAACGTGGTCCCCGCCACCCGCACCACCGCGGTCATCGGAGAGCGGGAAGGCCCCAGCGTCGACAGGATGCCCACAGCTCCCTCGTTGCCGACGAGAGCGGTCGCGACCGTTTGCCCGCTCGGCATATCCATGATGAAGGCGATCAATCCACTAAGAGGGAAATAGATCTTTTCTACCACGTCACCCGACCGCATCAGCACGGCGTCACGTTCAAGCGGGACCATCCGGAAATGAGGCACGAGGAGTTTGAGTTCTGCTGGCGGCAGCGCAGCTAACAGTCGATTACCAACTCTGGCCTTGTGCTCCATCACGGGAAAGCTCCTTCCCAGACGGATGCGCCGCACGCTGCAGAACTGCTGCTGGCGTCAGGCTGCATGCGAATGAACAGACCGCGCCGAGCCAGTAATATGCGCCATCCGGGAAAAAGTTCCAATGGCATTGCTCAGGCTGGGCGTTAGCGCCGCTCACGCCGCAACCAGGCAGACATTCATCGACCGCGGCCGCGTAAAGGTTGCGCTAAAGCCGGGCGGGCTGGCGGCGAAATCCCATCGCCAGCACGTAGCGCTCGGACGAATCCTGCCGGCTCGAAGCCGGCTTGACGTGGCGCACGCTGGCGAAATCGCGCTTCAATTGCGCGACCAGTTCGGCGTCTGCGCCGCTCTGAAAGGCCTTGGCCAGAAACGTTCCGCCGGGATTGAGCACGTCGGCGGCGAAGGCGGCCGCCGTTTCGATAAGGCCGACGATGCGCAATTGATCCGTCTTGCGGTGGCCGGTGGTATTGGGCGCCATGTCGGACATCACCACGTCGGCGCGCCCGCCCATCATCGCAATCAGTTTTTCGGGCGCGTCCTCGGCCAGAAAATCGAGCTGCGCAAAATTGACGCCGGGAATTTCCGGCATCTCCAGCAGGTCGATCGCGATCACCTTGCCCTTGCCGTTGATCGCGCCGACGCGTTTCGCCGCGATCTGGCTCCAGCCGCCGGGGGCCGCGCCGAGATCGACCACCGCCATGCCGGGCTTGAGAAAGCGATATTTGTCGTCGATCTCGATCAGCTTGTAGGCCGCGCGCGAGCGATAGCCCTCGCGCTTGGCCTTCGCTACGTAGGGATCGTTGAGCTGACGCTCGAGCCAGAGCTTTGATGACAGCTTGCGCTTGCCACCGGTCTTGACCGTGACGTGCAGCCGTCCGGTGGTGTCTTTTGCCATATTGGTGCTTGTCTTGAATGTCGCCCGGATCCGGAGCCTGGAATCAATAGCACGAAACCGGATTCGCGTTGAAACGAGTATGATGTCGCCTGTGGTCATCAGCCCCATAGCGGGCACACAGAAATATAACAAGGTCGGCGAAACAGCGCACCTGCCGCGCCGCCCAGTCCGCGACACAACCGGGACATGTGGGCATTCCTGGGCAGCATCGAGGATCACCGAAATATCGGGAGACCTGGAACGGTCGCACAATGATTGCGTTGCTCGGGAAGGGGCTGGGGCAAGTCATCAACCTGCAATCAGCGGAGAAAAAAGATGGCAAACCCACGCCAGGAGGAAAAGTCAACACAAGGCATGGAAGACGCAGCCCGCCGCGCCAGCGAGAGGACTGCCGAACAGACCAGCCGCATCGGACAAGCTGCGGCTGAGACCGGGGAAGAAGTGGCTCGGGCAAGTGCCAATCTGCTCAAGCAAAACGCCGAGACGGTACAGAACGTCTGGCGGTTCGGTCTGGATATGGCAAACACGGTCATGGGCCGGTCTACCGAGCAGTTGGGTCGCACGCTGGGCTTGTCAGGAGACGGGGTGCAACAGGCAACTGAACGATCGGCCCGCAACGCCCAAACCATACTTTACGCAAGCACCGCTGCTGCCAATGTGATGGGCGGGATGTCTCGGGAATACTTGCAGTTGGTTCGACATCAAGTCGAGAAGAACATGGACCGTATGAACGAATTATGGGCCTGCCGAACTCCTCAGGAGGTTGCGGCCGTACAAACTGACTTGGTGCGCGAAACCGTGGGAACTGTTCTGGAGAGCAGCCGTCGGATAGCCGACCTGTCGCTCAAATTGGCCGACGATGCCGGAAAGCAGATCAATCAAAACATGGAAGAGATTCGGCGTGCTGCCTAGTCCGGTTCCCGATGGACTTGGAAGGTGAACTTGGAGGAAGAGTGGCTGCATCTCAGCCGCTTTTCCCGTTTTTCGCTTTTCCCGTTTTTGCGCATAGCGCAAGGCTGACCAAATCTGACAGATGAGGACGCCCGCGTGCTAGCACGCGCGAAGAGCGCCGTCCTCGCGCATCATCTCGACCAGCATGCCCTCGCGCAGGCCCCGGTCGGCGACGCGCAGCCGCGGCAGCGGGAAGGCATCGCGGATCGCATCCAGAATGGCGCAGCCGGCCAGCACCAGATCGGCGCGCTCGACGCTGATGCAATTATTGTTGGCGCGCTCCTGATAGCTCATGCCAAGCAGCCGCTCGATCACCGTCGTGACGTCGGAACCGTTCATCCAGATGCCGTCGATGCGCCGGCGATCGTAGCGCACCAGGTTGAGATGGATGCCGGCGAGCGTCGTCACGGTACCGGATGTCCCCAGCATATGCATGTCGCGCAAATCGGTGCCATGCTCGGCCGCGAACGGCGCCACATATTGCGCGACTTCGCCCACCATCTGCGCATAGCATTTGGCGGTAACGTCACGTCCGCCGAAATGCTCGGCCAAAGTGACGACGCCGAGCGGGATCGACATCCACGCCTTGATCCGCGGCGGCGCATTCTGCTCGGTGGGATCGCGCTCGATCCGGACCAATTCGGTCGAGCCGCCGCCGATGTCGAACAGGATCGCGCCACGGCCTCTTGTGTCGAGCAGTGGCGAGCAGCCGATCACGGCCAGCGTCGCTTCGGTTTCGCGATCGATCACCTCGAGCCGGATGCCAGTCTCCGCCGCAACCCGCGCCCGAAAGCTGTCGACATTGGCGGCGGCACGGCAGGCTTCGGTTGCGATCAGCCGCAGGCGGTGGGCCTTGCGATAGCGGATCTTGTCGCTGCAGATGCTGAGCGCCGCGATGGCGCGGTCGATCGCCGCCTCGCTGATGGAACCGGTCGCGGAAATGCCCTCGCCGAGCCGGATGATCCGCGAAAACGAATCCACCACGCGAAAACCATCGCCGGCCGGACTGGCGATCAAAAGCCGGCAATTATTGGTGCCAAGATCGAGCGCGGCATAGACACCGTTTGCCGTGGCCGCCGCAATCGACCCTGACGGGCTAGCGCAGGCCTCAAGACCTTCGCGCAGCCGCGTATCGTCCTTCATCAAAACTGTCTTTCCGCGTCCGCTTCCCGGCCGCCGAAGAAAATTACCGTTCACGGAAACTTTAGCAGCGCCAAGGGGCTACGCAACAACCCATCACATAGGACTATGCCCAATCAGGCGTTGTCGGCCATGACGCGGTGCGTTATCTCAGCAGGACCCCGCGGAACCGGGAAAATCCGAGAGAATCCCAAGCATTTCAGGTATTTTTCGATGCAAGATCACACGTCGGCCGCCTCCCTGGACAACGCTATCGCACTGCAAAAATACGGGGTGGGGCAGCCTGTGCGCCGCAAGGAAGACGACACGCTGGTTCGCGGCAAGGGCAAATATACCGACGATTTCACCCTGCCCGGCCAAGCCTATTGCTGGATGGTGCGCTCCAGCCATGCCCACGGAATCATCAAGGGCATCGACGCGGCCGCCGCCAAGGCGATGCCGGGCGTGCTTGGCATCTGGACCGGCAAGGATCTCGAAGCGGCCGGCTACAGCCCCTTCACCTGCGGCCTGCCCTTGAAGAGCCGCGACGGCTCGCCGCTATTGCAGACCAACCGTCCGGCGCTGGCGACCGACAAGGTGCGCTTTGTCGGCGATCCCGTAGCCTTTGTGGTCGCGGAAACGCTGGCGCAGGCGCGTGACGCGGCGGAGGCCGTCGAACTCGACATCGCGCCGCTGCCTGCCGTGACCGATGCGGCGGAAGCCGCCAAGCCCGGCGCGCCTCAGCTTTACGATCACATCCCCAACAACGTCGCGCTCGATTATCACTACGGCGATACGGCCAAGATCGACGCTGCGTTTGCCGCGGCTGCGCATGTGACAAAACTCGACATCGTCAACACCCGCGTCGCCGTAGTGTCGATGGAGCCGCGCGTGGCGCTGGCGGCGTTTGACAAGGCGGCCGAACGGTTCACGCTGCAGGTGCCGACGCAGGGCGTCTCCGGCAACAAGGTGACGCTGGCGAAAATCCTCAACGTGCCGAACGACAAGGTTCGCGTCCTGACCGCCAATGTCGGCGGCTCCTTCGGCATGAAGAACGTCAGCTATCCCGAGTATACCTGCATCCTGCACGCGGCGAAGGCGCTGGGCCGCCCGGTGAAGTGGACCGATGAGCGCTCGACCAGCTTCCTCTCCGACAGCCATGGCCGTGCGCAGCTCATTCACGCCGAGCTGGCGCTCGATGCCGAAGGCAGGTTTCTCGCGGTGCGCCTGCAGGGCTACGGCAATCTCGGCGCCTACATCACCGGCGTTGCGCCGGGGCCGCTGTCGCTCAACACCGGCAAGAACCTCGCCAGCGTCTACCGCACGCCGCTGCTCGGCGTTGACATCAAGACGGTGTTGACCAACACCACGCTGATGGGGGCCTATCGCGGCGCCGGCCGGCCCGAGGCCAACTACTACATGGAGCGGCTGATCGACCGCGCCGCCGACGAGATGGGCATCAATCGTCTGATCTTGCGCAAGCGCAACTTCATCAAGCCGGCGCAACTGCCGTTCGCGGCGGCCTCGGGCGTCACCTATGACAGCGGCGATTTCGCAGGCGTCTTCAACAAGGCGCTGGAGATCTCCGATCACGCCAATTTTGCGAAGCGGAAGAAGGAGAGCAAGAAGAATGGCAAGCTGCGCGGCATTGCCGTCGGCTCGTATCTCGAAGTCACCGCGCCGCCGAGCGGCGAACTCGGCAAGATCACCTTCGAGCCCGATGGTTCGGTGAAGCTGACCACCGGTACGCTCGATTACGGCCAGGGCCACGCCACGCCGTTCGCGCAGGTGCTGTCGGCGCAACTCGGCGTTCCCTTCGAGAAAATCACCATCGAGCAGAACGACAGCGATCTCGTCCGCTTCGGCAACGGCACCGGCGGCTCGCGCTCGATCACGGCGACGGGCCAGGCGATCGTGGAGGCTAGCGCACTCGTGATCGCCAAAGGCAAGCAGGCCGCCGCGCATCTGATGGAAGCGTCCGAGGGCGATATCGAGTTTGCCAGTGGCCGCTTCACCATCGCCGGCACCGACCGCTCGATCGGCATCATGGAGCTGGCGCAGCGGGTGCGCGAGGGCAGGATGCCCGAGGGCGTGCCGTTGTCGCTCGACGTCGACCATGCCACCAAGGACACGCCGTCGACCTTCCCCAATGGCTGCCATGTCGCGGAAGTGGAAATCGATCCCGAGACCGGCGTCGTGCAAATCGTGCGCTATTTCGCCGTCAACGATTTCGGCACCGTGGTCAATCCGATGATCGTCGCCGGCCAGTTGCACGGCGGCGTGGCGCAGGGCATCGGCCAGGCGCTGATGGAGCAGGTCAGCTACGATTCCAGCGGCCAGCCGATCACCGGCTCGTTCATGGATTACGCGCTGCCGCGGGCCGAAGACATCCCGCCGATGGAAGTCGGCGACCATCCCTCGCCCGCAAAATCCAATCCGCTGGGCACCAAAGGCTGCGGCGAAGCCGGCTGCGCCGGCAGCCTGGTCTGCGTCGTCAATGCGGTGGTGGATGCGCTGTCGGAGTATGGCATCACCCATATCGACATGCCCTTGACGCCGGAGCGGGTTTGGCGCGCGATCCAGGATGCGAAGGCGAAGGCGGCTTGAGACCCCGTCATGGCCGGGCTTGTCCCGGCCATCCACGTCTTGCTGCACGAAGAACGTGGATGCCCGGCACAAGACCTGGGCATGACGACTGAGAACGGGCGGGCACTGTGCCTACGCCGCCGCCTGCTCGCGCGGCTGGTAGATCGCGACATGGCGGCAATGTGCCAGCGGCGTCTTGCCGTTGGCGACGACCAGTGCGTCGAGCTCGACGAAGCGATGACCCTTCTTGTCGTAATTGCCGATCACCTTGGCACGGGCGGTGATGACGTCGCCAGCCTTCGTGGCCGACAAAAGCTGCATGCGGCTGCCGACGTGAATCCACGGGCCCAGGATTGCGTTGTCGACCAGCACCCGGTTCATCACCCGTTGCAGCAGGCCGGGATGGCCGAGGCCCTCCTTCGTGTAGATCGGATCGGCTTCCCTGATGTCGGCGAGATAGCCTGCGGCCGCATCGCCCGGCCAGTCGCGCGGCATGGTGCCGAGCCATTTGCCGAGCTCATAGGAAGCGGCATTGACCGGCTTGCGCTCCGCGACTGCCGCGACTTCCTTGTAGTCGGCCATCGAAACAGCCGGCGCGGATGCCGGCAATGATGCGGTGCCGGTGGCGCAGAGCTGGCCGCGGCTTTGCACCTGGATCGAGAGCACGCCGTTGCCTTCGTCTGCCGTAAGCTCGGTCACCTCGCCGTCATAGACCGGCTTGACGAAGCGGGCGTCGATCAGGCCGCGTTCCAGGAAGGCGCGGCCCCATTTTGCGACCGGCTGGTGCACCATGTAGGCCATCACGTCGACGCCCGGAACCAGCCCGCCCGAGAATCCGAACCGCTTTGCCACGGTGTCGTCATGCATCTTGTTTTCGGATTGTTTGGCGGTGTTGTAGGCCTGGACGCGATACGGCTCGATGGGCATGCCGGTTTCCCCTTATTCTTGGTTGTTTTCAGCCGTTTATCGTACGCAAAGAATGTACCGTGGCAAGCGTGTTCCCGCCCCCTGTTTTCCTCGCATTCGAACATCGAATAGGTTACCACGCGCGGGCAAGAACACGCCGCCGAGATATGCCTGAATTGAACCCAACCCGCATTTATGTCGATGCCGACGCCTGCCCGGTGAAGGACGAGATCTATCGCGTCGCGGGCCGGCACGGCCTGCCGGTCAGCGTGGTCGCAGGCAATTTCATCCGCGTGCCGCAGGATCCGCTGATCGAGCGCATTGCCGCTGGGTCCGGCATGGATGCCGCCGACGACTGGATCGCCGAGCGCGCCGGCAAAGGTGACATCGTCATCACGTCGGATATCCCGCTCGCCAGCCGCTGCGTGAAAACAGGAGCCGAAGTGATTGCGCCGAACGGCAAGCCGTTCACGGAAGCGTCCATCGGCATGACGCTGGCGGTTCGCAATCTCATGACCGATCTGCGCTCATCCGGCGAAGTGACCGGCGGTCCAAGGTCGTTTGCCCCGCGCGACCGCTCGGCGTTCCTGTCGGCGCTCGACCAGGCCATCCGCCGCATCCAGCGCCAGCGCGCGCAGCAGCCTGCGCCGAACCAGGATTGAACGATGGCGCCACCGCTGATCCAGTTGAAGGATATAAGGCTGACGTTTGGCGGCACGCCGCTGCTGTCGGGCGTCGAGTTGTCGGTGTCATCGGGTGAGCGCGTCTGCCTGATCGGGCGCAACGGCTCCGGCAAATCGACGCTGCTCAAGATCGCCGCCGGCCTCGTCGAGCCCGATGGCGGCAACCGCTTCGTGCAGCCGGGCGCCACCATCCGCTATCTGCCGCAGGAGCCTGATTTCGGCGACCACAAGACGACGCTGGCCTATGTCGAGGCGGGCCTCGGCCCGGGCGACGATCATTACCAGGCGCGCTATCTCGTCGAACAGCTTGGGCTTTCCGGCGATGAAGATCCCGCGCACGTCTCGGGTGGCGAGGCCCGCCGCGCGGCGCTGGCACGCGTGCTGGCTCCCTCGCCCGATATCCTGCTGCTGGACGAGCCGACCAACCATCTGGACCTTCCCACCATCGAATGGCTGGAAGGCGAACTGCAAAGCCGCCGCTGTGCGCTCGTCATTATCAGCCACGACCGTCGTTTCCTGTCCAACCTGTCGCGCTCGACCGCCTGGCTCGACCGCGGCCAGATCCGGCAGATCGACCGCGGCTTCTCGGCGTTCGAAGCCTGGCGCGACGAGGTGCTGGCGGAAGAAGAGCGCGACCAGCACAAGCTCGACCGCAAGATCGTCAACGAGGAGCACTGGCTGCGCTACGGCGTCTCCGGCCGGCGCAAGCGCAACGTCAAGCGGCTCGGCAATCTGCACGCGCTGCGCGACCAGCGGCGCGATTATCGTGGTGCGACCGGCAACGCCAATCTCGCCGCTGCGGAAGCCGACAAATCCGGCCGGCTGGTGATCGAAGCCAAGAACGTCGCCAAGGCCTATGGCGAGCGAAAGATCGTCGAAGGCTTCTCGACCCGTGTGCAGCGCGGCGACCGGATCGGCATCGTCGGGCCCAACGGGGCCGGCAAGACCACGCTGGTCCACCTCCTGATCGGCAACGATCCGCCGGATAGCGGCACAATCCGGCTTGGCGCCAATATCGAAATGGCGACGCTCGACCAGCACCGCGAAAGCCTCGATCCGAAATCGACGCTGGCCGAAGCCATGACCGGCGGCCGCGGTGACCACGTCATGGTCGGCGGCAAGCCCAGGCACGTCATCGGCTACATGAAGGACTTTCTGTTCGCGCAGGAGCAACGCGGCACACCGCTGGAAGCGCTCTCCGGCGGCGAGCGCGGCCGGCTGATGCTGGCCCGTGCGCTGGCGAAACCGTCGAACCTGCTGGTGCTCGACGAACCGACCAATGACCTCGACCTCGAGACGCTTGACGTGCTCGAGGAAATGCTCGGCGACTATGAGGGCACGGTGATCCTGATCAGCCACGACCGCGACTTCCTGGATCGGGTGGTGACGTCGGTGATCGTGCCCGAGGGCAACGGCCGCTGGATCGAATATGCCGGCGGCTACACCGACATGCTCGCGCAGCGCGGCGAGGATTTGTCGCGGGAAGCGCCGAAGCCGACACCGCCTGCGGAAGAAAAGAAAGAGGCCAAGGCTGCCACGCCCTCCGCGGCGCCGAAGCGTCGGCTGAACTTCAACGAGAAACACGCGCTGGAAACCCTTCCAAAGACGATCGCAAAGTTACACGCCGAGATCGCGAAACAGCAGAAGATGCTTGACGATCCCGACCTCTACGCCAAGGATCGCAAGAAGTTCGATGCGGCCTCCGCGGCGATGGCGAAGGCGCAGGAAGAGCTGGCGGCCGCCGAAGACCGGTGGCTGGAGCTGGAAGTTTTGCGAGAAGAGATAGAGCAGGCTTGATCCATGACCACCCCCCTCGCCGCCAAGATCGCCCGTGAATACGGCACGCCCTGCGCCGTGATCGACCTGGACCGTGTCGAGCGCAATATCGCGCGGATCCAGATGGCCTGCGACACGGCCGGCGTCGCCAACCGACCGCACATCAAGACCCACAAGAGTCCCTTGCTGGCGCAGATGCAGGTCGCAGCCGGCGCCAAGGGCATCACCTGCCAGAAGCTCGGCGAGGCCGAAGTGATGGCGGAAGCCGGCATCGACGACATCCTGATCAGCTACAATCTGATCGGCGAGGAGAAAATGGCCCGCCTCGCCGCGCTGCAGGCCAAGGCCAACATGACGGTCGCCGCCGACAATTCGACCGTGATCGCGGGCCTGCCGCAGGCCGCCGCCGCGTCGGGACGCCCGCTGTCGGTTGTGGTCGAGTGCGACACCGGGCGCAAGCGCGCCGGCGTCGAAACACCGGGCGAAGCGATTGCGCTGGCCCGTGAGATCGCAGCCTCCCAGGGGCTGCAGTTTGCGGGCTTCATGCTGTACCCAACCGAGACCGGCTGGGCCGAGGCGCAGAAGTTTTACGACGAGGCGCTGGCCGGCATTCGCACGCACGGGCTCGATGCGGCGATGGTCTCGACCGGCGGCTCGCCGAACCTAAAAAACCTCGGCAAGCTCAAGGGCGCGACCGAGCATCGTCCCGGCACCTACATCTACAACGACCGCATGCAGGTCGCCGCCGGCGTCGCCAGTTGGGACGATTGCGCGCTCAACATCTATTCCACCGTGGTCAGCCGCGCCGGCCCGGACCGCGGCATCCTTGACGCCGGCTCGAAAACGCTAACCTCGGATCCCGGCGGCGGGCTCGACGGTTACGGGCTGATTCTGGAACACCCCGAAGCCAAGATCGCGCGCTTTGCGGAAGAGCACGGCTTCCTCGATCTGGCCCGCAGCAACACGCGGCCAGTCGTCGGCGACGTCGTGCGGATCGTGCCCAACCACGTCTGCGTCGTCGTCAACATGATGGACGAAGTGGTGATGGTGCGCGGCGAGCAGATCATCGGCACGCTGCCGGTCGCGGCGCGGGGGAAGTTGCGGTAGCGCCGACATCCCGCCGTCATTGCGAGGAGCGAAGCGACGAAGCAATCGATGCTTCGTCGCGGCGACAATGGATTGCTTCGCTTCGCTCGCAATGACGGGGTTAGATTTTTCGGTTTAGCCACTTCAACGCGCCGTGCCCGGCCGCCGCTCCCGTCGCAAACGACGCCTGCAACAGATAGCCGCCGGTCGGCGCTTCCCAGTCCAGCATCTCGCCCGCCGCGAACACGCCGGATAAACGGCGGAGCATGAAGTCACCGTCGATTTCACTGAACGCAATTCCGCCCGCGGTCGAGATCGCCCGTGCGATCGGTGCAACGCCAGTGAGTTTGATCGGGGCGGCATTGATCAGGCTAGCGAGGCCCGTCGGCGACAGCGACGCAAGGGAAGCGCCGGATGCCTTGGCTGCCTCGTGCAACAAGCCGATTGCGACCGGGGAAAGATTTGCGGCTTTGCGCAGGAAGTTGGACTGGGATTGCTTACCCCTCGGCGCAGAAACCCTCGCGATCAACTCGTTCATATCGAGATCGGGTCGCAGCGCAATGCGCAGTGTTGCTTGTCCCGACCGATCGATCGCCTCGCGCAACTCGGCCGACAGCGCATAGATCGCGCCGCCTTCGATGCCGGAGCGCGTCACGACGGCTTCACCGCGCACGCTATGCTCACCAAAGATGAGCGTCACGCCCTTGAGCGGCTGACCTTCGAATCGATCGCGAAAGATATCCGACCAGGCAATCGTAAAGCCGCAATTGGCCGGTTGCAGCGGCGATATCTTCACCCCTTTGGCGGCGAGTGTCTCCGCCCACGCGCCATCCGAACCCAACCGCGGCCAGCTTGCACCGCCAAGGGCTAGTACGGTCGCGCCCGTCGCGAAGACTTGCGGTCCATCCGGCGCTTGAAAATGCAGACGGCCCTGCTCATCCCAGCCGGTCCAGCGGTGATGCAGCGCCAGTCTTGCGCCCCTCGAGTCCAGCCGCCGCAGCCATGCGCGCAGCAATGGTGAGGCCTTGAAGGCTTTCGGGAAGACGCGACCGCTGGAGCCGACAAATGTTTCCTGCCCCAGCGCTTCGCTCCAGTCACGCAAGGCGCTCGGCGGGAACGCTTCGATCGCAGCTTTCAGATGCGGCACCGCCTCGCGGTACCGCGCGAGGAATTGCGGCAATGGCTCGCTGTGCGTGAGGTTCAGCCCGCCTCTTCCCGCCATCAGGAACTTGCGGCCGGCGGCGGCCATCGCGTCGTAGACGGTGACATAAGCACCGCCCTGCGCGAGCACTTCGGCCGCCATCAGGCCGGCGGGGCCGGCGCCGATGATGGCGACGTGTTGTGACGTTGTAGACATGGCGGGAGTGTAGGCCAGATTGGCTGCCACAATAACAGTCGTCATGCCCGGGCTTGACCCGGCCATGACGGCGGAGAGTGCGAAGCGCGCTTACAGCTTGATCCCCGCCCGCGCCGCAGCCTGGGCGACATACTTCTGCGTCTGCTCGAACGCGCCCTGCAGCGCCCTGGCTTTCGACACATCGTCGATCTCGGCGAAACGCGCGGCAATCGCATCCGGCGTCCAGTCGGACTGGGCTAAGTTGATGCCCTCGGTCTCGATGATCTTGATCACCGCGAAAGAGCCGGCCCCCGCGCCCATGATGGTGCGGGTCGGCGCGTCCTCGCTGAGCAAGAATTCCACAGCCGGCGTGATCGCCTCGGGGCGCATCAGGGCGAGCGCCTGCGGCGGCAGCAGTTCTTCCGTCATCCGGGTCGCCGCGGTCGGCGAGATCGTGTTGACGCGGACGTTGTTCTTGCGGCCCTCCTCGGCCAGTACGTTCATCAGGCCGACCATGCCGGCTTTGGCCGCGCCGTAATTGGCCTGGCCGAAATTACCGAACAGACCCGACGACGAGGTCGTCAGCACGATGCGGCCATAATTCCGCTCGCGCATGCCCTCCCATACCGCCTTGCAGCAGTAAAAAGTGCCGACAAGATGCACGTCGAGCACCTTGGCAAAGTCGGCTATGTCCATTTTTGCGAATGACTTGTCGCGCAGAATGCCGGCATTGGCGCACAGCAGATCGACGCTGCCCCACTCCTTCGTAGCCCGCTCGACCATCGCCGTGACTTGTCCGAACTTCGAGACGTCGGCGCCATCGGCCATCGCGGTGCCGCCGGCTTTGCGGATTTCCTCGACCACGGCTTCGGCCGGCGACAACGAGCCGCCGGTGCCGTCGCGCGCACCGCCAAAATCATTCACCACCACCTTGGCGCCGCGGCTCGCCAGCCCCAGCGCATGCGCCCGTCCCAGACCATTGCCCGCGCCGGTGACGATAGCGACGCGTCCGTCAAACCTGATTGCCATGAGTGGAATTCCCGGATTCTCGTCATGCCCGGGCTTGCCCCGGGCATCCATCAAATTGAAGAGCTTTTTTGAGCAGCGATGGATGGCCGGGTCAAGCCCGGCAGCGACGAATGAGAGGTCAACTGAAATAGATCAGCCCGATCCAGTCGGCGACCAGCGCGGGCCTATCCTCGCCCTCGATCTCGACGGTGACATTGGTGCGCGACTGCAGCTCTTTCGGCTTGCGCAGCTTGGCTTCGGCGAGCGTAAACCGGCCGCGCACCCGCGAGCCCGCCCGCACCGGCGAGAGGAAGCGCAATTTGTCGAACCCGTAGTTCACACCCATCGCGGTGCCCTCGATGACCGGCATCACCTCGTAGGACATGATGCTCATCAGCGACATCGTGAGGAAGCCGTGCGCGATGGTGTTGCCGAACGCGGTTTCCTTCTTTGCCCTTTCAGGATCGACATGGATGAACTGATGGTCCTCGATCACGTCGGCATAGACGTTGATCCGCCTCTGGTCGATCAGGTGCCACGACGACACGCCGATCTCCTTGCCGACCATGGCCTGATAGGCCTCAAAGGAGACCGGCGGCTTCTTCCAGACTTCATTCATTGATCAGCTCTCCAACCCGGCAGTCCGCACTTTCTGCAGCTCCGGGAATTCTTCTTCGCGGAACTCCGCGCCGCGCAGCGCGTCACTGCGGTCATTATCATGTTCGAGCCGACGCAACTGCACGCGGCGGATCTTTCCGGAAATTGTCTTGGGCAGTTCCGTCACCAATTCGATCTTGCGAATGCGCTTGAAGGGGGCAAGCCGGGTGTGCAGATGCTTGAAGATCGATAAGGCGGTCTCCGGCGTGCGTTCGACGCCCGACACCAGCAGCACATAGGCCTTGGGAATCGCGAGCCGGATAGGATCGGGGCTCGGGACGACAGCGGCTTCCGCGACCTGCTCATGTTCCAGCAGCACGCTCTCAAGTTCGAACGGGCTGATGCGGTAGTCGGATGATTTGAAGACGTCGTCGGAGCGGCCGACGAACGTCAGGTAGCCCTCGTCGTCGGCAAACACCACATCGCCCGAGCGGTAGAGGTCGCCGTCCGCGCCGCTCAATTTGCCGTCGTCGCCCTGATAGCCCTGCATCAGGCCTGCGGGCCGGTCAACGCCGAGCACCAGCGTCACCTCGCCCTCCTTGGTGACGTGGCCGTCATTGTCGGTGATCCGCACCCGGTAGCCCGGCAACGGGCGACCCATCGAGCCGACCTTGACCTTCTGTCCCGGCGAGTTGCCGGCCAGCGCCGCGGTCTCGGTCTGGCCATAGCCGTCGCGGATGGTGAGGCCCCACGCCGTCTTCACCTGATCGATCACTTCGGGGTTGAGCGGCTCGCCGGCGCCGCAGACCTCGCGCAGGCTGACCTTGAAATCCGCGAGTTTCTCCTGAATGAACAGCCGCCACACCGTCGGCGGCGCGCATAGCGTGGTGACGCCGCAGCGGCCGACGGTCGCGAGCAGCGCCTTGGCGTCGAAGCGCGGCTGGTTGACCACGAACACGGTCGCCCCCGCATTCCACGGCGCGAAGAAGCAGCTCCAGGCATGCTTGGCCCAGCCCGGCGATGAAATGTTGAGGTGCACGTCGCCCGGCTGCAGGCCGAGCCAGAACATCGTCGACAGATGGCCTACCGGATAGCTGCGCTGGCTGTGCCGCACGAGTTTTGGTTTTGCCGTGGTGCCCGAGGTAAAATAGAGCAGCATCGGGTCGTCGGCATTGGTCGGTCCATCAGCCGTAAAGTCGTGGGAGGCGTTGGCGGACTCCTCGAACGCGCGCCAGCCATCATGCTGGGACGTCGCGCCGACCACGATACGCGCCAGTCCGCCGCCAAGGCCTGCAAATTTTGCGACCTGATCCTGCGAGGCGACCACCGCCCGCGCCCTGCCCCGATCGAGCCGGTCGCGCAATTCGTCAGGGGTGAGCAGCGTGGTCGCGGGAATCACGACGACGCCGAGCTTCATCGCCGCCAGCATGGTCTCCCACAGCGGCACGACGTTGCCGAGCAGCAGCAACAAATGATCGCCGCGCTTCAGCCCCTGCGCGCGCAGGAAGTTCGCGACCTGGTTGGATCGGCGCGACAGCGTCGCGAAGGAGAGTTTTGTCTCCTTGTCGCCGGGATCGACGATCCAGAGTGCCGGACGGTCGCGACTGTCGGCATTCGCAGCAAGTTCCGCATCGAACCAGTCGAGCGCCCAGTTGAACGGAACCGGATCGGGCCAGCGAAATCCTTTTACTGCCGCATCGTAATCGGTGCGATGCTTGAGCAGAAAGGCGCGCGCTTCCTGGAAGGTGGTCATCAGGTCTCCGTTATTTCCCGGCGAGGCTCCTAACGTGCTGGATAATACCGGAAAAATCCACCCCGCCGTGGCCGGCGGCGTCGAAGGCCTTGTAGATCTCCTGCGCGTGCTTGCCGAGCGGCGTCGCGGCTCCAGCGGCGTTGGCCGCATCCTGCGCCAGGGTGAGGTCCTTCACCATCAGCGCCGAGGCAAATCCGGGCTTGTAGCCGTTGTTCGCCGGCGAAGTCGGCACCGGGCCGGGCACCGGGCAATAGGACGTCAGCGCCCAGCATTGGCCTGAGGAGGTCGAGGCGACGTCGAACAGCGCCTGGTGCGACAGGCCGAGTTTTTCGGCGAGCGCAAAAGCTTCCCCAACCCCGATCATGGAAATGCCCAGGATCATGTTGTTGCAGATCTTGGCCGCCTGCCCCGCGCCGGCGCCGCCGCAATGCACGATCTTCTTGCCCATGTTCTCCAGCGCAGGCTTTGCCGCAGCGAACGCCTTGTCGTCGCCGCCGCACATGAAGGTTAGTGTCGCGCCCTTGGCGCCGCCGGTTCCACCGGAAACCGGCGCATCGACCGAGAGCATGCCGCTTTTGGCGGCCAGCGCATGCGCCTGCTTGGCGCTTTCGACATCGATGGTCGAGCAGTCGATGATCAGCGTGCCCTTGGCCATCGCCGGGACCACCTCATTCCAGACCGACAGCACATGCTTGCCCGCCGGCAGCATGGTGATGACCACGTCGGCGCCCTTGACGGAGGCTACCGAACTCTCGGCGATGGCGGCCCCGTCCGCCTTTGCCTGATCGCGCGAAGCCGCCACCAGATCGAACGCGGTGACCTTGTGGCCGGCCTTGACCAGATTGGCCGCCATCGGGCCGCCCATATTGCCGAGGCCAATGAATGCGATATTTGCCATCTCGAATCCTCCGCTAAGCTTTTTCTGTTCTGATCAGGGAAATTTCAGTTCGTGGGCGCCGATCTCGGCGAAATACGGCGCGAGCATTGCCGGCGTCACGTCTTCGATTCTAGCGGGCGACCATTTTGGATTGCGGTCCTTGTCGATCACGGCGGCGCGCACGCCCTCGCGGAAATCATCGCTGGCGAAGACTTCCAGCGCGGCGCGATATTCCCGTACCAAGCACTCTTCCAGCGAGCGGGCCGTACGCGCCAACCGCAGCAGCTTCAGCGTCACCACCATGCCGCGCGGCGACTTCTCGCTCAGCGTTTTCAATGTCGCCTGCGCGAAGTCTGAACCATCGCGCTGCAGCGTCGCGACAATGTCTTCCATGCGATCGTGGGAGAACAACGCGTCTATCTTCGTCTGCATCGCGGCGACCGGCCCGGCCGTCTCTCCGGTCGAGAAGCCGTCGATCAGTTTCCTGATGTCCGCCGATGTTGTGCCGGACCCTATCTTCGTCAACGCATCACGCAAGGCCGGCAGTTTTGACGACGGCACCACCGCATCGGCAAACTTTGCATGCATCGCGTCGGGGCCATTCATGGTCTGCCCGGTCAATCCAAAATAGGTGCCGATCTCTCCGGGCGAATGCGACAACAGCCAGGTGCCGCCGACATCGGGGAAAAAACCGAGCCCGACTTCGGGCATCGCAAGTTTTGTCTTCTCGGTCACGACACGGTGGCTGGAATGCGCCGACAGGCCGACGCCGCCGCCCATTACGATGCCGTCCATGAAGGCGACGTACGGTTTCGCGAATTTCTTGATGCGGGCGTTGAGGATGTACTCGTCGCGCCACAAGATCTTGCCGAGATCGCCCTTGACCTTGGAGCTTTCCCAGAGCGCGCGGATGTCGCCGCCGGCGCAAAGGCCACGCTCGCCCGCGCCTTCCAGCAGGATCACGGCGACGGCAGGATCGGCCTCGAAGGCATCGAGCGCCCTGTCAATGTCGTGGAACATCTCCAGCGTCACCGCATTGATGGCCTTCGGCCGGTTCAGGCGGAGAATGCCGACTGAGCCTTCCTTGCGCGCGATCAGGTCGCCCTCTGCAACGGCCGCATCCGTCATCGCGCGCCCTCGATCAGCTTGCGCGACACGATCAGCCGCATGATTTCGTTGGTCCCCTCCAAAATCTGGTGCACCCGCAGATCGCGCACGATCTTCTCGATGCCGTATTCGCTGAGGTAGCCGTAGCCGCCATGCAGTTGCAGCGCCTGGTTGGCGACCTCGAAGCCGACGTCGGTACCAAAACGTTTTGCCATCGCACACAGCACGGTCGCGTCGGCATCCTTGCGGTCGAGGGCGGCGGCTGCGCGCCAGACAAACGTCCGCGCTGCCTCAAGCTCGGTCGCCATGTCGGCGAGACGGAACTGCAGCGCCTGGAATTCGTCGAGGCGTTTTCCGAAAGCTTTTCGCTCTTTCATGTAGGCCAGCGACTTGTCCAGCGCGCTTTGCGCGCCGCCAAGCGAGCACGCCGCGATATTGATGCGGCCGCCGTCGAGCCCGGCCATCGCGATCTTGAAGCCGATACCCTCGTCACCCAGGCGATTTTCAACCGGCACACGGGCATTCTCGAAAATCACCGCGCGGGTTGGCTGCGCGTTCCAGCCCATCTTGCGCTCGTTGGCGCCGAACGAGACACCCGGCGTGTCGGCCGGAATCACCAGCGTGGAGATGCCACTGGGGCCGTCAGTGCCGGTCCGCACCATCACGACATAGAGATCGCCGCCACCCGCGCCGGAGATGAACTGCTTCTGGCCGTTCAGAACGTAGTGCTCGCCGTCGCGCACCGCGCGGGTGCGAAGCGCCGCGGCATCCGAGCCGGAGCCCGGTTCGGTCAGGCAGTAGCTCGCCAGCAGTTCCATGGTGCAGAGCTTTGGCAGCCATTTCTGCCGCTGGATGTCGTTGCCATAGGCATCGATCATCCACGACGCCATGTTGTGGATCGAGATGAAGGCCGACACGGTCGGGCAACCCGTTGCCAGCGCCTCGAAGATCAGTGCGGCGTCAAAGCGGGTCATGGCAGAGCCGCCGACGTCGTCTTTGATATAGATGCCGCCGATGCCGAGGCTTGCGGCCTCGCGCATCACGTCGACGGGGAAATGCTTTTCCTCGTCCCAGCGGAGCGCATGCGGCGCGATCTTTTCCGCGGCGAATTCGCGCGCCATGTCGCGAACCGCCACTTGATCTTCGTTGAGAGCGAACTGCATTCCGCGCCCCGGTTATGACGCGCGCGTCAATTCATCGTCGGAATCGAGAACTCCGCGCCCTCCTTGACGCCGGACGGCCAGCGCGAGGTAATCGTCTTGGTCTTGGTGTAGAAGCGGATCGAATCCGGCCCGTGCTGATTGAGATCGCCGAAGCCGGACTTCTTCCAGCCGCCGAAGGTGTAGTAGGCGATCGGCACCGGGATCGGCACGTTGATGCCGACCATGCCGACATTGACCTTGGCGGCGAAATCGCGCGCGGCGTCGCCGTCGCGGGTGAAGATCGCAACGCCGTTGCCGTAATCGTGGTCCGACGGCAGGGCCAGCGCTTCCTTGTAGTCGTGGGCGCGCACCACCGAGAGTACCGGGCCGAAGATTTCTTCCTTGTAAATCCGCATATCCTTGGTGACGTTGTCGAACAGACAGCCGCCCATGTAGAAGCCGTTTTCATAGCCCTGCATCTTGAAGCTGCGGCCGTCGACAGCGAGCGTCGCGCCCTCCTTGATGCCGATGTCGACGTAGTTCCTGACGCGGTTGAGCGCTTCCTTCGTCACCAGCGGGCCGTAATCGGCGGAGGGATCGATCGAGGTGCCGATCTTCAGGGATTCCACGCGCGGGATCAGCTTTTCCATCAACCGGTCGGCGGTGGGCTTGCCGACGGGCACTGCGACCGAAATCGCCATGCAACGTTCGCCGGCCGAGCCGTAGCCCGCGCCGATCAGCGCATCGACGGTCTGATCCATGTCGGCGTCCGGCATGACGATGGCGTGGTTCTTGGCGCCGCCGAAGCACTGCGCGCGCTTGCCGGTAGCGGCCGCACGCTCATAGATATATTGCGCGATCGGCGAAGAGCCCACGAAGCCGACCGCCTTGATATCCGGATCGTCGAGGATGGCGTCGACCGCTTCCTTGTCGCCGTTGACGACGTTGAGCACGCCGGGCGGCAGGCCGGCCTCGATCATCAAGGCGGCCAGCATCATCGGCACGCCCGGATCGCGCTCGGACGGCTTCAGGATGAAGGCGTTGCCGCAGGCGATCGCGGGCGCGAATTTCCACATCGGGATCATCGCCGGAAAATTGAACGGCGTGATGCCGGCGACGACGCCCAGCGGCTGCCGCATCGAATAGATGTCGATGCCTGGGCCGGCGCCCTCGGTGTATTCACCCTTCATCAGATGCGGGATGCCGCAGGCGAATTCGACGACTTCGAGGCCGCGCTGGATGTCGCCCTTGGCGTCGGGAACCGTCTTGCCATGCTCGCGCGCCAAAAGCTCTGCGAGCTTGTCGTAATCGCGCTGGGCGAGCTCGAGGAACTTCATCATCACGCGCGCGCGGCGCTGCGGATTGGTATTCGCCCACTCGACCTGGGCAACCTTGGCGTTCTCCACGGCGGCCCGAACCTCGGCCTTGGACGCCAGCGAGACCTTGGCCTGAACGTCGCCGGTCATCGGCTCGAAAACGTCTGAAGTTCGCCCGGACGTGCCCTTGACCTCTTTGCCGCCGATGAAATGTCCGATTGCGCGCATGAATAACCTCCCTAAGAACCCGGCTGGATCGCTTTACAGACCTTTTTGACCCGCATTTCTTAGGATACAAGTCCGATATATTGCACCATAGATGTGCGGAAATGCTGGATCAAGGCACCAAGACGATCGATTGGGATGACTTCCGTTTCGTGCTGGCGATCGTCCGCGGCGGATCGGTTTCCGCCGCCGCCAAGCAGCTTGCCGTCGATCATGCCACAGTGATCCGGCGTGTCGACCGCCTGGAACGGCATCTCTCTGCAAAACTGTTCGATCGCCGCAAGACCGGCTACCTGCTGACCGAAGCCGGCCAACGTGTGGCCGACAGCGCGGAAGCGATGGAATCCACCATCGTCGCCAACCAGGAGGCGGTCGGCGGCTCGCGCGCCCAGCTCACCGGCACGGTCCGGATCGGCGCCCCCGACGGTTTCGGCAGCCATTTTCTGGCCTCGCGATTGGTGAGATTTACCGAGCGGTATCCTGATCTCGACTTGCAGCTCGTCGCTACCGCGCGGCTGTTCAGCCTGTCGAAGCGCGAGGCGGACATTGCGATCAGCCTGACCATGCCCAAGGAAGGCCGGATCGTCGGGCGCAAGCTGCTCGACTACAGCCTCGGGCTTTATGCTGCGCCAGCCTATCTCGACCGCATGCCGAAGATCGTATCGCGCGGCGACCTGCCCCGGCATCGCTTCGTCGGCTACATCGAGGAATTGCTGTTTACGCCGGAACTGGACTACCTGCCGCAGGTTTCGCCAAAAATCTCCGCCAAATTCCGCAGCGCCAACCTGATCGCGCAGCTCAACGCCACCATCGCAGGATTTGGGATCGCGGTGCTGCCGCACTTCATGGCGACGGCGCACCCCGAGCTGCGCCCGGTATTGCCGGACGAGATCAGGATTTCGCGCACTTTCTGGATGCTGATGCACGCCGACAGCAAGGATCTGGCGCGGATCAGAGCGGTGGCCGACTACATCTGCGAGACCGTGGACAGCGAGCGCGCGCTGTTTTGCGGAAGGTGAAGATCTGGCACAAATCCATCGTCGTCCCGGCCAAGCGAAGCGCGAGCCGGGACCCAAAACCACCGATATGAATTGTGAGAGAGGCCGTCTCGCCTCGTGCCTCTTCCGCCGGCCGCGGCGTATGGGTCCCGGCTCAAGGCCGGGACGACAAGAACGGAAGCCGCAATCAGTTCACCTTCGCCCGTGCCTTCTTCGCAGCCGGTTTAATCGCTTCGGCACGGGCCAGCGCCGCCTCGCGGCCGGAGGCGAGAATCTCGTCGGAGAGTTCACCGCTGCCCGCGACGCGGGACATCACCAGCGTGCCCATCATCGTCGCCAGCGTGCCCATCGCCTGCTTGCGCGCCGTCTTTCGCGGCACATCCGTAATCTGATCGGCCATCACCTCGATCAACTGCTCCAGCTTGGCGGCAAAGGCCTTGCGGGTCTTGGCGCTTTCGCGGGCGATCTCGGCGCCGAGCGTGGGAACCGCGCAGCCGCGGCCGGGATCGTCGCGATGCACCGTCGAGACGTAGGAATCGATGATCGTCGACAGCCGCTTCTCCGGCAGCGTCTCAGCGGCGATCTTGCGCCAGTGCTCGACCGAGCGGTCCATCGCATAGGCAAAGGCCTCGATCACCAGCGCCTCGCGCGAGTCGAAATGCGCGTAGAAGCCGCCATGGGTGAGGCCGGCCTCCTTCATCAGGTCGGCGACGCCGATGCCATGCGCGCCCTTTTCGCGAAGCCGCACCGAGGCCTTCTTCACGATCCGCGCGTGGGTCTCCTGCTTGTGCTCTTTCGAATAACGCATCAACGCATCCCATTAAATGTCTGAAGTCATATAATAGCAGTTGTGCGCGGGAAAAGCTGCATCTATTTCGCTTTTTCAGCGCCGATCATCGTGAACGTTCCGGTCGCGTGCACTGCAAGATGCCGCCGCGCAACACCCTCCCCGCCTCCCCTTGACAAGCTGGCGCAATGTCCCTGGAAGTGGCGTCAACCGTCCCGAACAAGTCCGGAAAACACAATGGAAATGCTTAATCCCCACTGCGGCATCGACCGCGACGACCGGGGCGTCGTGCGTCTCTCGATCTGCAATGCGGGCACCCTCAACATCCTTTCCTCCACTGTCACTGATGGCGTGTGCGAAGGGTTCGAGAAGCTCGCCGCCGACGAGACTATTCGCGCGGTGATCCTGGCCGGCCAGAGCGAGAAGAGCATGATCGGCGGCGCCGACATCAAGGAGATGGCCAAGCTCGACCAGAAGTCCGCGGAAGCCTTCATCACGCGCTTACGCGACCTCTGCGAGGCCGTGCGCAGCTTTCCGGCGCCTGTGATCGCGCGGCTGCCCGGCTGGTGCCTCGGCGGTGGCCTCGAAGTCGCCGCCGCCTGTGATTTCCGCATTGCAGCTCACGACGCCAAATTCGGCATGCCGGAGGTCCGTGTCGGCATCCCCTCGGTGATCCACGCCGCATTGCTGCCGCGGTTGATCGGCTGGGGCCGTGCGCGCTGGCTGATGATGACCGCCGAGAATATCGACGCGCCCACGGCGCTCGCCTGGGGCCTGGTCGACGTGGTCGCGAAGGAAGGCGGGCTCGATGCCGCCGTCGAGCATACGGTCAATGCCCTGCTCGAATGCGGTCCCGCAGCGCTGCGGTCCCAGAAGGCACTGCTGCGGCAATGGGAAGAACGGCCGCTGACGGAATCGGTGAATCTCAGCGTCGGCGTGTTCGGGCAGTCCTTCCTGACCGGCGAGCCGCAGCGGCTGATGCAGGTATTTCTCGACCGCAAGAGATAGATGGAGGAGGCATGAGACCTGCCGGCAGGGGAACGCTGGATTCGCTTTACTTCGACTATCCGCGTTTTGCGGCCCGGCGTGTCCCCGAACTTGACGGCGTCGCGACACGGCGCCGCGTACTGATCGTCGGCGCCGGCCCGATCGGCATGACGGCGGCGCTGGTGCTTGCGCGCTACGGCATCAAGAGCGTGCTGATCGATCGCAAGGACACATTTAATGACGGTAGCCGCGCGATCTGCATCGCGCGGCCGAGCATGCATATCCTGGAGCGGATCGGGGCGGTCACGCCGTTTCTCGAAAAGGCGCTCGGCTGGCGGTTCGGCCGCAGCTACTATCGCGGCGAACAGATCTTCCGGCTCGAAATGCCGCAACCGCCGGGCGAAAAATATCTGCCGATGTACAATCTGCAGCAGCAGTACATCGAAAAATTCCTGCACGATGCGGTCGCGACGAGCGATCTCATCGACATGCGCTGGCAGAGCGAATTATCGGCCATCGAGCGTCACAACGATGGCGTATCGGCCCGGATTTCATCGCCGGAGGGTGATTATCGGCTCGATGCCGACTATGTGCTGGCCGCCGACGGGGCGCGCTCGCCTGTCAGATCGATGCTCGGCTTACGGCTGAAGGGCGACAATTACGAAGGTCGCTATGTGATCGCGGATATCCGGATGGATCACGATTTTCCGACCGAGCGACGCGCCTTTTTCGAACCGAGCGGCAATCCCGGCGGCACGGTGCTGATTCACAAGCAGCCGGATGACATCTGGCGTGTCGACTACCAGCTTCGCGAAGGCGAGAGCGAGGCAGACGCCCTGAAGGAGGAAAACATCCGCGCCCGCGTCGGCGCCATCCTCGCCGATGTCGGCCACAGCAAACCCTGGGAGTTGGAATGGTGGAGCGTCTATTCCGCCAACACGCTGTGCCTCGATGACTACCGCCACGGCCGCGTCTTCTTCATCGGCGATGCCGCGCATATCGTGCCGATCTTCGGCGTCCGCGGGCTGAACAATGGCCTGGCGGATGCCGAAAATATCGGCTGGAAGCTGGCGCTCGTGCTCCACGGCGAGGCGAATGAGCGGCTGCTCGAAAGCTATTCGCCGGAGCGGCGCGGCGCCACCCTCGACGTCTTCGCCAATGCCACCAAGAGCACGCGTTTCATGACGCCGCCGACGCGCGGCTGGCGATTGGCGCGCGAGGCGGCCTTGTCCCTCAGTTTGAGGCACGAATTTCCGCGCGGGCTCGCCAATCCGCGCCAGATGCAGCCCTACACCTACTCGGAAAGCCCGCTGACGCCCTCTGCCGGACGCGACGCCGAATTTGCCGGCGGCCCGCCTTGCGGCAGCGCCGCACCGAATGCCCGTATCGCCGGCGAAAGCCATCTGCTGGATCGCGCCGGCAACGGCATGACGGCGATCCTGTTCTGCGAGGGCCAACCAAGCGCCGAACAGGCGGCGCTGCTTGGGCAACTCGACCGGATCGACAAGCGTTTCGTTGCGGTTCTGGTCACCTCACACGGCTCGGCCTCCGCAGCGAATACCATTGCGGATAGCGACGGCGAAATCGCCCGCCTGTTTGCCGCCACGCCCGGCACGCTCTATCTGCTGCGGCCCGACCTGCACATCGCCGGGCGATGGAAGGCCATCGTTCCCGGCGAGATCCTGAAAGCCGCAAGCCTTTGCCTGGGAAGCAACACGCCATGAGCTCCATGCCGTTCGAGGATTTTGAGGCCGCCTATGAGACGCTGGCGACGGCGATCGATCAGGCGGGACCTGCGCGCGAAGCACTGTTTCTGACCCGGCTTGCGCTCGTGCTCGGCCACGAACTCGGCGACGTCGCAGCCTTCAGGAAGGCTGTTGAGACCGCGCTCGACGGGCTGGAATAGCGACAGTTCACGACAATCCCGCCTCAAGGCCCCCATCGATCAATTTCTCTCATGCGAACGGCGAGATTTTTCATGGGATGATCCGTTGCGATTTTTTGCAGCGCATAATATTATAGATATAATCCAATGCCGGAGTGGACCCCGCGTGCGGATCGATTCCGGCACCAGCGCTCCCGGTCATGTCCTGAAATGAGGGAAGTACGACATTCAAGTCGGACGACCGCCACGTCAGAATGCGAAGCCAAAACAGACCAAGCTTCCCACCCGGAATCCTCCGAGGCTCAATGATCTCGAACTGGTTGTCAGCCACCCTCGCCCGCCGCAACATCCATTACGGCTGGGCGATGGTCGCCGTGACCTTCCTCACCGCCTTGATTTCCGCCGGCACGGTCGGCGCGCCCGGCGTGTTCATCGTGCCCCTGCAGAAGGAATTCGGCTGGACCACGGCGGAGATTTCCTCGGCGCTGTCGATCCGCTTCATCCTGTTCGGGCTGATGGCGCCGTTCGCCGCCGCGCTGATGAACCGCTACGGCCTGCGCAATGTGACGCTGTTGGCGCTGCTCATCGTCGTATCCGGCCTCGTCGCATCGCTGGCGATGACACAGGTCTGGCAGTTGATGTTGCTGTGGGGCGTGGTGATCGGGATCGGCACCGGCATGACGGCGCTGGTGCTGGGGGCTACGATCGCCGCACGCTGGTTCGTGGCGCGGCGCGGCCTGGTCGTCGGCATACTCACCGCGAGCGTTGCGACCGGACAGCTCGCCTTCCTGCCGCTGTTGGCGAGCCTGACTGATCGTTATGGCTGGCGGCTCGCGCTGGCATTGGTGTGCGTCATGCTGGGAGTGGCGGCCTTCGCCGTGCTGATGATCATGCGCGACCGGCCGAGCGATGTCGGCCTGCGGCCGTTCGGCGACGAAGGCACCGAGCCACTGCCGGTGCCGCCGCCCAATAACACGCCGATCATGGCGGCAGCGCTCGGCACCCTGCGCGACGCCTCGAAGTCGGGTGTGTTCTGGATACTGTTCTTAACCTTCTTCATCTGCGGCGCTTCAACCAACGGTCTGGTCCAGGTGCATTTGATCCCAATGTGCCTCGATTTCGGCATTCCGCAAGTCCAGGCCGCGGGCCTGCTCGCCGCGATGGGCATTTTCGATTTCTTCGGCACCATCGTCTCGGGCTGGCTGTCGGACCGCTACGACAATCGCTGGCTGTTGTTCTGGTACTACGGCCTGCGCGGCCTCTCGCTGTTGTTCCTGCCGTTCACCGATTTCTCGTTCTACGGCCTGTCGCTGTTCGCGGTATTCTACGGGCTCGACTGGATCGCGACCGTGCCGCCGACGGTGCGGCTTACCGCCCGGCGCTTCGGTCCCGAGCGAGCCAACCTGGTGTTCGGCTGGATTTTTGCCGGCCATCAATTGGGCGCGGGCGTCGCAGCCTTCGGCGCCGGCCTGTCGCGGACGGTGTTGCAGACCTACCTGCCGGCGTTCTTCGTCGCCGGTGCGCTCTGTGTGGTCGCGGCGCTGATCGTGCTGGCGATTGCGCGGCCGAAGCCGGTGGTGGCGTGACGGGACTGTAGGGTGGGCAAAGCGAAGCGTGCCCACCATTTTGCAGCAATGAGAAAAGATGGTGGGCACGGCGCAAGCGCGCCTTTGCCCACCCTACGATCCTTACGGCCGCGTCGACATGCCGGTTGGCGGACCCACGTTGCGGATCGGCTCCGCCAATCGCGCGAATTCGCACAACAGCGAGCGCGTCTTGCGGGGATCGATCACCTCTTCCACCCAGAACTTCTCGGCCGAGCGGAACGGCGAGCGCAGCTTATTGAGGCGCTCCTCGATCTCTTTCAGCTTCATAGCCGGATCATCTGAAGCATCAATGTCGGCGCGATACGCGGCCTCGATGCCGCCTTCCAGCGGCAGCGAGCCCCAATAGGCCGATGGCCAGGCATAGCGCATCGAATAGCGGTTGGCCGGCTGGTGCACGACACCAGCCACGCCGAACGCATTGCGCACGATGATGGTACACCATGGAACGGTCGACTGGTTGACCGCCGCCATTGCGCGCACACCGTGGCGAATGGTCGCCGACTTCTCGGCCTCGAGCCCGATCATGAAGCCGGGGCAATCCATCAGATAGACCACCGGCAAATGGAACGTCTCGGCGAAATCGACCCAGCGCACCACCTTCTGGCACGCCTCTGCCGTCCACGATCCGCCATAGTGGAAAGGATCGCTGGCCAGCAGCAGCACCGCGCGGCCTTCGAGCCGGGCAAGCCCGGTGATGATCGGGCGGCCGAAATTGGCGTTGACTTCGAAGAAGGAGCCCTTGTCGACGACGGCGTCGATGATCGGACGCATCTTGTAGACCTTGCGACGATTGCGCGGCACCGCCTTCAACAGCGATTCTTCCGCGCGATCCGGATCGTCGGTGCAGGGCGCGGTCGGCGGCAGGTCGTATACCGATGACGGCAGATAGGACAGAAAGCGCCGGGCGCGTTCGAACGCCTCTTCTTCGGTGTCGACGGCATCATCGACGCCGCCGGCGCGAGTCTGGATCTCGGCGCCGCCAAGTTCCGTTTTCGTCAGGTCCTGGCCAAGGCGTTTTACGACCGGCGGTCCTGCGACGAACATCGCGGAATTCCTAGTCATGACCGAATAATGACTGGCGGCCAGCCGCGCCGCACCAAGGCCTGCGACCGAACCGAGCCCGAGCGCAACCACCGGCACGCGCGCCATGTTCGCGGTCGTGAACCAGTACCAGCGCGTACCGCCGACGCCACCGGGCAGATTGGCAGCGCCGCGGGTTTCGATCGTCTTCACCGAGCCGCCGCCGCCCGAGCCTTCAATCACGCGAATGATCGGCAGGCGAAAATCGTGCGCCATCTCCTCGGCCATCAGCGGCTTGGCGGAAATCGAGGCATCGGCCGAACCGCCGCGCACGGTGAAATCGTCGCCGACCACGACGACCGTGCGACCGTCGACCTTGCCGCGGCCGAACACGCAGTTGGCCGGCGTCAAATGCTTGAGTTCGCTGTTGTCGTCGTATTCGGCGATGCCGGAAATCGCGCCGATCTCGTGGAAGGAATTCTTGTCGATCAGTCTGTCGATACGCTCACGAACCGTGAGCCGGCCCTGGTCATGCTGACGCTTGACCTTGTCAACGCCTCCCATCTCGCGCGCGAACGCTTCGCGCCGAGCGAGCTCGTCGAGCTCCGGCTTCCAGTTCATTCGTATCCTCCGTCTTGATGATCTTGTTATTATGGCTCGGCACCGGAAGCGGCTTTCGTTCCATGCGGTTTGCGAAGATATCGCCTTCGGCGCCTTCGAGCAGGCCGCCGATCGCAACGCCGAGTTCGAGCATCTGCGGCGCTACTTCCCTGTGCAGCCGCTTCTCATCAAACATCGCGGCGAGAAGCCCGATCGTCACGACGACGAAGGTTTGATATTGCGGCGACCACACCGGCACCGCGCAACCGTTGATATGCGGGCTCCAGGTGCCGCAGCCGACGACATAGCCGTGTTCGCGCAGATGGCGGCGGTTGGCTTCCATGCGCGACTTCAAGGGCCCGGCATTTCCCGGGATCTCACGCTCCATTTCGGCGATCAAGGCATCGCCGACATCGGTATCGAGCGCTGCGGTGTAGGCAAAGCCGGCCGCGGTGCTCGTCATCGAGATGCGGCTGCCGGTGCCTTCATGCAGGCCGAGGGCGTTCGCGGCACGCGCGAATTCGAGATAGACCAGATGGTAGCGATCGGGAATCACGAAGCCGACCGTCCCCGGCAATTGATCGGCGACGTCCTGCAGCCGCAGCCGGATCAGGTTGCGAAGCTGCAACCCCTTCATCATCGAGGTGCTCATCGCCACCGCGCTCGGACCGATCCGGTATTTCTGGTCGCGCGGCAGATAGACGAGCTGGCCCATCCGCGTCAGCGTGTGGGTGAGCCGCGATACCGTCGAGCGCGGCAGCCCACAGCGGCTGGAAATTTCCAGATTGCCCAGTCTCGCTTCATGACCCTCGAAGCAGCGCAGGACGTCGAACGCCCGCGACACCACCTGGATCACATCACCCTCGCCTGCGAGATCACTGGCGAGCATTCCCTGCTTGCTAAGCCGTTCCGAGCGTCTTCCCATGTTTTATGGCTCCATTCCGCCCTGCGGAATAAAATTCCACTTGCAGAACAAACTACCTCAGGCAATCTGCGGCCACAACAAAAAGCCGTTCGCGAGGACACCTGTCCGTCAGACGGTCCCCGGGAGAACGGCAATGCCAGAGATCAAGATTATCACCGAAGTCGCCGGCCGCGTGTGCGCACTTCCTGTCACAACCGGGGGCAATGTCGGCGACGGCGACGAGATCGCTTTCGTCGAAGCCATGAAGATGGAAATTCCGGTGACGTCGACGACGGCAGGAAGAATCAAGGCTATCCTGGTCAAGCTCGACGACGTCATCGCTGAAGGACAGGTCGTCGCAATCATCGAAGCTTAACCGGTTCACGGCATAGACGTGCTTGCGACGATTCCGCGACAATCTGTCCAGCTCGGGTGTCGAAGTCTGCGCACCTAACGTTGCCATCGCCAGCAGCCGATGACATGATCAACGCTAACGAGAGACTTTCGCATAGCGAAAACTATCTGAGGGAAAACTATGATTCATCCGTTGAAGGCGCTCGCGCCAATTGCCCTTGCAGGCATCTCGCTGCTGGCCGCGCCGGCCCGGTCCGAAGACGTCAAACTGCCGCCGACCATGGTGGTCACCGCCTATGACACCGGCACCGCGGGCTTCAACATCGCCGTCGGCGTCGGCAAGATGATGAAGGACAAATACGGCACCGACGTCCGCGTGCTGCCCGCCGGCAACGACGTGGCGCGACTGGCGCCGCTGCGCGCCAAGCGCGCGGCCATGTCCGCGATGGGCTCCGGCAGCTATTTCGCCCAGGAAGGCGTGTTCGAATTCGGCACCAAGGAATGGGGTCCGCAAGCCTTGCAACTGGTGCTGTCAACCGTCGACTGCAACGCGGCTTCACTCGGGGTCGCCAAGGATACTGGCGTGACCGAGATCAAGCAGCTCAAGGGCAAGCGCGTCGGCTTCGTGGTCGGTTCGCCGGCGCTGAACCAGAACGCGCTCGCGATCCTGGCGTTCGGCGACCTCAAGCAAAGCGACGTCAAGGTCGTCGAGTTCTCGAGCTACGGCGCGATGTGGAAGGGCATGATCAACAACGACATCGACGCCGCCTTCGCCACCACCATCACCGGCCCTGCCAAGGAACTCGAGACGTCGCCGCGCGGCATCGTCTGGCCGCCTTTGCCCCCCGGCGACAAGGCCGGCTGGGAGCGCGTGAAAAAGGTTGGCTCGTTTTTCTTCCCGCACGTCGCGACCTGCGGTGCCGGCATCACCAAGGACAAGCCGATCGAGCTCGGCAACTACCCCTACCCGATCTTCGTGTCTTACGGATCGCTGGCCGCCGACGAGGTCTATGCCATCACCAAGGCGATGATCACGGGCTACGACGCTTACAAGGATGCCGCGCCGGGCGCGGGCGGCCTTGCGGCCGACCGCCAGACCAAAAACTGGGTGGTGCCGGTGCATCCGGGCGCAGCCAGGGCCCTGAAGGAAGCCGGTCAGTGGACCGACGCACAGGAAGCCCACAACAAGGAATTGCTGAAGCGTCAGCAGGTGCTGGCCGCCGCATGGACGGACTATGGCAAGTCCAGCCCACCTGCAGATGACAAGGCGTTTCTCGACGGCTGGATGAAGGCGCGCGCTGCGGCGCTGGCAAAGGCGAATATGCCGAACGGCTTCGAATAGCACCGACGCTATTCGCTCAAGTCGAAGGCCAACACCGTTTCGGGGGAAACAATGTCACCTTCTGCGAGCGATAGCGTAGTCGCGCCGGCACAGCAAATTGTGTTCGACGACCCGCATGCCAACATGCAGGAAGCCGAAGTCACGCGCGTGCGAACGTTGCGCGGGGCGTGGCGCTGGGCGCTCGTGGTCGCGACCGCGGTCACCATCCTTTTGTGCATCAACCAGCAATTCTCGCTGCGCTTCTTCCTCGGCTACACACAGCTCAACACCGAGTATTTCTATCTGCTGATCGCGCTGATGCTGCCGTTCACGTTCCTGATCTTCCCGGGAACCGAGCGCGCGCCGCTCGATCGAATTCCCTGGTATGACATCCTGCTTTTCCTCGTCACCTTCGCCTGCGCCATCCTCCTGATGCGCAGCGTCCGCAAGGCGGCTGAAGCCGGCTGGGAATTCGGCGGCGCGCCGACGACCGTCATTGTCGCCGGCGTCATCATGTGGGCGGTGCTGATGGAGGCATTGCGACGCACCGGCGGCTGGAGCCTGCTGTTGAGCGTGCTGCCGTTTACGGTCTATCCCCTGTTCGCCGACGCGAAATGGCTGGGACCGTTCCGCGGCACCGAATCGACGCTCGAACAGGCAACATCCTATCACGTGCTGTCGGGCGAAAGTCTGCTCGGCATCCCGATCCAGGCCTTTGCCGACACCGTGATCGGCTTTTTGGTATTCGGCACCGCGCTGATGATGACGGGCGCCGGAAAATTCTTCATCAACATCGCCTTTGCGCTGTGCGGCACTTTCCGGGGCGGCGCGGCGAAAGTCTGCATCTTCGCCTCCGGCCTGCTCGGCATGATGTCGGGCTCGATCATCTCCAACGTGCTGACCGCCGGCACCATGACGATTCCGGTCATGAAGAAGAGCGGCTTCCGAGCCTCCTATGCCGCCGCGATCGAGGCCTGCGCGTCGACCGGTGCGGTGCTGGCGCCGCCGGTGATGGGCGCGACCGCATTCGTGATCGCACAGTTCCTCAACGTCAGCTATGCCGACGTCGCCCTCGCCGCGATCATTCCGGCGACGCTGTATTACATCGGCCTGTTCATGCAGGTGGATTCCTATGCCGCGCGCCACGGGCTAAAGGGCATTCCGCGCTCCGAGCTGCCGAAGGTCTGGGACACCATCAAGGAAGGATGGTACTACATCTTCGTCATCGCGCTCCTGATCGTGATGCTGCTGTATTTCAAGCGCGAGAGCCATGCGCCGTTCTACGCGACGGCGCTGCTGCTGGTTTTGAACCAGTTTTTCTCGAAGGATACGCGCTGGACACTCGCGACCATCAACAAGTTCCTCGAGGTCAACGGCCGCACCTTCGTCGAACTGGTCGGCATCCTGGCCGGTTGCGGCCTCTTGATCGGCGCGTTCTCGATGACCGGCGTGGTCTCCAGCCTCGCCAACGACCTGTTGCGGATCGCCGGCGACAATGCGTTGCTGCTGCTCGTGATGTGCGCCTTTACCAGCCTCGTTCTCGGGCTCGGACTGACGACGACGGCCTGCTACATCTTCCTCGCCATCCTAGTGGCGCCTGCGCTGGAAAAGCTCGGCCTCAACCGCATGGCCGTGCACATGTTCATCTTCTATTGGGGCATGCTGTCCTCGATCACGCCGCCGGTCGCCATCGCCTCCTTTGCCGCGGCCGGCATCGCCGGCTCGCCGGCGATGAAGACGGGATGGGAATCGATGTGGGTCGGCAGCATCATCTACTTCATCCCGTTCTTCTTCGTGCTGAACCCGGCGCTGGTGCTGCAGGGACCAAGCCCGTATCTGGAAGGGCTCGGCTTGATGGCGCTGGCGGGCTTCGGCACGCTGTTCATCTGCGGCGGCATCCAGGGCTACCAGGCGTTTGTCGGCGACCTCAGAGGTGCCGGCGCGCTGGAATGGCCGCTGCGGATATTGCTCGTGATCGGCGGCTTTGTGGTCGCGACGCCCGGCGGAGGCATCATGCCGCTGTCGCAATGGCAGGTCACCTCTGTTGGATTGGCGATCCTGATCCCGACCGTTCTGATCGCGCTCGTGCTGATACGGCGCCAGACGCTGGCGCCGAACCAGTTGCGCGCCCCCTGATTGCGTTGCACAAGAGGAGGCGATGAAACAATCGCCACCTCCGCTTAGCGCCAGCCCCGCGGCCTGGACCAGTTCGAAACCGCCCTTGCTGCGGTTCCTGAATGCGTGCCACGCCGAGTTCGCGACTGAGACCAGCGGCACGGTCGCCGACTACATCCCCGAGCTCGGCAAGGCCGATCCTGCCCATTTCGGCATCAGCCTCGCCACCCTCGACGGCCATGTCTATGAGGTCGGCGACACCGAGATCCCCTTCACCATCCAGTCGATGTCGAAACCGTTCGTGTTCGCGCTGGCGCTCGACACGCTGGGTGCGGCGCGGGTCGAAAGCGTCATCGGCGTCGAACCGTCGGGCGATCCCTTCAACTCGATCCGCCTCAACACCGAAAACCATCCCTTCAACCCGATGGTCAATGCCGGTGCGATTGCCTGCTCCGGCCTGATCCACGAGGCCAAGGGCGACGCCACGTTCGAGTACATCAGGCATGCACTGGGCCGGTTTGCCGGGCGCGATCTCGACGTCGACGACGCCGTCTATGCCTCCGAAAGCACCACCGGCGACCGCAACCGCGCGATCGCCTATTTGCTGCGCACCAATGCCGTGATCAAAGACAACGTGGCTGCCGTACTGGAGGTGTATTTCCGGCAATGCGCCATCCTGGTGACGGCGCGCGATATTGCGGTGATGGCGGCGACGCTGGCCAACCGCGGCATCAATCCCGTGACCGGCGAACAGGTGCTGACGCCGTATGCCATCTCGCGGACGCTCTCCGTGATGACGAGTTCCGGTATGTACGATTACGCCGGGGAATGGATCTACCGCATCGGCGTCCCCGCCAAGAGCGGCGTTGGCGGCGGCATCCTTGCGGCGCTGCCGGCGCGGCTCGGGCTCGGCAGCTATTCGCCGAAACTCGACAAGCACGGCAACAGCGTGCGCGGCATCAGGGTCTGCGAGGCGCTGTCATCGCATTACGACCTCCACATGCTCAACCGCAGCGACGACGCGCGCAACAGCATCATCGCCGATTACGACATCGGCAACAGCCCGTCGCGGCGCGTGCGGCGTGCGCAGGAACAGAACATCCTCGCCGCGCATCACCGGGACGTTCGTGTCATCGAACTCGTGGGCACGCTGTCGTTCTCCAATGTCGATTACGTCTCGCGCCAGCTTGCGGCCAAGCCGCGGCCGCAACTCGTTATCTTCGACCTGCGCCGCGTCACGGCCATGACCCGCGCCGGCACCCGCCTGCTCGCCGAGGAGTTCCGCGAACTGGCGGCGCACCATGTCACCGTGATTCTGTCCGGCATCAGGCGATCATCGCCGGAATGGAAGATGATCGGGGAATGGACGGAAGGTCTCACCAACATCCGCAACTACTATTTGCTCGACGCCGCCATCGAATGGGCGGAAGATCAGGTGGTCTATCGTTACGGCGGCGCGATCGACTTCTTCGAGGCGACCGAACTGTCCGAACAGGCGCTGCTGGCGGGGCTGACGGACGAAGAACTGACCGATCTGGCCTCACTCGCCACCATCAGGACCTATCAGGCGAACGAAAAGATTGTCGCCGCGGGTGAACCCGCAACTTCCCTGTTCTTTCTCAGGAGCGGCGTCGTGCATGTCACTCTGCCCGACGGCATCCGCTTGGCGACGCTGACGGCGGGCATGCCGTTCGGCGAGATGGCGCTGTTGGACCCGCGACGCTCCGCCGACGTCTTCGCCGACATGGCCGCGACCGCTTACGAAATCCCGCTCCGCGATTTCGAACGTTTCCGAAAGCAGCATCCGCGCGCCGGCGAGCGCATCATGCGCAATCTCGCGCAATTGCTGGCCGATCGCCTGATCCTGGCCAATGCCAAGGTGAATCTGTTGACGCCGAGCTAGGACGTAGCTGGCTGGCTCGCTGCTCTACGCCCCCGCTTTACCCCGCCCGTTCTTCTCGGCGGCGCGGCGCAGGGCTTCAGCAAGTGCGCCGCCCTGCTCCTGCGCTTTGCTCGGCGCGGATGACGTCATCGACGCCTTGGAATACTCGCGCATCTTGCTTTCCGACAGCTTGGGGCCCTTGGTGCCGACTTCGTCGTCGAGCCGCAGCGTCAGCGCGATGCGCTTGCGGGCGACCTCGACCTCCAGCACCTTGACCTTGACGATGTCGCCCGGCTTCACCACCTCGCGCGGGTCCTTGATGAAGGTTTTCGACATCGCCGAGATATGAACCAGCCCGTCCTGGTGCACGCCGATATCGACGAAGGCGCCGAACGCTGCGACGTTGGTCACGGTGCCTTCCAGGATCATGCCGCGCTTGAGGTCCTTGATCTCCTCGACGCCTTCCTTGAACACGGCGGCCTTGAAGGCCGGGCGCGGGTCGCGGCCGGGCTTTTCCAGTTCGCGCAGGATGTCGGTGACCGTGGGCAGACCAAACGTTTCGTCGACAAAGGCCTGCGGCGTCAACTGGCGCACGATCTCGGCATTGCCGATCAGCGCCTTGATGTCGCTCTTGGACGCCGCGAGGATCCGCCGCACCACCGGATAGGCTTCCGGATGCACGCCGGACGAATCGAGCGGGTCTTCACCGCCGTTGATGCGCAGGAAGCCTGCGCATTGCTCGAATGCTTTTGGTCCGAGCCGCGGCACTTCCTTCAGGTCTTTTCTTGATTTGAACGGCCCATTGGCGTCGCGATGCTGCACGATGCTTTGCGCCAGTCCTGCGCCGATGCCCGATACCCGCGCCAATAGCGGCGCGGAAGCCGTGTTGGCATCGACACCGACGGCGTTGACGCAATCCTCGACCACGGCATCGAGCGAGCGCGCCAATTTTGTTTCGCCGAGATCGTGCTGGTACTGCCCGACGCCGATTGCCTTCGGATCGATCTTGACCAGTTCCGCCAGCGGATCCTGCAGGCGGCGTGCGATCGACACCGCGCCGCGCAAGGTGACGTCGAGTTCCGGCAATTCCTCGGATGCAAAGGCCGAGGCGGAGTAAACCGATGCGCCGGCCTCTGACACCACGATCTTCGACATCTTCAGGTCCGGCAGCAGCTTGACCAGTTCGGTCGCCAGCTTGTCGGTCTCGCGCGAGGCGGTGCCGTTGCCGATCGCGATCAGGTCGACGCGGTGCGCGACCGCGAGCTTGCCCAGCGCCGCCAATGTCGCGTCCCATTGCCGCTGCGGTTCGTGCGGATAGACCGTGGTCGTCGCCACCACCTTGCCGGTGGCGTCGACGACGGCGACCTTGACGCCGGAGCGATAGCCGGGATCGAGCCCCATGGTGACGCGCGCGCCAGCCGGCGCCGCCAGCAGCAGATCGCGCAGATTCGAGGCGAACACTCGCACGCCCTCGGTTTCCGCCGCCGTCCACAGCCGCATCCGCAGATCGATGTTGAGATGGACCTGGATCTTGGTGCGCCAGGCCCAGCGCGCGGTCTCGACCAGCCAGCGGTCGCCCGGGCGGCCCTGATCGGAAATGAGAAAGCGCTGCATGATCTTCAATTCATACGCGCTCGGCACGTTGGCGACCGGCACTTGCGCATCGGGCAATATCTGTAGCTCGAGGATTTCTTCCTTCTCGCCCCGAAACAGCGCGAGAATGCGGTGCGACGGCAGCTTGTGGAGGGCTCCGTTGTAGTCGAAATAGTCCTTGAACTTCTCGCCCTCGATCTTCTTGCCCTTGCGCACGGTCGAAACCATTACCCCCTTCGACCACATTTCTTCGCGCAGCTTCCCGATCAGGTCGGCGTCCTCGGCGAATCGCTCCACCAGAATCGCCCGGGCGCCCTCGAGCGCGGCGGCGACGTCCGCGACCTGCTTCTCGGCATCGACGAAACCGGCAGCGACGACTTGCGGATCGTTCTGCGGCTGCGTCAGCAACAGCTCCGACAGCGGTTCGAGGCCGGCTTCCTTGGCAATCTCGGCCTTGGTGCGGCGCTTCGGTTTGAACGGCAAATAGATGTCTTCCAGACGCCCCTTGCTGTCGGCTGCCATGATCGCCGCTTCCAGTGCGGCATCGAGCTTGCCCTGCTCGCGGACCGAATTGAGGATGGCCGTGCGGCGTTCTTCGAGCTCGCGCAGATAGGTGAGGCGCTCCTCCAGATTGCGCAATTGGGCGTCGTCGAGCCCGCCCGTGATTTCCTTGCGGTAGCGCGCCACGAACGGGACGGTAGCGCCACCGTCCAGCAGCTCGACCGTCGCCGCGATCTGCTGTTCGCGAACACCAAGCTCTTCTGCAATCTGTCGATTGATATTTGCCACGCGACCTCTTTTCCAAAGCCGTTTGCGGCGGCAGGACCGGCCGCGGGACGCAGCTTATGGACCATCTCGGATTGATTTGCCAACCCGCCGCACGAAACAAATTGATCTGTGGATGGTCCCACCCGGCAACTTAATTCGTATCAAAGACCGGCCGGCGATACGACCAGATAAGGGTGGATCGATGGCGCTGCAGTGTGTAAACGGACGCTCCCTCCACGGAGTACCCATGTCGATCTGCGGCCTTGATTTCGGAACGTCGAACACGACGCTCGGCACCATCGAGCGCGCGGCGCCCGTTCTGGCGGCGCTGGAGGCGGCGCAGACCGCGATTCCCAGCGCGATCTTCTATGAGGCGGATAGCGGCGTTCTGATCGGCCGCAGGGCCGTGGAAGCCTATGTCGAAGGTGCTCCCGGCCGCCTGTTGCGGAGCCTCAAATCGGTGCTCGGAACCTCGCTGATCGACGAAACCACGCGGCTCGGACGCGCCCGGGTCAGTTTTCGCGACGTGATTGCCTACTACCTCGGCGCGGTCAAACGCCGCGCGGAACAGGCCACCGGCCGCCAACTGCGCAACGTCGTCCACGGCCGTCCTGTACACTTCGTCGACAACGCGCCGGACGCCGACCGCAAGGCCGAGCAGACCCTGCGAACGATCGCGCAGGGGATTGGATTCGAAGACGTCACGTTCCAGTTCGAGCCGATCGCAGCCGCCCTCGACTATGAGCGACAGATCACGTCCGAAGAGGTCGCATTGATCGCCGATATCGGTGGCGGCACGTCCGACTTTTCGATCGTGCGTCTGGGGCCGGAGCGCCACGGCAAGGCCGATCGCGCCGCCGATATTCTCGCCAATGACGGCGTGCGCGTCGGCGGCACCGATTTCGACCGTCAGCTCAGCCTCGGCGTGGTCATGCCCCTGTTCGGCTTCGGCAGCGCCATGAAGCGTCCTGGGCTCGACGTGCCGTCGAGCTATTTCCACGACCTCGCGACCTGGTCGAACATCAACCGCATGTATGAACCGCGCGTGCTCGCCGATATCCGCCAGGTGCGGCAGCAGGCCGCCGAGCCGGAACTTCTCGACCGGTTGATCCGCGTGGTTCACGAACAGCGTGGCCATACACTGGCCATGGAAGTCGAAGACGCCAAGATCGCACTGTCCGAGCAGCGCCGCTCGGCAATCCCGCTCGCGTGGGTTGCCCCGGGCCTCAGCGCGGACATCGGCCGCCCCGATCTCGTCAGCCATACGAAACAGTTGGCCGATCGCATCGCAGTCCGCATCAAGAATTGTCTCGTTCAGGCGGGATTGGCTGCCGGCGATATCGACTCCGTGTTCCTGACCGGCGGTTCGGTGAAACTCGCTCACGTGCACAAGGCGATCACCAAGGCCGTGCCGACGGCCCGCATCGTCGAAGGTGACATCTTCGGCGCCGTCGGCAAGGGACTGACGCTGGAGGCGCTGCGACGGTACGGGCCTGCGAACTGATAACGGCCGCCCGTCAGCCCACCACTTCCGTCACCGGCTGCATGTCGATGGCAAAGGTTTCCAGGAACTTCGACGTCATGATGTAGAAGCCGACCGAGAGCTGCAGCTCGACCAGCGCGCCCGGCGTCAATTTCGAGGCAATCGCGTTGAACGTCGCATCTGTCGGTTTGTGACGCCTGATGATCTCATCGGTGAAGGCAAGCGCCGCGCGCTGCACTTCGTTAAAGCAAGTCGCCGATTCCCAGTTCTCCAATGCCTCGTTCTGATCGTCGGTGACGCCAACGTTCTTGCCGATCCGCTTGTGGGCGACGATTTCATAGGGTGCCTCGCACAGGATGCCGGTGCGGGTGATGGCGAGTTCGCGCAGGATCGGGTCCAGTTCGCCCTTGTGCCTGATGGCGCCGCCCAGCCGGCAGTATTGTTCGAGATAGCTCGGCGAGTGCGCCATCATCCGGAAGATGTTGGCATTGCGGTTTTTGCCCAGCAATTCGCGGGTGCGCTCGTTGTGTTTGGCGGGATCGCTATAGTCGACGCGGGCCATTCATCACCTTGGGGTTTTATGTATTTTCTGATTTGCTGACAGGTAGATCATGCACTGCAGCAGTCATTGGATCAACCGCCGAAAGACGGCCGGTACGACGTCCAGGCCCGAGCCTTGGGCGCTGGACACGCTCCAAAAAACTCCCTCTCTCGTGCACAAACCGGCTGCGAGGGAGCCAAATTGCCGCCTCAATGCTGGTCGATTCTGAGACTGTCGATATTCGCTGAGTGGGGACTCAAAGGAGCGAATACTCGTCGCGGGGTGTTCCGAGTAAAACCAAACTGAGCTCATCAGGCCTTCACGGGCAACGATGACTCATGCCCAAGTCTAGGGAGTTAGGCATGAAGGAAGCCACCAGGAAGGCGGCCTCGGAAGCGCTTGCGCAGACGCTGGCGGTAACAGCGATGCTCGTGATCGCTAGCGTTGTGTTCTACTGGCACTGAATGTTGACGCGTCGAAGCACTCAGATTTTCACCTGTTCCGCGTAATTCTGGGTTGCTTCGTAGCGTGAGCATTGATGGCTGACATTCATCTCGTCTTCTCAAAATACGGGACCAGCCTTCCCGCGAACGGCCGATAGCTCACGGTCACAGAGTCGCCGATCGCCAGGTCGTTGGCACCATGGGCCATCATGCGAAAGCCCTCGGCCGCATCGACCAGCACGATACTGTAGGGAACATGCGCGCGCGTCTCCGGCGTTGCGGCGCGGCATACCAGCGACCTCGCATAGACCGTCGCTGCCCCACTGGCGCGTTTCTCAGTCGGATCCGGCGCACCGCAGGCGGCGCAGAAACTGCGGTGGAAATACTGCACGGCCCCGCAAGGACCGCAGGACTGATAGACGATGACCTCCGCGCCCTTGATCCAGTCGGCGATTCTCTCGGTCATCGCACCCGCTCCAGGAACATGCTGACATGCGACGACAGCACGCCGCCGTCGCCATGCAGCAGCGCGACCGAGGCATCGCGGACCTGCCGGGCGCCGGCGCGCTCGGTCATCTGCAGATGGGTCTCGACCAGATGCGCCATCGCACCACCGACGCCGCAATGACCGTAACTCAAAAGGCCGCCATGGGTGTTGAGCGGCATGGCGCCGTCGCGGCCGAAATGCCCTGCCCGTACCCGCGCGGCCGCCTCGCCGCGCCCGGCAAGGCCGAGGTCTTCCAAAAGCATCGCCAGCGTAATGGTAAAGCTGTCGTAGACGGCGGCGTAACGCACATCCGATATCGCGACGCCGGACGCGGCCTTGGCCTTGGCAATCGCGATCTCGGCACCGAGTTCGCTGAAAGCAGGCGCGGCCGTCACGTGCTGATGGGTATGCGCCTGCGCTGCGCCGCGGACGCGAATGCCGGTCGCGGAGGTCGGCTCGCGGCTGACCACGAACGCCGCGCCGCCGTCCGACACCGGGCAGCAATCCAGCAATTTCAGCGGCATCGCCACCGGTTTTGAGGCCATCACGTCGGCGACAGTGATGGGCTCGTGGAACTGGGCGCCGGGATGGGTCAAAGCGTGGGCGCGCATCAGCACCGCGAATTCGGCAAGGTCTTCCTGGGTGACACCATATTCGTGCATGTAGCGCGATGCGACCAGGCCGTAATAAGCGGGGATGGTCGGTCCAAGTGTAACCTCGTAATCGGCGTGACCGACCTGCGCCAGCGCCTGGATCGAGGCGTCGCGGCTCTGCCCAGTGAGACGATTTTCGCCGCCGACCACCAGCATATGCTTGGCGACGCCGGCGTCGACCAGATGATGCGCCAGCATGGTCATGGCGAGGCCCGTGGCCCCGCCGACCTGCACGGCATGCGCGTAGGATGGCTGGATGCCGAAATGCTCGGCGAACACCGTCGCCAGCATGATGTGCGGCGAGACCGTCGAATAGCCGCAGAGAATGCCGTCGATCTCGGAGCGCTTCAGCCCGGCATCGGCAATGGCAAGCTCGGCCGCCTTGCTCATGAGATCGAGCGAGGACGAGCCTTCATGCTTGCCGTAGGACGTCAGCCCGACGCCGGTGATGAAGCTCATGACCGTCTATTTCTCAGTACGACTTCGGCAGTCCCAGCACCTTCTCGGCGATGAAACTGAGAATGAGCTGCGGGCTGATCGGCGCGATGCGGGGGATCAGGGATTCCCGCAAATAGCGCTCAACGTGATATTCCTTGGCGTATCCGAAGCCGCCATGCGTCATGACCGCCTGCTCGCAGGCGTGGAAGCCGGCTTCGGCGGCGAGATATTTAGCGGCATTGGCGGCCGGTCCGCATTGCATGCCCTGATCGTATTGCCAGCCTGCGCGCAGCACCATCATCCACGCGGCTTCCAGCTCCATCCAGTTCTTCGCCAGCGGATGCTGGATGCCTTGGTTCATGCCGATCGGGCGGTTGAACACGATGCGGTTCTTGGCGTAGGCCGCAGCGCGCGACAGCGCGATCTGGCCGAGGCCGACCGCTTCCGCTGCGATCAGGATGCGCTCGGGATTCATCCCGTGCAGAATATATTCGAAGCCGCGGCCTTCCTCGCCGAGGCGGTCCTCGACCGGGATCTCAAAGTTCTCGAAGAACAATTCGTTGGAGTCGACGGGCTTGCGGCCCATCTTTTCGATCTCATGCACGGTGACGCGCTGCTTGTCGAAATCCGTGTAGAACAGGCTCAAGCCGTGGGTCGGGTTCTTCACCTCTTCCAGCGGCGTGGTGCGCGCCAGCAGCAGGATCTTGTTGGCGACCTGGGCGGTGGAGATCCAGACCTTCTGGCCATTGACGACATATTTGTCGCCCGTGCGCACCGCGCGGGTCTTCAACTGCGTGGTATTGAGCCCGGTATTGGGCTCGGTCACCGCGAAGCAGGACTTGTCGCGGCCGTCGATGATCGGCGGCAGCATGCGCGTGCATTGCTGCTTGGTGCCGAACACGACGACGGGGTTGAGACCGAACACGTTCATGTGGACGGCAGACGCGCCGGACATGCCGGCACCGGATTCCGAAATTGTCCGCATCATGATCGCGGCGTCAGTGATGCCGAGCCCCGACCCGCCATATTCCTCGGGGATGCAGATGCCGAGCCAGCCGGCATCCGCCAGCGCGCGGTGGAAGTCGGCGGGGTAGCCGCCCTCCTTGTCCTTTTTCAGCCAATAGGCATCGTCGAAGCGCGAGCAGATCTTTGCGACCGCGTCGCGGATCGATTCCTGGTTGGCCGACAGCGCAAAATCCATCTATCTCGTCCTATTTGCTTGACGCGACCCTGGTGACGCCATCGCGGACCAGCGCTGCGATCTCATCCGGCGAAAAGCCGGCTTCCTCGAGGATTTCCGCGCTGTGCTCGCTCAGGCGCGGCGCCAGCCGTTTCGTTTCAACCGGCGTTTCTGAAAATCGCGCCGAAGGCCGCATGTTGCGGATGCGGCCCTCGGTTGGATGATCGACGACCGGAAAGAAATCGGTCGCGACGATGTGGGGATCGCCGAGCAGGCTTTCGAGGTCGTGCATCGGCATGACGGGCACGTCGGCCTTCTCGAGGATAGCGGTCCACTCGGCGGTGGTCTTGGTCTCGAGAATGCGCGCCAGTTCGGCATAAACAGCGTCGATATTGACGGCGCGGCCGGCGAAGGTCGCAAACTTCGTATGGACGCGAAGATCGTCACGCCCGGTCGCATCGAAGAAATTCTGCCACTGCTTGTCGTTATAGACGATCACGCAGATATAGCCGTCCGAGGTCTTGTAGGGCCGCCGGTCCGGCGACAGGTGACGCGCATAGCCGCCCTTGTCGAGTGGCGGCTCATAGGTGAGACCGCCCATGTGATCGCCCATCACGAAACCAGCCATGGTTTCGAACATCGGGATATCGACGCGCTGGCCGCGGCCGGTGCGGTTACGATCGACGAGGCTGGCGCAGATCGCGCCCACCGCTGTCAGCCCGACGATACGATCGACCAGCGCATTGGGGACATAGCGCGGCACGCCGTCGGCGGTCTGCGCCATCAGCGCCGGCAAGGCGGTGGCGCCCTGGATCAGATCGTCATAGGCGGGCTTCGCCGCATAGGGCCCGTCCTGCCCGAAACCAAACACGCCGGCATAGATCAGGCGCGGGTTGGTTTTTGACACGGCGTCGTAGCCGAGGTTCAGCCGCGCCATTGCCTGCGGGCGCACATTATAGACCAGCACGTCGGCGGATTTGACCAGCCGCAACACGGCCTCGCGCCCGGCCGGCTTCTTCAAATCGAGACAAATTGAGCGCTTGTTGCGGTTGGTGTTGAGGAACACCGGCCCCATGCCGGGATGACGGGTCGGACCGATTTGCCGCGTCACGTCGCCATCGTGCGATTCAACCTTGATGACGTCGGCGCCGTAATCGCCGAGCATCTGGGTGGCATAGGGCCCCATCAGCACGGTCGTCATGTCGATGACCTTGATGCCCTGCAATGGTCCCATGGGTCAATTCGCTCCTGGATTGTCGTTCCGGCCAAGTAACGGCAGCGGGTTCGGAAGATCAAGCGCGCCGAGCGTATGGACGTATGCGCTGGAGACCAACAACCGATGTCGTCCCTGCGAAACGCAGGGACCCCTACGCCGCGGCCCGTCCGTTGAGCGATGGAGTAGTCACCTACCAAGACAATTAATGCCTGTGGTTATGGGTCCCTGCGTTTCGCAGGGACGACGATGGTCGATGCCTGTGACTGCTATTTTTTGGACCTGGCGTCGCGTTCCCGGGTCAGGCGCTCCAACTCTTCATTCTGCTGGCTGAGGCGGTCGGCGATACGCGCTTCGTTCTGTTCGCCGGAGGCGGCAGCCGCCTGTTCGATCAACTGCCGGATATTGTCTTCCAGAATCCTGATCCGGTTGTTCAGTTCGGTCGATGACAACGAACTCTCGTTACCCATGATGCACGCTCCGGAAAATTGTAGGGTGGGCAAAGCGAAGCGTGCCCACCAGCCTCATCGCGCGGCACTCAGGGTGGGCACGGCGCCAGCGCGCCTGTGCCCACCCTACGGTAGCTACGATAGCACTTTTGCGGTTACTTCGCAGCTTCCAGCACGGAGACGTAGTTTGCCACCGCCGCGCCGCCCATGTTGAAGATGCCGGCGAGTTTTGCGTTCTTGAGCTGCATACCCTCGGGCGCCTGGCCGACGAGCTGCATCGCGCTCATTACATGCATCGAGACGCCGGTGGCGCCGATCGGGTGGCCCTTGGCCTTCAACCCGCCGGACGGATTGACCGGCAGCTTGCCGTCCTTCTGGGTCCAGCCTTCCTTGATGGCGCGGGCGCCCTGCCCGCGCGGCGTCAGGCCCATCGCTTCATATTCGATCAGCTCGGCGACCGTGAAGCAGTCATGGGTTTCGACAAAGGAGAGATCGGAGAGCTGCACGCCGGCCTGCGCCAGCGCGCGCTGCCACGCAACCGTGCAGCCTTCGAACTGCAGGATGTCGCGCTTGGACATCGGCAGGAAATCCTGCGCGTGGGCGGTGGCACGGAAGTTCACCGCCTTGCCCATGGTCTTCGCGGTCTCGCTATCGGTCAGTACCAGCGCCGCCGCGCCGTCCGACACCAGCGAACAGTCCGTGCGCTTCAGCGGGCCGGCGACGTACGGGTTCTTCTCGCTCTCGGAGCGGCAGAACTCGAAGCCAAAATCCTTGCGCATCTGCGCATAGGGGTTGGCGACGCCGTTCTTGTGGTTCTTGGCCGCGATCAGCGCCAGCGCATCCGACTGATCGCCATATTTCTGGAAATAGCCCTGCGCGATCTTGCCGAACACGCCGGCAAAGCCGCCGACGGTTTCGCTGTCCTCCGGCAGATAGGAGGCCTTCAGGAGGTATCGCCCGATATCGGCCGACGGCGTCCGCGTCATCTGCTCGACGCCGACCACCAGCACGATTTTGGCCGCGCCCGAGGCTATCGCGCGGATGCCCTGGTGTACCGCCGCCGAACCGGTGGCGCAGGCGTTTTCCACCCGTGTGGCCGGCTTGAAGCGCAGTTTGGGATCGGCCTGCAGCACCAGCGAGGCCGTAAAATCCTGCGGCGAGAAGCCGGCATTGAAATGCCCCAGCACGATCTCGTCGACGTCTTCGGCTGATATGCCGGCATCCGCCAGCGCATCGGTCGCAACCTTCACCACAAGGCTCTCGACGGTTTCCGCGTCGAACTTGCCGAATGGCGTGTGCGCCCATCCGACGATGCTGGCAGTCATGGTCGTTCTCCCTGTTTCGGTTCTGAAGCCCTTGTACCCTATCGGGAAAAAGACTTCACGCTGGTTTCAGGGATTTCAGGGCCCGCGCGCACATGGCGGTTATGCCGGCCCAGTTGCCGGACCGGATATCGGCCGCTGGGCAGAGCCAGGAACCGCCCACTGCCACGACATTCGGCTCGGCCAGCCAGGTCGCGGCATTGGCCTCGCCAATGCCGCCGGTCGGGCAAACCCTGATGTTCGGAAACGGCCCGGCCAGCGCCCGAAGTGCCTTGATCCCGCCGACCTGCTCGGCGGGAAAGAATTTCACCAGATCGAAGCCGGCCGCCAACGCCTGCATCAGCTCGGAGGCGGTCGCGATCCCCGGCGCAAACGGCAGGTCGCCTGCGGCGGCAGCCTTCAAGAGCTCCGGCGTCGCGCCGGGGCTGATGCCGAATTTGGCGCCGAGCCCCCTCGCCCGTGCCAGATCGTCGGCGTTCAGGATTGTGCCGATGCCGACAATGGCTTCCGGCACCGCCGCGATCATGGCCTTGGCGGCCTCGACCGCCACCGGCGTCCGCAGGGTAACTTCCAGCACACGTACGCCGCCTGCAACCAGCGCGCGGGCCAGCGGCACGGCATCTTCCAGTCGTTCGATCGTGAGGACCGGAATCACCGTCGCGGACTTGAAGATGGCTGCGAGTTGTTCCTGCCTGGTGGCTGCTGCGGTCATGGCGGTGCCTTGCGAGAATTGACGTGGTTCGGGACGAGGCCGGACGGCATCGCCGCGCGCGGGATGATCGCCCCGGGGTGACATACCACAACGCCGGCCAGACGATGCCCCGCCCGCGCGGCTTCCAGCGGATCCGCGCCCACGAGGCGCGCGGCCACGTAGGCAGCCGCGAAACTGTCGCCGGCTGCCGTGGTATCGACAACCGGCGCCTCCACCGGCTTGGCCTTGATTGGATAAGAAACGCCTTCCAGACGCAGGATGCTCGCCGGCTCCGAGAGCTTCAGCACCACCTCGGCGCCTGGAACCCGCGCCAGCAAGGCTTCATTGGTTGCGCCCGGATAGAGCGGCAGCAGATCCTCGGTGGAAGCCAGCACGATATCGGCCGTGGCGAAGGCCTCCTGAAAAGCGGCGCGCGCAACGTCGAGATCGGGCCAGCCACGGGCCCGGAAGTTGGTATCGAAAGCGAAACGTGCGCCATTTTCGCGAGCGCGCCTCAGCGCCGCGAACAGCCGCGCCCCTCCCTCCGCGCCATAAAGCGAGAGCGTGATCGCCGAGAGATAGATCACGTCATAGCCAGCCAGCGAATTCAGTATCTCCGGCGTCTCCGGCAAGTCCATCAGGCTGCGCGCCGCTGCGCTGTCGCGCCAATGGAAGAACCGCCGCTCGCCCTTGGCGTCGGTCTGGATCATGTAGAGACCCGGAAGCTTGCCCGGCAGCCGCACCACCCGCCTGGTCCCGACTCCCTCCGCTGCCCAGCCGGCAATCATCTCGTCGCTGAGGGGGTCGTCGCCAAGCGCGGTGATATAGTCGGCGCCGGCGCCGAGCCGGGCGAGATAGACGGCGGTATTGAGCGTGTCGCCGCCGTAGCCGCGCGAAAACAGGCCGCTGTCAGCCTGCTTCAACTCGACCATGCACTCGCCGATGCAGGCTACCTTGCTCATGACCGCATCCGTGCGAATTTGCGTGAGATCACCTCACGCCGCAAACTTGCCGCCGAGCTCATCCTCGATGTGGATCCGGATGATGTCGTCAAACGTCTTCTCGGCGGTGGTGAAGCCGAGCTTGAGCGCGCGGTCGGCGACGAAGTCGCGCGGCCAGCCGGAGACGATGCCGATGATGGTCGGGTCGGGCACGCGCTTGATGCGCGCGGTGACGTTCTTGCCGGCGACACGGTCCAGCGCGGCGATCTGTTCGCCGACGGTCACCGACATGCCGGGCATGCTGAGGTTGCGCCGCGGCCCCATCGCGTTGAGATCCATGGTGCCGGCATGGACCAGAAAGCCGACCGCCGATTTCGGCGAGGCGTGCCAGTGCCGTACGTCTTCGGAGACCGGCAGCACCGCCTCCTCGCCCGCCAGCGGCTCGCGGATGATGTTGGAGAAGAAGCCGGAGGCCGCCTTGTTCGGTTTGCCAGGCCGCACACAGATCGTCGGCAGGCGGATCGAGATGCCGTCGAGCAGGCCCTTGCGGGTGTAGTCGTTGATCAGGAGTTCGCAGATCGACTTTTGCGTGCCGTAGCTCGTCAGCGGCGTATGGAAGAACTCGTCGCCGATCTTTTCCGGGAACGGCGCGCCAAACACCGCTATCGAGGACGTAAACACCAGCCGCGGCTTGTAGCCGCCGTCAGCATGTCGGATGGCGTCGATCAGGTAGCGCGTGCCGTCAAGATTGATCCGGTAGCCCTTGTCGAATTCGGCCTCGGCCTCGCCGGAGACGATTGCGGCGAGATGAAAGATCACGTCCGGCCGATGCGCCATCAGCGGCTCCGCCGCGCCGGGATCGGCAAAATCGGACGCCACGACCTGGATCGGGATCGGCGCATTGGCGGGCTTGGCGGGCGCCACCACGTCCTGCAGCGTCATGCGGGTGATTTCGTGCTTGCCAAGGCGGCCGTCACTCAACAGCCGGTCGGTCAGCTTGCGGCCCACCATGCCGGCGGCGCCGAGAATCAGAATGTGCAAGACCCCTACTCCCTATTCATACTTGGTCGTCCCGGCCTTGAGCCGGGACCCATACGCCGCGGCCGATGCAATCAAGATGGGATGGTTGACGGCTTCGTCTCAACAATTGCCGCCGGTGGTTATGGGTCCCTGCTTTCGCAGGGACGACAGCGATAGTTTTGCTATTTCTTGATGCGGGCCTTAAGCGCTCACTCTTTCACGGCTCCCGTCATGGCCGACACATAATGCTCGACGAAGAAGGCGTAAAGGATGACCAGCGGCAGCGAGCCGGCCAGCGCGCCCGCCATTAGCGAGCCCCAGCGATAGATGTCGCCGTCGACGAATTCGTTGACGATCGCAACCGGCACCGTCTTGTTGTGGGTCGATTGCAGGAACGTCAACGCGTAGATGAACTCATTCCAGCACAACGTGAAGCAGAAGATGAACGCCGAGATCAGGCCCGGGATCGCCAGCGGCAGCACGATCTTGATCAGGATCTGCCAGCGGCTCGCGCCATCGATCAGCGCGCATTCCTCCAGTTCGAACGGAATGGTCTTGAAGTAACCCATCAACAGCCAGGTCGAGAACGGGATCAGGATGGTCGGATAGGTCAGGATCAGCGCCATCGGCGAGTCGAACAGGCCGTACTGGAACACGACGGTGGCAAGCGGAATGAACAGGATCGAGGGCGGCACCAGATAAGCGAGGAAGATCAGGCCGCCGACCATGTTGGCGCCCTTGTAGCGGAGGCGAACGATGGCATAGGCGGCGAGCACGCTCGCAATGATCGACAGGACGGTGGCGCAGACCGCCACATACATCGTGTTCCAGAGCCACATCGGATAGTGGCTTTCGAACAGGAGCTTGTAAAAGTGCTTGAAGGTCGGATTCCAGGTCCAGAACGGGTTGAACTTGTCGAGGTCGAGCAGTTGCTCGTCCGGTTTGATCGCCGTCAGCCCCATCCAGTAGAACGGGAACAGCAGAACGATGACGATGATCGACAGCGGCAGATAGAGCGTCACCAGCCGGCGCGGCACCGACTGCAGATAGCTCATGCCCTCGCTGTGGTCGTCCTTCGCAACCGTCGGCGCCGAGCCATGCAGGACGGCCTTGAGATCGATCCGCGAGGTGGGGAGATCAGTCATTGTTTTCACCCTGCTGCCACTTGCGGCGTTGTAGCCCGAACCAGGACACCATGATGGCGGCGAGCAGGAACGGGATCATCGCGCTCGAGATCGCCGCGCCCTCACCCAACTGACCGGCGATGATCGCGCGCTGGTACGACAGGGTCGCCATCAGATGGGTGGCGTTGACCGGACCGCCCCGCGTCATCGCCCAGATCAACTGGAAGTCGGTGAAGGTGAACAGCACCGAGAACGTCATCACGACGGCGATGATCGGCGTCAGCAGCGGATAGGTGATGAAGCGGAATCGTTGCCAGCTGGTCGCGCCATCGAGGATGGCCGCCTCGTAAAGCGATGGCGACACCGTCTGCAGGCCCGCCAGCAGCGTGATCGCGACAAAGGGAACGCCGCGCCAGATATTGGCGAAGATCACGCAGATACGGGCCCAGGTCGTATCGCCGAGGAAATTGATGTTCTGGGTAATGAAGCCCATCTGCTTCAAGGACCACGAGATGATCGAGAACTGGGAATCGAAGATCCACCAGAACGCCAGCGCCGAGAGCACAGTCGGCACGATGAAGGGGATCAGCACCAGCGCGCGCAGCATTGCCTTGAACGGCATGTTCTCGTTCAGCAGCAGCGCGAGATAGAGCCCGATGCCGAATTTGATCGCGCTCGCGACGAACGTGTACAAAAGCGTGTTGAACACCGAGAGCCAGAAGATCGCGTCGTCCCACAGCCACTCGTAGTTCTCGGTCCCGACATAGGCGCCGACGCGACCGATGCGGGTGTCGGTGAACGACAGCCAGATGCCAAGGCCCAGCGGATAGGCCAGGAAGAAGATCAGGAACGCCAGCGCAGGCACCATGAACCAGAAGCCCAGCCAGTTACGGTTGTGCTTGAGCTGGTCCCACGCGTTGGCCTCGCGGATCTCCGTCTTGGCGCGTCGTGGCGCGATTGCGATGTCAGCCATGGGCGATGTCCCGATTAAAAATGAATGGAGCGGACGGCGGTCACCCGCCATCCGCTCCGGTCTCGTTAGCGATAGATGCGCTTCAACTGCCGCTCGGTTTCCGCGATCGCGGTCTTGGCATCCTTAGCGCCGGTGCAGTAGTTGGCGAACATGTCGACCACCAGGAAGTCGGCGATCGCGGTTGCCGCCTTCTCGCCCGGCGTGCCGATGCCGGACGCAGGCAGCGCGCGCTTGCTGGCCTGAGCGAATACGGCGTTCTTCGGATCCGCGGTCCAGACCGGCGAGTTGTCGTAGGCATTGAGCGTGTGGGTGAGATAGCCGCGCGCACCCGACAGCCACTTGTCGTAGTTTTCCTTCTCCAGCATGAAGGCGATGAAGGCCTTCGCGGCGTTCGGATATTTGGTGAACTTGAACGCCAGGATCGGCACGCAGAGCTGCAGTTCGGTCGGCTTCCCGATCGGGCCGACCGGCCACAGCGCATGATACGTGTCTTCGGTGAGTTCTTTCTTGGTCGGATCATCCTTGGCCGCGACATAGATCGAGATGCCGTTGGCGGTGCAATGCAGTTCGCCCGACAGAAACGCCTTGTTGTTCGACGAGTCGTTCCACGACGCGACGCCGGGAATGAAGGTGTCGGACAGCGCCTTGCAGTACTCGAGCGCCTTCACGGTCTCGGGCGAGTTGATGATGACCTTGTTGTCCTTGTCGACCGTGTAGGCCCCGTGGCCCCAGAGGATCCAGTGCAGCCAGGCGTTGGCGTCGCCCGACGCATGGCCCAACGGAAAACCGGCTGGCGTGTTGTTCTTCTTCAGCGCCTTGCACATTTCGAGGAAGCCCGGGAAGTCTTTCGGGAAATCCTTGAAACCGGCCTTCTCCATCGACGATTTGCGGTAGGTCATGTAGCCGCCGATGGTCGCGACCGGGATGCCGAGCCAGTTGTTGCCCTGCTTGCAGGTCACCGCGGCTGCTTCGGTCCAGCCGCCGTATTTCTTGCCGAGATAGTCGGCGACGTCGTTCAGTTGCAGCACTTGCGCCGGGAATAGTTGCGGCAGCGTGTGCAGGCCCCAGGCAAGGTCGAGACCCGAGCCGGTGTTGGCGGCAACGGAGGCCTTTGGCTGCACGTCCTCGAAGGATTCCGAGAAGACGTTCATTTCGGTGCCGGTTGCGGCCTTGAACGCGGCGACCATGGCATTGAAGGCGTCGTCTTCCGCCGGCACGAAGCGCTTCCAGCGCATCACCGTGAGCTTGGCGCCAGATTCAGCCTTCCACGGCGAGGCTTGCGCCCAGGCCTTGGCGAAATCGAGCAGAGCCGATCCGGTCAGCGCGCCGGCCGCCGCCAGCGCGGTGCCACCCTGAAGCAGAGAGCGGCGGGTAAAGTCATGCATGGTCCATCCTCCCGTTTGAATATTTTTTGGTTATTGCTCAGCCGTTTTAGTTAGTTATCGCTCAGCCATTCAGTCGCTTGCCGGTCGTCTCGTCGAACAGATGCACGAGCGACGGATCCGGCTTCAACCGGATCTTCTCGCCCGGATTGAATTGATGCCGCTCACGGAACACGGCGACCACCTGCTCGCCGCCGAGCTTGGCGAAGACCTGGGTTTCCGAACCGGTCGGCTCGACCACGACGATCTCGGCTTCGGCGCCGTCATCGGCGATGGTGAAATGTTCGGGCCGCACGCCGTAGACCGCTGGCTGGCCGTCGGAGTTGGCAGGCGCCGTTTTCAGCGGCAGCTTGACGCCGTTCGGGCCCTCGAACCCGGCGCTGCCGTTCGACTTCACCTTGCCCTTGAGGAAATTCATCGCCGGCGAACCGATAAAGCCGGCAACGAACTGGTTGGCCGGGGTGTCGTAGAGTTCAAGCGGGGTGCCCATCTGCTCGACGACGCCGTCATGCATCACCACGATCTTGTCGGCCATGGTCATGGCCTCGATCTGGTCGTGGGTGACGTAAACCGTCGTAGTGCGCAGGCGCTGGTGCAGTTCCTTGATCTCGGTGCGCATCGCGACGCGGAGCTTGGCGTCGAGGTTGGACAGGGGCTCGTCGAACAGAAACACTTGCGGGTCGCGCACGATGGCGCGGCCCATGGCGACGCGCTGGCGCTGGCCACCCGACAATTGCCGGGGGTAGCGTTCGAGCAGCGGTGTCAGCGCCAGGATTTCCGCGGCGCGCTTCACCCCGTTCGAGATTTCCTCAGGCTTGGCGCCGCGCAGTTTGAGCGAGAAGCCCATATTGTCGGCGACCGTCATGTGCGGATAGAGCGCGTAGTTCTGGAACACCATGGCAATGTCGCGCTCTTTGGGCTGGACATTGTTGACCACGCGATCGCCGATCGAAATCGTGCCCGAGGTGATGTTTTCGAGGCCGGCGAGCATCCGCAGCAAGGTCGACTTGCCGCAGCCGGAGGGGCCGACGAGCACGACGAACTCGCCATCCTCGATCGGAATCGACACGCCGTGCAAAACTTCAAAATTACCGAACGACTTGCGCACGTCGCGAATCTGTACCGACGACATCGAACTCTCTCCCCTCATTTTCTGTTTTTGGCGCCGCAAACGGACGGCGGCGCCCTGCTGTCTTTTCGACTCTAATGCCGGAAGCCGAATTCAACGGTCATTATCATCTGCAGTTTGTCGGTTTTTAGCAATCCGATGGTAGCGCTGTCAATAATTGTTCAAACGTCTAATCTGTTGTGATATGAGCGCAAGATGGGACGAAAACAGACAAAGTCTGGCAAAATCCGCCTCACCGAGGTCGCCAAGCTCGCCGGCGTCAGCCCCATCACGGCATCGCGTTTTTTCAGGAACCCCGAAGCGCTGTCGTTGAGCAAGCGGGAACGCGTCGATAGCGCCGTGAAGGAACTGGGTTACGTCCCCAATCTCGCCGCGCGTGCACTCGCCTCGCACCGCACCGAAGTCATCGGTGTCGTGATCCCTTCCCTCACCAACAACGTGTTCGCCGATGTGTTGCGCGGCATCTACGATTCGTCCGAAGGCAGCCGCTACACCATTCAGCTTGCTAATACCCGCTACAGCATCCTGCAAGAGGAAAAGGTGCTGCGCCTGTTCCGGGCGCAGAAGCCCGCGGGATTGATCGTCACCGGCATCAACCAGACCGCGGAATCGCGCACGATCCTGGAATCCATGAATTGTCCGGTCACGCAGATCATGGAAATCGGCGACAGTCCGGTCGACATGATGGTCGGGTTCTCGCATTACGATGCTGCTTCTGCGGCGATTTCGCACATCCTCGAGCAAGGACGCCGCCGCATCGGATTTCTCGGCGCGCGAATGGACCCTCGCGTGCAGCGGCGGTTCGAGGGGTATCGAGATGCCGTGAAGGCCGCCGCGCTGTTCGACCCCGCCCTCGTCGTCACGACTTCAGTGCCGACCACCGTCACGCTCGGCGGCACACTGTTCGCCGACCTCCTTGCGCAGACGCCCGATATCGATGCGGTCTTCTGCGTCAACGACGACCTCGCACTCGGCGTCCTGTTCGAATGCCAGCGCCGGCAGATATCGGTTCCCCGCGATCTGGCTATTGTCGGCTTCAACGACCTGGAATTCACCGCCTCCGCGGTCCCCGCGCTCACCAGCGTGCGCACCAATCGCTATGAAATGGGCCGGCACGCCGTCACCATGGTGATCGACGCGATCGAGGGCCGTCGCCCGCAGGAGCCGGTCATCGATCTTGGCTTTCAGTTGATGGTTCGCGAAAGCTCGATGCCGTCGAGCACCTGATGCGCCACGCTTACGGCGCGCGTGTCCGGTGCGGCAGAAAATGGTAGCGCTATCTTTTCGGCCGGATTAGGATCGAATTCGCGAAGATCTGAATTGGGCGCGGCAGCCGCGTTTGCAGCGGATGAAATTTTCAGCATGGTGCAAGTGCTGCCATGCTTTGCGCCGCCACCAGTTTGCAGTGCGGGAGGAATCAATGAAAAAAACCGACAACAAGGCCCCCACCAATGGCAAGGGCCGAAGGCTACGTTCCCTCGAATGGTTCGATAACCCGCATAATCCGGGAATGACGGCGCTCTATCTCGAGCGCTATCTCAATTACGGCCTGACCCGCGAGGAATTGCAGTCCGGCAAGCCGATCATCGGCATCGCCCAGACCGGCAACGACCTCTCGCCGTGCAACCGCCACCATCTCGAACTGGCGCACCGGGTGCGCGAGGGCATCCGCGCGGCCGGCGGCATCGCGATGGAATTTCCGACGCATCCGATCCAGGAAACCGGTAAGCGTCCAACCGCGGCGCTCGATCGCAACCTCGCCTATCTCGGCCTCGTCGAAATCCTGTTCGGCTATCCGCTCGACGGCGTGGTGCTGACCACCGGCTGCGACAAGACGACGCCAGCCTGCATGATGGCGGCGGCGACGGTCAATCTGCCCGCGATCGTGCTTTCCGGTGGACCGATGCTCAACGGCTGGTTCAACGGTGAGCGCACCGGGTCCGGCACCATCGTCTGGAAGCAACGCGAACGGCTTGCCGCCGGCGAGATCGGCTACAACGAGTTCATCGAAATCGTGGCGTCCTCGGCCCCCTCGGTCGGCCACTGCAACACGATGGGCACCGCCTCGACCATGAACTCGCTTGCGGAAGCGCTCGGCATGTCGCTGCCGGGATGCGCGGCGATCCCCGCGCCCTACCGCGAACGCGGCCAGATCGCCTATGAAACGGGAAAGCGCATCGTCGAGATGGTCTGGGAGGATCTCAAACCCTCCGACATTCTGACCCGCAAGGCGTTCGAGAACTGCATCGCAGTGAATTCGGCGATCGGCGGCTCGACCAACGCGCCGATCCACATCAACGCGCTGGCGCGGCATATCGGTGTCGAGCTCTCGATCGACGACTGGCAGAAACATGGCCACGACATCCCGCTGTTAGTGAACATGCAGCCGGCCGGCTTCTATCTCGGCGAGGAATATCATCGCGCCGGCGGCGTGCCGGCGGTGGTGCGCGAACTGATGGCGCACAAGCGCATCCATGAGGACGCGGTGACGGTCAACGGCCACACCATGGGCGAGAACTGCCGCGAGGCGCCCAAGCCCGATGGCGACGTGATCTGGAGCTACGACAAGCCGCTGGTGAAGGACGCCGGCTTCCTGGTGCTGCGCGGCAACCTGTTCGATTCCGCGATCATGAAGACCAGTGTGATTTCGAAGGAATTCCGCGACCGCTACCTGGTCAATCCGAAAGACCCGAATGCGTTCGAAGGCCGTGCCATCGTATTCGAGGGGCCTGAGGATTATCACAACCGGATCGACGATCCCTCGCTTAACATCGACGAGCACTGCGTCCTCTTCATCCGCGGCGCCGGACCGATCGGCTATCCCGGCGGCGCCGAGGTGGTGAACATGCAGCCGCCGGCGGCGTTGATCAAACGCGGTATCCTCTCGCTGCCCTGCATCGGCGACGGAAGGCAGTCAGGTACCTCAGGCTCGCCGTCGATCCTCAACGCCTCGCCGGAGGCCGCTGCCGACGGCGGGCTTGCGATCTTGCGGACCGGCGACAAGGTCCGCATCGACCTCAACAAAGGCGACGCCAACATCCTGATCACCAGCGACGAATTGAAGAAGCGTCGTGCCGAGCTGAAGGACAAGGGCGGCTTCGCCTACCCGGCCAACCAGACGCCGTGGCAGGAGCTCTATCGCTCGACCGTCGGACAGCAGGCCACCGGTGCCTGCATGGAACTTGCAACACGCTATCAAAACATTGCCGGCACGGTCGGCGTGGCGCGGGACAATCACTAGGCAACAAGACCGTCATTGCAGGGCTTGACCCGGCAGTCCATCCTTTTGCGAAGAAGATGGATACGCGGGTCAAGCCCGCGTATGGCGTCGAGAAACAATGCTCAATCGCTCAAGGAAGAAAAAATGTCAGACCGCCTGAAGGGCAAGCGCGCCTTCGTCACCGCCGCCGCCGTCGGAATCGGCCGCGCCTGCGCGGTGGCCTTTGCGCGCGAGGGGGCAACTGTGTTCGCCACCGACATCGACGAGGCCAAGCTCGAAGCCCTCAAGAGCGAAGGGATCGCGGAAGTGGCCAGGCTTGATGCGCGCGACAGCGCAGCGGTCGCCGCCATGGCCAAGCGTGCCGGCAAGACCGACATCCTGCTCAATGCCGCGGGCTTCGTGCATCACGGCACCGTGCTGGACTGCTCCGACGAAGACTGGGATTTTTCGTTCGACCTCAACGTCAAGTCGATGCACCGCACGATCCGTTCGTTCCTGCCGGGCATGCTGGAAAATGGCAAAGGTACAATCGTCAACATCTCCTCGGCAGCCGGCGTAGTGAAGGCTGCGCCCAATCGCTACGTCTATGGCGCGACCAAGGCCGCGGTCGCGGCTCTGACCAAGTCGGTGGCGGTGGACTTCGTCGCCAAAGGCATCCGCTGCAACTGCATCTGCCCCGGCACCATCGAGACGCCCTCGATGCTGCAACGGGCGGAGGCTGCTGGCCCCGGCGGGCGCGAGATGTTCGTCTCGCGGCAACCGATGGGCCGGCTCGGCACCGCCGAGGAAATCGCAGCCCTTGCCGTCTATCTCGCCAGCGACGAAAGCGCGTTCACCACCGGTATCGCGCATGTCATCGACGGCGGCTGGACGCTGTAGCGCAGGAGAAATCCCATGAACAAGATCGATCTGAATGGCCGTTGCGCTGTCGTCACCGGCGGGGCGCAGGGTTTTGGGCGCGCCATCGCCGAGCGCTTCGTTGCGTCCGGCGCGAAGGTCGCGATCTGGGATTATGACCTGCCGTATGCGGAAAAGACTGCGAAGGAAATCGGCCCGGCGGTGTCGGCCGTCAAGGTCGACGTTTCCGATCTCGCCGCGGTCGAGAAGACTCGCGACGAGACGTTGAAGGCGCTCGGCAAAATCGACATCCTCGTCAACAATGCCGGCATTGCGGGCATCAACAAGACGGTGTGGGAAACCGACCTCGACGAATGGCGCAAGGTGCTGCGCATCAATCTCGACGGCCCGTTCATCTGCTGCAAGGCGGTAGTGCCGGCGATGCTGGCGCAGAAATATGGCCGCATCGTCAACATCGCTTCCATCGCCGGCAAGGAAGGCAACCCCAACGCCGCGCACTATTCCGCCTCGAAGGCCGGCCTGATCGCGCTGACCAAATCACTCGGCAAGGAACTCGCGCAGCATGACATCCTTGTCAACGCGGTGACACCAGCGGCGGCGAAAACCGCGATCTTCGACCAACTCACGCAGCAACACATCGACTTCATGCTGTCGAAGATTCCGAAAGGACGCTTCGTCCTCGTCGAAGAACTCGCGGCAATGGTGGCGTGGCTGGCATCGGAGGATTGCGCGTTCTCGACCGGCGCCGTGTTCGACATTTCCGGCGGCCGGGCGACGTACTAATCCGTAAAAACTCAGCGCCGAGACGAGACCTCTGATGCCCGTTCAACTTCGATCGATCGACGCCAAATCTGCACCTGAAGCCATTGGTGGTTATTCTCAAGCCTTGGAAACAACGAACGGCACCCGACGGCTTTACATCAGCGGCCAAATTCCCGTGACTCGCGACGGCACGGTGCCGGAGAGCTTTAGTGCACAGGCGAAGCTTGCATGGACTAATATCCTTGCGCAGCTCGAAGCCGCGGACATGACCATCGTCAACCTCGTCAAGGTCACCATCTTCCTGTCCGACAGAAAATACGCGCTCGAAAACCGTCAAGCGCGACAGGATGCCTTGGGAGACCATGCTCCCGCGCTCACAGTCATCATTGCAGGCATTTTCGACGAAGCCTGGCTGTTGGAAATCGAAGCGATCGCCGAAGCATGACAGGCAATTGGTGGCCCAAAATGTCGAATCCAGTCGCGAGGGTCAAATGATCAAGGAAGGCGGATGCCTGTGCGGCGCGGGGGCGCTCGTGACAATGACGTTGCCGGCGCAGGACGCCGGCCTGCGGTGGTCGCGATCCAGATGCCGGCGAAGACCGTCACGATGCCGCCAACGAGATTCCAGCGCAGCGGTTCGTCCAGCAATGCCGCGCCAACGAGCGATGCGGTGATCGGATTGACGGTGACCGAGATCGCGACGCGGGTCGGCGTTGTGCGCTCCAGCGCGAATGCCCACAGATAAAACGTCAGCGCACTGCCGAAGGCGCCGAGATAGAGCGCCGCCAGCCAATGCGGGACCTCGAAAGCCGCGACGGGCGTAAAACTGCCGCGCCAGAGCGAGATCAGGACAAGGCATAAGGCCCCCACTCCCATGGACACCGTCGTGAAGGCAATAGGCCCAGAGCGGGCGATGAATGGCTTGGACCAGATGCTGTAGAGCGCCATGCACAGGGCTGCCGCGATCATCAGGAGATCGCCGCGCCAGGCTCCCGGCGGCGCGGAAGCAAGGCCCGACAGCAGCGCCAGGGCAACTCCGAGCGTTGCGGTTACGACACCGATCGATTTGCGCACCGTAAGGGCTTCGCTGCCAAGCAGCGCTCCCACGACCATGGTCAGCAGCGGAAGCGTCGACAAGGCGAGCGCGCCCCGCGCCGCCGTCGTGAAAATCAGAGACGCATTGAACAGGATCGGAAACAGGGCGAAGTACAGTACGCCCAATCCGGCGACGCCCGACCACTCGCGGCGCGGCGGCCACCGGCCGCCTTGCAGAAGCGCCGTCGGCAACAACAGCAGAAACCCGATGCCAAACCGGAACGAACCGATCGCCAACGGATCAATCGCATTCACCAGATAGCGGGTTGCCGCAACCGAAGTTCCGCCCACACCGCTCGACAGGACCGCCGCAAGCACGCCCCACGCCTCGTTCATGCAATTCCCCTTACCGACTTGCAGACAAAGTAAGGCGGGGCTATCAATCAAGAAATGGAATTTCCATGATATAGGAAATAACGTTTGGTTATGAGCGCAGCCCTCCTCGATCCAGACCTGTTGAAGGCTTTCGTGGCGGTGGCTGACAGCCGCTCCTTCACCCGGGCCGCTAGCCAGCTTAACCGGACCCAGTCGGCCGTAAGCATGCAGATCAAGCGCCTAGAGGAACGCCTTGGCGTCGAGCTGTTCAACCGCACCAAGGCCAATGTCGACTTGAGCTCCGCGGGCGAAGGGCTGCTCGGATACGCAAGGCGCATCCTCACGCTCAACGACGAGGCCGTCGGCAAGCTGCGGGAGCGCAAGATTGAAGGTGTTGTGCGCCTGGGCGTGATGGACGACTACGGCACCTTGATCGTTCCGCCCTTGCTGGCAAGCTTTGTCGCCTGCTATCCGCTGGTCCATGTCGAGATGGAGACAGGACTCACATCTTCCATGCCCTCGCGCCTCGGCAATGCCTATGACCTCGTCATTGCGATGCATCCAGAGGGAAGTGGCGAGGGCGAATTCCTGCGGCGCGAACAGGCTGCGTGGGCAACCGGCGCATTTCACCCTGTCGAGCAGCAGAACCCGCTGCCGCTTGCGCTTTATCCGCAAGGCTGCCTGTTCCGAAAATGGGCGATCGAGGCGCTCGATGCGGTCAAGCGACCGTGGCGGTTGGCTTTCGTCAGCCACAGCCTTGCAGCCGTCGAGTCGGTCGCGGCGCAGGGGCTTGCGGTGACCGTCGTAAAGGCAGGTACATTTCCGCCGAAGCTGCGCCCCCTGTCGGAGCGCGACGGCATGCCGCGACTACCGGCTGCGGACATTTGCCTGCATCGCACCGCGAATCTGTCACGGGCGGGCGCGCTACTCGCGGATCACTTGCGCTCAACCATCTCAAACCATCTCGATGAAATCTCGGTAAGGCGCGCAACCCGCGACGCTATCCCGATCGCCTTCAACTGAGCGAGTTCACGTGAACATCTCACTGTACGCCATTTCGGTCTGGGTGATTCCCCTCCTCATCGCCATCACCTTCCACGAGGCCGCGCACGGCTTTGTGGCATACAAGCTCGGCGATAACACCGCCTGGCAGCTCGGCCGGGTCAGCTTCAACCCTCTCAAGCATATCGATCCGTTCGGCACGGTCATTCTTCCAGGCCTGCTTTTGCTGTCGCACTCGCCGTTCCTGTTCGGCTACGCCAAGCCGGTCCCGGTGAACTTCCGAAACCTGAACCACCCTCGCCTCGACATGGTTTGGGTGGCGCTGGCCGGCCCCGTCACCAACATCGCGCTGGCGACGATCGTGGCGTTAGCCTTCCATGCCCTGCCCTTAGTGCCGGCAGATGCCGCGAAATGGACCGCGGACAACCTCAAAAACGCTTTCCTGATCAATATCGTGCTGGCGATCTTCAACATGATGCCGATCCCGCCGCTGGACGGCGGCCGGGTCGCCGTCGGGCTTTTGCCGCAGGTGCTGGCTTACCCGCTGTCGCGGCTGGAACCGTACGGAATGCTGATCCTGCTCGGACTTCTGATCCTGCTTCCCGTCGTCGGCGCGCAGCTCGGCCTAAATCTTGATGTTATTTCGTCAATACTTCGGACACTGACCGGATATGTGATCAGCGCGCTTCTCTTCATCACCGGCAACGCTTAAGCTTCAGAAGAAACAGCGCAGGGAAGAACCGACCCCGGGCCATGGCGACAAAAGCTGCCGATATGTTGATTGCACGACGCGCCGATACCCGCGCGAGGGCAGATTTTGCAACCTGGCTAATGATGGCCAAGCTCAATGGATTTTCCGCCTTGCCCGCCGAGGCGCAGAGCTTTCTTGAAGGCTACCGGCAGTTGCTGGCGAGGATGACCGAGGCGGACGCCTCCGAGGCCACCATCCAGCTCATGTACAAGAGCTATTATGCCGAGATGGGCGGCTCCGGAACGCCACCCGAGATTCCCTCGCGCGCGAGCGAGCCCGTCACCGATACCGGCAACGTCACCGCATTCCGACGACCGCCTCCGCGGCCCAAAGTCGCCGCGTCCGGCCCGGCAACGAAACCACGGCTGCCGGTGGCGCTGATCTTTGCGTGCCTTGCCGTGGTCTATGTCGGCATCCGCTACTACTGGCGCTGAGGCACGCGCCTTCTGGCAATACGGCTCCATCGGAGCCGCCTTGCGCAGCCTTAGCTCTTGCTCTTGACGCGGAATATCACCGGCAGGGTGAAAGTCAGCCCTTCGTCGGCGATCACAGGCGGCGGCATCGGCACCGGATCGGAGCGCCGCACCATCGCCAGCGCCGCTTCGTCGAAGGCCGTATCGCCCGAGCCCTTTTCGATATCGGTCGAGAGCACGTGGCCCATGCGGTCGAGCGTGAAGCGAATCTGGATCTCGGCGGATTTTTGCTGCCGTTCCTTCGGGTACCGCTTGTGCTTGTCGAGATGCGCGACCAGCTCTTTCTGCCAGGTCGCGCGTATGCGCCGCGCGCTCTCGCCGGTGCCGATCACCGGCGCGACGGAGCGCTGCCCTTCCGGAATGGCCTCCGAACTCGGCGTCGCGGTGGCTTCGGCGGCAACCGACTCGGTGGAAGCCGAGGTCTGTACCGCCGCGATCTTCGGGTCGTCCTCTTTCGGCTTGTTCGACTCGTTCTCGGTCACCACCCGATCGGCCTCTTCAGGCTCGGTCGGCCTGTCCTGCGGCAGCTCGGTTTCCTTGACCTCGGCCTTCTGCTCGGAGAGCTGAGGCGACGCGGCGGAAGCATCGGTGTCCGGACCCGGCGGAAGGTCGGTCACCTCCCGACGGACGGAGGCCATCTCGAGCCCGATCTCGATCGCCGTGGCGCCGAGGGCGTCATCGGCTTCCTCGGTCTGCAAATGCGCAATCGCCAGCGCCGCGCCGCCGACGTGAAGCGCGAGCGCGATCACCGCGGCGGAGATCCAGAGCCGCCGGGATGGCTTTTGCTCGTCGAGACCGGTCAAGGCTTTGCCGGCGCCGCCGCTTGCGACGCCGCTCCATCTGGAACGCCTTCGAGCGCCACCAGCTTGATCTTGGAATAGCCGCCGGCGCGGAGGATTTCGAGAACGTCCATCAACTCGCCATAGGGTACCGCGCGGTCGGCGCGCAGGAAAATGTGGCGCTCCTTGCTGGCATCGGCCATCCCATCGAGCGAGCGCACCAGGTCGACGCGCTTGACCATGTTCTCTCCGATCGCAACCGAGAGATCCGGCTTGATGCTGACATAGGTCGGCTTGTCCGGCTTCTTCTGCGGGGTGGCGGTCGAAGTCGGCAGGTCGATCGGCAGGTCAACAGTCGACAACGGCGCCGCGACCATGAAGATGATCAGCAGGACGAGAATGACGTCGATGAACGGCGTGACATTGATCTCGTGCGCTTCTGCGAAATCGCCGTCGTCATCGAGATCATTTTCTGCGATCGATGCGCCCATCGCCTACTCCGCTGCCCCGCGGGCGCGCTGCCCGCCGCTGACATGGGTGCGGTCGAGATCGCGCGACAATAGCCGCCCCGCGGCGCCCGACGCACGATTGACCAGTTCCAGGTAGCCTTTGGTAACCCGCGCGAAGTGATTGTAGATGATGACGGCGGGGATTGCCGCAACCAGACCGATCGCGGTGGCGAGCAGCGCCTCGGCGATGCCGGGCGCCACCACGGCGAGGTTGGTGGTCTGCGATTTCGAAATGCCGATAAAACTATTCATGATGCCCCAGACGGTGCCGAACAGTCCGACAAAGGGCGACGTCGCGCCGATGGTTGCCAATAGGCCCATGCCGAGCCGGATCCGCCGCGCCTCGGCGCGCACGATTTCGCTAAAGCTCGACGCGGCGCGCTCCTTGATGCCGGCGTCGCTCGATATGCCCGCCGACAGCCGCGCCTCACGCATCGCCGCCGCAAGGAAGGATGCCAGCACACTGCCCTTGGAGCCCAGCGCGAACTGCGCTTCCGCCAGTGACCGTGCGTCGGCGATCTTGGCCAGCGCCGAGCGCACCTTGCCCTGAACGACGGTCAGCTCGATCATCTTGGCGATGAAGATGGTCCAGGTCACCAGCGACGCAAAGGCAAGGCCGATCATGACTGCCTTGACCACCACGTCGGCCGACTTGAACATCGTCCACGGCGACAATTCCTTGAGTTCGGCGGCCGCCGTTTTCAGCAATTTACCCTCGCGCTCAGCCGGCGCGGCGGCCACGTCCGAAGGTGCCGCCGGTGCAGCGGTCGCGGTCGGCTGGGCCGGCTGCGTTACCTGGTTAGGCGCGGCTGGGGCTTGCGAAACGGCAGGCGCCTGCTGGACCACGGTTGGGGCTGCGGGAGCCGTGCCCTGTTGGGCCGACGACGGCGCCGCCAGCGACAGCATCGCCAGCGCCGCAATCACAGCAAATGTCGTCACGCGAGAGAGAGACATGTTCTTCATACTTCGGCCCAGTAGCGGATCAGGTTGTGATAGATACCGGTCAATTTGACCGTTTCAGGGTCGTCTCGCCCAAGCCGCTCCACCAGGGCCTGAATCGAGCTATCGAGATCGAAGATCAGGCTGCGGGCGTGCGCATCCCGTACCATGCTCTGCAGCCAGAAAAAAGATGCCACACGCATACCTCGTGTGACCGGCGTGACCAGATGCAAACTAGACGCAGGATAAAGCACGAGGTCCCCGGCCGCGAGCTTGATTTCGTGGGAACCGTAGAGATCCTCGACCACCAGCTCGCCCCCGTCATACTCGTCCGGCTCCGACAGAAACAGCGTCACCGACAGGTCGGTCCGGATCCGCTTGCCGGTGAGACGATCTCCCCTCACCGCGTTGTCGACATGGAGGCCGAAATGGTGCCCGCCGGAGGCCACGTAGCGATTAAATAGCGGCGGGAATATCTGCAGCGGGATCGCAGCCGAGATGAATCTCGGGCTGGCGGTCAGCGCCGAAAGCACGCGGTTGCCGAGCGTGCGCGCAACCTCGCTGTCCGGCGGAAGCTGCTCGTTGCGCTTGACCATTGCCGACTGCGCCCCCGCGGTGGAGCGGCCGTCCTCCCAGGCGGAGGCATCCATGATGTGGCGGAAATCCGCCACATCATCTTTGCTCAGCACGTTGGGAACGCAGATCAGCATGTCATACGCATTCGCTCGCTCGGTCAGAACCTGGCCGAGAGCACCATGCTCACGCTACGCCCCGGCGCCACGAACACGAACGGGGTCGCGCTCTGATACAGCGCATCGTAGTAGAGCTTGTTGGTGATGTTGGCGACGAACAGTTTGGCGGTCCAGTTCTTGTCGACCTTCGCTTCCACGAAGGCGTCGAACCGCCAGTAGCTCGGCAGTTCCGTCCCCTGGTTGGCGGCAAGGAAGGTGCCGCCATACATCTTGGAGCGATACACCGCCTGCGCGCCGATCTCCCAGACATCAGTGAGCTGATATTTGCTCAACAGGCTGAACGACTGGTGCGCGACGTTGGCCAGCTTCAGTCCGACGTTGGTCGGGAACAGCAACGGCTGCGGCGACGGAATGAGGGATTTCGTCACTTCCGACTTCATCAGCACCAGACCACCGAACACGCTCCATTTGTCCGTGATCTTGCCGCCAACACCGAGATCGATGCCCTGGATGCGGTAGGCTGCGCCGGCCGTGATCTGGGATACGCCACTTACCGTCCGCGATTCCCGGGCGTTATCCTTTTCAGTCTGGAACAGAGCCGCGGTTAGCAACAAGTGCCGGTCGAACAGCTCCCATTTGGTACCGATTTCGGCTGCCTTGTTCTTTTCCGGTCCGAAGATCTGATTGGGATTGCCGTTCAGCGACGGTGCCAGTCCACCATACTGCACGCTGGTGCCGTCGAATTCGGCGCCTACCGGATTAGAAGACGTCGCGTACGCCGCATAGACGCTCGCGATCGGCATCGGCTTGAGCACAATACCGAGGTTGAAATTCGGCAGGCCGTGATGCTGTTCCTGGTTGTTCCAGACGTTCGGCACCCCATTCTGCGTGCCAAACCCGGCGGCCTTGATGTTGTAATCGTCGTAGCGAATGCCGCCGTTCAGGATGACGAGATCATTGTAGTTGGCGGTGTCGATCAGATAGCCGCTCGTGGTGTCGATGGCGATTTTGGTCGGCAGCCCTGCCCAGGTCGGATTTGTGCCGACATTGGCAAACGTAAACTGCGGCGCGAATACATTGGCGCCGGTGATTGAGCCGCTGGCCATGCCGCCCGTAAGCTGTTCCGAACTAAGCCCGGCATACTTGTCGATGCTGGCGATCTCGCGCGAAATCTCGACACCACCTGTCACGGTATTCTTCCAGCCACCGACAGCAAACTTGTAGGTCGCCTCGGTCTGGTTGGCGATATTTTCGGTCACCTGATAGCGGCTCTGCGGATTGAGGCTCACCGTGCCCGCCGCAGCGTTCGGCCCCTCGGGCAGCGTGCCGATGTAGTCGAGCACCGAACGCTGGAAGCGGGTCTTGTTGCTCACCGTCAGATCAGGGGTGATCGCGAGCTCGCCGCCGACGGTGCCGATATCCTGCTTGATGCTGTAGTAGTCGCGGTTCACCAGTCCATAAAACGTATTCCGGTTGACGCCGAAATCGGTGTACGGGCCGCCCGCCGTGCTGCTGTACCGGTTGCCAGGCGCAGGCGATCCTGGCCGGTAATACGGCACACCGAAATCAGGCAAACCATGCAGATTGGTGTGAATGTAGTTCGCGTACAGCTTGACGGTATCGAGCGGCGTCCACTTCGCCGCGATAAATCCGCCGTCGCGATCGTCCTTGATGTAGTTGCGACCGGCGACGCCCGCGTCCTGGAATAGGCCGCCTGCGCGAACCGCCAATGTCGGGCTGATGACCTGGTTGACGTCGAGCACGACCCGCTTGGTGTGGTCGGTGCCGAACGTGGTGTCCATGTTGTAGAAGCTCTTCTCGGTGGACGCCTGCTTGCTTACGATGTTGATCGCGCCGCCGGTCGTGCCGCGCCCCGCGAAGGACGAGGCCGGTCCGCGCAGAATTTCGACTTGCTCGGTGAAGAAATTCTCGCGAACGCTGACGCCGGCATCGCGGACGCCATCGAGGAAGACGTCGTTGCGGGCGTCGAAGCCGCGTATGAAGAAGCGGTCGCCAAAGGCATTGCCGCCCTCGCCTGTACCGAGCGTGACGCCGGCCGTGTTCAACACCGCCTGCTTCAGCGTAGTGGCGTTCTGGTCGGCAAGCACCTCTTTGCTCAGCACCGTCACCGTCTTCGGCGTGTTCAATAGCGGCTCGGGAAACTTGCCTGACGCCTGCACGCGGTCGACCTTGTAGGGCGCCGCGGCGTCCGCATACGGGTTGCGATCGGCGGCAAGGCTCCCCGCATTGGGAAACGGCACCGCGGCGACCTGCGCCGGCTGTGCGCGGCGGGCGGCGCGACGCAGCGCGCTGCGGGCGCGGAGCTGGTCCGGCGAAGGTTTTGACGCAGCAGGACGTGGGCGAGCGACCGGGGCATCGACCGTCACCGGCGGAAGGTTGGATTGCTGCGCTTCAGCGCCGGAAAACGACGCGACCGCAATGAGGCCCGCAACGGCGGAAACCTTCTTGCCGGAATTGTTTTCAACCGTGTGGCCGAGCGAGCTAGCCGCCGCCTCAAGACGAAGCGACCTCGGCGCTTTTGCAAAATTCATTACGTGCCCCTGATCCATTTCAATTCGCGGCAAATCGACATGCGGCGAATGGTCCCGCCCGGTCAGTACCGAGCGAAAATTTTTGGGTCAACGCGATCGGGGCAACACTCCGGTTGAATCCGTGCAGATCACAACGATTCTAATCTATAGTTTGAAATGGTTCTAAAATTTACTTTGTAAGCGTTCTAAAGAGATGCAAGAAATGCCCTAAAATCAGGCACAAGTTGCATTTTCATTTTCACACTATTCATCGCTGCTCGGCGGCTTCATCAGCGAAAACAATTCGTCGACCGTCGATTGCGCGACTTGGCGGACTCGATCGGTGTTGTCCATGCCGGCGATGTTGACGCCCTTCACGACAGCTTTGATCTCGTCGCGAAAGTCGGTGAGGAATCGCAAGGGGTCGGGCGAATCGTTCGCGACACGCGCAATCAGTCCCGTGATCAGAATTTGGCACGCCATTATGCGTCCGTTCAGCTCGTCCATCCTGCACCCCCGGTTTCCGCAAGCCTTGGTGGGCGCGATATGGACGACTTCGATCCAGGTTTCAACCGGCCGGATGATGCGGACGAAATCGCGGGCGGCATCGGGGTTGCCGGCGATCCTCGCATGAGGCGGCGGCTTGAACCTTTCCAATTGTTTAGGATTCCTCAAGCGCTCGTGCGTGTACGTCCCGAGGGCGCGCAGACTATATCTGTGTGTGCTGGGAACCGTTCCGGGCACTATTGCCTGTTTTTCCTAACGCGTAGGTCGGCATGTCGAGGTCACGCACCGTCAGTTGGGTCTTGCTGGTCGCAGCGATCGCCGCGCTCGGGCTTTTTGGCTGGCAGCGATTCCACGGCGAGAATCATCAGGCGCAGGCTGAAGCTCAGAAGCGCGCTCCTGCCCGCGCCGCCGTCCCCGTGCGGATTACCGCGGTCGAAACGGCCGATTTTCCGGTCTATCTGACCGGCCTCGGCACTGTGCAAGGCTTCAACACCGTCGTGGTCCGCACCCGCGTCGACGGTCAGATCAACCGGATCGCGTTTCAGGAAGGGCAGTTCGTCAAGGAAGGCGATACGCTGGTCGAGATCGATCCGCGGCCGTTCCAGGCAGCCCTCGATCAGGCCAAGGCGAAGAAGGCGCAGGACCAAGCCAATCTCGCCAATGCCAACCTCGACCTGCAGCGCTCCACCCGGCTTGGTGAGTTCGCGACCCGCCAGCAAACGGATACCCAGCGAGCTTTGGTCGCACAACTGACGGCGCAAGTGGCCGGCGACGATGCAGCAATCGCCAACACGCAGACGCAACTCGATTACGCTACCGTCAAGGCGCCGTTCTCCGGCATTGCCGGCCTGCGCCAGGTCGACGTCGGCAACATCGTCAATGCCGCGACCCAGACCGGCATCGTCAGCATCGCCCAGATCGAGCCGATCGCGGTGATCTTTACCGCGCCGGAAGACCAGTTGCCTTCTATCAAGGCCGCGCTCGCCGCTGGCTCTCCCAAAACGATCGCGCTCTCCACCGACGGCAAGCGGGTGCTTTCGACCGGCACGCTTTCGCTGATCAACAACCAGGTCGACACGTCGAGCGGCACCGTCAGGCTCAAGGCCGTGTTCGACAACGCGGATCACGCGCTGTGGCCGGGCCAGTCGGTTTCGACCCGGCTGCTCATTGCGACGCTGAAGGATGCCACCGTCATTCCCGACGATGCCGTTCAGCATGGCCCCAATGGTCTGTATGCCTACGTGGTCAACAAGGAGAACAAGGCCGAACTCCGCAAGATCAGGGTGGCGCGCGCAATCGACGGTCGCTCCGTGGTCGATGAGGGCCTTTCGCCCGGCGAGCAGGTGATTACGGCGGGCCAGTTCAAGGTCCAGCCGGGTACGCTGGTGACGACGGCGGTCGCCAGCTCGGATCAGGCTCAGGCCAAGGTGAGCAGCGAATGAGCGCGGGAATCTCCGCCCCCTTCATTCGCTATCCGATCGGCACGTCCCTGATGATGGCCGGGATCATGTTCGTCGGCCTCGTTGCCTATCCGATGCTGCCGGTCGCGCCCCTCCCGCAGGTCGATTTTCCGACCATTCAGGTCTCGGCCTCCTTGCCCGGCGGCAGCCCGGAAACCATGGCCTCGTCGGTGGCGCAGCCGCTGGAGCGTCAGTTCGCGCAGATTCCCGGCGTCGCGCAGATGACCTCGACCAGCTACCTTGGCACCGCGGCGATCACGATCCAGTTCGATCTGAACCGCCCGATCGACGCCGCCGCCAACGACGTACAGGCCGCGATCAACGCCGCCAGCGGCCAGTTGCCGAAGAACCTCCCTTCGCCGCCGACCTATCGCAAGGTCAACCCGGCCGATTCGCCGATCGTGCTTTTGTCGGCGACCTCGGACACGCTGCCGCTGACGACCGTGAGCGACGCCGTCGACGCCCAGCTCGCACAGCAGATCAGCCAGATCTCGGGCGTTGCCCAGGTCATCATCGGCGGTCAGCAGAAACCGGCGATCCGCATCCAGATCGACCCGGCGAAACTCGTCGCCAAGGGGTTGTCGCTCGAAGATGTGCGCAGCCAGATCGCGATCACGACCGTCGACAGCCCGAAGGGCAATATCGACGGCGAGCGCCGCTCCTACACCATTTACGCCAACGACCAGTTGCCGGATTCCAAGGACTGGAACGACGTCATCATTGCCTACCGCAACGGCGGCCCGTTGCGGATCCGCGATATCGGCCAGGCCGTCACCGGCCCGGAAGACGCCAAGCAGGCGGCCTGGGCCAACGGCAAGCGCGGCGTGTTCCTGGTGATCTTCAAGCAGCCCGGCGCCAACGTCATCGAGACCGTCGACAAGATCAAGGCGACGCTGCCGCGGCTGGTCGGAGCCATTCCACCGGCGATCAAGATCGAGGTCATCAGCGACCGCACCCAGACCATCCGCGCCGCGGTGGAAGACGTGCAATTCACCCTGCTGCTGACCATTGCGCTGGTCGTTATGGTGATCTTCATCTTCCTGCGCAGTTTCTGGGCGACCGTGATCCCGGCGGTGACCGTGCCGCTGGCGCTGCTCGGCGCCTGCGCGCTGATGTGGGTGTTCGGCTACACGCTCGACAATCTCTCGCTGATGGCGCTCACCATCGCCGTCGGCTTCGTGGTCGACGACGCGATCGTGATGCTCGAGAACATCACCCGCTATATCGAGGAGGGCGAGAGGCCGATGGCCGCCGCGTTCAAGGGCGCCAGCGAAATCGGCTTCACCATCATGTCGATCAGTATCTCGCTGGTCGCGGTGCTGATCCCGCTATTGCTGATGGGCGGCATCATCGGGCGGCTGTTCCGCGAATTCGCCGTGACGCTGGCGATGACCATCTTCGTCTCGATGGTCGTATCGCTGACGCTGACGCCGATGATGGCCTCGCGCTTCCTGCGCGCGCGTGGCGAGACCAGGCATGGCCGTTTCTACCAATGGAGCGAGCGCGGTTTCGATGCGATGCTGCGCTTCTACGAACGCGGCCTCGACCTCGCGCTGCGCTGGAAGTTCACCACCTTGATGATCTTCTTCGCTACGCTGGGGCTGTCGGTCTACCTCTTCGTCGTTATCCCGAAGGGCTTCTTTCCGCAGCAGGATAACGGCCTGATCACGGCCACCTCGGAGGCCAGCCAGGACATTTCCTTTGCCGACATGAAGCGGCACCAGGAAGAACTCGGCAAGATCGTGCAGGCCGACCCGGATGTGGCCTCGGTCGCGATGGTGATCGGCGGCAGCGGACGCGCCGGCAACAACGGCAATCTGTTCATCACGCTGAAGCCGCGCGACGAACGCAAGGCGACCGCGCAACAGATTATCGCCCGCCTCCGTCCCCAGTTGGAGAAGGTCGAAGGCGCCCGCCTCTATATGCAAGCGGCACAGGATGTGCGGCTCGGCGGGCGGCCGACGCGAACCCAATTCGAATTCACGCTGCAGGACGCCGACCTCGGCGAGTTGAACGAATGGGCGCCGAAGATTTTGGCGAAGATGCAGACGCTGCCGGAGCTTCGCGACGTCGCCACCGACCAGCAGACCAACGGCACCACGCTGGAGCTCAAGATCAACCGCGACACCGCCGCGCGCTATGGCATCCAGCCGCAATTGATCGACGATACGCTCTATGACGCGTTCGGCCAGCGCCAGGTGACGCAGTATTTTACCCAGCTCAACACCTACAAGGTGGTGCTCGAGGTGCTGCCGGAGCTGCAGGGCAGCCTCGACACGCTGAACAAGATCTATGTGAAATCGCCTGCCACTGGCGAGCAGGTCCCGCTGTCGACCTTTGCCACCTGGACCAGCGTGCCGGTACGGCCGCTGTCGATCAGCCACCAGGGCCAGTTTCCGGCGATCACGATCAGCTTCAACCTCGCGCAGGGCGTGGCGTTGGGACAGGCAACCGACGCGGTACAGAAGGCGATGGTCGAACTCGGCGCGCCGGCAACCCTCAATTCGAGTTTCCAGGGCACCGCGCAGGCATTTCAGCAGTCGCTCGGCACCGTGCCGCTGTTGATCTTTGCAGCCCTCGTCGTGGTATACCTGATCCTCGGCATCCTCTACGAAAGCTACATCCACCCGATCACGATCCTGTCCACGCTGCCGTCGGCCGGGGTCGGCGCGCTCGCCATCCTGATGGTGTTCGGGTTCGATTTCAGCCTGATCGCATTGATCGGCATCGTGCTTCTGATCGGCATCGTCAAGAAGAACGGCATCATGATGATCGATTTCGCGATCACGGCCGAGCGCGACGAGCAACTCGAGCCCGAGGCCGCGATCCGCAAGGCGGCGCTGTTGCGCTTCCGCCCGATCATGATGACGACGATGGCGGCGCTGCTCGGCGGCGTGCCGCTGATGCTCGGCACCGGCACCGGATCGGAAATCCGCCAGCCGCTCGGTTATGCCATGGTCGGCGGCCTAGTCGTCAGCCAGGCGCTGACACTGTTCACGACGCCGGTGGTCTATCTCTATCTCGACCGGCTTTCGAACGCGGTTGCGCGGTGGGGCCGTTCGTCCAATCCTAACCGTGATGCGCATCTGGACACTGACGACCCGGTCAAGCAGGCGGCCGAATGATTTGCGCGGGACCGACACTACCGAAGTGTAGTTTTCTTCAGAGACGGTCAGTGAAAATTTCAAATAAACGAACCAAAGTGGTCACTTGCGATTTAAAGACCAATTGGTCTATATATTAGCAATGAGCCACCAAACCCCAGTGCAGTTGCCCCGTGGCCGCCCCCGAAGTTTCGACGTGGAAGCCGCTGTCGAACGCGCGATGGGTGTGTTTTGGTCGCGCGGCTATCACGCCACGGCGCTTCCGGACCTTCTTCGTGCGACGAAGCTCTCGCGTGGCAGCCTTTACGCCGCTTTCGGTGACAAGCACTCGCTCTTCTTGCGTGCGCTTGATCGCTACATTGCCGATGCCCTGATACGGATGGATATCGAACTCGATCCCCGCAGAGCGCCGGTCGACGGCCTGCGGGCCTACCTTGCCGGCTACGTTGACCGCACGAGCGGTGCTAATGGTCGGCGCGGATGCCTGCTGGTGGCCACAGCCATGGAACTTGCTGGCCAAGATGCTGAAGTTGGTCGTCGCATCGCGAGCTTTTTCAAAGCCATGGAAGCCAGGGTGGCCCATGCGCTTTCCCGTGCGAAGACGGCGGGCAAGTTGGCCGATGACGTTGAGCCTTCAAGTGCCGCCCGAATTCTCGTCTGTTTCGTTGAGGGGCTGCGAGTGGTCGGCAAAACGGCGCCGCCACGGATCACATCGCAAGCCACCGTTGACGCTCTTCTCGACCGCTTCATTAGGTAAAACGACCCACGGACACCTCCGCCATTGGCGCGCTGATATATAGACTGATCGGTCTTGAAAGGAAGGATGCCATGTCTGCCATCCAGGTCGTCTGCGCGGTGGCCGTTCCCTTGCTCTGGGGTTATCAGTTCGTGGCCATCAAAGTGGGCGTAACGGAGTTTCCGCCTCTCTTCTTCCTCGCACTGCGCTTCCTGGCCATCGCGCTGCTGCTTGTTCCGTTCGTCAAAAGGCCCGCGCGTCAACAGGTCGGCCCTGTCGCAGCTATTTCGATTTTCCTTGGTGGACTGAACTTCGGGCTCTTCTATATCGGCCTTGGGCTCGGCTCGGGGAGCATGTCGGCCGTCGCATATCAACTCGCTACGCCCTTCACCGTCCTGTTAGCCTGGCCGCTGCTCGCGGAGAGACCGTCTCTCACCACGTCCGCCGGAGTGCTGCTTGCATTCGTTGGCGTGGTCGTGTTGGCGGCCGAGCCTGGCCTGTCGGCAAACACGCTTCCGCTGCTGCTTGTGATCGGAGCAGCCTTCGCTTTCGCGGTGTCCAACATCTTGACGAAACGCTACGGCCCTTTTGATCCTTTGATGTTGATGGGGTGGTCGTCGCTACTCACGGTGCCGCAGGTCGTGTTGATGTCGTTACTCATTGAACATGGACAACTGGCAAGTCTCGTCACGGCGGATGAACGTGGCTGGCTGGCACTCGCCTACACAATTTTCATCGGAGGAATTATTGGATTCGGACTTTGGTTCTGGCTGATTGCCCGATGCTCCATGGGCCGCGTCGCACCATTCGGCCTGCTGCTTCCGGTGTTCGCCTTGATTTCGAGCGTGTTGTTCCTTGGCGACCGCATGACCCCAAAGTTGATTGTCGGTGGGCTGCTCGCGATCTCCGGCGTCGCCATTACACAAGTGAGATCGACCGCTCGACCAATTTGAACCTGGAAGTCGCGTCGTGGCGACCCCCAAGTTTGGCATGCCGAGGGTGGCGATTGAAGTCCGCTATCGGCGGTTGAGCGAACATCTAGCATCGGAGTGCCGCCGGCCAAATCATGAACCGGCTTGGCCGCACGGGCCACTACTCGCTCAGAGTCCGATAATGAAAAAAGGAGTAGCTTTTGCAAACCAGCACCAAATCGGATGAGCAAAGCAGAAACCCTTCAGAAAACAACTAGATGAAGGGCTGTTCGCGGGTGATAACAAAGGCTAGACCGAAACAATCGGTACGGCTATATGACCGTCACTGATTTTCCGAAGCGATTTGCTAAAGCTCTCGGAAAAAAGCGATTTAATATCAATCGCTTATGGGGAATGGTGTAACGGTAGCACAACAGACTCTGACTCTGTTTGTCTAGGTTCGAATCCTAGTTCCCCAGCCAGCCTTCCGGGGGCCGTCCCCTTAACGCCCCGCGTCACGCACCGGCCACAACCGGCAGCTCCGCAATCATGCGAATGCCGGGCCGTTTCCGCCAATGAATCTGTGACGGCTCGACCGCTAGCCTTAATCCGGGCCAGCGCGTGAACAGCGGCTGCAGCGCGCAGATCCCTTCGATCCGCGCGAGCTGGTGGCCGAGGCAGAAATGAATTCCGGTGCCGAACGCGAGATGCCGGTTCGGCCGACGCTCGAGATCGAGGCGTTCGGGACACTCGTTCGCGTCGGGGTCCAGATTGGCGGCGACGATCATCGCCATCACCCTGTCGCCCTTCCTTAACTTCACGCCTTCGAGATCGACGTCCCGGCGTACGTAGCGCGGCTTTGAGAATTGCACCGGCGAGACGAAGCGCAGGAATTCTTCGACCGCGAGCCCGGCGCGGCTCCAGTCCGCCGTTAGCCAATCGCGCCGAGCCGGATCCTTCAGCAGTTCGAACACCGATCCGCTGATCAGGTGCGTGGTGGTCTCGGAGCCGGCGCCGAGCAGCAGAAACACCATAGAGACCATTTCGTCCGGCGTGATGCGCCCGCCCTCTTGCTCGACGCGCACGAGTTCCGCGATTAATCCTTCGCCGCCCCTCTCGCGGGCGAGCTGCAGGCGTTCCTGGAGATAGCGCCGCATCTTGATGAGGCCACCGATCAACCGCAGAAAGCCGAATGCATTGGTGAGATGCGCCATCGAATTGGCCCAGGCGATGAATTTCGGCCGGTCGGCCGTCGGCAGGCCGAGCAACTCGCAGATTACCGCAAGCGGCAGCATCCGCGCGTAACGCTGCACCAGATCGGCCGGGCTGCCGTCCCTGAACAATTCATCGGCGAGGCGATCGGCGATGGCGCGGATATGCGGCTCCATATCGAGCACGGCGCGGCGGCGGAACGCTTCATCGACGATGTTGCGCAGCCGCGTATGGTCCGGCTCATCCATCGTCAGCATGTTGTTGGCAACCGTTCCGATCAATTTCGGCATCCACCAGGGCACCCCGCCCAGCACCCCGCCCTCCTTGCGCAGCGTGAAGAGCGCGCTGTCCTTCAGCACCCGCGCGGCCGCCTCGTAGGTCGTGGTGACCCAGACGCGGCCGATGATCGGAAACCTCGTAAAGACGACGGGACCGGCAGCGCGCAAGGTCGCGACGCCTGCTTCCGGGTTGCGAAAAAACGCCTCGCTGGTGAAATCCACATGCTGCACCATCGACCACCTCGCAACGCCGTTCACGGCCGTCGCATCAAGATGGTGCGCGGCGCCAGCGGTGCAAGATGGATCCGGCCGGTCGCAGTTCCGTCCCGGGCTTCCATGAAATGACAGCCGCCGCCATCTTCCTCACACCGGCGGCGTGCCGTGGGTGTGAAACGACTCGATCGTTTTCAGTCCCCAGGCCTGGCCCTTCTTGCGCTCTTCCTCGGTCCACACGATAGGCTTCCAGTCGGGCGCAAGGATCAGGCGGGCGCCGGCGTTGGCGACCTCGATACGGTTGCCGCCGGGCTCGTAGACATAGAGGAAGAAGGTCTGCTGGATCGCGTGCTTGTGCGGGCCGGTCTCGATATGGATTCCGTTTTCGAGAAAGATATCGGCGGCGCGCAGAATCTCCTCGCGGCTGTCGAGCGCGTAGGTGACATGATGGAAGCGTCCCGCCTTGCCGTAATGATCGCGGGTGTAGGCGAAATCGTAGCTCTTGTTCGACATCGTCATCCACATCGCGGCTTCCGTGCCGTCGTTGAGCACGATCTGCTCGGTGGTGCGCAGGCCCAGATAGTTCTCGAAGAACAGCCGGTTCGCCTTGATGTCGACGGCGAGGCAATTGAGGTGATCGAGCCGGCGGACATTGACGCCGCGCGCCGGAAACCGCTGCGCCTGGTTCTTCAGCGCCGGCTTGAGCTCGGGCGGCGGCTGATACCATTCGGTCTCGTAATAGAGTTCAACGATATGGCCATCAGGGTCGCGGCAGCGGAACGCCGGCCCCTGCCCCATATCCCCGTCGACCCAGCCGATATCGAAGCCTGATCCCTTCAGTGCGGTGACACGGCGCTCCAGCGCCTGCGGGCTGCGGGCGCGCAACGCCATATGTTCCATGCCTGATGTTTTCGAGCCCGTCAGCTTGAGCGAATAGCGCTCGTAGTCGTCCCAGCCACGCAAATAGACCGACTCGCCCTTCTGTCCGCTGACCGTCATGCCCATGACGTCGACGAAAAATTTCAGGCTCTCGTCGGGCCTCGGCGTCAGCAGTTCCATGTGGCCGAGATGGGCGAGATCGAAAATCGGCTCTGATGTCATTGGCGGTCTCTCTCGTAGATGGGGCAAAGCGCAACGCGCCCACCAGTTCAAACCACATGGCGGGCACGGCGCAATGCACCTTTGCCCACCCTACAATTACAGCGCTCGCGTCACGTCGTCGAACAGCTCATCGACGGTAAATGCGCGCGGAATGAGCTTTTGTTGCGCGGAGTAATCGATGATCAGCTCCAGCGAGCGCTGCATCTCGTCTCGGTCAAAATGCGGCGCCGCCGGCGAGGCAGTGGCGGCCGAGGCGAGCAGTCGATGAACCTCCCGCACCACGTCCGGATGCTGGTCGGACAGGGTCCGGCTCACCACCACCATATGATTGATCGGCACCACCTTGTGCTTTTCGAACCAGGTTTTTTCCTCCGCGGCGACGTCGGCGAATAGCGGTTTCAAATCCGGATGGTCCGATTTCTCGCCCAGCACCGCATCGAGCTCGTCGTCGATCAGCATCTGCACGATCTGCTTGCCGGCGCCTGCCCGCTTGGTCGTATCAACGAATTCGGCGACATGGGCATCCTCGAACGTCACCCAGTCGATCGAATCGAGATCGACGCCATAGTCATTGGCGAGGATACCGCGTAGCCATGCGCCGGTCGTGGTCGTGAAGGAACGAATGCCGACGCGCTTGCCGTTGAGGTCACGCGGCGCGAGCTTGCCCGCCTTCGCATTGTACAGCGCATGCCCGTGCTGGAACCGCGCCAGCACGACATCCGGCAGCAGCACCATCGGCTTGCCGAACGACTTCGCCATCAGATAGGTGACGATCGCCATCTCCGAGACGTCGAACGCCCCTTCGCGGACCATTGGCTTGAAACCCTTGTTGGTCGGCGAATACTGCGCAAAGTCGAACTGAACCAGATTGGATCTGATCGACCCATTCTTCAGCGCCGATGTGCCGGGATGGTCGCCGAGCAAGGTGCGCAGGCGCATCGCCACCTCAGTCTTCCTCCAGTCTATCGACATAGACGAGGCCGGCTTTCGCCAGCGGCTCGCGCATCTTGTACATGTCGAGCCCCAGCACGCCTGAAGCCAGTTGCCTGCGCTTGCCGTCTTCGTCGGCAACGCGTTTCTCGCCCCTCGCCACCACATCAGCGGCGTCCTTGCGCCCGATCACCACGACGCCGTCATCGTCGGCAACGACCGCATCGCCGGGCACCACATTGATCCCGGCGCAGACCACGGGCACGTTGACCGCACCCAGCGTCGCCTTGACGGTTCCCTTGGCCGAGATCGCCTTCGACCACACTGGAAAGCCCATTTCGCGAAGCGATTTGGCGTCGCGAACGCCGGCGTCGATGACGAGCCCCCTGACGCCGCGCGCCATCAGGGAGGTCGCGAGCAGATCGCCGAACATGCCGTCAGTGTTGTCGGTGGTGCAGCCGACCACGAGGACGTCGCCAGGCTGGCACTGTTCCACCGCGACATGGATCATCCAGTTGTCGCCGGGCTGCGCCAGCACGGTCACGGCGGTGCCCGACGTCTCGGCGCCGCTCCAGACCGGACGCAGATAGGGCTTCATCAGCCCGAAGCGGCCATAGGCCTCGTGCGCGGTCGCGACGCCGAGCGCGCCCAGCCGCTTCACCAGTTCAGCATCGGTTCGCTTGATGTTACGGACGACGACCGTCTTCATGCCAATTCCTCCATCGCCATCGGGAACAATCGCTGATAGGCCTCGCCATAGGTCATCGGCTTGCCGGTATTGCGGCCGCCCTGCACGCCCCGCTGCAGCGCGACCCGCTCATAATAGGCCCACAGATGTTTTTGGGCGGCGAGAATTTCGAACGTCTTGCGCTTGATCTCCCAAACCTCGTCGATGTTGAGGATCACCTGCGGCTTGAAATTACACATCTCCGGCTGGTGTGGCTCGAACAGGAACACCGGCGGCGCCGAGTAGGTATATTTGGCGCCGGGCTTGTGGCCCATCGCCTGCGCGACCACGCGGGTTTCCTGGGCAAAGTGGGCGGCGTTCGGATGATCGAAATTATAGGGGTCCTCCAGCGCGTGGGTGAGCACGAAGGACGGGTTAAGCTCGCGGTAGATATCGACCATGCGGTCGAAATGCTTATCCGTCAGCCGCAGCGGATAATCGCCGGCGTCGAAGAATTCGATTTCCGCGCCCAGCATCTCCGCCGCGCGCTGCGCCTCGTCGCGCCGGCCCGCCTTGACCTTCTCCATCGTCGCGCCGGCCTCCTTCCAGGCGAACTGGCTCTCGCCACGCTCGCCGAACGACAGACAGGCGATCTTGACGCGATAACCTTTCTTCACATGCAGTGCGATCGCGCCGCCCGCGCGCCAGACGAAATCGCCGGGATGCGCCGTGACCACCAGGCCCGTTTTGCCAGCATTGCTCATGATCGGGATTTCCTCCTTCGCTTGTTGCACGTGGCCGGCCGCACCGGCCGCGCGACTACTGTTTGGCAATTCGTGCCCGCTCGATCACTTGGGCCCATTTGTCGATATCGGCCTTGAGCCGATCGAGGATTTCTTCGGGCGAGCTGGCCTTGGCCTCAATGCCGAGATCAAGCGCGCGCTTCTTTAACTCCGGCATCTCGAGCACCTCACGCAGTGCAGCGTTGAGCGTCTTGATCACCTCCGGCGGCGTGCCCTTGGGCGCAAAGATCGCGTTCCAGGACCGCGCCTCGAAGTCACCGCCTCCCGCTTCCTTCACCGTCGGCACGTCAGGCAGGAATGTGGTGCGGATCGTACCCGAAGACGACACCGCAATGGCCGCCTTGTCGGCAACGTGCGACTGCACCGCGCTGTAGTTCTCGATCGCCATCTGGATATCGCCGCGCAACAGCGCGATCAGCACATCGGGTGAACTGCGGAACGGCACGATGGTGACATCGACACCGGCGGTCGATTTGAACAATTGCGCCGCAAGATTCTGCGTCGACCCGACATTGATGGTGCCGACATTGAGCGTGCCGGGTTTTGCCTTGGCCGCCTTGATGAATTCAGCCAGCGTCGGATATGGCGAGCCGGCTTGCGTCACGAAGATGAAGTCGAAATAGCCCATGCTCGACACCGGAACGAAGTCAGTCACCGGATTGAAGCCAAGGCTCTTGAACAACGATACCGAGATGGCGGTGCCGTTGCTCAGCAGCGCCAGCGTGTAGCCGTCCGCTTGTGCCGACAGCACGGCGCGCGCGGCGTTGATGCCGCCGGCACCCGCCATGTTCTCGATGACGAAGCGCTGGGCGAGCTTTTCGCCGAGTTTTTCCGTAACAAGCCGCGCCGTGACGTCGGCGACGCCGCCGGCACCAAACGGCAGGATGAGCCGCACCGGCCGGTTCGGATAATTCTGTGCGTCGGCAGCTTGCGGCAGCAACAATGCCGCCGCCAGCGCAGCCACCCCGGCGAACGACACGCCGCGCCGGCTCAGGGAATATCGCTCGCGCTTGTTCGCCATCGCCCGCGCTCCATCAAAACTCGAACAGCCGCGCCGGATTGTCGACCAGGATCTTCTGCTGCAACTCGGGCTCCGGTGCAAACAAGGGAATGAGGTCGACCAGATCGCCGTCGTTGGGCATCACCTTGACGTTCGGGTGCGGCCAGTCGGTCCCCCAGATCACGCGGTCCGGCGCCGTCTCGATGATACCCCGCGCAAACGGCACCGCGTCGTGGAATGGCGGACCGCCGGATGACACCCGCTCGCAGCCGCACACCTTGACCCAGCATTTCTCGTCCCGCGTCATCAGGTCAATCAGCGTCTTGAACGGAAGCTGGTCGAGGCCGTCAGAGGCCTTGATGCGCCCCATGTGATCGATGGTGTAGCGCACCGGCAGTCTTGCCAGCATCTCGGCATATTCAGGCAGGTCGATCGCGTCGAAATGCAGATCGATGTGCCAGCCAAGCGGCGCGACCATCGCGACAATGCGGTGGAAGGCCGCCATGTCGGGCACCCCGCCGAGATGCCGCACGAAGTTGAAGCGGCAGCCGCGAAAGCCTCCCTCATGCAGTTCGCGAAGGCCGCGCTCGGTGATGGTATCGTCGATATTGGCGACGGCGCGAAAGGTACCGTTGCTGACGGCGATGGCGTCGAGTGCGACCCGGTTGTCGGTGCCGTGCACGCTGGCATTGACGATGACGGCGCGGCCGATCCCGATCTTCCTGTGCAGCGCCCGGAAATCTTCGAGCGGCGCATCGGGCGGTGTATAGGGCCGTCCCGGCGCATACGGATATTTGTCACCGGGGCCGAAAATGTGGGTATGCGCGTCGCACGCCAGCGCCGGGAGCTTGAATTTCGGCGTTCGCGTATCGGGATCGGGTCCGGGGATCGTCGGCTTGTGCATGGTGCCTTCTGCAGTGTTTTGGTCGCGCTTCACGGCAACTCGATAGTCATGAAGCCGGATTTTCTTTCCGCTTGCCAGCGGCGCCTTTTGCCGGCGGCTGGGCTGGTTTCGTCCGAAGGGATGCAGTGTCGATGTGATCGACGTCGGACGCCTGCAACGAGGCCACCGTTGCGGTGACCAGTTGCTCGATCGCTTCCGCCATGTCGGCGCCGTCGGCCTCGCCGCGAGAGAGCCTCGTGACCCGCTCCGGGCTGACGAGGGTATAATAGAGTGCGCCGAGCAGGAATTGCGACCGCCACACGATCGTCGTCCGCGGCAGATGCGGCAGGCTTTCCTCGATGGCCTCGATGAAGGCGTTGGTGGTGTCGTCAAAGATCTCGGCGATGATGCGGCCCACCACGGCGTTGCCTTCGGCCGACATCACGGCACGCAGCCGCGTGAACCGAGCGCCGCCGCCGGCGAGATCGCTGCTGGATGAAAACGCCGGCTGCACATAGGCCCGCACGATCGCTTCCAGCCGGTCGCGAACGTCGCGCACGCGCCGTGCCGCCACCAGCAACTCGATGCGGCGCTTGTTCATCGGCCCGCAATGGCGCTTGTAGATTTCAAGCAGCAGCCCGTCCTTGCTTTTGAAATGATAGGTGATGCTGCCCGGGTTGGCGCCGGCTTCCAGCGCGATGTCGCGGATCGACACGGCATTGAAGCCGCGCGTCGAGAACAACAGCTCGGCCGCGCTCAGGATGGCTTCCCGCATGTTGGGATTTCGCGTCATGGCAATTTGCTTTCTGCTCTCGAGTTTTGTACGTTTGTACAAATGATAAGGTCTAGTCAACAAAAATCCTATTCCAGAGGAAGGCGCCCCGCATGTCCGTTTTCAGCAAGATCCTGCGCACCGTATTCTCAGCCGCCACGCTTTCGCTGGCGGCCACGCACGCCTATGCGGAGCCGTTCCCGACCAGGCCCGTGCGCATCCTGGTGCCCTACGCCGCCGGCGGCGCCGTCGACGTACTGGCGCGCACGCTCGGGCAATCGCTGTCGAAAACCTGGGGGCAGCAGCCGGTCATCGAAAATCGGCCGGGTGCCGGCGGCATCATCGCGTCGCAGGCGCTCACGCAATCGGCGCCGGATGGCTACACGCTGATCCTGGTCGCAAGCGGCCATCCGCTGAACCAGTTCTTCTATCCAAAACTGCCCTACGACACCTTCAAGGACTTTACCGCCATCAGCGAGATCGCCTATTCGCCGCTCGCGATCGTGGTGTCCAAAAACAGTCCGGTGAAGAATTTGCAGGAGTTGCTGGCGACTGCGCGCGAAAAGCCGGAGTCATTATCGTACGGCATGTCCGGCAACGGCACCTCGGCCCATCTCGCCGGCGAGCTTCTGAACTACATGGCCAAGGTCAAGATCCAGTCGATCCCCTACAAGGGCGGCGCCCCTGCGCTCACCGCCGTCATCGCCGGCGAGATTCCCATGAGCGTCAATCCGCTGCCCGAGGTGGTCGGCCAGCTCGAAGGCAATGCGGTCCGCGCCTTAGCGGTGACGACGGCGCAGCGCTCGAAGGCATTGCCAGATGTTCCAACCGTCGCGGAGGCCGGCATCCCCGGCTATGACGCCTCGGTCTGGTGGGGTTTTCTCGGCCCCGCCGGCATGGCGCCTGAGCTGGTCGCCAAGATCCACGCCGACCTTGCCGCCGCCTTGAAAGATCCGGTGGTCCTGACTGCGCTGGAAAAAATGGGCGCCACGTCGGTCGGCAATGCGCCTGGGGATTTCGACGCCTTCATGCGCGCCGAGGCCGCTAAGTGGGAGCCGGTACTGAAAGAAGCGAATATCAAGGTGCAGTGAGCGATTACGCGGACTTCGCCAGTCGGATCACCGCGCATTCGCCGGCGCGTGCACGTGCCATAGATCGGCGCGCCAGTGCAGCGCGACCGCCAGCATCAAGGCGAGGCCGGCCGCCGCGTAGAGCGTGCCGGTCGCCGCAAATCCGATCTCGTCGATCAGGCTGCCGGCGGCCAACAGGCCGATCGGCAGGCCATAGATCACCATCATGCGCACGCCCATCACCCGGCCGCGGAAATTCTCGCTCGCGGTCCGCATCAGGATGACGGCAATCGAGATCATGGCGAGGCTTTGCGAGAAACCCGCCACCACCAGGCACAGGATTGCCGTCGGCACCGTCTGCATCTGCACGAAGATCAGTAGCGTCGCGTACCAGACGACGGTGGCGCCGATCATCAGCCGCGCCACCCTGATATCGCGGATCAGGCTCAGCACGATCGAGCCGGCCAGCGAACCGATCGCGAAACTCGCCGACAGATATCCAAGCCCGGTCTGGTTGGTGCCGTAGATTGCCTTGGCGATGTACGGCAGCAAGCCGTTGGAGAGCGGATACGCCGTCAAATTGGCCAGGAACGCCACCCAGAGCGCGGCCTGCATCCGCGGCGTGGTCCAGCAATAGGCAACACCCTCCTTGAGGTCGCGCAGCGGCGAATGCTGCAACGCCTCGCTGACAGCCTCGCCCGCCGCACTCGGCTTTACCGGCGCCACGATGCGCAGCGTCAGCGCGCTAGCGGTAATATAAAGGCAGACGATCGCCACATAGGCCGGGCCCATGCCGAGTGCGGCAAACAAGCCGGCGCCGCTCAGCGCGCCGGCGATGCGCGCGGTATCCATCGTCGTGCGCGATATGCTGATCGCCCCGACCAACTGGCCATGCGGCATGATGGTCGCGACCAATGCGCCGCGCACGCCGAGGTCCGATGGCCGGACGATCCCCATCACGGCGGCGACCATAAAGACATAGACCGGTGCAAGTTGGCCCGACAGCACCAGCGTCATCAGCACGGTAGCCAGCACCGCATAGGTGGCGCGCATCATGCCTAAGAGATCGCGGTGACCGATCCGGTCGCCGACGACGCCGAACATCGGCGCGACCAACGTACCGACATAGCCGAGCGAGGCGAACAGAGTGAGCAACAGCACCGAACCGGTCTCGACCAGCACGTACCAGCCGAGAATCAGCGTCTCCATCTCGAACGCCCACGAGGTGAGCAGATCGGCGGGCCATTGAAAGCGGTAGTTCCTGATCTGGAATGGTGCGAGCGCGGAATGTCGCGCCGGGTCGCTCAAGATGCGTTGTCGCGATTCATCGCGGTCCACCCTGCCCTGTTCTTATTTTTGCCTCACCGTCGATAGCAAGCCGCGCCCGGCGTTTCAAGCCGCCGACATCGCCTTGCCGCGGTGCGAGTGCAACAGCCGCCTCACCTCGGCGGCCGGTATCGCGGGGCTGAACAAATAGCCCTGCATCTCGGTGCAGCCGAGAATGTACAGCAGGTTCATCTGCTGCTCGGTTTCGACGCCCTCCGCCGTCGTCGTCATGTCGCTGGCCGCCGCGATGTTCACCACCGCCTGGACGATGGTCGAGGACGCGCCCGGACCGGCGATATCCCGAATGAAGGAGCGATCGATCTTGATCTTGTCGAATGGAAAACGCTGCAGGTAGCTGAGCGATGAATAGCCGGTGCCGAAATCGTCCAGCGCGATCCGGACGCCGAGCTTGCGCAACTGGTGCAGCATGTCGAGCGCCGCCTCGTCGTCGCGAATGAGCACGGCCTCGGTGATCTCGAGCTCCAGCCGGCTTGCCGGAAGGCCGCACGCCGCGAGCACCGCCGCCACGTTCAATGCCAGCGACGGGCTCCTGAACTGCACCGGCGAGACGTTGACCGCGACGCGGACATGGTCCGGCCAGGTGGCCGCCTCCGCGCAGGCGGTATTGAGCACCCACAGGCCGAGCTGATTGATCAGGCCGCTGTCTTCCGCAACCGGAATGAATTCCGCCGGCGAGATCATGCCGCGTTCGGCATGCCGCCACCGCAACAGCGCCTCGCAGGATGAGATCTTGCCGTCCTCGATGTTGACCACCGGCTGATAGTAGGTCTCGAGGCCGCCGTTGTTGATCGCCTGACGCAGCTCGAACTCCAGGCTGCGCCGCGCTTTGGCGCGCTGATCCATGCCGGCCTCGAAGAAGCGGTAGGTGCGCCGTCCGTCGGCCTTGGCGCCGTAGAGCGCGAGGTCCGCATTCCTCAACAACTGGTCGAGGTCCACCCCGTCACCGGGCGCAAGCGCTATTCCGATGCTGGCATCGGTGGTGATCAGATGCCCCATGCACGCCAGGGGCTGCCTGATCGCCGAATGGATTTCATCAACGAGCCGAGTAGTTTCCGACCGGTCCTTGATAGCGGTTTGAATGACGGCGAACTCATCGCCGCCGAGCCGGGCCGCAACATCGGTTTCCTTGAGGCAACCGCGCAGCCGCTCGGCGACGCCCTTGAGCAACTCGTCGCCAATCGGATGGCCGAGCGCGTCGTTGATGCTTTTGAACTCGTCGACGTCGATGTAGAGCACCGCCAGTTGCTCGCCCGGCCGTATCGCCCTGAGCGCGCGTTCCAGCCGCTCGCTGAACTGGATCCGGTTCGGCAGGTCGGTCAAGCCGTCGTAGTGCGCCAGATGCTCGATCTTCTCGTCCGCGCGGCGGCGCTCGGTGATGTCCTCGATGGTCGCGACCCATCCGCCGCCCTTCAGCGGCCGGTTGATGATTTCGATCGCCCGGCCACCCGGCGCTTCCGTCAACTGGCGCGTTGCCTCGCCGAGCGACACCGTCTGGATGATCGCGTTGCAGAATTCATCGACGTCGCCATCGAACGATCCGGTTTCCTTCCGGTGAGCGATCAGCCGCTGCATGGTGCAGCCGGGCTTGGCCACATCGGGCGACAGTCCGAACATGTCGAGATAGGGTTGGTTGCAAATGATGATCCGCGCCGATGCATCATAGAGAACAAGACCTTGCGGGATGTTGTTCACGGCAATCGAGAGCTGGCGCCGCTCCGCCGCCAGCCGCCGGTCGGTCAATCGATCACGTCGCAGCAGCAGTCCGGCGGCAACGGCAAGCACGGCGACAATCGCAAGCAACACGCGTTCGCGAAGACTCCATGCCGATGTCGCCAAGTCGGCCGCAACGATCGCCGCGAGCAGCCCCCCGCACACCGCAAGCAGTTTGACCGTTCCGCCCCCTTGCGCAGAACCGACCGAACCGCCCGATATTTGATGACCACCCTCGTTGCTCACCCGACGTGCCTTTAGAATGCGACAACGGTCCGGTACGAATGTAAGACTGCTGATCGCGCGTCCCGTGGTAGTATTACGCAACACTGATGGAAGGCGCGTTACAACTTGCGGTTAGCAATCGGTTACCTTGCACACGCATTGGCGCCAATCCGCGATCCGGAATCGGAGGTTACCGAGCCGGGGCCCCAGGGCGGCTCCTCTCGTCCGAAGTGGTAAACGAATGATTAATTCGAAGCCGGCACAGCGCGCGGCCGGGAATGCAAGAAAGCCCTTATTTTTCAGCGCAACTGAGGCTCGACGGTGCTGACGGGACTCTTTCGCAAAAACGAATCCTGACCGAGATGCCGCAGATTTAGCCGATGCGAAACCGCCCCTGTTTAACCGTTTCGCTATTTGCGGCCGACCATAATGCAGGTCAGACCCCAATTCATGAGATCCAGGTTCAACACCGTGACATCCTTCGGACGTGTGATTTCCGTGCGCGGCTCCCTCGCCCGGGTCGGACTTCTGGCCGCGGGCCCGATGCCCGTCACCGAAGTGCGCGCCACCGTCGGCCGCTTCATCAGCATCCGTTGCGCCGGTTCCACCATCATCGCGATGATCACCGAAGTGTCGTGCGAGGATCTGCCGAACCTGGACAGCTATATCGCGAGCGCGTCGGTCGATCTGCTCGGCGAAATTTCCGGCGGCGAGCGCCCTAAATTCCAGCGTGGCGTCACCAACTATCCGACCATCGGCGACGCCGTCGACCTCGTCACCGCCCAGGACCTTCGCACGGTCTACGCGCCGAGCGGCTCGGACCAGATCAATGTCGGCACCCTGCAGCAGGACCGGTCGGTGATCGCCTATGTCGACGTTGAGGAAATGCTCTCCAAGCATTTCGCCGTCCTCGGCTCCACCGGCGTCGGCAAATCGACCAGCGTGTCGCTGCTGCTCAACGAGATTCTCAAAGCGCGGCCGAACCTGCGGATTTTCCTGCTCGACGTCCACAACGAGTATGGCCGCTGCTTCGGCGACCGCGCGCTGGTGCTCAACCCGCGCAACCTGAAACTGCCGTTCTGGCTGTTCAATTTCGAAGAAATCGTCGACGTACTGTTCGGCGGCCGCCCGGGCGTGCCCGAAGAGCTCGACATCCTCGCCGAAGTCATTCCGATGGCGAAGGGCATCTACACCCAGTATCAGAACTCCGACCGGCTCGGGCTCAAGCGCATCGACCCGAAGTCCGGCGTCTATACCGTCGATACGCCGGTGCCGTACCGGCTGGTCGATCTGATCTCGTTGATCGACGAACGGATGGGCAAGCTGGAGAACCGCTCCTCGCGCATCATTTATCACAAGCTGATTTCGCGCATCGAAACCGTGCGCAACGATCCGCGCTACACCTTCATGTTCGACAACGCCAATGTCGGCGGCGACACTATGGCGGAAGTCATCAGCCATCTGTTCCGCCTGCCTGCCAACGGCCGGCCGATGACCATCATGCAGCTCGCCGGCTTCCCCGCCGAAGTCGTTGATTCCGTGGTGTCGGTGTTGTGCCGCATGGCGTTCGATTTCGGCCTGTGGAGCGACGGCGTATCGCCGCTGTTGTTCGTCTGCGAGGAAGCGCACCGTTATGCCTCGGCCGATCGCAACATCGGCTTCGGCCCGACCCGCAAGGCGGTCTCGCGCATCGCCAAGGAAGGCCGCAAATACGGCGTCTATCTCGGCCTCGTCACCCAGCGTCCGGCCGAACTCGACGCCACCATCATCTCCCAGTGCAACACGCTGTTTGCGATGCGCCTTGCCAACGACCGCGACCAGGCGCTGTTGCGCTCGGCGGTCTCTGACGCCGCTGCAAACCTGCTGTCGTTCGTGCCCTCGCTCGGCACCCGCGAGGTGCTGGCCTTCGGCGAAGGCGTGGCGCTGCCGACCCGCCTGCGCTTCAAGGAAGTTCCGGTCCATCAGTTGCCGCGCAGCGAAGCCACCATTGCGACCGTGCCCTCGGTTACCGCCGGCCACGACATGCATTTCGTCTCCGCCGTGCTGGACCGCTGGCGCGGCGCCACCTCGCATCGCGACGTGCCGAACGATCCCTCGATCAGCGACCGGCCTGCCGCCCGCATCATGACGCCGGTGGAAGCGCCGATGCTGCAGCCCTCGATGGGACTGGATCCCGACCGGTTCTCGCTCCTGAAAAAGCCGCTGCGCTAGCAGCCGCGAGGCTCGCGTGATTTCTTCGCGCGGGCCGGTATCCACCTCAGCCCAAAACGCTATATGGTTCCGGCCAACGCCGCTTTGCGCAGCCTTAAGCCGGAACCTTTCATGACCAAGCCCGCCACCCAACGATTTCAGCCGCCCGCCATCGACAAGCTGCCGGAGGATATCCGCACCCGGATCCTCGCGGTGCAGGAGAAATCCGGCTTCGTCCCGAACGTCTTCCTGACGCTCGCCTATCGTCCCGACGAATTCCGTGCCTTCTTTGCCTATCACGACGCGTTGATGGAGAAGGATGGCGGGCTGACCAAGGCCGAGCGCGAGATGATCGTGGTCGCGACCTCCGCCGCCAACCAGTGCCATTACTGCGTGATCGCGCATGGCGCGATCCTGCGCATCCGGGCCAAGAACCCGCAGATCGCCGACCAGATCGCGGTTAACTACCGCAAGGCCGACATCACGCCGCGGCAGCGCGCCATGCTCGACTTCGCCATGAAGGTGAGCCAGGAAGCCAACACGGTTTCGGAGGCGGATTTTGCGGAAATGGCCGGCCACGGCTTCAGCGACGACGACATCTGGGACATCACGGCGATCGCGGCCTTCTTTGCGCTGTCGAACCGGCTGGCCAACGTCACCGCGATGCGCCCGAACGACGAGTTCTACATGATGGGGCGGTTGCCGAAATAGGCCGACGCCGGAGGTTTTCGCGTTGCTGGACTGGACCGACATCATAGTACGTCTTGGCGTCGCCACACTGGCGGGTGGCCTGATCGGTCTCAACCGCGATCTGCAGGGAAAGCCGATCGGGCTGAAGACGCTCGCGCTCGTCAGCCTGGCGACCGCCATGCTCCTGGTGCCGGTCCATTCCGACGAGAGCAGAACCGTTTCGGACGCGGGCAGCCGGGTGATGCAGGGAATCCTGACCGGGATCGGTTTTCTTGGCGCCGGAGTCATTGTCCATGCGGGACGGCATTTCAGGGTCCGCGGGCTCACCAGTGCCGCCTGCACCTGGCTGGCAGCCTGCATCGGAATTGTCTGCGGCCTCGGACAATGGCGATTGGTCATTATCGCGTTGGTCATGACCTTCGCGGTCCTGACGGTTGGCGGCCGAATTGAACCGTGGTTACACAAGAAGCTTGGCGGCAAGGACGAGACCGAGCAGGAACCGCCTGCTGGCTCCTCGTCGGACAAACTCCCGACGTAGCCGCCGAGCACAGCAGGTTCCATCAGACGTTGCGCGGATGGATGGCTGCCCCGCGGCAAGATTTCATGTTGGAAGTGCTGCCGTCGTGCTAAGAAAGGCGCAGGAATTCTCGCGGACCGGCAGCAGTGAAAACCCAGCGGCCCATCATTTCGGACGATGAGCACATCGTGCTCAAGTTCCGGCCGCGCACCTCCGCTCACCCGCCGACCCGGCGGGACGAATCCGATCCGGCCAAGACGCCCAACGCCAAGACGCCCAACACCAACACACCCAACACTAACACGCCGCCTGCAGCGAACGATCTGTCCCGCTACGAGCGGCCGCGTGACGAGGGCGATGATTTCCGTCATCGGATGCTCGCCAATATCGCCGCGCTCGCCTTCACGGTGGCGTTGACCGCGATCGGCATCTGGCTCGCCGTGAGCATCGCTGATCTCCGCAAGACCCAGGATTGCGTCCTGATGGGCCGCCGCGACTGCGCCCGGATTTCGGTGACGCCGCCGGGGTAGTCGGCGCACGATCGTCGCACTAAATTACCTCGTCATATCCGCCACCGGGTCTCGCCTTCGAGTACGCCGCGGCCTATCCGCGTCATTGCGAGCGAAGCGAAGCAATCCATTCTTCCTTCGTGTGGTGAGATGGATTGCTTCGCAGAGCCTGTCATCGGCCGGCGCTTCGCGCCGACCCGTTGGCTCGCAATGACGTTGATGCAGTTTCGCATTCTCGCGACACACTGTGCCCGAGGTTTGCATGAACCTTGTCCCTCCCTAAGAGGGAGCAGGGAATGCCGGGTGCTTGCTGCACCCGCGGTCTCGTGTGCAATATAGGTAGAAGTGCGCACACGAGCATACAGGTACAGCCGGAGCACTCCGGCATTCCCTGCGCAATGGGTTGACGGCTTATGCCGCGCTCTCCCTGGAGACGAATTCGTCTTGCCTCCATCGCTGCCGGCTTGATGGCTCAATCGATCCGGTTGGATCAAATTCGCCACCGGCAGCTTGGCACCAGCCACGGGCGTCAGGACCACACGGTTTTGCCGTACGCTTCAGCGCCGTACGTCCTGCGCGCCGGATTTCGCTCACAAGATAAACTTGCCCTGCGACTTCCTCTGCGCGCCTGACGCTGCCGCGTCCACCGCATCCCATCCCAACGTTCGTGACGATGGCCAACGCCCCTCTTGTTCAGGACGGGATGGCGGGTTTGTAGGACTGATTTGGGGTGACGGCGAAGCGGATTATTTTTGCAACCGAGGCTGGACGGGGCAAATCAGCTTGAAGTTGTTACGAAAAATCGTCCCATCGCGCACGCCCGAATAGCCTCGATCACCCGCCCGTAGGGCCTCGCCCCTTCTTCAATCGGCATTGTATCACATCGAACCGGGCGTTAGCCGACAGCGTAATCCGCCGTTTCGACGATGGGTTTCGGTGCGCTCTACCTACGGGCTGCTTCATTCGCGTCCTTCCTTCCTCACCGCAACTCCGCATCCCGCAGTGGCGCGCGGCTGAGTTCGTTGCCGGCGGCGATGGCCTTGCGTAGCAGCCGCATCAACTCCGCGCCCTCCTTTTCGGTGAGACCGCGCAACATGGTCCGCTGGGCCGCTTCGACGGCCGGCGTGATGACGCGCAGCGTTCGCTTTCCCGCGTCGGTTATCTGCAACTCGCGGGCGCGGCGGTCGCGGCTGCTGGCGTGGCGCACCAGCAAGCCTTTTTGCACGAGGCGGTCGACCACGCCGGTGATGGTGGTTCGGTCATAGGCGATCAGGCCGGCCAGCGTCACCTGATCGATCCCCGGGTTGAGCTTGATCGCCGCCAGCGCTGCGTACTGAACCGGTGTGAGGTCGAAGCCTGCTTCCTCGACCTCGGCCAAGAACACCGCCACCGCGATCTGTTGGAAGCGGCGTGCCAGATGGCCAGGCATCTCGTTGTTGTCTCTCACCGAACGCTCCAAGGCAGGTTGGAAGTCAGATCTGGAATTGACAAGTGTACTGATAATCAGCATGCTGAGCAATATCGCCGATGGGCCTTTTGGTACCCGCGTCCACCGCCTGTCCGGCGACCGGCGCCATCGATGAACGGCAACCTATCGGTCAAAATCACGTTGGGGCCAGGAGCGGGAGGAGCAGGTCTCATGCAGTTTCATTTGAACGGATTCGAGCCGGGCGACCCCGAAATCACCGATCCCGTCGAGCGGGTTTTGCCCTCGGGCACGTCAGGACCGGTTCCGGCGGAAGTCGACGTCCTGATCATAGGCTGCGGACCGGCGGGCTTGACGCTGGCGGCGCAGCTTTCGACCTTTCCGGATATCAAGACCTGCATTGTCGAGCAGAAACCCAGCCGGCTGTTACGCGGCCAGGCCGACGGCGTCGCCTGCCGCACCATGGAGATGTTCCATGCCTTCGGTTTCAGTGAGCGCGTGCTGAAGGAGGCGTATTGGGTCAATGAAACGACGTTCTGGAAACCGGATGAGGGCAACGCTGAAAACATCGTCCGCAGCGGCCGGGTCCAGGACGTCGAGGACGGGCTGTCGGAATTTCCGCATGTCATTCTGAACCAGGCGCGCGTGCATGATTGCTATCTCGACGTCATGCGCAAATCGGAGGCCAAGCTCGAGCCATATTATGCGCGGCGCCTGATCGATGTCCGGACCTCGCCTGCGGCAGACCACGCGGTCACGGTCAGCCTCGAGCGGCTCGATGCCGGGCACGAGGGCGAGGTCGAGACCGTCAGGGCCCGCTACGTCGTGGGCTGTGACGGCGCGCGCAGCACGGTGCGCAAATCGATCGGGCGCGAGCTGCGTGGCGATTCCGCCAACCATGCCTGGGGCGTGATGGACATCCTTGCCGTCACCGACTTCCCCGACATCCGCTTCAAGGTGCTGATCCAATCGGCCAGCGACGGCAGCATCATCGTGATCCCGCGCGAAGGCGGCTATCTCGTCCGGCTCTATGTCGAGCTCGCCAATCTCGACGCCGGCGAGCGGGTCGCCAGCCGCAACATCACGCCGGACGATCTGATCGCGAAGGCGCGGCGGATTCTCAATCCGCATACGCTCGATGTGAAGGAGATCGCCTGGTGGTCGGTCTATGAGATCGGCCAGCGGTTGTGTGACAAATTCGACGACGTGCCGGCGGAAGAGGTCGGCTCGCGCCTGCCCCGCGTGTTCATCGCGGGCGATGCCTGCCACACCCACAGCCCTAAGGCTGGCCAGGGCATGAACGTCTCGATGCAGGACGCCTTCAATCTCGGATGGAAACTTGCTTCCGTGCTGCGCCAGCGCAGCGCGCCGGATCTTTTGCATAGCTATTCGGCGGAACGGCAGGCAGTTGCGAAGGAGTTGATCGACTTCGACCGCGAATGGGCCGCGATCCTGGCGTCTGCCAAGGGCGACAACAAGGGCGCGGATGCCGCAAAAACCCAGGACTATTTCGTCCGGCACGGCCGCTACACCGCGGGAACGGCGACCCACTACCGTCCGTCCATCATCACCGCCGAACCAAACCATCAGCATCTCGCCAACGGTTTTGTGATCGGCACGCGTTTTCACTCTGCGCCGGTCGTTCGCCTCTCGGACGCCAAGCCGGTTCACCTCGGCCACGTCACGAAGGCGGACGGACGCTTCCGGCTCTTCATCTTTGCCGGCGCTGAAGATCCCGCGGCCGCCACCTCCCCTGTTCGCTCGCTGTGCGATTTCCTGAGCGAGAATCCAAAATCTCCCGTGAGGAGACACACGCCCGCGGGCACCGATATCGATTCAGTGATCGACGTCCGCGCCGTATTCCAGCAGGCTCATCCCGAGCTCGCGATCGAGGCAATGCCCCCGCTCCTGCTCCCGCCAAAGGGCCGCTACGGACTTCGCGACTACGAAAAAATGTTCTGCCCGGATCTCAGGGGCGGCCACGACATCTTTGCAATGCGCGGCATCGATCGGAATAAGGGCTGCATGGTCGTGGTGCGGCCGGACCAATATGTCGCGCACGTGCTGCCGCTCGATGGTTACGCGGAGCTTGCGGCCTACTTCGACGGGTTCATGCTGCGGGCGGGGTAAAACGCTGGGGTGGTCCCGCTCCCCGAAACTGCCATGTTTGCCCTCAAATCCAATGTGAGGGGAACGGCCGCGTCCATTGAACTCAGGGCCCCGCTCCGATATACGGGCACTCGACTCCGGCCGAGGGAACAGGGCCTTCCGGGGCCGTTCACCCGCCTCCTCAAGCCGTTCCGGATTATCTCCAATATATCAAAGGCTTAATGATGTCTTCCACATTCGATCAGATCGCCAACATTATCGCGGAGACCTGCGACATTCCGCGCGACACGATCAAGCCGGAGAGCCACGCCATCGACGATCTGGGAATCGACAGCCTGGACTTCCTCGACATCGCCTTTGCCATCGACAAGGCGTTCGGGATCAAGATGCCGCTCGAAAAATGGACCCAGGAGGTCAACGACGGCAAGGCCACGACAGAGCAGTATTTCGTGCTGCAGAATCTCGCCGATCGCATCGACGAACTGGTCGCCGCCAAGAATGCAGCGCCGGGCGCCTAGTCGCCGGCCATGCAGCTTGATTACTTCCTACTGATCGACCGCATCGTCGACCTCAATCTCGACGAAAGGAAGATCACGGTCGAGGCCCAGGTTCCGGCGTCGCATACCATCTTCGAAGGGCATTTTCCCGGTTTCCCGATCATGCCCGGCGTACTGCTGACCGAAGCGATGGCGCAAAGTTCCGGCTGGCTGATACTCGGCGCCCTGAAGTTCGAGCGCATGCCGTTCCTGGCCATCGTGAAGGAAGCCAAGATGCGGGGTTTCGTCAGTCCCGGCCAGTTGCTGACGATCGAGGCGAAGCTCGAGCATGAAGGTTCCGGTTTTGCCGTCACCAAGGTAAAGGCGCGCGTTGGCAAGGAATTGAAGTGCAGCGCCGAGCTCACCTTCGGCCTGGCCCCCTTCCCCGATCCGGCCTTGCGCGTGCACATGGACGCGTTGGCCAACAAGATCGGCTTCCCACTGCAGGCGATAACGCATGACTGATCAGAAGTCCCCGGCCGCCAAGGAAGTCTGGATCACCGGCATCGGCATCGTCTCCTCGCTCGGCGAAGGGCTGGACGCGCATTGGGATGCGCTGAACGAGAAGAAGATCAACGTCGACGACAAACGCTTTGCGCCCTACATCGTGCATCCGCTGGCGCCGGTTACCTTCGACGCCCAGATCCCGAAAAAGGGCGATCAGCGCCAGATGGAGGCGTGGCAGCGCATCGGCACCTATGCCGCGGGGCTGGCGCTGGATTCGGCCGGCATCAAGGGCAACAAGGAAATTCTCGGCCGGACGGACATGATTATCGCCGCCGGCGGCGGCGAGCGCGACCTCGCGGTCGACCTCGCCATCATGACCGCCGACGCCAAGGGCAATTCGAGCCCCGCCTTTCTCAACGAACGGCTGATGAACGATCTGCGGCCGACGCTGTTTCTGGCTCAGCTCTCCAACCTGCTCGCCGGCAACATTGCCATTGTCCACGGCGTGTGCGGAACGTCGCGCACCTTCATGGGCGAGGAAGCCGCCTCCATCGACGCGGCGCGGATCGCACTCGCGCGTATCGAGTCCGGGCAGAGCGACATCGCGCTGGTCGGCGCCGCCCACAATGGCGAGCGCTCCGACCTCCTGGTCCTCTATGAATTCGGCGATTTCAATCTGAAAGAGAAGTATGCCCCCGTCTGGCAGCGCGAAGCTGGAAGCGGCTTTGCTCTCGGCTCCGCCGGCTGTTTCCTGGTGCTGGAATCGCGCGAGCATGCCGAAGCGCGCGGCGCCAAGCCGTATGCAAAACTGACCAAGGTGGTGGCCGACCTCGCCCAGCGCAAGCAGCCGGGCGCGGTGACCAGATCGCTGGAAGCGCTGTGGCCGAAGCTCGGCGTCGCCGGCGACAGCGGTAATCTGATCACGGGCGCAACCGGCGCCGAGCCGGTGACCTCGGAAGAAAAGGCGTTCTTGCGCCAGCATCCGGGATTTGCGGTGCGCGCCACCGGAACGATGTTCGGCCACACGCTGGAAACCCAGTTTCCGCTGGGGCTGGCGCTGGCCGCGCTCTCGCTCTCGCGCGGCGCGCTGTTTCCGCCCAACGATCCGACCGGGCTCGAGGTTGAAAAGACTGATGCCCCGAACCAGATTGTGGTGGTGGGGGCCGGTCACTGGCAAGGCGAAGGCATGGCCCTGGTCGAGGCCGTCAAGTAGAGCGCATTCAGTCACGGCGCAACATCGGGGGAACCATGTCAGCACCACGCGATAAATTCGGCAGGCCGATCGTCGTCGTCACCGGCATGGGCGTGGTGACGTCGCTCGGCGCCGGCAAGCAGGACAATTGGCGCAAGCTGACTGCGGGTGTATCAGGCATCAAGACGGTGACGCGCTTTCCGATCGACGGCTTGAAGTCGACCATGGCGGGCACGGTCGATTTCGTCACCGTCGATCCCGTCACCTCGACGGGACTGACCGAGCGGCTCGCTGAAATGGCCACCGAAGAAGCGCTCGAACAGGCCGCGATCGGCGCCAAGGCCGATTTTCCCGGACCGCTGTTTCTTGCGGTAGCGCCGGTCGAGGTCGAATGGCCGCAACGGCTCGAACTCGGGCGCGCGATCGGCAAGACCGAATTCGGCTATGACGACATGCTGCGCATCAGCGGTGGCGGCCGGTACGCAAAATATCATCATCGCTTCATGTTCGGTTCGGTGGCGAGCCATCTGGCCGAAGCCTTCGGCACCAAGGGCTCGCCGATCTCGCTCTCCACCGCCTGCGCCTCCGGCGCGACCGCGATCCAGCTCGGCGTCGAGGCGATCCGCCGCGGCGATGCGGATGCTGCGCTGTGCGTGGCGACCGACGGCTCGGTCAACACGGAAGCCCTGGTGCGGTTCTCGCTCTTGTCGGCGCTGTCGACGCAGAACGATCCGCCGCAGGCCGCCTCAAAGCCGTTCTCGAAGAACCGTGACGGTTTCGTGATGGCGGAAGGCGCCGGCGCGATGGTGCTGGAAAGCTATGAGTCAGCTATCGCCCGTGGCGCGAAAATCCTCGGCGTGGTCGCCGGCTGCGGCGAGCTGACGGACTCGTTCCACCGCACCCGCTCCAGCCCGGACGGCAAGCCGATCATCGGCTGCATGCGCAAGACGCTGGCGGATGCCGGCCTCGAGCCGGAGCAGATCGACCACATCAACGCGCACGGCACCGCGACGCCGGAAAACGATAAGATGGAGTACAACACCACAGCCGTCGTGTTCGGCGAGCATCTGCCGAAGATCCCGGTGTCGTCGAACAAGTCGATGGTCGGGCATACGATCTCGGCGGCCGGCGCGGTCGAAGCGGTGTTCTCGCTCTTGACGCTGGAGCATCAGCGGATTCCGCCGACCATCAACTACGAGGTTCCGGATCCGGCAATCCTGTTCGACGTCGTCGGCAACACCGCGCGCGATGCCAAGGTCACCGCCGTGATGTCGAATTCGTTCGGTTTCGGCGGGCAAAATGCTTCGCTAATCCTGACGCGCGAACCGGTGTAGTAGGTAGCTGCTTCGCTGACATGAACCGCCTGCTCCTACGTACCAAGGCGCGCCTGCGCGACGCCGCCAAGCCGGTGGCGGAATTGGCCGTCGGCGCGCTGACGATCGCCTTGCTGCGCACCACGCGCTATTTCGATCCGGACAAAACCGCCAATTTCTTCGGCCGCGCCACCCGCTTCATTGGCCGGCGGCTGCGCGAGGACCGCATCGGGCGCGAGAATCTCAAGGCCGCCTTCCCCGAGAAATCGGCGGAAGAGATCGAGACCATTCTGTCCGGCGTGTGGGACAATCTCGGCCGCATCGGCGCCGAGTTCGCCCATCTCGATCACATCTGGGACTACGACCTCGATCATCCGGAGAAGCCGAGCCGCATCGAGTTCCCCCCGCGGACCAAGGAAATCTTCGATTCTTTGCGCGACGACGGCAAACCGGCGATCATCTTCGCGAGCCATCTCGGCAATTGGGAAATCCCGGCGCTCGGCGCCGTCGCGCACGGCCTCGATTGCGCGATCCTGTTCCGCCGGCCCAACATCGAGGCCGTCGACCGCGCCATCGAGCGGATCCGCGCCGTCAAGATGGGCACGCTGGTGCCGGCCGGCCGCGACGCGCCGCTCAAGCTCGCCGAGGCGCTGCAGCGCGGCCAGCATGTCGCGATGCTGGTCGATCAGTACATGGGCAACGGCGTCGAGGTGACGTTCTTCGGCCGCAAGACCAAGGCCAATCCGACATTGGCGCGGCTGTTGCGGCAGGTCGAATGCCCCGTGCACGGCGTCCGCATCGTCCGCCTGCCCAACCACCGTTTTCGCGCGGAATTGTCCGAAGAGGTCAAGCCGGTGCGCGACGCCTCAGGCCAGATCGACATCCAGGGCACGATGCAGGCGGTGACGTCAGTGGTCGAAGGCTGGGTGCGGGAATATCCGGACCAGTGGCTGTGGCTGCACAGAAGGTGGCGGTAGTTAAGCGGGCGTAGCCTGGGTGGAGCGAGTAGCAATCCGGGACTATTTTCGCGCTGTCTCGCATTCCCGGGTTGCGCTTCGCTCCGCCCGGGCTACGGAAAGCTTATCCGCCGAACAGCAAGCCGAGGCTCCACGCCTTCATCGCGACAGCCGATCCCAGGACGAAGATGATCTGCAGCAGCGTGCGCGTTGAAAAGAACGTGAGGATGGTTGTCATGTGATGCTCCCGGAGGGAGCTATAGATTCTGTGTCGGGTTTCGGCAACAGAAGTTTGTTGGGAGCGACGTGGCAAGCGAGCCCGACGCCGCCCCGCCGTCACCTCCCGGTCTTCACTCTGGTCCAGAGCCGGTTAATGATGCGCTGCGTCGCCGGGTCGCGGGCCTGGATGACGAACAGTTTTTTCTGCGTCGCCTCGTCCGGGTAGATATTCCTGTCGTTGAGGATCTTCGGATCGACCAGCTTCTGGCTTGCCAGATTACCGTTGGCGTAGGACAAAAAGTCCGAATTCTTCGCCGCAACGTCCGGGCGGTATAGATAGTTGATCAGCTCATAGGCTTCCGCGACATTCTTCGCATCCGCCGGGATCGCCAGATTGTCGAAGAACATCTGCGCGCCCTCCTTCGGGATGGTGTAGCCGATCTCGATGCCGTTTTTCGCTTCCGCCGCGCGGCTGCGCGCCTGCATCACGTCGCCCGACCATCCGACCACGAAGCAGATTTCGCCCGACGCCAGCGCGCCCAGATATTCCGAGGAATGAAACTTGCGGACATTGGGCCTGATCTTGCTGACGAGCTCGGCGGCCTTTTCCAGATCGGCCTGTTTGGTCGAGTTCGGATCGATCCCGAGATAGCCGAGCGCTGCGGGCAGAATGTCGTCGGCGGAGTCCAGCATATGGATGCCGCAATCCCTGAACTTGGCGAGGTTCTCCGGCTTGAAGACGATATCCCAGCTATCGATCTTCGCATCCGGCCCGAGAATTTTTTGCGCGGTTTTGACGTTGTAGCCGATGCCCGTGGTGCCCCACATGTAATTGGCGGCGTAATTGTTGCCGGGATCATAGGTGGCGAGCTGGCTGGTCACCACCGGCCAGGCGTTGGCGAGGTTCGGCAGCTTCGACTTGTCGAGCTTGAGGAAGACTTTCGCCGTGATCTGGCGCTGCAGGAAATAGCCTGTTGGCACCACGACGTCGTAGCCCGACTTTCCTGCCAACAGGCGCGTCTCCAGCGTCTCGTTGGCGTCGAACGTGTCGTAGACCACCTTGATGCCGGTTTCCTTGGTGAAGTCTTCCAGCACCCCCGGTGCCATATAGTTCGACCAGTTGTAGAAGTTCACCGTGCGCTCCTGCGCCCACGCGGGCGAGAGCGACAGCGCCACGGCGGCTGCACCGATCAGGCCAAGCGAACGTCGGAGAAGGTCGCGCATCTGCTACCTCTTGCGGCGGCCGCGCACCGCGTCCGACAGGCGCTCCAGCGCGGTATCCAGCGTTTCGTCCTTCTTGGAAAAACAGAACCGCACCACCGACGTCACCGCGTCCTGTTCGTAGAACGCCGACACCGGGATCGCGGCGACTTTATAATCGGTCACGATGCGCTTGCAGAACTCGACGTCGGTTTCGTTGAGACCGAGCGGCGACAGGTCGACGGTGAGAAAATACGTGCCCTGCGACTTCAGCACGGGAAAGCCGATGCTCTCCAATCCCTTCGTCAAACGGTCCCTGCTCCGCGCCAGTTCCTTGCGCATGTCGTAAAAATATTCGTCAGGCTTGCCGAGGCCATAGGCGACCGCGGCCTGCAGGTTCGGCGCGGTCGTGAAGGTCAGGAACTGATGCACTTTTGCAGCCACGCGCAACAGCGGCGGCGCGGCGCAGACGAAGCCGACCTTCCATCCCGTCAGCGAAAAGATCTTGCCGGCACTGCCGACCTTGATGGTTCGGTCGCGCATGCCCGGGACCGTGATCAGCGGGATATGCTCGCGGCCGTCGAAGACCACGTGCTCCCAGACCTCGTCACAGATCGCGATCGTATCGAACTTCTGGCAGAACCGCGCCAGCAGTTCGAGGTCCTCGCGGGAATAGACGACGGCGGCCGGATTGAGCGGATTGTTGAACAGCACCGCTTTGGTCTTGGGATTGAAGACGCTTGCCAGCATCTCCTCCGTCAGCCGCCAGCCCGGCGGCTCGAGCCGCAGCAGGCGCGGAATGCCGCCAGCCTGGCGGATGATCGGCAGATAGCTGTCATAGACCGGCTGGAACACCACGACCTCGTCGCCCGGTTCGACGACGGCGAGGATGGACGCGGTCAGCGCCTCGGTACCGCCCGAGGTCACCATCACTTCGGTCATCGGATCGAGGCTGAGCTTGTGCCAGCGTCCGTAATGGGCGGCGATCGCCTGCCGCAGTTCGGGAATGCCCATCATCGACGGGTATTGGTTGTAGCCGTTCACCGTGGCATCAGCCGCGGCGCGGCGGATGTCCTCCGGCCCGGGATCGTCGGGAAAGCCCTGGCCGAGATTGATGGCGTTGTTGTCGCGCGCGGCCTGCGACATGGCCTCGAACACGGTGACCGGAAGGTCGGCAAAGACCTTATTCATGGATGTCATGGTGGAGATCAGCCGCCGGTTCTGGTCGGCAAGCCTGCGGCCTTCCACCCGATGATGCCGCCGGCCAGATGCTTGTCATAGGGAAGGCCCGCCGCCTGGGCCGCCAGCGACGCCGTCACCGAGCGCTTGCCTGAACGGCAGGCGAAAACCACCTGCTTGCCCTGCGGATCCGGAATCTGCGCCGGATCGAAGCTTTGGAGCGGCACGACCACGCCATCCGGGTAGGCTTCCACCGCCACCTCATTGGGCTCGCGGACGTCGACCAGAAGATAGCGTCCTTCCGCTATCCCCTTGGAGACGTCTTCCGGCATCAAATCGTGCACCTGATGGTCCGCCAACATATCCTCCCGAAACCGTTCCGCGCAGGGCTCCGATCAGCCCCGCCGCGCGGGCGCCAAAGTCGCCTCTGGCGCGACGAAAATCAAGCGCCGTGAACGGCTTAAAGGGCAGCGAAACTGGCCACCGCCTGACGCACTTATTCTCCTGCGACCCCTGTTTTCAGGCGAGAAGTTCTTTCGCGATGGGCCAGGCGCCTTTCGGCGTTTGAGGACCGGTCGCCCGGTAGCCGCGACGAAGGTAGAAGTCGCGGGCGTTCGTGCTTGCCTCTGCGTGCACCGACGGGAACCCGCGGTCGCGCATCAGCCCTTCGAGCATGGCGAGCAATCCGACGCCTACGCCCTGCCCGGCGAATTCAGGCGCCGCATACAAGCCCTCCAACCTGTCGCCGCGAATGGCCCCCCATCCGACGATCTCGCCGTCCAGCTCGGCAACCCATATTTCCAGTTCACGCAGCTTTCGCGCCATTCCGGAGAGCGTAAGCCGCGCCGCCCACCCCTGCGCCTCGGCCGCAGCCATCGTTGGAGGCGCGAGTTCAAGGATAGACCGTCGTCGAATGTCGTAGAGACCGCCGGCGTCCTTGCCCATCGCTCGACGGTAAACGGCCCCCATCGTCACCTGCGCCCCTAGCTAGTCAAATGGACCTGCCGAGCCAATGTCCGCTATTGAGAGAACCCCGAAGCGGACATCGGCCGGCCGAATCCGTAGTTCGGCAGCTCCCCCCTGCTCATCACCGTTTCATATTAGCCGCCAAAACCACCCTGCTCCATTTCTTGACCTCGTCGGAGATCAGTTTGGCGAAGTCGGCGGGCGATCCGCCAAGGGCCATGCCGCCCAGATTGGCAAGCCGCGCTTGGAGTTTCGGATCGGCGATGCTTACGTTGACTTCCTTGTTCAGCTTTTCGATGACTTCTTCCGGCGTGCGCTTTGGACCGCCGATGCCGAACCATGCACTTACCTCGTAACCGGGCAACGTTTCGCCCAGAGCTGGAACGTCCGGCAATATTGGCGAGCGCGCCACCGTCGTTACCGCCAAGGCGCGGAAATTGCCGGCCCTGACATATTCGATCGATGAGAGTAGCGGGCCAAAGTAGACATGCGCTTCGCCGGTGAGAAGGGCAGGAAATACCTGCGCGCCCCGATAAGGCACGTGAAAGAGATCGACGCCGGCCATCGTTTTGAACATTTCGCCGGCCAAATGGGTCGTAGATCCGGTCCCGGCTGACGCCATATTGACCTTGCCGGGATTGGCTTTCGCATAGGCGATGAACTCCGCGACTGTCTTGGCGGGAACCGACGGATGGACCTCCATGACCAAGGGCACGCGAACGATACCTGCGATCGGCGCGATATCACGGATGAAGTCGAAGCTGAGGTTGAGCAGGGTCGCATTTATCGCATTTGGCGTGGCAACCAACAGCAGCGTGTAGCCGTCCGGGGATGCCCGCACGACTGCCTCAGTGGCGATGTTGCCGGTAGCGCCACTGCGGTTCTCGATAACAAATGACTGTCCAAGGCGCTCCGATAGCGATTGACCGATCAATCGCGCGACGATGTCGGGTGCACCGCCGGCGCCAAAGCCTTCGAGCAGGTGCACCGGTCGTGTCGGGTAGCTCTGCGCGCTAGCGAAATGGGATAATGCCGGAAGCGTGGCAGCAGCCGCTGCCAGATGCAGGAATTGACGGCGCGGAACGTTCATCGCGGCCTCCGAAACTGCTGGTATACGGAGTCCCTGCGGAGCCACACGGGAGGCCGCACACGCAGACGTCGGTTGAATTTCGATGCACGCCTGCCGACGGCACGGACGCTGCGGCTAAGAAAAAAGGGGACTTCGGCACGTCCCGCTCGGCAGCTCATGACTAGGCTACATCAGTTGCACGACTAGCGGAAGGCATGAATCAAGAGCCATGCACCGCACGAGTCTGGCCGATTTCTTTTTTTGCAAACGTCGCCTGTTTTGGCTTGTGTAGCAGCTGGTTGAGCAAGCAGCCGATTACCGCATGCTGAGGCCAGGCTTACGCGGTTTTGGCTTCCGCGTACTGCAGCAAACTGGTAAGATCACATCGAAGCTGCTCACCAGGACACCGATCACGCCACGCACTTTACGTGAAGTGATGTGCAATGGTTCCGAAAACCCAATACGCAAAGAGCGGTGATGTTCGCATCGCCTATCAGGTCGTCGGCGAAGGGCCCTTCGACCTCGTCTTCGTGCCTGGTTTCATTTCCAACCTCGACGCCGCTTGGGAGGAGCCCTATCGTGCGCGGGTTTGGACCCGATTGGCGTCCTTCGCCCGCCTGATCATGTTCGACAAGCGCGGCACCGGGCTTTCCGACAGAACGGTTGGTGTGCCAACCCTGGAAGATCGCATGGACGATGTTCGCGCGGTGATGGATGCCGTTGGCTCGCAACAGGCTGCCCTGTTCGGCATCTCCGAAGGCGGCGCGATGTCAATCTTGTTCGCGGCCACCTACCCAGAACGTACCCGAGCGTTGGTCCTGTACGGTACCTATGGCCACTTCAGCTCGTGGGTTGTGCCCCGGGACAGGCTGGATGCCGCCCTGGATCGCATGGAAAAAAATTGGGGGACCGGCGAGAGCCTCCGTTTGTTCGCTCCCAGCGTGGCATCAGATGAGACGTTCAAGCTGTCATGGGCCCGTTTTGAACGTCTAGGTGCAAGCCCTTCCGCAGTCGTCGCGCTTATGCGAATGAACAGCGAAATCGATGTTCGTCCAATCCTTCCGTCGATACGGGTGCCGACGTTCATTATTCATCGACAAGGGGACGTTCGCGTCAACGTTGAAGCCGGCCGGTTCATGGCCCGGCAAATCCCAAACGCGAAATATCTCGAACTGCCCGGCAGTGATCACATGTTGTGGACTGGCGAAACAGAACGGGTGCTGGATGAGGTTGAAGAATTCCTGACAGGCTCGCGGTCCGCAAGCGAATCTGATCGCGTGCTTGCTACCGTTCTGTTCACCGACATTGTGAACTCAACCAAGCGTGCCGAGACGATCGGAGATCGCGCATGGCACGACGTGCTTGATCGGCACAACGCGCTCGTGCGGCGGGAGATTTCGCGACATAGAGGCCACGAGGTGAGGACAATGGGAGACGGCTTCCTGGCAACCTTTGACGGGCCGGCTCGATCAATCCGGTGCGCTCTGGCGATCAATGAAGGCGTTGAAGCTCTTGGGCTGCAGGTAAGGGCCGGCCTTCATACCGGCGAGGTCGAAATGACCGATGATGATCTGAGCGGCATTGCGGTCCACATTGCAGCGCGTGTCGCAACGATGGCAAAGCCCGGGCAGGTTCTGGTGTCGAATACAGTCCGTGATCTTGTCGCAGGATCGAACATCAGGTTTCATGACGAAGGTAGTCATTCCCTGAAGGGCCTCACAGAGAGCGTCAGATTGTTCGCGGCCGAACGGTAGTGGCGCAAAGCGGATGTTCTGCAAGCGAGCTTGTCGGTTGCTTTGGAAAACGTCTTCCACGCTGCTCTGTCCGGTCAGCCGGCTGCGCACAAGCGATCCGCATTGTCATTAAGCTTGTCCGCCCGAATGATTGCTCATTGTGCGACGGCCCCAAGCAGAAAGACGTCGTCGTTCTGTCTCAAGTGACCGTGAGACGTGAGGCAGTTCACATTTGAAAATCGCGAGTTGATTTAAGGCCGTCGCAAGCCCCGTTTCGGGAGACGAGCGATGCCATTATTCAATAGCCAAATCCATTGGCAGGGAATAGGCACCACGGTGGCGGTCGTGCTTCTCACCTTGCTCGTACTTGCGTTCGCCGTTGTTAGTTACGTGGAATGGTCATCGAACGTGGCCGAATTTATGAGCGCAACCGAGGCATCGGCATCTGATCCGAACCATTCCAACGAGCCTCCAGCTCCGATTCAGTCCCTCAGGGGCCGAACGGGCTGCCCCCAGGGCAAGAGACCGCTACCAACTGAACTTATTCCCTTGCAGTAGTTTGGATTTGCGCAATCCATACTTCTCGTTTTGCTGTTGAACCTTCGCGAAGTTCCCGTGACCTACGCTAAGGGGCTTTTTTTCGGGGACCACAGTAGGAGGTCCTGATGACGAAGCATCGAACGATTACCGGGTTCGTGGCTGTCGCTCTGCTCGCAGTTGCCGCAACCGCCGTCACCATGAGGTCGCACTCCCCCGACGGTATTGTCGTCTCCACCGGCACGACTGTGTCGAAGGGCCTCACGGTCGACGCGAACGAGCTCCCGACTGCGAGTTTTGACGACCGCTGGTCCGCAATGTCTTCTTCGACAACGGACACGCCTGAGCGATAGGCTGGACCTTCGCCAAGTACCGCCGCAGTCGGACTACTTGGCGAAAATTGTAATGGACCCTTGGCAGTTGGGCGACACTTTCGCGTGACGAGGCGCGGATGCGGCTGCGCGCACGACAAGATGATTAAGGAGGTACATTCACACCACATTGGCAGTTCGAAAATCCAATTTTTCGATGGAGGCAACGATGAACGTATTGAAAGCTGCAATCGTCGGCCTGACCCTAATTTCAGCCAATACACTGGTCCGCGCAGACGTCATCACCGACTGGAACAACACCGCAATGGACGTGATGAAGGCGGTCAACGTGGGCGGTAATCCGTGGACGCGCAGCATGGCCATGGTCAACGTGTCTATGTCCGACGCGATCAACTCGGTGCAGAACCGATATTCGCGCTACATGACGGAGGCTCCAATTAACCCGGACGCCTCGGCCGAGGCCGCCGCAGCGGCGGCTGCCCGGGAAATTCTCATGCGCCAGTATCCCGGCCAGAAGGCGCGGATTGACGTAGCCTTCGCAGAGACGATGCAAACCATTCCGGACAACCCCTCACGGGCTGCGGGAATTGAGTTAGGCGAAAAAGTTGCGGGCGCGATTTTCGCCGAACGTCAGAGCGACGCGACAAACATGCCCGACACATATCGCCCGCTCACCACGGCTGGCGTGTGGGTGCCGACCACGTCGCCGCTCTTCCCTCAATATGCGACGGCCAAACCGTGGGGTATGGACAGCGCCAGTCAGTTCCGTCCGGCTCCGCCCCCGGCCCTCAACAGCACGCTTTACGCGCGCGATTACAACGAAACCAAGGAAATGGGCGGAGTGAAAAGTACGAAGCGGACCGACGCCCAGTCCGACGCGGTGCGCTTCTGGACACAAGCCAACCTTGGGCCGGCATGGTTCCACGCGGCCAGGCAGGCTTCCGCTCGTCACAACCTCGCCGTGGCGGAAAGCGCGCGCGTGTTCGCACTGATGTCGATGGCTTTCGCCAATTGCTTCATCCTCGATTGGGACGCCAAATTCCAATACAATTTTTGGCGGCCGATCACCGCGATCCGCAACGGCGACCAGGACGGCAACGATGCGACTGAACGCGACGCAGGCTGGCAGCCTCTGAACACCACTCCGATGCATCCGGAATACCCGTCGCAGGCGGGGATCAACGTGGGTGCGGCGCGAAGCATTCTGGAAGCTGTTTTCGGCAACGGGACGGAAGACTTGGTCGCGACCGATACTTCCGACGCGCGCCTTTCACGCAAATTCACCAGCTTTGCGCAGATGGCCCAGGAGCAAAAAGAGGTGCGCGTCTGGGGCGGCATTCATTTCCGCAATTCGCTGGAGGTCGGAGATGCGATGGGTCGCAAGGTCGCCGACCATCTGTTGGCAAATTACATGAAGCCGGCGCGGTAGGCCCATGTTCGGCGCCGTCTCAAGGCGCTTGGTAACCGGCGGCGCGCTGCTGCTTGCCGCCTTCCTCGCCGCTGATGCCGCTGACATCGACGACGATCTGCCCGACCTTACTGACCAGATCGGGCGGATGGCCTCCGAGGTCGCATTGGAGTTGCAGCAAGTCTGTCCGCCTGCTTCACCCTCGGACCAGGCAGCCTTCGACCGATGCCGGCGCAGCCTGTTCGGCGACTCCGTGCTGCGGCGCAGCCTCGCGCCGAGGCTCCTGTGGGGCCGCCGGAATCAGGACGCCGGGGCAGCGCTCCAGAACACCAATCTCACCCAGTTTGCGCCCGATGTGATTGCCGGCCTCTACCTCTCGCTGTTCATGTACAGCGGCGAGTACAGTATCGAGTACGTCGAGCGCGAGCGATTGTACCTGATCCGTCTGCAGGCAGGGTTCCGCAACCTGCTGCCGCCCGGGCAGTTTCCGTATCCGTTCTGGCACGAAGAGGCGAAGTGGGCTGTTTATCAGGCCACAAATTCGGTTCTGCTCTGGGTCAATCCAAAGACCGCGAAGATCGTCGTTGGGCAATTTACCGAGCGGGGCAGCGACAGCCCTGTTGCCTCAACGCAACCGATATGGCCCAGGTTCGACGGCAAATGGATGTGGATGGACAAGGACGGACGCATCCAGCCGCGCGTAACGCTCTTCGACGGCTTGTTCCGGCAAGACAATCCTTATCTGCCAAAGCTCGACTCCACCTATCGAACGCTGGCGCTGCGGATGCGCGACGCGCAATGCGATAACTGTCACGTGCCGAACAACCCGGTGCCGATGCGCCGGCTGCTGCTGATGCACACACCTGCCCACGCGGCAGGCGAGATTGCCCGGATCGTGAAAGCGGTGCGTGAAGACAGGATGCCGCTCGACGATACCGGCGCCGAACAGCCGCTCGAGCCCGCGCTCAAACGTGCGCTGCTCGAAAGCGGCGCAGCTTTCGAAGAGTCGGTGAAGGCTGCAAAGGATTGGGAAGCGGCGCACCAGGATTGAATGGCACTCGGCTGATCCGGTCGTTGAGGCACCTGCCCCTAATGTTTTCTTGTCGCGAGACACGCAATAATCGCACGACGCCTTGATTTCTGCACTTTTTGAGCAACAAATTGCGACATGTAAGTTTTGGAGGACACGCGATGATGGGGCGTGGGCTCGCGTTGTTACTGGTGGGACTGCTCGGCGGCTGCATGCAAGCGACGCTTGCGCCGTCATCGAATGCCAGTTTGACCCCAAGGGACCGGCAGTTGCTCGCTCACCCGCCCTATGCGCAGGCGAGCATTCCAGAGACTTATCGCCGACACATTGTCGACTACACGCGCAAGGAGCAGCCGGGCACGATCCTGGTCGATACCAACGCGCGTTATCTCTATTACGTCCTGCCGGGAGGCAAGGCGATCCGCTACGGCGTGACGGTGGGAGAGGAAGCGCTGGCCTGGTCCGGCGTCGCTACGGTCGGCCGCACCGCCGAATGGCCGGATTGGATCCCGACGGCGGAGATCCAGGCCCGGCTCGGCCCCTACCCGAAGCGCATTGCCGGAGGCCCGGCCAATCCACTCGGCGCGCGGGCGATCTATCTTTACGAAGGCAACAAGGACACCCTGTACCGCATACACGGCACCAACCAGCCGGAATATATCGGTCAGGCCATCTCGTCCGGCTGCATCCGCCTGACCAACGAAGACATCATCGATCTCGTGAACCGTGTGAAGCCGGGCGCGATCGTCGTCGTCCTCCCGCCGGGCCGCAGTGCCTAGGGCGCGCACTCATGGATCCCGAACGCCCAAGGACTCGTAGCCGCCTACAGGGCGGAATCCGCGTCATAACCCTCCCCGGCCAGGCGTCCGCCTGTGGAACGCCGCTCTACGTGACGAGTTTATTGTAGGTTGCACGGAGGAATCCATGAAGAAGCTTATCGCGGTCACCGCGTTCGCCCTCATGTGCGGGGCAGCCTTCGCACAGAACACCGGCCCCGCTCCGCAGACCGGAATGGATAGACCTGGAACGACTGATGGTGCCAAGCCAGATGGTTCGATGGACACCACCGGCATGAGCAGTACCAAGGGCAATATCAAGAGGGACAAAGACGGCGCGCCGGCCCCCGTAAAACAGGACAACATGAAAAAGTGAGTGCATCCCGGCTTACGAGGTCGCGCCATCAGCGAGTCCTACCGTGCGGCCGGCTCTCCGAGGGCTCTCCGGAGCAGGTTTCCCGCTTCGGCTCCATCCCTACTGTCGTCATGAACTCGCCCGGCACAATCCGATGGCCTCCAGAACCACATTAAAAGCGTTTGATGGTCCCGAAGGTCCGCTCCCGCGTCTGACAGCAGAAAGCGGATATTGCGTTTATGCTTACAAGCCCTCTAGCGAGTTACGCAGCGTGACGCTCCGCCAAGCCGCAATCACGAGGCTGGATTGGGCCGGACGTGCTGGGCTGGAATGCTCTCGTCTCGTTCCAGCGGCAGGGTGAATTGAAAGACCGCGCCCCCGGATTCATTCGCGCACGCCCACATCTTTCCCCCGTGCGCCTCGACCATCGACCGGCAGATAGCGAGGCCCATGCCCATGCCCTTGGGCTTCGTCGTGTAGAAGGCCTGGAAAACGCGCTCCACATCCACCGGGGCCAGGCCCGGGCCGGAATCGCGAACCGTGACGCGTACCCCGTCGGCGGCCTCCGTCTCGGTGCCGATCCATAGCTCGCGCGTCCCGTCGTCGAGGTCGTCCATGGCTTCGATAGCATTGAGGATCAGGTTCAGGATCACCTGCTGCAGTTGAGTGCGATCGCCTTGCACCATAGGCAAACCAGGCGCGAGCCGAGTTTGCAGCGAGATGCCATGCTTGAGCGCTTCGCTTCGGGTCAACACGAGCATTTCGAGGATGGCTTCGTTAAAGTCGAACCAATCCCTCCGCGTCGGGACCTTATGGATGAGCGCCCGGATGCCGCCGATGACATTGCCGGCGCGCTTGCCGTCCTCGACGATACGGCCGAGCGAGGCGCGAACCTCGTCGAGATCGGGCGGTTGAGCGCGCAGCCAGCGCAGGGCGGCCTGAGCGTTGGTAACCGTCGCGGCGATCGGCTGGTTGACCTCATGGGCGATCGAGGCAGACAATTGCCCCATCGTGGTGACGCGATTGACGTGCGCGAGCTCTGCCTGCATGGCGCGCAAGGCTTCCTCGGCAAGCCTGCGTTCGGTGATGTGCCGTCCCACACCGCGGTAGCCGACGAAGCGCCCCGTATCGTCAAACCTAGGCAGCCCGGAGACGGAGATGTAACGCTTGCTGCCGTCGGGCGCAGGCCGCGCGAGCTCGAAATCACGGAACGGCAGGTGGGCATCGAGCGTCTCCCGGTGCTTTCGCCAGGCCTCTTCATCAGGCTCCAGGTAAGGCACTTCCCAACGTGTCTTGCCGATCTCGGAGTCCAATGCCGGCGCATCGGCAAGGCTCTCCGCAAACTCCTGGTGAGTAAAGCGGTGTCGCGCATCGGTCTCCCAGTACACGTCAAAGGAGAACTGCACGAGGGTGCGAAAGCGCTCCTCGCTCCGCCGCAGCGCTTCTACCGCCCGCTTGCGCTCGGTCAGATCGAGGACAAAACTGACACCTTGATTTGGGCTTTGTTCGAACATCACCCCGCCGAGCAGCACGGGCACACGGCTGCCGTCTTTCCGGAAGTACTCCTTCTCGTATGGCTGGACGGTCCCCATCCGCTTCAGCTCTTCCACCGTGCGCACATCGCGGTCGCGCCATTCCGGCGGCGTCAGGTCCGTCCGGTTCAGCCGACCCGAGGCAAGATCCTCCTGGTCGTAACCCAACATATTGAGAAACGCATCATTGGCTTCGAGAATGCGACCATCGAGCTCCCAGATGATGATGCCGACGATGTTGGCGTCGACCAGGCGCCGGATCTTCTTGTCGCGCGCCAGGAGATCGACGTGGAGCGCGATGTTCTCTGCCATCGCTTTACGCCGCCGGATCGCTTCGTGCCGTGCCAGCGCCAGCGCCACTCCAGCCAGGACTGCGACAATGACGACAGCGGTCGCGATCAGCCAGGCCTTGCGTCGTTCGAGTGCCTCGGCGCGCTTCTCCTGATCCACGCGCAGGAAGCGCTCGTGGTCCACCATCTGGTCGATCTGCGACCTTATCTCATCGAGGCTGCGGATCATCGCAAGCGCAGCCGGCCCGGAGTAGGTGCGGACCGCTTTGACGATTTCATCGATCTCGCGCAGCTTTGCTGCAACGGTCACCGCCAGATGTCCGGCACGATGGCTCTGCAACGGATCGCTCGCAACCAGGGCCTGGAGCGCCTGCGCGTCCCGGCGCACGCTGTCGTCAGAGACGCCATAGGCCTTGAGATAGTGCGGGTCGAGAGTCAGCAGATAGCCCCGCCTTTGGGCCTCCACGTCGGCGATGACCGTTTTCAGCCGATCCAGCGTCTCAAGCACCTCGCGATTGCGCTCCTGCGCAAGATTTGCCGCTTGTCGCTCCTGCCAATATCGAAAGCCGAGAAACCCGGTCGCGACAACCACCGCCAGAAGCGCCGCGACCACCAGCGCCAGCGGACGAGCAAACCACCGAAAGGACTGGCTCAGAGGGACTGACATTGGCCTTGGTCTTCGATGCTGCATGCGCGGCCGTTTTCTGATGCCGACGCAGAGTATTGCTAGTATATTGCAAATACAGCCATGGTCCGCGTAGCTGAGCGGGAACCGGCACGCTCAACCGCGCAGATAGTAACGGCTTAGAAGCCCGTCGGTCCCCTCGCAAGGGGCCAGAACGTCACGGGAAGGTCCCGTGCGTGCTGTGAAGTCCGATCCCTCGGCCGGAGCAACCGCAGGAGCGACGGCATGGCTCCAATAGACATGGCTCCAATAGACTTGGCTCCAATAGACTTGGCTCCAAAAGATTCGGCTCCAAAAAAGTCAGCTCCAAGTGAAAAGTTGCTTGAAGAGTTGCCGGGCAGTTCCAGATCGGCCAGCCGGCGCAGCTTCGTCAAGGGATTGGGCGCGGCCGGGGCGGCCTTGCCGGGCCTCTTCATGCTGCCGCGGTGGGGTTTCGCAGAGGACGTCACCGCGCTCTATGCCAACGCTGCGATAGGCTGGAAACAATTTGCGGGGCAAACGATCACGCTCGCGGGTGCGATCCATCCCTGGTCAAACGCGATCACTCCGCTCTTGCCCGACTTCACCAAGCTCACCGGTATCAACGTCGTTCCCGACTTCCGACTGGAGACCACCTACCTGGGCGCGCTGCCGATCCAGCTCAACCGTGGCGACAGCACACCGGATGTCTTCATGTTCACGGCCTACGGCCAGGGCATCTCGGCAGGATGGCTCGAGCCGCTGAACGCCTATTATTCCGACAAGTCGCTGACCGATCTCGGCTGGTATGATGAGAACGACCTTCTCAAGACCGCCCGCGCCTTTCCGTTGTGGCGGGGCGGTGAACGCTACGCCATGCCAATTACTTCCGAGGCGGTGACCCTGTTCATCAACGACGATGCGCTGGCAGCCAAGAACCTGCCGGTTCCCCGGACTTTCGAAGAGCTGCTGGTGACCGCGAACGCAGTGAAGACCGACGAGATGTCCGGGATAGCCATGCGGGCCCAGGCCAGTGGCAACTCATCCGTGCCGGCCATGAGCTTCGTGTTCTCCTATGGCGGGGCCATGGTCAGCGACAACAAGGCCGCTTTCGGGAGTCCCGAAGCAATCGCAGCCATCGACATGTATGGTCAGTTGCTCAGTCAAGCCGGCCCTGGCGGTGTGAGCGGGTACGAATGGTACCATGTGTTGGACGACTTTCTTCAGCGCAGAACGGCGATGGCGATCGACAGCAGCAATTTCGCTACCGACATCTCCAATCCGGCAAGAAGCCTCGTTGCCAGGCAGGCCGTGTTTGCCGCATTTCCGCACGTCGCCGGACGCATGTCCGTGCCCTTCATGTCGCACTGGCAGGCGTGCATCAATTCCAGGTCGCGAAACAAGCGGGCGGCTTTTTTGTTTCTGCTGTGGGCGACAAGCAAGCCGACCTCGATGCGGACCGCCGCCGCGGGGCTGGCGACGACACGCGTGTCGGCCTGGTCGAGTGAGGACTTCAAGAAGGCGTTCGGCGCCCAAGCCGCGGAGGCGGCGCTGACCAATCTGCAGAATGCCGATGTCGACCGCGCCAAGGCGATCCTTTTCCATCCGCACTCGAGACCGATCCTGGACGCGTTCATGATCGGCGTGAATGAAGTGGTCTCTGGAGCGAAACCGGCGAAGACTGCGATGACCGATGCCGCCGCGAAGGCCAATGCGGTGATCCGCGGATAGCAGAGCCGTTCCCACCCCTGCACGAGTCGCGGCTGCTGCAGCACCAGCTGCCATGACGTGCTCCTCCCATGGAAGCAAGGCAGCCGCCGTCCCAACGAATGTCTGGTCAGCGGAGATCAGTCTTTCGCCGGAAAACGCTCTCCCGCGGTGCCAGAAATAAAACCCACCTCCCAACGGCTCGCGCACCTTGAACGCACGCTTGGAACATCCATATACCATCCATTTAGATGTTATATGGATGATGAAAACTATGGCGAGCAATGTCCGGGAACTTCGACCCAAGCCGCCCGAAACAGAAAAAATCACGATCAACCTTGGCTATGTCGACCTTGGTCACGTCGATCTCATGGTTCAGGAGGGGTTTTACTCGAACCGCACCGATTTCATCCGGACGGCGATCCGGAACCAGCTCGAACGTCACGCCGACGTCGTAAAGCAGTCCATGGCCCGAAAAAGGCTCGACCTCGGACTGCGAAACTACAGCCGCGAGGATCTCGAAGCGGTGCAGCGCGCCGGTGAGATGCTGCACATCAACGTTCTGGGCCTTGCCAGCATCTCCCAAGACGTCACGCCAGAGCTTGCTCGCGCCACCATTGCCTCAGTCTCCGTGCTGGGCGCATTGCATGCCAGTCCGGCGGTCAGGGCCGCCCTCGCCGACAGGACACGGTGAAGGCGATGCTGAACCAGGACATGATTCGGGAGGCGACACGCCTCACGCGCGCGGGCCAACTCGTTGAAGCCACCGCGCTCCTTCAGCGCATGCTTCGCAGTGAGAGTGCGGCAGACACGCCATCGTGTACCGGCGGTCGCATCGCTCTCGCAGGACGCGAACCGCTCATCATTGACGCGAAGGCCAATCCTGTTGAGGAGAAGACGGATAGTCCTTCGAAGTTAGAGCCAGCCCCCTCCGCACAACCGCGCTTGCTCCGCGCGTTACTGGATCGCAAAGAGGGGCGCTCTGGGATCGGACTGCGAGGTGTGATGAAGCGCGCCCCGCTGTCCACACCGGACATCGTACCGGAGGGCGCGCGGTTCATCGAAAGCACGTACAGCAGTCCGGCGGGAAGCCGCGCCTACAGGCTCTTTATTCCGAGCCGCTATCAGGAGCAACCGCTTCCCTTGGTCGTCATGCTTCACGGCTGTACCCAGTCGCCGGATGATTTCGCCGCCGGCACGAGGATGAACTTTCTCGCGGAAGAACAAAATTGCTTCGTGGCCTATCCCGCCCAGCCCAGCCAGGCAAACCAGGCGAAATGCTGGAACTGGTTTCGCACAGCCGATCAGCAGCGAGGCAGCGGCGAACCCTCGCTTATAGCAGGCATCACTCGCCAAATCATGGATGACTATTTGGTCGATCGAAAGCGCGTCTACGTGGGTGGGTTGTCGGCCGGCGCGGCCGCTGCTGCCATCATGGGAGCAACATACAACGATCTGTACGCGGCAATCGGTATACATTCCGGCCTCGCGTGCGGGGTTGCTACCGACCTTCCCTCTGCGCTTGTCGCGATGCGACAAGGAGGGTCCGATCACAAGATAATGTTAGGTGACCGGCCGCCTGTCCCGACCATTGTTTTTCACGGCGATCGCGACACTACCGTTCATCCAAACAACGGCGGTCAGATTCTTGAGCAGTCTTTGGGAATGATGAGCACACAAAAGAAGGTGCATCGCGGGCAAGTACCCGGAGGGCATGCCTATACCCGAACGATCCTGAGCGACGCGAGTGGGCGCGGAATGTTGGAGCACTGGAATATCCACGGAGCCGGACACGCATGGTCCGGAGGCAGCCCTGCGGGCTCCTACACTGATCCGCGAGGACCGGACGCAACAAGGGAAATGCTTCGTTTTTTCCTTGAGCATTCGCTCTCAGAGCAGTAAGGCCGCCTCAGTCGGCGGGCGATCTCGTGTTGGCACTTTTCGGGACCATGCCGTCCAATTTACGACTCATTGTGACGCGTTTCCTTCCGAGGCGCCAAGCGACGACGACGCGATTTTATGACGCTTGGTCACGCTGATGATGTTGGCTGGCAGTGGTCTCTCGAAGTATTGCGCTGGCATCCTGTAGATCCAGTGTCCCAAAGCCCTCTGTGAATTGGCTATAGAGCGGGCTGAGCAGGTCGTGAGCCTCGTCGCGCCGCCCCTGTTCTCTCCACAATCGTGCAAGGCGTGTCGCCGCGCGCAACTCCCACAGCCTGGCGCCCTGCTGTCGCGCAACTGACGCCGCTTGCCGGAATCGTGCTTCCGCGGCGGCAGGATCGGGCTTCGGCAACCGCAGCATCAGCTCACCCATGATCCGATGGAGTTCGGCCTCGAACCACCCCTCGGCGGTTTCTTCCGCGCGCTCCAGCGCCTTTGCGACCAGATCCAAACCTTCCTCCGTTGCGCCGGAACGGCCGTGCGCCTCGGCCTGCAGGCCAAGGAAATACGGCTCGTAGAGCCCGGCCCCGGTAGCACGCCAGGCGGGAATGCCCTGCCGAATCTGCGTGAGCCCTGTCTGCACCTCTCCTGACTGAGTCAGAGCCCAGCCCCGGATCACTATCGCCGGCGCGAGGAAATGCGGGAAGCCCTGGTCCGTCGAAAGTTCCACTAATGCCTCCGCTCGGTCCTTTGCCTCGCGCCACGCTCCGCGATATTGCTCGAAGAAACACGCATACAAGAGGGCGTATGCGAGTGTATTGAGGTGAGCGAGTTCGCGGGCGGCACCGAGCGCCTCTTGGCTGTGTGCGCGTGCCTGCTCCGGACAGCCTAGCGCAAACAACGTCCATGATAGCGCCGACAGCGCCGCCACCCGCGGATCCTGCACGTAGAGGAAGGCGAGCGAGCGATGCTGCTCCGGGTCATAGAGGGCGAGCGTCCGCTCCAGATGGATACGGGCAGCCGTCACCTCGCCGCGCCAAAAGGCACCGGTCCCACTGACGCGGTGGGCCATCACGGTTGCGGAAGTTTCCTGATGGTCCTGCGCCCGACGCAAAAACTCGTCTGCCACTTCGCGTGCCGCTTTGTGCTCGGCGCGCACGCCGTGGAACACCCATTGACCGTAGAGTAGGGGCCACAGCTGGGCGGTGGCTCCGATCTGCTCACAGAGCTCGCGAGCACGCGCGTTGGCCCGTCCGGCGTCGGGCGCCGACCAGCCTTGCGTAGCCATCAGCGCCACGCCCAACGCCACCTGCAGGTCGAGTTCTCGCCGCTTCCGATCCGCCTCCGGCAGGCCCGCCAGCAGGTCCAAGCCGCTCCGCAACTGTGCAAGCGCTTCGGTCATAGCCGAGCGGGCGATGGCTCGCTGTCCTGCCCTCAGCCAATAGTCGATCGCCGGTTCGGCCAGCCCGGCCGCAGTGAAATGGTGGGCCAGGAGCTCGGGCTGCGCCTGCACGGTCTCCGGAAAATGCTGCTCGATCGCGGCGGCGATCCGGGCCTGCAAGCGCTGCCGCTTCGCGCGCACCAGGGTCGCATAGGCCGCGTCCTGCACCAGCGCGTGTTTGAAACTGTAGGTCGCCTGAGGCGGCGTCCCGCGCCGGAACACCAAGCCCGAGCCGACGAGGTCGTCTAACGCCATGTGCAGTTCGCTCTCCGGCAGCGCCGCCGTGATCGCAAGCAGTTCGTGCGAGAATTCCCGGCCAATCGCGGCCGCGACCTGGGCCACCTCACGGGCGGGGGCCAGCCGGTCGAGCCGGGCCAGCAGCGACTCCTGGAGCGTGGTCGGGATCGCCATCGGCGGCAGCGGCCCCGCGAGCGCATAATGGTCCCCTTCATCCCGGAGCAGATTGGCCTCCAGCACGGTCCGCGTCAGCTCCTCGACGAACAGCGGCACGCCGTCCGTCTTGGCGACGATCTGGTCGAGCACCGCAGGAGGTAGCGCCTTGCCGCCGCTCAGCCGCGCGACCATGGCCGCACCCTGCCGGCGGCTTAACCGGCTGAGGGTCAGCGCGGTGACATGGGCATAGCGCATCCAGGGCGGCTCGAACTCGGGCCGGAAGGTGATGAGGACGAGCACGGGGGCACCTTGCACCCGGTCGACCATGAGATCGAGCAGCTCGAGCGAGGTGGGATCGGCCCAGTGCACGTCCTCATACAGGGCGAGGACCGGCCGGCGCGTGGCGAGGCCCAGCACCTGATTGACCAGCTCCTCGAGCGTTCGCTCCTTCTGCCGATGCGAGCTCATGTCGAGCGGTGGGTAGCGCGCGGCCGTCTCGACCGACAGCAATGCCGCGAGCAGTGGGGCTACCGCGGCGACATGATCAGTCGAGAGCGCAAGCAGCGCCTCGAGCTTGTCGAGCCTCGTTGCGGCGGGATCGTCCGCGGCGAAGCCCGCCGCCCGCTCCAAATGCCCGATCACCGGATAAAGCGGGCTGGTCTGATGGTGCGGTGAGCAGTAGTGGCTCAGGGGCGTATGCGGCTCATTTTCAAGTCGCCCGCGCAGCGCCCGCACGAGGCGCGACTTGCCGATGCCAGGCTCGCCCCCGAGCAGCACCACCTGGCCCTCACCCTCCTTGGCCCGCTCCCAGTGCTCGAGCAGCAGGCCGATCTCATTCTCGCGACCGACCAGCGGCGTCAGGTCGGCCCCATGCAACGCCTCGAACCGGCTCTCGGCGGCGCCTTCCCCGACCACGCGCCACGCCCGCACCGGAACAGGAAATCCCTTCAAGATTTGCGGGCCGAGCTCGGCGAGCTCGAACAGCCCGCCAATGAGCTCCCGGGTGCGGGCGGAGATCGCGACCGTGTCCGGCTCGGCCAGGGTTTGCAGGCGTGCCGCGAGGTTGGGCGTGTCGCCGACCACGGTCTCCTCGCGGGCCGCACCTTCGCCGATCAACTCGCCGACAACCACCGGGCCGGTCGCGATGCCGACACGGGACGCCAGCATCTTGCCATGCACCGATACCAGGCTGTGCACTGCTGCGACCGCGGCAAGACCGGCCCGCACCGCGCGTTCGGCCTCATTCTCGTGGGCGCGCGGATAGCCGAAATAGGCCAGCACACCATCCCCCATGTACTTCGCCACGTGCCCTTCGAACCGCGCGATCGCGCCCGCCACTGCGCTCTGATAGGTCCGCAGGACTTCGGCCATCTCCTCCGGATCAAGCCGCGCCGCGAGCGCGGTCGAGTCGACCAGGTCGACAAACATTACGGTGAGCTGGCGGCGCTCGGCCTCGGGTACAAGCAAGGCCTTCCCGGAGACAGTGGCAGGGGTGGTCGCCGAAATCGACCCGGCGCGCAGGTTGGCAATGGCGGCGAGCAGCTTACGGCGATGGCCGATCGAAGCGACGCCGAGCCCGATCAGATCCTCGGCCGTGAGGTCCATGAGGACGTCGGCGTCGATGTCGTTCTCCCGGAACGCCTGTTCGTACTGTCCCAGCCCCAGACCACACAGCCAGGCCGCGACGTCCATCGGCTCCTCCCGGCTCGCATCTGCGAGCACCAGGTACTCGAGCCTACTGCAAAATGGCCCGGAGAGCACGGAGAAACACCACGAGCTGACTGCGAGTGAGGGGTAGCTTCTGGCGCAAATGCGAAGAGCCACCGCGTTTGCTAGGGCGACCTTCGCATAGACCAGAGGATAGCGTTCGTGAGGATTTTCTGGTAGCGGGCGTCCTGCCAGACTGACGGCTCATGGCCCAGCGCCGTATAGAATACGCGTCCCTCGCCGTAGTATCGCGTCCATGCGAGAGGCCAACCATAGAATCGTTGATGCACGCCGGTCTTGCCAAGGTCCACCGAGCCTGGATCGAGGCGCAGGAGCACGCGCGATCCACGATAGTCGAAGTCGCTGATCTGGTAGATCTCGTCCTCGACTTGCAACGAATTGCCGAGAAAAGCCACCAGGGGATCGCCGAGATCAACCTGGATTGTCACGGCCTGATGCCAGGGATGACCATTGAAGTAGCCACCGACCAGATCGAGATAATCCGGCCAGGTGTAGAATGTGTCCGTCGCCGAATGAACGCCGAGGAACCCGCGGCCCGAGCGTACAAAGCTGAGAAGAGCTGCCTTTTGCGCGTCGCTCATCGGAAGTTCGCCTGACGTGTAGAACATCACCGCGGCGTAGCGCGCGAGGTTTTCGCTGGAAAATTCAGACGTGTCTTCCGTTGCCGTGACTTCAAAGACACGTGAATTGCTGCCAAGCTGGGTCAGGATTTCCTTTGAAAGCGGTATGACATCGTGCCGGTAGCCGGCCGAGTATGCGAAATAGAGCACGCGCTCCGGCGCACGCTCCGCACGCGCGCCAAGTGGCCGCATTGCCGCCGCGCCGCCGAGCAGCGCGATGAAATCACGTCGCCTCACAATCCCTCCCCGGCCGCCGCAGCCGCTGGCGCTCAGGCGGCGCGAACGTAGCCGTAGCGCAGGTTCGAGGGCTCCTTGGCCGCCAGCGCATACTCGTTCTTGAGCAAAGCGAGACGGTCCTCGGAAAAGGCCGGCATCCTGGTATTGTCAGCCGCTTTCAGCCTGATCTTATAGAACTTGGTGGCGTTGCCGCCGAAGATGAGCTGCTTGGTGGCGCTATTGGCGTCGCCGAGCGGCGCAAACCCGTATTTCTTCTGCATGTCCTCCGGAATTTCGAGCCGGCGCAGCGCCTCGATCTGCCACTGCGGTGAGCCGTACCAGACCGAGTCGGTACCCCACATCACGTGGTCCACCCCCATGCCCTTGATCAGCGTGCCGACCAGCGCGGCGCAGAACTTCGGATGCGCCACCGCCGAGTTGGCAAAGGAGGTGCCGAGCTCGGCATAGACGTTGGTGACGCCGAACTTCTGCGGGATTTCCGCAAGATCGGTGGCCCAGTGGATGCGGCCGGTCGACGCAAATTCCGCCCACGCCTGGTCCGGCAGCTCGAGGAACGGCCGCAACGCCGAGTGATAGATCACGAAGTTCATCTGCGGCCAATCCTTCGCGGCCTTTCCGATGTCCCATGCGGTTGCATATTCCCACACGCCGGCGAACGACTTCTCGTAGTCGGGCGGCAGCAGCCCCTTGTGGATGCACAGCGTGTTGATGCCGGCCTTCACCGCTTTGTCGTAGAACGGATACATCACCTTCTCGTCGTCGAGCCGCCATGGGAATTTGGAGGGTGCCAGCGGATCGCCGATCGTGTAGGACTTCCAGGAATCCGGCTTGTAGACCTCGATTGCCTTGTCGACCTCCTCCATCCAGCCGGGCTGCTTGGGGGTGATGACGCTGTGCGCCAGCAGGCGGCGCGAGCCCGCGAAGTCATTGATGAGTTCGCGCGCCTTGACGATCTGCTCGTTGGACAGAAGCCACCAGCTCGGATCGTCGAAGGGCGCGCCGCTCAAGAGTGCCAGGTTGGTGTCGCTGTCATAATAGATCTCTTTCACATAGTTCTGGAACTTGTAGCGGGCGAGCGAGGAGACGCCCTCCTCCTTCATCTTCGGATTCCAGTGCTGGCTCGCGAACCCGGCCAGGTCCAATAGCTCCTTGTGGTCGAAATCGTCGCGCACGAAATGGGTCTGGACGTCGAAGATGAACTGGCCGGCGAGGCCTTGCGCCCGGGCCAGCATTAGCTCGGGCTCGCGGGCCTCTGCAGGCGCGACCTGGAAAACATTGCCGTAGATGTCGTTCATGGCGAGGAATGCCGCCGCCATGCCGCAGCTCGTGTGCAGAAACTGCCTGCGGCTCAAGCCGAGCTGCTTGCCGTTCAGGTCGGCGAGCTCGTTGATCCGCGCCTCGACCTTTTTCTGTGTGGCGCTCTGCGGCGGCGGCAAATATTCGCCGTTGGAAACAATCTGAGTGGGAATTGGTGTTGCCGCTGATGCCGCCTCGGCGCCCGCGACAAGGCGCTGTTCTCGTTCACTAAGCCAGGTGCTCATTGTTCTTCTCCCTTTTTGGCGTCGACTGTGCTGGTCAGTGCGCGCATGAGGGTGCGAGTTTGGCCACTCCCGATCAGTCAGGAGAATAACGAGGCCGACCTCTCTGTTGAGCTACGGATGAAGCCATCACACGCGCCTCATGCCCAAGCTACTCTCTTGATCGCTTCATACCGCGAGAGCGCAGGCACACTTGAAATGCCACTTGCGGTAGTGGCGTATCATCGCTGAATTCAATGCTCAAACTTCCATTGGCGCAAGCGATGTAATCCGGCAGTCACACTGTCCGAACGCTGCCCTCATTACGGGCGGCGGCTTACCGGAGCGAGCGCGACCTCATTGCCCTGGGGGGTGATGCTGTGCTCGCAGGCCTGCACAGCGCCCTCGCTGGCCTCTTGCGCCATGGCTGGGAATGACCGAACTTCAGTTCAAGGTTGCCACGCCGACCGGCGCTCCACAAAAAAACAACAATCCGGTCAACTAATGGGCGCGCGCATCGAGGGACATGTCATGGTGCACCGCACCGACATCGCCGGGGGCAGCACGGGGCGGACAAGCACGGGGCAGACAAGCCCCGGCAGTGACCGCATGTGTCGCCGTGCACTGAATGGCGCCCTCCTCGAAAACAGCTTCTCACTCAAGCGACACGAAGTGCTGCCGCCTCCAGACGGCGGTCCCACCGATTCATGCCATCTATTTCGAACTTCCGGCCCTGGGAGACTTTGACGCCACAACATCCTGCCAAAACATCCTGCCAAGGGTCGCGGACGAAAATTCGGCCCAACAAACAAACGACAAAGGGAGGGATACAGATGACTTTCCATGGACGATATCTTGCCGGCTGCGCTGTGCTGGCGGTGGCCACCCTGGTCACCGTCTCGCCGACGCACGCTCAAGCGCCGACGCAGCCTCAAGACGCGGCGCTGAATGCCGAGGCGGCCCAGAACGACTGGCCGACCCATCACGGCACCTATAAGTCCTACCATTACAGCGGCCTCGACCAGATCAATACCGGCAACGTCAAGAATCTCGAAGTCGCGTGGATGCATTTTCCGGAGCGCGCCACCCGCGGCATTCAGTCGACGCCGCTGGCCCTCGACGGCGTGCTGTATTATTCGGGCTCCTACAGCCGCGTCTACGCGCTGGACGGCGCGACCGGCAGAACGATCTGGAGCTATGCGCCGGAGCTCGATGAGGATCTGGTCTCCAAGCAGACGCACTCGCCGTATAACCGCGGCATCGCCATCGGACACGGCAATCTCTATGTCGGCACCGTCGACGGCCGGCTGATCGCGCTCGATCTGAAGACCGGCAAGCCGGTATGGGACACCAAGCTGCTGGATTCCAAGAAGATGACGGTCGGCTTCACCGGCGCGCCGCTGGTGGTGAAGGACAAGGTGATCATCGGCGCGCAGGGCGGCGAATGGCCCCATCGCGGGCCGATCTTCGGCGTCGAAGGCAAGAGCGGCGCGAAGAAATGGGAATTCTTGACGGTGGCCGGTACTGAAGAGGCCATGAAGACCTGGGGTGGTGACTCCTGGCGGACCGGCGGCGGTGGCGGCTGGATGCCTGGAACCTATGACCCGGAAACCAATACGGTGTGGTGGGGCACTGCCAACCCGGCGCCGCTTTATGACTGGGGGGGCGCGGACTGGAAGAAGAGCGGACCGCGGCCGGGCGAAAATCTCTACACCACGTCGGTCATCGCGCTCGATCCCGATAGCGGCAAGCTCAAATTCTACCATCAGGAGCTGCCGCACGATGCCTGGGACTTCGACTCTTCCGTCGGCGAATTCGTCATGATCGAGCGCGGCGGCAAGAAGCTCGTCGTGCACGCCAACAAGAGCGGATATATCTTCGTCTATGACCGTTCCAACGCCAAGATCGAGAACGTCTGGCCGCTGGTAAAGAACATCAACTTCGTCAAGAGCATCGATCCGAAGACCGGCGAACTGATCGGTCGCCGTGACCTCTCGGAAGGCAAGGTGGACCCGCCACTGTGCCCGGCGATCATGGGCGGCATCAGCTGGAACTCCGGCGCCTACAGCCCCAAGACCGGGCTGTTCTACCGGATCGGGCAGGAATGGTGCATGGAGCTGACCGTCGAGAAGACCACGCCGATCCTGGAGCCGATGGCCCAGCTCAACCTCGGCGCCACGTTCAAGGCTATCGCGCCTCCGGACGGACCGGCCCGTGGTCATCTCAGTGGCCGTGATCCGGTCACCGGCGAGAAGAAGTGGGAGGTCACCTACAAGCAGCCGCCGCTCGCCAGTGTACTCGCCACCGCCGGCAATCTGGTATTCGTGCCGGATTCCGAAGGCATCGTGCACGCCTACAATGCGGAAACCGGCCAAGAGCTGTGGTCGCGCAATAACGGCATGGGACATAATGCCGGCATCATCAGCTACATGGCCGGTGGCAAGCAGTACGTCGCCGTGCCCGCGGGCTGGGGCAGCCTGGTGGCCGACGAGTTTGTCGCGCTCTACGGCGAGCCCTTCAAAAGCATGCCGAAGAATACCGGCGCGCTGGTTGTCTTCGCGCTCAGACAGTGACGATGGCGCGGGCGGCAGGGATCGATCTGTCCCTGCCGCCCTTGCCGGTCAATACGTTGCCGCTCTTGCGGTCAATACGTTGCCGCCCCTTGCGGTCAATACGGATGCTGGAATGCGAATACCGTTTGTGATTGTTGCTTCCCTTGCCGTCATCTGGCCATGGCTGTCGAGCGCCTCGTTTGCCCAACAATCCGCGCCAGCGGGCGCTGCAAATCCGCTGCCGCAAGCCGAAGCCTCGCCGGACGACATCGAAGGCGGGAAGATGTTCGCAACCACCTGCGGCTTCTGTCACCAGGATGGCGGCCGCCATGCGGGCAGAGGTCCAAAACTTTCGAAGTCCGAACGCAGCGACGAATACATCATCGAGCGCATCAAGAAGGGCAAGGCCGGCGCGATGCCCGCCTATGGGTCGGTGTTCACTGACGGCCAGATCATTGCGATTCTGGCCTACATTCGAGGGCTCGATGATTAGAGCGTTTTCCGCGGTAGGGAGACCGCGATACCGCCTCGCCCGATACGCGGCAAGCCTCTCGCTGCTGGTACTCTGGAACGCTTCGGCGGATGCCCGCTCGCTGGAAACTGTCATCGAGCGCGGCGCGTTGACGCTGTGCGCCAGCCCCAACGCGCTGCCGTTTGCAAGCAAGGCCGGGCCGGTTCCGGGATTCCAGGTCGAACTCGGCGAAAAAATAGCCCAGCAGCTTGGCGTCAAGCTGACGCGGGAGTGGGTGGTCAGTGCGATCCAGTATCGCCGCGCCGATTGCGACCTCGTGCTCGACGTCATCGCCCGCAAGGATACACAGCCCGCGGGCGGTGTGCGGGTTTCGCGTCCTTACCATCGCAGCGGCGTCGTGCTCGCGGTGCGGGGCGATTCGCCGGCGTCGTCGCTGGCAAGTCTCGGTTCCGATCAGCGGGTCGGGGTACCGGTCGGCTCGGTGGTCTCCATGACGCTCGCCAAGGGCGGCACCGCCACGTCTCCGTTCGTGTTCGAGGACGATATTGTTGCAGCGTTGGCCAATCGCGAGATCGAGGCAGCCGCCGTCACACCGATGACGGTCGGCTGGTTCAACCTGCAGCATGCCGACAAGCCGTTGCGCCTGATTCCGGCGTTCGACAACGATCAGGATTTGAACTGGAATATTGCGGCCGGGCTGCTTCGCCCCGACGACAAGCTGCGCGCGCGTGTCGATGCGGCGATCGAGGCCCTGCTGGCGGACGGCACCATCGCGCGGATCTATGCGCGCTACGGCATCGAACTGCGGCCTCCGCAGTGAGGCATGGTGTCGACGGATTGTTGCGTCACGTTCAGCGTGCGCACCATCGTCGAGATCAGCGGACTTCGTAAGACGCGCCCCGATGCGCGTCTCTGGGGGACTGTTTCTGCTCTATGTCGCTTCTAATGGCCGGTCGTCTGGCGTGGTAGTCGTTCGGCGCAGGGGTTGACCGCGTTGACGGTCCTTGAGCACAGGGCTGGTATTGGGGCAAGTTAGGATGTCAAGCTCCGGCCAATCTTACGGCTCGCGGGAAGCGCCAGTCCGCATGTTCTGTTCTTGACGCTATTTCCTTTGCTGCCACTGAATGAATTTTCCAAGCAGAGCCTCAGATTTTTCGGGCCCTTCCTTAACCGTTCCAGCGAAGGCCGGTTCAGAAGCAGCATGCTCCGGGTTTTCGTTTCCTTGTACCTTTTGAAACTGCTTGAATCCTTCAAGCAGCCCTTGAGAGTCTTCAGACGTCACCTGGGACGGCGTAGCCAATGCTGGAGTCGAAATGGAAACGGCGAGTTCCGAGGGATCACTCTTTGACCTTGGAACCACGTTAAACAAAACGAGCGCCAGGATTACAGTGATACCGATCGCTCCGGCAATTGCGCCCGCAGTGGCGAGCAGTCCGCGTCGTGGACGGCGTTCGTAGACAAATTGGGATTCCAACGGACGGGTGGATTTGGCGAAGGCTTCCTCGCGCATTTCATCAAAGCGCGACAAAGGGGGAGCGGGAGGCAAATGATCCGATCTCGTCTGCGGTGTCGCGCTGGATCGTGGGTTCGCCAAGCCGCGCGCCGAGCGCGGTGCGTAGTACAGCGGATCGTCCGGACTATCGGGGTTGGGATGGTCGTTCGCGCGGATGAAACTCATTTGCGCTACTCCTCACAATGCCACATCACCACATCGGAATATCTTTGCCTCTCAAGGCTTCAGCCTGGACTTCCGAGCACAGTCCCACATGAAATGCCGCGGGCATTGGCGCCCTGCGGCCAGCCGGGCAAAAACTTCGATCCGCCGACCCCCAGCTTCCAAGAGACTGATCCAAACCGGGATGCGTGTGGAGTCAGATGTTCTGTTCCGCGCAAGAAACAATGAACCTGTTGCCGTCCTGCGACAATTTAAACACGAACTCTGCCAGCCCGACAAAGCGGCGAGCCCCTGCTATCAGAGCCATCGCGCGCGTTTGAAACGCAGGTAAAGCACAGTGCAAAGCAGAGCGATAATGCCAACGACGACGAAGTAGCCGTATTGAGTCTTCAACTCGGGCATATTTTCGAAATTCATGCCATAAATCCCGGCAATCGCGGTGGGTACGGCCAGGATCGCAGCCCAGGCGGCCAACTGCCGCGTGATCACGCCCTGACGCTGCTGCTCCAGTAGATTGCTTACCTCAAAAACCGAAGTCAGGACGTCCCGCAAGGAACTTACCATCGCATCGACCCGTCGCACGTGGTCCAGGACGTCCTGGAAATAAGGACGGGCGTTGGCGTCGAGGCACGGCGTATCGAGGTGTACGAGCCGGCCGCAGACCTCCGTCATGGGGCCGATGATCCGCTTAAATCGGATCAGTTCTTGGCGCAGGCCGAAGATTCGCTTGACCTCTGCGCGGCTGAGGAAGCTGTCGAGAGCGCTTTGCTCCATGGCGAGAACGCGTTCCTCGATCGTTTCGACAACCGGAAGATAGCCATCAACGATAAAGTCGAGGATGGCGTGGAGAACGTAGTCCGGGCCTTGGCCCAGCAGGCTAGGCGCCGCTTCGAGTTGCGCGCGGAGCTCGCTATGCGCCCGTGCCGAGCCATGCCGGACCGAAATGATGAAATTCTTCCCGACAAAAATTGCGGTTTCGCCGTAGGCTATACGATCGTGCTCGAGATGAGCGGTGCGCGTCATTACAAACAGTTGGTCGCCATAGACATCAACCTTCGGTATTTGGTTCGCTTTGAATGCGTCCTCAATCGCAAGAGGATGAAGCCCGTAATTCTTCTCAAGCTGCTCAAGCTCTCGTTTCGAAGGTTCGAACAATCCGATCCAGACAAACTCGGATTTGCCCCTGCAATCGATGGGCTCATCCAATGAAACGGCTTTTGCTTTTTTGCCACTCCGATACAGGTAGGCTGCCACGACGCTCACGATGAGCTTCCTCCGAACTTATTGAGCGGGACGCACCATCTTAGCACTATCAGATCGCCGGCCTTTTGCTGCAGTCTTGCAGCGCCTGCATCTGCGCCCCCGAGTTCAACTTGCGGGCCGAGCATCGCGTCTAACCCGTGCGTGTTGGCGGTCAAGCACCAGGGCCAAGACCCGCACGACGATGTTGACCAGCGTATCCGGTGCCGCAGGACGTTCGTCCGGATCGAATGCTAGTCCGATGACGGCATTCGGGCCTTCGGCCGTCTCCACGGGCCAAAAGTCAAAGCGCGAGGCCAGGTTCGGGTAAACGTCGCCGCGCATGACAGTTCCAGTCGCCAGGGACGATCGCGCTGCCTCTAACTCGGCCTCTTGGGGTTCTACGTCGCCGACTCTCTCGAGGGAAACCACCGTGCCTTCCGAAACGAGCATCACGACGACAGGAACCTGGAAGAGCGCTGCAAGAGCTTGGGACGTGATTGAGACGATCGCCTTCGTATTCTCGGCCGCGACGACGTCGCGGCCATAGCCTTGCAGCACAGTTGTCTGCCCTCTCAACCGTGCCGCCTCGGTCGCCCTCTGGCGCGAGGTGAAGGCAACGCCACTCACGATGAGACCGACGACAAACAGCAGTCCAATCGCCCAGATGTTCGCCGCGTCGTCGACGGCCAGCGAGTAGCGGGGCTCAGTCAGGAAAAAATTGAAGGCCAGAGCGCCAAGCATCGCCGAACAGAGTGACGGACCTAGGCCGAGGCTAAGGCCTGCGACAATCACTGGAATGACAAACACCAGGGACAGGTTGGGGATGGTCAGCTTGGTGTCGACACCGACGGCCACGACCGTCGCGGCGACGGTCATTGCAATTGAAGCGAGGTAACGCATCAACTCCGAAGTTGCCGGGCCAAAAAGGGGATCGGCATCGGATGCCGGTGTGATGTCCCGCTGCAGCTTCGAGTCAGCATCGACCATCGCTTGAACTCCTGTCTAACACTCGGGCGACAACACGTTGGCGGAAGAGCACCAGCCACACGAGATCACGGCTCGGACACGAGCGAACCGAGCATGCACCAGTTTCATTGGCGCGCGAGCCCGTCTGGAACGCGGGAGAAGCAGGCGTGGAGCAGCCGTGCATGCCCTCACGGGTATGGCTTGGCGCCATCAGCGAAGATTATCATCGCGTTGACTGCGACGCTAACGGTCAGAAGGACGCCGAGCAGCGCGGCCAAGCGCATGGCTTTTCCCGACATCCAATCCGCCAAAAGGGCGCGCCGTTCCTGAACAACGACCTGCGCACACATGATCCACTCTCCATGCGGTTCGGTCGCGCTTTTCGACCGCACGAGAGAGATCGTTCTGCCGGTATATAAAATCGAGAGGTCAAACCGGCCGGCGATATAGGAACGTCATAAAGATCCCGTGCGCTTCAAGGCGGACATCGGCCGGAATTCATGGCTGCGCCCTAGATCGTGACCTGCGTTCCCACCTCGACCACCCGCCCGGTCGGAATTTGAAAATAGTCTGTCGCGTCGTTGGCAGACTGGCTGAGGCGGATGAACAGCAAATCCTGCCAGCGCGGCATGCCCGAATGCGCGGCCGGCTTCAGCGCGCGGCGGGACAGGAAGAACGACGTCGACATGATGTCGAACTGCCAGCCGAGCTTGCGGGCAATCGCCAGCGTCTTCGGCACGTTGGGCGATTCCATGAAGCCGAACTTCAGCGTGACCCTGGAGAAGGTCTCGCTGAGCTGCTCCATCCGCACCCGCTCGGCCGGATCGATCCGCGGCGTCGGCGCGGTCTCGATGGTGAGGATGACGTTCTTTTCGTGCAGCACCTTGTAGTGCTTCAGGCTGTGCATCAGCGCCGTCGGCGCGCATTCGGGGTCGGAGGTCAGAAACACGGCGGTGCCGGGCACGCGCTGCGGCGGACGCTTCTCCAGCATCGCCACCAGGTCGGCGAGCGGGAATTCCAGCTTGCGCGACTTCTCGAACAACAGCTTGCTGCCGCGGCGCCACGTGTACATCAACAACATCACGATGCCACCGAGCGCCAGCGGCACCCAGCCGCCCTCAAACACCTTCAGCAGGTTTGCCGCAAGGAAGGTGAGGTCGAGAAACAGGAACGGGGCGATCAGGGCCGCGGCCGCGATCGGTGACCATCTCCAGACCCGCCAGATCACGACAAAGCCCATCATAGCCGTGACCACCATGGTCCCGGTCACGGAAATTCCGTAGGCCGCGGCCAGCGCGCTCGACGAGCGGAACAGGACCACCAGCAGCATCACCGCCACGAACAGCAGCATGTTGATGCGCGGAATGTAGATCTGGCCGGAATGGGCTTCCGACGTATGACGAATTTCGAACCGCGGCATCAGGCCGAGCTGGATCGCCGTACGCGTGAGCGAATAGGCGCCGGTGATGACGGCCTGGCTCGCGATCACGGTCGCCATCGCCGCCAGTGCCACCATCGGGATCAGCGCCCAGTCCGGGAACATCAGGAAGAAGGGATTCTCGATCGCCTTCGGATCGGCGATCAGGAGCGCACCCTGCCCCAGATAATTTATCGCCAGCGCCGGCAGTACGATGAAGAGCCACGCCGTCTGGATCGGCCGCTTGCCGAAATGGCCGAGGTCGGCATAAAGCGCCTCCGCGCCGGTGACGGCGAGAAACACCGCACCGAGCGTAATGAAGCCGATCATGCCGTGATGGAGCATGAAGGAAACCGCATGGAGCGGGTTGAGCGCCAGAAGCACCTCGGGATGGCGCATGATCTGCGGCACGGCTGCAATCGCGATGACGGCGAACCACACACACATGATCGGCCCGAAGAACGCCGCGACGCGGGCGGTGCCGCGGGACTGGACGGCAAACAGCGCCACCAGGATGACCAATGTCAGTGGCACGACGTAGTGTTCGAAGGTTACCGTGACGAGCTTGATGCCCTCGATCGCCGACAATACCGACAGCGCCGGCGTCAACACCGCATCGCCGTAAAACAACGCGCCGGAGATGATGCCGAGCAGCACGATCGCGCCGCCGCCCTTTGTGACCGCCCGTTGCGCCAGCGCCATCAGCGCCAGCGTTCCGCCCTCGCCATTATTGTCGGCACGCAGCAGGATGACGACATATTTCAGCGTCACCACGACGATCAGCGCCCACAGGATCAGTGAAAGCACGCCGAGCACGGCCTGCGGCGCGGCAGCGCCCGAGGTCCCGCTGGCGGCAACCACCGCTTCGCGCAGCGCATACAAGGGGCTGGTGCCGATGTCGCCGTACACGACGCCGATGCTGCCGAGCATCAGGGCCTTGAAGGTAGCCGTGGAATGCGTTTCGCCATGACCGTTCGCCGCGGGCGTTTCCGCCGCGGGGATCGCAAACTGGACTGACATGAGACGGGGCCTCGGTCGTTTGCCGCACTGCACAAATGCAGAAGGGCAGCCCTATACTCCCGGCGTGCCTGCATGGGTTAGCCGGAATTCAGGCCTCCGGTATGCGCCATCCGCATGGATCGCGGAACTGGCCCCCGCGAACAATATTATAGAAACATCAGATAGTTACCTGAGTTCCGACTTCCACCACCCGACCTGTCGGGATCTGGAAATAGTCGGTCGCATCGTTGGCCGACCGGCTCATCGCAATGAACAGGTGGTCCTGCCATAGCGGCATGCCCGACTGCGCCGAGGGTTTAAGCGAGCGCCGCGACACGAAGAACGACGTCGCCATGATGTCGAACTGCCAGCCGAGCTTGCGCGCGATCACCAGCGCCTTGGGCACGTTCGGCGATTCCATGAAGCCGAACCGCAGCCGCACGGTCGAGAACTTCTCGCTGATGGATTCCATCTTGACGCGCTCGGACAGATCGACGCGCGGCGTCTCGGCGGTTTCGATTGTCAGGATCACATTGTGCTCGTGCAGCACCTTATTGTGCTTGAGATTGTGCATCATCGCGGTCGGCACGAAGCTTGGATCGGAAGTCAGAAACACCGCCGTGCCCTTGACGATGTGCGGCGGACGCTTTTCCAGGCTCTTGATCAGGTCCGCCAGCGGCACCTCAATGCGGCGCGTCTTGGCGGTCAGGATCGCCGCACCGCGCCGCCAGGTCCAGATCATCACCGCCACGGCAACGCCGAACAGCAGCGGCACCCAGGCGCCTTCGAACAGCTTCAGCAAGTTCGCGGCGAAGAAGCTCATATCGACGACGACGAGGGGCACGATCACGGTCGCGGCCGTCGCTGCGCGCCAATTCCACAGTTTCCAGATCACGACAAAGCCCATAATGCCGTCCACGACCATGGTCGTGGAGACAGCGATGCCATAGGCCGACGCCAGACCGCTCGAGGTGCGGAACAGGAGCACCAGCAGCACGACCCCGATCAGCAGCAGCCGGTTGACGCGCGGCAGATAAATCTGACCGGCATGCGTCTCTGACGTGTACCGCACCTCGAACCGCGGCAAGAGGCCGAGTTGAACCGCCTGGCGGATCAAGGAAAAGGCGCCGGTGATCACCGCCTGGCTCGCGATCACGGTTGCTGCGGTCGCCAATACCACGAGCGGCAACACCAGAATTTCCGGGACCATCTTGTAGAACGAGCTGGTGATCGCCGATGGATCCGACAACACCAGCGCGCCCTGCCCGAAATAATTGATCAGAAGCGCCGGCATCACGAAATAGAGCCAGCCGGTCTGGATCGGCTTGCGTCCGAAATGGCCGAGGTCGGCATAAAGCGCCTCGCCGCCGGTCACGGCCAGAAACACCAGGCCCATCGTCACCAGCCCGATGGTGCCGTGGGAAAGCATGAACTGGATCGCGTACCAGGGATTGATCGCGTAGAGCACCGTGGGATCATCGCTGATGTGGATGAGGCCCAACACCGACAATGTCGCGAACCACACCACCATGACCGGCCCGAAGGCGGAGGCGACGCGCGCGGTGCCGCTGCTCTGCACCGAGAACAGCACGACGAGAATGAAGATCGTCAGCGGCACCACATAATGTTCGAGCGCCGGCGTGACCAGCTTGAGACCTTCGACCGCCGACAGCACCGAAATCGCCGGCGTGATCATGGAATCGCCGATGAACATCGAGGCGCCGACCACGCCTAGCGCCAGCAACGGCCAGCTCCGCCGGCCCAACGCCCGCTGGCCCAGTGCCATCAGCGACAGCGTACCGCCCTCGCCGTTGTTGTCGGCGCGCAACAGTAGCAGCACATATTTGGCGGTGACGACGATGAACAACGACCACAGGATCAGCGACAGCACGCCGAGGACGATGGTGCGCGATACGGGCGCGCCGTTCGCCGCGTGCGTAACGGCCTCGCGGAACGCATACAGCGGCGAGGTACCGATATCGCCGAACACCACGCCGATACTTCCCAGCGTCAGGGCCCAAAAACCTGAGGTGGCATGCCCCTCATGGGCCCCGGTAGATGTGACGCTGACAGCCATGATGGAGGAGGAACGTTCTCGGCGTTGAATTGATCCGGGCGGCTATCGACGCTTCCGCGCTGCCTGTCAATCTCGGACAAGCATAGCACCACGTGCGATGCGGAGCTCACGCAAAGCAGACTCCATGGAAAATGGCAAGATGGTAATATGGTAGTTCCGCTTACGGCTTCAGGTTGGGCGGAAGCGGCGGATTTTCGCGCATCAATGTGATGGTGACGCGACGGTTGGCCGGCAGCGTGGGATCGTCGGGAAACAGCGGCTGGCTGTCGGCCTTGCCGGAAACGGCAAAGATGTGGGAGAGCGGCAACCCCTCGCGCTCGAGGATCTGGCGCACCACGTTGGCGCGATCGGCCGACAGATCGAACGCGCCGTAATCGCTTCGCGCCGGCAAGAATCCTGCCGAGGTGTGGCCGACGATGGAGACGCGCAGCGGCGTCGCCTTGAGCGGCACCGCCAGTTTCTGGATCAGGCGCCGGGTGCGGTCGTAGGGCACCTTGGAGCCGTCGGCAAACATCGAACGGCCGTCCTGGTCGACGATTTCGAGATTGAGGCCCTGGCTGGTCTCCTCGAAGATGATGTGCCTGGACATTTCGGTCAGTTCCGGCATGTCCTGCAGCGCCTGGCGCAACGAGGCCGAGGCGAGCGCGAACTCGCGATCGACCTTCAGGCGGGCGCCGGCTTCACGCTGCCGGTCCCTATCGTCGGGTGTCGGCGTATTGGAGGAATCCTCGGGCGAGATATGCTCGACATTTTTCAGCTTCGGCCGGGTCGGCAGGCCGTCGGATTCAACGATCCCCGAATACCGGGACTCGGTCTGCACGCCGAACGCTTCCCGCATCGAGCCGGCGACGATCTTGAGCTTCTGCTGGTCCTGGCTGGAGAACGCGACCAGCATCACGAAAAATGCCAGCAGCAGTGCCATCAGGTCGGCGAAGGTCACGAACCAGCCGTGACCGCCATGTGCCTCTTCGCGCTTTTTCTTGGCCATGTTCTCTGTTTCCGCGACTGGATGCCGGTACCGATCAAGCCGGAGCCAGTTCACCTTCCTCGTGGCGATGCTTCTCGGGCAGGTAGGCCAGCAGCATTTCGCGAACCAGCGCCGGGCTCTTGGAATCGCGTATCATTAGGATGCCGTCGATAATCAGCGTGCGATTGGTCTCCTCGTCGATCAGCTTGCCGTGCAGCTTGTCGGCGATCGGCAGACAGATCAGGTTCGCCACCAGCGCACCGTAAAGCGTCGCCAACAAAGCAACCGCCATGAAGGGGCCGAGTTTCGAAGGGTCCGACATGTTCGAGAACATCTGCACCATGCCAAGCAGCGTGCCGATCATGCCGAACGCAGGCGCGCAGTCGCCGATCGCGCGATAGATCTTCGAACCCTCGTTCAGGTGCATCAGAAAGTTATCGCGATCGCGCTCCATGTTGTCGCGGATGAATTCGAGATCGTAACCGTCGGCGACGTAGCGGATGCCCTTGGCGAGAAACGGCTCGTCGGTCTCGACCTTTTCCAGCCCGACCGGGCCCTGCTTGCGGGCGATTTCGGCAATCCGCGCCAGCTCGTCGACCAGATCGCGCGCCGAAAGACGGCTCATGGTGAAGGCGAATTTTGCACCCAGCGGCATGCCGTGCAGGATCGCGCTGAGCGGAAACCGGATCAGGGTCGCGGCGAACGACCCGCCGAAGATGATTATGACCGCGTGGATGTCGTAAAACATCCGAAAGTCACCGCCCATCAAGATCAGCGTCGACAGGACGATGCCGCCGACGACCAGGCCAAGAAGCGTGGTGATATCCATTCTGAACTCCGACGCGTACGCGAACTACCGGCCGTCCTGGACGGTCGCGCGGCTCATCCGGAGCTGCGCAAGCCGCACCCTACGACCGCGCAATTAAAGAGGCGTAAAGGTTAAACTCAACGAGGGATCGTATAATTGCGGGACCGCGGGCCGCATCATCGCAAGGTTTCGCTAACCATGGCGGTCGGCGCTCACTGCGCCTGCGCACCGATGCCGGCGGCCTTGATGATCGGCCACCATTTTTCGATCTCAGCCTTCTGAAAGGCGGCCAATCCTTCCGGCGTCTGTTGCACGCGGGGTGCTACGTCGAGGCCCAGTTCGGTAAACCGCTTCTGGATCGCAGGGTCAGCCAGCGCCTCCACCGTCGCCGCGTTGAGCTTTGCGATGACATCCTTCGGCGTGCCCTTTGGCGCCCAGAATCCGAACCAGCCCGACATATAGAGGCCGGGCACGCCGGTTTCGTCCGCGGTCGGAATGTCAGGCATCGAGGCCGAGCGCGTAGCCGAGAGATTGGCGAGCGCCTTGATCTTGCCGGCGCGGATTTGCGGCAGCGCCACCGCGCCCTGCACCACCAGCAGATCGACCGTGCCGGAGATCAGATCGGTCATCGCGGGACCTGCGCCGCGATAGGGAATGAACTGCACCTTCTGCTTGGTCAGGTTCTCGAACAACACGCCGGTGACGTTCGCCGCCGCGTTCTGGTTGACGAAGTTGATCTTGCCGGGATTTTCCTTCATCCACGCGACCAGCTCGGCCAGCGTGTTCGCCGGCAGGTCTTTCTTGGCGACCATGAGCTGGGGATTGTTGGAAACCAGCGCGATCGGCTCGAAGTCTTTTTCGAGGTCATAGTCGAGCTTGTAGATGATGCTGCCGACATGGGTATCCCACTGCCCGATGTCGAAGGTGTAACCATCGGGCGCGGCGCGGGCGACGCGCCCGACACCAATGCTGCCGCCAGCACCGCCGACATTTTCGATCACGACGGATTGGCCAAGGGGGCTACGCATCCGCTCGGCCATGATCCGGGCGGCGGCATCGGTCGATCCGCCCGGCGGGAACGGCACGACCAGCGTGATCGGGCGAGAGGGATAGGTCTGTGCCTGCGCGCCTGCGACACCGAAGAGGATCAAGAATGACAGCGCCGCCCAGAACCCCTTCATGACGCTTCCCCCTGCTTGTTGGACCCTGACTTTTCGTCAGTGAATCTCCGCCGAGCGCTTCAGCGCCGCTTTCAGCTTTTCCAGCGTGAAATCCGGGCTGCGCGCGATCTCCAGGATCGGCGTCTCGCGCCGGCCGCAGAGTTCGGCGGCTTCCGGAATCTTCGCTGCGATGTCGATGGGGATCACGATGGCGCCGTGCTGGTCGGCGTGGATGAGGTCGTCGGAGTGCACGGTCATGCCGGCGACGCGCACTTCGCCGCCCCAGTGTTCAGCATGGACCCAGGCATGCGACGGTCCGACCGAACCGGCCAGCGCCTGGAAGCCCGGCGCCCATTGCGGGATGTCGCGGATCGAGCCGTCGGTGATGACGCCGAGGCAGCCAAGCGCCTTGTGCACATTGCTCTGCACCTCACCCCAGAACGCACCATAGCCGACATCGGCACCGTCGATATCCTGGATCACGGTGATGCGCGGGCCGAAACCGGTGCCGACATATTCGTAATAGGCGATGCGGCGCTTCGCCTGCTCGTCGGCCGGAAGCGTCGATTTGAGCACCGAGCGGATCGTCACCGTGCGGGCATAACCGACCATCGGCGGCAGATCGGGGAACGGGCAGACCAGCGGCTTGGTGGTGTAGCCGATCAGGCGGCGTTCGGGCGCGACGATTTCCATCGCATTGCAGATCGTTGGCGTGTCATAGCGCGCCAGCGCTTCGAGGACGGAAGCAGGCAGCGGGGCGGTAACGGCTTTGTTCACGGCGTTCTCTCCTGATTGTTCTTGTGGCCGGCTGTTTTTGAAAGCCGCGCGTCAGCATGCCGTATAGCCGAGATTGGGCGCGAACCCAACTCGGCAGCGGCTCATGGCAGCTATATCGGAAGTGGCGCGGAGCGCTCAGTTCAGGCGCGCGGGTCTTTCGCCCTCGGCATCATCAGGGGCGGGCGAAAACGCCGCCGCCGGAGTCGACGGCGCGGCAGCCTCGCCCGTGACGTCCGGTTGCACTGTGGCGACCGCCTTGCGCTCGTGGTCGCGATAGGTCTTCCACCCCCAGGGCAAGCTCAGAAGGTACAGCACCGAGCCGATCGACAGGATGTGCCAGGGATAGCCGATCAGCAGTGCGACGAAGAACACCACCGAGACGAAAACCGGCAGCACCATTTCCGGCGGCACGCGCATCCGCACCGTCTTGCCTGAAAAGACCGGCAGACGCGACACCATCAGGAACGCGATGAGAAGCGTATAGGCCATGGTCAGCGCGGCCGGCGGCTTCGAGACGCCGAGAAACGCCAGATAGAACGGCAGCATCGCAAGGATGGCGCCGGCCGGCGCCGGCACGCCGGTAAAGTAATTCGCCGCAAAGGCAGGCTTGTTCGGATCGTCGATACTGGCGTTGAAGCGCGCCAGCCGCAGGCCGCCAGCGATGGCAAACACCATCGCCGCGATCCAGCCGCCATTGTTCAATTCTTGCAGTTGCCAGAAGTACAGCATCAGGCCGGGCGCGACGCCGAAATTGACGAAATCGGCGAGGCTGTCGAGTTCGGCGCCGAATTTCGACTGGCCCTTGATCATGCGCGCGACACGGCCGTCGACCCCGTCCAGCACCGCCGCGAATACGATGGCGGCGACCGCGAGTTCCATCCGCCCTTCGATCGACAGGCGGATCGCCGTCAGCCCGGCGCAGATCGCCAGCAAGGTGATGACGTTGGGCACCAGCATCCGCACCGGGATCGGGCGAAACCGGCGACGGCGCAGTTCAGGGTATTTGGGATCGGGGATCAGCATGCCTGGCATTATATAGCAAGCGCGGGCCCGGTTCACCATTGGCGGCGGCCTACCCCTTTAGGCGGCCAAGGATTTAGCGACCAAGGACTTAGGCATCCAAAGGTGGTTAATCGGCTCGAAACGTCCGGCCCTGCTCGCTCGAGCCGAAATCAGCCAAAATCGTCTCGCCGGCCACGGCGGTCTGGCCCTCGGAAACCAGCGATCGCGTGCCTTCGGGCAGATAAACGTCCAGGCGCGAGCCGAAACGGATCAGACCGAACCGCTCGCCGGCGCCGATCGACTGGCCTTCCCGCACGAATGAGACAATCCGCCGCGCCACCAGGCCGGCGATCTGGACCACGCCGATCCGGCCGTTGGTGGTCGAGATGACCAGCGAATTGCGCTCATTGTCTTCGCTGGCCTTGTCGAGCTCGGCATTGATGAAGGTGCCGGGCCGGTAGGCGATGCGATCGATGCGACCCGCCACCGGGCTACGGTTCACGTGACAGTTGAACACGCTCATGAAGATCGAGACGCGCGGCAGCGGCCGGTCGCCGAGACCGAGTTCGGCCGGCGGCAGCACCTGCGCGATCATCGAAACGCGGCCATCGGCCGGCGACACCACGATGCCGTCGCGCACCGGTGTGACGCGAACGGGATCGCGGAAGAACAGCGCGCACCAGACTGTCAAAAGCGTGCCGATCCAGCCAAGCGGCGTCCAGATCCAGAACAGGATCAGGCTGACCAGCGCAAAGCCGCCGATGAAGGGATAGCCCTCCGGATGGATCGGCGGGATCTGCGCGCGGATGGAGTTCGCAATCGACATCGAGGCTCACTGTTGTCTGGGTTGTCTGGCCAGCTTCCCGTTTCGGAAAGTAGCGCCGTATTTGGATTATTCCGCGGCGGTTGCCAAGGGATCTTTGGATGCGGGCTGGTCCTTTGGCTGCTCATTGAGCGGATCGTCGACCGGCGGCGGGGCCCGGTTCGGCGCTTCATTGCCCTCGCCAATCTGTGCGAGCTTCTCCCGAGCCGCCTCGGCTTCGCGCTGCCTGTTCCACATGCTGGCATAGAGACCGTCAGCCGCCAAAAGCCTGGCATGGGTGCCGCGCTCGGCGATGCGCCCTTGATCCAGCACGATAATTTCATCGGCGCCGACGATGGTCGACAGCCGGTGCGCGATCACCAGCGAGGTGCGGCCGCGCGAGACGCGCTCCAGCGCTTCCTGGATTTCATGCTCGGTATGGCTGTCGAGCGCCGAGGTCGCTTCGTCGAGCACCAGGATCGGCGGCGCCTTCAGCACAGTGCGCGCAATCGCTACACGCTGCTTCTCGCCGCCGGACAGTTTCAGGCCGCGTTCGCCGACCTGGGTTTCGTATCCCCTCGGGGAATTCCGGATGAAGCTGTCGATCTGCGCCAGTTGCGCCGCCTCTTCCACCTCAGCATCGCCGGCGCCCCAGCGGCCGTAGCGGATGTTGTAGCGGATGGTGTCGTTGAACAGCACGGTATCCTGCGGCACCATGCCGATCGAGGCGCGCAGGCTCGCCTGCGTGACGTTCCGGATGTCCTGGCCGTCGATCAGGATCTTGCCTGCAGAGACGTCATAAAGACGAAACAGCAATCGCGAAATCGTCGACTTGCCGGCGCCCGAAGGACCGACGATCGCCACCGTCTTGCCGGCAGGCACTTCGAAGCTGAGTCCCTTGAGGATCGGCCGCTCCGGATCATAGGCAAAGCGCACGTCGTCGAAACGCACATGGCCGGAGCTGACCACCAGCGGCGCCGCGCCCGGAATATCCTTGATCTCGGGATTGCGCTGCAGCACGTTGAACATCTTCTCGATGTCGATGATCGCCTGCTTGATCTCGCGATAGACCATGCCCATGAAATTCAGCGGCTGGTAGAGCTGGATCATCATGGCATTGACCATGACGAAGTCGCCGACCGTATTGGTGCCGTTGCGGACGCCGAGCGCGCACATCAGCATGGTCGCGGTGAGGCCGAAGGTGAAGACGACGGCCTGCCCGGTGTTGAGCACCGCCAGCGAGGTATAGGTCTTGACGCTGTTGTGCTCGTAGCGCTCCATCGAACGGTCGTAGCGTTCAGCCTCGCGGGTCTCGGCGCTGAAATATTTCACCGTCTCGTAGTTGAGCAGCGAGTCGATCGCCTTGGTGTTTGCTTCCGTGTCGGAATCGTTCATCTTGCGGCGGATTTCGATCCGCCATTCGGTCGCAAGATAGGTGTAGTACATGTAGATCACGACGGTGATGGCGGTGACCAGCACGTAGCGCCAGTCGAATTGCCACAGCAGTACCGCCATCAAGAGCGACACCTCGACGATGGTCGGGATCAACTGCAGGATCACCATCCGCACGATCACCTCGATGCCGGTGCGGCCGCGCTCCAGCACGCGCGTCAGGCCGCCGGTCTTGCGCTCGAGGTGAAAGCGCAGCGACAATTCGTGCATATGGACGAAGGTGATATAGGCGAGCTTGCGCACCGCATGCATCGCGACGCGGGCGAAGATGCCGTCGCGCCACTGCGTCAGCACCGCCATCAGCACGCGCACCGCGCCGTAACTCGCGGTCATCAGCAAGGGCGAGGCGATCAGCCACAGCATCCAGTTCGAGGGCTCGACCGGTGCCGTGCCCATGCCGTTCAGCGCATCGATCGCCCATTTGAAGGTAAACGGTACCGTCAATGTCGCGAGCTTGGCCAGCAGCAACAGCACCATCGACCAGACCACGCGCATCTTCAGGTCAGCGCGGTCGCCGGGCCAGATATAGGGCCACAGATGCACCAGCGTCCCGATGAGGGTCGCTTTCTCGGGAGAATTGCTGGCCGGAGGCTGGGCGGCGTGGTCAGGCGAATCAGGATCAGCCATCGCTGTCGCGCCCAACGCAAGATGGCGCACCGGCCGCCGTCAGATGGTTTCTGATGATCTGCATATGTCCGTCATATAGAGCGTTTACCTCTCCCGTACAGCCTTGAAAGATAAATCTTTCCCCCGTTTGGTTTGATTTCGGGCCTATTTCTGCTGCATCAGCGAAGTGAGCTAGACTTGAGCTTTCCTGGGTGCGGTGCCACATGATCTGCATGGATCAAATCAAAACCGAACTAATCAAAACCGTTTGTGTCTATTGCGGCTCCGGCGCCGGCTCCAGCCCCCGCTTTGTCGAAGCTGCCCACGCTCTGGGAAAGGCTTTTGCCGAGAACAATATCCGGCTTGTCTATGGCGGCGGATCGGTTGGCCTGATGGGCGCGGTCGCCAAATCCACGCTGGACCATGGCGGCCTGGTCACCGGGATCATCCCGGATTTTCTGCGGTCGCGCGAACACGCGCTGAAACACGTTCAGGAAATGATCGTCACGCCCGACATGCACGAACGCAAGCGGCTGATGTTCGAACGCTCCGACGCCTTCGTGGCGCTGCCCGGCGGCATCGGCACGCTGGAGGAACTGGTCGAACAGATGACCTGGCAGCAACTCGGCCGTCACTCCAAGCCGGTGCTGCTCGCCAACATCGACGGCTTCTGGGAGCCGCTGATCGCGCTTTTGGCGCACATGCGCGAAACCGAATTCATCCGCCCGCCGCTGGACATCGACATCCTCAAGGCTGAACGGGTCGAGGACATCGTGCCGCGCCTGCGCGCCGCCGCCGCCCGCGCGCCCGAAGGCACCAAGGAAATGGCGCCGGAACTGGCGCGAAAGCTGTGATCGGCCCCACGCTTTCACTCACTTGGAAACGTAACGGCCTCGATGCGGTTGCCGTCGGGATCGATGACGAAGGCGGCGTAATATTTCACGCGATCGTGCGGCCGAATTCCCGGCGCGCCGTCGGAACGGCCGCCGGCACCGAGTGCTGCGGCATGAAACGCATCGACATCGCCGGTTGTCTTGGCGCGAAGGCAGATGTGGGTGCCGCTCTCGGGCGGCACGGGCGCCATGCCGGCGCGCAGGTTGATCCAGAATTCGGGGTAGGTCTTGCCGAAGCCGATGGTGGCGGGACGGGTGACGAGGCGTGAGAGGCCGAGGGCTGCAAGCGTTGCTTCATAGAAACGTGCGGCGCGTTCGAGATCGCTGACGCCGACGGAGATGTGGTCGATCATCGAATGTCCCCTCCTCTCTCCCCGTCATTGCGCGTCACTTGTAGCCCGGATGGAGCGCAGCGAAATCCGGCGTCACTCAAGCCACGCGCGAGAGTCCCCGATTGCGCTGCGCTCCATCCGGGCCACATCTTCAAACTCACGCCGGTGCGCCCGACTTCACCAGCTTGTAGACCACCGAATCCATCAGCGCCTGGAACGAGGCGTCGATGATATTCGGCGACACGCCGACCGTGATCCAGCTATCGCCGTTCTCGTCCTCGCTCTCGATCAAGACCCGCGTCACCGCTTCCGTGCCGCCATTGAGGATACGCACGCGATAGTCGATCAGCTTCAGGCCCTCGATGTATTTCTGGTACTTGCCGAGGTCCTTGCGCAGCGCGACGTCGAGCGCATTGACCGGGCCGTTGCCTTCCGCAGCCGAGATCAGCCGCTCGCCGGCGACATCGACCTTGACCACCGCCAGCGCCACCGTGACGCGCTGGCCGTTGGCGTTGTAACGCTGCTCGACATTGACGTCGAACTGCTCGACCTTGAAATATTCAGGCACCCGGCCAAGCGTGCGCCGCGCCAGTAGATCAAACGAGGCGTTGGCGGACTCATAGGCGTAGCCCGCCGCCTCGCGCTCCTTCAACTCCTCGACGAGGCGCGCCAATTTGGGATCGGTCTTCTCGTAGGTGATGCCGGCGCGGTCGAGTTCGGCCATCACGTTGGAGCGGCCGGCCTGATCTGACACCAGCACCTTGCGATGGTTGCCGACGGATTCCGGCAGCACGTGCTCGTAGCTATGCGGGTCCTTCATCATCGCCGAGGCGTGAATGCCGGCCTTGGTGACGAACGCGCTCTCGCCGACGTAAGCCGCATGGCGGTTCGGCGCGCGGTTGAGCATGTCGTCGAGCGTCCGTGATACCTTCATCAGCGTCGCAAGCTTTTCCGCGGTGACGCCGATCTCGAACGCGTCGGAAAATTCGTTCTTCAGCCGCAGCGTCGGGATCAGGGAACAGAGATTGGCGTTGCCGCAGCGCTCGCCGAGCCCGTTCAACGTGCCCTGGATCTGCCGCGCCCCGGCGCGTACGGCGGCCAGCGAATTGGCGACCGCCTGCTCGGTGTCGTTATGGGCATGGATGCCGACATGGCTACCCGGGATATGCGTTGTCACGGCGCCTACAATGGTTTCGATCTCATGCGGCATGGTGCCGCCATTGGTGTCGCACAGCACTACCCAGCGCGCGCCGGACTCATAGGCCGCCTTGGCGCAGGCCAGCGCGAATTCGGCGTCTTCCTTGTAGCCGTCGAAGAAGTGCTCGCAATCGACCATCACCTCGCGTCCGGCGGCCTTCGCAGCAACGACGCTGTCGCGGATCGAGGCGAGGTTTTCCTCGTTGGTGGTCTCCAGCGCCACCCGCACCTGATAGGCACTGGATTTGGCGACAAAGCAGATCGCATCGGCCTTGGCCTCGATCAGTGCCGCAAGCCCGGGATCGTTCGAGGCCGAACGGCCCGGACGGCGCGTCATGCCGAACGCGGTGAATTTGGCACTCTCGAACTTCGGCTTGTCCGAAAAGAATTCGGTGTCGGCCGGATTGGCGCCGGGATAGCCGCCCTCGACATAGTCGACGCCGAGTTCATCCAGCATCTGCGCGATGATCTGCTTGTCATGCAGCGTGAAATCGACACCGTTGGTCTGCGCGCCGTCGCGTAGCGTGGTGTCGAACAGATAAAGGCGTTCGCGGCTCATGTCGGAACTCCCGGCGTTGATCTGTCGGCCAGCGTCTTCTGCATCGTGGTGTTGGCGAGCCATTCGCCGTTGAGCGAGACGGTGTTGCGCTGTTTGGAGGTATAACCGCGCTTCCTGAAAAACGGCTCCGCGGTGTCGCTGGCGTCGACCGTCAGGGCTTTCGCCCCGCGCGCGCCGGCCAGTTTCTCCAGCGCATCAACAAGCATCGAGCCGACCCCCTGCCCCGCGACGCTCGGATGGACGAACAGCATGTCGATGTGATCGGCCCCCCTCAGCGAGGCGAAGCCGACCGGCGCATTCTGGATGGTCGCGATCAGCGTCAACTGGCCGGCAAGCTTCTTGCCGAACGCTTCTTCGTCCTCGGCAGCCTGAGCCCAGGCTTCCTGCTGCGCTTCGCTGTAGTCGTCGCCGGTCAGTCCCTCGATGGCGGCAACGAAGATCGCCGCCAGCATCGGGACATCCGCCGGCAGATATGGCCGCAAGCCAGGTTTGGGCAATGCCTGTCCCATCGCGTCAAAACACTCCGAACAGTCTCAAGGCCAGCACGACCGCGGCAACGATCAGCGCCCATTTGATGAAGATGTAATAGCGCCAGTGCTTTGGGAACGGGGTATCGGGCTTGTCCATCACGCGATCTCCCAGGTGGTTACGGGTTTTCCATCGGCATCCTTGCCGTCCTTGATGGCAACACCCATGGCGGCGAGCTCGTCGCGAATACGATCGGACTCCTTGAAATCCTTTCGCGCGCGCGCCGCCGTGCGCTCCGCAATCAGCCGATCGACCTGTTGCGGATCGACGCCGCTGGCCTGTTGCTTGCGTCCCTTCCACGCGGCGGCGCTCATCGAGAGGAAACCGAGCAGCCGGAGCGAGGCCGCAAACTCGCCGCGCTCGCGCTCGCCGCCGGCAGCAGCAGCGTTCCGCAGGCCGTGCAGGACCGCCATGGCCTGCGCCGTGTTGAGGTCGTCATAGAGCGCATCAACCAAGGCCGGCGACGGTTGACCGTTCGCGGCGTCGGCTGCGACCGCGTACCAGTCGTCGAGCGTCTTTGCGCTTTCTTCCGCACCCTTCGTGGTCCAGTCAAGCGGCGATCGATAATGCGTCTTGAGCATGCTCAAGCGCAGCACCTCGCCTGGCCAATCGGCCAGCATCTCGCGGATCGTGAAGAAGTTGCCGAGCGATTTCGACATCTTCTCGCTTTCGAGCTGCAGGAAGCCGTTGTGCATCCAGACATTCGCCATGCGGTCGGAATGAAACGCGCAGCAGGTCTGCGCGAGTTCGTTCTCATGGTGCGGAAACACCAGGTCGATGCCGCCGCCATGAATGTCGAACTTCTCGCCGAGATGCTTCCATGCCATCGCCGAGCACTCGATGTGCCAGCCGGGGCGGCCTTCCGCCTTGATGCCCGACGGCGAAGGCCATGACGGCTCGCCCGGCTTCGACGGCTTCCACAGCACGAAGTCGGTGTTGTCGCGCTTGTAGGGCGCGACGTCGACGCGGGCGCCCGCGATCATCTCGTCGAGCGAGCGTTTCGACAGCGCGCCGTAGCGCGGCATCGCGGAATTTGCCGCATTCATCGCCTGCGGCGAGAACAGCACGTGGTCTTCGGCGACATAGGCAAAGCCGCCGGCCACCAGCTTCTCGATGATTGCCCGCATCTCCGGAATATGCTCGGTCGCGCGCGGCTGCACCGTAGGCGCCAAGCAGCCCAGCGCAGTGACGTCGTCCTGATACTGCCGATAGGTCTCTTCGGTGACCTTGCGGATCGCCTCATTCAACGGCACGCCGGGATAGTCGCGCGCGGCGCGCACGTTGATCTTGTCGTCGACGTCGGTGATGTTGCGGACGTACTTCACGTGGTCAGCGCCATAGCGATGGCGCAGCACGCGGAACAGCACGTCGAACACGATCGCCGCGCGGCCGTTGCCGATATGGGCGAAGTCGTAGACCGTCGGTCCGCAGGCATACATGCGGACGTTATCGGCATCGAGCGGCACGAACGACCGCTTCTCCTTCGTCAACGTATCGTAGAGGCGTAATTCCATGGAAACCCATCCCAGCGCCGAGGGCGATTTTGAAGTTCCTGCAGTGGTAGCAGCGAGATCGATCAGGAACTTCAAATCGCAGGCGGCACTAAACTTTTAGTTTCTTGCAGGCACCGGCTCTCGCATTCGCAACCCCATTCGCCGCAAGAACATGCGAATGCGAGAGCCGGTGCGCTGCCGGCCGGGCGTCCAGTGATCTCAGTTTTTGAGAAAAGACGGCCTCAGCCAGCGAATCGCTAGCTAATAATCTCGCGGCAAATGCTGCAGATGGCGAGGAGACCGTTCATGGTTCCACCATTGCGGTATCGGAGGGACGCCGTCAAGGCCTTGCTTGTGCCCGATTTGGGGCCGATCAGGCCGCCGCCCCCGCCATTCGCTGCCGCCCCACGGGCTCATGGTTAATCATTATTAACCACTTTGGGCCTATTCCTGAAGGTGGTTCCTCATCCCCTGCCGGTGTCCTCCATGCGATCCTCTGCACTCCTCGCCTGCGCCTTCCTGCTTGCCGCCTCGGCCGCTGCCGCCGACAGCCGCGTTTTCATCATTGCCAATCAGGCCGACGGTTATGGCGTGGATGAATGCCTTGCCAGGGGCGAAAAATGCGGCGCCCATGCCGCCCGCTCCTACTGTCAGTCACGGGAATTTGCACAGGCCACCGCCTATCGCCGCGTCGATCCCGACGAAGTCACCGGCGCGGTATCGAGCAGCGGCGGCGATAAATGCTCCGGCCACGGCTGCGGCGAATACGTCGCGATTACCTGCCAGCGCTAGCTGGAGACCGGAATATCGGAGGCCGGTTTGCCACACCTGCGCCCCGGAAACGACGTGACGCTGCCCCGAGAAGCAGGTATTGGATGCGGCCTTGGTTGCAACATGCCGCCTTGGCCGCGCGATAAAGGCTTTCAAGTCGCGCGGATCAGCTCTCATTGGCCGGATATGCTGGAAATTCGCAACGCTGCCCTCTCCCTTCGGATTTTGGCTTGCGCCGTCCTGCTCGGTATCGCCGCCCCGGGCGCGCCCGCTTTGGCGCAAACGAACGACGACGCCATGGCGCAGATGAACCAGGACGGCCCACCACAGCAGGGCGCGCAGGCCAATCCGATCTGTATCCGGCTCGAAGGACAATTGGCGACCATCGACCGCGGCGCCGGCACCGGCGACCCGGCCAAGGATGAACAGATCCGCCGCTATCAGGAAGCCCAGGCCAAGCAGCAGGGCGAACTCGATCGGGTCACGCAGCAGGCCAAGCGCATGGGCTGCGAAAGCTCGGGCTTCTTCTCGCTGTTCAACGGCCGGTCCGCCCAGTGCGGTCCGGTCAACAACCAGATCCAGCAGATGCGCGCCAATCTCGACCAGATCACCACCAGCCTGGAGCGCCTGCGCAGCGGCGGCATCGGCGGCGCCGACCGCGAAAACCAGCGCCGCTCGGTGCTGACGGCGCTCGCGCAGAACAATTGCGGCCCGCAATATGCCGCTGCCGCGCGCGGTCCCGGCAACTTCATCGACAGTCTGTTCGGCAACAACAATACGCTGCCGCCGCCTAGCGCCGAACTCGGCCCGCCGTCCGGCACCTTCCGCACCGTCTGCGTCCGCACCTGCGACGGCGGCTACTTCCCGGTGTCGTTCGCCACCTATCAGGCGCGTTTCCAGGACGACGAAAAGACCTGCAAGTCGCTTTGCCCGGCGACGGAAGCGACGCTGTTCACCTACCGCAACCCCGGCGAGGACATCAACCAGGCGGTCTCGATCAGCGGCCAGCCTTATTCGTCGCTGCCGAACGCGTTCAAATTCCGCACCGAGTTCAATCCCTCCTGCGCCTGCAAGGCCGCCGGCCAGACCTGGTCCGAAGCGCTGAAGTCCGTCGACGACAGGGCCGGGGTCGAACAAGGCGACATCATCGTCACCGAGGAGAGCGCGAGGCGGATGCAGCAGCGCGCACAGAAGGGCGCACCGCCGCCCACCGCCAAGAAGGGCACGGCACCTGCTGGCACCGCCGCCGCACCGGCGACAGCACCGCCGCCGCCCGATACGACCGCCACGGCTAACGACAAGGACAAGCCGGTCCGCACGGTGGGCCCAACCTTCATCCCGCCGAAGCAGTAGACGCGGCCTCGCCGGTCGAAAACGCTCTACCCCTCGAACGCGTCTGCCGAGGCGCGGCCAGCGCGGGCGACCAGCTTTTCGTCGGGCGCGGGCAACGCCTTGCCATTGTCGCGGAAACGATTGGTGATGGGATAACGGCGGTCGCGGCCAAAGTTCTTTTCCGTCACCTTGACGCCCGGTGCCGCCTGCCGGCGCTTGTATTCGGCGATGTTGAGCAGCCGGTCGATCCGTGTCACGACGTCGGCCGGGAAGCCGGCGGCGATGATCGTGGCGAGCGGGTCCTCGCGCTCGACCAGCCGTTCGAGAATACCGTCCAGCATCTCGTAAGGCGGCAGCGAATCCTGGTCGGTCTGGTCCTCGCGCAACTCTGCCGTCGGCGGCCGCGTGATGATGTTGACCGGAATGACCTCGCCTGAAGGCCCGAGCGCACCGTCGGGCTTCCATTCGTTGCGCAGGCTCGAGAGCCGAAACACTTCGGTCTTGTAGATGTCCTTGATCGGATTGAAGCCGCCGTTCATGTCGCCGTAGAGCGTGGCATAGCCGACCGACATTTCCGACTTGTTGCCGGTCGTAACCACCATCGCGCCGGTCTTGTTGGAAATCGCCATCAAGAGCGTGCCGCGGGTGCGTGCCTGCAAATTCTCTTCGGTGATGTCGCGCGGCAGGCTGGCGAACGGACCGGAGAGGATTTTTTCAAAGCCGTTCACGGCATCCGCTATCGGCAGCACCTCGTAGCGGATGCCGAGCGCTTGTGCGAGCCTGGCCGCATCATCCAGCGACACCTGCGCGGTGAACCGGAACGGCAGCATCACGCCGCGAACCCGGTCGGCGCCGAGCGCGTCGACCGCGATCGCCGCGCACAGCGCGGAATCGATGCCGCCGGAGACGCCGAGCAGCACACCAGGAAATCCGTTCTTGCGGACGTAATCGCGCAGGCCGAGCACGCACGCCGCGTAGTCGGCCTTGTCGCCCTCGATGAGCGGCGCCACCGGCCCCGAGCAGCGCCAGCCATCGGCGCTCCTGGCCCAGTTCAGCGTGACGATGCTCTCTTCGAATGCCGGCAACTGCGCCGCCACCGAGAGATCGGCGTTGAGCACGAACGACGCGCCGTCGAACACCAGTTCGTCCTGCCCCCCGATCTGGTTGAGATAGACCAGCGGCAGCCCGCTCTCGGTGACGCGGGCGACCGCAATCGACAGCCGCAGGTCGTTCTTGTCGCGCGCGTAAGGCGAGCCGTTCGGCACCACCAGAATTTCCGCACCGGTCTCGGCGAGGCATTCGACGACGTTCTCGTATTCTTCTGATTCTTCGAGCCAGATGTCCTCGCAGATGGGAACGCCGATCCGGATGCCCTTGACGGTTACCGGACCCGCAGCCGGACCGCGCGCGAATAGCCGCTTCTCGTCGAACACGCCGTAATTGGGCAGATTGGCCTTGAAGCGAAGGGCGGCGATGCGGCCCTGATCGAGCAGCGCGCAGGCATTATAGAGCTTATCGTCCTCGACCCAGGGCGTGCCTATCAGGACAGCCGGACCGCCGCCTGCGGTCTCACGCGCCAGTTCTTCGATCGCCGCGCGGCAGGCCGCCTGGAAGGCGGGCTTCAGCACCAGGTCTTCCGGCGGGTAGCCGGTGATGAACAATTCGGGCAGCACTAGGAGATCGGCGCCGTCGGCCTTGGCTTTGTCGCGCGCGGCGCGCGCCTTGGCGGCGTTTCCCGTGACGTCGCCGACCGTCGGGTTCAACTGCGCCAGCGTGATCTTGAAGGTTGGTTCGGTCATGGGAGCGATGGTGCCTTGCACAAGAGCAAACTGCAAATGCTCGCTTTAAAGCGTTTTCAAGCGAAGTGGGTACCGGTTCGCGTGAAGAAACGCGTCAAAACAAAACTTAGATATGCGGTTCTGATCCTGATCAGAACCGCATATCTAGATTGCGCCCATGCGTTCGGCGAGGGCGAACAGCCAGAACAGGCCGGCCATCAGCAGCGCGACACCGACGGCCGCCGACCCCATGTCCTTGACCTGGCCGATCTTTGGGTCGTGATCGGTGGTCAGGCGGTCGGCGAGCTTCTCGATCGCGGTGTTGAGCAGCTCGACCACCAGGACAAAGGCGACGGCCGCGACAAGTTCCACGCAACGCATGATGGTGACGCCGACCAGCCAGGCCAGCGGCACCGACAGCGCCAGCGCGAAAATTTCCTCGCGAACGGCCTGCTCCGAGCGGATCGCAAAAGCGAGGCCGTTACGCGTGTTGATGGTGGCCCGCCAAAGTCGCAGCAAATCAGAGTCCCGCTGCGGCCGGCATCGGCTTTTCCTTGCCCGCACGTTCCTGCTTGAGCAGTTCGGCGATCAGGAAGGCCATGTCGATCGATTGTTCGGCGTTGAGACGGGGATCGCAGACCGTGTGATAGCGGTCGTTGAGGTCCTCGTCGGTGATGGCACGCGCGCCGCCGATGCATTCGGTGACGTCCTGCCCGGTCATTTCCAGGTGCACGCCGCCGGCATGCGTGCCCTCCGCCGCGTGGATGGCGAAGAACGACTTCACCTCCGACAGCACCCGGTCGAACGGGCGGGTCTTGTAGCCCGAGGTCGAGGTGATGGTGTTGCCGTGCATGGGATCGCAGGACCAGACGACGATGCGCCCTTCCCGCTGCACGGCGCGGATCAGCGGCGCGAGGTGATCGCCGACCTTGTCGGAGCCGAAGCGGTTGATCAGCGTCAGGCGGCCGGGCTCGTTGTCGGGATTGAGGATGTCGATCAGCTTCAACAGCTCATCCGGCTTCAGCGAGGGACCGCATTTCAGGCCGATCGGGTTCTTGATGCCGCGGAAATACTCGACATGGCCGTGGTCGAGCTGGCGGGTGCGGTCGCCGATCCAGATCATGTGGCCCGAGGTCGCGTACCAGTCGCCGGTCGTGGAATCGACGCGCGTGAAGGCCTGCTCGTAACCGAGCAGCAGCGCCTCGTGGCTGGTGTAGAAATCGGTGGCGCGCAGTTCGGGATGGCTTTCGAGGTCGAGGCCGCAGGCGCGCATGAAATTCAGCGCGTCCGAGATCCGGTCGGCCAACTCCTTGTAGCGGCGCGACTGCGGGGAATCCTTGAGGAAGCCGAGCATCCACTGATGGACGCTGCCGAGGTTGGCAAAGCCGCCGGTCGCGAACGCGCGGAGCAGATTGAGCGTCGCCGCGGATTGCCGGTACGCCATCATCTGGCGCTGCGGATCGGGAATGCGCGCTTCCGGCGTGAAGGCGATGTCGTTGATGATGTCGCCGCGGTAGCTCGGCAGCTCGACGCCGCCAACCTTTTCCGTGTTCGACGAGCGCGGTTTTGCGAACTGACCGGCGATGCGGCCGACCTTCACCACCGGCAGCGCGCCCGCATAGGTCAGGACCACGGCCATCTGCAGCAGCACACGGAAAAAGTCGCGGATGTTGTTGGCACCATGCTCGGCAAAGCTCTCGGCGCAATCGCCGCCCTGCAGCAGGAACGCTTCGCCCGCGGCGACCCGAGCCAGCGCTTTCTTCAGGTTGCGGGCTTCGCCGGCAAACACCAGCGGCGGGAACGTGGCCAGTTGCGCCTCGACGTCGGCCAATGCCTTGGCATCGGGGTAGTCGGGCACTTGCAGCACCGGCTTGGTGCGCCAGCTATCGGGCGTCCACCGCTCGGACATGACGTTAACTCCTGAGCAAAAACCGCAACTTAATGGCGATTGTTAAGGGCCGGGTTATACACAGGCCTTCGGCCAACCGCCAGTTAGATTTCCACTAGTCCCGACAAGCTCTTGCGGCAAAAGCTGAATTCGCATTTGTTATGGCCGCTCGCAAAACCTCAGGGAGCGATCGCGGTGGCCGAGCCGGGACTGGACGACGTATTTTGCGACGACATCACGGTCCCCGCAACGGATGGATACCCCCTTGCCGCGACGCTGTTTCTGCCCCGCGGGGCCAAGCGTCATGCGGTCCTGATCAATTCGGCGACCGCGGTCCCCCGCAAGCTCTACCGGGGCTTTGCCGGCTATCTCGCCAAGCGCGGCTGCGCGGTGTTGACCTACGACTATCGCGGCACCGGCGACAGCCGGCAGCAGGCGCTGACCGGCACCAACCAGCCGAAATCGCTGGTCGGCTTCAAGGCCTCGATGTCGGACTGGGCTTCTCACGATATCACCGCGGCCGTCGCCTGGATGCGCGCGCGCTACAAGGCGCTGCCGTTTGCCTATGTCGGACATTCGTTCGGCGGCCAGGCGCTCGGGCTGTTGCCGAACAATTCCGAGATTTCGCGCGCGCTGTTCGTTGCAGCCCAGGCCGGCTACTGGAAACTGATGACGGCGCCGGAGCGCTACCGCGTCTACGCCCTGTTGAATTTCGTCGGCCTCCCCCTCACCCGCACGCTCGGTTACATGCCGGGCAAGGCCGGCCTCGGCATGGACCTGCCGAAGGACGCATTCCTGCAATGGGTCGGCTGGGTGATGAGCCCGCGCTATCTGTTCGACGACGCCAGCCTCGAAGCCTTGCAGAATTTCCCAAACTACAAGGGCGCGTTGCGCGCGCTCTGCATGTCCGACGATCCCTGGGCGACGCGGCCCGCGGTCGAATTGCTGTGCTCGGGATTTACCTCGATCAAGCCTGACATCGTCACGGTGACGCCCGCCGATACCGGCGCCGCCAAGATCGGGCACATGGGATTTTTCAAGCCCGAACATCGCGATACGCTATGGCGCGGCGCAGCGGAATGGATCGAGGCCGGGTGTAGATGCACTGTTGTGGCGGAGTCGATATGCCGACAACCGCGCCGTCATTGCGAGCGTAGCGAAGCAATCCATAGCGCCACAAGTGGAGACGTGGATTGTTTCGCTGCGCTCGCAACGACGGTGGATATGGCTAGGTCCACTGTCCGCTACACACGCCTGAATGCAATCGCTCGGGCCAGCGATCGGGCTCGCGTGCGGACCGCGCCACCATCATTGCCGCTATGAACGATCCACTGGCCGTCGGGTGTTTGCCCGGTAATGATGCCGACGTGATGCGACCAAACCACCACCACGCCGATTCCAGGGCCGCCCGCATTCATGCCTTCGCTCGCCCAGGAGCGTGCAAGCGCCAGACGGCGATCCGGCTTGCCGAGATATTTGCTTAAGTAACTGCCGCACCAGCCGTGCGCCCGATGACCGTGATGCCGATGGTGAGGACGCGCATTCGCTTCGACGGAAAAGACGAACAGCAGAACAGAGGCGGCCGCGAGAGGCTTCAACATGGGGGTGCTCCACAAGCGCTGATGGCTGGAAGGACAAGCGCGCCGCCAACCGCGATTGGTCCGGGATGGTTCCGGCATGACTGCCATTCGTCCGCCGCAGATTGAGCGCCGCCGACGGCCTTGAACGCCGTTGAAACCAGTTCCTGCTTGCCGAATTAGCCCTTCCAGCAAGGTGAGAGGGCGTCCATGGAAGGCATTCGCGACGCGGCGCATCTGTGCATCGATATGCAGAACATTTTCGCCAGAGGCGGCGTGTGGGAAACGCCATGGATGGAGCGGGTATTGCCGGTCATCGCGGACATCTGCGCGCGCTACAAGGAGCGCACCATTTTCACGCGCTTTGTCACGCCGGAAAAACCCGAAAACCGGCGCGGTCAATGGCAGGCCTATTTCACGAGATGGCAGCGCGCGACGCGCAGCAATCTCGCACCCCGCGCGCTCGATATCGTGCCTGAGCTTGCGCGCTATTCGCCGCCGGCGCTCGTCGTCGACAAGCCCGCCTATTCGGCGTTCTTCGGCTCGCGGCTCGGTCATCTGCTGGTCGAGCGGCACGTCGGGACGGTGGTGGTGTCAGGCGCGGAAACCGACGTCTGCGTGCTGTCCACCGTGCTCGGCGCGGTCGATCTCGGTTTTCGCGTTGTGATCGTGCAAGACGCCCTGTGCAGCTCCTCGGACACCGGTCACGATGCGCTGATGACCATGTATCGCACCAGGTTTCACGAACAGATCGATCTCGTTAGCGCCGAGCAGCTGCTCGAGATGTGGCATCCGGATTAGCCGCGCCGACAGCGGTGAGGAACTGCCGCTGCATATCCGACGTTGACTTTATTGCAGTCATCGCACGAGAGGATCGATCCATGGCGGAGCCGGACATTCGCAAGGGAATGCCGCCCGTCAAATTGCCGCGCGGCGAATTCGAAAAGCGCTACCGCAGCCGCTTCGTCGATCCGGCCTTCCGGCCGCTGCAGCGCGAGCTCGACGCTATCGTCGCGGCCGCGTGGGACGCTTACAGCCATTCGCGAAAAGCCCCACATACGCGCAAGGCGGGGCCGGGCTTTGCCGATCCGGAATACGAAATCTCGGTGGACTGGCTGGCCGCCCACGAGGCGATTCTTGAAGCGCAGCGGCGCCACGACGATGTGGCAGCTCAGCCGCGCATCCTCGTCATTAACGGCTCGGCGCGCAGCGAGCATACCTGCCCCGGCGAGATGTCGAAGACGTGGCGGCTGGTCAAACTTGCCGAGCCGGTGTTCGTCGAGATGGGATTTGCGGTCGACATCCTCGACCTGTCGCGGCTGGCGTCGGAATTCGGCCGGCAGATTCATCCCTGCAAATCCTGCGTCGCGACCGCGATGCCGCTCTGTCACTGGCCGTGCAGTTGCTATCCGAACTATTCGCTCGGCCAGACCGACGACTGGATGAACGAGATCTATCCGCTGTGGGTCGCGGCCCACGGCATCCTGATCGTGGCGCCGGTGAACTGGTACCATGCCCCGACCGCGCTGAAGGCGATGATGGACCGGCTGGTCTGCGCCGATGGCGGCAATCCGGACCCGACGTCGACACACGGCAAGCACGCCGACCAGGCCAAGGCGCTCGAGCTGAAAGGTTGGCCCTATCCGCGCCATCTGGCCGGCCGGCATTTCGGGCTCGTCGTGCACGGCGACAGCGCGGGCACAGAGACGCTGCGCCGCTCGCTTGCGGACTGGCTGACTGACATGGCGCTGATCTCGGCGGGCCGCACCGCCGAAGCTGAGGGCTATGTCGGCTATATGGAGCCCTACGCCACCTCGCACCAGGCGCTGGATGAGGATCGGGAGTTTCACGAGGAGACGATCAACGCGGCCCGGGCGCTCGGCAATGCGGTGAAGCTCGCGCGTGCGGGCAAATTCGAGAATCCGGCGCAGGGTCTTGCCGATCCCAATCCGAAATAGCTGCGTAGGGTGGGCGAAGGCGCAACGCGCCGTGCCCACCATCTACCCTCCGATCGTTAATTGAATTGGTAGGCACGCTTCGCTTTGTCCACCCTGCTCTCCGCCGCCCTCACTTGCCGTAGCTATAAAACCCCTGCCCGGTCTTGCGGCCGAGATGGCCGGCGGCGACCATTTCCTTCAGTAGCGGCGCGGGGCGGTATTTCGGGTCGTTGAAGCCTTCGTAGAAGACCTCCATCACCGACAGCATGGTGTCCAGACCAATCATGTCGGCCAGCGCCAGCGGGCCGATCGGGTGGTTGCAGCCGAGCTTCATGCCGGCATCGAGGTCTTCCGCCGTGGCGATGCCTTCCTGAAGCGCAAAGATCGCCTCATTGATCATCGGGCAGAGGATGCGGTTAACCGCAAAGCCCGGGCTGTTCTTCGCCGTGATGGATACCTTGCCGATCCGCTTTGCAAAGGCTTCCGCCTCGGCATGCGTGTTGTCCGAAGTCTGCAAACCGCGGATCAATTCCAACAGCGCCATCAGCGGCACCGGATTGAAAAAGTGCAGGCCGATGAAACGGTCCGGCCGGTCGGTCGCGGCGGCGAGCTTGGTGATCGAGATCGAGGAGGTATTGGTCGCGAGTAGCGCCCGTGGCTGCAGCTTTGTGCAGAGATCTTTCAGGATCTTGACCTTTAAATCCTCGTTCTCGGTCGCCGCCTCGATCACGAGATCGCAGGTGGAGAATTTCGCAGTGTCCGTGGTCGTCGTGATCCGCGCCAGCGCAGCCTGCCGGTCGGCATCGGTCATCTTCTGCTTGTTGACCAGGCGTTCCAGGCTGTTCGACACGACGGACATGCCACGCGTCAGCGCGGCATCGGATATGTCGGTCATGACGACGGGGAGACCGGCCGCCGCACAAACCTGGGCGATGCCGTTGCCCATCGTGCCTGCGCCTACGATGCCGATTGTTTCGATCATGGGGATAACTCCGTTATTGAATGTTTGCCTGCACCGTTATCAGAGTGCCGTGGCCGCCGGTAGCCCGGAGAGAATTCCGGACAGCTAGCCCGCATGAGCGTTAGCGATATGCGGGGAGACGGACCGGATGTCGCTCCGCTCATTCGGCTAAGGATTGGGACGAGATTTGATGGGTATCGCTTTCGCTCCATCCATCCTACCGCCCTACTCCGCTGCCTGCCTCACATACCGCGCCGTCGGTGTCCGCATCGTCACCAGCTCTTCAGCGGCCGTCGGATGCAGCGCGATCGTGGCGTCGAAATCGGCTTTCGTCGCCTTCATCTTCACGGCAATGGCGACCGCCTGGACGATTTCGGCGGCGGTGTCGCCGACGATGTGGCAGCCGAGCACGCGATCCGTCGTGCCGTCGACCACGAGCTTCATCAGCACGCGGGTGTCGCGGCCGGACATCGTCGCCTTGATCGGACGGAAATCGGCCTTGTAGATGTCGACGTGGCTCACCTGCGCGCGCGCCTGCGCTTCGGTCAGGCCCACGGTGCCGACTTCGGGCTGCGAGAACACTGCAGTCGGGATGGTGGCGTGGTCGACCTCGACGGGACGCTTGCCGAACACGGTGTCGGCGAAGGCATGGCCCTCGCGGATCGCGACCGGCGTCAAATTGAGGCGGTGGGTGACGTCACCGATCGCATAGATGTTGTCGACCGAGGTTTTGGACCACTCATCGACCGCAATCCCGCCATTGGCCGGGTTGATGGCGACGCCGGCCTTTTCGAGGCCGAGATTGGCGACGTTCGGGTGCCGCCCGATCGCGAACATCACCTTATCAGACGCGATGCTCGAACCGTTCGATAAATGGGTCGTCAATTCGTTGCCGTGCCTGTCCACTTTATCGATGGTGCAGCCGGTGATGATCGTAATCCCCTGCTTCTCCATCTCGGCGCGTACGTGCTTGCGAACGTCCTCGTCGAAACCGCGCAAAATGTTGTCGCCGCGATAGATCACTGTCACATCGGAACCGAAGCCGGCGAAGATGCCGGCGAACTCCAGCGCGATATAGCCGCCGCCCTGGATCACGATGCGCTTCGGCAATTCGGTCAGATGAAACGCCTCGTTGGAGGAAATCACGTGCTCGATGCCGGGGATCTCGCGCCCGTGGTTGGGCGCGCCGCCGGTTGCGATCAGGATGTATTTCGCGGTGACCTTTTCGCCGGTCATCAGCCGCAGCGTGTGGGCGTCCTCCAGCATCGCGCGGGTCTTTGCGATGCGCGCGCCTGATTTCTCGACATTGGCGGCATAGATGCCTTCGAGACGCGCGATCTCCTTGTCCTTGTTGGCGACCAGCGTCGGCCAGTCGAAGGAGACTTCGGGAATGGTCCAGCCGAAACCTGCTGCGTCCTCGATCTCGTGGCGGACGTGCGAGCCGAGCACGAACAGCTTTTTTGGCACGCAGCCGCGGATCACGCAGGTGCCGCCCATCCGGTATTCTTCGGCGACCATGACCTTGGCGCCGTAGCCGGCGGCGATGCGGGCGGCGCGAACGCCACCCGACCCCCCGCCGATGACGAACAGATCGACGTCGAACTCAGCCATATTAACCCCGCCCGAAGTCAGATCGCTTCCTGTCGTTGCCTTGACGCGCTTTCTTCACGCAAACCGGATCAGATATCCTTGCCGCGCTTCTTCATCTCGGCGCGGAACTGGCCGTTGATGGTTTCGGCAAACGTCTGCGCCCACTGGTTCATGTAGGACATGCTGAACTGGATGGCGCGGGGCTCGCTCGAGAGCAATTTCTGGCCGAGCGGCGACTTGTAGAAGGTGACGAGGTCCTTCAGCTCCTGCTCGGTGAACTCGTTGGCGTAGACCTGTGCCATGCCCTCGCCGATTTCCTTCTCGCGGCCGGCGAGATTCTTGGCAACGATCACGGCGACTTCGTTGAGATCTTTCTGATAGTTCAGATTGCTCTGCATCAGCACGTTCTTGGTCTGCTCGACGAGATTGGGAACGGCGTTGGCATACATCGCGCTCGCGTTCTTCATCGCCAGGATTTCCTTGGCGGCGGCGATGGCAGCCGGCGAGCCGGGCTTGAGTGGCGCCGTCGCGGCGGGCGCATTTTTCTGCTGCGCGTCGGCCGGAACGGCGGTCAGGGCCAGCCCCACCGCAAGGCCGGCCGCCGACAAAATCCGTGAAAGGCTCTTCATTCCAATTCTCCTCGATTACCGGCGTTGCCGCCGCTCAACTACGCGAATTCCCTTCGCACCTGCCAGGAAGGCGGTGCTGGCCAGGCCAATGAACAACCCGTGTTCGACGACACCCGGGATCAGGCTCAAGAGGCCCGCCAGACGCGGTGCATCCGTGATGCGCCCGAGATGGGCATCGACAATCCAGTGGCCGCCATCGGTGACAAAAACGTGGCCGTCCTTGCCCTTGCGGAGCCTCATTTGCCCGGAAACGCCGCTTTGGGCAAATGCCGTGGCGATGGCCCGCTGGGTGGCGGCGAGCCCGAACGGAATTACCTCTACAGGTAGGGGGAAACGGCCGAGAACATCGACCCATTTGGTATCGTCGGCAATCACGATCATGCGATCGGAGGCCGCCGCCACGATCTTCTCCCGCAACAGCGCGCCGCCGCCGCCCTTGATCAGGTTCAGCGCGCCATCGATCTCGTCGGCGCCGTCGACGGTGAGATCGAGCCGATCGACTTCATCGAGCGTGGTCAGCGGAATATTGCACGCTTCGGCCTGGGCGCGGGTTGCTTCCGACGTCGGCACGCCCACCACGCGTAACCCGCCGGCAACTCTCTGGCCGAGCAGGTCGACGAAATGCTTGGCGGTCGAGCCGGTGCCCAGCCCGAGCTTCATGCCATCCTGAACATGCTCCAGCGCCTGTGCCGCCGCCTGCCGCTTTAATTGGTCCATATCCACGTGCCGAAAGCCTCTGAACTCCGCCGATCCGCGGCGCATGTCTAGCGTCGTTTTGCCGGCAGGAACAGCTTCGACAGGCTCCCGGAACGCCAATTTTGGAGCTAACCGGACCTCCCTCTCCTCCAGAGGCAGGCTTGAATCAGGACTTTACCTAGCCAGCGCCGAGGACGGCCGCGCGCAGGGCGGATGGGGTCATTCCATAGTGACGACGAAAATCGTGATTGAAGGTCGAAAGATCGCCGTAACTGGCCTCAAACGCCAGCGCACCGATGGTTCGATCGGCCAGGTTCGGATTGCTGAGGCTTTTTGCGCTCGAAGCAGCGACGAGCGTGCGCAAGGCCGGCGTGATTGTCGCTCCCAGCTAAAATATCGAAAACAACCCCATGCAAAGTAGCGGGGTGATCGCCTGCATGGATGCTTTGAGCGATCCCGCGAAAACATTTTGACACCTCGGGCAAATCAGCGGCACTGCAGCACGCGCGCGGCGACGGAAGCGGGCTCGAGCCCCACCTCGATTGACCGCAGCCTGCAGCGCATCAGCCTCGATATCGGCCAGCATCACTTTCATGCCGGACTGAGTAAACGCCCGGCCGAGCGCAAAGCCGATCCCTCCGGCTCCGCCGGTCACAAACGCCGTCGTGCCGGCGAATTCTCGCATGGCGGTTCCTCCCGGGATTTGTACTTCCCTACTTGCACGATGCTTTGCCTGCCGCTAGCGAATTCCCATGACCCTTCCCCGCACTGTTGTCTTCGACCTCGACGGTACGCTGGTCGACACCGCGCCCGACCTGATTGCCGCGCTCAATTTCGCGCTCGACCGCGCGGGCGTGCCGCCCGTGCCCCTGAAATCAGCGCGCAACATGATCGGCGCCGGCGCCCGCAAGTTGATCGAGCGCGGGCTCGAGCTGGAAGGCCGCGCGATGAGCGTGGAAGACGTCAACCGCCTCATGCGCGATTTCATCGACTATTACGCCGCCCACATTGCGGACGCCTCGCGGGCGTTCGAGGGGCTGGAAGCCGCCCTCGATGAGCTTGCGGCGCAGGGCTGCCGCTTTGCGGTGTGCACCAACAAGCTGGAATGGCTATCGAAGCGGCTGCTCGACCAATTGGGCCTGAGCGGACGGTTTTCCGCCATCTGCGGCGCCGACACGTTCGGCGTCTCCAAGCCCGATCCCATCATCCTGCAGCAGACGGTGGCGCGGGCGGGCGGCGATATGGCAGCGGCCATCATGGTCGGGGACGCCGGCCCCGACGTCGGCGTGGCGAGACGGGCCGGCATTCCCGTGATCGGCGTCGAGTTCGGCTACACCGATGTGCCGATCGCCGAACTGAAGCCCGACCGGCTGATCGGCCATATGCGCGAGTTGCCGGCGGCAGTTAAAAGCCTCAGCAAGGTTCCTTCCCGATCCTAACCATCTGATTTATCTGATGTATCTAAAACGCCAATATTCGGCGCTAACCATTTGGGAACCGTGGAGCGGATGCCACGACCTCGCTCGGGCCGGCCTGCGAACCCCCTGCTCAATCGACGTACCCGCACCCGATGCCGGCTTCTCCGTCACCTTCGCGAGCCCCAAGTTCCAGCCGGTCACGGTTCCGGTCCAGGTGATCCGCAATCCCGGCGATTTTGCCTCGCCGGCGACGACGACCATCATTGAGCCCAGCCCGGTCTTCGCGGAGCTCAAGCCGGCCGCGCCGCCGCCGAGGGTGCGCAAGCCGATGCGGCCGAAGCAGCCGAAGCCACCCAAGGCGGCCGCCGCGCCAGACCATGCCCCGGCGCAGCCCGCCGCGCGCTGATCCCGCTGCCCAGCTTCGGCAGGTTGCGGATTGTAGGCGGGCTGGAAGGTGCCTAGATTGTGCTAGCGACTTCGCGGGCAGCTCCGCGCCGAAACCAGCAAGGCAGGTTATGAGCGGTTCCTCATTGACTTCATCCGATCACCGGTTCCAGCCGATGGTCGATCCGTTCGGCCGGACCATCCGGTACCTGCGCGTGTCGGTGACCGATCGCTGCGACCTGCGCTGCTTCTACTGCATGTCCGAGGACATGACGTTCCTGCCGAAGAAGGACCTGCTGACGCTGGAAGAACTCGACCGGCTGTGCTCGGCCTTCATCGCCAAGGGCGTGCGCAAGATCCGCCTCACCGGCGGCGAGCCGCTGGTCCGGCGCAACGTGATGTCGCTGGTGCGCTCGCTGTCGCGGCATCTTTCGAGCGGCGCGCTTGATGAACTGACACTGACCACCAACGCTTCGCAACTGGAGCGCTTTGCCGGCGAATTGCGCGACTGCGGCGTCCGCCGCGTCAACGTCTCGCTCGACACGCTCGATGCGCAGAAGTTCCGCGCCATCACACGCTGGGGCGACCTGGACAAAGTGTTGGCCGGCATCGAGGCCGCGCGCAGCGCAGGCCTCGCAGTCAAGATCAACGCGGTGGCGCTGAAGAACATGAACGAGGACGAAATCCCCGCGCTGATGGAATGGGCGCACGGCAAGGGCATGGCGCTGACGCTGATCGAAGTCATGCCGATGGGTGACATCGGCGAAGGGCGCATCGACCAGTATGTGCCGCTGTCGCTGCTGCGCGCCCGCCTCGCCCAGCACTACACGCTGACCGACCTCGATGAAGATACCGGCGGCCCCGCCCGCTACGTCCGGGTCGGCGAAACCGGCGGCAAGCTCGGCTTCATCACGCCGATGACGCATAATTTCTGCGAATCCTGTAATCGGGTACGGATCACCTGTACCGGCACGCTGCACACTTGCCTCGGCCACGAGGATGCCTCCGATTTGCGCAAACCGTTGCGGGCGTCGGCCGACGACGACCTGCTGTCGGCCGCGATCGATCGCGCCATCGGGCTGAAGCCGAAGGGCCACGACTTCATCATCGACCGCCGGCATAACCGTCCGAGTGTTAGCCGCCATATGAGCGTTACCGGCGGTTGAAATTTTCGGTGCGCGGTTAAGGCCTTCCGCGCAATAAATTGACCCTGCGCGCCGATTTTCCATTCCCCAATTGACGCCGCCCCGCCCCACTGAAATGGTGCGCCTGCTTTCACGCCAGCACGGCCGGAACAGGCCGCTGCATCTTCAAGATGCAGTCAAGACGGCAGTAAGCGCGAGATTTGGGGGGACTATCGTTGCAATTGCTCCAGCGAATGAGCTGTGGATCCGCGCGCTTTTCGCGCCGGAACGAACCCGCGCGCCCGCCGAGCGGCGGCGGCTCTGCGTGCCTGGCTGGGGGCTGCGATGCAATATCAATGAAAAATCCGGCGCGTCGATGACGTGTCCGAGGAGAGCGTAATGCGCCCATTGTTAGCACTGAGTAATTCAATCGATTGGCTCAATGAGAAACTAGGCGGCGTCTGCAACTGGCTCGTGCTCGCAGCCTGCGTCGTGAGCGCCGCCAACGCCATGATCCGCTACGCGTTCGGCTACAGCTCCAACGCCTGGCTCGAATTGCAGTGGTACATGTTCGCCGTCTTCGTGATGTTCGGCGCCTCCTATACCTTCAAGAAGAACGAGCATGTTCGCGTCGAAATTCTCTATCTGACGCTGTCCGAGCGCGGCCAGCTCTGGCTCGACCTGATCGGCACGCTTTGCTTCCTGATCCCGTCCTGCCTGCTGCTCAGCTATCTGTCGTGGCCGTTCTTCATGCAGGCCTACGAAGTCGGCGAAACCTCGAGCAATGCCGGCGGCCTGATTCGTTGGCCGATCAAGGCTGTCGTTCCCGTGGGCTTCGTTTTTCTGGCGCTGCAAGGCGTCTCCGAGGTGATCAAGCGCATCGCTGCGCTGAAGGGTTACGTCGTGATCGATGCGAAATACGAGAGGCCTACCCAATGATCACGCTGGAGATGATGCCGCCGCTGATGTTCGGCGGCCTGATTCTGGCCATGCTGATCGGCTTTCCGGTGGCGTTCACGCTGGCCGCGCTCGGGCTGTCGTTCGGGTTCCTGTCGATCTATCTCGGCTTCTTCGACATGAACTTCCTGCAGGCCATTCCGGGCCGCATTTTCGGCAGTGTGCTTTCCAACGAATTGCTGCTCGCGATCCCCTTCTTCACCTTCATGGGTTCGGTCCTCGAGCGATGCGGGCTCGCCGAAGACATGCTGGATTCGATGGGCCAGTTGTTCGGCCCGATCCGCGGCGGCCTCGGCTATTCCGTCATCATCGTCGGCTTCATCCTCGGCGCGATTACCGGCACGGTGGCGGCGCAGGTCATCGCCATGGCGCTGATCTCGATGCCGGTGATGCTGCGCTACGGCTACAACGTACGCTACATCACCGGCGTGCTCGCCGCATCCGGCACCATCACCCAACTGGTGCCGCCCTCGCTGGTGCTGATCGTGATGGCCGACCAACTCGGCAAGTCGGTCGGCGACATGTATCTCGGCGCCTGGGGGCCGTCGCTGCTCCAGATCGCCCTGTTCGCCGGCTACACGTTCTTTCTCGGGCTCTTCCTGCCCCATCACGTGCCGGCCGTGCCCAAGGAAGCGCGGACGCTGACCGGTTGGCCGCTCTGGCGCAAATGCCTGATGGGCATCATCCCGTCGGCCGTGCTGATCTTCGTGGTGCTCGGCACCATGATGCTCGGCCTGGCGACCCCGACGGAAGCCGGCGCGATGGGCGCGATCGGCGCCATCGTGCTCGCCGCGATTCACCACAAGGAGCTGAGCAGCAAGGGGCACAAGATGCTGCTGATCGGCATCGCCGCCACCGGCGTCGGCGCCATTGTCGGCGTCCTGCTCGGCGAAGGAAAGCTGTTCAAGCTGACCTTCGCGGTGGTCTATCTCGCCGTCGTCTGGCTCTGCCTCGAAGCCGTCCGCATTCCGGACCTGCGCGACCTGATCAAGCAGGGCTACGAATCGACGATGCGCCTCTCCACCATGGTGGTGTTCATCCTGATCGGTTCGACCTGCTTCTCGGTGGTGTTCCTCGGCGTCTCCGGCGGCGTCTGGCTCGAGCACCATCTGACCACGCTTCCCGGCGGCGTCTGGGGCTTCCTGATCTTCATCAACCTCTTCATCTTCTTCCTGGCGTTCTTCCTCGACTTCTTCGAGATCGCCTTCATCATCCTGCCGATGGTGGCGCCGATCGCCCAGAAGGTGCTGGCGCCGGTCGTCGGCCCCGATGCCGCGCTGATCTGGTTCGGTGTCATGCTCTGCGTCAACATGCAGACGTCGTTCCTGCATCCGCCGTTCGGCTTCGCGCTGTTTTATCTACGCGGGGTTGCGCCCAAGGAAGTGAAGAGCTCCGACATCTATTGGGGCGCCCTGCCCTGGATCGGCCTGCAGGCGATCATGGTGGCGATCGTGATCGCCTTCCCCGTCACGGTAACGGCTCTGCTCGACAAGCCGCTCGACGTCGATCTCAGCAAGGTCAAGATCGTGGTGCCGGAAATCGAGCTCCCGCCGCCGCTGGATTTCGGCCCTCAAAAGCAATAGCGACCGCGGGCCCGGACAGGCCGGCGCCCGGGGGTGGATGACCCCGATCCACAGGGCTAATTCCCTTTCAATATCAACAAACTTCCAATTGACGGCTGCTTCGCCCGCTGGTTTGGTGCAACGGCTTCATGCTAGCGGGGCTGGATAGGCCGCAGTGCCCGACGGGTACCGTCAAGACTGCAGATGCGAATTGGGGAGGATTGCCGTTGCAAGCGCTCTTGAAATTGAGCCGTGGAATCGACGCGTTCACGCGGTGGACGGGTAAGCGCCTGGCGTGGCTGATTCTCGTCGCCGTGGTGATATCGGCCGTCAATGCCGTCATGCGCAAGACGTTCGACATTTCTTCCAATTCATGGCTGGAGCTTCAATGGGTGCTCTTCAGCATCGTCTTTCTGCTTTGCTCGCCGTGGACTTTGCTCGACAATGAACACATCCGGATCGACATCGTCAGTAATGCGCTGCCGAAGACCGCACGCAACGTGATCGATGTCGTTGGGCACGCGTTCTTTCTGATGCCGCTGTGCATCGTCATGATCATCACCGGCGGCCCGTTCTTTATGCGCTCGTTCGAGGTCAACGAGCAATCGGGCAACGCAGGCGGGCTTCCGCAATGGCCCGCCAAATCGCTGGTTATCATCGGATTCGTGTTCTTGCTGGTTCAGGGCATCTCCGAGCTGATCAAGCGCATTGCCGTGATGCGCGGCCTTATTCCGGATCCGCACGCATCACAGGTGAACCCGATCGAGGCCGAGGTCGAACACCTGGTCGAGGCGATCGAAAAACGCTGATCGCAGACGCGGTGGCAGAGGACAAGAGATGACAGCCTTTCTTATCGCCAACATGGCTCCGATCATGTTCACGGCGCTGGTGATCATGCTGCTGCTTGGCTATCCGGCGGCGTTTTCACTCGGCGCGGTCGGCCTGCTTTTCGCTATCGCCGGCATCCAACTCGGAGAGTTCCGGCCGGACTTCCTGCAAGCTCTCCCTGAGCGCGTTTACGGCGTGATGAACAACGACACGCTGCTCGCGATCCCGTTCTTTACATTCATGGGATTGGTGCTGGAGCGATCCGGCATGGCCGAGGACTTGCTCGATACCATCGGACAATTGTTCGGCACCATCCGCGGCGGTCTCGCCTATGCCGTCGTGTTCGTCGGCGCCCTGCTCGCTGCTACCACCGGCGTCGTTGCCGCTTCCGTGATCTCGATGGGCCTGATCTCGCTGCCGATCATGTTGCGCTATGGCTACGACCGCCGGATGGCGACGGGCATCATCGCGGCCTCAGGCACGTTGGCGCAAATCATTCCGCCTTCGCTGGTTCTGATCGTGATGGCCGACCAGCTCGGCAAGTCGGTCGGCGACATGTACGAAGGCGCCTTCATCCCGGGCATGGTGCTTGCGGGGCTGTATGCCGGATATGCCTTTCTCGTGACGATGATCTTCCCGAAGGCGGCTCCGGGGCTGCCGGCGGAGGCCATTGGCTTCCGGGAAAAGGACGGCAGCCGCGGACTATCGTCCCTCGGCGTGCTTTTTATCGCCAGTTGCGTGTTCGGCTGGTTGATGATGCGCAGTTCGGAGGCCCGCGGCGCCGACTACGTCGTGCTCAGCATGTTCTATGGCATCCTGTTCGCTTTCTTCGTGGCGGTCGTGAACTGGCTGACCCACAGATTCACCGGTTTCCGCTTCCTGTCGGCGATGGCGCAGCAAACGACATTTGTGATGGTGCCGCCGCTGTTCCTGATCTTCCTCGTGCTCGGTACGATTTTCATCGGCATCGCAACCCCTACCGAGGGCGGCGCCATGGGGGCGGCCGGTGCGATCATTCTCGGCGCCGCCAAGCGACGGCTAAGCTGGGACCTGATCCGGCAAGCCACGGAATCGACCGCGAAGCTTTCCGCCTTCGTCGTCTTCATCCTGATCGGTGCGCGGGTGTTCTCGCTGACCTTCTACGGCGTGAACGGCCATGTGTGGGTCGAGCATCTGCTGACTTCCCTCCCCGGCGGCCAGGTCGGCTTCCTCATTTTCGTCAACGCGCTTGTCTTCGTTCTCGCCTTCTTCCTCGACTTCTTCGAACTCGCCTTCATCATCATCCCGCTGCTCGGGCCGGTGGCGGAAAAACTCGGCATCGACCTGATCTGGTTCGGCGTGATTCTCGGCGTCAACATGCAGACGTCATTCATGCATCCACCGTTCGGGTTCGCATTGTTCTATTTGCGCTCGGTGGCGCCAAAGGAATCCTACCTCGATCGTGTGACAGGCAAGCGCATGGATGCTGTCACGACCGGCCAGATCTATTGGGGCGCCGTGCCGTTCGTCGTGATCCAGGTCATCATGGTGCTGTTGGTGATCGCGTTCCCGCAGATGGTGATGCACTACAAGGGTACGGCATCGACGGTCGATCCGAACACGATCAAGATCGAGGTACCGCAGATCGAGATGCCGCCGCTGGATTTCGGCGGACCGAAACAGTAGCGCGTCACCTTTTTTCGCAGAGAAGATCGGGATAGGGGGGAGCCTCTCGGCTCCTCCCCTCCCACACCACCGTACGTACGGGTCCGTATACGGCGGTTCGGTGGATTATGCATGTCGTAGTTCTGTGATGGAAGTCAGGCCGAGTGAACCGAAGAAAGCAATTGGCATTGCAGTGGTGAGCGCGGGGCTGCTTGCGAGCCGCCAAGGGCCACGCGGGCTTCCGGCGGTTCGCGCCGCCAGGTCCCGGCCGACGCCGCAGCGTCGCAGCTCGGCAAAGCGAGCAGGTCCACACTTCCATTGCTTCCAGGCGATGGCGCGCAACCGCCGCCTGATCCATTCCTCAAGCGCGCGCAACACCGACGGGGTTTGGCAGAAGCCGAAGTAACCCCGCCACCCGATGAGGTAGACCGACAGCTCCTTGACGATCTGCGCAAGGCTTCGTCCACGCGTGCGCCGCGTCAGCTCCCGAATTCTCGCCTTGAAGCGGGCGATGGCCTGCGGCGCAACGCGCCGTCGCGGCTTTCGTCCACTCGTGTAGCTGAAGCCCAGGAACTTGCGAACGCTCGGTTTGGCAACCGCACTCTTGGCTTTGTTGACCTTGAGCTTGAGGCGCTTCTCGATGAACCGCTCGATCCCGGCCAGCACCCGCTCGCCCGCCTTCTGACTGCGCACATAGATGTTGCAATCGTCGGCGTAGCGCACGAAGCGATGGCCGCGTTTCTCCAGTTCCTTGTCCAGCACATCCAGCATCAGGTTCGACAACAGCGGCGAGAGCGGCCCACCCTGCGGCGTGCCTTCCTCCGTCGGGCTGACAAGGCCTCCTTCCATCGCACCCGCGGTCAGAAAGCCGCGGATCAGCTTCAGGATGCGTTTGTCGGCAACCCGCTTGGCAACAAGCCCCATCAGGATATCGTGGTTGACCCGGTCGAAGAACTTCTCCAGGTCGATGTCCACGACGATGGCGTGTCCGGACGCAATATACGTCTGCGCCCGCTCTACCGCCTGATGCGCCGAGCGCTTCGGCCGGAAGCCGAAGCTCGTCTCGGAGAACGTTCCGTCCCAGTCGGCTTGCAGCACCTGCATCACCGCCTGCTGGATAAAGCGGTCGAGCACCGTCGGAATGCCGAGCAGCCGCATGCCACCCGACGGCTTCGGTATCTCGACGCGCCACACCGGCTGCGGCTTGTAGATGCCTTCAAGCAACTGGACCCGAACCGTAGGCCAGTGCTCCTTCAGGTAGGCCGACAAGTCATCGACATTCATACCGTCAATGCCTGCCGTACCTTTGTTGCGCTTCACTCGCGCCAACGCTTTCTTCAGGTTCTCACGCTCAACCACGTCTTCCATCGACGGTCCCGCAACCGCCGGGCGTTCGGGACAGGCTCTCGCCGGGCGCGCTTCGGGCTCTCGGGCGGCGGCGCTTCGGGCTTCACCCTCCGCTCCGGTGCCCAAGTTCAGCTCGACCTGGTTCTTCTGCCGCATGGCTCGCACGAGATCGCCGCTCTACTAACCGCTTCCACCGTTCAGGCCTTCGGCGGCGCGCTGCCGCCTACTACGCCCTCTGCTGACTTCTGCGCTGCGGTCAGGCCGCCTTGCGGCGGCCTCAGTCCCAAAGCTGGGACGCAGCGCAGACCTCCCGAGGTAAGACCGACCGCCTTCACCGCACGCCCGCCGGATCTACCACCCCGACCTTTGATGACCATGGACTTCGCGATTGGCTGCTCGCTCGTCCGGCCGGGCAGGCCTCGTTATCCGGTGTTTGTCCATCGGGCCGCGGCTTTGCTCCACGCTTTCTTCAGACCCCACCTCGCGGTGACGCCCTTGCGCTTCGCTAGTCCTTCGCCGTCATCAGGCTAGACAGAGGACTTCCACCTCCAAGCTGTCGTTCATACTCGGCACACAACTAAAAACCCCGAAGCTTTCGCTCCGGGGTTTTCGTTTGTCGATGCGTGAGCTTTTGCGAGGCGATCAGCCCTGCGGGTTGCGCGCCATGAAGCTGTCGTAACCGAGCTCCGCGACCTGGAACCACTGGTATCCATTGGCCGTGAACGCGTTCATCGACTCCAGCACCTTCTTGAAGTTCGGGTTGGTCGCCGACGTTTCGGCATACAATTCCTTTGTCGCCTTGAGGCTGGCCTGCATGATCGCCGGCGAAAAAGCATGGAGCTTGGTACCGCCAGCGAGCAATTTTTTCATCGCCGGCGGGTTGCCCTGATCGTATTTGGCCATCATCCAGCTATTGGCGGCCTGCCCCGCCTGCTCGATGACGCTTTGATAGTATTTCGGCAGCGCGTTCCATTTGTCGAGGTTGACGAGGCCGAGCAGCATTGGGCCGCCTTCCCACCAGCCGGGATAGTAATAATGCGGCGCGACCTTGTAGAAGCCGAGCTTCTCGTCGTCATAGGGCCCGACCCATTCTGCAGCGTCGATCGTGCCTTTTTCCAGCGCGGGATAGATGTCGCCACCGGCAAGCTGCTGCGGCACGACGCCCAATCTCTGCATCACGCGCCCGGCAAAGCCGCCGATGCGCATTTTGAGCCCCTTCAGATCGTCGACCGTGTTGATCTCCTTGCGGAACCAGCCGCCCATCTGGCAGCCGGTGTTGCCAGCCAAAAATGACGTGACGTTGTAGCTCTTGTAGAACTGGTTGAGCAGATCTCTGCCGCCGCCCAGCATGTACCAGGCCTGGTTGATGCGCTGGTTGGGTCCGAACGGCACCGCCGTGCCGAACGCAAATGTCGGATCCTTGCCGAAGTAATAGTACGAGGCCGTATGTCCCATCTCGACGGTGCCGTTCTGTACGGCATCAAGGACCTGCAGCCCCGGGACGATTTCGCCGCCGGCAAAAGCCTGGACTTGAAACTTGTTGTCGGTGGCTTCGGCAACGAGCTTGACCATGTGTTCGACGCCGCCCCACAGCGTGTCGAGTGATTTTGGCCAGCTCGCCGCCAAACGCCATTTGAGCTCAGGCATCGATTGCGCGATGGCGGGAGCCGCCAGCGTTGCAGCGCCGGCCGCGCCAATGCCGGTTACTTTAAGAAAATCTCTTCTTTTCATTGAATCCATCCCTGTTGGTTGCGTGTGTCAGCCTTCTTGGCGAGGCCTTCGCTGCCAGCATGGAACAACCGGTTCCCGATTTCCATCCCGACATTGGGGGTAAACCCCAAATTTAAGCCAGTTGGGTGCAGCCGGGCTCTCGGCGTCCCCTCGGCGAGCCTTGGTTATCTGCGCTAGTACCGCACATTGATTTTGACTGGTTGGGCCTGGTCAAGCCGGCCATCGCGGCGGATGGGGATTGCGGGGAGTTTCATCCGCACTTATAGCGCAGACCGTGAACCAGTTCGACCGCAGGCGCGCGCCATCGATCGGCGCTTAATGGATGGGATCGGATAATGGCCTAGACGAGGTATCGGTCGTTGTCAGCTGATCAGCCGCCATCAGCAGCAGCAATCCGGGAGCCGCTGTGAGATCAAGCGTCAGCATGCTGGCGATGTTCCATGGGTTGAGAAGGTTAACGAGAGCCCAGAAGCCGTCGAGATGAAGAACAACGAGGTGACTGGACACGATGAGCAGGCCAGCCGCCCACAGCCAAACCGTCCCCATGAACCGCAACGCCATTACCAGGATGGACATGCACCGCCCCCATTTCCGTCGCCTGATCAGGTTCTAGGGACAAAAGATGAGGGTCCGTGGAAGAAAACCGTCCGCAATTTCCCCTTCACGTTCAGCATTGCTTAAGGTTGCGACGTCGCTGCCGGATACGGTCTGGCTGACGCCTTGCACCCCGGCACATCCATCAATGAAGTGCTCGCCGCGTCGAAATTCGGCGGCGACGATCGTCTACGCCGCCTCGGCGCATCTTCACGGACAATCTAATCCAGAGTATCCGGCACGCGCGGGGCGACTGGTCGCGCCATTATCCATTGGCGACCGGGTCTTTCCGGTGCCGGCGTGAACTCTGCCGAGTGACCACTGCGTATGACGTCCGCTGTTTCGTTGACCTGCCAAAGCACGCAACTTCATTCAAGCCGATGAAAAGCGTCGCAGCGATCTCACCGCCTTCGAGCCGCGGCCGTGCCGTCATCACCACCATGATGGCGGACGCAGACTGCGAGGTGTGCGCCAAAGCTGACCGATGGCTTGATGCCGGCCCGCGCTGCGCATTGGCCTCGATCAGTTGCGTCGTCGTCTGCTTGCGTGAAGCGTGGCCTCCTCGATCCCACGGCCGTAGTCATCCGGAATAGATGATTGCTTGGATTTGATTTACGTGACGCTCATTGGTTTGGCTGATCCACCATCAGTTGTGGGCGCCCTCCATAGGGGCCGATGGTCGGCATTCCGTTACACTATCGCTGAACTTTGCGCTCTCTGGAGGGTGTGTGGCCGGCTTCGGCAATGCGAAGCGAGCTCATTGTGAATCATGAACGAAATACTGATTTCGCTTTTCCTTATCGTCAGCCTGCTGATTAACCTGTCATCACTGGACGATGTTCTCATCGATCTGCTCTCCTTCGGGATCGTGCATTTTCCCCTTCGGCGCGCCGTTGTCGAGCCGGTTCCACTCCCAAAAATTGCGATCTTCGTCGCCAACTGGCGCGAGGAGGATGTCATCGGCAGGATGGTGGAAGGCAACCTCGCCCGGATCGGTATCCCGCAGGTCTCCATCTTCCTCGGAGTCTATCCGAACGACACGGGCACGCGATGCGTCGCTGAAGCCCTTGCCGCGGCCCATCCAGATCGCGTGCGGGTCATCGTGAACAGCTTGCCCGGCCCCACATCCAAAGGGCAGATGCTCAACGAGATGTTCGTCCAGAGCTTCGCGGAGAGGCAGGCGCCGGACCTGGTGGTCCTGCACGACAGCGAGGATGTCATCGATCCACGCAGCTTCGAGATCTATGCGAAATATGCCGGCGAATACGATTTCATCCAGGTTCCCGTCTTCTCGCTCAGCCGCCGCAGGGGGGCCTATGTTGCCTCGACCTATATGGAGGAGTTCGCCGAGCGCCACACGCGCGAACTAATCGTGCGCAATGCGCTCGGGGCGGCCATTCCTTCCGCCGGGGTCGGCACCTGCCTGACGCAGGCGCTCGTCAGGCACTTTCTGAACACCCGTGGGCAGGTCCTGATGTCCGGGACGGTGACCGAGGATTACATTCTCGGCGTCGAGGCCAAGCGCGCGGGCTTCAAGTCGATATTCGCCGCGCTGTCCGCGCAGGCCGAAGACGGGGCCGATTATGTAGCGACCCGCGAGTTCTTCCCCCAGCACCTGGCGGCCTCCATCAAGCAGAAGACCCGCTGGGTCTATGGCATCGCCTTCGAAGCGATGCACAAGCTCGGTTGGCAAGGTCAGCCCTGGGACATCTATTTCTTCCTGCGCGATCGAAAGGGAATGATTACGAACTTCCTGGGCCCTGGATCCATCGTCCTGATGATCATGGCGCTCGCGGGCCTGATCGATCCCGAGATCCTGCCGCGCGAGATGTACCAGCTTTTCCAGTGGTCTCTTTCGCTCAATCTCCTCGCGGTGGTGTTCCGCTATGTCGCGCGGCTGACCGCCAGCTACCGCGTCTACGGCAGGCTCGACTGGCTCGGCGTCGCGATACGATGGCCCGTATCTTTATACATCAACATGGTCGCCACGTTCCGCGCCTGGAAAATCTATCTGGGCGAATCGCAGTTCGCCACCTCCCCCATCGTGTGGTCGAAAACAACTCACGACGTTCCCGACGATTTCCTGGCCGCCACACGCTGATCTCCCGGTTAACTGGAATAGATATGCGGATTCTCATCACCTTTGGCACTCGGCCAGAGATCATCAAGCTCGGTCCTGTCTATCGCGCCCTGCGTGAGGGCGGCGCGCACGTGGATGTCTTCTGGTCAGGGCAGCATATCGATCTGGCGGACGGGCTGCTGGATCTGTTCAAAATCGACCTTACCCATGGCGGCAATGGTGTCATGCGGGAGCCGAGTCTCGCCGGCAAGTTCGCGCTGATCACCCAGCGGATGCAATCCCTGCTTGGGTCAGGACAGTATGATTGCGCCGTGGTGCAAGGCGACACGATGACCGCTGCAGCCGGCGCCCTGGCGGCCTTTCTGAACCATGTCCCCGTTGCGCATGTCGAGGCCGGGCTGCGGACCGGAACGCTTCAATCGCCCTGGCCGGAGGAGTTCAACCGGCGGCTCATTGCGATCGCCTCCACATTGCATTTCGCGCCGACCGAGCGGTCGCGCGATAACCTGCTTCGCGAGGGTGTGCAGAGCGATCGCATCAGCGTGGTCGGCAATACCGCGGTCGACGCGCTGCTATATGCACGCTCCAGGCTTGCCGGAGGTTATGTTCCGATCGACCGGGAGATCGCAAACCTCCCGCGCGACAGGAAGCTCGTATTGGCGACCTTGCACCGGCGCGAGAATATCGGGGCGCCCCTGGACGACATCCTCAAGGCCCTGCGCGAGCTTGCAAGTGATGGCGACAAGCTGATCCTCGTCCCCGTTCACCCCAACCCGGACATCCGGGCACAGGTCATGCGGGCGCTCGGCGAGCGGTCGAATATTCGCCTGCTGAAGCCTCTCCAATATACCGACTTCGTCTACCTGCTCAGCCGGTCATGGACCGTCGTGACCGATTCGGGCGGCATCCAGGAAGAAGCGCCGACATTCGGTCTCCAGATCCTCATCACGCGCGAGAGCACTGAGCGGCCAGAGGTCGTCGAGGCCGGTTTTGGAATGCTGGTGGGGTCGAACCGCGATGCAATCGTCGCCGGGGTGAGGCGTCTGACCAGCTCCGATGCGCCGCAGCTTCTGCCTGCCCAAAATCCATTCGGGGACGGCGAAGCGTCGCACCGTATAGCGAAGCGGATTTTCAGCCTCAGACCGATGCAGCAAGCCGCGGAGTAAAAGATGGCAGTTTTGGCAGAATATGCGGCGAGCGCGCCACTCAACGTCAGCCAGGTGCGCTGGAGGCGGCTGAGGAACCTCGTCGTCATCGCCATCGGCCTCGCCGTCACCGGCGCGCTCGCCATCCATCTGATCTCCGGTGGGGTTGTGCTGCTGAAGGCCTCCGGGATGGTCACACGCGAGCATATCGCCATCGGGGTGCCCTACCAGGAGACGCGGGTCAGGCAGGTTTTCGTTCACCCCGGAGACAGAGTGGAGGCCGGGCAGAAGATCGCCGTCGTCGAATCGACATCCATTTCTCGCACGCTTGCCGAGCTCGCCGTGGAAAAGTCCCGGCTGGACACCAGGATCGCGGCGATCGAGGCAAGGCAAGTCGCGATCGGCATGTTGCTGCCGGCGGCCGAGGCCAACGTCAGGCAGACGCAGGACTATCTCGACAAGCTCTCCAGCGCGAGCAGGAACGGTCTTGTGGTGGACAAGCTCTTGACCGACATGACCAGGGCGGCCTTTGCCGCCGCCGAGAAGCAGCAGTCTTTGAAAGCGGAGCGAGTCTCGCTTGCGGGCGAGCTGGCCGCCTACCACAATGCCCTCAAGCAAGTGTCGGACACGTACGATTCCTTGCAGCAGGCCTATGCCGGCGGTGCCCTGTATGCGCCGGTCGCCGGATATGTGGGCAGCAAGGTCATGAGCGCTGGAGCCGTGCTCGGCCCAGGCGGCAATAACATCGCCACCATCTACACCGGCCCGAGCTTCATCCTCGCCTATCTCCCCGACAGCTATCTGTTCGATCTCAAGGTCGGGCACCGCGTCTATGTACGCTCCTACGCCCAGTCCATCATTGGAGTCGTCGAGGACCTGCTGCCGATGACTGATGCCATGCCGCCTGAATTCCAGATACCGGGTGATGTGCGCCAAAGGGGACAGGTCTTCAAGATATCGATCCCAGAGGGGGCCTCCCTTCCTCTCGATCAGAAAGTAAGAATCTCCACCTGCTATTTCAACGGGTGCGATTCGGGCGCCGGAATACTTCAGGAAGTCATGCACCGCATCATGAACTACGTCGAACGAATCGAAGGATATGCGCGCTAGTGTGAAGGGAGCTGGCCTCGCCAGCTCCCTCGCAGTCGCTGGCGGCGTTCTCGTCCTTTGGGTGTATTTCCAAAAAGCGGAAAACTATCTCACGCTCGATCCCGAACAATGGCGCCCGCAGATTGCCCAGTGGAGGCGCATCTATGGTTGTCGGCGCAATCCGGTTTCCGTGCAGAACACATCTGGTACTTGTCCATTGTCACGACCACGATGCAGGCGCTGCTGAGTCTCCGGTTGCTGCGCCGCGAGCTCCGGAAACGGCTGGTTTTCCACCAAGAGGCCAGGCCAGGATGAGATCGGGTTGGGCCGTGACGACGGGCCATTTCTTCTTCTCCTACCCCGGACGCAACGCAGCACGAGTGCTGCGAGCCGGCACCCATTCTACTTTGCATGGGGTTGTTTTCGCGATTTTGTGTCCGAGCCCTGTGGTGTACCGCCGAAGCGGCGCTCCAGCTTCACCACTTCGCGCAAAATCCGAACGTTCAGGGCAAGCCGGCAGGGCCCTGGCCGGCCGAACGCAAAAAGCCCGGCCTCCTCGCGGAGACCGGGCTTCTGCTCAAGGACTAGATCAGCCGCGCGTGCGCGAGCGGATCATGAAGCTGTCGTAGGTGTATTCGGCGACCTGCCACCACAGATACTGGTCGGAGCGGTAGGCCTGCATCGCGTCGATCGACTTCTTGAAGTCGGCATTCTTGGCGGAGATCTCGGCCCACAGCTCGTTGGTCGACTTCAGGCAGGCTTCCAGCACTTCGTTGGTGAAGGGACGAAGCTGTGTGCCGCCGGCCACCAGACGCTTCAGCGCCGTCGGATTCTGCATGTCATAACGCGCATTCATCCAGCTATTGGCGTTGGCGCATGCGTTGGTCAGGATCGCCTGGTAATTCTTCGGCAGCGCATTCCACTTTTCCAGATTGACGAAGGAGTGGACGGTCGGGCCGCCTTCCCAGAAGCCTGGATAGTAGTAGTACTTCGCGACCTTGGAGAAGCCGAGCTTTTCGTCGTCGTAGGGACCGACCCACTCGGCCGCGTCAATGGTGCCCTTTTCGAGCGCGGGATAGATGTCGCCGCCGCCGAGCTGCTGCGGCACCACACCGACCTTCTGCAGGACCTGGCCAGCGATGCCGCCGATGCGCATCTTGAGGCCCGACAGGTCGGCAACCGTTTTGATCTCCTTGCGGAACCAGCCGCCCATCTGGGTGCCGGTGTTGCCGGTGGGGAAGCCGATCACGCCGAACTTCTTGAAGAACTCGTTGCCGAGTTGCTCGCCGCCGCCCTGATACCACCACGAGTTGTTCTGGCGCGCGTTGAGGCCGAACGGGACCGAGGCGAAGACCGCAAAGGTTGGATCCTTGCCGACATAGTAATAGGAGACGGTGTGGCACATCTCGACGGTGCCGTTGGAGGTCGCATCAAGCGCCTGCAGGGCCGGCGCGAGTTCGCCGGCCGCGAACACCTGGATCTGGAACTTGTTGTCGGTCATCTCGGCGACGTATTTCGACACCTGTTCAGCGCCGCCATAGATGGTGTCGAGCGATTTGGGGAAGCTCGACGTCAGGCGCCATTTGATCTCAGGCGATGATTGCGCGATCGCCGGCGAGGCAACGGCTGTCGCGGCAGCACCGGCCGCTGAAACCTTCAAAAAATCACGACGCTTCATTCAAGTCTCCTTAAGACGGGGCGTTTCCCATATTCCTCGAGCAGTCCTCCGGCGGGGCGAATTCCACGTCATCCGGGGCGCTCTGGCGGGGCGGCTTTAACACGGAAGTTGGCTGTCGAAAACGCGACAAAGGCATGACAGCACTGATTAAACCAAAGTCTTAGGAGGACCGCATAAAGCGGCCTCAGGCTGCGGCAATGGCGCCCTGAAGCTGGTCACGAACCTTGTTCCCGATGGCCCGGTAGATCGCGGCATGCGGACCGTCCGGCTCGCTCGCCACCACCGGGTTACCGTCATCGGAAGTGGTCCTGATCGACATGTGCAGCGGAATCTCGCCCAGGAATGGCACGCCCAGCCGCTCCGCTTCATGCCGCGCGCCGCCATGACCGAAAATGTCCGAGCGCGTGCCGCATTCGGGGCACTGGAAGTAGCTCATGTTCTCGACGATGCCGAGCACCGGAACGTTGACCTTCTTGAACATCGCAAGCCCTCGCCGCGCGTCGATTAGCGAGAGATCCTGCGGGGTCGAGATGATCACCGCACCCTTGAGCGGCACGTTCTGCGCCAGCGTCAATTGCGCATCGCCCGTGCCGGGCGGCATGTCGACGACCAGAATATCGAGCGTGCCCCAAGCCACATCGCGCAGCATCTGGGTGATCGCCGACATCACCATCGGCCCGCGCCAGATCATCGCGGTGTCTTCCTCGACCAGAAAGCCGATCGACATGATGGCAAGGCCGAAGCGCTGGATCGGAATCATCTTCCTGTTGTCGTCGAGTTGCGGCTTCTCGTTGATGCCGGTCAGCCGCGGCACCGACGGACCGTAAATGTCGGCATCGAGCAGGCCGACGCGCAGGCCCAGATCGCGCAGACCCAGCGCCAGGTTGAGCGCGGTGGTCGACTTGCCGACGCCGCCCTTGCCCGAGGCCACCGCGATGACGGCGGCAACGCCCGGAATCTCCGCCTGCTTCGACATCGGCGACGCCCCGCCTTGCGGCGGACGGTGGGCGGACGCCGGTTGCACGCCGGGAGAATGTGAATGCGCTTGCCGGTGCGGCGCAGGCGCCGCCTGTGGCGAGCCGGGCTTGCGTTCGGCCGTCAGCGCGATCATCGCAGCAGTGACACCGGGGATCGCGCGTACGGCGGCCTCGGCCTGTGCGCGCACGCTCTCCCAGGCACGGGCCTCAGCGGCGTCGACGTTGATGGAGAAGAACACCTTGCCGTCGGTGACCGAGATCGCCGACAGCACGTTGGCATTGGTCAGGGGCACGCCACGGGGCGAGGCCACCCGGCCAAGGGAATCCAGAACCTGTTGCTGCGTAACGCTCACTCGCGCATCTCCTGAAGCCGTTTCGGTCCTGATTGAGAACCCGGCCCTACTCTGTTGTATTGACGCGCTTTCTCGACGCGACCGGCCCACGTCGGAGCAACCGAGAAAGCCGCGGTCCAAAACGCTACGTCAGTCCGATGCGACCCATAGAGCGGTTCAACGCAAAAGGCTACCTCGCTCCCACGTCATCCCGCCGTTCGGCGGGGGCAGCAGCCGTCTGCTCCTTGGCCGCCTCGTAGTTCAGTTCGATCATGACGCCGTTGGGGTCATTGACGAAGATCTGCCAGAGGTCGCCGCCCGGAACCTGCCGGGAGTCGTACGCCATGCCCTTCTGCTCCAGCCGCCGCTTCATGCCCTCAAAGCCGTAGCTGGCAAACGCGACATGGTGGACGACGCCGGAGTCGGGCTTCTGCGGTTCCTCGGTCTTGGAGATATCGACGAGGTGCACCACCGCCTTGCCCTCGCTGTACATCCACGCCCCGGGGAAGGCGAAGTTGGGCCGGGCGCCCTTTTCCAGTCCCAGAATGTCCTCATAGAACCGGACCGTATCGGAAAGGTTGCGGGTCCGGATGTTGAAATGGTCGAGCACGCCCACGCTGACGCCCATGCGATATCACTCCCTTTTTTGTGAGGTTCTTGAGGCCCGTATCCTAGCACAGTTCCGGCCCTGCCCGCCAAACGAAGGCGTTGCCCTCCCATGCGCAGCTTGTATGGTGCGGCCTCCCTCAAGAACACCGTCCGGCCAGCCCAATGTCGCCGGCAAAACTTCAAGGTAGCACACATGGCTAAAGTCGCTTTTCTCGGTCTCGGCGTAATGGGTTTCCCCATGGCAGGACATCTGGTGAAAAAAGGCGGCCACGAGGTGACCGTGTACAACCGGACCGGCGCCAAGGCGAAGGATTGGGCGGACAAATTCGGCGGACGCGCCGCGCCGACGCCGAGGGCCGCGGCCGAGGGCCAGGACTTCGTGATGTGCTGCGTCGGCAACGACAATGATCTGCGCGCGGTCACGACCGGCACTGAGGGCGCCTTCGCCGGCATGAAAAAGGGCGCCGTATTCGTCGACCACACCACCGCCTCCGCCGAGGTTGCCCGCGAGCTCGATGCCGCCGCCACCAAGGCAGGCTTCAAGTTCATCGACGCGCCGGTGTCCGGCGGCCAGGCGGGCGCGGAAAACGGCGTTCTCACCGTGATGTGCGGCGGCAAGGAAGATGCCTATGCCGCGGCCGAGCCGATCATCGCCGGCGCTTACGCGCGGATGTGCAAACTGCTCGGGCCCGCCGGCGCCGGCCAGCTCACCAAAATGGTCAACCAGATCTGCATCGCAGGCCTGGTCCAGGGCCTGTCCGAGGGCCTTCATTTCGCGAAGAAGTCGGGGCTCGACGTTGCAGCCGTGGTGGAAACCATCTCCAAGGGCGCGGCGCAGTCCTGGCAGATGGAGAACCGCTACAAGGCCATGAACGAGGGCAAGTTCGATTTCGGCTTTGCGGTCGAATGGATGCGCAAGGACCTCTCGATCTGCATCGCCGAGGCCCGCCGCAACGGCGCCAACCTGCCGGTGACCGCGCTGGTCGACCAGTTCTACGCCGAGGTCGAGAAGATGGGCGGCAAGCGCTGGGATACGTCGAGCCTGATGGCCCGGCTGGAGCGGTGAGTTAAAAAAACCGGTTAAAGTAGCCGAACGGGCCCCGCTTCTTGTCCCTGCAGAAGCGGGGTTCCACCTGCCCGACAGGTTAATTTTAACCTCCCGTTAACGGAAATTTTTAGCTCTTTAAGTCATCGCTTAATGATTTAGCCCCACTGATAGACAATGCAAAAAGCCCGCGCGGTTCGCGGGCAGGATTTGTGTTGTTTGATGAGTAGTCCCGCAGAAAAGCCTGAGGTTGTCCAGCTTCCGGCAGAAGCGCCGGTCGCACCGCCGGTCAACACCCGGCGCGTGGCGGCGCAGCGGGTACGCGAGGCGCGGGATCGGTTAACGTCATCAAGCGGCACCCGCCCGGCGTTCGATACCGAATTGCTCCGGCAATATGCCCAGACCCGGATATCGGCCTCCTTTGTCGTCATGCTGCTGGTGGTTGCGACCGGCGTGCTGTTCGGCCTCTGGAAGTACGCCGTGCCGGCCGCGGTCTGGACCGTCGGCATGCTCTGCATCCATTTTGCCATCATTCGCAATTGCTGGCGTTTCCTCGGCGAGCAGCCCTCGCTCGCCGCGACGCGCAGATGGCAGACCCGGTTCGTGCTGCTCGACCTGCTCTACGGCCTGAGCTGGACGGCGATCCTGATGCATCCGGCCGGCGTCGACACCGTCTCGAACACGATGATGATGTTCCTGATGCTGCTGGTGATCGCGGTGTCGAGCATGCTGGCGGCGACGCTCCCCATTGCCGCGATGGCGGCGACCGCACCGGTGACGGCGGCGATCGCGCTCAATTTCGTGTTGGGCGGAACCTTCGACAATTACGCGCTCGCGCTGCTTGCGGTCGCTGCCGAAGCCTATTTTGCCCTGCTCGCCCATCAGCTCCACTCGACGACGCTGGCGACCCTGGAAGCTCGCGCCGAAAAGGACGCGCTGATCGGTGAGCTCGAACAGGCCAAGGCGATCTCCGACGAAGCGCGGCACCGCGCCGAATCCGCCAACGTCGCCAAGTCGCGCTTTCTGGCGCAGATGAGTCACGAGTTGCGCACGCCGCTGAATGCGATCCTCGGATTCTCCGAGGTGATGAAGAGCGAAATTTTCGGCGCGCATACCGTGCCGGTGTACAAGGAATATTCCGCCGACATCCACAATTCCGGCGTCCACCTGCTCAACCTCATCAACGAGATTCTCGATCTGTCGCGCATCGAGGCCGGCCGCTACGAGCTGAACGAGGAAGCGGTGTCGCTGGTGCATGTCGTCGCCGACTGCCATCACCTGTTGAAGCTGCGCGCGAGCAGCCGCGGCATCACCATCCACGAAGTGTTCGAGCACGGCATGCCCAGGATCTGGGGCGACGAACGCGCCACGCGCCAGGTCGTGCTCAATTTGCTGTCCAACTCGATCAAGTTCACCCCGCCAGGCGGCGAGATCTGGCTCAAGGTGGGCTGGACCGCTTCCGGTGGCCAATATCTCAGCGTCAAGGACACCGGCTCCGGCATTGCCGAGGATGAAATCCCGATCGTGCTGGCCTCGTTCGGCCAGGGCTCCAACTCGATCAAATCGGCCGAACAGGGCGCGGGGCTCGGCCTGCCGATCGCAAAGAGCCTGATCGACATGCACGGCGGTACCTTCACGCTGAAATCGAAATTGCGCATCGGCACCGAAGTCATCGTCACCTTCCCGCCGGAGCGCGTCATGAGCGCACTGGCGCCGATGGTCGAAGAGGAGGCTCCTCCGTTGCAGCCGGAACCCACCGTCACAACGTCCGCCGACGACAAGCGGCGGGCGCGTCACAAACCGATCATGAGTGCAGGAACCGGTTTGTAACAGGGTTGTAGCTGGAGCGCTTGCGCAAGGGACGCAAACCATTTCACTATCGCTAGATGAGCAAAGAAACGCCGTGTATCGCAGTCTGTATGATGGACCCCAAAACCAAACTCTGCTTCGGCTGCGGACGAACGTTGCCGGAGATCGCGCGCTGGCACCGCATGGAGACCGCGGAGCGATTGGCCGTGATGGAAGGGCTTGCGGCGCGCATGGCGGAGGCCGGCCTCGTGCAAATGCCGCCGCGCACCGAGCACGGCTGATCCCGCGACGAATCTTGGGCCGAACCGGCGGAGGCGTGCTGTGATCCGCATCATGCTCGTTCTCGCGATGCTCGCCGCCACCGCCGGCGCCGTCGTCGCCTATGGCGATCCCGACCAGATCGCGCGCGCCAGCAACTCGGTCACGAAAATGCTGCGGCAACGCAGCCTGGAGCCGGCACCCGCCGTGCAGATCGCGCGCGGCAAGGCCGGCGAATTCGCGCTGCATGCCAAGATCAACGGCGTCAAGGCGCCGATGGTGATCGACACCGGCGCGACGTCGGTGGTGCTGACCTGGGAGACGGCGAAGGCGATCGGCCTGCCGATCGAGATGCTTGAATACAATGTCGACGTCGAAACCGCCGGCGGTCACACCAAAGCGGCGCGGCTGACGCTCGATCGCCTCGCGGTAGGCCAGCTCGTCGAGAAGTCGGTTCCGGCGCTGGTCGTGCCGCGCGGGCAGATGAAGACCAACCTGCTCGGCATGAGTTTTCTGGACCGGCTGGAAAGCTGGGGCGTGCAGGCCGACAAGGTGATGCTGCACGGCTATCCCGACGTCGCAGGCCGCAGCAAGCGCCGCACGGCGGCGAACTAGGGCGTGGACTGATGTCCGCTTAGCCTCCAAGAGCGGGGCAAAAGCAGACATGCCGATATCGACGCGATGGGCCAACAGTCGAAGTTCGCGGGCATATTGCCGGAATCAATTTCCGGCTCTTGTTTCCCGACCAACTTTATCTGGCCCGGATGCTCGGTCGGCTCGAGGGCCCTGGCTATCAGACAAATTCGGGCTTGTGCTCAAGAGACAACGGCAAGGAACTAGCGTGTTAGGCCTCTCTCATGCGCAAGAAGGCGCTCGGTCAGCCCTTCCGCATTCGACAAGGCGACGAGATGGCCACCGGGAATTTCCTCCAGCTCCTTTCCGAGCCTTTCACGCGCGACACGCCGTTGAAATTCGATCGGGAAAAAACGGTCGTCTCTTCCCGCAAGAACATGAATGGGGATGTCGGGCCAGCGCTCGAAGCGACAGGGCTCGCCGAAAACGGCCTCGGCTTCCTCGCGTGGTTGTTCCGGGCCGGCGCGCAGTACGTCCAGCGGCACGTCGTGCAGAAAGTACGTTCCCACATCGAATTCCGTCGCATAGCCGCGGCGCACCGCAGCTTGTTCCCGCGCTTCGGTCGCTCCTGTTGCGCCCCACCATGCACCAGCAGTCTCGCCGGGCTCGGGGATCATCGCGTTGACGAACACGATCATCCGCAGGCGTGCACGCGCGCAAACAAGGGGGGCCGTGAAGCCCGCTAGCGACTGCGCGACGAGAATAACGTCGCTACGTTTCGCGAAAGCACGGATAACGAGGTCCGCATACGCCGCGAGACCGGCGTGCCTGTCGTCGCCAGGCAGATCGACCGCGATGGCCTCGTGCCCCGCTGCGCGAATAAGCGGGACCACGCGGTGCCAATACCAAGCCATGCCGCCTGCCCCGGGGACAAGGACGAATGACGTCATATGAGTTCTCCTCTGTTGCTGTCAGATTAGTCGGTCAACGAGCTTGGTCACTTGATCAGGATTGATCTTGCAATGATGTGGGCCGGGCCGGTTGTCGGCCTTGGGCATTCACGTCGTTTTGACGGTGTACCGATCACTTCTGGTCTGCCCTGGATTTTGTTGCAAAAGTCGGTTGAGGCAGGCCACGAACCGTGATTCCGTTACGTTGACGCGAATCTCGGAGATGTCGATCCATGATGGGCCGCCTGAAGAGTGACCAAGGTCAACTGTTCTACGAGTTTCATCTTGGCGACGCGGTTCCCGAAGATCACTGGTGCGGAAGATCGATGCCGCGCTCGATCTATCCTGGCTTCGGAGCGAACTTGCACCTCACTATTCGTCGATAGGTCGTCCGTCGATCGATCCGGAGCTGATGATCCGGATACTGGTCGTGGGGTATGTGTTTGCGATCCGCTCGGAGCGGCTGATCTGCCGTGAAGTGCAGGTGAACTTGGCCTATCGCTGGTTCTGCAAGCTCGGTATCGAGGACGCTATCCCGGATCATTCGGCATTTTCGCGCGTCCGCAACGAGCGCTTCCGCGATGGAGATGTTTTCCGCCACATGTTCGAGCGGATCGTCGAGGCGTGCATCGTGGCCGGTCTGGTTGGCGGCGAAGGCTTTGCCGTCGATGCGAGCCTGATTGCGGCCGACGCTAATAAGCAACGCTCGATCGCAGGTCAGGATTGGCGCAAGGATCGCGATCCGGCGAGGTCCAGCCGCGCGGTGAAGGAGTATCTGGCGACCCTCGACGATACGGCGTGGGGCGCCGCGAGCGACGTTGTGCCAAAGTTCGTCTCGCCATCCGATCCCGCGGCCCAGTGGACCGACGCTCACAAGGGACCGGCATTCTTCGCTTATTCCGACAACTATCTCATCGACGTGAAGTTCGGCGTCATCGTTGACGTCGAGGCCTCCCGCTCCATTCGGCAGGCCGAGGTTGGCGCCGCAAAGACCATGATCGAGCGAACAGAGGAGCGCTTCGGCCTTAAGCCTGAGCGGCTTGTCGGAGATACCGCTTACGGGGCAGCTCCGATGCTGAACTGGCTGGTCGAGGAGAAAGGCATCGCGCCCCATATCCCCGTGTTCGACAAGTCGAAGCGGGATGACGGCACCTTCTCGCGCAGCGACTTTCGATATGACCCGACGAGCGACGTTTACCACTGCCCGGGTGGGAAGCGCCTCGGCACGAACGGCACCGTGCATGAGGGCAAGACCCTTCTGTATCGCGCCAGCAAGCTCGACTGCGATGTATGCCCACTCAAACCGCAGTGTTGTCCGAAAGATCCATCGCGCAAGATCCCACGCGACATCCATGAACACGCCCGAGACATTGCCCGGTCGTTTGCTGACACCGAAGGCTTTGAGAAGTCACGACGTGAGCGCAAGAAGATCGAGATGCGGTTCGCGCACTTGAAACGTATCCTGAAACTCGGTCGGCTTCGACTGCGTGGACCACGAGGTGCTCAGGACGAGTTTGTTCTGGCTGCCATCGCCCAGAACCTGCGGCGGCTCGCATTGCTGGTCGCTCGTCCACCACCCACTCAGGCTCTGTGCATTGCGTAGCGTAAAAGTTGCGTAGAGAGCGTCGGGGTCGGCGGACCAAACCCCGTCGCCCTAAGTGAAATGGCCGAACGACATCATCGGTCCCAGCCGACTTTTGCAACAAAATCTGCCAAAAGCCGTCGTTAGGACTGGAAGCGATCAATGAGGGATGGCGCCCTCATCGTTGAAAATGTTCGATCCATATCTGTAGCGACACAAACGAGGTTACGATCATCATCGCGTCAATCAACACCCACGCAATGAGCACGCCAAAGAAGGCTTCGGGATATTCCACTCGGTCATATACCCGCCTTGCTGCCGCTTCGACTGTCCCTGCTCGGACCGCTGAATGAAACACACGGGCAGTGAGATAGAGCGAGCACATTCCGCCAAGTACAGAAAGACAAAGATAGATTGTAGCTATAATCATCGGCCACTACCGATTTGCGCCTTTTCTAACCTTGCTGGTCCTGCTTGGGGATCAGACCCAGAATGGCCCAACCGAAGAAACCCACGATCACGAGCGATGTATTGATCGCGGCGCCCTCAATCTGGCCCGCCAATCCGTGCAGAATTTCCGCGCGGGGAGGCCTGCTCTTGAGCGTAATGTTCGGCAAAGACGCCAGCAAACCAACCGAAAGCGAAAGCACCAATGAGCATCATGAGATGGATCGTGGTAGAGGGGACAAATTCTTGCTTATCTTGAATGCGATCAAATCCGATTAGCCCCAACGCGCAAATGCCTGCGCAAAGAGAGGGCCAAAACGCTGCGAGCCGCCCCTGAAAGTTCCGTGATAGCGATCTAGATCGACGAAACGACACCACGGCACTCAAGACCAACACAATCAGACAGGCAGTGAGGAACATTAGAAGTTTCCTTGGCCAACCATCGCCATCTTGAAGGCAACAGGCGAGGAAATAGCGTAAATTGATTGCCTCAACCTTAAAGAGATGGCGAAAACATCAGCCAAATTGGGAGAGCTTTAGCTCGAACTTCACGACTACCGCTTTGGGGGTCATTTGCAGACGTTCGTTGCCGGTCAAGCCATGTCTACTCTTCCCCCTGATAAACAGACATCCTCAGTCGCCGTCGGGACGTCTCAAAGGAGCCCAAAGGGCAGAAGTGATCTCCGACTCGCGGCGTCGCGAAATGGCCACTGTGCGACAGATCGAGATGGCTCTGTTAAGCTACCCCCTGCTCGAGGGGAGTGGCTCGCGCGTCAGCCATGCCCATTTTAGCTGTGGAGTACGAACACATCCTCGTGTGCGTCGGAGATCGGCAATGACCATCAGAAGCTTCTGCACGCTTGCCGCCGCCATCTTTGCCCTGATCGCACTCCTGCAGTTGATCCGGATTGTGATGGGGTGGTCCGTCACCTTGAATGGCGTCGATGTGCCGTTCTGGGCGAGCTGGGTTGCCGTCGCCGTGGCGGGCGCGCTGAGCTTCGTCGGCTTTCGCGCCGCCATGCGCAGCTAAAGGCGAACGCCAGTCTGCTCAGAAAGCAAAAGGCGGAGGCGCGTTCGTGGAGCCGTCAGCCTTTCGGCCTCGACGCCTTGCGCGCCTTGTTGGCTTCCTCGATCTCGGGCTCAAGCGACTTCAGGCTCTCGTAGATTTCTGCGAGAACCGACTTCAGGTCTGAAATGTTCTTCGACGGGAAATCGCGGACCGCAACCTCCTCGAAGTGGATGGCGATCGGGATCAACTCTTCGACCAGCGTTCGCCCCTTCGGCGTAAGGTTGATCGCAACGGTGCGGCCGTTGTCCTTCAGCCGCGCGCGCGTGACGAGGCCGCGCCGTTTCATCTCACTGACCAGCCGCGACAACGTCGATATCTCGATTGTCGTCATCGCAGCGAGATCGCCGAGCCGCTGATCGCCGGTTTCCCAAAGCGCGGCCATCACGCGATACATCGGCAGGGTCACGCTGTAGCCGGCAATGCGCCTGGAAAACAGTTCACCCATCTGCACGCCGACGCGGTTGAGCAAATAGGGAAATGAATTTGTCAGCCTGTACAAGGTCTTGCGTCCTGCCTCGGTGCAACTTTTGCAATCTTCCATAGCCGGACCCTGATCGTTTTTCAAGGCAATTGTTGCATTTGAAAATTTCTATTGACTGACATTTGCAAATACAACTATTGTTGGAGAAAGTTAAGCCGTCGGAAGAGCGGATTTCAGTGGAGGAAACCATGTCGCTGGATTCGGCATCCGACGAATTGCGTGAAACGTTCAAGCGCGCGTTGCGGCGATTTCCCGCCGCAGTGTCGGTGATCACGTCATCAGACCAGAACCGCCGCCACGGAATGACGGCAACCGCAGTCACGTCGCTGTCGCTCGACCCACCCTCGCTGATCGTCTGCGTCAACCAGCAGACGCTGCTGCACGACATCATGCTCTTGGCGCGCCGGTTTTGCGTCAACGTGCTGCGCCGCGATCAGGTCACGCTTTCGTCCGCCTTCAGCGGCGCGCTTCCGGCCGAAGAACGGTTCGGGCTCGGCGACTGGATGACCTCGGCCGAGGGCGTCACCTACCTCGCCGACGCGCAGATCAACATCTTCTGCAAAAAGGCGGCCGCCGTGCCCTACGGCACGCACACGATCTTCATCGGCGAAGCCGAGACGGTGAACGTGCGCGATCCGATCGAACCGCTGATCTACCAGGATGCGACCTACTGCTTCTCGGTGCCGCACGACAGCCAGGCTGCGTGAACCGCGCCAGTCACCTGACCGCCCTTCAACCAATCGAAGACACGGAGCAAACCAATGGTATCAGTCGCCCAGTTGAAGGACGTACCGGCACAGCCGTCGCTTCGCCCTGATATCGCCGAGTTGCGCGGCCGCGTGGCGCAGATCGCGCCGCAGATCAAGGCGCGCGCCCACACCACGGAAAAGGCCGGCCGCGTTCCGGAAGAGAACATCACGGCCCTGCGCAACATCGGCTATTTCGACATCGTCAAGCCGGCGATGTTCGGCGGCTACGAGCACGATTTCGACGTGCTGGTCGAACTGAACATCGAGCTTGCGAAAAACTGCGCCTCGACGGCATGGGTCGGCGGCCTGCTCGCAGCCCATCAATGGCTGATCGCGGGATTTTCGGAAAGCGCCCAGTGCGACGTCTGGGCCAGCAATCCCGATGCGCTGGCCTGCGGCTCCTATGCGCCGGCGGCCAAGGCGATCGAGGCCGAAGGCGGCTATCGCCTCACCGGGTGCTGGTCGTTCGCCAGCGGCTGCGACAACGCGCAATGGTCGCTGTGTGCGGCGCTGGTGCCATCGAAGACCGAGAGCGGCCAGTTCGCGCCGGCCTTCCTGCTGGTCCCCGCTTCCGATTACGTCATCGACGATACCTGGAATGTCGTCGGCCTCAGCGGCACCGGCAGCAAGACGCTGGTGCTGAATGACGTGTTCGTGCCCGCGCATCGCCTGCTATCGTTCGCCGATACCACATCGGGAAAAACACCGGGCGCCACGCTCTATGCCAACAACCCCACCTTCGCGATTCCGATGCTGTCGAACATCCCTTCCTGCCTGGCATCGGCCGCGGTCGGCGCGGCGGCGGGCGCGCTGGAAGACTATCTGGCCATCACCTCCAGGCGGATCACCCGCGGCGCGGTGGCCGGCCACAACAATCGCATGGCGGATTTCCCGACCATCCAGTTGCGCGTCGCGGAGGCGACCGCTTCCGTCGACGCCGCGCGCGAGGTGCTGCTACGCGACCTCAGGGATCGTGCGGCGACAATTCGTAGCGGCTGCCCGGTTTCGGTCGAGGACCGCATCGTCAGCCGCCGCGGCCAGGCGTTTTCGGTCGCACTCGCCATCCGCGCCACCGAAGCGCTGAACGCTTCGACCGGCGGGCTCGGTCTCGATCTCTCCAACCCGGTGCAGCGTGCCTGGCGCGATGCCAACGCCGTCGGCCGCCACATCAGCATGAACTGGGACGCCGTCGGCACCATGTATGGCCAGCTCGCACTCGGGCTGGCGCCGCAGGGACAGTACTGATCAACATCTGATATCAGCGAGGACGACATGCAGGGCAAGATCGCGCTAGAGGAACATTTCGCCATTCCGGACACGCTGATGGATTCGGCGGGCTTCGTGCCGGACTCCTATTGGCCGGAGTTGAAGGATCGCCTGCTGGATATCCAGGACAAGCGGCTGGCCGAGATGGACCGGCACGGCGTCGAGATGATGATCCTCTCCTTGAACGCGCCCGCGGTTCAGGCCATTCCCGATGTCGCCTACGCCAACGAGATTGCGATCCGGGCCAATGATTTCCTCGCCGAACAGGTTGCCAAGCGCCCGTCGCGGTTTCAGGCGTTTGCCGCGCTGCCGATGCAGGATCCGGATCTGGCGATCAAGGAACTCGAGCGCTGCATCAAGACGCTCGGTTTCCGCGGTGCGCTGGTCAACGGCTTCTCGCAAATCGGCGACGGCAAGCGCCCGGTCTATTACGACCTGCCGCAATACTGGCCGTTCTGGGCGGCGGTCGAGCGGACCGGCCTGCCCTTCTATTTGCACCCGCGCAATCCGTTGCCGGAAGACTGCGCGATCTACGAGGGGCATCCGTGGCTGATGGGCCCGACCTGGGCGTTCGGACAGGAGACCGCGGTGCATGCGCTGCGCCTGATGGGATCGGGCCTGTTCGATGCCTATCCAAAACTCAAGATCATCCTCGGCCACATGGGCGAAGGCCTGCCCTACAGCATGTGGCGCGTGGATCATCGCAACGGCTGGGTCAAGGCGCCGCCGAAGCACAAGGCGAAGAAGAAGATCTGCGACTACTTCAACGCCAACTTCTTCCTGACCACGTCGGGCAATTTCCGCACTCAAACGCTGATCGATTCCATTCTCGAGATCGGAGCGGACCGCATCCTGTTCTCGGTCGACTGGCCGTTTGAAAACGTCGACCATGCCTCTGACTGGTTCAATAGCGCCAGCATCAGCGAGAACGATCGCCACAAGATCGGCCGGCGCAATGCCATCGACCTGTTCAAGCTCGACCTCGGCGAAACCACTGTCGCCGGACACGGCATCCATCAAGCCGCGGAATAAGCGGTCTCACACGACATAGTCACCATCCGGGAGGGGATACGGCCATGACTGCGAAAGCAATCGATCTTCACGAGGAACTAGCCGAGGCAAAGGTCGGAAAATTTCACTGGCGCCTCGGCGCCATCATGGGACTGCTCACGCTGTTCGACGGATATGACACGTTCAATCCGGCCTACGTCATCCACTATGTGGCAAAGCCCTGGGGCCTGCAGGCCGGCCAGGCGGGAGTACTGATCTCCAGCGGCCTCGTTGGATTCCTGCTCGGCGCTGCGATCCACGGCATCATCGCCGACCGCCTTGGCCGCCGCGGCACCCTGCTCGGGGGCCTGTGGATCACCAGCATCTTCACGCTGCTCACCGCAACCTCGGCGGACTCGTTCCTGTCATTCTGCATCCTGCGGCTCCTGACCGGCATCGGGCTCGGCGTATTGCTGCCTTTGGCGACCACCTACATCAACGAGCTGGCGCCGCGGCGCGTGGCCAACACGTTTGCACTATGGGGAGTTGCCCTCGGCTGGGCGCTCGGCGGAACGCTCGCCGGTGTCGCCGGCGTGTTTGCGACGCCGGTGTTCGGCTGGACATCGTTGTACTGGATCGGCTCGCTGTCGTTCCTGCTGCTGCCCTTCATGCACCTGATGCTGCCGGAATCGCCGAAGTTTCTTGCGCTACAAGGCCGGGTCGACGAAATCCGCGACATGCTGACCAAGCTCCGCCCCGAGCGCGCCAATGTCTACGAGTCGGCCGAAATTGCCGTTGATGGGTCCGAGAAGCCGGTCAATTCGGTGGCGGTGCTGCTCCAGGCCAAATATCGCCGGACCACGTTCGCGATCTGGGCGTCGGCGTTCCTCAGCCTGTTCTGCATCTTCGGCCTGTCGGGGTGGATTCCGACCGTGATGATGCAGCGTGGCGAAACTTTTGCGGCAAGTTTCGGCTTCGGTGCGCTGATGCAGATCATGTCGTTCGTCGGCGCTCTCGTGCTTGGGCATCTCGTCGACCGGTCCGGCAGCAGCCGCGGCCTGATCGCGACCTGGTGGGCGATCGGCGGCCTCGCGGTGCTCTCCCTCGTGGTGCTGAATGATCACATCGTCAACATCACATCGGTTGCGGCCGCCGGGTTTTTCATCATCGGCGCACAGTTCGTGCTGAACAACTTTACCGCGGCGTCCTACGAGACCGGCGTACGCGCCACTGCGGTTGGGATGGAACTCGGGGTCGCGCGCGTCGGCGCCATTCTCGGACCGTTCGTCGCCGGCGCGCTTCAGCAATATTACCAGAGCCCGACGCCGATGTTCCTGTCGATCGGCATCTCGGCGATCGCTGCCGGGGCGATCATCCTGCTGGCCCGACGGCCGGCGAACGCCCCCGCGAGCAGCCTTGAAGAGATGGCCGGCTTGCGTAAGGTTGCACAGCCCGCCTCTTGAGGCGGGATGTCAATGCGGAAAGTCCGGCTCCGGAACGATCCGGGGCCGGCTGTCTCTTCCGCTAGGAGCGGCCATGCAAGACTTCGTCTACCAGAGCGCGCCGATGCGGGTGGTGTTCGGCACCGGTACGCTACGTCAATTACCCGACGAACTGTCCCGCCTCGGCGTCACCCGTGCGCTGGTGCTGGCGACGCCACGCCAGAAAGATCTGGTGGCCGGAATCCGCGAGATGATCGGCGAGCGCTTCGCCGGCGTCTTTACCGGGGCCGTCATGCATACCCCCATCGAGGTCACCGAACGGGCGATGGAGACCGTGCGCGAGGTGCGGGCCGATTGTCTCGTCGCGATCGGTGGCGGTTCGACCACCGGCCTCGGCAAGGCGATCGCGCTGCGCACCGACCTGCCGCAAATCGTGCTGCCGACAAGCTACGCTGGTTCGGAGATGACGCCGGTCGTCGGCCAGACCAGCGGCGGGATCAAGACCACGCAATCGAGCCCGAAAATTCTTCCCGAGGTCGTCATCTATGACGTCGACCTCACGATGACGATGCCGTCGGGCTTGTCCGCGACCTCAGGCATCAACGCTATCGCGCATGCGGTCGAGGCGCTCTACGCGCGGGATCGCAATCCCGTGATATCGCTGATGGCGCAGGAGAGTATCCGCACGCTGGCGCACGCCCTGCCCAGGATCTGCGCTCGACCGGACGACAGGACCGCGCGCGCCGACGCGCTCTATGGCGCCTGGCTCAGCGGCATCTGCCTCGGCGCCGTCGGCATGGCCCTGCATCACAAGCTCTGCCATACGCTGGGTGGGTCGTTCAATCTGCCGCATGCGGAGACCCACACCGTCATTCTTCCGCATGCCCTCGCCTACAATGCACCTGCCGCGCCTGACGCGATGACGCGCATCGCCGCAGCACTTGGTGCACCCGACGCCGCGCTCGGTCTCCATGACCTGGCGCGAAAACTTGCTGCACCGCTGTCGCTGCGCGAGATCGGCATGCCCGAGAGCGGCATCGACCAGGCCGCTGATCTAGCCGTGAAGAACCCGTACTGGAATCCGCGCACCATCGAGCGCGATGCGATCCGCGAATTGATCGCGCGGGCCTGGCGCGGAGACACGCCGCAAACCATACTCGCGATCCCGTCGCGCCGCGATTGACGCCATCGCGCGATCCTCGACCAGCGCTGAGTGATAATCAGCCTGGTGCGGCGAAAATATCCGCGGTTCTGCCTACCGGCGTCATCAGTCGAAGAACTCCACCGCACCCGTCTCCAGGTTGTACATCGCGCCGGTCATCTTGATCCCGCCCTTCGCTTCGAGCTCCGCGAGTACCGGGCTGTCCTTTCGGATATCCGCAACGGTCATCTCAACGTTCTTTCGTGCCACAGCATCCACGAAGGCGTAATTCTTTGCCGAGCGTTCGCCCGCATAGGCCGTCGCCTCGATCGCGGGTTTGATCTTGGTCAGCAATCCCGTCAGATTGCCTAACTCGGCATTGTCGATTGCGCCCTTGATGGCGCCGCAGGACGTGTGGCCCATCACAAGAACCACCTTTGCTCCTGCCAATTTGCATGCGAACTCCATGCTGCCGAGAATGTCCGCGTTTCTGACGTTGCCCGCAACCCGACAATTAAAGATATCGCCGATTCCAAGGTCCATGATGACCTCGGCCGGCGCACGTGAATCGATGCATGTCAGCAACACGGCCGCGGGATATTGCCCCTTGGCACTCGCTTTTTGTTCGCGAAGGTAATTGCGCTCTTTTCTTTCACCCATACGAAAACGCTTGTTGCCGTTCTTCATGGCCTGGACGATTTGCTCTGGTGTCAACTTGTCGCGCAACTCCTTCGAAAGGGCGTCGGCGCGTGCCGAATCTGCAAGGAAGATGCTTCTTCCGCTTATTCCGATCGCCGTCACCGCACCCGCGATCTTGAGAAAATTCCTGCGGCCCAGGCAATTGCAGTCAAGAGGATGTCCGGATTTCTGACCCATGTCGCTCTCCCTCCCAGGAATTGCATCGTCAAAAAACACGAGGTCCAGTGTCCGCTCGGTACCAGCCGCGAGCGCGCGCCGCGCTTCACGCCGCGACCAACGCCGCGCGATCCTCGACCAGCGCGATCGCATCGCGCAGCACGTCGACGCCGGCGCCCGGCCTGCCCCCCTTCTCCGCCAGATGGCGGCGGAAGGCACGCGCGCCGGGCACGCCGTGAAACGCGCCGACGAAGTGCCGCGTCATCGAATGCAGCTTTGCCCCTTGTGCCAAGTGGTCTTCGATGTAGGAAAACATCGCTTCGAAGACATCCTTCATGGTGGCGTATGGCGCCGCCTCGCCGAACAATTCCGGATCGACGTCGAGCAACCGCCACGGTTCCTGATAGGCCGCCCGCCCCAGCATCACGCCGTCGACGTGGTCGAGGTGCCGCGCAGCCTCCGCGATGCTGCCGATGCCGCCGTTGATGACGATGGGCACATCAGGCAGCGCGGCCTTGAGCCGGTACACCCTGTCGTAATCGAGCGGCGGGATGTCGCGGTTTTCCTTCGGCGACAATCCGTTGAGCCAGGCTTTTCGGGCATGCACGATGAGCGCGTCCGCGCCGGCGCCGACCACGCCGCGCGCCAACTCATCGAGCGCCATTTCCGGATCCTGGTCGTCGATCCCGATCCGGCATTTGACCGTGACGGAAATTTTGACCGCCCGCTTCACGGCGGCGACGCCGTCGGCCACCAGCGCCGGCTCCGCCATCAGGCACGCGCCGAAGCGGCCGTCCTTTACCCGGTCGGACGGGCAGCCGACATTGAGATTAATTTCGTCGTAGCCGAAATCCTCGCCGATTCTTGCGGCGGTCGCGAGGTCGGCCGGCTCCGACCCGCCGAGCTGCAGCGCCACAGGATGCTCGCTCGTATCGAAGCCGAGCAACCGCCTGCGATCGCCGTGAATAATGGCGCCGGTCGTCAGCATCTCCGTATAGAGCCGCGCACGCCGGCTCATCAGACGGTGGAACACGCGGCAATGCCGGTCGGTCCAATCCATCATGGGGGCAACGGCAAAGCATCTGTCTAACATCTTGTTTTCAATCACTTTTGTAGCCAAGTCGGTCCAATCGATTTATTGGCCGACAATTGATCCGTGCGATAGAACTATCGCATTTTCCTTTCTTTTCAACTGGTTAAAGCAATTCTGGTAACTTCATGTAATTCGCCTTCGTCAATCTTTTCTCGATCCAGTACTGCATTGCTGTACTGGCTGAGCGCGTGCAGTACCGCGGTACACGACGCCACCCACGACTCACCGCAGCGATCCCGTTAGCGTCGAACAAGCGACTGGAAAGCCGATCAAAGTCAGAAGCAAAGTAGCGCTGTGCTTTACCGGTGCCTAGGCCGCAATACTGCGATCGTAGTTTCGGTCGCCATGTCATATGGAAAGTTGCGCGCGGCCGGACTTGCGATCGCACGGACAAAAACGTCGTAGGTTCAAATCCCGGAGGATTTGAACCTTCGACCTTCAGCCATGAGTTGATGTCCCGAGCCTGGTAAGCGATTGATCAAATCCGAGCGGCTCACCGCCGTCAAGCGACGATGGCCTCCTTCACGGATTGCTGCTTGGTCGTCGTGTGAGAACTGTCAGGAATCTGTCGGCTTCGAGCGCTGCCATGCATCCGAGACCTGCGGCCGTGACGGCCTGGCGGTAGACGGACGCTCTGCAAGGGATGCTTGAACCCCAGCCCCGGCGCGGTGATCACCTGCGTCGGCTTGCCGAAATCCGTGACGATCGCGTAGTCCGCGCTGTCAACGGTGAAAAAGCAGAGGCTACCGACTGCAGCGACCAAGCCAAGCGCAGCGATCGCCGCCAGGGCACGCCGATACGGCCACCTGTCGGGTACCACTGCGTTATCACGAGATCGAACCATGGCCCGTCCCTGCCGCTGGACAGCTCCAGCGTTGGGCTATTCGCCTCGGCGCGACGGCACCGCGGCGGGCGCCTCGGCATGATCAGGATTGAGGAAGTGTGCACCGATGCCGCATCGAGGGCAAGAGACGGTAATCCAGAGACGGTAATCCGCGTTTTGCGCCTGTGGCACTGGTGGGATACACCGCGGCGGACACGCCCGACCCGCGTATATCGCTACTACGCGCCACGTCTCACGAACCCATCGCCTTTCTATGGCCCGCACCCCGCAATCCGATGCTTGCGCGACGAAGGTGATCGCACACGGCGCCCATACAGGGCGGCGGATGTTGAGTCATCCGCCATCAGGTTCGTGTTGGCTTCCGGGGGTGGAATAACTCCTCGACGGACTGTTTCGGGTCCTTGATCCGAGAGCGGTCCTTGCGATCGTTCTTCTGTGCTTCGAGCTTCTGCAGGAAACGGAAACGCGGCGATCGGGTTGGGTGCCCCGATCGGCCGTGCTTGGTCATGCCGAAACCCTTTTGGCCGCTATGCGTCATCTGATCACTAGCGAAAGCTGTGCGGCTCATTTCCTGCCCCCAGAACCGCCACCAGAGCCAACCTTCACGCGGTTCGCCGAAAGCACTATCAGAGAGAAAGGATAGCCCTGATCGTCACCCTTTCTGCGGTTGGCTACGATCGCTGGAATCCGCGGTCGCGCCTTCACCATGCCACTATGCCTTTTGCGTATCTTGCCGCCCTCATGTTTGCAAGTTACCGGAAATCTTCGAAAAGGCTCGTTGGCTGAATCAGCACCACTAGATTTCCGTTCGCAGGCCAGTGCGCTCGTGGCGAATACACTGCGGCCGCACGGGTGCATTCAGCGCGTTCTTCACCATCTGACCAAGCGCCAGGAAGTCGGCCTTGCGTGGAGACGTCCGGCGCCACGCAAGCCCGATACGGCGGCCGGGTTGCGGTTCGACAAAACGCAGGAGCTTTACTCGGTCGTCGCGCAACTCGACATCGGCCGCGACTTCTGGCACTAGCGTGGCGCCATATCCGCTCGCCACCATCTGCATGACCGTTGCAAGGCTCGTTGCACTGAGGCTCGAGGCCACAGTCCAACGCCCCTTGGCACAGTAGTCGAGCGCCTGATCCCGCAGACAATGGCCTTCTTCCAGCAGAATGAGCTTACGCTTCTTCACCTCGCCGGGTGTCACGCGGGCCGTTTCCGGAAGAGGGTCGTCGGCGGGTACAGCAAAGAGGAAGCGGTCTCTCATGAGATGGAAAACTTCAACCGCGGCCGCCTTGAGCGGCAACGCCAACAACAATACTTCGAGAGCGCCACGCTCGAGATCCGCGAGCAGCACCTTGGTCTGTGCTTCCACCAAATCAAGCCGCAGATCGGGATACCCGAGCTCCAGTTGCGGCAGCAACCGCGGCAATATATACGGCGCCAGCGTCGGGATGACGCCAAGGCGCAACGTTCCGCTCAGCACCTTGGCTCCGTGTTGAGCCAGGTCTGTCAGGTCACGCACTGCACCAAGGATCACTCCGGCGCGTTGCGCGATCTCGATGCCAAGTTCGGTGAACATCGGCGCGCCCGGGCGCCGCTCGATCAACTCTATGCCGAGAAGCCCTTCCAGTTCGTGGATCTGCATTGAAAGAGCGGGCTGGCTGACACAACACTCCGCCGCGGCTCGTCCGAAATGCTGATGACGGGCAAGCGCATCAAGATAACATAGCTGCCGGGTCGTGATCACCCCGATAAGATATTCTTAATGCCGCGGCAAAGCAATTTGATTGGCTTTTTGGCCGCCAGCTTAAAACATTGGACGGCTTGAAATCGTGTGGGTTGAAATCACCAGCGCAAGCGCGCCGCACGCGTACGCTCCGAGGGTCGCTGTTGTGCGGACAAGCAAAGGGAGGACTGCAAATTCGGAATTGGAGGCCCGCGGCGCCCGCGAGGTCACCTGATCAAATCGGGAACCATCCATGGTAGGCAAGCAAATCGCATTTTCCGGCAGGGCGCGTGAAAGCATGCTGCGCGGCGTCGACATTCTCGCCAACGCGGTGCAGGTGACGCTCGGGCCCAAGGGCCGCAACGTCGTAATGGAAAAGTCGTTTGGCGCACCCCGCATTACCAAGGACGGTGTGACGGTCGCCGGAGATATCGAGCTCAAGAACAAATTCGAGAACATGGGGGCGCGGCTCGTGCGCGAGGTCGCGAGCAAGACCTCCTATGTCGCCGGTGACGGCACAACCACTGCAATCGTGCTGGCGGCTTCCCTCGTTCGCGAAGGCACCAGGGCAGTCGCCGCCGGCATGAATCCGATGGACCTGAAGCGCGGCATCGACCTTGCGGCCGAGGCTGTCGTCGAGGATCTCAAGAAGAACTCGAAGAAGATAACTTCCAACGACGAGATCGCGCAGATCGGCACCATCTCCGCCAATGGCGATGCCGAAATCGGCAGGTTGCTCGCCGAGGCCATGAAAAAGGTAGGCAATGAGGGCGTGATCACGGCCGAAGAAGCGAAGTCGCTCGGGACTGAGCTCGACGTAGTCGAGGGCATGCAGTTCGATCGGGGTTATCTCTCGCCTTACTTCATCACCAATGCCGACAAGATGCGGGTGGAGATGGAGAATCCCTACGTCCTCGGATATGAGAAGAAGCTCTCGGACTTGCGGGAACTGCTGCCACTGTTGGAAGCCCTGGCGCAGACGGGCAAGCCGCTGCTCATTATCGCCGAAGAGGTCGAAGGCGAAGCACTCGCCACCCTCGTGGTCAACAAGCTGCGCGGCGGCCTCAAGGTCGCGGCGGTGAAAGCGCCCGGCTTTGGCGATCGCCGCAAGGCGATGCTGCAAGACGTCGCCATCCTTACCGGTGGTACCGCCATCTTGGAAGATCTCGGCATGAAGCTTGAGAACGCCACGCTCGACATGCTCGGCCGCGCCAGAACGGTAATGATCGACAAGGAAAGCACCACGATCGTCGGCGGCGCGGGCAAGAAGGAGGATATCGTGGCCCGGATCAACCAGATCAAGCAGCATATCGCGGAGACCACCTCCGACTATGACCGCGAGAAGCTAGAGGAGCGGCTTGCCAAGCTCGCCGGCGGCGTGGCGGTGATCCATGTCGGAGGGGCCACAGAGATCGATGCGAGGGAGCGCAAGGATCGCGTCGACGACGCGATGCATGCGACGCGCGCCGCGGTTGAGGAAGGCATTTTGCCGGGCGGCGGGGTGGCGCTGCTGCGCGCCGCCGAGGTGCTCGACCGGGTGAAGCCTGCCAACGAGGACCAGAAGCATGGCGTTGACATCGTCAAGAAGGCAATCAGCTGGCCAGCCCGCCAGATAGCACTAAACGCCGGCGCCGACGCCTCGGTGGTGGTCGGCAAGATCCTGGAGAAGGAGCAGTACAACTGGGGTTATGATGCCCAGACTGGCAAGTACGGCGACCTGGTCTCCAAGGGTATCATCGATCCAACCAAAGTGGTGCGCACCGCGCTGCAGGACGCGGTCTCAGTCGCCGGCCTGCTCATCACCACTGAGGCCATGGTTGCCGAGCTGCCGATGCCGCCGCCGCCACCTTTGCCGGGCCATGACCACGACCACCATCGCAGCGACATGGAATTCTGAGCCGATCTCGATCGCGCACGCGGTCCCATGCAGCCCCGTTGTGCCCGTCAACAGGATTAGGTGTCGCGCTGCGCCGACGGTCGCAGGCGCCTCCGACGAGGCGGAGTCGTCTTGAGAGAGCACCCATGGTTGAGAGCACCCATGGTAAGGAGGCTAGAAATATCGAGCGCCCGCCTGGAGAGTTCCGCCTGTCGATAAGGAGGATCTCGCGTTGGAGAAGACAAGGCCACTTGGCTTTACGCGCCGAACCGTCCTGACCGCTGCCATTGCGGGGGGCGCCGGATTTGCGAGTGCCACCCTCGCCTCACCGCTGCCCCCGAGCGATGATGCGACGGAACTTATCAGGCATTTGACCGGAAAAAACCCGATCGTGTCGGAGCGCCTTCATCTGGTGATGCCGCGGGTCTTTCCGAATGGCTATACCGTGCCACTCACGCTGGTGATCGACAGTCCCATGACCGAATCCGATCACGTCAGGCATGTCTCCGTGCTGGCGCCGCGAAACCCGCTTGTCGAGGTCGTCACATTTCATTTCGTCCCACAACGCAGCGAGCCCCGCGTGACGACACGCATTCGCCTCGCCGAACCGCAACATGTCCTGGCGGTGGCGGAGATGAACGACGGTGCGCTGCTGATGACCAAGACCTGGGTCGAGGTCGCCACCAACGGATGCAAGTGACGAAAGGAGGTGCGGAATGTTCGCTCCGGCCCCCCGTGTGCAAGTGCCAAGCACCGCCGCGATCGGCGAGGTGTTTCCGGTCAAGACCCTGATCAGTCATCAGATGGAGACCGGGCTGCGGAACGATGGCCAAGACAACGTCATCCCGCGCAAGATTATCAACAAGTTCATCTGCCGCCACAATGGCGTCGTGGTGTTCAGCGTCGATCTTCACGAAGCCGTGGCGGCGAATCCTTTTATCGAATTCTACTTGCGCGCGACAGAGAGCGGCCGGCTCGAGTTTGTTTGGGAAGAGGATGGCGGCGGCGTCTACGCACTGGAGCACCACCTCACTGTCGCTTAAACTGTATCGTATTGATGTTGCCATGCCCCTTCGCGCCACGAACAGAGGGATCGGCGATCGCAAACCCCGGGATGGGGCCGTTCTCAGCATGCACCAAATGATCGCCGTTTCGATTGCTGCAGGTTCATTGATTATTTTCGCCGATCGTAGCCAGGCAGCGGACCGCGATGGCGGAGCACAACTCGCCGCGATGTGCGCGTCGTGCCATCGCCTGGATGGCGGCGATGGTGGTATTCCGACGATCCTCGGCATGAGCCCGGAGATGCTCACCCGCGCAATGCTTGCGTACAGATCGCGTGAGCGTCCGAGCCATATCATGCGCGCCATCGCCCTGTCGCTCAGTGATGAAGAAATCGCGACGGTGGCGCGCTATCTCGCAGCGCTGAACAGGCAGGTTAGGCCATGAAGTCCTGGACGCGTCGAGAGTTCGGCTGCTTGACGGGAGCAATGGTCCTTGCAGGGCTCGGTCCTCGATCGGCTGCCGGCGAGGCCAGCGCGAGGGTTGTCGTTGTTGGCGGCGGCATCGGCGGTGCCACGGCCGCCAAGTACTTGGCCGCCAGCGCGCGAACGATCGAGGTTACGCTGGTTGAGCCAAAGCCGGATTATACGACCTGCTTTTTCAGCAACCTTTATCTCGCCGGGTTATGCTCGCTCGAGTCGCTTACGCATGGCTATGAGACGCTCGCGCATCGATACGGCATCAATGTCATTCATGACTTCGTGACAGCGATCGATCCGATCGCAAAAACCGTCGGGCTCAGGAGTGGTCGAATATTGCCTTACGACCGCGTCGTCGTTGCCCCTGGCATCGCTTTCAATTACGACGCCCTCGCGGGCTATGACGAGGCGGCAACGCAGGTCATCCCGCACGCCTGGAACGCGGGCCCACAGACGCAGCTGCTGCGACGACAACTCGAAAGCATGGAGGATGGCGGCGTCTTCGTGCTCGTCGCGCCCCCCAACCCGTTCCGCTGCCCGCCCGCCCCATACGAACGCGCCTCTCTGGTTGCTTATTATTTCAAGCAACATAAACCGCGCTCAAGGATCCTGATCCTCGATGCGAAAGATAGCTTCAACTCGCAGGATCTATTTCTGGATGCTTGGGAACGCCACTATCCGGGTATGATCGAATGGCTACCCGCCCAATTCACCGGTGGGATAAAGGCGGTCGACTTGAGGGAACGATCCGTCAAGACGGCGAGCGACACATTCAAGGCGGCGGTCGCAAATGTCATACCCCCGCAAATGGCCGGCCAGCTCGCGCAGCAAATCGGGCTCGTGGATCAATCTGGGTGGTGTCCGGTCGATCCCATAACGTTCGAGTCGAAGCTACAGCCGGGGATCCACGTCGTGGGCGATGCTGCCAGTGCGGGCGACATGCCGAAATCGGCGTTTGTTGCGAATAGCCAGGCCAAGGCCTGTGCGTTTGCTATCGTCGAGGCACTTACCGGCTCCGAGCGCGTTTCGCCTCATCTGTTCAACACTTGCTATACTTTTCTTAGTCCCGACGATGCGGTGAGCAATGCTGTCAGCTTCAAGCCAGCGGCCGGAACGATCAAGATCATCGACAACTTCGTCAGCCAGGTGCAGGAAAGCGCCGAAACCCGCCACCGGGCCGCACGCGAGGCGCAAAGCTGGTACGCTGCCTTTACGCGCGACACCTTCGGCTAGTGCCCTGCTTCCGAAGTTCGTGATACATCGCGTCATCCTCTTTGACCCCGAACTTCGGAAGAAAAAGAAGAGCGCTAGCAAAACTATGATTCTCGTGCCGCTTGTCGATTTGAAATTCCCAAGACGGAGCTTGCGCAACTGTGGCAGGAACTTCAAATTGGCGGCACTAGACAGGCGGGTCAGCCCGCTTGGAGAGCTTCACTATTGACCGGAACGGCGGTGCTGCGAGGTGGAGGAGCGCTCTCCGCTGCGGCGGATGGAGCTGGCTCGGGCAGCCGCTCCAGCCGCAGCGAATTCAGCACGACGACAATGCTTGAGCCGGCCATCACTGCCGCCGCCAACACCGGCAGGAGTACTCCGGCCATCGCCAGACCCACGGCGATGAGATTATAACCGAACGCCCACGCCAGGTTGGTGAGGATGGTCGCGCGAACGGCGCGAGCGACGTCGATCACCCACGGCAGCATCCATAACCCTCCCGGAGGGAGCACGACCTCTGCAGCCTCGCGGGCGAGATCAGTCGCCGAACCAACGGCAATCCCCACATCGGCTCCGGCCAACACCGGCGCGTCGTTAAGGCCATCACCGACCATCGCGACCATGCCATGGTTCCGCCGTCGCCGTTCCAGCGCCGCGCGCTTGGCCGCAGGCAAGAGGTCCGCCTCGATATCGCCGCTCTCGATCCCGACTGCTGCGGCAATTCGCTGCGCGGCTGCCGGGAGGTCGCCGGTTAACAGTATCGCGTGCACTTTGCGGCAACGCAAAGCTTCGACCGTCGCGCGCGCCTCCGGGAGCGGAGTGTCGTCAAGCGACAGTACCGCATGCACCCCATCGCCCCAGCCGACATAGACCACCGAGTGGCCAGTCGCTTCGCGCAATCGCCCGCGCTCGGCCAGACCGGACGCCAGCGACCAGCCCAACTCGCGCATCAAGACGGCGCTGCCGGCCGCCACGGTCCGACCGTTCGAGTTGCCGCGGATGCCGCGTCCCGGCACGACCCGAACGTCGCGGATGGAAATCGGCTCGAGTCCCCGATCCGCGGCCGCTGCAACGACGGCGCGGGCCAAGCCGTGCTCGGAATGGCGTTCCAGTCCCGCGGCATGCGCGAGCACCACGTCGGCGCTGGTGCCGTTGGTATCAATGGCGACAACGCGCGTCTCGCCTGAGGTGAGCGTGCCGGTCTTGTCGAAGGCGATCAACCGCATGCGCGCGAGCGCCTCGAGCGCGGCGGGGTCGCGCAGCAGGCAGCCGTGCCGAGCCAGTCGTCCGATGCCAAGCGACGTGGCCATCGGTGCTGCCAGACCCACTGCGCACGGACAGGCCACCACCAGCACAGCGAGCCCGATCAGGAAGGCGCGGTCAAACGGCAGGTGCTGTGCCCAGTACACCGACGCTCCAATGCCCAGAACGAGAATAATCGGCACGAAGACGCCTACAATGTTGTCGGCGAGACGCTGGCTCGGGCTGCGGCGGATCAATGCATCCCGTACCGATCGACAAATCTGCGCCCAGCGGGTCGCGTTTGCCACGCCGCTGCTTTGGATCAGGAGCGGCCCGTCAAGATTGATGCTGCCGGCAAAGACATGCGATCCGACGTCCTTGGCGATCTGCCGGCTTTCGCCGGTGATCACGGCCTCGTTGGTGTGCGATCCGCCCTCTTTGACCACGCCGTCGACGGGAATGCGCTCCCCCGGCCGAACCCGCACCAAAGTGCCGGCGCCAACCTCACGCACCGGCCGGCGGTGCGCTCCGTCGCCGCTGACGATGGTCGCCCACTCGCTTTCCGCCGCTAACAGCGGCTGCAGGTCACGCGCCGCCCGCGCGCGCGCGACGGCGTCGAGATAGTAGCCCACGGTGAACAGCATCAGTACCATGCTCGCAGTGTCGAAATAGACATTGGGACTGTGCTCGATGACGGCGAAGGCAGAATAGAGATAGGCGGCGCCGACGCCGATGACGATCAGCGCCGAAGAGGTCAAGCGCCCTTCCTTGCTGTTGAGCCACGTCTCGCGCAGAAACGGTCCGCCGAGAATGATCACCGCGGGTGTGGCGAATAGCCAGAGCAGGAGATGAATCCAGGGAAGCATCTCGGCATCTGCGCCGCTGAAAGCGTCGGTATACAGGAGCAGGCTGAACAGCATGATATTCATGGAGAGAAAACCGCCGACACCGAGCCGGATCAACAGCCAAGCGGCCTCCCACTCCTCGGTTTTGCCGTGATTGACCTGGTAGGCGATACAGCAGCCGTAGCAGCAGAATGCACAAGCCTCGCCGTTCACCGTGCGTCGCATCGCCCGCCGCCCGACAGGCAACAGGCAATGGCTGCACAGGGCATGGTCCTGTCCCGTCACGCCGGATATCCTCCCGGCCAACCATGGGCGATGTGCGCGGCGAAGGGAAGAATGCCGCGGCCGACGGTGGCGAGACCGAGCAGCAGGATGCAGCTGCCGGCCAGCCACACGCCGCGCTGCCGCCACGCCGGTGCCAGCGCTCGGCCGACGCCGCCCATCAGAAGCATTGCGGGGAAAGTCCCAAGCCCGAACGCTGCCATGGTGAGAAAGCCCGGCAACGCTCCGGCCGTGCTCGCCGCCTGGGCGGCAAAGGCGTAGACCAGCGGACAAGGCAGGAAGCCATTGAATACGCCAAACGAGAGCGGGGCGGCATGTCCCGGTGCCGTCAACAGGCTTCGCAGCGATGCCGCGAGCGTACTGGCGCCGAAGCCGGCGGTGACGCGATGCAGGTGCGGCAGCAGGCCAAAGAACTGCAGCGCCATGGCGATCATCAGCAGTCCGGCGAGGACAGCGAGAATTCGCTGACCGGTGTCAAGCGGACCGGTCAGCAGCGGGACTGTCGTTCCCTGCGGCGTGCATATGACCTGACCGAGGGCGCCCGCTAGTCCGCCGAGAAAGCAGTACGTTGTCAATCGACCCGTGTTGTACAGCAGATGGCGCAGAACGGTTGTGCCGCCTCCCTGCGGATCGTGGCCCAGCGCGCAGGCGAAGCCGCCGCACATACCGATGCAGTGAAAGCTGCCTGCGAACCCCGCGAAGAAGATTATCAGATAGGCGGCCATAGGCAGATTACCCCGCCCATCCAGCGCTTATGCAGCGACGGCACCACTTCGCCGCCGCTACCCACGCACGAGATAGGCGACCCAAACGAAGAAGGCGACGGTGGCTATCGCGAAGCCGACTAACGCGATGATCTGGATCGCACTCGCATCGGCGAGCGAAAAAACCGGATTCTCGATCATGCGCGCCCTCCTGGTCAGCCGAAATAGACACGGACTACGTTTATGGCTAACTCGGTGAACAGGAACAGCAGATTCAAGGCCACGAGGGCGAGAATGATCCTGGCTACCAGCACCTTCTGCTCCTTCTGAACCGGCAATTCCTGCTCCCTTATTTCGAATCGGAATCAGTCACCAGCTTGCCTGTGGGCCGCGATCGCTAGATCCGTCCCGGTCCCAGCCCACCCCAATAGACGACGAGATAGTACAGCGCCCAGATGAAGAGGACGACATAGACAGCCAGCAGCCACACGGGAATGTAGCCGTGGCGAGACTGAATAGTGCCGCCGGCATACTCCTCCATCTCCTCCCTATCGGAGGGTGAGCTGTTATTCGCCGTCGTGTTTGGCGTTCGCGTCGGATCCGTCATCGCCGATCTCCCTCTGCAGGAAACGTATGGATGCATCGTTGGCGCCGCTGAAGGCGCCCGAGAGCACGCCCCAAATGAAGACGCAGAGTGCACCGAGACCCATCATCAAGGCTGCAATGTAGGGGCCGACGATCTCGAAATAGATGGTCATCGCTCATTACTCCTTGGCGGCCCGTTGCTCGGCCACGCTATTCCCGTTGCGGCCGGCCAGGACGTGAGCTCCGCCGCGGCTCGCCGCGGCGCGGCCGCTTGGGACGTAGGCTTTGTCCGGCGTATCGGCCTCATGCGCAGGATCGTTGAGTGCCCTGCGATCACTGGGGGCGATCGGCAGCGGCTCGCCTGACAGCGGATCCTTGTAGGCCGATAGTGCAAGCACGTAGTAGGAGAGCGCCCAGCGGTCCTCTTCTGACAGCGGATCCCGGTAGGATGGCATGGGCGTGCCGCTCAACCCGGTCGTCATCGTACGGAAGATGTCCTCAACTGTAGGACCTGACTTGAATTGGCCGGCGGTAAGGTCCGCGGGCGGGCTTGGAAAGCCGAGATCGTCCTTTAGCCCAGGAGCCTTTTCGCCATCACCCTTCCCGGTTCGGCCATGGCACTCCCAACACTTTGCATTCTGCCACACATCCTTGGCGCGAGTGAGCATCTGTTCAGACGGAACAGGCGGCCGCCCGATGTACAGAGGCGGACCCGGCGGTTCCTCCTTGAAATAGGCATAGGGCTTTGCCGGGTCGGCGCGGTCGACCGCCAGCTCGTACTTGATGTACTGAATGACAGCGAGGCGGTCGATAATATGCAGCTCGTGCCAGGCGGGCATCGCCGTGCCCCGAACGCCGCGTGTAATGGTGCGCAGAAGGTCACCATCGGTTGGCAACGGCTCCTTGGTCAGCCTGAACTTGAAAACCGCCGCCGTGAAGTTCCTCGGGCGCTGCTTGTACATGAAGGTCGCGGCCGGTCCATTACCGTCGCCGCTCTCCCCGTGGCAGCCGAGGCATCTGCGCTGATAGACCTCCTTGCCGTAGGCGATCCATTCGCTCGATCGCGGCACCGTAGCATCCGTAACTTCAAGCTTTTGCGGCTCAAACAGGTCCCGCCATTTGCCGCGATTCATGCCGAGTTTTTGGAGATACGCGATGAGACCCTGCAGCGCTTCTGTCTCGGCTGCGATGTTGACGGTGTCGCCGGTATATTCCTTGTTCGGTGTCCAAATGATCGGAGCCTTGTCGCGCGCCGCCATGGGCACGAACAGAAGACCATCGGCGTTCGGGGTGAGCTTGACCTGCTCCTTGCTTGCGAATGCGAAGAGCTTCTCAGTAACGGGCGTTCGTTCCAGGCTGCGATTACCAGCTCCGTCATCGACAATCTTGACCTGTTCTGCGGATGTGTCGAACAGTCCCCGAAAAGGCGCCATATTCGAATCCGGCGAGAGCATTCGCGGATTCCAGAAATGCGCGAGATGCCATTCGTCGCTGTACTTGAGCCCGACCCGCGTCAGATCCGGCCCGATACGCCGGGTGCCCCACAGGTGCGGCACATCGAAGGCGTATTCGCCCGCCTCGGAGACCGGGCCCCAACGGCGCGTCTCGCCGGTTACCGGACGCACGTATTGCGAATGGCAGTACCAACACCCCTCGCGCAGATACACTTGGCGGCCGAGCTGCTGCAGCGGCGTATAATCAGTGGCATCGGTCACTATCCATTTGAGCTGACCAAAATCGGTGCGGACCACGGCGGTCACGTCGGTCGTCCGCGCCGTCGGCTCAATAAAGGGCAGGATGCCCTGCGTGGCCACGGCAAGGAAGAAGAAGAAGACCCCGGCCACCAGAGCGACAAAGCGCGCACTCATTCAGCTGGCCCTCCGGCGGGAACTGGGGCAGCACCTGGGATTGGAACGGGCTCTCTCCCCTCGGCCGGACGACTAAGCGCGGTCATCATGAGATTGAAGACGAGCAGGGACATCCCGATGTCCATCGTGATGCCGCTGAGGGTACGCACCAGCCAATAGGCTTTCATCCGGACTACCGTGTCGACCCACTCGGTGCCATTCATCCATTCGAAGCCTTGCTGCAGTCCGCCGGCAGTCAGCACCAGACCCATGGTGGAAATACCGACGGTGATCAGCCAAAACGACCAGTTGCCAAGCGTCCACGACCAAAGCTCGCGTTTGAACGCGCGCGGCCACACGTAAATCAGGCCGCCCATCGCCCAGACCACGAACGTGCCGAAAACGGTGAGGTGCGAGTGCGAGATGACAAAGTCGGTGAAATGGGTGGGCTGCTGGATCGAGCGCAACGCCTCAGTCGAACCCTGGAAGCAACCGGCCAGGTACATCAGCGAGCCCATGATCAGGAACTTCGCGGGGAGATTCTTCCCAAAACTATCCCAACGCCCTTTCACGGTACCGAAGAAGTTCACCAGCACCGTCCACACGGGGATAATCAGCAACATGGAGGTAATGATCGCGAGAGTCTCGGTCCAATCGGCGATCGGGCTATACAGATAATGGTGGATGCCAACGAAGGGATAGAACAGCGCGAGCGACCAGAAGCCCACCAGCGACAGCTGGTGTGCGTAAAGTGGATTGCGCACACTGACCGGTAGGAAATAGTAGATGAGCACGTAGCCTGCGGGCGTGAGCCATAGTCCGACGATGTAGTGGATGTAGAGGCCGTGGAACGCGGCGCTGTTAATGCCCGAAATTGTGTAGGGGAGGATAAAGCTGCCCAGCAGGAGATTCATCGTCGTCCATACGAAGGCCCCAATGAGATACCAGAGCGCCACATAGAGCGGCGCCTCGAGCCGTTGCGCGATGGTGAGAAGGAACTGTGCCGTCGTCGCCGCGATGACGATGAAGATGGGAATCTCGGCGAAGAGCGGGAGCTCGCCTGCCTCCAGGCCATGGTTCTGCGCAAAAGGCAGCGAGATGAGCCCCGCCGCCAAGCTGATGTTATAAAGCCATGCTAGCGGTACGCCCCATTGTGCCCATGGTACCCGCACGCCGCAGAGGCGCGGGACCAGATAGTGACATTCGCCGATGAAGAGGGCGGAAAAGGCGCCGAAGATGACGCCGTTGACATGAACCGGCCGCAGCCGGCCAAAGGTCAGCCCCAGATTATTGGTCCCAAGATAATCTGGATAGTTGAAGAGACCCGAGATCGCCACGCCGACCGATGGCATGACGAGGAGCCAGAACATGCCCCAATAAAGCCAAGTTCGGACCACGCGCCAATCGACCAGATCATCCAGGTTGATGCCGGTGAACCTGCCGCGCAGTCTCTCTGCCGGAAACACTTCCGCCATGGAGCATTCCCCCTTGCTTGTCTGTTGATGCGTTCTCTCCTGTTCTCAGCTCAACGCACCTTCGACAGCAATGACCCGCGCTAGAAGCCTTCGCTTCGCAGCATCGAAATCAGAACTTCCCCGGATTCAACACCGAGCCACTCTGCGACCAATAGATGTACGCTTCCAGCGCCTTCATCGCGTCCGAGTCATCGGCGATCTTTTCTCCCTGGTTGGGCTTCTCGATGCACCAATTGATCATGTCGCGCAGCGTCGCGAACTTGGCCATCTGCGCCTGGAACTTCGGGAACGTGGCGGGGTGGGTATCGGCCGTCATGGGATGGCACATGGCACAGGCCATTCCCGTCTTAGACAACACGACCCCCATCGCCTCCTCGGTTGCGGCATCGCCATGGAACAGCAGGTCGCCTTTGCGGACCTGCTCCATGAACACTGCTTGGTAGGAGTTCAGCAGTTGCGGCGTCACCGGATCCTTGTGCGCACCCGCAGGGCCGATCAGGACGGCAAGCGCTACCGCCGGGGCAGCGCGGAACAGAATGAAACGGCATGTTATCGACGCGGTCATGCCCATTCCTCCTAATATGGCCACATACTGTCAGCGACCCGGGGCCGCAAAACCTCGGGAATGCTCTTCGCATAGTCATCTGGAGACTGCGCGTACACCTGCTTGCGCCACATTACGTATTCGGCGTCGATTTTGTCCTGCGCGCTGACGTCGATCTTGGCCCAACCGACCCCGTCAAAGTGATCACCGGGGTCGACCCGGATCATCGGCTTTGTAAGCTTCGGCACCCCTTCCGGCGCGTAAGGCCAAGGCCATGAGGTTGCCAGCATGCCGATCGAGCGCATGGTGCCGATCTCGTTGTAGAGCACCTGATGCGTGTGACCGTGGATGTTGGTCACTTTGGTGTAGGGTTTGAGCACCTCGTTCACCTCGCGCCAGTCGCGCACCCAGAAGTTCCACGGCGGATAGTATTCGTAGAGCGGATTGTGGCTGAAGATGACGACCGGCCGGTTCCGATCCCAATTGGCAAGCGTCTTCTGCAGCCAGTCGAGCTGATCGCGGCCGACACCCGCCCACGGGCCAGCGACGGTGCCGTCGAGCGTGGCCATGTGACCCATGCGCTCCTCGGGACTCATCTTCTTCGCCGTCCAATAGTCCGGACCGCGACTGACGGTGTCGAGCCCGACAAAGCGCACGCCCTTGTGGTCGAATGTCCAGTTGGGCTGACCGAACAGTTCGCCCCACTTCTTACCCATGTCGAGGTACCAATCGTGCTCGCCCGGAATGTAGACCCTGCGGATGTTGATTTCTTTCAAGATCTCCACACCGAGCTCAAGTTCTTCGACCTTGCCAAGTTGGGCCAGGTCGCCGCCGAAAATCAGGAAGTCGGCCGGCGGACTCATCGCCTGCACCTCCTTGGCGGCACGCACCGTCTTCTCGACGAAGCGCGTATTGAGGGACTTTGGATAGAGATGGGTGTCGGATATCCAGGCGAACTTGAATGGCGCCTCGGCCGCATAAGCTACGTCGAGTGTGTTGAGCAGCGGCCACCAAGCGAAGGTCTCGGCTACGGTCGCCGCCCCGACCAGACATGATCTGTGCACGAACGTGCGTCGGGTAATCCGCAGCGAGGGGTCAGGACGCACCCCGGGCTGTTCGAGCACCGCAGCTATTTCACGCCGGTCGCGCTCAAGCTCGGACATGCGTTTCCTCCCTTGGTTACAAGGCGTCGCTCCTCTCCGCGAGGCGACTCCGGTTGTTCACCACGTCGCCAGATTTTCTTGTTCCTTCGGCTCGGGTCGAGCCGCAGAAGCCCGTTACTTCGCGCCGGAGCCGCCTTGCGCCGAAGAGGCGCCCTTCTTCAGTTCGATATTTAGATCGCTCGGCTTCCCCGCCGCTACGGTCACCGTCTGCTCGTTCGGGCCGGTGAAGGGTTGGTACGCCACCAGCTTGTAGGTTCCGGCCGGAACGTCAGGGATGGTGAATTTGCCGTCGGCGCCAGTGACGGCGTAGTAGGGATTGTCGGCGACATAGATAAACGCTTCCATCCAGCCATGTGCGTCACAATCGATGCGCACCTCGCCTGGCCGCGGCAACTCGACGGGAATTCGCTGACCCTGGTTGGGGAGAGCGAGGTTGAATACGGTGCGCTTGCCGTAATAGCCGTGCGTGTTGTGCAGCATCGGATCGCTGTTGACGACGTCCAGCCCGCCCACGCGAACCACCTGAATGTTGGGTTCGAATTTGCATTTGTTGTTGTTGATTTCCGGCTTCTTGGCGTCCGCCGGCCAGGCTTTTCCTTTCGCGATGTCGGCCAGATACACGACGGCGTTCTGCACGCTCTTGTCTGGCCCGACCTGAATGAGTGTCTCCTCGTAAGGACCGCCACACACCTCGATGTCCTTGGTCGGAATGACCTTGCGGGTGCCGGGGGTTCCGCTGAACACGACCTTGCCCGTGATCGATCCGCCGCCCGCGACCGGGCCCGCTTCGTAGGCTGGCGCCGGGAGCGGCGTTGCGACCGCCGCGACCATCGACGACACCCCGATCAGCCACTTCATGGCTAAGCCACTCATCACAGCACTCTCTTGATCTTTGATGTCCGCAGGAAAATTCGTCGAGAGCTAACCGCCATTTACAGGGGTTAGGAAAATCAGAACTCCTTTTCGAAACCTTAAGCAAAGCTTATGAAGCCTGAGGGCAAAAATCGTCTAAGAAACACCTGCAGAAACGAGATGGAGGTTTGTGGCGGCTAAGCACCGCCACCGCGGGGAGGCATTTGATGCGTCGCCGTCCCATATTTTTGGACCTCGGACGGGCAATCCCTTTCGGCATTGCTGTCGCGACCGCGTTGGTGTTGAGCCAACCGCTCGTACGCGCAGCCAACTCGCCGGTGACGATCGGCGGCCCGTTCACACTCACCTCACCTGACGGCACGACGGTCACGGATCAGACCTACCGTGGGAAATGGCTTCTGGTTTATTTCGGGTTCACTTCGTGTCCCGATAGCTGCCCGACGGCGCTCCTTGAGATTTCCGCCGCGCTCGAGAAGCTCGGCCCCGACGCCGACAAGCTCCAACCGTTGTTCATCACAGTCGATCCGCGGCGCGACACGCCGACGGTCATGGGGGACTACACCCAGTCATTTGATTTGAGGATCGTCGGGCTCACGGGCACGCCGCAGCAGATCGCTGCCGTTGCCCAAGAGTACGGAGCCTATTTCGAACTTCGTAGGAGCGGGCCGCGCGCAGAGGACTACGTCATGGATCACAGTACCTATCTCTACCTGATGGACGCCGATGGCAAATTTGTGCGCGGTCTTAGCGCCGACATGCCAGGCGGGCGCATCGCTGAAGCGGTGCGCAGCGCGATGGCAAAGTCTCGCGAGAATGCAAGTCATCAGGGACGAACAACGCAATGAGGGCGGGTCCTGACCAGGGGCGTCGCACGAACATCTGAGACCGTCACAACCGGAGGGCTGTCATGAACTACGACGGCTATTTCCAGCGCGCCCCTTCGCGTTTACGGGACGAACGGCGCTACCGCGTCTTTGCAGATCTTGAGCATCGCCGGGCGCTATCCCCGCGCCATCTGGCACTCGCCTGCGCGCCCGCGCAGCGTCGTGATTTGGTGCTCCAACGGCTACCTCGCGATGGGGCAGCACCCGAAGGTGATCGGCGCCATGGTCGAAACCGCGATCCGCATGGGCACCGGCGCGGGGCGGCACGCGTAAACATCGCCGGCACCAGTCATCCACTGGTCGAGCTTGAGCGCGAGTTGGCCGACCTCCACGGCGAGGAGGCGGCGTTCGTGTTCACTTCCGGCTACGGACCGAGCCCCAACAGCCGAAGCTGATCGTGTTCGAGAGCCTCTATTCCATGGATGGTGACGTCGCCCTCACCTTCAAGGATGATGATTTCGGACATTTCGACGACGAGATAGGTAGCCTCGCACTCGTCATCGCAGGAAATCGAAGAAAAAGCGTGCAAAATCGTAGAACTGAGTAGCGGGGGAGCGACTCGAACCCCCGTCGTTACGGTTCTTCGCTCTTACGCGGAGCCAGCAGACCCTGCCCTACCGGCAAGACGAAGGGCCGGTCCGTTTTCCATTTCCGACGGGTGAGTTCAGTCGGTCGCAAGCGGGGTACGCTGCTCTCGTCAATCCGATCCGTCCGCGTCGCGGCCCGATGTCCACATCTCGCCTCAGGCGTCGGCTCAGATTCTTCGGCTCAGATTTGCCATCAATGGATTTTTCTTGACCTCCCGGTGCACACGTCCTGTACACGCGGCCCTCTAACCCTCCAAATAAATTTCACGTTCGTTCCAATCCATCATGAGGATGAAGGTCATCGGCTTTGGCGGCGGAACCGAGATGCCCGCCTCTCAGCTCGCATCACGAACACGAGCCGCCGTAGGCGAACCACCGATGGCATGCCCCGCGCGGCGCTAACCCTCATGCGGAAACCGCATCAGAGGGGGTAAAATCCGCCAGGGCCCACACCCGAGGAGCAGCACCATGACCCCACACATCCCCGAGGAATTTTCCATCAGGTTGATCGACTGGAGTCCCTTCGTGATCATGGGCACCACGATGCCGCCCCGAGATCCTGAAGAAGACGAAGAGGATGAGGACGGAGAGGAAGAGAATCGCGCCGACGAACCGCCGGTCGTGCGCGAGCCGGACGAAGACTAGGGCATGATGCTTTTAGGATTGGGCATGGGGAGTGCTCTTGGACCTGAGCGGCCGAGATTGTCGACGGTTCGGCTTACCATCTTCGCCCATCAGGAGTAAGATAAGCCGATGTCCCCGGGCGTTGGTGCCCTTAGGCGGACCCGGCTAGATATCATGGCAGCTCTCCGTCACGCCCATTGGCAACAAACTGAGGCCTGCCCAGCGATCCACACAATTCCATGACCGAACCCGAGCGTTTGGAAGGCGTTCCTGGCCGCTACTGGCACCGGCTCGAAGACGGGCGTATCCAGTGCGATGTCTGCCCGCGCTATTGCAGGCTTAACGAAGGCCAGCGCGGCCTGTGCTTCGTGCGGGGCCGGCAGGACGACCGGATCGTGCTCACGACCTACGGCCGTTCCTCGGGGTTCTGTGTCGATCCAATAGAGAAGAAGCCACTGAACCACTATCTGCCCGGAACTCCCGCGTTGTCGTTCGGTACCGCTGGGTGCAACCTGACCTGCAAATTCTGCCAGAACTGGGACATCTCCAAAGCGCGAGAACTTGACCGGCTTCAGGACGCAGCCTCGCCGGAAGATATTGTCGAGGCTGCGATTGCCACGGGCTCGCGTTCCATCGCCTACACCTACAATGACCCCGTCATCTTCCTGGAATATGCCGTCGATGTTGCCAAGGTGGCGCGCCGGCGCGGGATCAAGAACGTGGCGGTCACAGCGGGCTACATTGACGCGGCGGCGCGGGAGGAGCTTTACACCTTCATGGACGCCGCCAATGTCGACCTCAAGGCGTTCACCGAGGCGTTCTACAAGCGGATGTGCACGGGGCGTCTCGGCGCCGTCATCGAGACGCTCGAGTATCTGAAGAACAAGACGAAGGTCTGGTTCGAAATCACAACGCTGCTGATCCCGGGTCACAATGACAGCCCAGAGGAGGTGAAAAAGCTGAGCGAATGGGTGATGACAAGGCTAGGACCTGACGTGCCCTTGCATTTCACCGCCTTCCACCCTGACTACAAGATGCTGGATCTGCCCCGTACGCCGGCCTTCGCGCTGACGGCGGCTCGCGATATCGCCCGCAACGTCGGGCTGCATTTCGTCTACACCGGCAATGTCCATGACGAGAGGGGCCAAAGCACGTACTGCCCGGGCTGCAGTGAGCGGATCATCGGCCGAGATTGGTATGACATCACCACTTGGCGGCTCACAGCGAACGGCCGCTGCGGCATTTGCTCCACCGCAATCCCTGGCTTGTTCGAGGCGCACCCGGGCAACTGGGGGCAGCGGCGCGTCTCGATCCGGATCGGCAGACCGGAACGCTCGTGAATGAGTATGATGGCGACAAGGGCCCCCCTGCTGCGTGTTGGAGCGGGAGCCTGATTAGGAGGTCACGATGAAGATTGACAGCACCATATTTGGCGCGATTACGATTGACGGAAAGATCTATCAACACGACGTGGTCGTTCGCCTTTCCGGCGAAGTTGTGAAGCGGAAAAAGAAGCTATCAAAGAAGCTGTATGGTACCTCGCACGTGCTTTCAAAAGACGAGGCAAAGTTTCTCTTCGAGAAGGGGTGCGCTCAGGTCGTTATTGGCTCGGGTCAGATGGGCAACGTGCACCTATCATCGGAAGCTGAAGCCTATTTCGAAAGAAAGGGCTGCGAGGTCGTGTTGAAGCCGACACCCGAGACAATTCAGATGTTCAACCGGTCGCGCGCAAAGAGAAACGGACTCTTTCACGTGACCTGTTGATAGAAATGCCCTGGTGAAGCTGTGTATCCACGTTGGATCAGCCGGATCGGCGCTCCGCTCATTGCTTTTGTTTTGACCGTTGCGTCGTCGGTTTCGACGGTGCACGCCGTTGAGAACACTCGCAAGGTGAGCGTGGTTTCCTTTGGCCTTTTTGGCGATCAAGGCGTGTTTAGAAGCGAGGCGACCGGCGCAGCACAGGTCGTAGCGGGCCGTTTCGGGGGCGCCCCGATCAACGTGCAATACAACTCGAAGAAAGGCGGAGATGCGACGATCGAGGGCCTGGCCATGTCCTTGCAAGCGACGGCCAACGGGATGGACGCCAACAACGACATTCTGTTTTTAATTCTCACCTCGCACGGCTCCCGCGCCGGCCTTGCAGTGAAAGCGGGGCGGCTTACGCAAACGCTCACGCCGTCTAATCTCGCCAACATGCTGGCGCGGACCGGCATGCGATACAAGGTAGTGGTCATCTCGGCCTGCTATTCCGGGGTCTTTATCCCTCGTCTTGCGAACCCCGATACGCTGGTTATCACCGCGGCCGATGCCGACCATCCATCGTTCGGCTGCCGGGACAAAGCCAAGTGGACCTATTTCGGCAACGCCTTTTTCAATATAGCACTCCGGCAAGCCAAGAGCCTGAGGGACGCCTTTGTTGTTGCGCGCTCGCTCGTCAAAAAGCGAGAAGCGCGCGAGCGCTTCGAGCCGTCGAATCCGCTAATGGGAGGCGGCGAAAACGTACATCCGTTGCTCATTTCACGTCCTTGAGCGACCGGCCGCCTACGCGGCCGACGCCTGTGTGCCGAAAACCGGGCCCCGTATTGATCTAATGACCGAAGCGCGCCCCGGACAAGGGGACCGTAGGAGCCAGCGGCGTAGGCGCGATCTTAAGGCCGTTCGGCGCTGGGATCATGTTAACGCGAAATCGGCGCCTTATGCCTTCTATGTTGCGTATCTCACTAGCGGCGCGGCTGCGCGCTTGCCGCATCCCCTCGTCTTGAAAATAGGAAGATGAACTAGGAAACCATCGCGAGCCGGCGCGTTGGTATTGAAGTGACGCTACGATGGGGAGGACTTTCCATGCGAACAACAATGGTTGCGATGCTTGTCGCGAGCGGAACCATGATCACCCTGCCAGCGCTGGCGCAGCAGCAGACGACACCGAACCCACAGATGCAGCAGATGCAGGAGGAAGCTGACAAGGGCGCCAAGACTCGCCAATCCGGTGAGTCGGGGTATGTCGGCGAGCAGGAAAAGCCGGGTGCTTCCGCCCGCCCCCCTGGAAAGACTGACACTACTCCGCCGACAACGGGCTCAGCCACGGGCACCTCGACCGGGGCGACAGGCAGCGGTGAAAAGCCGCGCTGAGCCTTCTGGAGGTGTAGCACGACTGAGCGTAACCTCGTCTTGCTCGCGGGATTCATGAGCTTTCCCGTCAAGCGCCGAGGTTACACGCGACTAAGATCCAGGCTCATAGCGGAGCTGGAGAAGACAAATGCGGTGTCCGAAGCCAACGCGACGCTCGCTTCTTTTGACGACGCTCGCCACCGGAGCGTTTCTGACGGGGGGGAAGTTCGCTGCGGCACAAGAAGATCAGCCCGGCAGCAGCGACCGGCCGAAGAAAGGCGATCTTCTTGTTGTCTCCGAAGGCGAACGCGTCGGCGCCGTCATCGCGCCCGGTGACGTGAAGCTCGGCGAACCGCCACTGCACGCCTGGCCAAAGGACCCCAAGACTTCGGTCGTCCGCAACGGCTCGCGGTTGAACGAGATCCTGGTCATAAGGCTTGATCCCGGCGAAATGGATGAGGAGACCCGCTCACGCTCTGCTGAGGGCATCGCAGCCTATTCGGCCATCTGTACTCACACCGGATGTTCTGTCACCGGCTGGCTGAAGTCCGAGACGGGCGACAAAGACGTTCTCAAGTGCTTTTGTCACAATTCCGAATTCAATCCGCGGGAAGGCGCGCAAGTCGTGTTCGGGCCCGCGCCCCGGCGTCTGCCGGCACTCCCGCTGGCAATAGCCGACGGTTCGCTCACCATAGCTGCAACATTCGTTGGAAAGGTAGGTGCTCAACAACCAGGGTGATGGGGCGCGGTCGCATCGGATTCCCATGCCCCAGATGATCGCACCACCAAGGGTGTGCAGAGAGAAAGAGCTAGGGAGATGACGTCCATGACCAGAAAGCAATGGCTATTATCGGGTTGTGTTGCGTGCACAACCCTTATCTCGACCGCTGCTGTTGCCGGTCCGATCGAAAATTACAGCCCGGTGACGCAAGCCCGTCTGGAAAATCCCGAACCGGGCAACTGGATGCTGTATCGGCGGACCTATGACGGGCAGGGCTACAGTCCGCTCGAGCAGATCAACACCTCCAACGTCAAGAATCTCACCCCCGTGTGGACCTTCTCCACCGGCGTGATCGAGGGCCATGAGGCGCCGCCGATCGTCAACAACGGTGCGATGTTCGTCACCACACCGATGGGCCAGGTGATCGCGCTGAATGCCAAGACCGGCGAAGAATATTGGCGCTACAAGCGGCAGCTACCGGACGATTTGTTCCAGTTGCATCCGACCAACCGCGGCGTCGGCCTGTGGCAGGACAAGCTCTATCTCGCCACGACCGATGATCACGTGGTTGCGCTCGACGCGAAGACGGGCAAGGTGGTCTGGGACACGAAGGTCCAGGACTACAAGAAGGGTCAGTATCTCACGCTGATGCCCCTCGTCATCGACGGTAAGATCATCGTCGGCGGCTCCGGCGGCGAGTTCGGTGTCCGTGGCTACGTGGTGGCCTATGACGCCAACAGCGGCAAGGAATTGTGGCGCACCTTCACCATCCCGGCGCCAGGTGAACCCGGCAGTGAGACCTGGACGGGCGACGACTGGAAGACCGGCGGCGGGTCGGCCTGGATGACCGGCAACTACGACAAGGACACCAGGACCGTTTATTGGGGTGTTGGTAATGCTGCGCCGTGGCCCGGGGACGCTCACCCCGGTGACAACCTCTACACGACCTCCGTGCTCGGCCTCGATCCCGAGACGGGCAAGATCAGGACACATTTCCAGTACCATCAAAACGACTCCTGGGATTGGGACGAGGTGGAGGCGCCGATGCTGGTCGACGTGCAAAGGGATGGCCGGACCGTCAAGAGCCTGATCCACCCCGGACGCAACGCGATCTTCTGGGTGCTGGAGCGCAAGCCGGACAAGATCAGCTACGTAACCGGCTGGCCCTATGTTCACACCGATGTCTGGAAAGGCATTGAGCCCGAGATCGGCAAGCCGATTGTCGACCCCGCGCACAAGCCGGTGGTCGGCAAGCGGGTCGAGTTCTGCCCGTCACTGTGGGGTGGCAAGGACTGGCCGTCGGCGGCCTACAGCCAGAAGACAAAATATGTCTATGTGCCGGCCAACGAGAACACCTGCGGCGGCTTCTCTGGCGAGAAGGTGGCGCTGGTTCCAGGCCAGCTCTGGCTTGGCACCAAGCCTGAGGACATCGGTCTGACGCTCCGTCCCGGCGCCAAACACATCGGCGAACTACAGGCCTGGGATCCCGCAACCGGCAAGAAAGTCTGGTCGCACAGCTTCCCGAAGTCGCAATTGTTCGGTTCGGTACTGGCGACCGCGGGCGATCTTGTGTTTGTCGGTGGGACCAATGATCGCTACTTCCGCGCCTTCGACGCCAAGAGCGGCGAACTATTGTGGGAGCAGAAGACCAACTCCGGCATCATGGGCATGCCGGTTTCCTATGAGGTCGACGGCACGCAATACATTGCGATCCAGTCCGGCTGGGGCGTCGACGCGCAACGCATCCAGGATGCGCTTGCCACCCAGAACATCGGGGTGGAAAACAACGTGCCGCAGGGCGGCGTGGTTTGGGTGTTCGCCGTCAAGAAATAGCCGCGGGTGAAGTCTCGACGCGAGAAGCGGCGGACTGAAAGGTCCGCCGCTTCTGTTTCTATTTGCCCTTGGTCTCGACTTTCGCTTTCTCGTTTTCGTTCATTTTCTTCACCACAGGATCGCGACTGGCTTCGCCGGTGGTCTGAGTTGTGGTGGCCGGCGGGCTTTCGTTTGGCATAGAGGTTTGCCCGGGTGGTGTCGTAGCCGGCCGCGTCGCAGTCGCGCTCGGCGGCGACGTCGTTTGAGCGGTCGCGGCCTGAGCGTTCAATAGAAGCACGCTCGACAATAGCGACACCACGAGCGCTGTTGAGTTGGGTTTCATCGATCTGAACTCCTTATCCGATCGAGGAAAACGGCCCGTGCGGTCTAGCGTTCCCCTTATGCCTCCAATTGCTTGCCGATCGGCAGTGCGCGGATGCGCTTGCCGGTCGCGGCGAAGATCGCGTTGATCAGCGCCGGCGCAAAGGGCGGCACGCCCGGCTCGCCGACACCGCTCGGCGGCGTGTCGGGGCCGGCAGGTACGATGTAGACGTTCGTGACAGCCGGGGACTCGTCGATCCGGATCACCGGGAAGTCGTCGTAATTACCCTGCTGCACCTTGCCGTCCTTGAAGGTGATCGCGCCATGCTTGGCGAGGCTCAGGCCCATGATCGCGGCGCCCTCGATCTGCGACTGGATCCGCTCCGGATTGACGTAGGTTCCGCAATCGATGGCGGTATCGACCCGCGGCACGGTGAGCTTGCCCTTGTCGTCAACGGCGACCTCGACGATCGTCGCGATATAGCTGACGAAGCTGCGATGCGCGGCAATGCCGAGCCCGTGGCCCTTGGGGACGGACCGGCCCCAGCCGCCCTTGTCCGCGACCAGTTCGACGACCTTGCGAAGACGCGCGGTATCGATCGGATAGCTGTCATAGGGCTCGCCATAGTTCCAGAGGTCCTTCACCGAATCGAGCTTGACGATCCGGGGCGAGCCGATCAGCTCCAGCAGCATATCCTTTGGATCGCGTTTGGTGGCATGGGCGATTTCAGCGACCATCGACTGCACCGCGAAGGCGCGTGGGATGTTCGACACCGAGCGGAACCAGCCGATGCGGGTGTGCGCGGCCGCTTCCGGATTCTCGCACTGGACGTTGGCGATCTCGAAAGGCATGTCGACAAGCCCCATGCCGAGTTCAAACGGGGCCTGGTGCACGGTATTGGCGGCAAATGTCGAGGCGATGCTCGGCGCGACGCTGCGATGGCGCCAGGCCGTCACCTTACCGTTCTTGTCGAGGCCAGCCTCGATGCGTTCCACCGAGACGGTGTGCAGGAAGCCGTTGCGAACGTCGTCTTCCCGCGTCCATTGCACCTTTACGGGGGCGCCGAGTTCCCTGGAGAGTAGCGCCGCTTCGATGGCAAAATCGCACTTCGACTTGCGCCCGAAGCCACCGCCGAGCAGCGTCACATTGACGGTGACATTCTCTTGGGGAATGCCAAGCGTTTTGGCGACGTCCTCGCGCGTTCCGCCCGCGCTTTGCACCGGTCCCCAGATCTCGGCCCGGTCGCCCTTGACGTCCGCGACCGCAACCGGCGTCTCCATGGCGACATGGGCGAGATGCGGCAGATAGTACTCGCCCACGATCACTTTGTCGGCGCCCTTCAAGGCGGCTTCCACGTCGCCCTCCTTGCGCACCACCAGGCCGGGCTTCCGTGCGGCCGCCTCCAGTTCGGCCCGGTAGGCGACCGATTCGTATTTGCCGTTGGCGCCATCGTCCCAGACAATCTTCAGAGCGTCGCGGCCCTTGATCGCAGCGCCGGTGTTGCGCGCGATCACTGCGACGCCGCCGAGCGGCTGGAATTTCGAGGGCCACGGCCAGCCCTTGACTTCCAGAACCTTCTCGACGCCGGAGACTTTCATCGCCTCCGCCCCGTCAAACGACACGACCTTGCCCCCGGTCACCGGCGGCCGGGCAATGACGGCGTATTTCATGCCGGGCAGGCGGACGTCGGCGCCGTAACGGGCCGCGCCCGTCGTGATGTCGTGGAGGTCGACGATCCCGATTTCGCCCTTGCCGAGATAGCGGAAGTCCTTGGGGTCCTTAAGCTTGAGGCCCTCGACGCTCGGCACCGACTGCTTTGCGGCGTCGGCGGCCAATTCACCAAAGCCGAGCTTGCGACCGCTGGCGCTGTGGATGACTTCGTGATTGACCGCCTTCACCTCGCTCGCCGGCACGCCCCAGCGTTTCGCTGCGGCCTGCTCGAGCATCGTGCGGGCCGAGGCGCCGATCTGGCGCATCGGCATCAGGTAGTGCCGCGTGCTGCGCGATCCATCGGTATCCTGGTTGCCGAATTTGACCTCGTCGCCAGGCGCCTGCTGGACGCGAACGCGCTTCCAGTCGGCCTCCATCTCTTCGGCGACGATCAGGGGCAGGCTGGTGCGGACGCCGGTTCCCATCTCGGCGCGGTGCGCGACGATGGTGACGATTCCATCCGGCGCAATCGCGACGAACGCCCGTGGGTCGACCACGGTGCCGTGCGGCATCTGACTGGCGCCGGTCTCATATGCAAAGGCCGTACGCGTCATCACGGGTGCTGCGAGCACGAACCCGCCGGCGAGGCCGAGACCCTTGAGGATGCTGCGACGCGAAACGTTCTCGATTTTGATGTGCTTCTCGAAGCCACGGAGCTTCTTGGGATTGGTGAGGATATTCATGTCACACCCCCGTCGATGCGAGATGGACGGCGTTTTCGATGCGCTGGTAGCAGCCGCACCGGCAGATATTCCCGGACAGGGATTCGCGGATCTGGTCGTGCGACGGCTTTGGATTATCCATCAACAGCGCCGCCGCCTGCATGATCTGGCCGGTCTGGCAAAAGCCGCATTGCGGGACATTGAGCTGCCGCCAGGCCTTCTGCACCGGGTGATCGCCAGTTGGATGAAGGCCTTCGATAGTGGTGACCTCGCGGCCGCGGACGTCGGACACGGAGGTGATGCAGGCGCGCACCGCCTGCTTGTCCACGATGACGGTGCATGAACCGCAGAGGGCCTGGCCGCAGCCGAACTTGGTGCCCGTCAGGCCCACCTCATCACGGATAAACCACAGTAGCGGAAGATCAGGATCGCCATCCCAATTCAGTTCCTCGCCATTAATCTTCACCTTGATCATGATCGTCTCTCCCTCTTCATACAGAGCCGTCATGAGCGTCTCTTCGAGGTGAGCGAGAACATCTATCCTGGGGCACCCCCTCGTACGGTCTCAGGCAAAACTGACCTCGCTGAGAAACTGCAGACTGCACCGTAGGATCTGATTGATTGTCTGTGTCGGGCCCATCCTCCTTTTTTACTTTCGCTTTGTTCAAGGTATGGACGTCTGGAAACCTACCACAAAGCGGAAGCGAATAGGGTTCACAACTCCTTGTTTGCTCTTGTGTATTTAGCGAGAGGCTGCCTTCTCGAACGGCGCGCTTTTGGTCAAGAGCCCTTACGCAGTGGCCTACACGAGACGAGATCTTTCGAAGAGTTGGGCTTCGCTGCTGGAGGAGTTGGGAATAGGTGTAACTCTGCGATAGTCGCATTGTGCGCCTACCATTGCCGCGCTCGAGGGACGCTTCCGATATGCGTACAACGATGATCGGGCTCGCTGTCACGTTAGCTTTCTCGCTGGTTGCCTTCACAGCGCCAACATCGGTTTTGGCAGCCGGTCCAACGTTGACGGTGTCAGCCGATGGCGGTGTCCATATTTTCGATCGGGACGCGCTGCTTGCCCGCACGGATGTCGTCGAAATCACCACGTCGCGTGATGTCGCATACCGTACTCCTCGGACGTATCGAGCCGTGGCGCTCGCGAAGTTGCTTGAAGGAGTTGTTATTCCGCCCGATGCCGTGGTGGAAGCGGTAGCGCAAGACGGCTTCGTGACGCAACTCCCTCGCGATCTGGTGTACGCCAACGACGGCATCGTCGCGTATATGGCAATCGAAGCCGCCGACAGGCCGTGGCCGCCAATTCCAGGTAAGGATAAGAGCGCCGGCGCCTTCTATGTCGTATGGCTCGGCGATCAAGCGTCATCCGTCCCAACCATGATGTGGCCCTACCAAATTGTCAGTTTGTCGGTGCAAGACGCGCCAGCCAAGCGGTGGCCCTCGCTCGCGGTTGATCCCATGCTCCCTGCCCTCCATCCGGCGCGAGACGGGCAAACCCTCTTCGTGAACAAATGCTTCACATGCCACACGATGAACCAGGCAGGATCGGCGTCGGCTGGCCCCGATCTGAATGTGCCGATGAACCCGACGGAGTACTTCACCGATGCCGGTTTGCGCGCGCTGATCCGAGATCCACGCTCGGTTCGGGTTTGGCCCGAGCAGCGGATGCCCAGCTTGGCCGAAGAGGACCTGAGCGATGAGGAACTCGGCCTGATCTTGGCATATTTGAATCACATGGCGGATAGGAAGAGCCGAGCAACGGAGGGCGGCAGCAGCAAACGCTAAGTAGATCGTAAAACTCGAGTACGGTTAGCGACAATGAGGGCGTAGTCGCCGCCGACAGGCGTCATCGGCTCTTGCAGACCGGCCACGAGGCGGCTGAGCCCTGACTGCTTCAGCCGTTTTGCTCGGAAAATCCGTGGCGGCCGGCGGTGCCGCGTTCGATCTTGCCGTTCCATGTTACTTGTCGAATATCTCGCGCTGACCCAACGCGAACACAAGCCCTCTATCCGCCTTTTCTGCGGCGCGATACCATTAGCGCATTGGAAGGGCCAGACACCTCCAATCATCGTCGACATAGATATTGTCGCAACGAGAGCGGAAGAAACCTATTCATACCTGTGTGCGCCCTAAAGGCTCGGCCTACGTGCGCCGTGTATGAATTAGTAAGCAAGCTGTCGTCGATTGCTTCAACGGCCAGTTCACCAGCGTACTCTCGCCAGAACTTCGAAACACGAATGATCTGCCTCAACATCCCCGCTGAAGTCTTGCCGCGGCGATGATCCCGCTCACGGTAGCGAATGTAGTCTTCGATGACGGCTGCGAACGATTTGGATTTCGGCGGGAGACCCTGCTCAGCCCTCTGTTCTATTTGGAAAGCAACCAGCGGCCAGCTTGAATAGCGGTCTGCTCGTTTGTGGGCCCCTATGAACGCCTCTCTCTCCACTGCCGTCTTGCCTCGCCGAAGACGCGATATTCGGACTTCCCTTCACTGATGTGGCCGCCGCCGTCCTTTTCTGCGATACAGGCCCCCGGGCTAACGGCCGCCTTCGCGGCTGACATGTCGATAGACTGCACCCGGCGGCTTGCAACGATCACGATGGCGCAGACCGCATAGGAGCACACCCCCAGCGCATAGGTCTTGGCGATGCCGAACTGGATCGACAAGGCCATGCCCAGCACCGACGCCAGCATCGACGTAATTCCGTTGGTGCTCCAGAAGAACGGCAGCAGTTCATGATGACGGCGCCAGACACCGAGGCCAAGCGGGAACATCATCCCCATGCAGAATGCAGGAGGAGCCAGCAGCAGGACGGACACCAGAATACGCATGTCGGTTGACAGCGACCGCGCCCAGGTGGTGATCAGCGGCGTCAGCAGCCCTGCCACCACGAGCGTGGTGAAGAGGGCGGCAATCCTGAAGGCGGTGACGCGTGATCGGGAGGAGGTGTCCGCACCGACCGTGGCGCTGCCAATCCCGCTAAAGAGAAGAATTGTGAATAGCACTACACTCAGCCCGTAGACGGGATGTCCGAGAAAGACCATCAGGCGCTGCATCTGCGATATCTCGATCAGCATGAAGCCCATCCCGATCGCGCTGAAATAGGCCACGGGCGGCGTCAGCGTCGCCATCGGCATCCGCCTCGCAAGACGAAGGAAGGGCAGCACGATGTAATATCCGCAAGCGCAGAGCGCTACGATGATCAGCAAGCCGGTGATGCCGATCGCGGCATTGTTGCTCATGATCTCCCAACCATGCGTGCTCACGAAATCGCTAAAACGCGACGTATAGAAGAAGAACGGATTGTCGTCCGTCGAAGCAGCGATGTTTTCCGGCAGCGAATCGAAGAAAGCCTGGTCCGCCTTGTCGGACAGCAATGTCGAGGTGACGGTATCGAAGGTGACGTCCGGCCCCAACAATATCTTGAAGCCCTGCGCTTGAAGTCTCTCTCGCGCGCCTTGCCATTCTGCGTCGTTGAACGCGTCAGGCCGGGTAATCACCGTCACGATGCCGCCAACGTTGACCGCGACGACGTGATGCCGCAGCTCCCCGGCCGACACTCCTTTGCGCTGCAGCGCGCTCGCGGCAATCGCGATCAGTCGGTATAGCTCGCCACGGTGCTTCTCGGCATCGTACCAGCGTGATACCGACAACAGCCCGCCAGGCTTGAGCGCCCTGTAAAAATCATCCCACGCCTCCACGGTATAGAGACGATTTTCGGTGAGCGTCAGGCCACCGGCCGCCGTTGCCGCCCAGGTGTCGATAAGTGAAATCTGCACCAGGTCATACCGCTCGGGCGAGTGGTTGATGTAGCTTCGCGCTTCGGCATTGACCAAGGACACGCCGGGCTGGCGATCGAGATGGCCGGAGAAATCAGCGAATTTTTCGGTGAGCACTTCGAAGATCGCCGGGTTGATCTCAATTCCGCGAATCCGGCTGGCGCCGAAGAGCAGACCGGAAAGGATGTCACGACCGCCGCCCACGCCAACGACAGCGACGTCGGCCGCCGGCTGCACGAGGTAGGCTGCATTGATGACATCATCTTTCAGGTAGGCGAGCTTTCCGATGTCGCCATCATACCTGGTGATGATCGTGCCTGCATCGGCATCGATGTCGAGGTAGTGTTGGTCGACCCGGGCCTCAGGAGTGCGGACCATGCCCCAGCCAAACGGGACCTTCCCGGCCAATTCCCGCACCCTTACCCGCGAATAGGTATTCCAGCGTTCGAACAGCGTGCCGGTCTGCTCAGCGCCCTTGGCCCAGAACACACCGAGATGGCTTCGACCGGTCAGGTCAAGGCCGGAGTGCACGGTGGCAGCGACGGCCAGCGTTAGCGCGACAGCCCCGCTCAAACGCACGCTGCGGACGTCATCGCTGGTTCGCACGACGATCCAGCCAACGCCGGCAGCAAAGGCTCCGATCCATAGCGTGGCGCTTACGGGGTCAATCACCAGCAGTATGAAGATCACCCCGAGACATCCAACTGCGGCGCCCAGGAGATCGGCTGCATAGAGCCACCCGCCGCTATACGGCAAACGCGTCAGCAACAGCGTGATGCAAACCCCGCCTTCCGTGAACGGAGCCACGAAAGTGATGGTCGCCAGCGCCAGAGCGATCGGTATATTTTCTGCGGATACAAGGAGCGGCACGCACAGGAAAACGATCATTGCGCCAACGCTGCTGAGTGCGAACCATGACGAGTGGCGTCCGAATTCGATTCCGACCCGCTCGGCGGCATAACGGGCGGGCTTGCCGTAGACCTCCATGGCTCCGCGGGTGAGCCCGAGCATGGCAAGTGAAATGGCCGCGAATGCGAAATGATAATGGAGCATAACGCTGAAGAAGCGCGTTACCAGGATCTGGTAGGAAAGCGTCGCGGACGCCAGCACAAAGATTGCCAGATAATAGCCACCGTGAATCTTGGATATGGATTGCAAGACGCTGCCCTCTTGGTGGAGCCCTGATGGGTTCTGCGCTTTGACTAACTCGCGCTACACGCGATCGCTGGACAACTTCTTATAACTCGTTGATACGCCCGCACAGACTGAGTTCTGCGAGCATTTCTCCAATATTCAGGCTCCGATTGTAGCAGCGGGCGGCAACCCGGGCCTGCAGGAGTGGGTTCCACCGTCAGACGCAACACCATCTGTCACATGAGCATTATACCGTCAGAGAAGCTGGAGCGCATCAAGCAAACCATGCGAGATGTGTTTCGGGTCGTGCCTCCGTGGTTGCCGCCTCGACTTTCTTGTAAGCCTACCTGCGCGACTCTCGGTCAGCCAGGCGGATATTTCGGTCGGCTTTTGGCACGTTTGACGTGACGACGTACCCTGCGAATGTCCGCTGATCGGGGTGGACCGGAAGTGGCTGGCCGAAAAACGACGCGATTGACCCGGAGCGGACATTAGGGTCACTGATTTTGGCAGAATTGTTCGTGCCGCGTTCGGCCAATGTGAGGTCTTTTGGATGGGCGCCGGATCGTGTAGTCTTGTTTAGAGCTGCTCTTCCAGACGGGACGTGCCGACGTCTCCGTTCGAGGCGAATTCGCAGCGGGGAATGCCGTCGGCGGGCATCGCACTCTCAATAAAGCCGACAGTCCTTTTGTGCCGGTTTCTCACCGAGCACTCGCCGTGCTGCACCGGCACGCGAAATGCTTGCTTTGACAGCAACAAAGGAGCGGCGCGCGACCACCTCAACAAACGTACCGCGAGCGACCATTGGGCCGCGTGAGCCGCGCGTCGGCATTCCGGGCAACGAAGGGAGGAGCTGCAACATGATGAAATCCACACTGTTAATGGGATTCGTGGGGCTATCCGCCTTGGCGCTCACGGCGGTGACCACAGATGCGAACGCGCAGGATAAAGTCCGCTGGAAGATGCAGAGCGCGTTCGGCAGCCAGCTGCCACACCTCGGCACCTCGGGCGTGCGCTTCGCGAAGAATGTCGAGCGGTTGTCGGGAGGCAAACTGGAGATCAAGTTCTACGAGCCCGGTGCGCTGATCCCGCCGCTGGAGTGCTTCGACGCGGTGGCCAAGGGCTCGATCGAATCGTGCTGGACGACGCCCGGCTACCACACCGGCAAGTACCCCGCGCTGGCCTTCTTCACCACCGTGCCGTTCGGCCCACCCATCGGCGAGTTCCTCGGCTGGAAGTGGTTCGGCGGCGGCAACCAGTTGCGCAATGAGATCTACGCCAAGCACGGCCTGTTTGCGATCGACTCCTTCGCCATCGCGCCCGAGACCTCCGGCTGGTTCCGCAACGAGATCAAGTCGATCGAGGAGCTGAAGGGGCTGAAGATGCGGTTCTTCGGCCTTGGCGCGCAGGTGATGCAGAAGCTGGGCGTCTCCACCCAGTTGATGGCAGCGGCTGACATCTATCCTGCGCTGGAACGCGGCGTGATCGACGCGACCGAGTTCTCGATGCCGACGATGGACACCAAGTTGGGCTTCCATCAGATCGCCAAGTTCAACTATTTCCCAGGCTGGCATCAGCAGACCTCGGTGAGCGAGCTTCTGATGAACAAGGCGGCGTGGGAGGCGCTGTCGGATCAGAACAAGGCGATCATCGAGATCGCCCTCGGCGAATCCATCATGCACACCTACGTCGAGAGCGACCACTCCCAGTTCGCGGCGATGGCCGAGATGCGCGACAAGCACAAGGTTCAGATCAAGCGCTGGAGCGACCAAGACCTGGCCACGCTGGAGAAAGCCTGGCTGGAAGTGCTGGCGGAGGAATCGGCCAAGGACCCGCTGTTCAAGAAGGTTGCCGACCACTACCTGGACTACCGCAAGAAGTTCTCGGTTTGGGGCGCGTCGCAGGCGATGAAAACCACCTATCAGAAGGATTGAGCGGAGGCAGCCGGTGCAGCGCGGGGCTGCGCCAACTCCTGCCGGGGAAGTTGCCTCGCCGGGCGGCGATGAGATCAACCGAACAGCCCGGTAGCCGATCGGCCGCACGCGCATCTCAATCCTGATGCGGTGTGCGAGCGAGAGGTCGTATCTGCCGATGGCACAGCAGTTGCTGAGGCAGGGCGGGCAAAATGGCGGAGGGAATGTGTCTGGAGAACGGTTGCGCATGGTGCACTGCCGCAGGTTCCGCCACAGCAGGACTTTGTCGCGATGAGTGCATTGCTGAAGCTGGCCGAGAATATGCGGCGGGCGCTCGAGGTTGTTGCCCTGGCGTCCGGGTGGCTGCTCGTCATCATGGCGTGCGTGACCACGTTCGATGTCGTCGCGCGCAAGTTTGGCTTGCAGCTGCCGTACACCAGGCTGCAAGAGTTGGAATGGCACTTCCACGCCGCGATCTTCTCGCTTTGGATGGGCTACTGCTACACGATCAACGCGCATCCGCGGGTCGATACCTTCACCGAGATGATGTCGTATCGCGGCAGGGCATGGATCGAACTCGCCGGCTGCCTCGTGCTGGCGCTGCCCTACATGGCGCTGGTCGCCTACTACAGCCTGGATTTCGTTGCGCAATCCTATCGGCTCGGCGAGCAGTCCGATAGCACGGTCGGGTTGACCCACCGCTGGATCATCAAGGGCATCTACGCTGCCGGGCTGTGGATGGTGGTGCTCGGCATTCTCAGCGTACTGCTCCGCGTGATCGTCTTCCTGTTCGGTCATAAGTCGGAGCGGGAAGTCAATCTGCAAATCGGACATGTGATTACGGACGTCTAATCCAACTGGAGGACTCCAACGTGCTCGACTGGCTGGCCGACAATCTCGCTCTGATCATGTTCGTGTCGATGTTTTTCTTCATTTTCATCGGCTACCCGGTCGCCTACATCATGGGCGGACTGGCGCTCGTCTTTGCCGTCTTCGGCGCCTGGCTCGGCACGTTCAACCTGATCGGCCTGTCCGATATCGTACTGCGCATGTGGGGCGGGGTCGCCAACGATCCGGTCCTGGCGTCGATCCCCATGTTCATCTTCATGGGCGCGATCCTGGAGCGATCGGGCTCCGCCAAGGACATGCTGGACGCAACCGAGGTCCTGCTCAAGTGGTGCCCGGGCGCGCTGGCGGTTTCCGTGATGGTGATGGGCACGATCCTGGCGGCGCCGATCGGCGTGGTCGGCGCGGCTGTTATCACGCTGTCGGTGATCGCCCTGCCGCAGATGCTGGCCGCGGGCTACGACAAGCGGCTTGCCATCGGCACCATCGCCTCGGCCGGAACGCTCGGCATCCTGATTCCGCCGGCCATCATGCTGGTGGTGATGGCGGAGATGCTGTCGACCTCGGCAGGCAACCTGTTTCTCGCCGCCATCATGCCGGGCTTCCTGCTTTCCGGCCTCTACCTCGTCTATATCGTGCTCGTCGCCATCTTCAGGCCAGGCGCCGCGCCCAAGCTGCCGCCCGGCTACGGGCCGCAGACCCGCCGAGCGTTCTGGTACGCCCTGTGGCGGGGCCTGTTCCCCATGACGGCGCTGCTGGTGATCGTGCTCGGCTCGATCTTCGCCGGCTGGGCCACGCCCACGGAGAGCGGTGCTGTCGGCGTGCTCGGCTCCATGTTCATCGCCGCGCTGAACAGGCGCATGACGTTCAAGATGATGAACGAGGCGATCTATTCCTCCTGCCGCGCCAACGGCCTGGTGTTCCTGATCTTCCTCGGCGCGACCGGCTTCTCCTACGTGTTCCGCGTGCTCGGCGGCGACGACCTGATGATCTCGACGCTCACCCATTTCGGCATCGACACCAAGTGGGAAATGCTCACCTTCATCATGGTTCTGATCTTCCTGCTCGGCTTCCCGTTCGAGTGGATCGAGATCTGCCTGATCGTCCTGCCGGTGTTCGGGCCGATCCTGTTGAAGTACGACTTCTCCGACCACATCGGCAGCAACGCCGCCCTGATGACCTGGTTCGGCACATTGGTTGCGGTCAATCTGCAGACCGCGTTCATGACGCCGCCGTTCGGGGCGACGCTGTTCTACATGAAGGGCACGGCGCCGCCGGGCGTCACCATGAACGACGTATTCACGGCCATGTATCCGTTCGTTGCGCTGCAGGTGCTCGGCTTGATGCTGTGCATTTATTTCCCGAGCATCAGTTTGTGGCTGCCCAGACTGGCCGGCTTCGTCGAATAGTCACCATTTCCTTGGGGCGCGGAAGTTCGGCTTCGGGATACCGGAAGCGGATCACAGAGTTTGCTGCGCAGAGCCAATTGGTGAGTGAACCATAATGGCGCAAGCGAGAGTGAGCAGCAGAAATGCGACATAGATGTCCCAGCTCCGCCACAGCGTACGGCTGACTACGCCGCTCCAGCCCTCGCACCAATGAGCCTTGCCGTAGGCCAGCGCGCAGGTCACACCCGAGACGAACATAAATACTTCCGCGGTATCGCAAAAGCCGAAGTTCCGCAGCGTCAGCCAGCTTCCGATGTTGTTGGGGACATGGTCAAGAAAGATGCACCATAGCGCGATGCCGCGGCAGGCATCGATGCGCAGGTCGCGGCCAACGCCTTTGAGCCCCGGGGGGCTCGCCCACCGATGGCTTCGGAGTGACGGTTCGATCATGCATCTGCTTGCCCCGTCCCATGTGTAAGCACGCCCTAAGAGGGACTGCATATGACCAGGAAGCATCACCGCCGCCCGGCCGGATCGTGACAACGCCAGGGACGCCCATCCCCGATGGTTGTGGCAAAATGCCTATCACGTAAGCGAACGTGTTCGTGGCGGGCTGAGCGTAAACGCGCGCTGAGCGTAAACGGTGATTACTCGGCAACCCTATTCCGGCTGGCGGACAGCTCATGTGATCTGTTTCGCATCAGCGTGCTCAACTTCCTTTGAAAGCACTTGCCTTCATTCGCCGGTGGCATTCGCGCTCAATTTGATTTTGTGAACGTCGCCTACCCCGGCACCGTCCTAACCGTGCGAGCGCTCGGGCTGGGTGTGCGGCGCGCACAAGACGGTGCACAAGAGAATGAACGCCGGATCGCCGCCGCCACGCCACCAAATCGCCCAACGACTCAACCAAGCGTGTTGCAACGGGCCGCGGGCGATGCGCATGGGTGCAGCAATGATGCGCTTTGGGTCCAACCTATACCTAACGCCGGCCGGAATTGGGCTGATCATGGTCACGCTGCTTTTGGTCGGCGCGATCGTCGTTCGAGTCATGACTGTGTCCGAACACGGTGAAATCCGCGCGCACACCACTTCTGAGAACGGTAACCGAGTCACCCTGGATATTGGTGTCGCAGACCTGAGAGGATCGCTGCCGTAAGATAACTTGCTTTGGACGACAACACGTGTCCGCCGTGCAATGGACGCGAGGAATGTTATTTGATCGTCGCGTGCACAGTAATTACCGACGTGCCAGAAGCCATCGGCCCCTGACCCGTTGCTTTGATGGTCTTACTCCCATCCACGGAGCGAAGCCAGAAAGCAGCGAGAGGATTGCCCTTGTAGGCAAAAGCGCCACCCGATTCGACCTCTCTTACCAACCAATTGGTTTGATGTCCGAACTAATGTCGGAACGCTTCGGCCGGTTCGAGCGCGGCGGCACGCGAGGCGGGATAGACCCCCGACAGCAGACCGATCACCCCGCCGACAGCTGGCGCCAGCAAGGGAGCGAGCGGGTCGAGCACCGGGGTCCAGACCTGATACGCCGAGACACCCACCACGATCAGCACGCCGACGCTGGATCCGAGCAGTCCCCCCACGACACCCATGGACGCACTCTCGATGAGGAACTGTGAAGCGATGTGGCGACGAGTAGCGCCAATGGCACGGCGCAGTCCAATCTCCGCAGTCCGCTCCATTACTCCCACCAGGGTGATATTTGCGATCCCGAGCGCGCCGACTACGAGCGACAGGCCGCCCAGCAGCAGGAACATCATATTGAGATCGGTTTGCACGTCGTCGCGCACGCGCCGCGGCTCCTGCGGCAGTTGCACGCGAAGCGTGCGCGGGTCGTCCGGCCGAAGTGCCGCCCGCGCCTGCAGCGCGATCAGGGAAGCGGCGCCGATCTTCGTCTCCACCACCACCATGCCAGGCCCGAACAGACTGAAATGCCGTCGCGCCGTGCCCTCGGGAATGATGACCGAACCAAGCAGTTCCGGCTTTCGCACCACGTCTCGGAGGATACCGATCACGAGATAGAGTTCGTCCCCGACATAGATCGCGGGCAGCCGCTCGACGCCGGTGATGCCTAGGCGGCGCGCGGCATCGGGGCCGAGGATCGCAACGCGCTCGGCGCGGGCAGAATGCCCCCCGTCGATAAACCGTCCCGAGGCGAGGTCGGCACGCACGGCGCGAAACAAATCCGGCGAGGCGGCGCGCACCGCCAGTTTGAATGCGGTCTGATTGGCGGGATCCACCACCGGCGAGGCGCTGACGAGCATGTCGTGGACATTGACGTCGCTGAGCAGGCCCGCGGCCACGACACCGTTCAACCGGACCAGCCGTTCCGGCGCGTCCCATGGAATGGCACGTGGATCAATCGTGCCGGTCGCCATTCCCGGCCGCGCCGTGATGAATAATTCCGTGGCCGCGAGTTGATCGAACTGACTGATGATGCGGTTACCGGCGGTTCGCGTCAGCCCGATGGTGGCGACCAGCGCCGACATACCGATCACGATGCCAAGCACCGTCAGCGCCATCCGGGCCGGACGCGCAATCGCCCCGGCGATGGCCTCGGAGGCGAGGTCGCGCATCGTGATCCCGGACGCCGCGATGCGCGCCCTGGATGGAGGTGGCAATGCCGTCTCGCTTCCACCAAAGAGCTCGCCATCCTTCATGTTGACCCGGCGCGAGCTCCGGCGCGCGACGTTTTCGTCGTGCGTCACGACGACGATCGTCATGCCCTCCTTGTTGAGCTCGGTGAAGAAATCCAGGATCGACTCGGTGTTCTTGGAATCGAGATTGCCGGTCGGCTCGTCGCACAAGAGCAGGCTCGGTGATCCCATCAGGGCGCGGGCGATCGCCACCCGCTGACGTTCGCCGCCGGACAATTTGGAAGGCAAGAAATTGGCGCGATGCTCGAGGCCGACGCGGCGAATTTCCTCCATCGCCCGCTCGCGTCGCCCGCGTCCGGCCTGCCGGCGGTATACTTCCGCCAGCATGACGTTCTCAAGGACAGTGCGATAGGGCAGCAGGTGGAATGACTGAAAGATGAATCCAACGCGGCGGCTGCGCAGCCCGGCCCGCTCATTCTCGCTAAGCTTCGTCGTTTCGATACCATCAAAAACGTACTGTCCGCTGGTTGGCCGGTCGAGGCAGCCGAGGATATTCAACAGCGTGGATTTTCCCGAGCCGGACGGACCGGTTATCGACAGCCATTCGCCGCGCCGCAAAACGAGGTCGACATCGACCAATGCGTCGACCGCGGGATCGATCCCGAATTGCTTGCACACTTTACGCAGATCGAGGACATGATCGGCGTCGGCTGCAGCCGCTTTGATCGGCACCGCCGGCCGCATGTCCTCCGCGAGCTTCATTTGACCGCGGCCGGCGGTGCCGTCGGCTCGGCTGTCTTATAGCCGACCACCACAAGTTGGCCGGGGATCAATCGTCCGTCGGGGGTGTTGACCTCGACATAGCCGCCCGTCGAAAGCCCCGGCTGCACGGTGACGTATTCCTGCTTGCCGCCGCGTTCGACCAGCACGCGCGATGTTCCGTCGGCGGCAAGCGACACCGCGCTGGTCGGGACCGCGGTGACCTCGCCCTTCGACGTTTCGATCGGAATTGTCAGCCGGACGGAAAACCCCGCCAGGAGCACAGGCGTAGTCTCCACCTTGACCCCGAGATAGAAGTGGTAGCCGTCCACGCCGCGCGTGCCGGGTGTGGTCGCCACCGTCTCGACGATCCCGGTCGCCTTGATCCCAAGCGCCTGCTCGTCGATCGCAACTTTCATCCCGGGCTTCACCAGCGGCGCGGCTTCAAGTGGCAGTTGCGAGTCGATGCTGAGCTGGTTATCCGTCACGCTCATGACCGGCCCGGAAGCATTGGCAGCGACTGCAGCGGTCACCTCGTTGACGCGGATCGGAAGCGAGGGGATGAAAACGACCTCGTCCGCCGGCACCTGCACGCCAAGCTTCGCGCGCGCGGCCGTGAGTTCGGCGTTCAGCCGCTGTGCTCGTTCGCTTGCGACCTTGACGTCAAATTCAGCGAGCTCTTGCTGTTCCAGCGCGGCGCGTACGCTGCGCTCGCCTTCGAGGCGGGCCGCCTTCACGGCTCCCTCGGCGACCCGGATGCGTTCCTCGGCCAGCGCGGCCTCGCGCGCCGCGGTCTGAATCGCCAGATCGGCTTCCAGCTTCGCCTTGCGCTGCGCGGCACGCGCCACTTTAAGCTTGGCCTCGGCCGCGGCGCGCGCCGTTTCGGTCTGGCGCGGATCGAGAACGATCAGGGCACGATCGGAGACCTGCGTGGCGACGTCGGCACTGGCCGCCGTCGCGGAATGCGCGGCCCGCGCACGTTCGGTCTCAAGCGCGAGGGATTTTCCGGCCCGCGCGTCTGCCAGCTGGCGGCTATCGCCAACGCGCGCGGCGCTGTCGAGCGCGGCCTGACGAGCGTTCTGCTCCGCGATCGCCCGCGCGGCGGCGACCGCTTTCACCGCTGTTTCGCGCGTGGCCTCGGCCGCAAGCTGGGCGCGCGCGGCATCCGACCATTCTCGCTCGAGCGCCGCGACGGCAGCGCGCTGTTCGCGGGTCGGTGCGTAAGGATCCCAACCTGCCTTTTTATACATGCGCTCGACGGCGGCGGATGTCCTCTGATCGTAATTGCCATCGACTGTGCCCGGATCGAAGCCAAGACGAGCTAAGGCTTCTTCGAGCTGGCGGACATCGCCACCGCTGGTTCCGGGCGCCATGTCGCGAAAAGCCGGTGTCGCGCCGCTGAGGACAAAGACCGGACGGCCGGATGCGGATAGAATCACCTCGCCTTCTCCAAAGTTCGTATTGGGTCGGGGCAGCGACGAGATCAGCCCGACGCCTCCCTTGACCGTCGAAGGCGCGATCGAAATCGGCTGCGGCAGTCCGAAGCGGACCGTGCCGCGGGTGACCACATCGGAACTCAGTACACGCGACTCCACAGGCACAAGGATCGCGGATGGCTCGGGCGCTGCGGTGCGCGCCGCCATTTCCGCCGGCGACTGGATCCTGGAGCCCATGTACCAGGCGCCAAGCGCCATGCCCCCAACCGCGCCCAAGATAGCCCAGAGAACGTTTACGCGCTTTGCGACCATGCCGTAGTCCCTCCCGCCATCGACAGCGTGCGGGCCATCTTCGCAGGAAGCGTTGCGTTCGCTTTCGTCATGCGATGCGCTGCCAGGAAAATGAGATTACTCATAGCCGCCGATCTGGGAAAGTACGGGAGTGTACATCCTAATTGGTCTATTGCACTTTCCGAGAGAACAGCTCCTCCTGGATCTTCTCCTCGACTGGCGTCAGTACCTCCTCCTGCATTTTGAAGCTCCTGGCCGCGACCAGGCGCTCGTAATCCTGCAGTTTCCGCAGAGCGGCTTTCTGGTCCGGCGACATCTTGGTCGCCAACAGCTTGCCGCCCTCGGTCAGCGTGCTGAGCCGGTTCCGCAGGTCGGGTTCGATTTCGTCCGGGTGGCCGTATTCGAAGCCGGCCTTCTTCATCTCCCGCTGCCAGAACCCAAGGGCGGCCTTCATCCGCGGGTCCTTGTTGATGAGCGCGTCCTGAGGATTGTAGTGGCTGGCCTTCAACTGATCCGGTTTGAATGTTTCAGTGAGGGCCTTGCGTGTGCAACCGCCGGTCCGCGACAAATCCTCGATCTCTAAAGCAACCGCGAAGGTGCTACTCACGTCGTCCCCCAACAACGCGCGATTGTAAGCGACCTGATCCGCGGGGGAAAGCTTGCGGAAAATTTGCACATTGCGTTCGCCGAGGCCGACGCGGGCGGGACTGTAGCCGGTGGCGAGCTGAGGCGGCAAACCGGTATAGAAGGTAGATACGCCAAAGCCATAACGGCTGACGAACTCCTCCTCACTGAGGCCCGGAAGCTTTTTGTCCGCCGCCATGCCCGCCCGCACCGTGTTGTGGTCGGCCGCCACGTACTGGAAGCCTTGTTCGCGCATGCAGCGCGCGATCAGTTCCTCGGTCTTCTCGATCGCCTGAACCAGCTCGCGTGGCGACATACCGAACTCTTCAGTACCAAGACCCTTCGGCGCCTGTGCCTGCGCCGCCGCCATCGCCGGCGCGAGCAGGACGGCGAACAGGCCCGTGCAAATTGCCCTTCTCATAGCGGTATCCTTTCCAATACGAACCTCGTATGCAGCCGGTATATGTCAGTCCGTCCCAATAATCTTTCCGGTTTCGATGTCGACGAAGACGTCCTTCTCGCCCTGCTCCGGTGATTGGATCTCGATCACGTAGACATTCTTGCCGCCCTTTTTCTCGATCGCCACGTCGGTGACTTTGCCGGGGATGCGCTCAAGCGCAATCTTCTTCGCCTGTTCTTCCGTGATCTTTGCCGCAGGCGGCGCACGCTCTTTCGAAGGGCCCGGTTGCTGGGCCTGCACGACGGCCACGGCTGGCGCAACAAGAAGAAGACTGGCGAGCAGGCCCCAGTGGATCGTCCTCTTCATGGCGGTATCCTTCCCGTTCAATCGCTACGCCGGCACGGAACACGGAGGGATCGCCCGTGATCCACGATTTCGTCACCCGTGGGAGGAGAAACCCGTGCGACGAAAATCGTGGATCAGGGCGCTCGCACCGTTCACATCAGTCCGTTCCGACGATCTTTCCGGACTCGATGTCGACGAAGACGTCTTTCTCGCCATCCTTCGGCGTCTGGATCTCAACCACGTAGACATTCTTGCCTTTCTTCCGCTCGATCTTCACGGACGTAGCCTTGCCGGGGATCTCCGCGAGCGCGATCTTCGTCGCCTGGTCTCCCGAGACCTTCGCCACGGGCGGCGTATACTTCAGCGGCTTGTCGCGCAGCTTCCCGATGCTTGAAACGTCCGAGGCCGGATTGTCCTTCGGCAGCGCGGCGGAAGCGACGAGTTTGCCGTCGGAAGTGTCAAGCACAACACCAACGACCGGACACCAGATCTTGTCGGTGATGTCTTTCAGGTTGATTAGACCCTGCTCGCGAACCCGGACGCAGTTCTTGAACGTCCCCGCCGGAACCGTGATTTCGATGCCGGCTTCCATGTTCTCGGCGCCGCCATAGGCCTGGTTCTGGCCGCCGTCGAATATATAGCGGCCGCCCACCGTGAACGTGCCGGGCATCAACAGACCCGGTTCGGCGACGCCGTCGCCGTCGAGATCGCCCGCCCGCCATGTGCCTTCAAAAACCGGTTTTCCTTCCTCGTTGATTTCCCAACTCACCTCGCCGAAGGCATAGACGCTGTTGGTGGTCTTATCGACGGCGAACCAGTTGAGCGCGCGCTGTGTCAGGACGCCATCCATGTATTCTTCTTCCTGCACAACCGCCGTCTTGAATTTGCCGATACCGGGAAGGTCGAAATCCTCGGTGCTATCGAGGACCACGGTCTCCTTGCGATATTTTCCGTCCGGGTGATCGGGCCGCTCATGCACGTGCTTGTGGCCCGGCACGATCGGGTAATAGAGCGGGTTGACCCCGTGCGGGACGATGTTCTCGGCTTTCAGATTCCAGTCCTTCAGCGACGAGTAATCCTTGCCGCTCTTAAAGCGCGGTTCGTCTTTGATATCGCCCGCGACCGCGCCGCCAGAGACCACGAACCCGGCCGTCATCAGAACGGTGCCCGCCATGAACGCGGCACGCCACCTGGCCAGCCGGCCAGATTGCTCGCTCGCCGTCTTCATCTGTCGCTCCAAACCCTGCTTGTCGAACATGTGAATGCCTCCAGTTGCGGGCGGCGGTCCGGCCAACTATCGCCCAAGGTTGCGGAAGTTTTCAGCCCGATGTGGCCGTTGGGCCGATCTGCCATTTCGCGAGCGGGCTGGATCATCGCGCCCTCGCCGTGGTGAAGCCGGCTTCGATGAACGACCGGTTGCCGTCCTTTGCGACAGTCCCGATCGCGAATTTGTAGGCCTTGCCGGCGCGCAGGAACCCTTCAGGTACCGTGAAGGATCTTGCTGAGCCCGGCAGAAGCGCCCGGATTTCGTAGGCCGAGCCGGTTTGCTCGATCACGACTGTGCAGCCCTCGATCCCCTCCGGCACAGACCAGCGCAGCGTCAGCGCGGTGGCGGGCACGTCTTTCTGATCAGGCCGCGGATATTCGAACGCGGCGGGTTTCGGGAACACGTGACTCAACCGCGCCTCACCGCGCAGGCTCGCCCCCTTGGTCGTCGTTCCCTCGAAACGATATGCGCCCGCCGGGAAATCCGCCCGCACGATCTTGTCATCATCGGGCTCGGGCGATTCGAGCGTGAGACTGCGAATTCCCAGCTTCGAGTCCGGCGATCTGAGGTCGATCACCGTGCGCTCGCCCGGCGCCATCACCTTCAACGCGGCCAGCCCATCCTCCGCGCCGGTGGCCTCGAACCGGATCTCGGCATCATGATCCTGTACATTGCGTTCGAGATATACGGAGAGCTTTTCAAAGCGACCATCCTCGGCCGTGGCTGCTGTGATCGGACACGCAAGTGCGGACAGAGCCGCAGCAGCGGCAACAATCCAACCGTTGTGGCGATGTACGGTCTTCATGTCACACGCTCCCGGATAGCTGTGCCGCTCCCGGAACGGCCACACGATCCGTCGACGAACCGGTGCCGCGGCCGAAACGCAGATAAAATGCAGGCAAGATGAACAGGTTGAGCAGCGTCGATGTCACGAGGCCGCCCAGAATGACGACCGCCATCGGGTATTCGATCTCGTGGCCCGGCAGGTCGCCGAAAATGATCAGTGGCAGGATCGCGAGCCCGGCAGCGCCGGTCGTCATCAGGATCGGCCGTAACCGCTCGCTCGCGCCGCGAAGCACGAGCTTCATGCCGAAAACCTCTCCCTCATGGCGTTCCAGATGCTGGAAGTGATTGATCATGATGATCCCGTTGCGGGCGGCGATGCCAAGCACCGTCAGGAAACCAACCAGCGAGCCAAGGGAAATCACGCCTCCCGCCAGCCACGCCGCCAGCACGCCGCCGACCAGCGCCGAAGGAAGGGTCACGAAGCTGAGCGCTGCCAGCCGCCAGCTTTCAAAAGACTGTTGCAGAAGGACGAAGATGACAGCGAGCGCGAGGACGGAGAACAGTTCGAGTCGCCTGCGCGCGGCGCTTAGTTCCTGATATTCGCCTTGCAACACGGCGTAGTATCCGAGCGGAAACGCAAGCTTGTCCAAACGCGACTGCACGTCCGTGGCGACCGCGCCGAGATCGCGTCCTTTGACATTCGCCTGCACGTCGATCCGACGGGAGCTCGCCTCACGCTTGACGACGTTTGGCGTCGGCCGAATGCTGATGTCGGCTACTTCCGCCAGCTTGACGCGCTGCCCGGTCGGAGTGTCGATCAGCATCTCGCGGACCGAGTCGACGCTGTGGCGGGCATCCGGCGAGGTCCACACCTGCACGTCGTAAGTGCGCCCGCCGATAAAAATATCGCCGACCTCGGTTCCAGCCATCAGTGATGCGGAGGCACGCCGGACATCACCCGGCTTCAAACCGTAGCGTTGCGCCTCCTCCAGCTTCACCGTCACCTGAATGTGCGGTACTTCGACCATCAACTCCTTATGCAGGTTGACGAGGTCCGGAACGTCCGCGAGCGCCGTGCGGACCTCCTCTGCCTTGTCCCTCAGAACCTCAAGATCCGGGCCGAAGATGCGGACGACGATCGCCTCTCCTGCGCCGGTCAGGACCTCGCGCATCCGTTCCTTCAGATAGGTCTGCACGTCGCGGTAGAGGCCGGGATAGCCCTCCACCATTTCCTCGATCCTGGCATGCGTCTTGTCGTAGTCGGCGTCCTTGCTGATGCTGATCCAGTTCTCCCCGAAATTGACGCCGACGACTTCGTCAGCGGCGAAGGCCTGGCCTATATGGGCGCCGAAGTTTCGTACGCCCGGAATGGCGCGCAGTTCCTTGCTCGCGCGGGTCGTGATGCGCAGCATCTCGGGCAGCGACGCGTCGGGGGTGGTAACCCAGTGCATCAGGAAGTCGCGCTCCTTGAACGAAGGCAGCAGCGAGTGGCCGAGCAGCGGCCAAACACCGATCCCCGAGAGCATCACTATTCCGACAGCGATATAGGCCATGCGTGGAGCCCGGGTGACGCGTTCCAGCAAGGGCGCATAATGGCGCAGCAGCCAGACGATGACAGGTGATTCACGCCCTTCGAGTCGCGCGCCACGCAGCAGGATCAGGCAGAGCGCCGGCGTCACCGTCATCGCCGCAACGAGCGAGGCCGCAATCGCGAGCACGTAGGCGGCAATCAGTGGCTTGAAGAAGGATCCGGTCAGGCCCTGCATGAACAAGACCGGCACGACCGCCGTGACCACGATGAGGGTCGCGTAGACGATCGGCGCCCGCACCTCGAGTGAAGCGTCCAGAATGATGCGCGCCGTGCTTCGCGTGTCTCCTGCGCGCCGCGCAAGACGAAGTCGCCGCATGATGTTCTCGACGTCGAGGATCGCGTCGTCGACGACAACCCCCAACGCGATGACGAAGCCGGCCAAGGTCATGGTGTTGACCGTGGCGCCGGACATGAACAGAACGAGGCCGGCCGCCAGCAGCGAAAGCGGGATAGCAATGATGCAGACGATCGCAGTACGCCACTCGTAAAGGAAGAGGAGTATGATTCCTGTGACCAGCAGGCAGCTCAGCAGCAGTGCCCAGGACAGGTTGTGGATCGAGTCCTCGACAAAAGTCGCCGGCCGGAAGATTGTCGTGTCAATCTCGACCCCTGGAAGGCCAGGCTTCATTCGCTCCAGCGCGTCCTCCACCCCACGGGTGACGGCGAGCGTGTTGCCCCAGGGAAACTTTTCGACAATGAGCATGAGGCCCGGGCCGTCGTTGATGACGGCATCGCCGATCATGCCCTGCGGCGCATAGACCAGACTGGCCACGTCGCTCAGCAACAGCGGCGGTTTCCCGGCCGGTCTGGTCACCGGCACCTTGGCGAGCGTCTCAGGTGTGACGCCGCCGCCGACGAAGCGAAGCTGAAAGCGCTGATTGGGTGTTTCGACGAAGCCCCCGGTACCGATATGCGCGCCGCGGGCATAGCGCAGCAGACCAACGTCGAGGGCGTCGGAAACCGCCTCCTGCACCTGGTCGAGTGTAACGTCCACCTCGGCCAGACGCTTCGGATCAACCATGACCTGAAGCATCTTGAGCTGCTCTCCCCAGATCGCGATGTTCGCAACGCCGGGAACTCCGAGCAGCCGTTGCCGGATCGTCCAATAGGAGAGCATCGACAAGTCCATCACGGACTTCTCCTTGGAAGTAATGCCGACCTTCATGATCCGGCTGGTGGAGGACAATGGCGGCATCATGAACGGCGGCGCCGCCCATGTCGGCAGGCTCTTCGTCGCGAGCGCCATTCGCTCGCTGACCAGTTGCCGCGCGCTGATCCCGTCGACGCCCGTCTTGAAGATCAACAGGATCGACGACAATTGCGCCACCGACTTCGAACGCATCACGTCAATGTCCGGGACGCCGTTCAGCGCGTTTTCCAGCGGCACCGTGACGAGTTGCTCAACTTCGGCGGATGAAAGCCCAAGACAGATGGTCTGGATCTCGACCCGGGGTGGCGCGAATTCCGGGAATACGTCCACGGGTACGTCCCGCAGTCGTGCGAGGCCAAACCAGGTCAGCACCACTCCAAGGGCGAGGACGAGATAACGAAAGCGCAGACTCGAACCAATAATCAGCCTCATCATCGGAAAAAATCCCCCCACTCAGGCCGAGGCCGCCGTGGAAAATCAATTTCGACGCACAGCTAGTGACCTACCTTCACCTCTGTGCCGAAGACCTGTGGCACTCCAGCCGCAAGCACCTTCGTACCAGCGGGGGGCCCGTCCGTCAGATACACGTTGTCGCCCTTGATGGTATCGATCAGCACCGCGCCGCGAACGAAAGTCAACGGATCGGCGCTGATATAGACCCACGTCTTTCCGGTTAGGTCGTAGAGAACAGATGCGTATGGCACGATCCGGCGACCCGACGGATCGGCGCGCACCTCGTCGATCACGATGCCGAGCCGTTCAGCCGCTTTCGGCGTAAGCGTCACCTTCATGATCTTTGCGTCATTTGTGGCCTCGACGCGCGCTGGCATGATCTTCTTGACTGCCGTCTCAGCGGCCAGTGCTGATGCACAGGGCACTGCGAGGCACGCGATAAATGCCGTGACCATCAATGCGTTGAAGCGGGCCATGGGACGTTCCCCCCTTTTGACGACCTTCGAAGCGGCACAAGCGGCGGTCATGATGCGGTCTCCATTTCAAGATCGAGCCGATCGGCCGTCCAGCCGGCGCCGAACCGCAAGTAAAGCGCCGGCAGCACGAGCAATGTTCCGAGCGTCATGGTAACGACGCCGCCCAAGACCGAGAGCGCGAGCGGGTGTGCGATTTCGAGTCCGGCGACATCGCCCATGAACGCGAACGGAAGCACCAGAGCGAGCGTCGTCGCCGATGAGGCGATGATGCTCGGGAACTGTTCCTGGACGCCGCGACGTACCAGCTTTTCGCCGAACGGCTCCCCCTCGTTCAATTGCAGATGCTGAAAATGGGCGACCAGACCAATACCCTGCCGCACCATCAGTGCGAGCACCGCTGCCAGACCCAACAAAGAGCCAAGCGAGAAGTGACCATCATTGATTGCGGCCGCAGCGAGGCCGCCAAGTGCAGCGACCGGTACGCCGAGTAGCGACAGGGCGCTGAGTGTCCAACTGCGGAGCACCGCCTGCGTCAGCAGGAACATCAACGCCGCAGCCGCCGCCATGTAGCTATATATCGATCGCAGAGAAGCTCGCTGCTCCTTGTATTCGCCGAGCACCTCGGCACGGTGCTCGAACGGGAAAGCGATCTGTTTAACGTTCCGGGCGACATCATCCGCCACATCACCGAGCGCCCGCTCGTCCACTTTCGCGGAAACATCGATACGACGCGACGACCCCTGCCGCTGGATGATGCTGGTGGCCGGCGCGATGCGGACGTCTGCAACCTGAGCCAGGCGAACCTGGGACCCGCTATCGCTATTGATCATCAGATTTCGCACATCATCGATGTTGTCGCGCAACTCCGGCCGCCCCCAGACAACCACGTCGAAAACCTTCTGGTCCTCGAAAAGCGCACCGACGGTGATGCCGCCGACCATCGCGGAGGTCGCCCTGCGGACGTCGCCCGGCTTGAGGCCGTAACTAGCTGCGCGATCGAGATCCACCTTGACTTCGATCGAGGGTTCTTCGACCTGTAGTTCGACCCGGGGATCTTCAATGCCGGGGATCTTCGCCATCGATGCGCGGATCTCCTCCGCCTTGGCGCGAATGATATCGAGGCTGTTGCCATAGACACGCACGGTGATGGAATCCGGGTCACCGGTGAGCGCCTCGCGCAGCTTGGTGGACAGGTACGTCCCAAGCTTGCCACGCATCCCTGGATAGGCGGTGATGGCGGCTTCGACGGCATCCACCGTTGCTTCGCGATCGGCCTTCGGATCGATGTTGACCCACACTTGCCCCGTATTGACGTCCGTCGCACGTTCGCAGTTGCAAAGCACAGCCCGTCCGAGATTGGCGAACGCGTTCTGCACTCCCGGGATCTGCCGCAGGTCGCGGATCAGGTTCTCGGTCGACCGGATCATTGCCTGCAGCGAAGTGCCGGGCGGACCCTGCCATTCGATCACAAGATCGGTCTCTCTGAAGCTGGGGACCATGTTGCGTTCGAGTGGGCTCCAGAGCGCGAAGCACGCGATCGCCGCCGCGACGCAGGCGCCTATGCAGGCGAGCGGCGCGCGGATGACGCGGCCGACAATCCGATCGAAAGGCCTGGCCAACCTATTGATGACCCAACCGCCCACCGGGATCAGTGGCGCATTGACGAGCAGTGCCGCGGCCAGCGCGGGGGTCACGATCAACGCCACCAGCATCGAGATGGACACGGCGGCAATATAGGCCCAGGCCATCGGCGCGAAGAACGCAGCGGACCGGCTGTACATGAACAGAACGGGCAGCACTGCGAGTACGACGATCAGCGACGCGTACAGCATCGGCCGACGCGTTTCCAGCATCGCACGGACGACGACCATGAAGCGGAGCCGACCGTCGCGTTGCGTCGCACGCAAGCGGTGCAGCACATTTTCGGCGTCGATAATACTGTCATGCACGATCACGCCGGACGCCATCAGCAGGCCGCCGACGACTATCATACTAAGCGAGATTCCGACGGCCTTTAACAGAAGTTCAGCGCAGACGAACGACAATGAGATCGCGGCTAGCGCGATAACCGCGGTCCTCCAGTTGCCCATCAGAAGGCCAAGCACGACGGCGACCAGGATGATCGAAATGAGCATGACGTTGCCCAGATTACTGGTCGCGCGTTCGATGAAGCTCGCGGGATGGTAGATGGTCGTATTGATCTCGATACCGGGCAGCCCGGGTTTCAGTTCGTTGAGCGCGCGCTCAACGCCGCGCGTCACGTCCAATGTGTTGAAGCCGGGGAATTTCTCGATCGCCACCATCAGACCGGGGTTTTCGCCGACAATGGCGTCTCCGATCAGGGCCTGATGCCCCTCCACGAGATAGGCGACGTCGCCGACGCTCGTGGTCGTGCCGCTGAGCGGCACCTTGGCGAAGGTACCCACGGTGGAGATCGGCAGCTGGTGACGGATGCTGAGCCGCTGGTTCGGCGTTTCGATGAAGCCGCCGGTGCCGGGCGTGGATGAGTTCAGGTAGGTGAGCGGCGAGGACCACACCGCCTCACCTGTCGTCTTGATCACCTGATCGAGCTTGACGCCCTTCTTGTTCAGGTTCCGGGCATCGACAAGCACCTGCACCTGCCGCTCGCGCTGACCCCATATCGAGACATTCGCCACGCCCGGAACTCCGGCGAGGCGCGGTGCGATATTCCAGCGCGCCTGGACGGACATGTCGATCAGTGAGACGGATTTCGAACTCAGGCCGATGTTCATTACTCGGCTGGCCGAGGAAACCGGCTGAAGCATAACCGGCGGGCTGGAGACGTTCGGTAGCGCGTGCGCCTGCGTCAGCCTTTCCTGCACCATCTGGCGCGCTTTCATCAGATCGGTGCCGGGCGCGAAGATCATCTCGATCGTCGAAAGTCCCGCCATCGATTCCGACTGGATGACCTGAAGCCACGGGACGCCATTAAGCAGGTCCGCCTCCAGCGGCACAGTGATCAGCGATTCAACCTCGGCGCTGGAGAGGCCAAGCGATTCCGTCTTCACGGTGAGCGAGGGCAGCGCCAATTCGGGGATGACGTCGAGCGGCTTGTTCCTGACGTCAACGGCGCCGAGGATCAGTAGGCCCGAGGCGGCGACTACAATGAGGGTGCGTAAACGCACGCTAGAGGATATGAGCCACGCCAACATTTCGACGCCCCCCATTTAACCTCTGATTGTTTTCGATCTGTGGCTGTAGTCGAACTCCGTTTGCGAAGGCCCGTTGAATGCGGGATTTTCTGACCGCTGTGTCGCTCCTGGAGGCAACACAATTGTTCACCCACTATTATTCCCCACGAGTCCGAATTTTTTGTCGGCCTTGCGCCGGCTTTATTTCGGTCGTGCTAACGCCATAGTGAGGCTTCGCCGTAATCAAAATTCCGCAATGCTGACTTTCGTGGACCAGACCGAGGACCAGATTAAGGCGAGTGGAAATTTTAAGTTGATATTCCTGTCGGCACAATCCACCCATTTGGATTACATTCTGGTTCCAATTGGGTCACGCGTGTTTACGCACTTTGCAAGCTTAGGTGAAAAAACCGTGCCGCCACTTGAAGTTGCCTGACCGCCGCCCGAGGCTGTTCGCGGCTCCTCCTGTAATTTAGATACATCACTTTGGATATATCACTTCGTGGCGCTTGCGTAATTCGTCATCCGCGTCACTCTTATCCCAACATTGCTGGGGGGCTCCGGCAATCATTTGCTCCGCGTTGTTGAGCGGGCTCTTGTCTGTAGTCGGCCTGACGGATGAAACGCTGGCTGAGACAGTCTGATTACCAGAGCGGAATTGTTGTGAACGAGTTAGTTCGACGATGTGAGTGACGTCGAACGGCGGTAGTGATGGGGCCGCGTATGATCTGGGGTAAGCGGGATGAGCGCGTCGCCGGATCTGGGCGACGTTGGCACGCTGCGGAAACTAGCACCGTAAAGTCAACTACGCGCGGCCGGTACCGCGCCTACTCCGTGTACCCATTTGTCTTTCACGCCGCGCCCGCATTGTTCAGCCTCGCCCTGCTCGTCCCTTCCCATGCCGCCGCCGCGGAGAACGAGGACATCGCAGTTCTCCGGCGTATGCTCGGAGAGCTAAAGGCGGAGAACCGCAAACTTTCCGAACGTCTCAACGCCCTGGAGGGGACATCGCCGGTGCGGCGGACCAAGCCCGCGGCGGTGCACCAACATCCGGCGCCTGCTGTGACTGCGGCGAAGCCTGCACCCACGGCTCTGTCACCGCCCGTCGATCCGCCCGCACTGCCCGCTCCAGATTTGTCGGAAGCCGCAGCGAAAAGGCCACTTAACGAGCGTGTAAGAGAGCTGGAGATCGGCTGGGCGGCGAACGAGAACGCGACGCGCCAGATCCTCCGCGACACGCTCAACAAGACCGGACCGAAGATCAATAACTTCCTCTCGCTGAGCGGCGTGGTTGAAGGCGTGGCCTCACGGGCCGGCTCGTTCACCGGCCCCACACAAGAAAACCTGCAGCTGGGTACGGCGGAACTCGATTTCGATATCAAACTGAGCGACTGGTTGACCGGTGCTCTGGTTCTCCACTTCGACAGCGGCACTGGCGCAATATTCCCGACCGGGAATCAACCAGTGGTGCCGACCAACGTCCCCGGCGTAGGCGTGGATCGCTTCACGCTTGATCGGACTCACATTTCAGTCGGCGATCTAATGCAATTCCCGATCGCGGCCCGCTTCGGCGTGGAGGTTTTGCATTTCGGTACGTCCACGGGCGTGGCACGCCTGGATACGCTCTCGATCGGCACTCCGCTGACGACCGAGGTGTTTGAAAACCGTCAGACGGCGGGAGGCCTGGAATTCGCCTGGCCAACCCCACCGCGGCAGCCGCCGCCGGCGCCCGTCGTTGTTCCACGCGTCAGTCCGTTGGTCGTCGCACCGGCCGTGAGCCAACTGATGCGTTGGCTCGGCTACACCCCGCTGCCTGAGCGTCCGTTCCGACCTACGCCAGTCACATTCCCGTTCGACCCGGCGCCCTTTTACGGCTCAGTCATGACCTACAGAGGCAGCGACAGCATCATCCCCGGCCGGACGAAAATCGACGATTACAATGCCAGTCTCGGCTTCCGGACGAGGGGCCATTGCGGCGTGCCCTATGATCAGTTGAAGGACTCGCTGGTTTGTCCATGGACCCTTGACTTCCATGTCGACTACGACACCTCCGTTTTCGAAAGCAGATTTTTGCGTACGTCCTACCTACCGTTCCTGAATCAGATCGGCCGGATTCCTGGAGTGGCCGCGAGCCTCAAGACCAGTTTCGGCCCGTTCGCTTTCGTGGGCGAGGTAAATGCCGCAATTCAGGACGCCAGGTTTGTCGATGGGCTCGGCATTGCGCGGAACATGATGCCGATGACTTGGCAGGCCTCGATTGCCTACCAGTTCGACTGGAACCCGTGGATAACGGAGATCGGCGCGCAGGGCGATTTCATCTCGGTGGGATATTCCGGCAGCAAAGACATGGCGGGCGCATCGATCCTGCAAAACGGCGTGCCAACCCGGATCGGATTCGTCCCGCAACACCGGCTTTTCCTTACCGGAGGCGAGTGGGTCATGGATGGGCTGAAGGTGGCGGTGGAATATTCAGCCAACTGGGACTACCCGGTTAGCCTCGGCGGGACGGGAAAGGTCGCGCATGGTGCGTTCGGACTGATCCAGCTCAATTTTTGATCCGTCTGCGTCCGCGCTTGGAGAACGAGCCAAAATCCTGGAAGCATCGTCACGACAGATGGAGTGAGCAGGCCGATTCCCGCCCTCCATAATGAACGCAAGAAGATTAATGACTCCCGGTTACCGGCAAGATGCACTTGCGCTGTCGGTCGGAGCGATGGTGCGCGTTCCCACGCGCAAGCATAGAGCGCAGCCGCAGCGAATTGTGAAAAGTAAACGTGCCGCAATTCACCGACATATGGCGACTGGCGAGCAACAACCGAACCCGATCACTCCTGCGATCCGAGAGTTCTTGCTAGCGACGCGCGCTCCCAGATGTCTCAGTGATCGAGAGCGAACGCTATCGTGCGCCATTCGCAGGATGGCGGTCGCAATGATGTCCAGCAAGGCCGTGATGATAGCGCTAAGTGGAGTAGATATCGACCTGCTGAGCAGTGTGACCCGATCCGCCACGAAAAGTGCTCACCTACCGTGAACTGTGATGCGCCGGCACAACGATGCAAGAGCTTGCTGCGGCGAAGGACCGGCGTTTAAGCAGCAGTTAATACTTTTGCGCAAATGATAGACAACCAGCGCAACATAGATCGTCGCAAGAAGTGCGAGCAGAACTCAGGCCCCTTATGAGGGATTAGCATGAGAACGCTTCTCATTGGTGTTCTGGCTGCGACCCTGGTTGGCTGTAGCTGCCTATTACCGCCGCAAGCGAGCATGGAAGCATGCACGGACGCGAGCGGGTCCGGCTGTCTCAACGGGATGGCGGTCAGTCGGTCGATTGAACCGGCGCCAGCGTCATCCAAGACCAATTCCGCGACAACAAAACTCAAGTCCACGATCGCGACGAAGACGGAAAAGCCGTCGATTGCCGACGTCCGCGACAGGCCCCAACTCGCCGAGAAAAGGGCGAAGTCCACCATGATCGAAGCGAAAGTCGAGGCTCCGGCATCTGGTCGGCCCGCTGAGATGTCCGATCCGGTCATTATCAAGGCGAGGACCACGATTGCTGCGAAGTTGGAGGACCCGGCATCTGCCGAGTTCGGTGAGATGAAACGGGCCATCCGCAAAAATACGCTCGGAAAGTCCGTCGACACCATTTGCGGCCGTGTCAAAGGAAAGAAACCGTCGGGCGAAGATACCGGAGATAGGCCGTTTCTATATCTCGTGACGGAAGATGAAGCATACGTCGTCGACGGTCCCGCGAATTCGGCGGCGGCGAGCGCGTATCGCAATATTTGCAGCAGCTAGCCTGGAACAACGGAACCGCTGCCAAGATCTATTGCAACGGACCAGAAGGTCCCCTGACGACGTTCCTGACGAACTTGAAAGTCGGAAGCACGTCGCGATCAGCAGCAATTCGCTGCAGAGTGTGTGGGGCAGACTTGCTCCATGGAAAATGGAAATCAAAACTGGTGGAGTACTCAGCGTTTCTCTGAACTCGAGGATATCATGGACAACGATCTTATTAATCTCGCGGAACTAGCCCAGGGGTCACCGCCGGTGCTCGTGATCATCGAGCAACATGTCCTGGCGCGTACGTGCATCCTCAATATCCTCAAGAGAGAACTCACTGGATTCGAGATCGTCGAGATGGCAACGACGAGTGGCCTGAACTCATTATCCGGCAGAGATATCCGCTTGATTGCGCTGAATATCGGGGACAAGCAGATCACTGACCCTTCGATCGAGGAAAGCCTTGCCCTCCTCGCAGAATCCTGCCCGAAAGCGTCTGTTGCCGTGTTGTCAAATCGCAACGACGATGCGACGGCTTCAGCTGCGATGCAACGGGGAGTGCGCGGCTTTTTTCCGACATCGATCCCGGTCGAAGTCGCTATCGCCGGACTGCGCCTGGTTCTTGCCGGCGGGGTCTACCGACCGTTACCGATCGTTGGGCAAAATGGAGCGTCGAACTTCAAGGCGATATCGGAATGTCCCGACGCGCCCGAGCTATTCGGAGCTAACGAAGGTAACGGCGCCACCAGGATTGTGCCGGAGAAGGCGATGGTCGACCTTACGCCACGCGAACAACATGTGCTCGAGGCGCTGCAGCTCGGCCTTCCCAACAAGTTGATTGCCGTCAGGCTCAAACTCTCGGAAAACACCGTAAAAATGCATATTCAACGTATCATGCGAAAATGCTCCGCGCATAACCGCACCGAGGCGGTCATTCGCTGGAGCCGGCGAGCCAACGGTCATGCGCAGCCCTCACGCGTGCGATCATCTTGAGAGTTTCCTGAACTCGCAGTTCTGGTCGCAGCTTAGTCCTCACGGAACGCGCCGTGGAAGCTGTCGAGCAGAGGCCTGAGAGCGTAGAGCGCCACGGTGCCGCGACCCGTCTTGATGAACACTTGGGCCGGCATTCCCGGAATAATCTGGACACCATCGATCCCCGCGCCTGCCGGATCTTGCACTCGAATCTTCGTTGCGTAGTAGGGCTGATCCGTGCGCTTGTCGACCAGACGGTCGGCAGAAACGTGCGTCACAGTCCCATGGAGCCGTGGTACGCGCCGCTGATTGTAAGGCAGGAGGTTCACGTCCGCGCCCAGTCCGGGACGGACCACATCGATGTCCTCGGGCCTGACGCGCGCAATTACGATGAGCCGATCTTGCCGGGGAACCAGGTCCATGAGAGGTGCGCCGGCGCCAATGACGCCGCCTGGGGTATGAATCCTCAGGTCCGTCACCACGCCGTCCTGGGGCGCCTTGACCGCCGTTCGTGACAGTTGGTCGTCGGCCGCCTGCAGTCGTTCGCGTATCTGAAAAATCTGGTTTTGCACCTCGCGCAGCGACTGCGCGATCTCGTTCTGGCGGTCGTTCTCGAGTTTGAGAAGAGTCGCCTGCGATTCGTTGATAACCTGCCCGGCGCGCGATATCTGCGCGACAATCTCACCCCGCCGCCCCTCGATGTCAGCCATCTCCCGCTCGAGGTTCAGAAGGCGCGGACGCCGCTCAAGCCCCTTATTAACGAGCATCGCGACGGTCGCCGCTTCCTCGCGGACGATTTCGATGCGCCTTGAGGCCGCGCTTTCCTGCGCCCTGAGGCCCTCGATCTCTTTCTCCACCTGCGACCTTTTCTCCCGATTTACGGCCGCTTGCGATTGAAAGACCTGCCGACGCGTTTCGAAGATGGCTTGCTGCCCCGCAAGGACATCTGCGACCGACGAACTAGCATACTGCGCCATCTCCAAGCTGGCCGGAAACAACACTTGTTCCTCTCCATGCTGTTCCGCCTGCAGCCGTGCTTCTCGTGCCGTCGCCTCCCACAACTGGCCTTGGAGGCTCTGCGCTTCGGCGCGCGCCTTGGTGTCCTCCAACGAGATCAGCGTTTGTCCGGCGCGGACAACGTCGCCGTCCGCGACCAGAATTTCCCTGATGATGCCACCCTCAAGGTGCTGAATCGTCTTGCGGCTCGACTCGGACTCGACGGTGCCGACGGCAATCGCTGCGCTCTCGAGGGGGGCATAGGTTGACCAGGTACCGAGACCAACGACAAAGCCGCAAACCAGCAGGTTGCCTGTCCAGGTGACACCGCGAAGTCGGTCGCGGAGCGCCGGCGGCGCCGATCTCAACCACCGTGGCACCTGCCACATCTCGACGTGAGCGAATGCAATTTTCAGACGATCCCATCCCCTCCGGGCAAAGAGACGGTGAAAACGTTTGATGCGGAGCCAGGTGACACCGCGCAGCCGGTCGCAAAACGCCAGCGCCGCTGACACCAGCCATCGTGGAATCTCCCGAATGTTGATGTGAGCGAATGAAATTTTCATGAGACAGATTCGCGCGAAGCAACTTGGGGGCGTGTCAAACACCTTTCGAAAACTTCCTTGCTGTCACCGAATGCGCTGACCGCACCGCCCTCCATGATGGCAAGCTTGTTCGTTGCGCCGAGGATCCCGATCCGGTGGGTGATGATGATGACAGTTGTATTGGCCGCCTTCATCCGCTCAATGGCGTCGAAGAGCATGCGCTCGCCGAGAGCGTCCAGGCTGGAGTTCGGCTCGTCGAGGACCACGAGGTGCGGGTCGCCAAAAAACGCCCGTGCAAGGCCGAGGCGCTGGCGAAAACCACGCGGGAGATTGGCCCCTCCGCCAACGACGACCGTATCGTACGACTGCGGCAGCCGAATGATCGTCTCGTGAAGGCCGGCCAGCTTTGCTGCTTCAATGACCTTCTGCAAATCCGCGTCGTCCAGCCGTGCAATGATGTCCTTTACGGTTTCTCCGAAGAGATCGATATCCTGCGGCAGGTATCCGAGGCGCCGGCCGCCTCCCAGATCGCGCACGGCCAAGACGTCGATGCCATTGAGCAGGACCGAACCTACCGTCGGAGCGGAGATTCCGGTGATGATCTTGCCGAGTGTGGATTTGCCGGAGCCGGATGGACCAATGATGCCAAGGCATTCACCAGGCGCGAGACTGAACGACACATCCTTTAGCATCAAATGGCTCGACCCTGGCATGACGGCGCCAACATTGTTGACGATGAGGTTGCCCTTCGGCCTGTCCGGGAGAGCCTTGATGTTCGCAACCGGGGTGACAGCGGCCATGATGTCGTTGAGCCGGCGGTAGGCGGCCTGGGCCATCGCGAAAGCCTTCCATCCCGCAATCGCCCCTTCAATGGGCGCGAGCGCGCGTCCGAACAGCATGCTCGTGGCAAAGATGATGGCAGCACTTCTACTCTGTTCCAGGACGAGCCAGGCGGCAGTGCCCATGATCAGGACCTGCGCCAGCGCCCGCGCGGGTTTGGAGATCAGCATGATGGTCTCGTGGCGGCGTTGCACCACCGCCTGCTCGCTCCTTGCATCCTGCGCAGCCTGGCCGATGAAGCGCGCGGCTCCGTCGAGCATTCCCATCGCCCTGATGACGTGGAGATTTCCGACGGCCATGGCGAACCACCCCTGGCTCTTCGTCAGTGCGGCAGCCGAGCGCGCCTGCGGGCCTTGCGTGAGCCAGTCTCCGGCAAGCCCGAGACCAAGCAGGAGAAGCGCGCTGAGTGCGCCGATCACTCCCAGCAACGGATGCACAAGGAAGAGGACGCCGAGAAAGAGCGGCGTCCAGAGCGCGTCAAACAGCGTCGAGCTAGCTCCGGACTGAGCGAACTGACGCAGGGACGTAAGATCGCGATATGCTTCCGATGCCCGCGCCCGATCCGCTTCATAGGCGTACTTGAAGCACGCGGAGAGCACTGCCGGATGGAGTTCTTCCTCAAGCCACTCGCCCATCCGGCCCAGTGCAGCGCGGCGCAGTGCATCAAGCACTCCGCCAACCACGACGGTAAACGCAACGATCAGCGTCAGCATCAGGAGCGTATCGCCGCTGCGGCTCGACAGGACGCGATCATAGATCTGTAGCAGATAGATGGAAGGCGCGAGGAGAAGGAGATTATAGCTGCAGCTATACGCAAAAACGAGTCCGAGCGATCCCGCGCATGCCCGTAAGGCCACCTTCAACGGCGTCCGCGGTGGTGAGATCGTTTGCAGCCGGAGCGGTGGCATCAGCATTGCGGTCCCCGCCAGAGATCTGAAGTCCGACCCTTGCCACCCAGTTGTTCGCCGACCTCGCGGCGAAGTGAGAACCGGCAGCCCTGGCCGCCGGTTCTCTGCTCCTGGAGGTGTCGATCAGCCGTGCACGAACATGCCTGAATCGTCGATATGGTAGTGTTCGTAGTTGTTAAGCGCGTCGTTCAGGTTCGCGGACTCGATGCTGGCCTTGAAGTCGACATCTCCGCCTTCCGCCTTGTTGTGGTCGCCGCCGTCGCCGCCGATGCCGGCCATCACAGTCTGGCTCATGTCGGCCTTGAGGTAGTTTTCCTGATAGGCCGTCGTGCTGGCGTCCACGTCGGATTTGTTGTGGCCGCTGTCCGATTCCTGGTCGCCATTCGATACGGCTTTTCCGGTCTCTGCTTTCGAATGCTTCTCCGCCTCCGCGTTCGCGCCGCCGGCGTCCCAGTCCGCCTTCTGGTGAACCTGATCGCCGGTCTTGACGTGCACGTCGGCGCCTTCCGCCTTGTTGTAGGGGTTGAAGCTGATGCTTGGGCTGCTGCTGATGTTACCCGTGTTGACGCCGTCTCCACCGTTACCTGCGCTGTTGCCGCCGGTGTCGACGTCCTTGAACGCGATCGTATCGGAAGGAAACATTACCTTAGCCTTTGACATGTGAATCTCCCTGATGGTTTGCGCACTGTGCGTCCCAATGTGGACAGCAAGGATTTTGGATTTGGACACCGGAGCGGTCTAGCCGCCAAAGCTGATGCCACCCTGTGGCAACGGTGTACGCCCGAAATGCTACCGTCTCGCCGCCGAGATCCGGTGAGCTTCAATGCCGCTGGAGCGTTTTCGAGCGAAGCATGCCTTGTGACTTGATCCGTGGGTGGAGACCGGTGCGCGTCAAGAAACTGCGTCAAATGAAAAATCGAGAGCCCCGTTTAGACATGATCCAGCAAGTGAAGGTCCGACAACAGGTGCATGGCGAAATCGCCGCCAAGCGCAGTGTTGCCGTGGCCGCCGTCACCACCGATTCCGGAAATCTGGATCGCGCTCTGATCGAACACGACATCGTTGCTCTGATGAGCGTCGGCTGTTGAATTGTATCCGGCGACCGCAATGTTGATCGGGGCGTAGATCGCCACGTCGATGTCGACCATGCTTCCCGAGAAATGGCCGTTGCCGCCGTTGCCGGCGCCGTTGTTGCCGGTCGCGATGACGTCAGAGCCGATCAAATCGAAGATGGACGAGAACAGGTCCGGACTTCCGCCAATCGCGGCATTGCCGTTCCCGCCGTCACCCCCGACGCTAGCCATCTGAAACGCGGATTGATCGAACACCACATTGTTTGTCTGATCAGCGTGGGCACTGGAATTGTATCCTGCCACCGCGATATTGATCGGATAGTATAACGCAAAGGACGCGTGAACGACGCCCCCGTAAAAGTATCCGTCTCCGCCGTTGCCGGCGTGGTTATCCCCGCTCGCGATCGCATTGGAGCCAATCCCGCCGTGGTCGGACGCGAGGCCTGACCCGCCGATGGTTTGGTGGGGCCCGTGGCCAGTTCCGGAGACAGACACATCTCCGCCAGTCGCGGCATTGCCGTTCCCACCATCCCCCCCGACGCCGGCCATCTGAAACGCGGATTGATCGAACACCACATGGTTCGTCTGATCAGCGTGGGCACTGGAATTGTATCCTGCCACCGCAATGTTGATCGGAGCATAGACCGCGACAGGAGCGTGCACCATTGCTCCGAAGAAGTAGCCATCGCCGCCATTGCCGGCGCTGTTGTCACCGGTGGCGATCACGCCAGGGCCGACAGACCCGAACGCGCCGACGTTTCCGCCCAATGCGGCATTCCCATTGCCGCCATCACCGCCAATTCCCGCGATCTGGGTCGCGGACTGATCAAAATACGCAATGTTCGTCTGATAGGCGTCGGCTGTCGCATGGGAGCCGGCCTGCGCCACGTTGAACGGCTCGAAAGCAGCGTAGCTCTTGCCGATCAGGCTCCCGGCAAAATAACCGTTGCCGCCATTGCCGGCGCTGTTATCTCCCGTGTGGGTCGGGAAGAGTGGCCACGAATCCGCGGAAAGCCACCACGAGCCTGGTGCATCGTACCCGAGCGGATACTTGATGCCGAGGTGACCGCCGTCCGATACACTCCGAACACCCATGGCTGCTGCCCTACCGAAATCGCTTCGCGCCGACTGGACGGACGCTCCCGAACTCAAGAAAGAATGTCACCACGGCAGGCCAAAAGCCGAGTCGTCAATTCGGATCGCAAACGTTCGGATGGTTGGCATGATATCGGTTACGCCCGTTCGGGTGTAGGTAGTGGTGCCTTGCCGTGACTCCGGACACCTTCGCGGAGGAAGTGGATTGTGTCCGCCTGGCGAGATGTACCAAGGTACTTTGTGCGTTCGGGACGCTGAAGGTTATTGGCAACGAAGGGAGATGCACAAACGACCTTATGCACTAGCCGATGAATCCAGTTCACCGATTCATAGGGCCGGCGGAAGCTCCACATGCGAACAGCTTTGCGGCCCAATGGTGCGCCACCACGTCGCGAGCGCACGGCATGCGGCTGCCTCGCCGTCGCGATCGCGAGATCGAAGGACCCATCTGCCTGCATCATCAGCGACGAGACTTTTTCGAAGGCCGAACCCTACGGGATCATGCTGCGCAGGGACGATGCGCCGTTCAAGGCCATGGCCGATCGAGCATCCGCGGATCTGTACCGAAGCCCGGAGATCGAGGCGATCTACAGGGGAACCGGGATCGCCGTTCTCGCGCGAACAGGGCCGATGACCCGCAGTGCCCACATCGCCCTCGGGCAAGAATACGATCGTGGGCCGACGGCTCGGGGTCATGCTCCCAGCCGGAGGCGCGATGAAGCGTTCGGAATCCGTGGATGAATTGCAGGATGCCGGCGGCGGCCAGCCGCCGTAATTTCCAGCCATGTCTCGGTGTCGACGCCTCTACCGCAACGGCCGTTTCAGCCGACAATCGCTCGCGGTCGGCCGCCATCGACGGCGAATCCAGATCGAGCACGGCCATGAGTCTCTGTGCGTTGCTGCCCTCTCGCGCCTCGATCAAAATAGCGATACGATGTCATGCGGGCTTTGTCGAACAAACGATGGTGACCCGCAGTTGCATACACCTGGAACGGCGCCGCATTTATGCCGACGTCGCAAGACGTCTGGTTATACGAGTACGACACTCGAAAAGCCAAGACTCTCGCGAATGCCCTTCTGCCAGGCCGCCAGAAGTTTATCTCCGATCTCGCGATGAGCGGAATTCTCGCTGAAATACTTCGTTACCTCCGGTGCCAACTTCGCCAGAACGTCCGCGGCTTGCTCAGCGATCCTATTGATGGCCTGCAGGGAAAGATCGCAGCGGGTTTGACCAAGACGCTCCAACGCTTTGCGGTCCGGCCAGTTGGTCGAACCATTCAACGTGAGCGCCATGCCGTCCTTCGGCAAATAGGGCACCGTGCTGACGAGATCATAGACCGGCGCAAGACGTGCAGCACCAGTTACATCTTCATAGATGACACCGAAGTTTTTCAGATGTGCGTCACCATTGCGAAGTGCACAATTGAGGACGAACAACTTGAATAGATCCTCTAGCGCGTTGCGCTGCCCAGCAGGATCGATGAATTCGCGAGCACGCTTGAACAAGCGTGTTTCGTAGCCACCATTGTATTTCTCGATAGTGGGTACACCGTTGAGGACGCAAAAGTCCTCGTAGCCCAGATAAGTGCCGTCAAGCCGTATATCGAAGCGCTTTACAACAATGGCGGCACCGTTGTCCGAAAGCTGGAAATCCGGAACGGTCAATCCTATGGCTTTTGCGGCCGACAGACAGAAATGTTCGTTGGCAGCCAGCTCGGGATATTCGTTCGGGTCCCAAAACTTCACGATGTGTGTAGCGCTGCGGAAGCTCTGGGACTGGCGATCACCTGCACCTTTTCCAACGTCGTCGACAGCGCGGATCATCACCTTGGGCTGGATGCCCGAAAGCCCTGAATGGACCGCAAACTTCTCAAGCAGATAAGCAAACAACTCGCCACCGCGCTTTGCGCTGAGTATCTCGTCGATCGATTGGAATGGAACGTCCTCGCTTAGCTCGGCATCAAGATCAGAGTAACGGATGCGCCCGATCTGGGTTCGTCCAACGACCGCTAGCAAATCGAAATCATCAAACGTTCCGGTTGCCTTGGCAAAACTTCGCATGAGGTACGCCCGGAGCGCCCCCTCCGGGAGATTCATGTCGAATATCGGCGCAAGACCATGTTGCGTATTCCAAGATGCTGTTCGCACCGGCATGGTAATCGAGACTGCACGTTCGGTTGCCACTTTCGGCTCGTAGACGAAAGCTGTCCCACGCGGTCCATGGCGGTCCAAATGTCCAGCCGACTGCTGATCAGTCCAGACGCGGAGCATTAGCGAGTCTCCTCCGCTGCCAGATCCTCAAGTGTCGGGCGACCGCGATTAAACTGCGTCAACCGCAGGTCGAGATCTAACGCATTCAAGATGCGAAGCAGATGTTTGATGCCCATTTCCGCAAGGCGCGCATTCTCAAGCGCCTCTAGTCGTGCGCGGCTGACGCCTGCAGCATGTGCCAGCTTGGTCTGCGACCATCCCTTGGATTTACGGGCCGCCTTAACACACTCACCCAGTTCAATAAGGTCCATACCTGCCGCCTATAATAGTCAATCTGGCACTTTTAGCCAGATACGCCTTCTATAATAGTCAAATCGGACTAGCGCAATGCCTTATATAGAGGTTAATTACCAGGGATTGACGCGAACGCCTCTTAAAGTAGGCAAGGCTGGGATTTGCAGGGTGTTGGCCCAGCGAGGATATTGACTGCATAGAACAGATGGGGAACATTTTCAAGCCTACCAGCCGATGGCGCCTGCGGCGGGACACTTTCGAAACTCAGTGCTGCCCAAGCCAACCCTTCACGGCGGCAACCGTCGTCGCTCGCGAGCCTGAGCCGCGTGGCGACCGCGGCGATGCCGACGAAGGATTTCGCCGTTCGCACGGGAAAGGTCAACGGCACCGACGGAGGACAACCGATGGCTATCAAGGATTCCATAAGCCTACGATGACTCTATGGAGGAGATCCCGGACGAAGAGAGACAGAGCGGCGAACGAGACCGCGACACCTGGGCGAAGGTGGGTGTTCTCGTCAATGAATTGGCACGCCCTGCGCTCTTCCTGAATCTTCCCACGAGCGAAACAGAAAGCTACGGAAGGCCGCCAGGAGAGCCGGCGTACGCATCGCTGCGCGCTTTGCTACGTTCGTCGCCCGCATGGAACGTCGCCGGGCGCGAAGTATATGTTTGCGAGAATGCAAACCTGCTTTCGATCGCTGCCGATCGCTGGGGGCCCAATTGTGCTCCGGTGGTCTGCACTGACGGCATGCCGGCTGCTGCGCAGCGATGCCTCCTGTCTCAACTTGCGTCCGCCGGCGCTCGACTTCTTTATCATGGCGATTTCGACTGGCCAGGAATACGCATAGGCAATCACGTCATGCGAGAGCACGGTGCGCAACCGTGGCGTTTCTGCGCGGACGATTACGAGGCTGCCCTCCGGGCCGCACCGACCATTGCAGAACCCCTTGCAGGGAAGGCGGTCGACGCGGTCTGGGACCCGGCGTTGCCAACGGTGATGCAGCATCAATTTCTATCGCCGAAGAAGGCCTGGCGGCCTCACTGCTCGCGGATCTGGGCGACTGCTAACCTCCTGGCGCCGGTAACAGCTCCAGAAGACTCCGCAGCTCTAGAGTGCGCCAGTTCATTCATTGATGCAACAAAGTCGATCAAGCAGCCTCCTTGTTGATCCCGGCCCCAATCTACGTGACAGACCTTCGGATTTTTTCAGTCATCATTTTGCTCGCAGACGGGGTCGTCGGATCGTCAGGCGCGGCGGAGATCACAACGGCGAGGCGATGTGCGAGGGAGACGCGGATCGGGGATCGATATTCGATACCTCAATGCGAAGCACCGAATGTTCAGGAAGTGTCGCGCATGTCTTTGCGCTTATGACGGAGCAATGCGCGATAGCCGCCCCGCATCAGAGCTAGCCCCGTCTGGACCAAGCGAATGGTACGGCCGCGTAGATCGTGCGTTTTCCAGTTCCGATCGGGGACACGATGCTTCCCAAATAAGCATTGCGCGATTTCGCGATAGCTGTTTCCCTCCAGCCACCCATCCATGGCACGCATAGCAAGGATAAGCCGGTGCCGACGCGGGAAAGACAGAGCAAACGGGCAAGGCCCGAGGGGACGCAGTTCGAGCGCCGACCAAAATCGAAGGGCTGCTTGCGAGCGAATGTCGAAATTGGAGTCGAGCGGCAGCTCGACAGCAAGCAATGAGCCGGTCGGTCGAAGTTCTCTCAACAAAAGGCGATGGTCCGCGCCTCCGAGTGGCACAATGGCATGCCATCCATCTGGCGCAGGACGAAACTCGCCACCCTCCAATCTGGCGATATCGAAGGCATACCCCCTGGAGACTACCGAGCAGACAGCCCCGCGGACCGGTAGCACCGTTGACAGAGCCTCGGGCGCCCAGAAAATCGTTTGTTTGTCGAAGGCCTTTTGCGGATCAGCCGCGAAAGGACAGCCCCCATTGCTGTCGGAAATCGTCCGTCATCCCGCGCGATCGTTGGTCGCTGACCAGCGCCTGATACGCTCTTTGGTACTCGCGATCGCGGCGGAGCCACTCCCAGGCAATATCCGCTGTTTCTACTCTCTTGGCGTTGGGATAAACTTCCTCTGATCTCCAAGCACCTGATATCATACTACTTCCTCGTGCTCGCGCATCACACACACACGGGTCGTGTCCCTTGAGGTGATGTAGCTCGGTATAGCGAAGCCGCTCGCGACGGGTGGTCCCACATAACGCCGTAGCGACCGAGCGGCTTCGCGGTGGTCATCGATGATTCGTCCGGTAGGGTCGGGTTACTAGCACCAATCCGATTCGACGGACCACCGATGATCGACGAGATGATGAACCTTCGCAGGCTTGTGGAGAAGGTCCCAGACGCCGATCTGCTGCGCGAGATGATCGGCTTTGCCATCCAGCAGCTGATAGAGCTCTGGAGGTCGAAGGACTGACCGGCGCTGGCTTCGGCGAGAAGAGCTCCGGGTGCCGTGCTCAGCAACGGCTATCGCAACCGAAACTGGGAGACGCGCGCCAGTGCGGTCGAACTGCGCATCCCCAAGCTGCCCAAAGGGTCCTATTCCCCCCGCCTTTCTGGAGCCGCGCCGGATGGTCGAGAAGAGTACGCATCCGACGAAGACCCAGGGGTAAGTCTCTAAGCGGCCTAAGCTTCTGGGGCCCTCGTTAGATTATTCTTGATCTCTCGGTGCACACATCGTGCACACGTCGCCTTCTAACCGCTTGAAAAACTTGAACTCTCGCTCCAATCCATCACCGGGGCAACGCAAAATCGATGCGATAACGTATTGATGTTGTTTCGCTTTATCATCTCGTCTGGAATAGCTGATTTTTGGGCCTGCACAAATTCAAAGCTTAAGCCGATCGCCTGTTCTTCTCGCGATGATGCCGTGCCTCTCCGGTACAGCATTGCAGTACCGGATCACCTCGTGCAGTACCGCGGTAGTTTGTACCCTCCTGGTCGGTCCCATCTACTTCGGCAGCAAAGTAGCGTGCCGGTTTCGCGAAGCCCAGCGCTTCATGCAGATTGAAGCGGCGCGCGCTGGTCTACGAATGTGCCCGCGCAGGCGATGCCGCCGACCGGAAGCGCTTGAACATCCTTGCCAGCATGGCCAGGTGCATTAGTAGCGATATGGCTATGAACGTCATGACCGATGCCGTTCAGATTTTCGGGGGGATACGGCCATACCATGGATTATCCGGTCGAACGCATGATGCGCGAGCCAAGCTGACCCAGATACTCGAAGGCACCAACGAGATCCAACGCATGGTGATTGCGCGCGAACTGCTATGCTGACGTGACAAGCCAAATTCACAGACGCTGCTGGCCGGCGCACCTTTTCAGCATATTGCTGATGAAGAAGATCGAAAGGGCGTCGCTGTGCTGTTTATCGAGCCTGTCACTCGCTTTAGAACCGCTTGCGGATCAACTTCACCATTGTCTGACGTCCACGCGACGAATTGATCCGGTCGAACAAGCACCAGCGCCGCCTGGTAACGCGCACGTTCGCCGGTACGACTGTCCTGGATCACTGCTAGCGGCACGTTTAGCGCCGTTGCCGCCGATGCAAACGCCTTTACCGCAGCATCGTCGACATCCAGCGCCAAAAGCGTGAAGCCTGTTCCAAGCTCATCATAGACATTGCGTCCGCTTGACAATGATGCGGGAGCCAGATGATGCCCGGGACGCGCCGTGAACGTATGTGCGCCAATCGCACTGCAATTGGCGTCAGTGGGGCCCCATACGATTGGGGAGCCCTCGTAATTTGGTTCGAAGGCATTGACTTCGGACGGGGCACCGGAGCGACGCGCCTCCCACGCGCGTTCAAACGCGCCCTTGTTCAGCTCGGGGCTATGTTGCGCCAGGAAGGACCTATCCGTCTCAATCGCTTTCTCGATGAAGTCACGCGCAGTCGATTTGAAGACCGGCCGTCTCTCTTCGTCGTAGGAATCAAGGAGCTTGTCGCCGCCCCATCCCTCAAACACGGCCGCAAGCTTCCAACCGAGGTTCCTCGCGTCTTCCAGGCCAGTATTGACCCCATAGCCGCCGTAGGGCGGATGGCTGTGAGCCGCATCGCCTGCGATGAAGATCCGCCCCTTTCGGTAGGCATCTGCGATGGCAATCCGCAGCTCCCAAAAGCCGATATGTTCGAACTCGAGCTCAAACTCGGCGCCGACGGCGGAATGGAGGTATTCGCGAAAATTGAAATTGTCTTTCGTCGTGCCTAGCGGCACGGGAGCATGGAAGAACCAGGTTGTTCCCAGATCTACACGCCCGAAGAACTTCCAGTAACCTTTAAGCTCGGGGTCGAGAATGTTGTAGTAGGACTTGCCGGGGTAGCGTTCCAAAAGCCGATGCAGCCCGTGCGACTTGAAGACGAGGAGCACCATCAGCCTGTCATGCTCCGAACGGATCTGGCTGATACCAGCATGCTCTCTGACCAGCGAACGGCTACCATCGCAACCAACCACATAGTCGGCCCTCAGTGTCCGGCGTTCACCCCCTTCCCGCTCGGCAACCACGACATCGACGCCGCGAGCATCCTGGATCAGGCTTTCGGCGGTCCATCCGTACAGCGTCTGGATTGCGGGTATCTCGTCGGCGCGTTGGCGCAGAACGGCTTCCGTTGCGTATTGCGGCAATCTCTCGTTATCGGTGAAGTAGAAGGGCCGAACGAGCTCCCGCTGCATCCAATCATACGTATAGGGGCCGAGAAGCGTCTTGTAGGCAGTCAGCCCGCCGATTCCGTACTCACGCGGAATTGTTCGTGCAGCCCGGAGCTGTTCCTCGATACCCCAGAAGTGGAAATGCTCCATGGTGCGCTGCGTAAGATTTTGACCTTTGGGAATGCGTTGCGGCTGCTTGTAGCGCTCAACGACGGTGCAGTTGATGCCCCGCTGACCAAGTTCGATCGCAAGTCCCATTCCGACTGGACCGCCACCAACAATGACAACAGACGCGTTGCTCATTGGCTCAGCCTCAGGACGTTCTGCAGACGATGGCAGGCGTACAGCCTTCGTGCGATGGTCGTGCCGCGGTAGTCGCTCAATGCATCCCCTCCATCGTTTTGCAAGGCCCCTCGCCGCTTGACACCAAGCGACCTGCTCCTCAATCTGCGCAGAAATGATCTTAATGTCCACTATACGGACAGTGGCATCGAGGCAAGTCGAAGATTAAGCGTGAAACTGCATCGGACCCTCCGTTCAGGTTCTCTCCAACGGCAAAACCGCGGCGCGTTCGATCGGTACCAGGGGAGCGATGGGATGAATACGGAACGCGGAAGTCGCAACCAACCTGCTCTCGGGTCAGGCGATGCCCGAAAGGACGCTGTTGGCTTTCCATCGGGTGCCGAGGCATTCCTTTCGCAGTTGAAAGCAGACGGGATCGAGTACCTGTTCTCGAACTCAGGGACCGACTTTCCGCCCATCATCGAAGCCTTTGCCAGGGCGTCGACGACACAATTGTCGTTTCCCACACCACTTCTCGTGTCGCACGAAGCCGTCGCCATGGGTATGGCGCATGGCTTCTATCTTGTTACAGGTCGCCCCCAGGCTGTCATGGTTCACGTCAACGTTGGACTTGCGAACGCAACCATGGGAATTATCAACGCGGCGTCAGACAATGTCCCGGTGATCGTGTGCTCAGGACGGACACCCATCACGGAGACAGGGCGGGCCGGCAGCCGCACAACCCCGATCCACTGGGGGCAGGAAATGCGCGACCAGGCGGCGATGGTGCGAGAGTTCGTGAAGTGGGACTATGAGCTTCGGTATGGAGACCAAGCCATTGATGTCGTTTCACGCGCAGTTTCATTGGCTACCAGCGAGCCGCCAGGGCCAGTGTATCTCAGTCTCCCGAGGGAAGCCCTCGCGGAGGTCTCGGATTCCAAAGTCCGAACCCGCACGTCCGCGGCCGCACGATCGGGCCGGCCGCGCAACGAAGCCATCGCAAAGGCCGCAAAACTGCTTGCGAACGCGAAGTCGCCGCTCGTCATTGCGCAGAGAGGCACCGGTACCGGCGACTTCGAGCCGCTGTCAGAATTCGTGGATCGGTATGCATTACCAACTTGCGAGTTCTGGGCCACGCGCAACTCGCTTTCCACCAGCCATCCCATGCACATTGGCAGAGATCCGGCTGACTGGCTGCGCGGAGCCGACATCGTGCTCGTGCTGGATGCGATGGTCCCGTGGATCCCTGACCAGGTGTCGCTGCCGGCCGGATGCAAGACCATCGCGATCGGTTCCGATCCGTTATTTTCCCGCGTTCCAATGCGCGGCTATCAGTTTGATGTCTTACTGACAGGCAGCCCCGCAGAGGCGATAAGAGCCCTTGACGAGACGTTGGCTAGTCACGAGGACCTCGACGGCGCGCAGATCAGCGATCGCCGTCGCGATATCCACGCCCGCTGCGCCGCCCTCCGACAGCAGGTTCGAAGCCGGATTGAAGCAGGTAGCGGCGCGCCAATGAGCCCGGCTTGGGTGAGCCACTGCATTTCACAAGCCAAAGATGCTTCAGCGATCGTATTTTCCGAGTTGGCTTGCGAACCTGCTGCGATGACGTTCGAGAAGCCTCGAACCCTTTTCACCGTTCCACAAGCGGGGGGCCTTGGATGGGCACTGCCGGCCGCCCTCGGCGCGCAGCTTGCTGATCCCACCAGTGAAGTCATTGCCTGCGTCGGCGACGGGTCATACATATTCTCCAATCCGGTTGCCTGTCATCACATGGCATCGGTGCATCGGCTGCCTGTCCTCACGATCGTCTTCAATAACGGCATCTGGAACGCAGTCCGGCGCGCCACGGTAGGCATGTATCCAAACGGCGCAGCGGCTCATGCGAACAAAATGCCACTTACATCCCTAGAACCGTCTCCCGATTATTGTGGCATTGCACGCGCGCACGGCGCGTACGCCGAGCGGGTTGAACGGGGCGAAGAATTGCCTGGCGCGCTGGAACGCGCACTCGAACGCGTACGGACCTCTCGGGCACAAGCATTGCTTGAGGTGATGGTGTCATGCTGAAGGAAGCTTCCTTCCAAAGCCGGATCGATCCAAAACGGTTCCAAATCACGTTTAGCTGCCGGCGGCCATCATTGATCGAGCTGAACATTCGCCGATTTCGCGACGGCGCTCCACGACTGCAGCTCCGATGTGATCCTCGCGGAGAACTCCTGCGACGTGCTGCTCGCCGCCTCCGTGGCGAGGGTTCGGAGACGTTGGCGCACCTCATCGTCCTGCATTACCTTATGCACTTCCGCTTCAAGGCTCGCCGTGATGTCCTTCGGCGTGCCTTTGGGCGCGAACAATCCCGACCAGAAGATGGCTTCAGCACCGGCAACACCTGCTTCTGCGATCGTGGGAACATCTGGCAGCTGCGGCAGTCTGGCTGACGCTGTCACTGCCAAGGCACGAAGCTTATCGTCCTTGATCAGCGGCATCGCGGGAAGCGTGTCCGTCATCGCCGCAGTCACCTGCTTGGACAAAACCGCGACCACCGCATCGTTAGTGCCTCGGTATGAAACGCGCTGCAGCGTCGCGCCGGTCTTGAGTTTCAGCAGTTCAAACGCGAGCGTGAACGTTGGAGAGGCGCTCGCATAGTTTGCGCTGGACGAATTTTTCTTCGTCCATTCAATGAACTCGGGCAAGGACTTGAAGGGCGCATCCGCCGAGACGACCAATACGAGAGGGAAAGTCGCCAGGATACTGATCGGCTGGAAATCACGTTTGGTGTCATACGGCGTTTGTGCCGAGACGGCCGGCCCCACGACCATCGCGCCGCTCGCTCCAACCATGAGCGTGTATCCGTCCGGCTCCTGGCTTTTGACGAAGCTTGCTGCCGTGGCCCCGCCCGCTCCTGGCTTGTTCTCCACGATCACCGGCTGGCCAAGGGCCTTGTGCAATTTTTCCGCCAGCACGCGCGCCAGAATGTCGTTGCTGCCGCCGGGCGCAAAGCCGACAACAAGGCGAACTGGTCGGTTTGGATAAGAGGAGGAGGCCTGCGGCTGTGCTCCGGCAATCAATGGCGAGAAGGCGATGGTTACTGTTACGAGGCGCAGCAGCGACCAGATGCGATGAAGTCCATTCATGGTGCTCTCCAAAGTGTTGGCCAGCGGCCGGCATGTGAATGGTCGGCTGCGGTCAGTTTGCTGGCAGAACCGGCCTCTCAGTTATTCGCGCTTGTCGTTTCAGCCTGAACGGACCAGATCGCGCATCTTGGCTGACTCTCTTTGGAGAAAAGCCGTGAAATCCGACGAGTCGAGATAAGCATCAACGCATGAAATCTGGCGCACCCGCTCACGCACCGTGGAATCAGCGAGCGAGGTTCTGATATGTTCAGACACCCGCACGACGATTTCGTTCGGAATACCTGCCGGCCCAAGCATGCCAAGCCACGCGGAGACTTCGAAGTTCGGCACACCCTGTTCTGCGACCGTTGGAATATCGCGGACCAAATCAACCCGCCGGGCCGACATGATCGCCAGCGGCACAACCTTTCCCGCCTTGATGTGCGGATGCGCCGAAGTCAGGTCGACGGAACACAGCGGGATTTGGCCGCTGAGAACGTCGGTCATAGCGGGAGCACTCCCGCGATAAGGCACATGGACGAGGTTTGCCTTGGTTGCCTTTTTGAGAAGCTCGATCGCGAGGTGCTGCGAGGAGTTCACGCCCGTCGAACCGTAGGAAAATCCATCCACTTTCTGTTGAGAGCGGTCGATCAGTTCCTTGAGCGATCTAACGCCAGCGTCCGGATTGGCAACAAGCACCAGGGGAATATCGACGAGCTTTGCGATCGGCGTTAGCTCGCGCAGAGGTTCGAAGTTCGGGCTCGCATCGGGCACGTGAGGATTGATAACGAGCGCACCCGTCGCCCCAATTCCAATTGCATGACCGTCGGGACTCGACCGCGCCAAAGCGATTAGTCCCGTAGTCCCCCCTGCTCCAGGTCGATTTTCAATAGCAAAAGGCTGCCCCAGAAGCTGCGCGAGCTTTTCTCCCACGATGCGCGCCACCCCGTCGCTGGACGCGCCGGGAGCGAACGGGATGATGATGGTGACAGTGCGCGAAGGAAAATGCTGACCATAGACAATCGTCGGAGCCAGCAAGCCGGTCAGCAAAACCGTCCGACGCGAGATCGCGCTCATCCATTTTCTCCCTGTCATTTCTTTGGCCGGCTTGCACCGGATGGATGTGTCCATTGCATGGACATCATGTTCAATATGGAGGCTAGAGGGTCAGTTGCGGAGCGTCAAGATGGTCAACTCTGCTGGAGGAACCCCTCGAAAGGACGACCCTCCGCACGGTTAGCGTTGCGGACACACCTCGATCCCAAGGCACGTCTCCGGAAGCACGTGCGACGGTTTGACCGGGGCCCGGACCGCCGGTACAAGGAAGTTCCATGAGTTCGTGATCGCCCGTGAAACGTAAGCCCAAAAAAGTCGCCTCATCTTCCGACTCGAACAGCGTAGGTCGTCAGCGCCGTCGCGCGGAAAAGTCCGGCGGCGAATCCCTGTCGACGGTCAGGGCTGTCGATCGAGCCATCGCGGTTCTGCAGTGCTTCACGGCCGAAACGCCCGTGATGAGCGTTCTCGAAATCCAGCGTCTCGTGGGACTGAGCCGACCGACCCTATACCGGCTGCTGCAAACTCTCGCAGGCACCGGGCTGATCACTGCCGAAGGTGATCCTCAACGCTTCAGGCTAGGCCATGGCGTGATGCATCTCGCGCATGCGTGGCTGTCTGGAATCAAGCTCATTGATGTGGCGAGACCCATCGTCGCGGGCCTTCGCGAGAAAACCGGCGAAACCGCCGCACTGTTTGTCATGCAGGACGACCATCGGATCTGCGTTCTCGAACTGGAGAGCCATCACGTCTTGCACATTGCAAGGGGCATCGGAGACAGAGGCGGCCTCGTCGTCGGGGCAACCGGCAAGGCGATCCTCGCCTTTCTTGACGAGGATAGGCAGGCGGCAGCGATCAGCAAGGCTCTCAGCAAGGCCCGGCAAATCGAGTTCGTCACCGCGCTGAAGGCCATTCGCGCCCAAGGGTATGCAACGAGCAGAAGTGAAGTCATTCTTGGCGCGGTCGCCGTAGCGGCTCCCTTTTTCAACCACAACGGCGAGGTCATCGGATCGATTGGCGTTTTCGGGCCGACCGCACGCGTGAATGACTCCGACGTTCCGAAGATTGCCAAGCTCGTTGTGGGTGCGGCCAGCACGCTTTCAACTCAGCTCGGATATCGACCAAAGCGCCCTGGCGTCGCGGCGCCTGAGGTTGAAAGTACCCGCAAGGTTCGACAGCAGCCCTAGACACGGCGCTGCCGTTGTCGCATTGCCGCGCTAAAAGCGTCGGACGAGAAAGTCGTCCGTGAACTCTCCAAGGGAAATCTTGACGGGAATCTCGTCCTCCGTGCCCAATTCGATGATTTCGGATCCCGATTTGTTATTGGCGGCGGCAAGAAGCTCAATACGTCGGGCGATCTCTTCAGCCTGCCACGCATTGAGGCCCCACCGGAAACTGCCCGGCCCATCAGGCTTTAATCCGTAGTTTCCTGCGCCTCCTTCTTCCGGAACAACCGTCAATTTCGCTTTTGAGCGGGCGCCGGGCAATTGCTCCCCGACGTCGAAAGATCTCCGTCCCTCTGCAAACATACGAAGGAGGCCTGCTAACGCCGTCAGGTCTTCGCGCTCGCCCAAAAACAGGAACAGCGGGTGAAAGTCGCTCGGCAGGTAATCGAAACGAAGCATAGGTCTGTCCCGGAACCTCGACATTTCAGGTCGCATTCAGAAGCTTTGCAATATCCTGCGCATGGCAGAGCTCAATGTCGCCGACCTCCGCAGGATTTCGCGCAACCTCAAGGTAACGAACCTGAACCCACATTCCGTCGTCCATATTCTCCAGAACCTCAGCGATCGTCCCGTCTTCAAGCTCGAGACGGTCGCCCGGTTTGAGGGTCAGAACGTTGATCATTGCCGCGCCTTAGAAGAATACCGACAGGTTCTTTGCCAGGAGCACATTCTGATCGAGGATGATCTCACGCCGCGCGATCTTCCAGCCGTTATCAGTCATGCGGAGCACGTCCGTGCGTTTCCCGACGAACGTATAGGTCTCGTACTCGACCCGATTCTGATAAATCAAGAAGCGGCATCGCGCTTCGACCTCGCGCGGATCATCCAGGGATGGCAACACTTTCTTGATCTGGACGTTACTTACCATGTGGCAAACACGCGACAGCGGCTCCTCGGCGAAGTGAACGCCCGTCAGGATCTGGTCGACTCGTTTCGTCAGCGTCCACTTGTCCTCATCAAACCAGCTGATCCCGATCCCTGTGCGGGTGTTTTCTCGCTCGCCATGCTGCCCGAATTTGACGTTGCGGCGGATCGGCATGAAATAGGTAATGTCATCAGCAAGCAGATCGAGCCAGTCGCGAAACCGGCGCTCATCGAGCAGTTCGGCTTCCGCATAGAGGAATTCTTCGATATCTGCCCTCAGCCGATAGTGAGCGTCCGTGCGCGGAAGCTCGGCTGATCCGGTCGGCGACGGCGGGATGGTTTCAAGCACGGCGGCCATGCTGTTCTCCTTGAGGGCCTAGATAGTGTGGGTCGCGGGCTTCGCTGGTACGGGGCCACCCTGATGGGCAAAGCAACCGACATCGATGATTGTTCCGGAGATCGTCTCCGCCTCCGGTGATATCAGGAAGGCGACGACGTTGGCGACGTCTTCGCCATTCACGGCACGGCCGGCTGCGGTCCCGGGCGCGCCCTGACCGAACCGCGACGGATCGCGGCCTACCCGACCGAGGCTCATCCCGGTCACAATGCCGCCGCCGCCCGGTACCACCGTGTTGACGCGAACATGATGGTGCAAGAAATCGTAGGCGGTCGCTGTCCCGAGCGCCACGAGTCCCCCCTTGCTCGCGCTGTAAGCCGCCATGCCTGGTTTTCCCCAGCCGGCGCCTGAGCCTACGTTGATGATTGCACCACCGCCGGCCCTGATCATGTGCGGAATCACCGCGCGGCTGCACAGATAAGGCCCCTTCAGGTTCACCGCCATGATGCGATCGAACAGGGCCTCGTCGATGTCGAGCACGGTACCGAGCGGACCGATTGCGGCATTGTTCACGAGTGCGTCGATTCGTCCGTACTTCCCCAGCGTTTGATCGACGACCCGAGCGACGTCCTCGGCACTGGAAACGTCTGCCTCCATCAGCACGGCCTGAAGGCCGCGCTGCTTGATCTCAGCTTCCAGGCTCGGAATAGCGTTGGCAGCGGTGCTCGAAACCTGCGCGGTCTCAAGTCCGAACGCGACCACGGAATGCCCTCGTGCGGCAAGGCCAAGGGTAATGGCGCGGCCAATCCCGAAGGTCCCGCCCGTCACGATGACTACGCGCGATGGAATCACTCTGCTGCCCTCTGAGGCAAGTTTCCGCTAACACCAAGGAGTTCATCCCACGCGGCACCCCTGAGGTACGACTTCCAGCGCGCGTAATAGCCGCGCGCAATCTCCTCGGTAATCTGGAGGCTGACAGTGCCACCGAGAGCGTGCTCTTTCGTCCAGGCACCAAGCGACTGCTGATAGTTGAACGGATAGCGGCGAGCGACCGTCCCCATACTGGCAGCGGTGGCATAGAGCCAGTTCTCCATGTCGTCCTGCTCGGTCATCCCGGCCGGACCCGAGTAGCGCATGTAGTAGCGACGTAGATAGTCTTTGGCTTCCTGCGGCGCATCAGCGTCGACCAGAAAGAACCGCCACCCTTCGGTGGAGGTCGGGCTATGTGGGTGCCAGGCGCAAAGCCCGCGAGGCTGACGCCCGTGATACGACGTATTTGGGAAAATCGTGCCGACGAACGGCAACAGCCTCGCCTGCTCTCCGAGTCGCCGTTTGCGCTCCTCGAAGCAGTGACGGAAATATTGCTCCAGCACCGGGTTATCCAGAAACGATTCGATATACTCATTCTCTTCGGGTTGGATCGCGCTATGAACGCCGTGTCCTTCCGGGAAACTGATCCAAACGTGCTGCGCCTTTTCCAGCTCGTCGTCCCGGCGCCCCTTCTTTCCCGCTGCGGCGCTCGGCCCGATGCCGATAAGATCGACAGAGCGATGACTCGGATTGTGGTAGGTGTCGCCGAGAAAATTCTCGGCGGCGAATTTCCAGTTCGCCGGGAAAATCCACTTATGTACGCCGATCACCTCGGAACCGCCGCTCCGGCCATCACGGCAATCGAGCGCCTGGTCGAGATGAATCTTCGCGTCGCCGAGATAGGTGATGAAATCGGGAGCATCCTTGTCCCAGGTGGCCCAGATCGTTCCCTTGTAAATCGCAAGCTTGGCAACTGAAACGAGCGAATTTGCCTCTCGATCAAGCCCCTCGTACAGGGTTCTAAAATGGGGCACGCCTTGGAGCTTGCCATCAGTTGTGTACGTCCAACTGTGGTATGGGCATGTAAAGAGCGAGGTATTCCCGGATTCATAGCGGCACACTTTCATGCCGCGATGACGGCACGAATTGAGAAACGCGTGCACGATGCCCTGCTTGTCCCGGCACAGAATGACAGACTCCTCTCCCATTCGGGTTGTGTAGAAGTCGCCGGGTTTGGGGATCAGGCTCTCGTGCCCGATGAACAGCCAGGCACGGGTGAAAACCTTCTCCAACTCCTCCTTGTAGAGGTCAGGATCAACGAAAATTTCGCGGCTAACGAAGCCCCTGTCCGTATCAACGAGCTTATCCGGATCATCAAAACGGCTATGGGACATATCGTGTTCTCCAGGTTGCTGGTCGAATGCGATCAGCGCTATCAGCGCTTAGTCGGCAGAATGGGGCTAGTCCGTCGAGAGCTTGGCGTCCGTGACAACACGGCTCCACTTCGCAAGGTCCTGAACAATGTTGGCCACATACTTCTCCGGCGTTTCAGCAACTGGCCTCAATCCCTGTTTTGCCAATCTCTCTGCCACATCGGGGGAGCGAAGAATTTCCCCGATCTCCGAGTTGTAGCGCGCGACGATAGCCGGCGGCATGTCAGGCGGCCCGAGAACACCGTAGCGGATATCCGCATCAAAACCGGCGAATCCTAGTTCGTCCAACGTCGGCTGATCCGGAAGCTGCGGCGCGCGCGTCTTCGTCGCTACCGCAAGAATCCTTACCTTGTCCGGCGCCAAAGGAAGCGCCACGTGAACCGGCAGGAACATCGCACTGATATGGCCTCCTATGAGATTGGAGATCGCGCCAGCCGAGTCTCGAAACGGCACGTGCATCAAATCTATCTTTGCCGTGAGCTTGAAGAATTCCATCGCGAGATGGTGCGGAGTGCCGACACCAGGCGAAGCATAATTGATCTCTCCAGGACGACCCTTCGCGTACGCGATCAGCTCCTTGATCGAACTGGCCGGCAGAGAAGGATGGACGACGAGAGCAAGCGTTCCTACTGCAGCTTCAATGACGGGCGTGAAGCCCTTAACGGGGTCGTAGATAACCGGCTTCGTCAGGCTGACATTAGCCGTGAACGGCGGGTCAGCAGTTACGACCAGCGTATGGCCATCCGGCGTAGCGCGCGTGACCATTTGCGATCCAATGCTGCCACTAGCGCCCGTCTTGTTGTCGACGATAACGGGCTGACCAAGCTTCGGCTGCAGTTTTTCAGCAATTATTCTTGCGATGATGTCGGGGCCGGTTCCGGGCGAAAACGGAACAACGAAGGTGACGGGCCGCCGCGACTCCTGCGCCAGCCCCTGCGAGCTGGCCAGAACGGTGAAGAGCATCGCAAGGCAGCTAGCGCTCCGACGCAGCGACGACCACCACGATGAGTTGAAGCGCGGTCGAGCGAAGTCATCACGACGAGATTCCAGTGGACCCGGCGCCATCATTCTGTGTTCCTCGCGCTCTCCTAGGCTGTCCATCTAGTGGACATTATGTTCAATTCTAGTGACACCAAAGAAACGGGTCAAGTAGCCCCGGCAGCGCTCGAACGAACGGGCTCAATTTTTTTGGAAGCGTCTTATGAGGATTGAATGAGGTGCTCGGATCCAGCGTGTCCTTGATGTCAACGTGTCCATGCAACTTCCCTCGAGGTTCTTGCCCGCAATTAAGCTCGGTGTTCGGACAGTGGACATCTGTCTCAAGTCAACATAACGTCCCCAACGTTTGTCGGGAAGGCACCGGAGGCGATTGAATGGAACAGACCGGCGGAGACGCTCTTGCGCGTCAGCTCGCGCTGGAGGGCGTCACTGATGTCTTTGGCGTGCCAGGCGTTCAGCTCGACTGGGCCGTCGACGGGCTTCGCAAGATGAAGGACAGAATTCGCTACCTTGTGGCGAGACACGAGCAAGCGGCCTCGTATATGGCCGACGGACATGCCCGTTCAACGAACGGAATCGGCGTTTGTATGGTGGTGCCGGGCCCCGGCCTTCTAAACGCCATGGCGGGGCTCGCCACCGCTTATGCCTGCAATTCACGCGTCCTCTGCATTTGCGGCGACATTCATTCGTCAGCCGTTGGGAAGGGGCTCGGGCTCCTTCATGAAGTTCGCAACCAAACGAAAATATTAGGCACGGTGACCAAGTGGAACGGACGTGCATCCCGCGCCGAGGACATCCCCAATCTGGTCAGACAGGCATTTCAGCAATTGAAGAAGGGAATCCCCCAACCGGTAGGAATCGAGATCTCACATGATCTCCTGAGTACGACCGCCGATATACCGCTGGTCGACCCTGCGGAACCTGTTGGGACAGATCGTGCTCCGCTTGCGGAGATCGAACGCGCCGCTGAGGTGCTTTCGGCCTGCCGCTTTCCCGTCCTGTATGTAGGAGGCGGCGTGATCGCATCGAACGCCTCCCTCGAACTGCAGGCCCTCGCTGAAAAACTTCAGATGCCGATCGTCATGGGCGAGAACGGCAAAGGTGCCGTATCTGACCGGCACCCCCTTGCATTCAACACGCTTGAAGGCCGCGATCTCTTTTCGCTGGCCGACGTCGTTCTCGTCGTTGGCAGCCGCTTTGTCGAGACGGCAATGGGTAAGCCGGCCTGGCCGCCCGATGACAAGACCTACATTTTTATCAACCTTGATGAAGCTGTATTCGGAGCGCCGAGACGGGCTGATATTGCGATTAAGGCCGACTGTCGGCTGGCGCTCTCTGCACTCGATGCGGCCTGTTCAAAACGTCGGCCCTGCGATGTCGACTTTGAAAAACGAAGGGCTTCTGCACGTGAGCAGATGTTCGGAATCGAACCCCAAGGGGCCTGGGTTCGGGCCCTGAGAGCAGGAATTCCCGATGACGGAGTGTTGGTCAACGAACTCACGCAAGTTGGTTATTTTGCGCGGCTGGCTTATCCGGTTTATCAACCGCACACCTTCCTGACACCAGGCTATCAAGGCACGCTTGGATACGGGTTTCCGACCGCTCTCGGGGTCGCTGCGGCCAATCCCAAGCGCATGGTCGTAAGTATTAATGGGGATGGCGGCTTCGGCTGGGGACTGCAGGAGCTGTCGACGGCAAGGAAGTACAATCTCAACGTGACGATTGTCGTTTTCAACGACGGTCACTTTGGAAATGTGCGCAAGATGCAGCAGGATCAGTTCGGCGAAGAGTTTGGCGTTCAGCTATGTAATCCAAAGTATGACCGGCTCGCCGCCGCTTTCGAGATTCCCTACAAGCTCGCCGAAGGGCCGTCCGATTTGGAGCGACTTCTTGTCGAACGCGCATCAAATCCTGGACCGATTTTGATCGAGGCGAAGGGCCCCATGCCGAGTCCTTGGCATCTGCTTCGGCTGGTACCCCCGCCCTTTGCCAAGAGATAATCTCCTCATGCTGACTGAAACCGCATCGTTTGATGTACTTATCGTAGGCGCCGGTCCAGTAGGGCTTACGCTGGCGCTCGATCTGGCTTCCCGCGGGATTGGCGTTGGAATCATAGAACGTCGTCCCGCCGGCGAACCGCCGAGTGTGAAGTGCAATCATGTCTCCGCCCGCTCGATGGAGATTTTTCGGCGCCTCAAAGTCGCGCAAGACCTGCGAAATGCCGGATTGCCGGAGGACTATCCCAATGATGTCAGCTATAGGACCACGACCCTCGGCATCGAGATCGCAAGGATCAAGATTCCCGCCAGGAAGTATCGCTACTCCGATAAGTCCGGGCCTGACGGTTGGTGGCCTACTCCCGAACCGCCACACCGCATCAATCAGATATTTCTTGAGCCCATCCTGTTTCAGCGAGCAGCTAGTACGGATGGCATCACCATTTTCAATGAGACTGCCTATTCAAGATTCAAGGAGGATCAGTCTGGCGTAACCGCGTTCGCCACATCGGCCTCCGGCAACGAACAGCAATTCCGCGCGCGATTTCTCATCGGATGCGACGGCGGCAGTTCCGCGGTGCGCAAGCAGATCGGCGCTGCGTTCAAAGGCGACCCGGTCGTCCAACGCGTTCAGTCCACTTACGTAGAGGCGCCGGATCTCATAGCAAAGATGGTGGTGCCGCCGGCTTGGGCGATGTTTTCACTCAACCCAAGACGCTGCGGAAACGTATACGCGATCGACGGCAAGCAGCGCTGGCTCGTCCACAACTATCTGAAGCCTGACGAAACTGACTTCGAAAGCGTCGATCGGAACGCATCCATACGTACCATTCTGGGCGTTGGTCCCGACTTTCAATACAAGGTTCTCAGCAAGGAGGATTGGATTGGAAGAAGATTGGTTGCGGATCGATTCCGGCAAGGTCGTGTCTTCATATGCGGCGATGCCAGTCACATCTGGGTACCCTATGCAGGCTACGGCATGAACGCCGGAATTGCGGACGCCGAAAATCTGGCGTGGCTTCTTGCCGCTCATCTGAAGGGCTGGGCCAGCGATGCAATACTCGACGCCTATGAAGCCGAACGCATGCCGATTACGGCTCAAGTGTCTCATTTCGCCATGAACCACGCGCACGCCATGTTTGAGCAAAGAAGCGCAGTACCGGATGACATTGAGGAGAGCGGACAGCAGGGCGACGAACTAAGGGAAGCTTTGGGTAAGGCCGCATATGAGCTGAACGTTCAACAATACTGCTGCGCCGGCCTGAACTTTGGATATTTTTACGCGAACTCCCCCATCATCGCCTACGATGGCACAACGGCGCCGGAATACACGATGGGAAGCTTCACCCCCTCAACGGTGCCGGGGGCGCGACTGCCGCATTTCTGGCTGTCCGAGGGCGAATCTATCTATGACAGGCTGGGACCTTACTACACGCTGGTACGAACTGATCCTGGTTTGGATGTAACCCTCCTTTTGAAATACGCGGAGGCTTACAGCGTGCCTCTCAGGCTTCTCGATGTCGGAGAAAAACCATCCGAGCTGGATCGCAAGCTAATTGTTGTTCGCTCTGACCGGCACGTAGCGTGGCGGTCCAATAGCTCCCCCACGGATCCGTTAGGCCTACTTAGAACGTTGTCGGCCCGAGCTTAGTCGAAGCCCGCTCTATGACTCGCCTTCGGCGCGCAAAGTTAATACGTCGGCATTTACGCGATCCGAACCCAGGGCGCCGCCATTGCTCGAGGATGAGTTCACCGCGGCTTCGATGAACTTCACGCCGGCGAGGCCATCCTCGATGGTCGGGAAGATCATCGCCGGATCCGGCGCTTTGCCGGCCTGTGCTGCTCGGATGGCGCGCGCCGTCTCAGCATAGATTATTGCGAAACCCTTAAGATAACCCTCGGGCTGCCCCGATGGCACACCGGTGACACGGCCCGCCTCGACCAAGGCGCCGGCACCGCCGCGGGTCAAGAGTTGCTTGGGCTGCCCGTAAGGCGTGAACCAGAGATAGTTCGGATTTTCGTGTGCCCATTCGAGGCCGCCCTTGATCCCATATACGCGCAGCTTTAGGCCGTTCTCATTGCCGACCGCGACCTGGCTCGCCCAAAGCATACCCTTGGCACCTCCCTTCCACTTGATTGGCACCTCCCTTCCACTTGAGAAGGATCTGGACGTCGTCATCGAGACGCCGGCCGCCAACGAAGGTCGAGAGCTGGGCGAGTAGTTCGTCAGGCTCAAGTCCAGTGACGAAGCAGGCGAGATTGAAGGCGTGGGTGCCGATGTCGCCGATGCACCCGCCCGCGCCGGATCGGGACGGGTCCGTGCGCCACGCGGCCTGCTTATGGCCGCTTGCTTCTAGTGGCTCCGTCAGCCCGTCGGGTTGAACTCTGCGTCCTTGACGTAGCGAGGAATATCGCCGGTCCCTTGATCATCTTCATCAAATGCTTTCTTCTCCCATGATGCTCCAGCACCGCGTGCCCGCCGTGCTCGATATCTCACTCGCTTCCCCACCAGGTGTGCTCCGTGAAAGCAACGCAACAAACGATTCACGGGTTTCCGGACGGATCCGTACCGTGCCATTTTTAATCACATCTTACGTGGAGCTTGTGAGTGGCCGCGGTCACTCGTCCAGAAGATCGAGGAACTCTTCGACCTTCCTAAGCGCTCCTTCACGACCACCGTTACTGATGTAGACGACCCGATCGCCGTCGCGTTGCAGCGATCGCGCCCTGGATTTCCGAAGCCGTCCCGGCAGAAATGTCGCGGCTACGGCATCCGGGCCGACATCAAACCTTATGATTCCTCTTCGCCTGAACTCGATCCTGAGCCTTGCTACGGCAAAGAAATCGCGGGCCGCCGGAGGCAATCTGCCGAAGCGACGGGAAGTCTCCTCCTCCAAATCGTCCAGCTCATCTTCGCTTCGACATCTGGCAACGCGACCGTAGATTTCCAGCCGAACCGCCTCCGATTGCACGTAGCCCGCGGGCAACATGTCCCCTACCGGCAGATTTAGGTCGGGCACCCACAGGTCGGCCGCCCTATCGTCGGCTTTCTCCGAGGCCAATTTTAGAAGGTGGCTGTAGAGCACGGGTCCGAACACCTGCACATGGCCCGACTGCCGCTTTGAAAGCACATCCCCCGCTCCCCTGAGGTCCAGATCCCGCGCGCTGATGGCAAAACCTGCGCCCGGTCTGCTGAACTCCTGCAGAACGGCCAATCGCTTCTCAGATCGCTCCGAGTCCGAATCGGTCAACAAATGCGCAAACGCGCGTATCCCACCGCGTCCCACCCTTCCTCTGAGTTGATGAAGTTGCGCAAGACCGAACCTTTCGGGCCAACAGACCACGATCGTGTTTGCACGTGGGATATCGAGACCGCTCTCCACGATGTTGGTCGCCAGCAGCACGTCCGCCGCGCCTTCGACGAAGCTCATCATTCGGTCGTCTATGTCGTCGGCGGGCAGCTTGCCATGCAGACAGACGATGCGGAGATCCGGGGCCACCGATTGAACGCGCGCCAGCATCGGGTCCAAATCTTGAATACGCGGACAGATCAAGAAGCTCTGCCCATGGCGCCTTTGCTCGCGCAGCAATGCCGCGGCAATAGCAGCATCCGAAAGCGGAGCGATCCTGGTGACGACCGGGAGTCGATGAACGGGCGGAGAGGCAATGATGCTGAGATCCCTGAAGCCAGCAAGACCGCCGGCGAGAGTCCGTGGAATCGGCGTGGCGCTCATCCAAAGGTTATGAACACTTTTGGCCAGCCCGGAAAGTGTCGCCTTTTCTGCCGCCCCAAAATGCTGTTCCTCGTCGATAACGACGAGTCCGAGGCCGGCGAACTTCACGTCCTTCGAGGCGAGAGCCTGCGTTCCGACCACAACCTTCAATTTTCCACTCTTCAGCCCCTCCTTCACCCCTCTCGCCTCCGAACCCGAATCGGTCCGCGACAAACTTCCCACTTCGATACCGAAAGGTGCGAAACGTTTGCGGAAAGTCGCGACATGCTGTCTTGCTAGGACCGTCGTCGGTACCGCGATCGCCACCTGCTTCCCTGACAACACGACGGCGGCCGTGGCTCGCAACGCCACCTCGGTCTTGCCGAACCCGACGTCGCCGCAAATGACCCTGTCCATGGGGTGGCCCGACGCAAGATCATCCAAAACGTCCCTAATGGCCTTCGCTTGGTCGACCGTCGTGAAATACGGAAAGCGCGCGACGAACCTCTCGTAGGCGGGACCAGGGGGTACAAGTTTCGGAGCGCGTCGGCGGCGTCGCTGGCTGATGTGTTTGGAAAGCTGCTTGCCGGCGATTTGGATTTCGTGCTCCGCCTCAGTTCGCCGAGTCCACCAGGTACTTCCATCGGCTTTGTCGAGGCTCAACTCGCCGAGCTCCGACGCGTATGGCCAGATCATGGTCAGGTCGGCGGGCGGAACGAGAACGGCATCGTCTCCCGCAAATACGAGCCTGATCATTTCGCGAGACGACCCGCTCCCCGTTGCCACGGTTTGCAAGCCGTCGAGCAAGGCTAGTCCCCGCTGCAGATGAACGACCACTATACCCCGCTCGGGCACATCTGCGTGGTCGAAAGCCGCGCTCCAGCTTCTAGCCATCGGCTGCGAATGATGAGCCCTGCTGCCGAGCACATCGGAAGCAGTGACGACAACAAGAGGTTTCCCGCCAGGCATGACAAAACCCCTATCGAAGTCGGCCAGAAGCGCCGCTTCCCGGTTCCGTCCGGCCGTCGCATCCTTCCAATCCGCAAAGCGCTCCGCCTTGACACCGCTCATCCGCTCCATCACGCGCAGGTCGTCCTCCTGCGCCGCGACGAAAACCAGCCGTGAACCGGCGCGTTGCGTCGCGTCGACGAAGGCGCGGAGCGCCTTCCTGGGTGATGCGACCTGCGAAAAGTCCGGTGTGGGAGCGAAAGATGCCTTTTGCGACAACACGTTCATACGCTTGGTCGCCTGCTTCCATTCGCGCCTCCCGAGGTATTCGCGCTCTCTGTCAGCGCGACCGGCCGCCTCCTCGATGGTGCTAAGCCAGCCGTCGGCATGCGCTGAAACCCCTGCATCCGCTGTCAACTTGGCACGACCACAATAGTCGAACAGGGTCGAGCGTTTTCCGCGTCTATTCCCGAACGCCAGCCGCTCTGACATCGGGTCGATGAGAAGCTCCTTCGTCTCAAGAACGATGTCATGTTCTGTCGGATCGAACGCCACGATCCGACGTATCACCCCGCCGGAATGCTCTACTCTGAACGGGCCAAGCGCACCGGCGGGAAAAATCTCGAATGTCTTCCCGTGAAACAGCGCACCGCCGGGATAGTCCGCCTCGTCATCGAGGTCATATCCGAGGGCCTCAAGCCGCGCCCGAAGTTCTTGCTCAGAAAACGCCGCGCCCACTTTCAAACGGATGACCACGCGGGACCAACTCGCCAGCGTAGGCAAGCGCTCCATCACGGCCTCTGCCGTGGACACGAGCAGGATCGGCTTCTCAGGCTTGGCAAGGCGCCTCAAGACCGAGCTTCGTCTACCCGCGATTTCGTGCGATGGCTCCAGTTGATCGAAAGGCAGCGTATTCAGTCTCGGAAAAACGAGTACATCGCATGAAGGGTCGAGGGCATGAATGATGGCACCCAGCCGCTCGGCCCTATTCTCGTTTTCAGCAAGAAAGACGAGGCCTTTGCGGCCAGACTTTCTCCATTGCGCGAGCAGATGGAGGGCCATCATCCCTAGGGGGGATGAAGTAGAGGTCGCAGTCCGCGGTGAAGAATTTTTTCGCTTCGCTGCCCTGCTGACAACGCGCGCTTTGCTAGAACGGCCCACTTTGAACCCGTCGTTGATTCGCGACCAGCTGAGGCTGATGGCGAGTGTTGCTTCGAACAGGCCTGCTCTGATGTGGGAGCTACAGCCTAGGGCTACGTACATATGCGAATTCGGTCGCAGACGCACGTTTCTGATCTAATCGTTCCGTGAAACATTGCTTGGGGGGAGCGGAGGCGTCTCGATCGTCGTTCTTTTTCCGACACGGTGCGTTTCGGTTCGCGTTTCCGATCCCGCTGCTGAGACTCTCGGAGTTCGCATGGCTTCTTTGGCAACATAACACCTAACTGGAGGCAGACACATGATCAAAGATATTCTTGTCAACCTGTCTTACGGGACATCGCAAGGTGGCGTTCCAACTACGCCTTATCGGTTGCGGAAACATTCGGCGCACACATCATTCTTGGCGGAACGACGCGTGGTATGCTTGCCTCGATGACCAAACCGACATCGATGTTGCACTGATCGGATGCCGGTGTGAGACAAACCACGGTCTGGTCTTGCGCCACGCCTCGCGCGGCGCGCCTCAACGCGCGCCGATCGCTTGGCGCCATTGCCTAAATGAGCCAGCGTTTGCGCCGCTTGTAGTGCTTCACATCGCGGAATGATCTTCGCTTCTCCCCGGCGACGCCAAGATAGAATTCCTTGACGTCCTCATTTGCGGCGAGCGCCCTCGCCTCGCCATCCATCACCACGCGGCCATTTTCGAGGACATATCCGTAATTGGCGTATTTGAGTGCCATATTGGTGTTCTGCTCGGCGAGAAGAAACGAGACACCTTCCTTGACGTTCAGATCCTTCACGATCTCGAAGATCTCTTCGACTATCTGCGGCGCGAGGCCCATCGAAGGCTCGTCGAGCAGGATCATCGTCGGGCGCGACATCAGCGCACGGCCGATCACGCACATCTGCTGTTCGCCGCCTGACGTATAGCCGGCGGTCGAACCACGCCGCTCCCCGAGACGGGGGAAATAGGCATAGACTCGCTCCAGATCCTGCGCGATCGCTGCCTTGCCGTCGGTCCGCGTAAAGGCGCCGGTCAGGAGATTCTCTTCGACCGTGAGGTGAGCAAAGCAACGCCGTCCCTCCATCACCTGAATGCAGCCGCGCCGCACCACATCGTTTGGCGACAGGGACTGCACTTCGACGCCGTCGAACAGGATCGAGCCCTTGGTGACCTCGCCACGCTCCGCATGCAGCAGATTGGAGACCGCCTTCAGCGTCGTTGTCTTGCCCGCACCATTGGCACCGAGAAGCGCGACAATACCGCCCCGCGACACATCCAGCGATACACCCTTCAATACGAGGATGACGTGATCGTAGACAACCTCGATATTGTTGACCGACAGAAACGGCGCTGCCGCTTCTGTCGCCGTGGGCGCCTTACGGTTTGACACGCTACTCTCTCCAGACGGTATCGGCTCTCCGAAGATCCGGGAGGAGCGAACGCTCCTCCTGGATCGCCGAGATGTGCTCAGCTTTCTTTCGAGCAGTCGCGCGGCTGAATCTTCTTCTCCGCCGCATACTTCGCGGAAACGTCGTCGACGAGCGGCTCGGTGTCGGATTGGTTGGCCGTGTACCAGTCGGAGATGACTTTCCAGCCCTTGCCGTCCCACTGCTGCACGCGCCCCTCCCGCGCGCCCTCGTGATCGGAGCAGGAAATCTTGATCGGCTTCAACATGCCCTCGAAGCCGATTTCCTTGATACGGGCTTCAGAGAGGTTGAGGTTTTCCAAACCCCATCGGACCTGCTCGCCCGTGAGAGGCTTCTTGCCGAATTTTTCCTGCGCCTTGCGGATCGCCTCTATCCCGAGCATGGCGTTCACCATGCCGCGGTTGTAGAGAACCTCGCCGACCTTGCCAGGCTCCGACGACGACCCCTTGCCCCTTGCATAGACGTATTTTTCGATGTCGGCATGCACGGGGAATTTGCCTGCACCATGCTGAAGCATAAGCGACTTATAGCCTGTGGCTTGATCGCCAGCGGGTGTTACATCCGGCTCCGCCCCTGACCACCAGACACCGATCATCTTGTCGCGCGGATAGGCAACGGCCGCGGCTTCCTTGACCGCCGTGCCGTTCATGACTCCCCAGCCCCAGACCAGGACATAGTCCGGCCGGTTCTGGCGGATCGCCAGCCATTGCGACTTCTGTTCGACACCGGGGTGCGTGACCGGGATCGGCGTAAACTCGAAGCCGTACTTCCTTGCCAGCACCTGCAGCATCGGGATCGGCTCCTTGCCGTAAGGGCTGTCGTGGTAGAGCAGCGAAATCTTCTTGCCTTTCAGCTTGTCGAAACCGCCGACCTCCTTGGCGATGTGCTGGATCGCGATATCGGCTGCGGACCAGTACGTGCCGAGCAGCGGAAAATTGTACGCGAACACGGCTCCGTTCTTCGAATCGGCGCGACCATAGCCCATCGTGATAATCGGGATCTTGTCGGTTGCGGTCTTTTCGGTGAGGGCGAATGTAATGCCGGTCGACAGCGGATTGATGAAGGCTGCACCGGTCGGACCCTTGCCTTTGAGCCGCTCGTAACATTCAACGCCCTTGTCGGTGGCATAGCCGGTCTCGCATTCCTCGACCATGAGCTTGACGCCGTTAATGCCGCCGTCGCGCTCGTTGATAAGGTTGTAATAGTCGGCCACGCCGTTTGCGTACGGCACGCCATTCACGGCATACGCGCCCGTTCGGTAGGATAGTATCGGGATGAACTGCTCGTTCTGCGCTGCAGCAGGAGAGGCAAGCGCCCCGCCCGAAAGGATGGCTGCAGCCAGCATCAGTTTGTTGCGTAGCATGATTGATGTCCTCCTCTTTGAGCCCTCTTTTGTGTCGGGGGCTTTGCTTCCTCACTCCTTCCACCAACGGCCGTCACCCGCGTGCGATCTCAACCCGATCGCTCTTCAGTAAGGAAACGGCCAAAGTCTGAGCTTCTCCTTGCCAATCGATATAAGCCGGGCAAACCCGTGTGGCTCCTTGATGAGAAGATAGCAGATCAACGATCCAAAGATGATAAACTCCAGATGAGTAATCGTCTCCGTCGAAATCGGCACACCGAGCTGGGTTGGAATCAGGTTCAGCATGATCGGCAGAATGAGGATGAAGGCCGCACCGACGAACGAACCCATGATCGATCCGAGGCCGCCGATGATCACCATGAACAGAAGCTGCAGCGAGCGGTCGATCGAGAAGGCGAGCGGCTCCCACGAGCCCAGATAGACGAACGCCCAGAGTGCGCCCGCCACGCCGATGATAAATGAAGAAACCGCGAAAGCCGTGAGCTTTGCATAGAGCGGCCGGATACCGATCAACTCGGCGGCGATGTCCATGTCGCGGATCGCCATCCATTGTCTGCCGAGATTGCCGCGAACGAGGTTTTTCGCCAGAACCGCGAACACCGTTACGAAGATCAGGCACAGCATATAGCGCTCGATCGGCGTGCCTACGTTCAGACCGAAGAAGTCTAGTGTCGGTGCATTGACCGACCCTGACGGCGCATAATTGGTGAACCACGACACCCGCAGGAACACCCAGTCGAAAAAGAACTGCGCTGCGAGTGTTGCGACCGCCAGATAGAGGCCCTTGATCCGCAGACTGGGAATACCGAAGAGGATTCCGGCAACAGCCGCCATGAGCCCGCCGAGCAGAATGGCTACCAGTACGGGCAGCGGCGGGATCGACAGCGCGAAGCCAAGCCAGGCAAGCGGAATGTGAACACCGGTCCCCAGCTTGTAAGCAGAATAGGCGCCGATGGCCATGAACGCGCCGCTGCCGAGCGAGATCTGACCGCAATAGCCGACAAGAATGTTTACGCCGATAGCGGCGAGCGCGAGGATCAGGAAGGGCAGCAGAATGGCGCGAAGCAGATAGTCGCTGCCGAACGGCCAAATATCGAAGTCGGCCAGCAGCGGCACGCCAATGAAGGCGATACCGAGCAAGATGGCGAGCGCCATACGGTCCTGGCGGATCGGGAAGATCGCCATATCCTCCGCATAGGTCGTCTTGAATTGGCCGGCCTCACGATAAAGCACAACGAACTCCTCGTCTCAGATGCGTTCGATGATCCGCTCGCCGAACAGCCCCTGCGGCCGTACGAGCAGCACCGCCAACGCCAGCACATAGGCGAACCAATATTCGATACCGCCACCAATATGAGCCCCCAGGAACACCTCGGCGATCTTCTCGCCCGCGCCCACAATGAGCCCGCCGACGATGGCCCCTGGAACCGAGGTAAGGCCTCCGATGATCAGAACCGGCAAGGCCTTCAGCGCGAGAAACGTGATGGAGAACTGTACGCCCAGTTTGGTACCCCACACGGTCGCCGCAACAAGCGCGACGAGACCGGCAGCAAGCCAGACCACGAACCAGATCCAGCTGATTGGAATCCCGACCGACTGCGCGGCCAGGTGGTCGTCGGCAACCGCCCTGAGTGCGCGACCAGTCTTGGTACGCTCGAAGAAGATCGCGAGGCCCGCGACCAGAATGCCGGCGATAAAGCCGCCCCAGACATCCAGTTTGTTGACCAGAATTCCACCGGGAAAGAGATTTTCAAACAGGAACCAGGCGTCCGTCGGAAATAGCCGCAAAGGGTAAGCATCGGAACCGAAGATCATCTGCGCCGCACCCTCGAGGATGAATGTTACGCCGATGGTGGACATGAACAGCGTGAGGCCGTCCTGGTTGACAAGCGGCCCGATCACGAACCGCTCGATCAGCCAGGCGGTTATCGCCATGATCACGGCAGCGAAGCCAAAGCCAAAGATGATCGCAGCCCAAAGCGGGAAACCCCATGCCACCAGCAGGTCGAGCGAGCGAACCAGCGCAAGCCCGGCGAGCAACACCATTGCGCCTTGCGCAAAGTTAAAGACGCCGGATGCTTTGAAGATCAACACGAAACCGAGAGCGACCAGCGAGTACAGCACGCCGGACATCAATCCACCGATCAGCACTTCGAGAAATTGACCCAACCCGATCACGCAATGCTCCTAGTGCGCGACGCCGAGATAGGCGTCGATGACGCCCTTATTCTCCTTGACCTCATCCGGCGTGCCGTCGGCGATCTTCACGCCGTGATCGAGCACCGCCACGCGATGGGAGAGATCCATCACCACAGCCATGTCGTGCTCGATCAGCGCAATGGTCGTGCCGTAATGATTGTTGACGTCGATGATGAAGCGCGACATGTCCTCCTTCTCCTCGAGGTTCATGCCTGCCATCGGCTCGTCGAGGAGAAGAAGATCCGGCTCCATCGCAAGGGCGCGGCCGAGTTCGACGCGTTTCTGCAGGCCGTATGGCAAACGCGCAACCGGCACCTTGCGGATCGCCTCAATCTCCAGAAAATCAATGATCTCCTCGACCCGGTGCCGATGCTCGATCTCCTCCGCCAGCGCAGGGCCGTAGCGCAGCATCTGCCACAGAAGTCCCCGGCGCATCTTCAATGTGCGGCCAGCCATAATATTGTCGAGCGCGCTCATTCCCTTGAACAGTGCGACGTTCTGAAAGGTGCGCGCGATACCGCCCCGGGACGCCTCGAACGGCTGCATCTCGGCGCGGGTCCTTCCCTTGAAGGTGATGACGCCGCGATTGGGATGATAAAAGCCGTTGACGACGTTGAGCATCGAAGTCTTCCCGGCGCCGTTCGGTCCGATGATGGCGCGAATTTCACCTTTCCTGATGTCAAACGAAACGTCCCTCAGCGCTTTCACGCCGCCAAACGCCAGCGACACGCCCTCGACCTGAAGCAGGACTTCGCTCGTGTCCGGCATTCTCATGCGGCTCTCCCCAAAGGTTCCGCCGCACCAATTGTTTCCACGTCGCGGATCCTGACCCGTGCCGCGATCACGCCTTTGCGGCCGTCCTCAAAAGTGACCTCGGTGGAAATGTCGGCTTCATGCGAACCGTCGTAGAGCGCCGTGACAAGTGGCGCATATCGCTCGGCGATGAACCCGCGGCGAACCTTCTGCGTGCGGGTCAATTCGCCATCGTCTGCGTCGAGTTCCTTATGCAGAATGAGAAAGCGACGAATCTGCGCACCCGCCAGCACCTTTCCCTCCGCGAGGGAGCGGTTCACCTCGGCAACATCTTTCGCCACCATGTCGTAGACCAGCGGATGCCCCGCCAGCTCCTGATAGGAACCGTATGCGATGTTGTTGCGTTCGGCCCAGTTCGCCACAGCGACCGGGTCGATATTAAGGAAGGCGCAAACGAAATCCCTGGAGTCGCCATAAACGACCGCTTCCTTGATGTTGGGAAAAAACTTCAACTTGTTCTCAAGATACTTCGGCGCAAACATCGTGCCGCCAGCCAGCCGACCAACATCCTTTGCGCGATCGATGATCTTCAGGTGCCCGGTCTTCTCGTCGAAGAAACCGGCGTCGCCGGTCTTGACGTAGCCGTCGGACGTCATGGCCTCCGCGGTCTTTGCCTGATCCTTGAAGTATCCAACGAACATGCCCGGCGAGTGAAACTGCACTTCGCCTGTTTCCGCAATGCGGATGTCGACGTTCGGTGCAGCCGGGCCGACCGTATCGGAGTAGATCTCACCGTCCGGCTGGCAGGTAACGTAAAGGAACGCTTCGGTCTGGCCGTACAATTGCTTCAGGTTTAATCCGATCGAGCGGTAGAACGCGAACAGATCCGGACCGATGGCCTCGCCTGCAGTGTAGGCGACGCGCACGCGAGACAGGCCAAGAACGTTCTTGAGGGGCTCGTAGACCATCAAACGCCCGACCGCATAGAGCAGCCGGCCAGACAGCGGCACCGACTTTCCGGTCAAAATCGACTCGCCATACCGCCGCGCAATGCCAAGGAAGTAGTTGAACATGCGCCGCTTAATGGCTGCAGCGTCCTCCATGCGGATCATCACCCGCGTCAGCATGGCCTCGAATCCACGCGGCGGGGCGAAATAGAAGGTTGGTCCGATCTCGCGCCGATCCTGTTCGATCGTCTCACTGCTCTCGGGACACGCCATGCAGAATCCGGCGACAATGCCCTGTGCATAGTTGAGGTAATGATCACCAACCCAGGCGAGCGGCAGGTAGGCGAGCGCCACGTCCTTGTCGGTCAGGCTGTCAAACCTGACGGTGTCAGTCGCAGCGTCGATGCAGCCTCGCGCCGACAGCATGACGCCCTTCGACGCGCCGGTCGTTCCCGAGGTGTAGAGGATGATCGAGATGTCAGAACCTTCACCCTGCCGAATGAACTCATCGATCTGCCTGCCGAGCGCCGCGCTGGCCGCAAGCGCGGTTCGGCCATCTTCGATGACATCGCGGATTCCGATCAACCGGTCGTGATCGTAGTCATCGAGGCCACGCGGCTCGTCATAGACGACCTTGTGGAGATGCGGCACCCGGTCGGATACAGAAAAGACCTTGTCGACCTGCTCTTGATCTTGCGCCGCAACAAACCTCACGTCAGCGTGAGCGAGGACATAAGCAAGCTCGTCAGCCACTGCATCCGAATAAACCGGAACCGGAATCGCGCGCAGCACCTGCGCTGCCATCAGCGTCCAATAGAGCTTCGGCCGGTTGGAACCAACGATGGCGATCGTGTCTCCCGGCTGCAGTCCAAGCCGATGCAAGCCCGCAGCGTAAGCGCGCACGATCTCTGCGACTTGGGCCCAGGTCCACGTCTGCCAGATGCCGAGATCCTTGTGCCGAAACGCAGGACGGCTGCTAAACCGCGCGGCATTTCGCGCCAGCAGCTTGGGGAACGTGTCAAACGATCCGCCAACGGCCATGTCGGTCTCTATCTAAAACCGGCACGTTGGTTCGCGCCTGCTTATTGTGCGCTGCGCCCTTCGGGAAGCAGCCATACGGATTCCGCATGCATCCCTTACATTACAGCGGATCGAAAGTCCTACAAGTCCCGGCTTGACCGACCGAAGCCGTTCGCGGGCATCAGTTGGTATAAATGAAAAAGCGGGCGACCGACGATGGCGTAGCTTCGCGCTACTTGCAGTAGCAGGTCTTCGAGTATGCAGTTCACCGATTCAGGAGCTAACGTGAAAAAGGCCAATCTTTCTTCGCGCAGGAGTTGTTGAACGTATGGATGCCTCAGGCGTCGGCTGAAACAGGACCGCGCAACCCTTTTTCGCAAAGTACGCCTCAGCTTGCGGCGATAGATGCACGTTGCCCATCTGGCCCGAGCCAGGAATTAGCTGCTCGCATCCGTCCTCAAAGACGAACTTCGCTTCGTCCTTCGAGAGGACATGCGAGATGCCGTAGTACTTCTTCGATAGCTTCTTCTTCCGCCTTGCCACTTCGCCGGACAGACGAACGATCACGTCGTGTTCAGATCTTCCCGTCAATTGTGATGGTGCCGAATGTAGTACGTTCGACCTCCATGACCTGACCTCCGCATGATCCCGGCACGAGACCCCGACTCCACGTCGGCAGGCGAGCCCGGCATCGATGTCAGGGCAGCCGCGTCGCTCGCCGGCTCGCGGGCATCCTGTTTCCGAACCTTGGACCCCGGCGCTGCCGTTAGCCGGCAATTCGCTGCTGCCGTCTACCCGACGATCTGGAACGCGTCAGCCGCACGCAACACCGTGCCGTCCTCCCAATGGCGTCCGACCAGCATCATGCCAACAGGGAGCCCTGCCGACACGCCTGCCGGAACCGAGACGGCAGGATGGCCAGTGACGTCGAACGGGCAAGTGTTGGAAATCATCTCGAGTGCCCGCGCAACGTAGTCCTCGCGGCTCGCGTCCGGCGGTGGGAGTAGCGTGGCCTTCAAAGGTAACGTCGGCATGAGCAGGAGATCGACGCCTTTGAGTTGCTCATCGTAGGCGGCGCTTAGCACGCGCGCGAGGTTTTGGGCCTTCGCGTAGTAGCGGCCCTGGTAATTGTCCTGCATGTACTGGCCGAGCAGGACAACGAGCTTGACGGTCTCCGAAAGGTCGTTGGCGCGCACCCGCCGGCTCCGGCCGTAGAAGTCCAGCAGCGAAGTCGTGTAGTGCCCTTTCCAGTTGGTCCCCATGCTGTTGCCCGCGACCATCAGCGCCGTGGCGCCCTCGACGGCGATAGCATTCCAGATATGGATTCCGTCGCGGTGGAGGGGGATCGATACCTCGATCACGGTTCCCCCCGCTCGCGTCAAGCGCTGCGCCGCCTCGCGCACCATGGCGTCGACATCGGGCTCGGAATTGGGCCAGCCAAACCCTTCCTTAAGGATCCCGATCCGCAGGCCGCGGGCGTCGCCGGTGAGTTGCTTGGTATAGGCTTCCATACGCAGTCCCGCCGGTTGGCGCGGGTCGAGGCCGTCGGCCCCGGCGAGCACCTCGAGAAGCCGGGCGGCATCGCCGGCGGTACGGGCAATGGGCCCGGTATGATCAAGTGTTAATTCAATCGGGAAAACACCTGTGTATGGCACAAGCCCGTGCGTGGGCTTGTGGCCAACCGCTCCGCAGAAAGAGCTGGGAATTCGGATCGACCCTCCCTGGTCGCCCCCGATGGCCATGTCGCACTCGCCGGCGACGACGAGCGCCGCGCTGCCGCTGGAGGAGCCTCCGGCAGATCGCTTCGGATCGTGAGGATTGAGCACGGGCCCAGTGTCGGAGGTATGGCTACCGCCCGAGAAGCAAAGATGCTCGCACACGGCCTTGCCGACGATCTCCCCACCGGCATCGAGGATGCGGGTCACAATGGTCGCGTCCACGTCGGGGACGTAGCCCTCCAGCACATTGGAACCGTTCATCATCGGGATGCCGGCGACGCACACATTGTCTTTGATGGCGATTTTCTTGCCCGCGAGAGGCCCCGAAGCTGCGCCCTTGATCGAGCACCTCCAGTACCAAGCGTTGAGCCGATTGTCCGAGGCGGGTGGACGGAACCCCGCGTCCCGCGGGTACTTCACCGCCAATGTCGGCTCCGCGAACTGGTCGAGGCGACGGTACGACGCCAGCACGCCGTCCATGAGGTTGCGAAACGACGTCAGATCGTCGCGGCTGAGAGCCAAGTTGTAGGATTTGGCGATGCGCTCCAATTCAGGCAGCGGTGGCTTGCGCAGAATCCGCGGCGCCGTCGCGGTCGAGGGTGGCGGCTGCGTACCCGCCTGAGCGGCCGCACGAACGGGCGTTGTCGCCGCAGCGACAACGGTTGCTGCTGCGCCGGCATGAAGGAAGCGACGACGCGAATAGTCTGGCGAGGCTCTCATAGCACATCCTCCCTCGACCAATGGGCTGACTTCTCAAATCCACCGCTTGCCCTAAAGTGTCGGGGACCGTCTGGTGGTCGGTAGCCGCGACGGTCACCAAGCGGAGGCCGCCGACGCTGCGGCCGGCGTGCCAAGCTGCAACATCACAATGAGTCCTTGCATCCGGACAGGGCTGAGGCGCAGCAGCCGCATGAGGTTTGGGACGTGAGGCCTGGCCGAGCGGATCTTGACGGTATTTAAGGCCTGTACCGGTGCCTCCGGCATCCTCGCGGAGACTGCGGAGCGACGCGCCGTCCAGCAGCAGATTATCGCGCAGCCACCGGCGATTTCAAGGAGCTTGCATCTTTCACGGTCCGCGCGCGGCAGCCACGTCGCGGAGTACTTCCACCTTCGCGACACACGCACAGTCAAGCCACACGCGGAATGTCTGTTCGTGGCAAGCTTGAGAACTGCCGGAGACTTGCTTCAAAGTTAAGTCTTCGCGATTTCACTGCACCCGGTATTTGCTCATGTAGTGTTGGCGCAGGATCTTGCGGGTCTGCTCAGCAAGGCGCCTGTTAGCGCTAGCCTGCGGCTTGTGGCGGCGCTCCGGCGGCTTCGGCCGATGCGGATGAGGGCGCTGTTTGGTCGAATGTTGCCTTCGAGTCAAAGCGGCAGACCTTTGTTCATGCGACAAACTCGACCGGACTGCCGATGGCAAGACCGAGATCGCGGTCCGCCCGCCCCTGATTGACGGCAATTTCGGCAAGCCCGTTGGAGTTCTCATACCAGAAAGCCGCGCCTGGCGGCAGATCACTGAAGGTTCTCGCGCGGTCCAGAACCCGACCCACCGCGGTGAGCCTGGCGCCGGGCGGCAGCATAGCCGCCCTCAGCCCGGTCATCGCATTGCCGTAGTGATCGACGTAAACGATCTCGCAGAGGTCATCCGGCCAGTCTTCCCTGCGATCTGCGCCATCGTGACGTGGCCGGCCGGGGGGCGGATCACCGCGCGCCAGCATAGCTGCCACTGGGGCGAAGAGGTCGCGCCCGTGAAAGCTGGCCGAGAGATGCTTCGGCTTCCAGTCGATGTCCCAGCTGCGCGTCTCTTGAGCTCTGCGCTGGATCAACTCAAACAAGCCGTTGCCGGGGCCGATATACCAGCGGCCGTCGGCCTCGAGAAAAATGGATGGCCGCGTCCCGCCGACGCCGGGATCGACAACGCAGAGAAAGACGGCTCGCACCGGAAACCATGCAGCATAGGCCGCCAACAGATACGCCGATGCCTTGGGATTGCCGACTGGCGCATCGGCGAAGAGGTCGATAATGGGTATACCCGGCGCCATCTGGTGCAGCACCGCCTTCATCTGACCCGTATACGGGCCGTGCAACCCAAAATCCGTGAACAGTGCAATCATGGTGTCGGCCTGCCCAAGTGCGTGTGTCCACTTCGCTCGAAAACGCTATACTGACCCATCCGAGCCGTGCGACGGACGCGGTCACAGCAGCACGCAAAACGCCAAATCCCGCTTGCTCTCCCTCAGTCGGCTCACCCATCGTGATCGTAGGCTCGGCGCAATGTCGATCTCGCGTCTGCTCATCATCTTCGGCTTGTCGCTCGTTGCGCTTGGGCTGCTATGGCCAGTGATCAACAAGATCGGCTTGGGCCGGTTGCCCGGCGACATTGTCATCGAGCGCGACAACCTCCGCGTTTATATCCCGCTCGCAACATCGCTGCTGGTCAGCGTGATCCTTTCCCTGATCCTATGGCTCGCTAACCGTTAGCCGTCGGCTCCTCTCGCTCTGGGTGGACGGCGATATCGCTGTATCGACTGTGTGTCCGCTCTGGCATCGGCCCTCACCATCTCCGTGCACCGCTTCCATCCCGCTGGTGATTATCGCTCATCATTCCCGGTAATGAAAGCTCGCGGACTTGCTGCCGCGACCATGGCCCCCCGCGGGCCGCCGTGATGTTCCGCGCCATCAACGCGGCCGGCGAAGCGGTCCAGGTATTCGAGCCCCACGAGGAAGTGGCAGCGAAATCAGCCGCCTGTGGCGGCTTGCAATCATCTGCCGGCAGCCTACCATGGAATGCGTAGCTCACCCTGCAGGAGCGCAGCCATGGAACTCACCGTGGTGCCCATCGTCAAGCCGGACGACGCCAACTTCATCTTCGGCCAGTCGCATTTCATCAAGACCGTGGAGGACCTCCACGAGGCGCTGGTGGGCGCGGTTCCGGGCATCCGCTTCGGGCTGGCCTTCTGCGAGGCCTCTGGCAAGCGGCTGGTGCGCTGGTCGGGCAATGACGAACCCGCCCTTACCCTCGCACGCGACAACGCATTGGCCATCGGCGCCGGCCACACTTTCCTGATCTTTCTGGGCGACGGGTTCTTTCCCGTCAACGTACTGGCTGCGGTGCGCGCGGTGCCCGAGGTCTGCCGCATCTATTGCGCGACGGCCAACCCGACACAGGTGATCGTCGCACAAACGGAGCTCGGCCGAGGCGTGCTCGGCGTGGTGGATGGCGCCTCGCCGCTGGGTGTCGAAACCGACGCCGACATTGCGTGGCGGAAGGACCTGCTGCGAAAGATCGGCTACAAGCTGTAGTAGTTGGATGAAGCCGAAGCCGACAGGGTGCACCACCACCTGCAGCTGACGCTACCACGCATCGAACGCGACGAAGCACGCGCCAGGATCGCGGCGAAGATCGCAGCGCGTCAGGTCTGCTTTCAGATCGCCCTTGGTACGCCCTCAACGCGTGACGTCAGGACGATCGCGCCTCTTGATGCAGCTCGCCACCCCGCATCGTCGGGCGATGTCGGCTGTCTGCAGTGACGCGCGTTCGGTCGGAGAATGGGCCGCCAGGTAGCGGTAACCGCAACGAGGATGTGCCGGCCCTCGTCCGTGTTGCCCCACACGCCGAATTGCCGGACTCCCGCCTCCAGCAACTGATACGCATGGAAACCTGCATCTTCGCGCAGCACCGCATGCGCGAGCGTGGTGATCGGCGGCTGCGGCGAATGGCCGAGCGTGAGCTGCCGTGCCACCAACCTTGCGGCGAGATCGACCTGTCTCTGCCGGTCGAAGGCGTCAAGGCGGCGCCGATCGTCTCTGGATCCGCGGGCAGATCACCGAGCTGCTCGCCGCCGTCGCCCGCTGGAAATCGCTGAACGTAAGGCTATCACCGCCGGCGCCGATCCCGGCAGCTCGAGGACGATCGAGATCGAGGATATGCCGATCGCCTATCTGCCCGGCAATTCGCTGCGCGTTCGCGTGCCGGTTGCCGGCGCGCTCAACGGGATCGAGGCCCGCCGGGAGGTCGCTTAAGCGACGGCTGCGCTAAAGATCGTTGACACGCTGCACGCCGACGGCGGCCATCCCGGCCCAGGCCGCGTCGAGCGAGCCCGCCAGATCGATGGCCCTGCATCCGGCCTCAACAAGCACTGTATCGAAGCCGAGCCGGCGTGCGTCCACGGCGGAATAGTGGACGCAATAATCGGTGGCGAGTCCGGCCAGGAAGATTCGCCGCAGACCGCGGTCGCGCAAATAACCCGCCAAGCCGGTAGGCGTGCGCCGGTCGTTTTCAAAAAACGCAGAATAAGAGTCGATTTCGGGGCGGAAGCCTTTCCGGAGTATCAACTCTGCCCGGTCGACCACGAGTTCTGGATGAAACGCCGCCCCGGCGGTGCCCTGGACGCAATGATCGGGCCAAAGGGTTTGCGGACCGTATGGCATGGCGACACTTTCGAAGGGGCTCGCTCCCGGATGCGACGTGACGAAAGAGCTGTGGCCTGGCGGATGCCAGTCCTGGGTCAGCACCACATGGTCGAAGCGTTGGGCGAGACGATTGATGACCGGCACCACAGCTTCGCCATCGGCAACGGCTAGCGCGCCGCCAGGGCAGAAATCGTTCTGCACATCGATTATCAGCAGCAAATCATCGTTGCCTGGTCGTATCTGCATTCTGGGCCGGTGTTTGTCTTGATTGCCAAACTCCAGTGCTAGGCAAGAGTTTGCCAAAGTGTACCACGATGTAAAGCACCAGCACTTGCCGATCTTTCGATTGCCGGTGCGGGCCGCGCGAATATACTGCTCCTGAGAGCGCATGGATATTGCTTAAGGAGCAACTGGTGTGAACGATACTATGGCGACGAAGGATAGGCCTTCAGATCCTCGGCCGAACTGGGCCGCGCTTTCCCAAGCGGAGCGCGACGCTGCATATGACAACAACGCAGCGGTAAGGAACAGTGCAGCGCTGATCGCGGAAAGAAACCGGTTGTCCGAAACGCTTCGTGCCAGCCGAAAATCGTTTCTGGATATGCCGTATGGCGACCGCGAAAAGACGAAGATCGATCTCTATCCGGCCGCCGAGAAGACAGCTCCCTGCTTGGTTTTCCTGCATGGCGGTTACTGGCAGCGCAATTCGCGCGAAGTGTTTGCCATGCTGGTCGAAGGCGTCGCGGCCCATGGCTGGTCGGTTGCCATTCCCGGATATTCGCTGGCCCCAGACGCGTCGCTGACGGAGATCGTGACAGAGATATCCCGGTCGCTCGATTGGTTGGCCCAAAACGGAGAGTCATACGGCATCTCCGGGCCCGTCGTACTCTCGGGCTGGTCGGCCGGCGCCCATCTCGTCGCAATGGCGCTCGATCATCCGCGCGTCGCCGCGGGACTGGCGATTTCCGGCGTGTACGATCTTGTACCCATCCGCGATACGGGGCTCAACAATGCGCTGAAGCTGACCGACCAGGAAATCACAAGACTTTCGCCGCTTCGCCTTCCCGCCGTCCACAAGCGCCTCGACATCGCCTACGGCATGGCCGAACTGCCGGCGCTGGTTTTCGATTCAATCAAGCTTCATGAAGCGCGCATTGCCGCGGGCGCGCCGGGCAAGCTTTTTCCGATCGAAGGCGCAGACCATTTCAGTATCCTCAGCGAGCTGCGGCGTCCTGACGGCGCACTGGTCGATATCGCCCGAAAGCTGGTCGGGTAGCCGTTGTCTACGGCATCAGCGCCTTGATCGCGCCTGCGTCCATCCAGACCCGATCGTCGGTGATCCGGAGCGGGTATAGCCGCAGCGGCCGGCTCGGCCAGCCGTAGGAAATCTGCCCGCTACGGAGATCGAATGAGGCGGCGTGACGGGGACAGAACAGGCGTCCTCCCGACAAGTGTCCGAGGCTGAGGTCAGCCTGTTCGTGCGGGCACATCCGTTCGCAGGCTACCGCGCGTCCTTCGCTCCAGACCAAGATCAAATCGAGCCCGGTCACGCGGACGCAGACGATCGTCTGTGAAATCAGCCTGCTGAGCCCGCAGACCGGGATCCATTGCCTGTCGCCCTGCAACGCCGCCGTTTCGGTCCGCTCATCCGCCAAGATAGGCCTTCCGAACGTGCTCGTTCTCGATCATATCGGCGCCAGTCGCTGAGAGAACGATGCGGCCACCTTCCAGCAGATAGGCGTGATCGCACATTTCGAGCGCCGCAAACGCGTTCTGCTCCACCAGCAGCACCGTCGTGCCGGCATCGCGAATGCCGCGGATGATCGCAAAAGTTCGCTCGACGATGTTGGGCGCGAGCCCAAGGGAAGGCTCGTCGAACATAATCAGGCGTGGACGTGACATCAGCGCCCGGCCGATCGCCAGCATTTGCTGCTCACCGCCCGACAGGGTGCCGGCAGCCTGCTTTCTCCGCTCGGCAAGGCGCGGAAACTCGGCATAGATCCGAGCGCGGTCCTCCGATATCTCCGCGGATTTGGTGCGCAGATAGGCACCCATATCGAGATTTTCCTCGACCGTCATGCGCGGAAATACCCGCCGTCCTTCGGGACAATGCGCGATCCCGCTGGCCACCACGCGCGGTGGCTTGGCGCCTGCGATATCCTTGCCCTCGAACAACATCGATCCGGAACGCGGCGCAACCAGCCCGGAGATGGCGCGCAGCGTGGTGCTCTTGCCGGCGCCGTTGGTACCGATCAAGGCGACGAGCTGCCCGGCCTTGACCTCCAGCGAAATGCCGCGCAAGGCCGTAACACCACCATAGCCGCATACCATATCGCGGATTTCAAGCACGTGTCGCTCCCTGCCCGAGATAGGCCTCGATGACGGCTGGATCGTTCCGGATCACGTCCGGTGAACCCTCGGCAATGATCCGGCCGTAGTTCAACACCACGATCCGATCCGAAACACTCATCACCATCGGCATGTCGTGCTCGACGAGCAGGATGGTGACACCGCGATCGCGGATGTTGCGGACCAACTGCACGAAGGTATGGGTTTCGGAGGCATTCATGCCGGAGACCGGCTCGTCGAGCAGCAGCATCGACGGCTCGGCCGCCAGCGCCAGCGCCACGCCGACAAGACGCTGCTCGCCATAGGACAGCGAGCCGGCAAGATCGTGGGCGCGGCGTTCGAGCCCAACCCATTCGACGAGTTCACCGGCGCGTTCCCGCAAGCGCCGCTGCGAAGACCGCGCGCGCGGCAGGCCCAGAACGGCCTCGAGCAGGCTCACCCTGCCCTGACGGTGCAGCCCGACCAGCAGATTGTCATAAACGGTGTCGTTCGGAAAAACGCTGGTGCGCTGGAAGGTCCGGATCAATCCCAGGTCGGCGATCTGATGCGGCTTCAATCCATTGAGCGCCGTCCCGCGATAGCTCGCAGCGCCACGGGTTGGATCCAGGAAGCCGGTAACGACATTGAACGCTGTCGTCTTGCCAGCACCGTTAGGTCCGATCAGGCTGACGATCTCGCCTTCGCCGACCGTGAAATTCATGTCCGAGAGCGCAACGAGCCCCCCGAAATGCACGGCGACCTTTTCCACCCTCAAAGCCGTCGCGGGAACCGTCTTCACGCATGCTCCTTGGCGTCGCGCTCGGAAAACGCGACCGGGGCAATCGGTTCAATCCGTTCCCGCCGCTTCGCAAATCGCAGGGCCAGCGACGGCACGATGCCGAGCGGCAATACGAACAGAATGACGATCAGTACGCCGCCATAGGCGATCCATTGCGCCTCCGGCGCCATGATCGGGCGCAAGAACACAGGCAGCAGTCCGAAGATCATGCCGCCGACGATAGGACCGGCGAGCGAGCCCTTGCCACCGGCGATGACCATGATCACCATCGTCACCGTGTTGATGAAGGCAAACACCTCGGGATCGATGATCCGGATGTAGTGCGCGTAGAGACTGCCCGCTGCGCCGGCGATCCCTGCCGAGATCACGGCCGCCAAAGTGAGCGTCTTCGTCACGTCGATGCCGACTGATACCGCCAGCGTTTCGTTTTCCATCAGCCCGCGCATGGCGCGGCCGAAATGGGAATGGACGAGGCGCGAGATCAGCAGATGGGTAATGACCGCGACGGTAAGCACGAGGTAATAGTTCTGCAGCTTGGTGCGGAGGCTGAGATCTCCGAGACCTGGCAATCCGATTGTAATCGAGGGGATATTGGTCAGCGCAAGCGGGCCCTGCGTCAGTTCGACCCAATTCAGCGCCACCAGCCGGACCACTTCGGCGAAGGAAATCGTCACGATCACGAAATAGGCGCCGCGCACGCGAAACGAGAGCAGCCCCACGAGATATCCGCATAATCCAGCAACGACGATGGCCAACACGAAGCCCGCTATCGGCGGCCAGGGAACGTGAACGATGCGGATGCCGAAGGGCAAGCCGACGTCAAAACCAAGCGACGTCAATGCGCTCACATAGGCGCCAATGCCGAAGAACGCGATGTGACCGAGGCTGAGCTGGCCGGTGAACCCGAGCAGCAGATTGAGGCTCATCGCGCCGATGATGAAGATGCCGGTCGTGATCAGCGCGTTCATGAGATACGGATCGCGCAGCCAGAGCGGTACCGATGCAAACGCGACGACCGTGAGAATGGCGATCCCTGACTTCATCCAACCCGCTCCGAGCGAGCGAAAAGTCCGGTCGGCTTGAAGATCAGAACCGCGATAATGATCAAAAAGCCCATGGCGTCGCGATATCCCGATGAGACATAGCCGGCACCCAGTTCCTCCGCCAATGCCAGAATGAAGCCGCCGATGACCGCGCCGGTGATGTTCCCAAGCCCGCCGAGGATCACGATCGCGAATGCCTTAACAGCGGCGAGATCACCCATTTGCGGGAAGATCACGTAGACCGGACCGAGCAGCGCACCCGCCGCGGCGGCAAGGCTCGAACCGATCGCAAACGTCGAGGTGTAGATCAGGTCGACATTAACGCCCATCAGCGAGGCGGTGTCCTGATCCTGAAACGTCGCCCGCATCGCGCAACCGAGTTTTGTCCTGTTGATCAGGAGATAGGTAACGACGATCAGCATCGCGGCCGCGGCGAGCACGAACAACTGCAACCAGGACACGGATGCCGGACCCAGCACCAGCGGCGATTCGGGAAACGGCGTCGATACCGATTTCGCCACGCCGCCCCAGATCCACAGGGCGCCGGACTGCATCGCGATCCAGGCACCGATCATGACCAACATCGTCGTGTCGATGTCGGAGCCGCGCAGCGGTCGCAGCAAGGTCAGTTCGACCGCCGCGCCAAGAAGCCAGCCGGCGACAACAGCGAGCGGCAGCGCCAGGAAGAAGTTAACCCCGAGCTGATGCACCACGATGAACATGATGTAGGCGCCGAATGTATACAGCACCCCATGCGTGAAATTCACGACGTTCATGATGCCGAAGATCAAGGTGAGACCTATGCCCAACAGCGCATAGGTGCCGCCGAGCACTAGCACGTTGACCAGATGTTGCAGAAATTCGCTCAAGGTGGCTCCCGGATATCCGATGCCGTCGAGGACGGCGGTCTGTCGCGGCCCTCGACGGTCAGTCTCGTGACGTCAGAGTGTCTTCATGCCGATCTTGCCGTCGGTGATTTCGATCAGATAGACGTTGGGTTAGCTCTGGCCGCTCTCCTTGCCTTCGGGACCGGATTTCCGGAACACGATGTCGCCGTTCAGGCCCTTGATCTTGATATCCCACAGAGCCGCCTTGATCGCGGCAGGCTCCGCCTTGCCCGCCTTCTCGATCGCGGCTGCCGCGGTACGGATGCCGTCATAGCCGCGGAAGCTCTCAGTGCAGCCAGCGAAGTCGAAGCCGCGCTTCTTCCATTCAGCGATGAAGTAGTTGGTCGCCTCCGGGTTCGGCGTCTTGTCGGGAAACCAGGGCAGGAAGGTCGTCAGGTGCATAGTGCCGTTGGCCGCAGCCCCTGCCTGCGCGATGATTTGATCCGGATTCTGCGATCCGCCGGTGGTGATGATGCGCTTCTTGAGGCCCAGTGCGGCAGCCTGTTTGAAGATGAGCGTGAGCTGGTTCACCGCAGTGGTCACGATGATAGTCTCGGAATCGGTGCCCTTGAGCTTCGAGAGCTGTGCGCTCATGTCCTGAGCGCCCTGATCCATGGTCTCGACGGCCCCGATCGTGATCCCCTTTTCCTTCATCATCTTGCTGAAGTCCTCAGCGGTGCCGCGTCCCCAGTCATTGTTGATGACGAGGAAATCGACCTTCTTCAACCCGAGCTTGTCGACGATCCCCTTGAAGGCCGCGGCCTCAATCGCCGACGGCGGCGAGATGCGGAAGATGTAGGGATTGCCGGTTGTGGTGATCTTGCCCGACGAAGAGGTCTCGACCACCATCGGCGTTTCGTATTCCATCAGCTTGGGCATCACGGCAAGCGTCAGGCTCGAGCCCCATGCCCCCATCAGGACTGGCACCTTGTCACTCGTGATCAGTTTTTCAGCGACCGCGGCCGCTTCTGTCGGATTGCTCTTGTTGTCTTCGATGACGAGTTCGAGCTTCTTGCCAAGAATGCCGCCTTTCGCATTGATCTCATCGGCCGCGATCTTGGCGCCGTTGACGACGTAGGTGCCGGAAGCAGCGAACGCGCCTGTGAGGGGCTCGTTGACGCCGATCTTGATGGTCTGAGCCTCAGCGGCACCACTCAAGAAGGCGACCGCCAGCGCAATCGCCCGAGCAATTCTGAAAGTCCGTGTCATATCCTTCTCCAATCTCGCGCTGTTAATCTGTCTACAGTTCGAACCCCGTAGCTTCCGCACCACACGGAAACGTCGATCCATCACGCCGCTCCGTCTTTGTTGGACGAGAAACGACCAAACCAACGCACGACCCGCGCCCGCAAAAGGCCGAAAACCAGCGCCATTCCGCTCAGCTCGGCCGGAGCGGCACCGGCCGGTGATGTACCCGACAGACAGCGGTTGAGATTGTCGGCAAATTCCGCGATCAATCGTGCCACGAGATCGCGCACCAGCCCGGGTCTGCCGACCTGCGCCAGCATTCCGGTGAGCGTGTACCCGATGGAAAGATCGACGCGCGTCCCCTGCTCGATCGGCATCAGCCGATAGCGGATTTCGCCCTGGGTCGACGATCGGCTGCGCCGGTCGTTACCGATGCCGACGATGCGGCCGGACATATCGAGCGGGCTGCGGTCGACGCGCGCAGCACCCAAGAATGTCGCGGCAATAGGACCAATCCTGACGCGGATGGCACCTTCGACGCGCTCAGGCTTCGGTGGCGCCGTCAACGACGCGCCGGGAAGGCAGGCCGCAACGGCTGCGATGTCGCCAAACATCGCAAAGACCTGTTCGGGCGGGTGCGCGACGGTGAACTGCTGCTCCAGAACGGTGGCCGGGATGAAGTCCGGAATCGACGCGACCGAACTGGCAGCTTCGGGCGACGTTTGTTCGCTTCCCACCGGCGGTATGCGCTCGGCTTGGCCCGCCCCATCATGCACGCTTCGACCCGAGCCGACGGGGCCCAGGATCTTCCGTCCTCCGCCCGGCTCGGGCGCGATATTGCGGGCGCGCCGCGCTTCGATCACAGATTGGACCGCCCGAACGATGCCGACATAGCCGGTGCACCGGCACAAATTGCCGCTCAGGCCGACGCGGATGAGCCGCTCATCGGCTTGCGGCAGGCGCAGCACGAGATCACGCGCGGAGACCAGCATTCCCGGTGTGCAGTAACCGCATTGCAGTGCATGCTCACGGGTGAAGGCCGCACGAAGCTCCGTCGTAACGTTGTCTTCATCGAGCCCTTCGATCGTGGTGACTTCTGCTCCTTCGCAGGCCATCGCATAGGTGATGCACGAGCGCGCCGGCACGCCGTCGAGCAGCACCGTACACGCTCCACAGACGCCGTGTTCGCAGCCGAGATGCGTGCCGGTCAAATCGAGTTTTTCGCGGACAAAATCCGCGAGGTTGGTGCGCGGCTCCGCTGATACCCGCACCGCGCGTTGGTTGACGATGAGTTCAATCATGCTCATGCAGCAGCCTCGCAGACCGCACGCTTCAGCACACCTACATGAATATGACGACGGGCGGCGCTGGATATGCCGGCCTTGGCGAGAATGGTATCCGCCACGCGCGGATCGAAGCGATCCTTGTAGTCGCCGGCAATGCGTCCGCCGAACAGTTCTGCGGTATTGGTGATAACGATCGGCGCGGCATCGATCGCGCCGATGACGACGCGGGCAGTTGCGGCGCTCGGGTCAATCAGGACCGCGCCGATCGCATGCGCGAACTCGCCTGTCTTTCGGCAACTCTTGAAGTAACCCCAATGCGCTGACGACGGCAGCGTCGGGACATGGATCGTCTCTACGATCTCGCCGGCGCGCAACGCGCATTCGAGCGCGCCGACGATAAAATCCTTCATCGCGATCATCCGCGCACCGGCGCAGCTTCGAAGCGTCAATTTCGCACCCAGCGCCGAGAGCGCGGATACCCAGTCTGCCGCGGGATCGGCGTGGCTGAGCGACCCGCCTACCGTGCCGCGATTGCGAACGGCGCGATAGGCGATGTTGCCGGCGACGCCCTGCATGGCGCCGCGCGTAATGTCCGGAATGCGTCCGTCCTCGATGTCGGCGTGGGTGACACAGGCCCCGAGTACGAGTTCGTCGCCGCGACGCTCGACCTGCTTGAGCTCGGCAAGACCAGTGATGTCGATGATCAACTGTGGTTCTACCAGCCGCAGATTGAGCATGGGACCAAGCGACTGGCCGCCGGCAATGATCTTGGCGGAAGTTTTGGCCTCCCCGAGCATGGCAAATACCGCCTGCAAGTCGCGTGGACGTTCGTAGCCGAAAGGCGCCGGTTTCATGCCGCCGGCCTTTCTGCGTCGCGCGCAGCCAGAACCGCCTCGACGACGCGATACGGCGTAATCGGCGACTGCATCAGTTCCACGCCAAGCGGCCGCAGTGCGTCGTTGACGGCATTGGCGATCGCTGCCGGCGGTGCTATCGCGCCACCCTCGCCGATGCCCTTCACGCCGAACTGCGTATAGGGCGACGGGGTCTCCATGTGATCGAGACGCGGCGCCGGCACTTCGGTGGGACCAGGCAGCAGATAGTCCGCGAGCGTCGTCGCCAGCGGCTGACCTGCCGCGTCGAACGGCATCTCCTCGTACAGCGCAGTGCCGATGCCCTGCGCCAGACCGCCATAGATCTGGCCGTCCACCACCATCGGATTGACGAGAACGCCGCCGTCCTCAACGATGACGTAGTCAAGGATTTCGACCTCTCCCAGATCCGGATCGACGGCGACGACCGCGGCATGTGCGGCATAGCTGAAGGTCCCGGTATCGCGCTGCGGCTTGTAGCCTGCCGTGACCTCCAGTCCTCCGGGATCGACGTCAGCAGGCAGATCCTGCGGCCGGCGATACCAGGTATGGGCGATCTCCTTCAAGGTGATGCTGCCGTTGACGCCGCGCACTTCGCCGTTCTGCAGCACCACCGCAGCCGGATCGTGCTGCAACAGCTTCGCACCGATGCGTCTGGCGCGCTCGCCCAGTTCGCGGCAGGCGGTTGCGACCGCACCGCCCGCCATCACCATCGAGCGCGAGCCCCAAGTGCCGGTGGAGTACGGCGTCATCGCCGTATCGCCGAGGATGATATGCACCTTGACGACGTCGACGCCCAGCATCTCATGCGCGACCTGCGCGAGGGTTGTCTCCATCCCCTGACCGTGGGAATGCACCCCCACCCGCAGTTCGAGGCCACCGTCCGGCGTCAAGCGCGCAGACGCCTGTTCGTGGCCGGGCACCATCGGGATGCCCCAGCCGGAATAGACTGACGTCCCGTGCGCCGCCTGCTCGCAATAGATGGAGACGCCGACGCCGATCCGGCGTCCATCTACCTCGCCCTTGCGCTGACGCGCCCGCACGCCCTCGACGTCGATGGACGCAAGCGCCCGTCGCATCGCCTCGGGATAGTTACCGCTGTCGAAATGTTTGTTGGTGATGTTGTCGAACGGCATCTGCTCGGGCTGCACCAGATTGCGCAGACGCACTTCGCCCAGCTCCAGCCCGGCTTCCGCCGCGACCAGATCGAGCATCAATTCCAGCGCGAAGCACACGCCGGTGCGCGCCACGCCGCGATAAGGCAAGATCGGACACTTGTTGGTCGCGACCGAAAACGTCCGGCAGCGATAGGCCGGCATCAAGTAAGGCCCCGGCAGGATGCTGGCGACCTGCGCCGCCTCAAGGCACGCCGAGAACGGATAAGACGAGTAGGCGCCGGAATCGACGGTCGCTTCGCAGTCGATGCCCCGCAGCCGGCCGTCGCGATCGGCATAGACGGTGATCTTGTAGTGATGCTCGCGGCAGTTGGAGCTCGCGGTGAGATGCTCGCGACGGTCCTCGGTCCAGCGCACCGGATGGCCGCGACGCATCGTCAGCCAGGAAAGGCAGACTTCTTCCGGCAGCAGGATTCCCTTGTGCCCGAAGCCGCCGCCGACGTCAGGCGAAACAACACGGATTCGGCCCTGCTCCATGCCGAGGCACTCGGCAAGCCCGCTGCGCGTGATGTGCGGCATCTGGGCCGAGGAATAGAGCGTGAGCTGGTCGAGGCGGTGATCGAAGGTCGCGACCACGCCGCGCCCCTCGAGCGGCGACATGCACTGCCGCGCGGTCGATATCTCGCGTGACACCTTGATCGGCGCATCGAACGCCCTGGAGATGTCGACCTCGAAATTGGTTTCGAGAAAGACGTTGTCGCCCCAATGCTCATGCACCAGTGCCGAGCCCGGCTCGCGCGCCTCCCGCATGTCATGTACGGCTGGAAGCTCTTCGAGATCAAGCGTCACCGCCGCCGCGATGTCCTCTGCTTCAGCACGCGTCGGCGCCGCGCACATCGCGACGAGCTCTCCGACCTGGCGCACCTTGCCGGTGGCAAGCACTGGCTGCTCGGAAATCTTGAATCCCGGCAACCCCGAAACTGCGCGGATCGGATTGACGCCGGTGAGGTCCGCCGCGGTGAAAATGCTGCCGCGACAACGCTCCGGCGCGTGGATGCCGCGGATCAGCGCATGCGCCAAAGGGCTGCGCACAAAAGCAACGTCCTGCAGTCCGGCAAGGCGAATGTCGGCAACGAACTGGCCACGGCCACGCATCAATCGATCGTCTTCCTTTCGTGGCAGCCGGGCGCCGACGCCTTGTCCGGCGCCCGCTCCGCCTGCGGAAGGAAACTCGCGCTCATTGCGCACGGTGACGTTCTCCCCGATCGACCTGACGTGACCTCCTCAGGCCGCAACTGCCTGCGGCAGAATTGGCGCCACTGCGTCGTATCGCGTGCCGGCACGCAGGCAGAACTCAGGCTGCAGCAGACGCTCGGCGACGACCTCATTGTTCTCATTGTCCCGAAGGACAAATCGTCCGCTCTGCTGCGTAAGCACCGAGACGTCGGCCTCCCTGCCAATCCCAAGGGCGCCGATTTCGTCGGCACGGCCGAGCATTCTGGCTGGATTGGAGGTGACCATCGGTACGACCTGTTCGAGCGTGAGGCCGAGCGCCAACATCGAGCTCATCGCCTGGACCAGGCTGAACTTGGCCTGACCGGCGAAGGGATGATTTTCGTCGTCCTCATGCTGGTCGGGCGTGCCGGCAGGCGCTGGCACGTGGGTGTTGTAGCCGTGAATGTCCGCGCCGAGCGTGGTGGGAATGATGCCGGCGGCGAGCGCCTTCCTGGCGAGGCGATAGGAGAAATGGCTGCCGTGACCGACATCGACCCCCAAGCCGTGATCGAGCGCCGCCTGAATCACGGGATGCACTTCACCCTCGCGGTTGACGAAACCGCCGGGGTGGCGTGTGAACGGATGCGCCAGCACGTCGCCCTCTCGCAGCAAAGGGATCACGCGCGCCAGAATCGTATCGACGTCTTCGCCGTTGGTGCCGCTTTCGGGCAGGCCCCAGAGCTGGCCGAAGTGCACATAGACCGGCAGATCTGCGCGGCGTCCGATCTCGGCTGCCATTTCGATGACGCGAATGCCCCAACGCGCGAAACCGCCGATTTCCGCATGGGCCTTGATGCCGCGAACAATGTCGAGATTGGCTGTCGCCGCCTTCACCGTGGCGTCGATATCGACACCTTCAGGGCTATAGAGTTGCGGATAGTAATGGCCCTCCAATCCACCGACCAGGTAAGCCGACAGGAAGGCATAAACGCGCGACTTCGCAGGCTCGGCGACGAAGTGCCGGAAACCGGCCAGCGTCATGCAGGACGGACCGCCCTGATCGACCAACGTCGTCACGCCGGACTGCACGCCCACCATGTCGGCATTCATGCCGAACCGACCGGTGACATATTGATAGACATGCGCATGGGTATCTATGAGGCCCGGCAATACCAGTTTGCCGGTTACGTCGATCACCTCTCTGGCGCTGGTCGGCAAGATGTCGCTCTGCACGGCCGCGATCTTGCCGTGGCGAATGGCGACGTCCCTGATGCCATCGATGCTAGAGGCCGGGCAGATCACGCGGCCGCCGCGCAGAAGCCGGTCGAAGGTGGCGCTGATAGCCATGGAAAGATCTCCTCTGTCCTCGCCGGCGAAGTTGGTCGCCGCTGTCGCCAGAATACGAAGCATACTTCGTATTTTACAAAAGCAAACTTCATGCCATGATCCATGCGTGGCGAAGCCGATCGAATCGAGCTATTCGCGCTGATGTTCCGAGGCTGGGAGAGTGCGTTGCGGAAGGCAAAAAATCGTCGCGGTGAGATCAAGCACCGCCCATGGCCACTGTCAGAACGACCGGGCTTTCTGATCCGGCGGCTGCATCAGATTCACGTCGCGCTGTTTCAGGAAGCGTGCGGAGAATTCGAGGTGACGCCGCTGCAGTACAGCCTGCTTTCGGCGCTAGCGGTGCGAAAAACCGCCGATCAGACCACGTTAGCGGCTGATATTGCGCTGGACAGGACGACGACGACCGGAGCGCTCAAGCGGCTGGCCGTCCGCAATTTCGTCGAGAGAGCAGTAGATGATGAGGACCGCCGCGCGCGGCTCTGTAAATTGACCGCGGCCGGAGCAGCGCTTCTGGCAAAAATCGAGGCCTCGGCGCGAGCCGCGCACCACGCTACGATCGATAGTTTGAGCGAAAGGGAGCAAGCCGCATTCGTCGACATGATGCAGCGCATCGTCGCGGCCCACTCCAATCGCGACAGCGCTACTGCCCGATTCAATTGAGCACCACGGTGCTATCTGCTGTCTTTTAGTTCGATCTGCATAATTTGTAATCACCGACTGGCCCGCACTGAATACCCGAAGATGCCGCGAGTGGCGACAAGGTCGTCGGATATTGATACGACGGCTTCACGACCACGAGCTTTCCTTTCGCCAGGCCAACATGCTGGCGCGAACGAGCTTTGATATATTTTGTTTTTCCAGAAAGCATATCAACCGGTTGGAAGCCCAAAACGCCAAGATCTGCATTCTCAGTGCACACATGGCGCACACGAAACTCCGAATGCACACGCGCGGTGACGTTTACTTACTTGCCTCTGAAAACTGGAGCTTTGCGGCTGAAGCTATCCTTTCATCATTTACATCGACTCGGTGGTCAATGGATTGATGACAACGAAGTCATAGCGCGGCAACAACGCTGACATCTGATATTTGTGCGCCTCAGAGCTTTCAAATGCCGCAACAACCGCCCTGAGCGGAATGAGCGGAGACCCAATTCAACCACTGATTTTTCTCCAGATGACAACATCCTTAGCGATCATAGAACCCGCAAACGAAGAGACGCGGGTCGTCCCCGGTATCAGAAATGTCAATCGGATTGCTGACATTTCATCGCGCCGCTCTATGGTAGAATGTGTTGATAACGAAGCAGTTATCGTTCTAGAATGAGGCGAAAAGGGCCGGGGAACTATCCTGCGCCTATAAGCTAATCTTTTCTCATCGTCGTACTATTTTTGGGGCCTAGGAATATTTCTCAAATAGTAAGTCAGTGATGCGTTATGTTAGCTCCGTCTCAAAGAACAGTTGTCATTGTGGATGCAATGGCGTTTCGACGGGCGACGGTCGAGAGTTTCCTGAAACTCTGGGCCAGAAGCGAAAATGTTGTACTTGTTTCCCTTCTGCCCGAAGACGCGCACGCCAGGATCGTAGCGCACGATTGCGACCTGCTGCTTTTCAGTGTCGGCTGTTCCAGTCCCTCAACGAGCGCTATACTGGCCGAGATGCAGGTGTTGCATGCGCTGCGTCCGGAAGCCGCGCTGGCGATTTTCGCGGATGATACAAGCACAGCAAGCATACTCGCCGCGATGAACTCGGGAGCCCGCGGCTACCTCGCCAATTCCATGGATCCGGGCCTTGCCCTGCAGGCACTATCTTTCGTTCTGCATGGTGGCACCTATTTCCCGGCTGTGGCCATCCAGGCCGAAAGATCGGCAAACATGGCCGCCTCTCCTGGGCCAGACTTTTCCCACGACATGCCGACAGAGCGACCGCCTGCGGTTGCCCCGCATCAGGGCGGCATATCGATCCCGAGACGCGAGAGAAACGGACATTCGAGCATTGCTCATCAACCGCAAGGCTCACTCTTGTATGATCAGGTGCCTTACCTCGAGTTCAATGGAGACATTGGCGACCTCCCGATTGTTTGCTCGACTCTCAATATTTCCGAGCCAATGCTGACAAGCCGCCAACAGGCCATTCTGCGCTGTCTCTGCCGGGGCGACTCCAACAAGGTCATCGCCCGCAATTGCCATATCGCGGAATCGACTGTAAAAATTCATGTGAAATCAATCCTTCGCAAGATTGGGGCGAAAAATCGCACACAGGCTGCGATCTTGGCAATCCAGCGCGGCCTGTACGCAGGCCCCGCCGAAGATATCCCGAATAGCGAGACCGACTCCTTCGGCTCCGACGACGAGATTTGAAAGCGAACTCCATCCAAACGAGAGATGCGGCAGTCCTTCGAACGCATAGTTTGTCGCCTGCAACGAGCGTCGCGGAATTATTCCACAGTCACCGACTTGGCGAGATTGCGCGGCTGGTCGACATCGGTCCCCAGAACAAGCGCCGTGTGGTACGCAAGAAGCTGTAACGGCAAAGCCAACACGAGCGGCGCCACCAGGTGCGGCACGTCTGGAACGATCAATGTCGACCAGGCTGCCGCCGCAAGCGATGCCCCTTTTTGATCCGTAATGAGGATCGTGCGGCCGTCGCGAGCGATCACCTCCTGCATGTTCGACATGGTCTTTTCGAAACTCATGTCGCTGGGCGCGATCACGACGACCGGGAGATTCTTGTCGATAAGTGCGATCGGCCCATGCTTGAGTTCTCCAGCAGCATAACCCTCGGCGTGGATGTACGTTATCTCCTTCAGCTTGAGTGCTCCTTCCAGCGCCAATGGATAGTTCGTTCCGCGGCCGATAAACAACACATTGCGAGCCCGCGCTATCTTACGGGCAAGCTGACAGATCTTGGGTTCTAGTTCGAGTGCACATCCCATGTAGCTTGGAACGCCCGCGAGAGCCTGCACCAGCAGCATCTCCTCGTCGGCCGAAAGCACGCCCCGAGCGCGCCCGGCCGCAACAGCAATGCACGCCAGCGTCGCCAGTTGGCTGGTAAACGCCTTGGTGGAAGCAACACCGATTTCCGGGCCGGCGAGCGTCGGGAGCACGATCTCGCTCGCGCGCGCCATCGTTGACGTCGGCACGTTGACAACTGAAAGAATGCGTTGCCCATGAGCTTTGGCAAACTCTAGCGAAGCGAGCGTATCGGCGGTTTCTCCGGACTGCGACACGAAAATTGCCAGGTTACCAGTATCCAGCTGCAGGTCGCGATATCGAAATTCGGACGCTATGTCGATCTCCACCGGTAGCTTTGCATACCGTTCGAACCAGTACCTGGCGATCAGCCCGGCGTAGAACGCGGTTCCGCAAGCCGTGATCGACACTCGATCAATGTTGCGAAGCTCCAGCTCTACTTCCTTCGGCAACGTGATCTTGCCGCTGGCAACGTCGATATATTGTGCAAGGGTGTGGCCAACCACCCTCGGCTGTTCGTGGATTTCCTTGGCCATAAAGTGCCGGTGCTCACCCTTCTGAATCAAGATGGCCGAGCCAGCGATCTTGGCTGCCGAACGTTTAAGGCACCTGCCGTCCATATTGAGGAATTCGATTCCCTGTCGCGTGATAACTGCGATGTCGCCGTCTTCCAGGTAACTGATCATGTCGGTAAACGGCGCAATAGCAATCGCGTCGGACCCCAGGAACATTTCGCCTCTACCGTAGCCAACGGCCAGCGGCGATCCCTTGCGGGCTCCTATGATAAGGTTCTCGTGGCCCTCGAACAGAAACGCGAGAGCAAACGCTCCCTCCAGGCGAGGCAGCGCGTTCCGTACCGAATCGACCGGCTTGCAGCCGCCTTTGAGTTGTTGACTTACAAGATGAGCGATCACCTCGGTATCGGTGTCCGTGGTAAAACGCGCTCCGGCCAGCTCGAGCTCTTTGCGCAATTCGCGATGATTTTCGATGATGCCATTGTGGACGACCGCGACGCCGTCGACCGCATGCGGATGAGCATTCGTTTCGTTCGGACGGCCGTGCGTTGCCCAACGCGTGTGCCCGATTCCTATTAGGCCGGCGAGCGGCTCACCATCAAGCTTTCGTTCGAGCTTATCGAGCTTTCCGACTGCACGCCGTCGCGTGAGAAGACCATCTTCGAGCGTCGCAATGCCGGCGGAATCGTATCCTCGGTATTCGAGCCGCCTCAACGCATCGATAATTGGAGCAACAGCGGGTCCCTGAGCCACGACACCGACGATTCCACACATCTTCGTCTCCGATCCCGCTAGCGGTCACGTAAGGCATAAGGGTGCATTGTGCCAGAAGGTAAGAATGGGCCGGTCGCTGCGACCGGCGGAATGACACAACGATGCTCGTGCACAAACGGCGAGGGCGCGCTTCTTTTCGTGTAACGCGCGAAGCTGGCCGTCGAACGGGAGCTTCCGTTTTCAAATACCGCTGACAGCAGTGAGGCGAGTGGCGATTTGTTCCTCAACGCATCAATATCCACGACTCGAATGGCATGACGGCTCTTTCGTTCGATCAATCCGCAATCGCAGAATCTCATCATCGTCCTGCTCAAGGTATCGCAGTTGATGACAAGATAATTGGCGATATCTGTGCGCGACATCGGAAGCTCGACCGTCACTTCAGACATATCGTTACGGATGCTCCTCAGCGCGAGACCCAGAATGAACGAGGCGACACGCGGCTCGGTCTCGAGGCGACCGATCATCAGCTGATGAATGTTCACACGAGCCAATTGGTTCACGCAGCGCGCGATCAGAAAATTCCAATAATCGTACGCTGGCAGCGCCCGATCGGCGGCAGGAGGATCCAGAGAGACGAGCGACGTGCTCGTGATTGCCCGTAACGACACACCCGGCGTGGGCAGGACAGCCGATGCCGAGACAATGTCTCCAGCCCCGAGGAAGTCCAGTACTTGCAGCTTTCCTCTTTCAGGCATCGCGTCTATTGCGAGCATGCCTTCCCTCAGAACGATCACCTTGTCTTCTGGAGGAAGCGGAACGCGTTGCTGCGGCCGTAACTGCAAGCACTCGCCTTGCTCGCATACTACTTCAAGAAATCTGGCCGAGGATACCGTAGGTGGAGGTAGCAACGTCGGCCGCGAATTTTCGACAAGCGCTATCTGCCGCATTTTCATCGGAAGCCCTCGCCCCCATGGTTGACTCCGAATTGCGCCCATGTCGCCAATTTCAGCAAAATTATGTTACCATTGCTCGCGCCGATTACCTGAGGGCAAAGGGGCTATACGTCGTAAGCAGGAATTTCGTTTTCCGGTATCATCGCTGGTTATAAGGACTACTCCCAAAGGATATCGCCAAACGGATATCATCTTTTGGAGTAGTACTCCGAAAGGCTAGTCATCCGGATAGCCCCGCACGGCGCTACCGCCTTGGAAGAACGCTGCCACTTACGTTACAGCCCGGCTGCAACGGCTGCGGACCGCGGCCGGGCACCGGAAAGCGCGCCAATGTTGCAGGGGACTAGAAGCAAAGTCGGCGGTGCCGCGACAGAGCCCCGATCGGAGAGTAAACTTGCCCAGCCACCCCCTATGCTCATCAACTTCGGCGCGACAACGGTGAACGTTACCGACCCTTATCTTCACCCGTGACAGCAAGCGAAGTCATCGGGGGACTCATCTTTCGACGGTGCGGTGAACATGTGGCGTCGCCAATTCCGGTTGCGGCAACCAGAACGAGCCTGGATCTACAGTGGGAGCCATATCGGAATTGATCTTCAGGACATCCCCTGGCATTAATAGCGACGTCTCCGTCGCCTGAAGAGTTATTGCGCCCTCCTTCGACTGGCGCACAATTTCGAACGACTCTGCTCGGATTCCACCGCCGTTGGATCTGTTGAGAACTGTCGCCAGAACGCTGGAGGAAATCATTGTTTCCTGCGTCGCTGTGATCTCTCGGTCGACCGCGGCGATAGCGTTCGCAAGATTGGCCGTGTTTTCGAAGGCGAGCCGTACGCTAGTACCCTCCGCCTCGGCAAGACGCGTCTCTGCCTGCAGGACCGCGACGAGATTACCCTGGCGGTTCGCTTCGATATCGGCCAACTCCGAGCGCAGCGTAAGGACAGTGTTGCTGGACACCAAACCGCGGTCCTTGAGTTTTTGCAGATCGTCCAGACGTTCGGTTCTCAGATTTCTCTGGGCATCGACCTGGTCAAGCTTGCGCTTCAGCGCTTCCACCTCCTTCCGCGTCGCCGCGACGCGCGACGCAATCTCCTTGTCTTGTTGTCGACGCCTGGCTTGCTCAGCACGAAGGATCGCATTTTCTGTAGCAAGGAACGTGCGCGTGGTTCGCTCGCCGGCCGAATTCGTCAATTGGACGGGTATCGGCAGAGTGGAAATGCCATCCCGTTCCGCCTCCAGCCGCGCACGGCGTGCAAGCAACTGCTTGATCTGAACGCTTGCGCTTCGCAACCTCTCCATCGCCCGGGTACCCTCGATCATGCCGGAGACACTTCCCTCACCTCGATCGAGCCCCCCGGCGAGCGCGATAGCCTGCAGCACGATCATTCCGGGTACGTACTTGTACGCCCCAGGATTCTTCACCCGTCCGACCACATAGATCGGAGAGCGGTCGAGGATCCTTACGTCGAGGTTCGCACTCCGCCCGATGATGGTCGTGAACGAGATGGCCAGGTCGGCGCGAAGGTCGTCGAGATTCCTTCCGTCGACCGGAAAGCGCCCAAGTAGCGGAATTGAAATGGTGCCGTCCTGCTCGACGGTGTAGTCGCCGCCCAGATCCATGCGCTGGTAGTAGGTCCGCAGCGCGCCCTGAGGCTCATTCTGCTTGCCGGCTCCCAAATCGATCGTCTCGTAGAAAGCGATCTTGAGCTTGTCGCCGATGCCGAGCGGCGGGTTACCCACTGGAGTCCGCGCAGGCGCGGAGCCGTCCACTGTACCGCGCTCCGACAAGCTGCCTTGACCGTAGGCCATGTCACCACCAAACACGGCAGCCGCCATGATGGCCAGAACGGAATTTCTGATTATGGCGCGCATGGGGTCGCTCCACTTCCTGATTGGCTTTGAAAGCCAGCGTCGGCGAATCCGATTTTCTCTCTAATGTAACCTATCGCTTCAATGCATTCTTGGCATACGGGACGAATTGGAAACCGAGTATGGCCCAGAACTGGCATACTTCTTTTCGTCTGCAACGCCAGCGCAAAAATCTGACTTGTGTCAGCAATAGATGCTACTTAAGGAGCCGGGCAGCTAGGCACGGCATTTCGACGGCTTGCGTCCGGCTATTGCCTCGCAGACGCCCATATCAAATCATGCGTTCTGAAGTCGCCCATCTTCACGGCTTGTTTGGCAAGGTGAGGTATCAATTCTGCCGGCAGACGTCCGGCGGACCATAGCACCGCGAGCCGTCTGAACACGTCGGCATCCGCTTCGACCCGATTCAGCAGCCCGAGCCAGGCTGCGAGCCGGTCCGCTGGAAGCTCTGCGGGTTCGATCCGGCTCAAGAACCAGCGCGCCATCTCCCGATTGCCCTCGAACAAGGAGAGTTCCGCCGCAAACAGCGGCCGCGCCAACAGAGCCTCTTTCGACAGCAGCGGCCGCATCGCTATCAGAGCCGGCTGACCGAATGCATCTGACAATTCCTCGGCCAGCTCTCCAAGCGCTGCAACGTTCGATCCATCGCGCGCCAACCGAGCCAGCTTGCCAAGTGGCACGCTCATGTCGCCAAGCAATGCCGACGCCTGGGCGAACGCACGCAATTCCCTTCCGGTTGGTTTGGGGACACGTTCTGCCCACCTGACCAGCATTTGATGCGCGAGGCCCTGGTATCCTCTACGGGCAAGCAAACCGGCGACCTCGAAGGTGTCGTCTGGCATCAGATCCGTGTATTTGAGCGCCAATCCTGTCGCGGGAGTGGTGTGCCCCGATCGTGCTATCCTGAGGATCAGCCTTCCCGACAGGAAGGCACTTCGCCACGCCTTCATCCAGGCCTGCGCCCTCTCGTATATCGAATCCAGCTGGTTACTCTGGATAGCAATCTCCAGCAGCAGCAGACGTCCTTGCCAGTCCCCAGGCTGCGCGTTCCGGTCTGCCAACTCCAGCCAACGCTGCGCCTCGCCCCAATCCCCTCGTTCGGCGAGCATCGCTCCCAACCGCTCGAGTTGGGACGGCTCCAGCATTGCCATGCCGGCATAGGTCCGCAGCGCAGCCAATTCGTCCTCGACGCGGCCGTACAAACGAAACAGCTCAATAAGCCGGGTTACCCGACTCGGAGACGGTTTCGCCGCGACTACCTGCGCTGCCGCGTCGAGATAGCGATCGATCGATCCGCTCTGGAGCAGAAGGACAGCTTGCCTCTCGCGCGTAGCCAGATCGTCCGGCCGCACAGTCAAGTAGGCATCGAAGGCGTCTATTGCTTTATCCACCTCGCCAAGCGCGGCGTGGGAGCGGCCGAGCGCCGCCAGAAAGTCAGGATCGCGAGGAGAGCCAGCCAGTTGCCGCTCGAGAAGCGCAATCGCAGCGTTGTGCCGCCCTTCGCTTGCGAGCATGGCGACTTGTTCCTCACGACCAGGCGACAACAGCGCCGCCGCGACAAGCAGTGAGACAATCACCACGACAATGAACTGACGTGCTCTTCCCATATGGACGACCATCAATTCGAGACGCAACTCATCTGACGTATCTGTCAGTCTGATAGAACGCGGGATGCTTCCTGACGAACTCGATGGTCTGCCGCAGGCCATCGTCGAGTGACACTTTTGGCGACCAGCCCATCACCTCCCGCGCTTGCGCATTGTCCGATACGAGCTTCATTACCTCGCTCAATGGAGGGCGCCGTCGCTCATCGTCCTCGACAATCGGCTTGTCAACGTCCATCAGCCCAAGAATTCGTTCCGCGAACCAGCCGACCGAGTGCGTTTCGCCGGTGCCGAGATTGATCGTCCTGCCCTCGATACCGGGGACCGTTGCCGCCGCCATGAAGCCGGCGACTGTATCGCCGACAAAAGTCATGTCCCGTTCGGGGATGAGAGAGCCGAGCCGAACCTCATTGCGCTTGATCGCCTGTGAAATGATGGTCGGGATGAACGCACGCGCACTCTGACGCGGCCCAAATGTGTTGAACGGCCGCAGTGTCGTCACCGGCGTCGAAAATGAACGGTAATAGCTCTCGGCCAGTTTGTCGGCGGCGATCTTCGACGCGGAGTACGGCGACTGCCCCTGTAGGGGATGACTCTCGTCAATCGGCGTCTTGAGTGCGGTACCATAGACTTCGGATGTGCTCGTGTGGACTACTCGCGAGACGCCGTACCGCCGGGCCGCCTCGAGTACATTCAACGTGCCTTCGATGTTGGTGCGGACGTAGCTGCGGGGTGCCTCGTACGAATAGGGAATGGCGATCAACGCCGCCAGGTGAAAGACGATATCCTGGCCTTCGACGACCTTATATACGAAATCGCTGTCTTCTATGGTCCCGCTGACGATCCGCACTTCCTTGCGCGCATCGCCTTCGATGAATTCGAGGTTTCCGATCAGCGATCCGGAGTTGTATCTAAGCATCGCCGTCGTCGTCGCGCCGGCCATAACGAGCCCCTCCGTGAGGTGGCTTCCGATGAACCCGCCGGCGCCGGTAACAAGCACTTTCTTGCCGTTCCACATGACTAGGGTTCTCCCGTTTGAGCTGCCCCGCCACTCGTGCTGGCGCGCAGGTCTCGCAGATAATCGCCAGCAATCTGCGGAACGCTGCTTCCATGTCGCCTCCCGTGCATTGCCGGATTTCTCCTAGAGTGACGGATTGTTGGTGATAAAGGCATGGTAGTGAAGCCAGGACAGCTCCCTCAGAATGAACGCGAACCCGGCCAGTAAAGCTACGGCGGCAGCGATCATGTTTCCATATCCGTAGAACTCCGGACCGAACGGCAGAAGCACCGCGGTGAGCGTGGCATTGAGCACGAGAAAGATCGACACGATCTGTAACGCCGGCCGGCGCAGATCAAGGTGCAGCAAGAACGTGAAACAGAACATTGCGCTCGCATAGAATGCCATGGAGCACAGCGATACGCGCAGTATGCTCATATACGTCGGCCGAAGGCCAAGCGCGTCCATGAACGCAAGCGAGAACATGACCATCATAACGGCAACGACAACGAGTGTGGCGAACAGGCCGAACATGCTTGAAGTCACATAAGATCCTATATCCTTGACGATCTCATTCAACTCCCGCAGGCTCGCCTGCTGTTGCATTCGCCTGTGGTACGCACGGAGCAGCACGGAAAACCGTGTCTCGACATGGACAAAGAAAACGGCGATGACAGGTATCGACGACAGCTGCGCCCAGAACATTGCAGTGTCGTAGCTCGGCATCGTCTGCAGCCCGCCCGCGACAAGAAGACCGCCAGACGGCGCGGAACGCCACATGATGATCTTGTCGATCCACAACCCAAGGGCGTAAGCGGCTCCGGCGGCCATCAGCTCCCAATTTCTTCCGAGCTTCAGCTTCAGTTCAGGGTCGACTACGATCCTCGTGCCAATGCGACGCACCACAGCGGCAAGCAGGATCGCATTCGTAATGGCGAAACTGGCGTTGAAAGTCAGCAGAAGTGACGTGACCTGCGGGTCTCGCAACGTGCTGCCGAGAACAAGCATCGAAACGGCGCCCGCACCAAAAGCGATCAGAACGGAGTTATGGGCCCGAAATGCCCCGAGAAACGGAATGAGCAACCACGAGCATCCGATCATGACTGAATTCTGAATGCTCGCGATCTTTTCGACGGGGTCGAGCGTGGTTGCGTAGACGTAGAAAGGCATTACCACCGCGATGCTCAGGAGGCCAAAGATGGCGAGCGAAAGGACAAGCCCGCAGAAGACGTATTCAGCACACCCGGCATCCAACTGCTCGGATACGTACCGGCCAGCTAGAAATGCCAGCGGGCTGGTGACGATCAGCGCATACATCGAGTTATAGATCACGATCGAGCGAAATACCGTCAGATCGGCACAGTTGGCGTCGCACGTCGCGGTGCCCAGGCAAAAAATCCCGATCACGGTAAAAATCCATGGTCCGGCGACGAGAAGCGCAGCATAGGAATAGGCACCGAATACGCTCGAGAGCGTGCCGCGCCGAGTCATCCTTTCAATTGTGATATTGACGCTGGTCATGGTTGTCCATTTCGCCGCAAGTTGCGGGCCGCGCGATGAGATTGGCATAGAGCCCTTCGTAAAGACCGGTAATGCGGTCCTTGTGGTAGTACGTCGAGACGCGTCGCCGCATCACTTCAGCCATTTGCGCTCGCACGATGTCGTCGAGCAGGATCGTAGCCAAGGCTTCCGCCATCGCCTTCGGATTGCAAGGCTCGACCACGATTCCTCCGCTGCCTTCGACGGGGTCCCCGTCGAAGCCCTCGATAATCTCGCGGCAGGACCCGACGTCGGTCGACACCACCGGCAGTCCGGCCGCTGCGGCTTCCAGCATGACCATGGGTTGAGCTTCGCTGATGCTGGAAAGTGCCAGCACGTCCGACGAGAGCAGGTATTTCATTACGTCGGGTACGCGCCCGAGGAATTCGATCGACGCCTCGGCGCCGAGTTGGCTGACCAGTTGGCGGCAACTTGCGGCGTATTCGGGATCCTCATCCTCCGGGCCAATGAGGATTGCGCTCACATTCGGTACGAGGTCCCGCAGTAGAGTGACGGCTACGATGAAGGTACGAATGTCCTTTATCGGTACGATCCGCCCGATCATCAGCACTGTTGGTCGGCGCGGTGCCGAGTCTCGCGGGTTCGAAGCGAAGTGAGCGGCGTCAATGCCATTGGGGACGATACAAAGCTTGCCGTCAGGGGCGCCGTCCGCGCGCTGAAAGGACTGATTGGCGCGGTATTGGGTAGTGATTGCATCGGCAAACGAATAGCCTATGCGAGAAAACGACCGAAATGCTTTAAGCCAGATCGAGCGTAGCTCGGCCTGCGCGCCATCGACGCCAAATCCGCCGGTCCCGGAGTCGAACAGCCAGTCCGCAACGGCAAGTTCGATACGACGCTCATTGGTATAAATCCCGTGTTCAGTGACCAGCAACGGTGCTTTTGCAGTGATTTTTGCGTAGCTTCCCACCAGGCCGGCAAATCCGGTCGCAACTGAATGAAACACTCGAGCCCGCGGCAAGCGCGTGCTCGATACCGCCAGGAGGCTGCGCACCAGGAAACGCCAGGACCAGAAAAAATCGAGTAGAGGCCCGTTGGGCAGGAGCCGCTCGTAGGCCTGCTCCATCGCTCGCCAGCCATCCCTGGAATCAAGCAACGCCGCCTGGCCGAAACCGGTGAGACGCAACTGGTTGATCAACTCGTCGAACGTCGACGCATCGCCGCTGGTCAGCGTGTCTTCCAGAAGTCGAAGAAGCCGTTTGATGCCGTCGGCATCGCGTGACGTCGGAATCCTTCCACGAGGGCACCGATCCAGAAGAACGTCGGTGACATCGACAGCATTGGAAGGAAGGACATAGCTTCTGCGCCGCGATTGGCTGGAAACGCCTATCGCAATGACATGAAATCTGAGCCTTGGAGACGCTCGCATCAGCGCATCGATCCAGGAGCCTACCCCGCCGACCGCGTAGGGATAGCCACCTTCGACGACCAGGCAAACGTCAACATTGGCGGTCATTGTCAACCCACTGCTTCAACTTGCCTTGACCAAAAACACCTGATGAACAATCACGATGCCCGCGCTGCCATTGCTGCCGAACCTCGCCGAGACGACTGGCTGAGGCGAGATCAGCCGGATCAAGCTCAACTGCCTGTACGAGGTCGCCAACAGCGAGTTCGACTTGTACGCGTGCACGCGAGCTTTCGAGCAACCCACTCTCGGCATAAGCAAGCCGCACCTCGGCGAGGTTTCGCCAGTTTGCACCCAGTGCAGGTCCGGTCGCGGCAGCTGACTGGCAATCGCCAATCCTGCTGCTGTAAGCCGCATGAAGTCTGGCCATTACGGTCGCTGCCAAAACCCGAACCGAAGCGTCGGGGTCCCGAAGCGCACGCTTGAGGACCGGACTGAACTGGGTTTCGTATCTCTGATAGATCACGCCCAGCGCCTCGAGCTTTTCGGATGGCGAGCCGTCGACGAGCACATCCATCAGTGGGTGGACATGAGAAGCACCCTCAAGACGGATGCGATGATCGAGCAGGGAAATGTGCAGACGTTCGGCATTCCCGATCGCGTGGTCGTCGCTCGTCAGGCTATCAACATCGCCACCGGCGATCCCAAGGCCGACTTGCTCCTTGGTGGGGACTAGCAGAGCCGCCGCGACGAACGTTCCGAACGGTCCTGCAACGGCGGACCAGACCACCACCTGCAGAGCCGTGGAGTATCGATCATCGCTCACGGCGGTGCTTAGGCGCCGGATCAGGAAGGTGCCCAATGCGAGACAAGCGGCGAAATGGATGACGGCATAGGCACCGAGTTCAATGGCCCCGCCGAGAAGCGCGAGTGACAACGCCATTTGCCAGACCAGCAATCCGGCAATGGCAGCCAGCAGCCAGCCAGTTGTCCCGGACGTACCATCAACCCGCAAGAACGGGACGCTATTGTCGCGACCGGCGAGTGATTGGGCGGCATCAAAAGCCGTAGCAGGCTTCATGCTTCGCTCCCCCGCGGCCGATCCGGACAAGCGTTCAAAATCGCCGCAAGGGCGCGGCTCAACTCATCGGCACGCCGACGAAAATGCCCTATGCCCTGTGTCGATCGCAGATCGCAGACGATCACCGCCAACTCCTCCGCGCCGTGGTCCGCTGGCGGCACACGAACGACGTAGCGCTCCAAGCCGCCTTTGCTGCTTCTAACGTCCTTGTCCGCCCCACACTTCGTGGTCTCGGCCATCATGGCGTCCATGGCGATCACGGACAGCGTCTCCCCGGTGGCGCAAGCGACATCTTTGTCAACCGCCCAGACGGGCACATACCCTTCGCGACCCTTCAGATAGATTGTAAAGGTCGCCGTTCCTGTTCCGACGCGGAACAGCTCGCCATAGCTCTCTACCGCTGTCTGTCGATCGCGCAAATCGATCAAGGAAAGGCTTCGCGACAGCGCCGCTACGCTTTGCATGTCGCCAGCAATACGCCTTTCAAGGGCATTGATCTCTGCCGCGGCTCGCGCGAGGCCCGCGCCCAGATCATCCGCGCGGCGACGGCACACCGCAAGCTGATTTGTCAGATCAGTGCTCTGGTGAATATGCAGATTGCGCAGCCCGCCGAGGACAAGGGCCGTGGCCAGCCAAGCAGCGGGCTGAACGGCTGCCATGCCGATATACTCATAGAAATCCTGCGCACCTGATGGCGGCGAAAGCCAAAGCCAGTGTAGTACGGAGGCTGTCAGCGCTGCGATCACACCGCCACCGAGTCCATACTGGCAAGATGCCAGAAGCACCGGCAGCCAGTAGGGATGCGGCAGACCCGCGACCCGGTCGATACCAACGACCCCACGTTGCAGGGCCGTTATCATAGCGAACAACACCAAACCTTCCAGTGCAGGCTTGCGCCATTCGATGAATGCCTGCAGCAGTTTCGGCTCCCGATAAGCCGCGTCCTTGCTGCCTTGATTGCCCCCAGCCCCCCCATAGTCTGGCGATAACGCCCTGACCCCAAAGTCGTCCTTGATTGAGGTGGTCGACATGCTGCGATTCTCGCGAGGACGGGGCTCACGCTCTCCAATTTTTGTATCCGCTGAGTTGCGGAAGCGCCAACCCCGAACTCTGACTTGAGTCAGATTGTCGTTCCTGCGCCTGCCGCCGGTAGTCACCGCGTTAAAATCGGCACGTCCTCGCTCAGCGGATCTCCCGTACGATTTGATTGAGCGATCGCGTCGCAACATAGGGGTGGTGACCGAGTTCGCGCTCCCGATGGCGGATTTCCGCAATGGTCCTCGTATCGTCAGGATCCCAATAATCGAGACTCAGAATTGGCAGTGGCGGGTTTCTGAGCTTGGCCGGCTTTAGCAGCGCGAGTTGCAGTTCCAACTGGTCGGCACCAACCCAGACGTATCGTCCGGTCGGACTATCTGGCGACGTCATCAGGCTTTCGGCAATAACGGCATCGATCTTCTGGACTACATCGGGAAGCAAGGCGAAGCCGCGATTCATGATGAGCATCATCTTCGGCCAGCGCGTGCGAATGGCCCCCACGAGTTCGATCGCGGCTTCCCGCATGCCATGAAAACGAATGCGATCCAGAGCCTCGAGATAGGGCGGCGTGTCAAGCGTATCGAACATCAGGCCGCTGAAGCCTCTGGACGCGAACGACGGGATCTGCCTGTCAAGAACGAGCGAACGCCACGAAGGATGCCTGATGTCGACGCGAAGGGTTCCCGGCCAGTCAGGATTTTCGGGTAGCAGCGCCGCATGATCGAGGAACATCAGGGACGGGTCATCGGCCCTGATCTCGCCTAAACTCAGATAGCCGCAGACCCACGCGCCCCCGCGGGCGACCAGATCGATCGAGCCCTGGAAGGCCGGATCCAACACCACGATGTCGTAGGTGGCGAGGACAGCCTCTTCGGCTGTCACGCCGTAGAACGCAAGCCATCGGATCGGCTTCCCGGACGTGCCTATGGCTCCCGCCTCGGCTGAGCTGAGCTTTCCAGGCGCAGCAGACAAGAGTCCGACGGTAGCGGTGGCCGCAAGAAAGCCGCGCCGCGTCTGTCCGTTTGCCGTGGACACCGGTCGCCGATAAAGCGACTTTCCAGGGATCACGACGTTTGCGCCCTATTGTCGACCAGCCCTCGATAGATACGGGCGATCACCGCCGGAAAGTCGATCGGCCAGGGCGGAGATCCAAGCTCTGCGAGCCGGTCGACGCTTCCTATGATCGCGCGCGGTTCATTCCCTCGCACCCGCGACCAATCCACTTCTATATCGACCTCCTGTCCCGACTCCTTAATCAGCATCTCGATGAGATCGCGCAGAAGTGGCGCCTGGCCACTGCAGAGGTTCACCACACCGCGAGCGTCGGGACGTTCCGATAGTTGACACAGAAGTGTGGCGACTTGCTCGACGTCGATCATATCACGGCGCACGTCGATGTTTCCCACGCGCAACGTCCCCCTCCCCCCGGACATCGATGCGATCTGGTTTCCAAAATCACCGATTGCAAGATGCGTCGGCATGTGTGCACCCAACGGGTTAAAGATGCGCGCCACCAGAACGGATGTACCGGTAGCGTCTGCAAACGCCAGAGCCGCTCGCGTCTGGGCAAGCTTGCTCGCCCCATACACCGATAGCGGTTCGCAGATTGCCGTCTCGCAAATCGGCTCGCCGTCCCTGATTGCCGACCCGTATTCCGCGGCGCTGCCCGCCACCACCAATCGCGGTCGCAGGCCCGTTCGCCTGAGGGCGCGCAGAAGGCTTTCCGTCAGCTCCACATTCGCATGAGTAAGCTCTGCCGGAGTTCCCTGCAACCTGCCAGCGAGGTGAAACACGCAGTCCGGTGCGACGTCTCCAAAGATGCGGTCAAGAGCCCCGGAGTGCCACGATACCTCGTCCAGCATAATGTGCGTTGCATCACTTGCACCGCCGGATACTCTTCTGCCGAGCGTCGTAACAATGATACCCCGCCGCCGAAGCGCCTCGACGAGGTGTCGCCCGATAAAGCCTTTCCCGCCAGTTACGACCGCGCTACGCATGGCCTAAAAATGCGTCGCGATCCTCCTCAAACATCTTCTGGGCAAGCGCGAAGTCGTCCGGTCGTCCAATATCGAGCCAAACGCAATCATCCTTGAAGCAGACCACATTTCCGGCGGTGGCTTTGATCTTCAGCAGCAGGTTTGGCATGTCCAGATAGTCGACGTCCGAAACATGGGCCCGAACGGCCTCTCGTTGGAGGATATACACACCCATACTGACATGATATTTGCTCGACGGCTTTTCCCGATAGGCGCAAAGCCGGTTTCTGGTGTCGAACTCAATTAATCCGAAATCGATCTTGTTTTCACGCTCATAGATTCCGATCGACGCATCGGCGCGCTCGGCAATATGGCTTAGAGCCATACGCCTGAGGTCCATCGTGGTGAGCAGATCGCCGTTTGTCAGAAAGAATGTTTCGTCTAGAGTATCCAGCATGTTGCCGAGCGCGCCGGCCGTGCCGAGCGGCTTGGTCTCGCTGCTATAGCAAAGGCGTAGGCCGAGCTCCGAACCATCGCCGAAATAGGCCTCGATCAGATGTCGAAGGTGATTAACCGCCAGGATGACCTCCTGGACACCGGCGGCTTTCATTCTTCGCAGGAGGAGCTCCAGGATTGGCATGTCGCCGAGCGGCATGAGGGGCTTCGGGAACACAGCCGAATAAGGCAACAGCCGTGTTCCCTTGCCTCCCGCCATGACAACAGCTTGCCGTATGATGACCGGCGGCGGCTCACAGACTTCAAGGGCAACACTCACCGCAGGCCGGTCGCCTGACCAAAAGATCTTATTCATACGTCGACTCCATCATCATGGCGACGGTGTCGGTCAAACTCGGCCCTGAAACTAAAAATTCAGGCGCGAGCGGCGACACTTGCACCCACAAAAGCTTTTTTTTACTAGGCGTCACTTCCTGGCTTGGTGATATCCGACAAGCACTACGCAAAATATTCTGTCGTCAACAATGTCGGCTGTCTGTGAATAGGAGCTTATTTATCCGTTCTATCAAAAGCCAATGCAAAAATCTGACTTGCATCAGAGGCGATCTATTGGATCAGCCATTTGCACGCTTACTGTCGCGCGAAGTGAGCCACGCCGGTGCACTTCATTCTAACCGTGACGGGGACGATGGCGCCGACAGCCACGACAAACCTTACATTCCCTGTTTCATCCGGTTCTGCTGTCTGCTGCCAAACTTCCTCGCCCGCTCGATCGACGGTGATCATGTAGCGGTCGGAAATGGCGCCGGACCAGGTGAACGAACCGTCACCGTAGCCTTGCGCCTCAAAGCTCAAATCGCACTCGTCCTTCACGACCTTGCGCACGAGCCATCGACTTTCGCGGAGAGCAAGGCTACCGGATACCGGACGCTTGGATGCCAGCGGAGTGAGAGAAACTACAGCGGATTCAATCGTTTCGTCGAGCGCAACGTATAGCGTCGTCCCCTGTCGCTTCTGTCCAATGACGCCGACGCTCGAGCGGACGTCCACTTCACGGCCATCGGCAGCATCAAACCGGACCGTCTGCAGCCCGCCCCGGTTGCTGATCCGCCAGGCCGCGCTGCCAATGCGATCAATACGTGTGCTTGAGAACCCATCGACGATGGCAGCGTAACGATTTGCTGATATCGGCGTGAGCGTAGCCAGGCGCGCGTCACGTAGCCGATCCTTGATGGATCCAAGCAGAGCCGGATACTCACCCGCGTGTGCATGGTAGTTGAGGCTAAATGGCTTAAGACGAAGTGGCGTATCGGTGTTGGTTATGGTTTCCCTCAGCGCCAAGGCCCCATTTTCACCGACGGGGCCCGTATTCGCGTAAGCAGTGTCATCGCTTGTCGGCTGGTTGACCAGGCGATCTGGGCCGGCGCTCGCAAGCGGAGAGAGATTTGAAACCGAGGGATACTCGGTATCAAATCTTGAAAGCGGTGCTGGCATGCGGCGACGCAACAGATCTACGTTCGGACTGCCCAGAAGACGTTGTACGATCCGGTGCTTCTGTCTTCCCCTCTTACCCGATTCACCGGCTTCCTCGTCCCGCAGCGCAATTGTCGTCGGCAAGTCCTGAAATGGCTCGATCAGTTCGCGACGAAGAACTTCGCCCGCCGTGGCCGCAGTATCCCGGAAACCCTCGATCTTGCTGGATCGAGTCCAACCCTCGTCACCGAGCACGCTGAGATAGAGGCGGTTGCCCGAAGCGGTGGTGGTATCCGGGATCGGTTGATCGCCGGAACCGAACGCAGCACGGAAGAACACGAAGGGATCAATCAGCCATCTACCTTGATATAGCGGTGGGCGGCCGTGACAGAATTCGTAATTCAATGCCGCGTACGCGCCTTCTTTACCGATGGCCACAAGCACTGCGCTCCGCTTACCGTCCGGAGCCGGTGTTTCCACGACCAAGCCTGTTCGTGTGCTTGACCCGCTCGCGCCAATCACCGGATAGTCGGGCAGAACAGGACCAAGCTTGCATTCGAACTCGGTCAGCCTCGGATCTTTTCGCACGATGCGACTACTCAGCGCCGGGGCGATGTGGTCTCCAGTATGATGCACACCGGCCGCCTGCAACAATCGATTGATCGCCGGGATATTGGCCGTGCTGACAGGGATGCCGATATCACCCAGAATAACGTAGCGCAGTGGCGAGCGCGAGACCTGACTTGCCCATACGAGATAGGTATTGCTATCGGCCACCGATCCTACAAACCAGGTCAACACGCCGCGGTAACGCGCTATTTCGGCTGGGTCCGGCAGTTTGTTTCGAATGTCATGAAATCGCAGAACATAGCCCAAATGATTGAGCGGAAGTTCGGCGAAACGATGAATCCGCGTGAGATCGGCATCTCCCTCCTGCGCGCCATCATAGAGCGCCAATATCTCCCGCTTCACCGGGACCGGCTCCTGCGCCAGCGCGACGGCAACGTATCCAGCCATGACATCGATGGTCGCAAAACCGACAGCAATCAGCCAGATACGGAGGCCTGTTGATATACCCATAGCTTGAGCCGAGACCTTCAACGCTCACGAAAAGCGCGTTCGAACTGATCTGTGAGAGGCTTCGTCAGATATGACAATGCGGTTCTTGGCGATGTCTCTATGAAAGCTTCAACCGGCATTCCCGGAACCAGCCGCTGGTCCGCGAGGCGCGCGAGGTCGTCATTGTCGGGTGTAATGCGAGCAGTGTAGTAGAATTGCCCCGACTCTTTTTCCCGGACAGCGTCTGGAGAAAGCCTTGTAACGACGCCCTTGACCTCCGGCGTAGTGCGCTGGTTGAATGCGGTGAAGCGCAGTGTGGCTTGCCGACCGATTTTCAGCCGGTCGATTTCGGTGCTCGGGATGCGAACGTCGACCGACAGTGAATCGCTGCTCGGAACGATCAGCATCAACTGTTCCGCAGGATTGACCACGCCACCAATGGTGTGGACTCCGAGTTCGTGAACTGTCCCGTCGATCGGAGCTCTGAGCTCGACACGCCGCAGTTGGTCTACGGCTGCAATTTTTCGCTCCTGCAACTCAGCAATGCGACCTTCGATCTCACGCAGCTCCTTTTGCGCGTCGGAAAACCGGTTGTCATCGATGGCAATGATCTGAAGTCGCGTCTCAACGATCTGGCCACGCAGTTTGCCGATTTGCGCCGTCAACGTTCCGACTTCGCCCTCTATGCGGGTCTCGTCGCGCTGCAGGCTAAGGACACGCGTCACCGGCAGGAGTTTTCGCTTGTAGAGATCATCGACCCGCGACAACTCCTCGCCTATCAGCGAACGTTCCCGTGTCTTGGCCGTGCTCTGCTGCATGAGCCCCTTGATTTGCTCCTCGTTCTGCTTGATTCGCTCGTCGAGCTGCGCCTTCTGCCCGTTCGCCGATGCGAGCCGAACCTGGAATAGGCGTCGCTCACCGCTGGCCACTCGTTCGGCCTCCGGTGCCGACGCAGTGAAATCGGGCGGAAATTCCAGTTCATGCTCATTGTCGCGCTCGGCGGCGAGACGCGCCTTGCGTCCGCGCAGCTCCGTCAATTGCGATGTGACAATGCCCAACGAGGCGCGTGCTTGTGTATCGTCCAGTCTGACCAGCAGATCACCGGCCGAAACACGGCTGCCGTCCTTCACGAGAATCTCTCCAACAACGCCACCCTGCGGATGCTGAACTTTCTTGCTGCTGCCCTCGACCACGACCATCCCGTTGGCGACCACCGCTCCCGACAATGCCGCGACGTTCCCCCAGCCGAATAGGGCAAGCGCGATCACAATGGAAAGGGCCAAGCCGATCATGAGCGGCCTTCGCACCTCGGCGATATCCGCCGCCCTGACCGCGAGCCGACCCGCGCTCGACGGCTGCAAGTTTTTCTTGAGAGCCACAACCGAAGCAGTCATGTCGAAACTACTCCTGCTTCATAGTTCATGAACTGACGGCGGTCCGAACCGGATGGAGCAATACCTTCTTCAGTATCTCGTCCCTCGGACCGAACGCGCTCAACCGCCCCGCATTGAGCATGGCGACATGGTCGACTGCGTTTAGTGCGCTGGGCCGATGCGCAACGACAAGCACAATGCCGCCACGCCTTCGAACCCCCTCGATCGCGGCTGACAATGCATGCTCGCCCTCGGCGTCGAGATTCGAGTTCGGTTCATCGAGCACGACCAGAAATGGATCGCGAAACAGCGCTCGAGCAAGCGCAACGCGCTGGCGCTGGCCGGCTGACAATGCCGAACCATCGGGGCCGACATTCGTTTCGTAGCCATCCGGCAAGCGGAGAATCATCTCATGGACGCCTGCGGCTCTGGCCGCGGCGATGATCGCGACGCTATCTTTCTCCTCCTCAAGGCGGCAGATGTTTTCTGCGATCGTACCTTCGAACAGCGTCACATCTTGCGGCAGATAGCCAATATGTCGGCCCAGCTCTTCGAGCGACCAACCACCGAGCTCGGCCCCATCGAGACGGATGGAGCCGCGCTGCAGCGGCCATACGCCGGTAATTGCGCGCGCCAATGACGACTTGCCCGCCGCGCTCGGACCTATTATGGCCAGAGCCTGGCCGCCCAGCATTTCGAAGCTGACGTCGAAGAGGACCAGCCGGTCGACGCCGGGCAGGCAGACTGTCGCGTTCTCCAGCGTCAGCCGCTCTACCGGCGGCGGAAGGACCAACGGCCGACGAGCGGCCGGAAGGCCGACGAGCGCCTTCGAAAGACGATCAAAGCTTTGCCGCGCGCCCAAAAAGCCACGCCAATGCGCGATTGCCTGTTCGACTGGCGCTAAGGCCCGGGAAGAGGTTATCGACGCGGCAATGATGGCGCCGCCGGTAAGCTCACCGCGGAGCGCAAGGTATGCACCCAGTCCAAGGATGGCCGATTGCAGTCCCAAACGCAGGAACTTTGACACAGCGGTCAGTTTCGCGATCACGTCGCTGGCCCTGGTCTGCAGCATCAAATAGCTCTCGTTGACCTTCTCGAACCGGTCGATGGCGCGTCCGGCGAATCCCATGGCCTGTAGTGTTTCAGCATTTCGTACATTTGCGTCGGCGATGGATTTGCGCGCGGCGTCCGCACGCGCACTCGCCTGTACTTCTTCACGCGAAAGCCGTTCGGTCAGGAGGGTGAGCAGAACGAGCAGCAACATCCCTGAGAGGCACATCACGCCAAGCCACGGGTGCAGCAAGAAAACGAACGCTAGGTAGATAGGCATCCATGGCAGATCGAGGAAGGCGACCGGACCACCGCTAGCTAGAAAGCCACGGATCACGTCCACATCGCGCATCGGCTGTTGCGCCGTCGACCTTGATGCTCCCTTGAGAGGCAAGTTTACGACCGCGGCATGTACCGGGCCCGCGATGCGGCGGTCGAACAGTATAGCCGCGCGGCCTGACGCCTGGTTGCGCAGCAGGTCGAAGGCCCCATAGAACGCATACAGTACGAACATCAGGACGGACAGCGAAACGAGCGTTGGCACGCTGTGGCTCGACAATACGCGGTCATAGATCTGCAGCATGTAGATGGAACCGGTCAACGCCAGCATATTGATGATTCCGGAGATCACTGAGACAGCGAAGACGGCGCCGCGAAACCCCCGGAATGCGGCCGCGAGGTCAGAAGATCGGATCACGGGATAGTCGCCTTGTAAGCGCACCACTTCCTCTTCCTCTGGTCGATAGTCAGACGAAGTGAATATCGACGGCAGCGCCGCTCTTGAGCACCGAAAGCGATACATTGTTCAACGTGATCGTGTCTGTCGGATCAATGGAGATGACGACGTTGTTACCCGATTGCACGACGGAGACCAGGCCACCCGCGGCGTTCTGGGCCGTACCATTGACGAACGCGGCAGCGGTCGTACCGGGGGCAAACATGGAGGACGAGAACAGCAGAACGTCGTGGCTGCTATTGTTCATGTTGGCCGAAAAGTCGGTGATCACATCTTGACCGAAGCCCGCAGCGTAGACGCCGTTCGTCGTGGTTGGATTGACGGGCGCGAACACGAACGTATCGGCGGCGCCGCCGCCGGATAGCCTGTCGTTTCCCGCTCCGCCAATCAGCGTGTCGGCGCCTCCGCTGCCAGACAGAGTGTCGTTCCCGGTACCGCCGGTCATCGTGTTCGCCAGACCATTGCCGTTACCGGTGAAGGCGCCAGTACCGGCGAATGTCAGGTTCTGAACGTTGCCACCTAATGAGTAGCTTGAGAGCGTGGTCAATACCGTTGAGTTCGTGCTGCCACTCGACTCGTTAACGATGGTCGAGGCGTTGGTTACAGTGAACGTGTCTGCGCCGCCATTACCACGAAGCGTGACGTTGGCGAAGCCACCGTCACCCAGCGCATCTGCACCTGTTCCGCCAGTAATCGTTTGGCCAGCAGCGGTTGCCGTCGCGGCAAAACTTCCGCTGCCGGTGTAGACCAGCCTTTCGACGCCGCCTGGAAGTTGATAGCTTAGAAGTGAGGTCTGCAGGGTGTCGGTACCGTTATTTGCGAGCTCCGTGACGACAGTCCCTGCCTGTGTCACATTGTAAGTATCATTGCCCGCGCCGCCGAAGAGCAATATCCCGGTCTGGCCGTTGTCGTTCAGGATGTCTGATCCTGCTCCCCCGTCCAGAATCTGATTGGCGGCATTTGCCGTCAGGGTGTCGTTGCCTCCGAGCCCAAAAATGAGGGCGCCTGGCACCGCGCTCGTCAGCACATTGTCGCCGCTGGTTCCGTTAACAATGGCCGCCGAGGTAAGCTGTGACGCTGTCAGGGTAAGCCCATCACTGAGCTGGAAAAGTTCGAAATTCTTGAATGTGGTGGTCCCGTCCGGCGAGCCTGACCTGGTATCGGCAAACGTGACGCTGCCGTCCGGATTCGTGGTGACCGTGTACTGTCCGAGCAAGCCGGTCAGCACGGCGGTGTCAGTGCCCTCGCTGCCGTCGAGCACACTGCTGCCCCTAAAGCCACTGAACGTGTTGTCCAGCCCGTTTCCGATAGCGTTGACGCCAGTGGTTCCCGTATAAACAAGGGTCTCCACGTTGTCGGGAAGCAGATAGCTGCCAATGCTGACGCGGACCGTATCGGCGCCGGCATTTAGCTGCTCAACAATGATGTCGTTTGTCCTCGTCACGACATAGGTATCGTTGCCCGCACCGCCGATCATGGTATCGACAATGCCTGCCGCGGCAGCGGCACCCGCATCGCGAAGCGTGTCATTGCCGTCGCCGCCGTCCAGGGTATTATTGCCGCCCGCTCCCGCCGTCAGCGTGTCGTTGCCCGCCAGCCCCAGGATGAGTTGGCCTGAATTCGCGGCGGCGGAGCCGGTCAAAACGTCATTGCCGGCGGTACCGGTGACAACGGCAAAAGGCAGCATGGCCTGAGTCAGCACCAGCCCGTTGCCAAACCGGTAATTTTGGATGTTGATGTCGGTATCCGTACCGTCAGGCGAACCCGTACGCACGTCGGTTACGGTGACGCTGCCGTCAGTATTCAGTATAAAGCTATAGTCTATCGTGGTCCCGGAATAGACCGCGGTATTGGTCCCGGTGCCGCCGTCGAGCGTGTCATTGCCTGCCCCGCCGGCAAGACTATCGTTGTCAGTTCCACCGTTGATCGCGTCGTTCCCGGAGCCGCCGTTGAGAGCATCGTTTCCGGCCTCGCCGTTGATGATGTCGTTGGCGGTGCCGCCGAAGACGATATCGGCGCCGCTCGACGTAACCGCATTTGCGCCGTCGGAGATCGCCACGTTGTGCTGAACCGGCACCCCCTGCGACGAAGTCGATGAGATGGCCAGCGCGCCGTCATTGAATAGCAGGGACAGGTCGGTTCCAATCAGCGTGGCCGCGGGGGCCCCCTGGATCGAGACGACATTCGCATCGGGCGTCTTGACATGAACGTCGACGACGCCGTCACCCTTCATCGCGAAGGCGAGATTCGAGCCGTCGCCGGTCACCGATAGCAGGTCGGCGCGCATCGGCAGCCCATCGATATGGGTGACATCGTCCTGCGTTGTGCCAAGCGTGACGGTGAAGGTGCCGCCGCCATACGGCAGGAAGATACTGTCGCTGTCGTAAGCATACCAGGTGCCAGCGTTCTGAATGACCTGGCCGGTGGCGCCGTTGATCACATTCAACGCCATCCCGCCGAGATCGGGCGCGGTGGGATTCGGCGTGACGGTCGCGGTGATGAGGTTGCCATTGGTGGTCTCGGAGAGCGTCGCCTTCTGCTGCGCGGCGATGCGGGCGGCGAGCGTCTCCATCGTCACGAACTCGTAGCCGGCGTTGTACGCGTAGGCTATGAAATCCGTGAACATCTGGGTCGTATAGTTCGGCGCGCTCCCGGTTTCGTCGGTCGCCCAGTTGGTCACGCCATAGTCGTGCCACGGCCAAACGATGATCGGCGCCTGAGAGTTGGCCGAGAGCTGATTGAACAGCGCCTGCCAGTCGGCCAGCGCCTCGGCGGGTGTCTTGTTCTGAAACTGGATCTCAGTGAAGTCGAACGTGATGTTGGGTGCGATATAGACCGAACCGGTATTGGTCGCGTCGATGTAGCCAAAGGCGTTGGGATAGCCGGAACCTGCCCCGGTCCAGCCGCCGGTGACGTAGCCGGTGAGCCCGCCCACGGTCTGGTAGTACTGCAGGATCTTCTGGGAGGTCGTCACGGTCTCGCCGGCGCCGGGCACGGCGGCTCCGGCAATCGCGATGCCAAGCTGCTGCTGCAGGATCGTGTTCGATTGTCCGAATTCGTAGTCGAACGTCCAGTTCGGCGCCGAACCGTTGGCAGGTGGCGTGACGTAGAGCGTGTTGGTGTTCTCGCCCCAGTTCGACACCGGATTGCCATTGGCGTCGACGGTGGGCGGGTTGATCAGGTGGGTATAGGAATGACTGCCGATCTCGCTGCCCATGGCAATAATCGCCTGATAATAGGGAGCGGACACGGCCCAGTTGGTGAAATTCTGGTTGGCCGGATTGGCATTGTCGCCGATGTTGACGTAGTAGGAGCCGACAAAATTGTACTGCTGCTTCCACTGCTGCAGGATCGGGATCATGACGTCGTAGATGCCGGCTTGGCCGCCCTCGGGCGAGACGTCGGAGGGGAACTGCGACTGATCCAAGTCGGTGCGCGAGGCGACGATGCCGGTCATGCGGGAGGTGTTGAGCGCCAGGCTTGGCGTCGTGCCGAATACCGCGTTCTGGATGGCGTGCTGGAGCAGGTTGCTGTCGCCGAGCAGGCCCGTGGTCGCGAACACGGTGTTGGTGCCGCCGGTGGTCGTCTGAACCACGCCGGCGAGCACGTCACCGCCCTGAATGTTGATGTCGGCCAGCACGGTCGCCGGTTGCGTGACACCCGAAAACGTCAAGTATCCGGTGTTGCTGTAGTAGCCTGCCGTCGTCCCTGCGAACTCGCCGCTGGCCCCGCCGATGAGTTCGCCGGCCGCGTAGCCGGCCACCACCGGGTTGTTATTGGCGAGCGCCTGGGGATCTGCCGTGACCGAATAGGTCGCCGTACCGAACCCGCCGAGCGTCACGTTCAGCAGTGCCTGCATGTTGGCGTACGAATTGCCTTGCAGCGGCGCGCCGCTCTCATCATTGGTCAGGAAGTTGCCCGCCGTGATAATCGGCACGTGATAGTCGTAGACCACGTGGCTCAAGGCGCTGACGATCGAGGCGACCTGGGTCGATTGGACATTCTCCATACTGGGGAAGATCAGCGCACTGTACTGCGAGAGCTTGGCAACATTGGTGAGGTCGGCCTCGGTCAAGAGATCATAGGAGACGCCGGCAGCTTCGGCCTGATGCTGCGCCGCCATGAACAAATCGGCATAGGCTGTTTCTCCTACCGATCCGCCGCCAAAATACAATGCGGCCGTCGTCGCGGAATAAACGATGCCGACCTTCTTGATCGTGTGGTCGACGGCGACCAGCGTCGATGGATCGGTGATGGTGTATTGCGGACTGTTGCTGAAGTCGGCCGGCAGCGCCGCCGCGCCGTTGTTGATCAGGGCGGCGAAATTGATCGAGGTGGGTGCGGTACCCGCGGGTGGCGTCAGTAACGCCTGCGGGATCGCTACTTCAACACTCTTGCCATCACTGGAGATGCCGAAATTAAGCGGCGCACCGTCGTTGAGCAGGGTCGCGGCGCCGGCAGATGTCACCGAGTAAAGATAGGGCTGAAGCACGCTGTTTGCGTCCGGGAGGAACTGCACGTAGTACTCGGCGCCCACGCTGCCGAACGGCGTATAACCGGTCGCCGTGCTTTGATCGGTGTTGAGATAGATGAAGGTAAAGGCGGCGATCGCTGGATCCGTTGCCACCGTCGCGTTGATGCCGAGCACATAGTTCTTGCCGAGCGCCGCATCGTCGACGAGGGACCCGTAGATCTGATACTCAGCGACGGTGTTTGTTGGCCTCTCGACGGTGCTGCTCGGCTGCCAATCGGTGAATTCCCCATCGAGGGTGATCAGGTTGCCAATTGTGGTCGCCATTGCTTTTTTCCTTCAAGCGAACCTGACCCTTGCCTTGCGAAAGGACGCTACGGCAGATCAGATCGTTACAACGACCCAGAGCTGACGCTGGCAGGAGACCGGTACTCGCGTTTTTGTCGATTGCTTTTCCTTGCATCTGGCCACTGCCGCATGAAGCGGCGCTACGCTCCGTTTTCAGAGGCCTCTGTTTGTGCCGAACCGGATGATCGCGATGAAAAGCAGCCGTGACCGCGTTCCGCCCCGACGAAGGACTGTCAGTGTTTGCGATCAATACAATGCAAGGTCGTAATGATGTCCACCCGGGATTTCTGTTGCGTGTCAGACTTCCGCTCTTGCTCCTCGACGGTGACGCCGAATTGATCGCAGGAATGGTGAATCGATCGTTTGCTCAGCGGCGACGCCATAATAGTTCGGGTAAGCCAGTGGCTTCGTCAGATAAGGACTGGCCATCGAGAGATGGTTTGTGGACATCCTGGTCAAATGCCGGCGCAGGCACACGATTCCCGTCCAAGGCAGCGGTGGTTCGCCGCAACTGCGGCGATCTGTTCTCATTGTGGTTTGGTGGTTGATGGGTTGATGCTTGGAATGCCGCTGCTAAACAACCACGTCACTGGAACAGAAAGGTATCTATGTATATCTGCGAGGCGTTGCCGGGGCGAGCGCTGCGTCCGCCGTCCGTCGTCTCTGCAAGGTGCTTCAGGACGACCATCTACCGAAGAACACAGGCGTGGCTGCCGGCCCTCGGTTCAATCATGCGCTATGGTGGACAGGCGGATGCGGCCACATTGTTGAGCCAGACAGTCCGCTGCCAAAGAGAGACTGTGGGAGGCAAAGCATGCTGATATCGATCGATCCAATCCTGAATGCCGACGTCCTTTACGCGTTGCGCGCCATGGGTCATGGCGACGATCTCGTCCTCTGTGACACCAATTTCCCAGCCGACGCGGTTGCCCGTCAGACCGTGCTGGGCCGCCTCCTGCGGATCGATAATGTCACCGCAGCCCGGGCCGCGCGAGCCGTCCTTTCAGTCCTGCCGCTCGACTCCTTTGTCGAAAAGCCGGCGTTGCGGATGGAAATCGTCGGTCAGCCCGACGAGATCCCTCCCGTGCAGCTTGAGGTCCAGAAGGAAATCGACGCCACACAGGGACGTGCCTTGTCGATGGGTTCGGTCGAGCGATTTGCCTTCTATGAACGTGCGAAGAATGCCTATTGCGTGATCCAGACCGGCGAACGGCGGTTCTACGGCTGTTTCGTCTTCAAGAAGGGCGTCATCGCCCCCGACACGACCTAGCTTGGCGAAACAACAGAGCCGTGGAAAAGCCGTGAAGAAAACGAAACCTTTGCGTCATCAAACCGGCTCGCAGGGCATCAACTGGTGGTCAATGGCGGCGCTGTCGACGGCGTCATCGCTCCGCTCGTCATCGTCGGGATACTTGTTGAACGTTATATCGTCAGCGGTTTGACCACCGGCGCGGGAAAGTAGCCAGGCGATCAATGGCCTCAACATTCCGTCCTCGGCTTGAGAGATAGATGCGCGCAGCGTTGGCGCCGAAGATAGCCTCCCTTTCATCCGGTGACAGATCAGCCAGCAGGGCTTCGGCGGCGACAAACCATTTTTCATAACCGCCCGCCAGATTGACCACCGGCCAGTCGCTTCCCCATAGCAGGCGATGCGGCCCGAAGCATGCCACGACATGATCCACCGCCTTCCGTAGATCCGCAATTTGCCAGTCCGCTGCGGCCTCTGTCGCCAATCCCGATAGCTTGCAGACGATGTTGGGGCGTTCAGCAAGCAGCGCGATATCGCGATGCCAATCTGCTATCTCTCCGGTCGCAAGCCGGGGCTTGGCGCAATGGTCGAGCACAAACTGCATGTCGGGATGATCGTCGACCAGCCGCAGCAGTCGCGGCAAATGGCGCGGCAGCACCAGGGCGTCGAACACCAGTCCGTTTCGGGCCATGGCCGCTAACAGCGGCGCCAAGGCTGGGCGGAGCAGCCAATCGTCGTCGGGAATGTCCTGCACCATCGGCCGCAACCCAACCAGGAGCTTGTGCGCGGCGAGTGCATCAATGCGCGCCGCGCCGTCGGCGACGTCAAAATCCGTCCAGCCGACCACGCCCCGCACCACCTGCGCCTTCGCCGCGATGTCGAGCAGAAACATGGTTTCCGCCTCGGTCGGGGCAGCCTGCACCAGAATCGTCCCCTTGATGTCAGCGGCAGCGAGGTGCGGCGCCAGGTCCGCAAGGGAAAAGTCGCGATGGATCGGTGCGAGCGCGGGCGTCAGCCAGCCATAATCGCCGCGAGCGAGTGTCCACAGATGCTGATGCGCATCGATCCGCATCAGCCGGCTACCGACAACGGAACGGGCGCTTCCGCATCCAGCAGACGCTCGGCCTTCAGATCTGCCCAAAGCGCGGTTGGCACCTTGCTGGACAGCGCGGCGACATTGCGCTCAACCTCCTGGGGACTCTGGCCGCCCAGCACAACGCTCGCCACCACCGGATGGCCCAGAGCAAAGTGCAACGCCGCGGTTGGCAGGGCAACGTCATGCGCAGCACAGACGCGTTCGATCTGCGCCACCTTTGCCAGGATCTCAGGTGGCGCATCCCTGTAATTGTACTTGGCACCGCTCACCGCGCCGGTCGCCAAAATGCCTGAATTGAATACGCCGCCGAGCAACACACCGATTCCCTGTTGCTGCGCAAGCGGCAGAAACTCCGCCAGCGCCGGTTGCTCCAGCAGGGAATAGCGCCCGGCGAGCAGCATTGTATCGAATGATCCGGCTTGCGCGAAACGAACGCACATCTCGGCCTCGTTGACGCCGATCCCGATGCCCGCAACAACGCCCTCTCCGCGAAGCCGGTCCAGCGCCACATAGGCGCCAGCCATCGCTTCGCGAAACCGCTTGTCGATCGCATCGAGACCATGAGTCCAGACGTCGACGTCGTGGATCAGCAACAGGTCCAGCCGGTCAGTCCCTAGCCGCAACAGCGACTGTTCCACCGAACGCATGGTGCCGTCATAGGAATAATCGAACACTGCCCGGTGCGGCAGCCCACCTGCAAAGCCGGAACCGTCGCCTCGCCCATGAAACGGATCCATCCAGCGACCCACCTTGGTGCAGACGACGATGTCCTGGCGCGGCACGCGCCTGACCGCGGCGCCGCAACGATGTTCGGCAAGGCCGTTGCCATAGAGCGGAGAAGTATCAAGGAGATTGATGCCCAGCTCGAACGCCCGTTTCACCGTATCGATGGCCGTGCCGTCGTCCAGTCGCACGTAGAGATCGCCAAGCGGCGCGGTTCCGAATCCCAGGACAGAAACCGGAAGCCGCGTCCGACCGAGGGCACGGCGTGGCAGTGTGAATACTGGTTTCATATTGACCGGCTCTTTTCGGCTCGCTGACTGTAAACCCTTGGCCAGCCGTGACCACCCGCTAAGGCGATTGCCTTGCTGAACAGTGATTTTGCCACCGACTGGCCCCGAGCGGAAGTCAATACGAGATATAAACCGGCAAGCTTCGCATCCGGTGTTCGGCCGTGCATGAAAGCGGCACCGACCGACCAACTCAGGAGATGGCTGGCGACTTATGCGGCGCGATTGCAAAGGTCTCTGGGCGGTGCGTCAGGAACATCTAAACCGGCGGTTAACCCTGTCGGCAACCGCCCGGTACGGGGGTCGGGTCGTTAGGTCAGCCGCCGCCAAGTTGCCTCATTGCATCGGAGAATTTTCGCCGGCACCAGTCAAAGTCGGAGGAGCATCATGTTGAGAATGATGTTGTTGGGCCTCCTCATCCCATTGGGTGTAGGAGTACTCGCGGCAATGGAACTCAGACCGCCAGCGCGTAGTGCAGTAGTAGTCGTCCCGTCCGTTGCCGAGACAACCGTAGGCATTTCCGATTCACGTGGTGCGTTGGCGAAGGCTGATCAACTTGAAATTACCGCTGCCAGCAGTGAGGCGCCAGCGCAGCCTGCTCTAGTCGACGAAAGCATTTCTCCGTCGGAAGGCGTCAGTATCGGTTCTGCGGAGCCGCCGAGCGTGATCAACCGGCATCGGCACGATGCCAAATCAAAAAAGGTTACTATCGCCGCCTCTCCTAAGTCGAAGCCAAAGAAAGCCGATGTCAAGCGAACCGCCATTTCCGAGCGGCGAAAGGCCGCCAGCGGCACCGGGCCCTGTCGGCTAAGCGCGTTTGGTGGCTTGCGTAAGGCTTTGAATTCAAACGACTGCGAAATCTGATTCACTGAGCCATAATTCCCCTTGCAGATCAGAGATCGCGCGAGATCGCTTCTGCCTTCGAACGGGCTCTCCGCATACGAACCTGAGATGTGGCTCAGGGGTCAAACAGTTGCCCTCTGTCACGAGACGCGAAATGGCCATGCGACTTGCATCATACGTCAAATCAACGGGCGTGGCCGAGGTCGAGGCATTCCGCAACACGAGCACGAGCAGCCAACTTATTCGAAGTGCGGCCCTGCGAAGAGGCCGCCCCTTCTGTGTAGCGTCGTCATCATCGTTCCCGGCCGATGAGCCTCTCGAGATTTCCGGAACTGCCCTATGGGAAACGGCGTCCATCGCGCACATGTAGCGCTCCTGTTTCGTTGAACATGCGCACGATGAGGTCCGGTTGTCGCAGAACTTTGCCGGCTGCTATCGGGAATTGTCGCGATCTGTCTCAGGGATGCTGCATTGCATAGTTCGCGACAGGTTGGAGCGTCTTCGCTGATGACTGCTCCCGTCAGCGCTCTTCAATCACCTTGCTTTTCGCTGCGGCTTCCCAAATTGCATCAGGTCTTGGCAGGACATATGTATGCGACACTTTGCGACAAAGATGGTGCGCCGGGACAACCTTCTTCGACAGCTTGTGCCTAGAATGTTTCAGCCCTAGATCAGGAAGCTGCACATAAGGAACGGTTCCACTCGGAATCGGGCCGGCATCTTGCGATCCCGATCTGACGTCACTTTGCTGTCAGGGACGCTATGCAGCAGGATCTGATCTCCGTCGACCGTATGCGACCGATACATTCTGTTACACTTTTTCGGTGGGTTGGGTGCTGGACTTCACTATGATGCGGAACGGAGCAACCGGATGGACTCGACACCGCACATCGCCGTCGTGGACGATCACCGCGACATTCGCGACTTGGTCGGCAAATACTTGATGCAGCACGGCTACCGCATCAGCCTTGCGGAAAACGCTGTCGCACTCCGCCGTTTGCTCGAACGAAATGCTCTGGACCTCGTGGTTCTTGACATCATGATGCCAGGCGAGGACGGATTGTCCCTCTGCCGTCATCTGCGCAGCACCACGGACCTCCCCGTTATCCTGTTGACTGCCATGACGGAGGAGACCGATCGAATCGTCGGCCTGGAAGTAGGCGCCGATGACTACGTGACCAAGCCGTTCAATCCCCGCGAACTCCTGGCCCGCATCAAGGCGGTGCTTCGACGAGTCCAAAGCCTGCCGCCGCAAAAGGGCCGGCTCGCGAGCAAGGTTGTACGTTTTGATCGGTGGACCTTTGACGTCAACCGGCGCGAGTTGCTAGGAGACGACGGCGTTGCTGTGCCCCTCAGCACGGCGGAGTTCCGCCTGCTGTGCGCATTTCTCGATCATCCGGGCCTGGTACTCAGCCGCAATCAGCTCCTTGACCTGACCGTTGGCCGAGATGCCGATCCGTTCGACCGGAGCATCGACAATCAGGTCAGTCGCTTGCGAAAGAAGATCGAGGCCGACCCGAAAGTACCAGCCTTGATCAAGACTCACTGGGGCGGTGGATACAGCCTCGTCGCAGAGGTCGAGCAGCCATGATGAGCTTGTGGAAGCGCAGCCTTGCCGCCCGCTTCATCTGTTTCACGCTGCTGTCCCTCATGCTGTCACAAGCAATCGTGTTCTTCATTTCCTGGGACGAGCATGGGCAGGCGATTCGGAAGGCCGCCAAGGGCGAGATATTCAGCCGATGCGCCTCGCTCGCCCGGGTTCTGGAGGCGACGCCTCCGGCACTGCAGACCGATATCCTGAACGCCAGTAACACCAGCTCAGCGAGATATTGGATATCGACCAACGGTCTGAAGGAAGCCTCCGCGTGGCGGGAGGAGGCATGGGAGCGCTTGGCGCAGCCATTGCCGCGCGTGTCCTTTCCCGGCCACAGCGTGCCCTCCGAGGTGAGACCGGATTTCGCCCGAAACACTGCCAGCAGCAGCGCCACCTCCTCACAATGGGTCGACCTAAAGCCGGAAGCCTGGCCGCTATCCCGACCAGCGAAGTTTCTTTATCTCGATGACGCCACCGGCATGGGCTTGGCCGTTCAGTTGGCGAACGGCGCATGGCTGAACACTGCATTTGCCAAACCCGCGCAAGACGGCTTCTGGACCTCCAAATCCACCCTAGCGCTCGGCCTTTCGGCGTTGTCGTTGTCCATCATTGCCGTATTTGCCGCGCGCGGCATTGCGCAACCATTGCGCCGCCTCGCCGTAGCGGCTGAAGCTCTTGGTCGTGGTCAAGAGATCGTACCGCTGCCGGAAACCGGCCCCGACGATATCCGACGTACGGCCGAGGCATTCAATCGCATGCAAGCGCGACTACACCGTTTCGTCGACGACCGCACCAGAATGCTGGCCGCCATCGGTCATGATTTGCGCACACCTCTGACCTCGCTCCGTTTGCGTGCAGAATTCGTGCCCGACGAGGACGTCCGCGAGAAAATGCTCTCCACCATTACCGAGATCCAGACGATGACAGAGGCGACTCTCGCATTCGCCCGCGAAGATGCAACCGCAGAAAATACGCGCACCGTGGACCTCTCGGCCCTCGTGGAGAGTCTCTGCGACGATCTTGCCGAACTTGGTCATGACGTCTCTTTCTCGGAGGGACAGAAGATCAGCTACAGCTGCCGACCAGACGCACTCCGCCGCGCGTGCCGTAACCTCGTCGAGAATGCCATCCGTTATGGCGAGCGGGCACGCGTCAGCGTGGAGAGGCGCGCAGATAGTATCGAAATCATTGTCTCGGATGATGGACCCGGTATTCCCGACAGCGCCCAGGAGCAGGTTTTTACGCCATTTTTCCGGGTGGAGAATTCGCGAAACCGCGAAACAGGAGGCGTAGGTCTCGGCCTTTCCATCGCCCGGACCATTGTCCGCCACCACGGCGGAGATATAGCCTTGACCAACAAGTCGAAGGGACTACACGCGGCCATTAGCCTGCCAGCGTTGGAGGGCGCGCCGCCTCCAATCAGCCGACCGATCACGGTCGCAGGAAAGGACGTTATCAACGCTCTCGAACCGGCACCGCGCAGCATCTCCGCTTGAGCGGGCAGCTCGGGCACGATTTTGTCGAGCGTGATCGGGAAGGCACGCCGTCTTGCACCTCTTTTGGCCTCCAGGCACGCATCCCGATGGAAGCACGCCACGGAATTGGCCATGTGCTTGGAGGCACCTTCGGCGTTCCCCATTACTACTGCACACCTGTCATCATGCCGAGCCTGCTCGTTACAATAAGCCATTCACGAGGATGCGCAGAAGCGTTTGGCGACGTCCCTTGGCGCTCTGGATATCGAAGCCGCCGACGCCTTCGCAGAATTCACCAAGCGCACTACCTCGCCGAATTCGCTGATGTCAGCTTTGGAGGACCGACGCCGGCTCCTGTTGCCAAGTGGCGCGTTTTTCATTGGCACGCTCCTCTTGGCCGCCTTCCTCATGCAGGTCCGCCGCGTTGCTCCGGTCGCCACGGTGCCCTTTGGCATCTTGATGATCATGGTTGCAATGTGGATGCTGTCCGGCTCGACCAGCGAAAGCGGAGCGGACGACATGATGGCGGCCATCCTGTTGCGCGGCCTGGGCCTTGGCTTCCTGTTTCTGTCGATCACCCTGATCGCTTTCAGCAACCTCAACGACCGCAACCTCGCGTACGGCATAGGTCTCTTCGATACAGGTCGCCAGCTTGGTGGTCTCATGGGCGTTGCCGGACTCCAGACACTGATCGACCATAACATCACCGCCAACCTTACGGTGCTCGGCGCCAGAATCACCGCAGGCGTTCCTGCGGTCAGCGAACGGCTGACGACGACGGCAGCCATGCTCGCTGCAAGAGGAATGGACGCGACGGCCGCCAGCCGGGCTGCCACGAGCCTATTGGGCCGGATCGTCACTGCTCAGTCCACCGTGATCGCCTTTGACACAGCGTTCAATGCAGTCGCCCTGCTTTTTGTGATCGCCGCGCCGGTACTGGTCACGATCAAGATCGGACTCTCCCGACACCCGAAAATGCGCGTTGCGCGGTCACCCGGGGCCGAGGAGACTTAACATGAGACATCCCGCACCGAAGCGGTTGGGCCGGAATATCGAGGACTCCGCTCGCTGGGGCCCCTTTACGTTGCCTTCAGGTCGTCTTTCAGAGACGCGCCAATGCGGCTATGCCTGATTCAATGCCTGCGCAATGTCTGCGATCAGATCAGACGGGTGTTCGATGCCGATCGACAGTCGGATCGTGGAGTCGAGGACGCCTATTTTTTGACGGATTTCAACCGGAACGCCAGAGTGGGTCATGCTTGCCGGCAGGCTGGCAAGCGACTCCGTGCCGCCCAGGCTCACCGCCAGCTTGAAGATTTGCAGCGCGTTCAGAAATCGGGACGCCGCCGCCTGACCGCCGACAATGTCGAACGAGAACGTGGAGCCCGCGCCCAGGCATTGTCGCGCGAACAGGCGGCCGGCGTCGGAGGCTTCGTTGTGATGAGCGAGGTAGTGAACCCTCTCCACCTTGTCGTGGTCGCGTAAATAATCCGCCACGAGCCGCGCATTCTGGTTGGCCTTGTCCATGCGCAAGCTCAGCGTCTCGAGCGACCGGCCGAGCATCCAGCAGGAATGAGGGTCGAGCTGGGTGCCGATGGCGCCTCGCAGCGCCTTGATGTCTTTCATGAGGGCTCTTGAGCCGAGCGCAGCGCCAGCGATCAGGTCGGAATGGCCGCCGACATATTTCGTCAGCGAGTACAGCGAAAGATCAGCGCCATGTTCGATCGGCCGCTGGAAGACCGGCCCTAGCAGCGTATTGTCACACGCGATGAGCGGCGTGTGGCCCTGCGCCTTGCCGATGTTGTCGGCGATACGGCGGACCATCGCAATATCAACGAGCCCGTTGGTCGGATTTGCCGGGGTTTCGATGAGAATCATCGCTACCCGCCCCTTTCGCATGGCGTCGTCGGCCGCCAGCTCGACAGCAACCTGGTCGATGCCGTCGGCAAAGCCCACGGCTCCGATCGAGAAGCTGGCAAGCGTCTTCGCGAGCAGCGTTTCCGTTCCGCCGTAGAGCGGCTGAGAATGCAGGATCACGTCGCCCGGCCGCGCGAAGGCCAGGATCGTGGTCGCAATCGCCGACATGCCGGACGAGAACAGCGCACAGGACTCCGCACGTTCATAGACGGCAAGCCGGTCTTCAACGATCTCACTGTTGGGATGATTGAACCGCGAATAGACCAGGCCCGCACCCATCCCCTCGGGCGGCTCGCGCCGGCCCGCAACGTAATCGAAGAAGTCCTTGCCGTCTTCGGCGGTCCTGAACACGAAGGTGGAGGTCAGAAAGACCGGGGGTTTGACGGCTCCTTCCGACAGTTGCGGATCGTAGCCATAGTTCAGCATCAGCGTTTCGGGATGCAGCACGTGGTTGCCGATAAGGGTCTTCGACGGAAACGGTTTCACCATGGCCACTCTCGCTGTCTTGAGGGAACATCGCGCCCGGCGCGCACCATCGGCGTAACGCCTCCAATGCGCTACAACGCCAGGCTGGGCAGATCGAGCCCGTTGGCTCGGGCACATGCAATCGCACTCTCATAGCCCGCGTCGGCATGCCGCATGACACCCGTAGCAGGATCGTTCCAAAGCACCCGTTCGATGCGGCGCGCAGCGTCCGGGGTTCCATCGGCGACAATCACCATGCCGGCGTGCTGCGAATAGCCGATGCCGACGCCGCCGCCGTGATGCAGCGATACCCATGTCGCCCCGCTGGCACAGTTGAGCAACGCATTGATGAGCGGCCAGTCGGAAACCGCATCCGAGCCATCACGCATCGCTTCGGTTTCGCGGTTCGGACTCGCAACCGAGCCGCTGTCGAGATGATCGCGGCCGATGACAATCGGCGCCTTCAGCTCGCCACTCGCCACCATTTCATTGAACGCCAGGCCCAACCGGTGGCGATCGCCAAGGCCAACCCAGCAGATCCGCGCCGGCAGTCCCTGAAACTTGATCCGCGCCTTCGCCATGTCCAGCCAGTTGTGAAGATGCTTATCGTGCGGCATCAGTTCCTTCACCTTGGCATCGGTCCGGAAGATGTCCTCGGCGTCGCCCGATAGTGCGGCCCAGCGGAATGGCCCGACGCCGCGGCAGAACAGCGGACGAATGTAGGCCGGAACGAAGCCGGGAAAATCGAATGCGTCCTTCAATCCCATATCCTTCGCCATCTGGCGGATATTGTTGCCGTAGTCGAGCGTAGGAATGCCTTGTGCGTGGAAATCCAGCATAGCCTGGACGTGGCCGACCATGGAGCTCTTGGCGGCCGCTTCAACCGCTTTCGGATTGTCCTGGCGTTTCGCTTCCCATTCAGCGAGCGTCCATCCCTTTGGCAGGTAGCCGTTGATCGGATCGTGCGCACTGGTCTGGTCGGTGACGATGTCCGGCCTCACGCCACGACGCACCAGCTCGGGAAAAATATCGGCGGCATTGCCAAGCAGGCCGACCGAGATCGGTTGCTTGTTCTCTGCTGCCTGCGCCATGATCGATAGCGCCTCGTCAAGCGTGCTCGCCTGCCGGTCAAGATAGCCCGTGCGCAGCCGCATCTCGATGCGGCTCGGCTGGCATTCGATCGCAAGCATCGATGCCCCGGCCATCGTCGCGGCAAGCGGCTGCGCGCCGCCCATGCCGCCGAGGCCTGCCGTCAGGATCCACTTGCCCGCGAGGCTGCCACCGTAGTGACGCCGCCCGACCTCGACAAATGTTTCGTATGTTCCCTGCACGATGCCCTGGCTGCCGATGTAGATCCACGATCCGGCGGTCATCTGCCCGAACATCATCAGCCCCTGCTTGTCGAGGGCGTTGAAGTGATCGAGCGTCGCCCAATGCGGCACCAGGTTCGAATTCGCGATCAGCACGCGCGGCGCATCGGAGTGGGTGCGGAAGATTCCTACCGGCTTGCCTGACTGGACGACCAGCGTCTGGTCGGCCTCGAGCTTGCGCAAGGAGGCAACGATCCGATCAAAACTTTCCCAGTCGCGCGCGGCACGGCCGATGCCGCCGTAGACGACGAGTTCGCTCGGCCGTTCGGCAACGTCGGGATCGAGATTGTTCATGAGCATACGGAGCGGCGCTTCCGTCAGCCAGCTCTTGGCACTAATCTCGGGCCCGCGGGGCGCCCGGATCGTACGGTCGTTGTCCAGTCGACGGTTCATGATAAATGGCCTCTCTCGGCAAGGATTGGAAACGGGTTGCTCTCAAGCACCGAAATCGCGGCGGCCGGCAATGTGCCGGCTTCAACCAGCGCTGTTGCCTTCGCGAGATCGCCGGCCATGTAACGATCGTCACTAAGCGCCGGCACCCGCTCGCGCAACGCTGCGATCACCGCCGCCAGCGCAGGACTGGTCGAATGCGGCGCACGCAGACCGATGCCTTGCGCGGCAACCAGCAGCTCGATGCCGAGAATGGTGGCAAGGTTGTCAGCCATGTCAGACAACCGGCGTGCCGCGTGCGCGGCCATCGACACATGATCTTCCTGATTGGCGCTGGTCGGCGTGGAGTCGATCGAGCAGGCTGTGGCGCGTTGCTTGTTCTCGGCATAGAGTGCGGCCGCCGTGACTTCGGCGATCATGAAGCCGGAATTGAGACCGGGATCGGGGGTCAGGAACGGCGGCAGTCCGAAGTTCAGCGCGGGATCGACCAGAGTCGCGATGCGCCGCTCGCTGATGGCGCCGATCTCGGACAAGACAAGCGCGATCTGATCAGCAGCAAAGGCGACCGGCTCGGCGTGAAAATTTCCGCCGGAGACGATTTCGCCGGTGTCAACCAGTACCAGCGGGTTGTCCGTGACGGCATTGGCCTCGATCGTCAGCGTGCGGGCGGCCTGAACCAACAGGTCGAGCGCGGCGCCGGTCACCTGCGGCTGGCAACGCAGGCAATAGGGATCCTGCACCCGCTCGTCGCCCTCGAGATGCGACATGCGGATATCGCTGCCTTCGAGCAGCGCTGTAAGTGTTGCGCCGGCCGCGATCTGCCCGGCATGCCCCCGCAATTGCTGAATCTCCGGACGGAACGGGGCCGTCGACGCCATGGCCGCGTCGACCGACAACGCCCCCGTCACCAGCGCAGCGCAGGTGAGGCCATGGGCGCGCAACAATCCGGAAATGGCATAGGCTGTTGAAAACTGCGTGCCGTTGATCAGGGCAAGGCCTTCCTTCGGCCCCAGCGTCAGCGGCGTAAGATCGGCGACGGCCAGCGCATCGCGACCCGGCAAAACCTTTCCATCGACAAGCGCCTGCCCCTCGCCGATCATGACGGCGGTCATATGCGCGAGCGGCGCCAGATCGCCGGACGCCCCCACCGATCCCTGCTGCGGCACCAGCGGATAAATGCCGCGCGCCAACATGGCCTGGAGCTGCTCGATGATTTCGCGGCGGACGCCCGAGGCACCTCGTCCCAGCGAAATGATCTTCAGCGCCATCATCAACCGCACGATCGGTTCGGGCGTTGCGGGCCCTACCCCGCAGCAATGCGACACGATGAGATTACGCTGCAGCAGCGCGGTCTGTGCCGGAGGAATTCGTTTCGACGACAACTTTCCAAACCCGGTATTGATGCCGTAGGCCGGCGCTTCCGCCTCCGCGGCCTCCGCCACAATGCGTGACGCGGCCTCCACGCGCGGCCAGAATGATGGATCGAGCTCGACGGCCGCGCCGGCAAGCACGTGCGCGAGATCGTCGAGGCTGGCCTTTCCAGGCGAAAGGACAATGGCTGAGTCCTTATCGCTCATCGCCCTCTCCATACCCGGCAGTGCAACGGGTTGAAGCCTATGCGGTAGACGAGTTCGGCCGGCCGGTCGATATCCCAGATCGCGAGATCGCAATATTTGCCGGCCTCGAGCGTGCCTGTCTCATCCAGAATACCCAGCGCACGCGCGCCTTCGCGGGTCGCGCCGGCGAGGCATTCGGCAACCGTCATCCGGAATAATGTCGCGCCCATGTTCATGGTGAGCAGAAGGGACGTCAGCGGTGAACTGCCGGGATTGCAATCGGTCGCCAGTGCCATGTTCACGCCATGGACACGGAACAGCTCGATCGGCGGCTTCTTCGTCTCGCGAATGAAGTAGAACGCGCCTGGCAGAAGCACCGCTAGTGTGCCTGCCCGCGCCATGGCGGCAACACCGGTTTCATCCGTATGCTCCAGATGATCGGCAGACAAGGCGGAGAACTGCGCGGCAAGCGCCGCGCCGCCGAGGTTCGACAACTGATCCGCATGCAGTTTGACCGGCAATCCCAGCACCTTGGCGGCGCGGAACACGCGCGCCGTTTGCTCTCCTGAAAACGCGATGCCTTCCATGAAGCCATCAACCGCGTCGGCGAGCCCGGCCTTCGCCACAGCCGGCAGCATGTCCCGGCAAACCAGATCGATGTATCGATCCTTGTCGCCCTCCGCTTCCGGAGGCAGCGCGTGCGCGCCAAGAAACGTCGCGCGGATCGTGACCGGCCGGTTACGGCCCAACGCACGCGCTGCCGCGAGCTGACGCATCTCGGTGTCCGTATTGAGCCCATAGCCGGATTTGATCTCCAGCGTCGTCACGCCCTCGCCGATCAGGGCGTCGAGCCTCGGCAGCGCCCCGGCAACAAGTTCGGCCTCGCTGGATGCTCGCGTCGCTGCGACCGTCGAGATGATGCCGCCGCCCGCGCGCGCGATCTCTTCGTAACTTGCGCCCTGCAGCCGCAGCTCGAACTCGTGCGCGCGGTTTCCGCCGAATACCAGGTGGGTATGACAATCCACCAGTCCGGGCGTGATCCACCGCCCCGCGCAATCGATGCGTTCGGCCGCATCGGCATCCGATGGAAAGTCAGAACGGCTGCCGGCGAAGACGATGCGGCCACCGCGCGCAGCGATCACGCCGGGCTCGATCACGCCGAGCTCGGGCAGGTCCTTCCGAAGCGTGGCGAGCCGGGCATTGTGCCAGATACGATCGAAGCGCTCAGCCATGCGGCACTCCCTCAACGGCGGAACCTTGACGGGGGTATCAATATGTCTATACATAAAATCGTGTTGGTATTCTGTCCAGCCGGTTTGGAAACATGTCCACTCTGCATTTCGGATCAGCACTGCTCCCTTCAGGCTGGGCCGACGACGTGCAGGTGGTGGTGACCGACGGCACCATCACGCAGGTCACGAGCGGCGTGGCGCCGGAAGAACACGATGAACGCCACCCGTTGGCAATCCCCGGAATAACCAGCCTGCATAGTCACGCGTTCCAGCGCGGCATGGCAGGGCTCGCCGAAACGCGCGGCAATTCCGCGGACACGTTCTGGACATGGCGCGAGACGATGTATCGCTTCGCGCTGGAGATGACGCCGGAAGACACCGAAGCCGTCGCAACGCTGCTCTATGTCGAGATGCTAGAGCATGGGTATACCCGCGTCGGGGAATTCCATTATCTGCATCACGACCGCGATGGTGCACCCTACGCAAACCCTGCGGAGATGGCGACGCGAATTGTGCGGGCCGCCGAGATCACCGGCATCGGGCTCACGCTACTGCCGAGTTTCTACGCGCACGGGTCGTTCGGTGGAGCGCTACCGCATGCCGGCCAGCGCCGTTTCATCTGCTCCGTCGACCAGTTCGCCAGGCTGACGGCCGCCACGCGCACAGCCATCCGCGCGCTGCCGGGCGCCAATGTCGGCGTCGCGCCGCACAGCCTGCGGGCCGTGACGCCTGATGAACTTGCGGCCATTGCACCGCTGGCCGAAGGCGGACCGGTGCATATTCACGCCGCCGAACAGACAAGAGAAGTCGATGAATGCATCGCCTGGTCGGGGCGGCGGCCGGTTGAGTGGCTGCTCGAACATGCGCCCGTCGATCGGCGCTGGTGTCTCATTCACGCAACCCACATGACCACAACAGAAACCGCCGCGCTTGCAAGAAGCGGCGCGGTCGCCGGGCTCTGCCCGGTTACTGAAGCAAGCCTCGGCGACGGCATTTTTCCAGCCCGCGAATTCCTCGACGCAGCCGGCCGGTTCGGCGTCGGCACCGATTCCAACGTGCTGGTCGGCGTCACCGACGAATTGCGCCAGCTTGAGTATGGCCAGCGGCTAAGACACCGGGAGCGCAATGTGTTGTCCGGCAGTCCCGGCGTCTCAACCGGTCGCGCGCTATTCGATGCTGCACTCGCCGGCGGCGCCCAGGCACTCGCACAACCGGTCGTCGGCCTCCAGGCGGGTGCGCGCGCCGACATCGTGACTCTCGACACCACGCATCCCTCGCTCGCCGGACGCCGCGGGGATACGATCCTCGACGGCTGGATCTTTGCGGCAGGCGCGCCCGCCGTCGCCTGTGTCTGGGCAGGCGGCAACAAGCTCGTCGAGAATGGACGTCACCGCCTCCGCCAGCAGGCGCGCGACGCATTCAACGCGGCAGTGCGGAGGCTCGTGGCATGAGCCTTGCCACCGACCGCGAGAAACTCCCGGCGGCCGACAAGCCGACGCTGTACAAGCAGATCCGGCTCGACATCGAGCGGCGGATCCTGACCGGCGAATGGCCGCCGGGTCACCGCATCCCGTTCGAGCACGAGCTCATGGCGCGCTATCGCTGCTCGCGCATGACGGTGAGCAAGGCGCTGTCGGAACTGGCGCAAGCTGATCTGATCGAGCGGCGGCGAAAGGCTGGCACCTTTGTACGCCGCCCCACATTCCTGTCGGCGGTGCTCAAGATCGCCGACATCCGCGCGGAGATTACCGCGCTCGGCCGCAGTTATGGCTATGAGTTGATCCAGCGCTCGCACCGCGCCGCGACGGCCGCCGACCGCGACCGTCTCGGAGCACGGAAAACCAGCAAGGTGATCGCGATCGCATGCCGGCACAGCGCGGATGATGTACCTTTCGCCATCGAGGACAGGCTGATCGATCTCGACGCCGTGCCCGAGGCGGCCACGGCGGATTTTGCGACCGAACCGCCCGGCTCGTGGCTGCTTCATCATGTCCCGTGGACGGAAGCCGAACATTCGATCTGCGCTATTGTGGCCGACCAGCAGGCCGCAGCGGCCCTGGAGATAGCGATCGGCGCGCCGTGCCTCGTGATCGACCGCCATACCTGGCGCAGCGCACAGCCGCTGACGGCCGTGCGCCTGCTCTATCCGGGCGAATCTCACAAACTGGTTGCCCGCTTCAAGGGCGGTTGAGAGGCAGACCGATGCATGTGAAGTACGGCACAATTTATGCAGCAGCGAGGTACCAGCAGTTGAGGTACCAGTACCTGATGCATCAGCGTCTGATGCAGCAGCAACGCGCAAGCGGATGAACGGACGAACAGAACGCAATCCATTAACCAGCAAAGGGAATTCAGCCATGCGTAATCTTGGAATATTCGCGGCAACCGCGGCCCTTCTTGTGTCCGCACCAGCCATCGCGCAGGACGTCAAGGTCGCCATCGGAATTTCCGGATGGACCGGGTTTGCGCCGCTCACGCTCGCCAACCAGGCCGGCATCTTCAAGAAGAACGGTCTCGACGTGACCATCAGGAAGATCCCGCAGAAGGACCGGCATCTGGCCGTCGCCTCAGGTGACATCCAGTGCGCGGCAACCACGGTCGAAACCTGGATTTCCTGGAATGCCAATGGCGTCGCCACCAAGCAGATCTTCCAGCTCGACAAAAGCTACGGCGCCGACGGCATGGCAACGCGGAACGATGTCGCCTCGATCAAGGATCTGAAGGGCAAGACGGTCGCCGCGTCTGCACCCGGCACGGCGCCCTATTTCACCCTGGCCTGGATGCTCAAGAAAAACGGCCTTTCGGTCAAGGACGTCACGGTAGTGAACCTGGAGCCAGCCGCAGCGGCGCAGGCATTCGTGTCCGGCCAGAACGATGCAGCCATGACCTATGAGCCTTACTTGTCGACGGTGCGTGCCGCGCCGGACAAGGGCAAGATCATTGCTACCACGCTCGACTACCCGATGATCATGGACACGTTCGGCTGCACGCCGAAATTCCTGACCGAAAACCCGAAGGCAGCGAAAGCACTGGCCGACAGCTATTTCGAGGCCGTCGCCCTGATCGAAAAGGACCAGGCCAAGTCCTACGAGATCATGGGTTCCGATGTGAAGCAGTCCGGCGAGCAGTTCGGCAACTCGGCAAAGTATCTGCGCTGGCAGGACAAGGCCGCGAACCAGAAATTCTTCGCAGGCGAATTCCAGGCCTTTACCAAGGAAGCTGCAGACCTGTTGCTGGAGATCGGCATCATCAAGTCGATTCCGAAAATCGATGACCTCGTTGATACGAGCTTTATCAAGTAGCTTCGGTCGCGTCGCGCCGGTCCCGCTTCCACATGTGAGGGAGCGGGACTTCCCATGATCAACGTACCGCTTTGAGGAATTTGCCTTGTGACACGTCCCCTCGATCCCGTGACATCGAAGCAGCGCGCGGTCTACGGCTTCGCGTTCTTTGTGCTGTTCGTGGCCCTGTGGGCGTGGGCGACCTTCGGCGGTCACGTCTCGAAAACGTTTCTCGCCAACCCGCTGACCATGCTGCAGGAAGGCTGGGAGCTCCTGACCAAGCATGGCTTCCTGTTCGACATCGGCATGACAATCTGGCGGGTGGTCGGCGGCTTTGTGCTGGCGGCCATCATCGCCGTGCCGCTCGGCGTTCTGATGGGCGCTTACAAGCCCATAGAGGCTTTCCTGGAGCCGTTTGTCTCGTTTGCCCGTTATCTGCCCGCGTCAGCCTTCATCCCGCTGTTGATCCTGTGGGCGGGCATCGGCGAGCTGCAGAAGCTGCTGGTCATTTTTATCGGCTCGGTGTTCCAGATCATCCTGATGATCGCTGTGAACGTCGGCAGCACACGGCGCGACCTCGTTGAAGCAGCATACACCCTGGGCGCCAGCGACCGCGGCATCATCGGCCGCGTGCTGCTGCCTTCGTCTGCTCCCGAGATCGCGGAAATCCTTCGGCTGGTCCTGGGTTGGGCGTGGACCTACGTCATCGTCGCCGAGCTGATCGGTTCATCCTCGGGCATCGGCCACATGATCACCGACAGCCAGGCGCTGCTCAACACCGGTCAGATCATCTTCGGTATCATCGTCATCGGGCTGATCGGCCTCGTGTCGGACTTCCTGTTCAAGGCCTTCAACGCCTGGCTGTTTCCGTGGAAATTGGCATGACCAAGCTGAAGATCGATCAGGTCTCGCGCACCTTCCCTGCGCGCCAGGGCAATGTGCCAACGCGGGCTCTGGAACCGACTGACCTCAGCGTCGGTAACAATGATTTCGTCACCATCCTCGGCCCGTCGGGCTGCGGAAAATCCACGCTGCTGCGCATCATCGCAGGCCTTGATCGGCCGACAAGCGGCCGCGTCCTCCTGGACGGGCTCGAGGTGACGGGACCTGGCGCGGATCGCGGCATGGTGTTTCAGTCGTACACGCTGTTTCCGTGGCTGACCGTTCGCGAAAACATCGCGTTCGGCCTGCGCGAACGCGGGATTTCCGAGGCGGAGCGCAGCAAGATCGCCGATGGTTTCATCGATCGGGTCGGCCTCTCGGGATTTGAAAATCACTGGCCGAAGCAACTCTCCGGCGGCATGCAGCAACGCACAGCTATTGCGCGCGCCCTTGCCAACGATCCCAAGATCCTGTTACTCGACGAGCCGTTCGGAGCGCTGGATAATCAAACCCGCGCACTGATGCAGGAGATGCTGCTCGGAATCTGGGAGCGCGACCAGAAGACCGTGCTGTTCGTGACGCACGACATCGAAGAGGCGATCTTCCTCGGCAGCCGGGTCGTCGTGATGAGCGCACGTCCCGGCCGCATCAAAGCCGAAATCGCGGTCGATCTACCCCATCCGCGATCCTACAAGATCAAGACCACGGCCGAATTCGTCATGCTGAAGGAGCGGCTTGTCGAAGAGATCCGTGCCGAGGCGTTGAAGGTTGCAGTTCATGCCTGACAGCCACCTGCGCGAGACGCATATGTGTTTCGCCGAGCGAGATAGGCGTATTGTTCCGGCGGGAAGATTCATGAAGCGCGCGCCAGCGAGGCCAATCTCACCGAAATCGGGCGGCCCACGGCGGGGCATTGACGGTCAGGACCGATGGTCGATATTTCCTCGCTGAGCCCGCTGGAACGCGATGTGCATTTCCTGCGGCAATCGTTCCACGTCGCTCGCCGCGCCATGACCCGTGGCAATCATCCTTTCGGCGCCCTGCTCGTCGACCAGCGCGGCTCCGTACTGATCGAAGCCGAGAACGGCTATATGCCGTCGCATGACGGTACGGCGCATGCCGAGCGCCTGCTGGCGACACAGGCCTGCACCACGGTCGCGCCAGATATCCTTCGCAGCACTACGCTGTATTCGTCCGCCGAACCATGCGCGATGTGCGCAGGCGCGATCTACTGGGCCGGCATCGGCCGCCTGGTGTACGGCCTGAGCGAACACCGGCTGCGGGATCTCACCGGCAACCATCCGGAAAATCCGACCCTCAACCTGCCCTGCCGCGACGTGTTCGCCAGCGGGCAACGCGCGACCGAAGTGGTGGGCCCGTTGCTTGAGGACGAAGCCGCGGCGGTTCACGCCGGGGTCTGGAATAGGTAGCCCGTAACGGCAGGCCCACGAACCACCAGCCCTGAGCTCGCAGTAATACTGCTCAACTTCGCGTCAGGACCGACGAGACAGTTTCGAATTGGTCTGCACCGTTACAAATCTGCAACATCGATCGGGCGCTGTCGGCCGACCTGGACAACGCGCTGCGATCCGGAAATGCTTCGTAAAGCCAAGCAATCAAGGACCAGGAAGGCGCTTTGCTTGCCAAAGAGTTGAGCAAGGCTTGACGCTTTTTCTCCACTTACGCGCGAGCCGAAACTAGCCCAATATTGAGGCACCATTTCCTGGGACGCGTGATTACGAATGCTGGATTCGACGCCTGCCGAGCTGCCCATCGGTGCCACGCCGCTGCTCCGGACGGTTGGCCTGACCAAGCGCTATGGCAGCTTCCTCGCCAATGAGGCGATCGACATCGATATCTGGCCACAGCAGATCCACGCACTGCTCGGCGAAAACGGCGCGGGAAAATCGACGCTCGTCAAAACCATTTACGGATTGATCCAGCCGAGCGAAGGCGAAATGCGCTGGCAGGGCGAGACGATGGTTCTCTCCGGACCGTCGGAAGCGCGCAGCCGCGGCATCGGCATGGTGTTCCAGCACTTCTCGCTGTTCGACAATCTTAACGTGGCAGAAAACGTTGCGCTCGGGCTCGACGGCAAGGAATCTTTCAGGGACATGTCAGCGCGCCTCGAGCAAGTATCTCGTGTTTACGGGCTTCCGCTCGATCCCAAACGCGAGGTCTGGCAACTATCCGTCGGCGAACGCCAGCGCATCGAGATCGTGCGCGCGCTGATGCAAAATCCGAAATTCCTGATCCTCGATGAACCGACCGCGGTGCTGACGCCGCAGGAAGCCGACCAGCTCTTCGTCGTGCTCAATCGCCTCAAGGCCGAGGGCCGCGCGATCCTCTACATCAGCCACAAGCTGGAAGAGGTGAAGCAGCTCTGCGACACCGCCACCATCCTGCGCGGCGGCAAGAAGGTTTCGACCTGCAATCCCAAAGCGGAGACCGCGGCTTCGCTCGCGCGGATGATGGTCGGCAGCGAGATCAAGGAAGTGAGGGTTCCCGCCAACCGGAAAACCACCGTGCCGCGGCTTGTCGTCAACGACCTCAGCCTCGAGCCGGACGATCCGCACAGTGTGCGGCTTCGGAACATCTCCTTCGAGCTCAAGGGTGGCGAAATCCTGGGCATCGCCGGTGTCGCTGGCAACGGTCAGGACGAGCTTTTTGCCGCTTTGTCGGGAGAACGGCTGGCACAAGACCCCGGCACAATTATCATAGACGGGCATGCAGCGGGGCACCTTTCGATCACGCAGCGGCGCAAGCTCGGGGCGGCCTTCGTTCCCGAGGAGCGGCTTGGCCACGGCACTGCGCCGCGCATGAAGCTTTCGGAGAACGCGCTGCTGACCGGCCACGCCGCGAGCGGCATGGTTCTGCACGGCTTCGTCAATACCGCCGCGACGCTGAAGACTGTCGACCGCGCCACCGAAACCTTCGACGTGCGCAAGGCCAAGCGCGACCCGGAAGCCGCCAGCCTCTCCGGCGGCAATCTGCAGAAGTTCATCGTCGGTCGCGAAATCCTGCGCAACCCGGTGGTCCTCGTCGTGAGCCAGCCGACCTGGGGCGTCGACGCGGGCGCCGCCGCCGTGATCCGGCAGGCCCTGCTGGATCTCGCCGCCAGCGGCGCTGCGCTGCTGGTGACGAGCCAGGACCTCGACGAACTCGCTGAAATCACCGACCGCATCGCCGTGATGTTCCATGGCCATCTGTCGGAGCCGTTGCCAACCGCCGACACGAGCCGCGAGAAACTAGGCCTGCTGATGGGGGGAAGCACTTTGGAGCAGAAGGAAGCGGCGCATGCAGTTGGTGCTTGAAAAGCGCGCCGAGCGGTCGAACACGATCGCGCTGATTTCGCCGCTGATCGCGATCGGCCTGACGATTGTGACCATGAGCCTCCTGTTTGCGATCCTTGGAAAGAACCCGATCACCGCGCTTGGCGTTTACTTCATCGATCCCCTGACCGACAGCTATTCGCTGCAGGAAATCGCAGTGAAGGCAACACCGCTGGTGATGATCGCGATCGGCCTGTCGCTCTGCTACCTCGCCAACGCCTGGAACATCGGCGGCGAAGGACAATTCCTGATCGGTGCCGTCGCCGGAAGCTGGCTTGCGGTAAAGACGCAGGGCACCGACGCCGGCCCGTGGGTATTGCCGGCGATGATGCTGCTGGCAGCGATCGGCGGCGCGCTGTACGCCCTGATACCGGCAATCTGCAAGGTCAGGTTCGGCGCCAGCGAAATCCTCACCAGCCTGATGCTGGTCTATGTCGCCGACCTCCTGCTCGATTACCTCGTGCGCGGTCCGTGGCGAGATCCGAAAGGCTTCAACTTCCCGACCACTGCCGGGTTCGATCCGGTCGCCACCGTGCCCGTGCTGATCGAGGGCGGCCGGCTGCATCTTGGCGGCGTCATTGCGCTCTTGGTGGTCGCCGCAAGCGCGGTGCTGCTCGGCAAAACCATCAAGGGGTTTGAAATCCGCGTCGTCGGCGCCGCCCCGCGCGCCGCGCGCTTCGGTGGTTTCAATTCCAATCAGTTGATCCTGCTGACCTTCGCGATTTCGGGCGCGCTGGCAGGCCTTGCCGGGATCATCGAGGTCGCAGGCCCCGTCGGACATCTGCAGCCCGGGATCTCGCCGGGCTACGGTTTCACCGCGATCATCGTCGCGTTCCTGGGGCGGCTGAACCCGGTTGGAATATTAATTGCAGGACTTTTCCTGGCGCTCACCTTCATCGGCGGCGAGCAGGCGCAGATCGCAATGAAAATTCCGTTGGATGTCACCAAGGTCTTCCAGGGCATTCTGCTGTTCTACGTGCTCGCCTGCGATTCCCTCATCCTCTACCGGTTCAAGCTCATTTTCGCGTCGCCAAAGGTGTCCCGTGGAGCTCATTGAGGCCATCATCCTTGCGGTGCTGGCGGCTTCCACGCCGCTGCTGCTGGCTGCGACCGGCGAACTCGTGACCGAACGCTCCGGCGTGCTCAACCTCGGCGTCGAGGGCATGATGATCGTCGGCGCGGCCTGCGGCTTCGGCGGCGCCTGGCTCTCCGGCTCGGTCGTCATCGGCGCGCTGTGCGGCATCGTCGCCGGCGTGCTGATGTCGCTGATCTTCGCGCTGATGACGCTGGGACTGGCGGTCAATCAGGTCGCCACCGGCCTCGCGCTGACCATTCTCGGAATCGGCCTTTCCGGCCTGATCGGCTCCCGCTTCGTCGGCGAAAAGATTTCGCTGGCGCCGCATCTTTCTATTCCCGGCCTCACCGACATCCCGCTGATCGGGCGTATTTTGTTCGGCGAGGACTCCTTCGTATATCTCTCGTTGGCACTGGTCGCCAGCGTCTGGTTCTTCCTTTACCGGACGCGGGCCGGCCTGATCCTGCGGGCTGTCGGCGACAATCACGCTTCCGCGCACGCGCTTGGTTATCCCGTGCTCAGGATCCGGATTTTCGCGGTGATGTTCGGCGGCGCTTGCGCAGGCCTCGCCGGCGCCTATCTGCCGCTCGCCTACACACCGTTCTTCATTCCAGGCATGACGGCCGGGCGCGGATGGATTGCGCTGGCACTGGTCGTGTTCGCGTCATGGCTGCCGGGACGCCTCGTGATCGGCGCCTATCTGTTCGGCGCGGTGACGATCCTACAGCTTCATGCGCAGGGCTGGGGCGTCGGTGTCCCATCGCAATTCATGTCGGCATTACCCTATCTCGCGACCGTCATCGTCCTTGTCCTGATTTCACGTGCACGAACCGGTGGCTCGACCGCGCCTGCGGCGCTCGGGACCGTCTTCGTGCCCGACCGATAAATGTGCCCGAAGCGCGCGCGACGGGGCGCCGCGTATCGGGAGAGACCGCCCACCCGTCAGAAAAACGGAGAATTCCATGAAAAAGATTCTCATCGCGGCGACTGCAGCGATGCTCGTTACCGGAGCAGGCCTGTTCGGCGCTTCCGCCGCCGACAAACTCAAGGTCGGATTCATCTATCTCGGACCAGTCGGCGATCTCGGCTGGACCTACCAGCACGACCTTGGACGCCTCGCGATGATCAAGGAATTCGGCGACAAGGTCGAAACCACGTTTCTGGAGAATGTTAGCGAAGGCCCGGACTCCGAACGCTCGATCGAGCAACTGGCACGCGCCGGCAACAAGCTGATCTTCACCACGTCGTTCGGCTACATGGAGCCGACGCTGAAGGTCGCCAAGAAGTATCCGAACGTGCATTTCGAGCACGCCACCGGCTACAAGCGCGACAAGAATATGTCGACCTATTCGGGACGGTTCTATGAGGGCCGCTACATCCAGGGCATCATCGCCGCCAAGATGTCGAAGTCCGGCGTGCTCGGCTACATCGCCTCGTTCCCGATTCCGGAAGTGATCTCCGGCATCAACGCCACCATGCTCGGCGCACAGACGATCAACCCCAACATCAAGGTCAAAATCATCTGGGCCAACACCTGGTTCGATCCCGGCAAGGAGGCCGATGCCGCCAAGGCGCTGATCGACCAGGGCGCCGACATCATCATGCAGCACACCGATAGCCCTGCCGCGATGCAGGTCGCCGCCGAGCGCGGCAAGCTGGCGTTCGGCCAGGATTCCGAAATGATCAAGTTCGGACCGAAGGCGCAGCTCACCTCGACCATGAACAATTGGGGCCCCTATTATATCGAGCGTGTCAAGGCCGAGTTGAACGGCACCTGGAAGTCGGAAGATTTCTGGGGCGGACTGAACAGCAAGCTCGTCGTGATGGCGCCCTACACCAACATGCCCGACGACGTGAAGAAGCTGGCGATGGAGACCGAAGCTGCCATCACGGAAGGCAAGCTGCAGCCATTCAAGTGCCCGATCGTCGGCCAGGACGGCAAGGAAGTCGAATGCAAAGGCGGCACCCATCTCGACGATGGCCAGGTGCTCGGCATGAATTTTTACGTGAAGGGCATCGACGAGAAGATTCCCGGGAAGTAAGGACAGGGCTCGCTTCACCTCTCCCCGCAAGTGCGCGCAAGTGCGGGGCGAGGGAGTAGACCAACTCACCTCTCGTGCATCGCGCGCGCGGCGGCGCTGTGACGGCGGATCAGGTCGGGTACATCGAGACCGGGGATCGCGCCGTCCCGCACCACCCAGTTGCCGCCGACCATCACCCGATCGGCGCGATGCGCACCGCATAGCACCAGCGCGGCCAAGGGGTCGCCATAGCCGGAGAAACGCAGTTCGTCGAGCTTGAACAGCGCAAGATCGGCGGCCTTCCCGACCACGATTTCGCCGAGTTCGGGCCGCCCGATGCAGGCCGCCGAGCCCTTGGTGGCCCAGCGCAGCGCGTCCTTGTGGCTGACGCGGCCGACACCGTAGCGTGCCCGTTGCAGCAGGAAGGCCGCGCGGACTTCCTGCATCAGGTTTGATTCATCATTCGACGCCGAGCCGTCGACGCCGAGCCCGATCGAAACCCCCGCCTCCTCCATCTCGCAGACCGGACAGCAACCCGACGCCAGGATCTGGTTGCTGCAGGCGCAATGGCTGATGGCGGTCCCGGCCTTGCCGAGCCGCTTCATCTCGTCGGAATTGAAGAAGATGCCGTGGGCCAGCCAGGTCCGTGCATTTAACCAGCCGCATTGTTCGAGATAATCCAGCGGACGGCAGCCATATATCTGCTCGCAGAACTTGTTCTCGTCCTCGGTCTCGGCCAGATGCGTATGCAGGCGGACATCGAGCTTGTCAGCAAGTGTGGCGGTCGCGCGCATCAGCGAGGTCGTCACTGAAAACGGCGAGCACGGCGCCAGCGCGATCTGCGTCATCGCATCCCCGCCACGCTGGTGGTATTTTGCCACCACGCGTTCGCTGTCGGCCAAAATCATATCCTCGTCCTGCACCACGCTGTCGGGCGGCAGCCCGCCATCCTTCTGCGACCGATCCATCGAGCCGCGCGTCAGCAGCACGCGGATGCCGAGCCGCTGCGCGGCCGCGACCTCGATGTCGAGGGCGTCCTCGAGTCCGGCCGGAAACACATAATGGTGATCGGTCGTGGTCGTGCAGCCTGACAGCAGCAGTTCCGACATCGCTACGGTGACACCCAGGTGGAGCGATTCCGGTGTCAGCCGCGCCCAGACCGGATAGAGTGCCTGCAACCATGGAAACAGTTTGCGGTCCAGCGCCGCCGGAAGTGCCCGCGTCAGCGTCTGGTAGAAGTGATGGTGCGTATTGATCAACCCCGGCAGCACGACATGGGCACCGGCGTCGTAGGCGACGGCATTTGCGGTCACCGGCTCCCGGCCGCGCGGCACCAGTTCGACGATCTTGCCGCCGCGGACCACGAGGCCGCGCTCGGCGCCGTCAGCGAGAATGGAAAGCGGATCCCTGATCCAGATCGCCTGCGTTTGGTCCATGATCCCACCTGATTTGCCAAGGCGTGGTTGCGAACGGCATCCTCTTGCAAGGACCGTCCCAACCCGAATGGCAACTTGGCGCTGGACTTGCAAGCCTTCATAGTTGGAGACACATCTACTTGAAAGCGTTGGTGTATCCATGGACCTGAACACTGTTACCGCGGTTGCCCATCCGACGACGCGGGATCAATTGCCCGTTTGGACGGCGGGCGACGCCTGGCTCGCGGGCGGGACCTGGCTGTTCTCGGAACCGCAGGCCCATCTAAAGCGGCTGATCGATCTTACCGATCTGAAATGGCCGGCGCTGACCATCAGCGAGACCGGGCTTTCAATCGCGGCGACCTGCACAGTGGCGCAACTCGATGCGCTGGCCTGTCCGCCGGAATGGATCGCCTCGCCGCTGATCAACCAGTGCTGCCGCGCGTTTCTCGCCTCCTTCAAGATCTGGAAGACGGCCACCGTCGGCGGCAACATCTGCATGTCGCTGCCGGCGGGACCGATGATCTCGCTGACCTCGGCGCTCGACGGTGTCTGCACGATCTGGCAGGCCGATGGCGGTGAGCGGAAAATTCCCGTCGCTGATTTCGTAATCGGCGATCAGCGTAACGTGCTCGCGCCGGGCGATCTGTTGCGGCAAGTTGAGATCCCGCTCGCGGCCCTGAGGCGGCGTTCGGCGTTCCGCCAGATTTCGCTGACGCCGGTCGGCCGCTCGGCTGCACTTCTGATCGGTAGCGCGACCAGCGACGGCGGATTGGCGCTGACGATTACGGCATCGACCAAGCGGCCTGTTCGATTGTCCTTTGCAGGAATCCCGAACAGCAAAGAATTGCGCGAAGCGATTTTTCAGTGCATCGCCGACGACCTCTATCACAGCGACGTTCACGGCAAGCCAATATGGCGCAAGCATATGACGCTGCGGCTCGCGGAAGAAATCCGCGTTGAATTGCAGAGCATGGCCTACGCATGACGTTCCAGATCAACGGCCGGGAGTTTTTCAAAACGCCGCAACCCGGCCAATGCCTGCGCACGTTCCTGCGCGAACTTGGCCAATTCGGCGTCAAGAAGGGGTGCGACGCCGGCGACTGCGGCGCCTGCACCGTGCTGATCGACGGCGAGCCGGTGCATAGTTGTCTTATTCCTGCCTTCCGCGCCGACGGTCACGCCGTGACGACGATCGAAGGCTTTGCGGCGGATGGCGGCACTCACCCGATGCAACAGGCGTTTCTGGACGCGCAGGGGTTTCAATGCGGGTTCTGCACAGCCGGCATGATCCTGACCTGCGCATCGCTGAACCAGGCGCAGCGGCAGGACCTCGGCGCCGCGCTGAAAGGCAATATCTGTCGTTGTACCGGCTATCGCGCGATTGAGGATGCGCTGAGCGGCAAGAACAACATCGAAGACGCCGCCGCAGGCACCGCATTCGGCCGCAGCCTCCCTGCCCCAGCCGGACCGCAGGTGGTGCGCGGCGCAGCGCGCTACACATTCGATGTTGCGCCGGTAGGTATGCTGCACATCAAGTTGCTGCGTTCGCCGCATCCGCACGCAAAAATCATCTCGATCAACAAACGTGCGTCGCTCAGCGTCCCCGGCGTGCACACGATACTGACGTTTGAAGACGCGCCGGACTGCCTGTTCTCAACCGCTCGGCACGAGTGGGACTGGATGGATCCGGACGACACACGTGTGCTCGACAATGTCGTCCGCTTTATCGGACAGAAGGTCGCCGCCGTGATCGCCGAGACTGAAGCCGCCGCGGAGGAAGGCTGCCGGCAACTCGACGTCGCATACGAAATCCTGCCGGCTGTGGTCGATCCCACAGCCGCCATCACACCGGGCGCCCCTGCGATTCACGGCGACAAGACGCCGGCAAACCGCGTCGCGAACGCAGGCCGCAATATCGTGGCAGAAACCCATGGCGAATTTGGCGATGTCGCAAGCGCGTTGGCGCAGGCCGCCGTCACCTATGAAGGTACTTTTACGACCCAGCGAGTCCAGCATGCGGCGCTGGAAACCCATGGCGGCCTTGCCTGGGTCGATGCCGATGGAATCCTCAACGTCCGCTCCAGCACGCAGGTGCCATTTCTCATCCGGCGTACGCTGGCCGACCTCTTCCATCTCCCGCCGGACAAGGTGCGGGTATTCTGTGAGCGCGTCGGCGGCGGATTCGGCGGCAAGCAGGAAATGTTCGTCGAGGACATTCTCGCGCTCGCAGCGATCAAGACCGGCCGCCCGGTCAAGTTCGAACTGACGCGGGAAGAACAATTCATCGCGACCTCGATGCGGCATCCGATGCGGGTCACCGTCAAAGCAGGCGCCGACAAGGACGGCAAACTCACGGCGCTGCAGCTCGACGTGCTCTCGAACACCGGGGCCTACGGCAACCACGCCGGCCCGGTGCTGCGTCATTCGGTCGGCGAATGCATCGGCGTCTATAACTGCCCGAACAAGAAGGTCGACGGCATCGCCGCCTATACCAACACCGTGCCCGCCGGAGCCTTTCGCGGCTATGGCCTGCCGCAGACCTTGATCGCCGTCGAAGCTGCGATCGACGAACTGGCAAAGCAGCTCGGCATCAGCCCGTTCGAGATGCGCCGCCGCAATGTCGTCAAACCCGGCGATCCCATGCTGTCGCCACCGAAATCCGAGTATCACGACGTGCTCTATGGCAGCTATGGCCTCGATCAATGCCTGGATCTGGTCGAGCGCGCGATGGCCGCCGAGGCGCCTCCGCCTTCGCTCTCCGCGGACTGGTTGACTGGGGACGGCATCGCGCTGACCATGATCGACACCGTGCCGCCAGCCGGTCATTTCGCCGATTGCAGCATTTCGCTGCGCGAGGATGGCGGCTTTGACCTCACGGTCGGCACCGCCGAATTCGGCAATGGCACCAGCACCGTGCATCGTCAGATCGCCGCGTCCGCGCTGGCGACGACCGTTGATCGAATCCGTCTGTTGCAATCCGACACCGCACATGGCGGCCACGACACCGGCGCCTATGGCAGCGCCGGGACCTTCGTCGCCGGGCGCGCCACGCAAGCCGCGGCCGAGGCGCTGGCCGGCCAACTGAAGCAATTCGCGGCGTCACTATTGGGCGAAAACCCGGACGCGTGCACCCTCGACAACCACGCCACGGTCTGTGCCGGGCGCCGCACCCCTTTTGCTTTGCTCGCCGCGTCCGCGCACGCGCTCGGCAAGGTTCTCAGCGCCAGCGGCAATTCGACAGGCACGCCGCGCTCCGTCGCCTTCAATGTACAGGGCTTTCGTGTCGCCGTGAACAAATACACCGGCGAACTCAAGATCCTGAAGAGCGTGCAGGCCGCCGATGCCGGCCGTGTCGCCAATCCGATGCAGTGCCGTGGCCAGGTTGAGGGCGGGGTAGCTCAATCGCTGGGCGCGGCGCTCTATGAGGAAATGGTGATCGACGACAACGGCCGGGTCATCAATCCCAAATTCCGCGACTATCATCTGCCATCCTTTGCGGACATTCCCCGCACCGAGGTGCTCTTTGCCGACACGTCGGACGCGCTGGGGCCGATGGGCGCCAAATCGATGAGCGAAAGCCCATACAACCCAGTCGCCGCCGCGCTCGGCAACGCCATCGCCAACGCCACCGGTATCCGCTTTACGGCGACCCCGTTCAAGCCGGACCGGCTATGGCCGCTGTTACATGAGAAGTTTGGCAAGTAGGCTTCGCCATTGCGAGGCGCTGGCCACAAGGTACGACGTCCAGCTCGAGAAGGCCTTTAGCTGCTTGACCTCTGCGCGACAGGATGAAAAGTCAGTCGGCATGGGATAAGCAAGTCGGCGCGGTCAACCCTTGAGCGCGGTGACCACCACTTCGATCAGGGCGCCGCCACCGAGATCGGCCACACCGACCGTTGCGCGCGCCGGCAGGTTGTCGCCGAAGAACTCGGTCCATGCCGCATCCATCTCCTTTTTCCCGGACAGGTCGGTCACGAAGATCGAGGCGCTGACAACGCGGGACGTGTCCGTCCCCGCCTCCTTCAGATAGCCGGCAATCTTGCCAAGGATATTGCGGGTCTGCTCGCCCATCGAGACGCTGGTGTCGTCGGCGATCGTGCCGCCAACAAATACAAATCCATTGGCTTCAACCGCGCGGTGCATGATGGGCGTACGGATGTTGCGGATGATGCTCATGATGTCCTCATCTTGGTTTCTAGGGTGTGAAGGGAAGGAAGCGGTCGATGCCGAGATCGCCGATCCGTGTTTGGGTGCCGCCGTTGGTGATCAGCTCCGTCATCACGGCGCCGGCGCCGGGGCCGAGCTGGAAGCCATGCAGTGAAAAACCGAATTGGTGATAAAGCCCTGAGTGCTGGGCGCTGGCGCTGAGGATGGGTAGTTCGTCGCGCGTCCGCGCCTCGATGCCGGCCCAGGCGCGGACAATGGTGGCGTCGCGCATCACGGGAAATAGCTCGAACACGGTGCGTGCGCTGATGGCGAGGCTGCGCCAGTCCAGCACGGTCTCGTTCCGGTCCTGGTCCGGGGTTGCCAGATGCCCGCCACCGATCAGCACGGTACCGTTGGCGAACTGTTTGAAGGAGAGTTTGCGGCCGCGCAGGATGACCACGGGATCGATGAAATGCGGCACGCGGGAGGTGATCATCAGCATCGGAGCCACGGTCTCAACCGGCACCGGCTCGCCAAGCGCCGCTGCGATACGGCCGGCCCAGGCGCCGGCGGCATTGACGAGCACCGGCGCTGCGTAGGTATCGGCGCCGACATCCACCCGCCACAACCCATCTTGCTTTCGGATGTTGGTCGCCGCTCTGCCCTCACAGACGGTTGCGCCGAGCGCGGCAGCCTTGCGGCGGAACGCGGTGGTGGTTCGAGCCGGATCGGCCGCGCCATCACGCCGCGACACCACCCCGCCGGGGCAGCTCTCCGCCACCGCCGGCACCAGCCGCCGCAGCTCCGGCCCGTCGATCAGCGCTTCGTGGGTGAAGCCGAGTGCGTTCAGCTCGGCGACGCGCGCGCGACACGCTTCGAATTCGGCGTCGTTCTCCGCGACCAGCACCTGGCCGTGGCTTTCGAAGCCGCAGGAATCGTCGACCAGCTCCTCAATCCGCTCCCAAATTCCCATCGAGCGGATCGAGAGCGGGATCTCGGCGACATGCCTCGCGAGCTGGCGAACGCCGCCGGCATTCACCCCTGAGGCGTGGCGGCCGGCATAGTCCTTCTCGATCAGCACCGGCTTGATGCCGGCGAGGCACATATGAAGTGCGGTCGAGCATCCATGGATGCCGCCACCGACAATGATGGCATCCGCGAGCTTCGTCATCCGCGCACCACCGCCTGGACGTCGGCCTCTGCCTTCGGCACCGCCGCCAGCTCCGCCAGCGTGATCGGCTTTACCGGTGCGCGCAGCCGATAATAGCCGATCTCCTGGGGCGTCTTGCCGCGGGATTGCGCCATCAACTCAGTGACTGTCAGACCGCAGAGCCGGCCCTGGCAGGGACCCATGCCGGTGCGACGATACGCCTTGAGCTGGTTGGGACCGGTCGCACCGATCGCGACGGCGTCGAGAATATCCTTGGCCGACACCTCCTCGCAGCGGCAGACGATGGTGTCGCCTGAGGGGATGCGAAACTGCAGGGCGGGACGGAACAGCGTGTCGAGGAAGGCGCGGCCGCGTTCGGCCTTGGCCAGCGATGATCTGAGCATCGTCATGGGTGCGAGCTTCGCGGCGGCCGCAGGCGACAGGGCCTCGACCGCAGCTCTAGCGGCGATACGTCCGCGGACAATTGCAGCCCCTGCGCCGCCGATCCCGGCACCATCGCCGGCGATAGCGACGCCCTCGACCGACGTACTGCCGTCACGATCGAGTACGGGCGACCAGCAGAGCTGCAGGTCGTCCCAGCGATGCTCGATCCCGGCCGCCATCGCGAGGTTGACATTGGGCACCACGCCCCTGGTGCAGTAGCAGCAACTCAGCCGGAATCGTCTCGCGTCGGCTGCCGGCGACAAAGCTCACGGTTGCGAGCTGGCCGTCGCCGGCAGCAGCGAGTTCGCTCACTCCAGTCACCACCGGCACTTTCGCCCGCACCTCCCGCATCATGGCAAGTCCCTTTGAGAAATAGGGCGAAGTCATGAAGGCGAAGGCGTGAGGCAGCGCGGCAAAATAGTTTTGACGCTCGGTCGTATCGAGGATGCAGTCGATGCTTCCACCCAGGCGCAGGATCTGCGCGGCGAGTAGCCAAAGCAGCGGTCCCTGGCCGGCGATCACCGTCCGCACGTCCGGCACGAGGCCAGATGACTTCAGCATCGTCTGCGCGGCGCCCGCGGTCATCACCCCCGGAAGGGTCCAGCCTGAAATCGGAAACGGCCGCTCGAGCGCACCGGTCGCCAGAATCACACGACGCGCCTTGACGAAGGACGACGCGCCGCCGACCGACACACCAACCTCGAGATTCCGGTCAAGGCTCCAGACGGTCGCGCGCTGGATAATCTCGGCGTCGCTCGATTGCACCGCCTGGACGGGGTCCGCGCCGGCCCAATAGTCGGCGCCGAGACGATCGCGTTCCGTCACCGGGGTTGAGGCGATGGCGCGCCAGACCTGGCCGCCGGGGCCGGCATTCTCGTCGAGCAGCAGCGCCGACAGGCCAGCCTCGGCCACGGTCGCAGCGGCGGCCAGCCCGGCGGGCCCTGCCCCGATGACTACGACATCATAGCTATCGCGCTTGGGAGCCGCATTCATCGGCCGATCTCCCTCTTGCCCTTCTGAATTTCGATCTGCATGCCCTCAGCTATGGGCACCAGGCAACCTTGGCGATTGCCGACACCATCGATTGTGACAAGGCAATCGAAACACACGCCCATCATGCAATAGGGCAAGCGCGGCGCGCCGCTCACCGCGGTCGCACGGCGCACGTCACGGCCGGAGGCCAGCAGCGCAGCGGAAACCGTATCGCCCTCGCGCGCCTCGACGGCGGTCCCGTCCACGACGATGTGCACCGGTCTTCTGCTGTCCTGATCGAATCGTTTGAACATTGGATGCCTCTTCGTCCCTTTCTCTCGCGTGCGCGTCGCGTCGATGTCAGTAGTAGCCACTGCTTGTCGCGGCGTGACTCGCGTCGAAGCGACGGGCCGAGAACGCGCCGACGAGCTCCGGTTCGAGCGCGCCCGTCGCCACCATCCGGGCAATATCGAAGGCGTGGTTGGAGGCGAGCGTCACACCGGAATGACAGCAGGTGACGAAAGCGCCCGGCGCACTCTCCGACTGATCGTAGATCGGGAAGCCATCCTGCGGCATCACGCGGATGCCGGACCAGGTCCGCACGACGTTCAGACGCGCCAGATGGGGGAACATGCGTTGCGCCCGATCCGCCATCACGGCGCTGACCGAATGATTCAGCGTGCGATCGTCGAGTTGCTCTTCCTTGCTGTCTCCAATCATCACCGTGCCTTCGTCGGTCTGCCGAATGGTGGTCAACGGATGCGGCAGGAACGGCATGGTGCGCTCGGTCACCACGATCTGGCCGCGGGTCGGGCCCATCGGCGCCGACAGGCCGACCATCGGTGCAAGCGTCTGGTTAGCGTTGCCGGCGGCGAGCACGACCTTCCCTGTGCGGATCTCGTCGTGCGAGGTCGACAGCCGGAATTCGCCGCCGCTCCTGGCGATCGCCGAGACCGGCCGCTCCGGGAAATAGTCGATCCCGAACAACTTCAGTCCGGTGTGGAACGCGCGAAAGGTGCGCAGCGAATTCACATGTCCGTCCAGCGGACAGAAACTGCCACCCGAAACCTCGGGGCCGATCAGCGGCAGCATCTTCCTGACCTCCGACGCCGACAGCATCTCCATTTTGTAGTCAGCCGCGCCCACCTGATTGTGCATGCGCGTCACAAGCTGGGTGCGCTGCGCAAACTCGTGCTCGCCGAGGGTCAGGTGAAAGCCGCCATTCTGCTGCAGGGCGACGTCGAGCCCGGTCTGATCTTTCAATTCGGCGGCGAGCTTGCCCCAGGTTTCGGACGCCCGCATTGTCCAGCCGGTGTAGGCCGGCATGCCTAAGCCCTTGCTCTGCACCCAGACGAGCGCGAAATTTGCCCGCGAGGCGCGCTTGGCGATATCGCCCTCGTCGAGAACAACGACTTTCTTGCCGAGCCGGCCCAGACCCCAGGCGATAGCGGAGCCGAGCAGGCCGCCGCCCACGACAGCGACGTCATATTCCTTTGACATAGGTTTTCCTTGGGTTCTCCTAGCGCCCTGAATCGCTCTTGCCGGCGAGCACGCGGTCGAGCCCGTAGAAGCGATCGAGCAGGATCAGGGCGGTCATGGTGATTGCGATCACGCTGGCTGAGACGGAGGTCACCAGCGGATCGATGTTGTCCTGGATGTAGAGGAACATGCGAACAGGCAGCGTCTCGGTGCCGGGCGCCGCCAGGAAGACCGTCATGGTCAGATCGTCGAAGGACTGGATGAAGGCCAGCGCCCAGCCGCTGATGACGCCCGGCAGGATCAGAGGCAAGGTCACCCGGCGAAACAACGTCCAGCCGCCGGCGCCTAGCGATATCGCGGCCATCTCGACCGAGCGGTCCATGCCGGTTGCCGCAGCCAGCGTCAGCCGGAGTGCGAACGGGAACACCACCACCACATGAGCGACCAGTAGCCCTGCGAAACTGCCGCCCATGCCGATCGCCGTGAAGAAGCGCAGGAAGGCGATCCCCAGCACGACATGCGGGATCATCAGCGGCGAGAGGAACAGCGCTGCGAGGGCGTCGCGGCCTCGAAAACTGTAACGGGCGATGGCAAGCGCAGCCGGCACCGCGAACAGGAGCGCCACGATCGAGGACAGCGCACCTAATCCGAGGCTCACCCAGAAGGCATGGACGAACTCGGGATAGTTCGCGATCGTCCTGAACCAGCGCAGTGAGAAACTGGTGGTCGGCAGCAACAGGTACCCCTCGGGCGTGAACGCGACGAGGCAGACCACCACGATCGGCGCCAGCATGAAGACGACGAAAATCGTGTGGAAGATGAGCGCGAGCGGGCCATTCGTCCTCATCGGAACACCTCGGCATAGCGTCGCTCGATCAGCGCGTTGCTGCCGACGACGATCATCACGAGGGCCACCAGAAGCAAGACCGCAACCGCTGCGCCGAGCGGCCAGTTCAGCGTATTGAGAAACTCGTCATAGGCGAGCGTCGCCGCGACCTTGAGCCGGCGGCCGCCAATGATGGCGGGCGTCGCAAAAGCGCTGGCGGACAGCGAGAACACGATGATCGCGCCGGACAGCACGCCCGGCATGATCTGCGGCAGGACGATGCGGCGGATGATCGTGAGCGGGCTGGCGCCGAGCGACAAGGCGGCGTTCTCGATCTGCGGATCGACGCGCTGCAGCGCAGCCCAGACCGACAGCACCATGAACGGCATCATTACGTGTACGAGCGCGACGACCACGCCCGTCTCGGTGAACATGAAGGGCAGCGGCGAGCCGATCAGCCCAAGCGACATCAGCAGCTTGTTGACGAGGCCGTTGTTGCCGCCGAACAGGAGCGCCCAGCCGAGCGTGCGCGCCACCACGGAGATCAGCAATGGGCCGAGGATCACGAGCAAGAAGAAGCTCTTCCAGCGTCCGCTCATGCGGTTGAGGATGTAGGCCTCCGGCGCGCCGAACGCGGCGGTGATCAGCGTCGTCAGCAGCGCGATGCGGAACGTCCGCCAGAACATCTCGGCATAGTACGGATCGGTCGCGATCTCGTGCCAGTTCTTCAGGATGAAAACCGGCTCGATGCCTTTGTACTGGCCCCAGTCGTGGAACGAGAGCATCACCGTCATGGCGAGCGGGATCACCAGCACGCCGACGAACAGCGACAGCGCGGGTGCGGTCAACGCCCACGCCGCGCGCGCCTCGTGCTTGTCAGCCGTCGGTGCAGCGTTTGCCGGTGCAGTATCGACGGCGGCGCTCATGCAGCACCTCCAGCGCGCCGCAGACTCATGTCTTCCGGCAGCCAGGTGAGCCGAACAGCTTCGCCCTCGGCGGGCTGCGACTTGCCATCGTTCTGACGGATCACGGTCGCCGGGCCACATTCAGTCTCGCACTGAAACAGCCAGTGATTGCCCTGGAAGATCCGGGTGACAATCTTCGCCGCCAGCCCGGTGTCACCGAAGCCGATCCGCTCGGGCCGCACGCTGACCGTCACCGCACCGACGGAACCTATAGGCGCGGGCGCGCTCCATGAGCCGGCGGCCACCCGCGCCGGAGCGACGGTCTCGTCGACGGTCGCGGCGAAATCGTTGGTCTTGCCGAGAAATTGGGACACGAAGGCCGAGGCCGGCCGCTCATAGATTTCCTGCGGCGTGCCGATCTGCTCGATCCGGCCTTGGCTCATGACCACGATCCGGTCGGACAGCGACATCGCCTCGATCTGGTCATGGGTGACAAGGATCGTGGTGGTGCCGAGATTGCGCTGGATCTGGCGCAGCTCGATCTGCATGTCCTCGCGCAGCTTGGCATCGAGATTCGACAGCGGCTCGTCGAGCAGCAGCACGCTCGGCCGGATCACCAGCGCGCGGGCAAGCGCCACGCGCTGCTGCTGGCCGCCGGACATGCGCCGCGGATAACGGTCCTCATAACCGGCGAGCCCGACCATCGCCAGCGTGGCGCGAACGCGCTCGGCGCGCTCGGCCCGCGGTACACGCCGCATCTCGAGGCCAAAGGAGACGTTCTCGGCCGCGGTCATATGGGGAAACAGCGCGTAGCTCTGGAATACGATACCGAGCCCGCGCTTCGCCGGCTGCACCGCCGTCAGGTCACGCCCCTCGAGCCGGATCGCGCCGCGCGAGGGATCGAGGAAGCCCGCGATCATCTGCAGCGTTGTGGTCTTTCCGCAGCCCGACGGACCGAGAAAGGAAACGAACTCCCCCTTGCCGACCGCGAGACTGAAATCATCGACGACAGTCTGCGGGCCGAACTGTTTCCCGATACGGTCGAGTTCGAGAAAGGACATGGATGTACTTTCGGATGCTGCTGTAGCGGAGGTCGATGGAGGCCTGTGGCGTCGCGCGGGCTATCGCCAAATCCGGGCCGGCGGCGCTGAGCCTCAGCTCAGCGCTCGACCTCCCGATTCCACCGCTTGGTCCATTCCTCGCGCTTGTCGTTGATGATGGTCCAGTCGGGCGTATAAAGCTTCGCCGCGCGCTCGCCGATCGGAGCCATCTTGCCGAGTTCCGGCGGCACCACGACGGACTTCAGCACCGGGCCATAGCCGTAGTCCTTCAGCATCACGAGCTGTGTTTTCGGCTCGAGCAGTGTCTTGACGAATGCCGAGGCGAGCGGCGATGCGTTGGGCTTGGCGATTGGACAGGCGGTCGTCACGAGCGTAGCCGCACCCTCCTTCGGATAAACGAAGTCGACGGGAAAGCCGGTATTGGCGAAGCTCTGGACGCGGCCCGTACCCCACACCGCCAGCACGGCCTGGCCGGACTGGAACAGCTCGGTCATCTTGCCCGGCGAAGGCTCATAGGCCAGGACATTGGGATTGATTTCGGCCTTGAAGATCTTGAAGCCTGCATCAACGTTGGCCTCGCTGCCACCGTTCATCCTGGCATGCATCAGTAACGCGTGCAGGCCGTAGGTGTTGTTGATCGGCGGAATGACCAGTTGCTTCTGGTACTTCGGATCCTTGAGATCGTTCCAGGAAGTGGGCGGCGCCCAGCCCTTCTCCGCGAAGATTTTGGTGTTGTACATCAAACCGGTTGCCACCAGACCAATGCCAACCGCGCGGTCGTCCTTGAAGCGCGCTGCCTCGTAGAGATCGGCAGGCAGACCATCGATCTTGCCGCAGAAGCCGAGCTGGATCGCCTGGTACATCGGGCCGTCGTCGACGATAGCCACGTCGATCTGCTGGTTACCTTTCTGGGCCTGCAACTTGGCAAGCGTGTCTGTCGAATTTCCGGCGACATATTCGATCTTGACGCCGTTGGCCTGCTCAAAGGCCGGGATCACCTCGTCGCGGATCGTCTTCTCGAAGGAGCCGCCGTACCCCGCGACGTATAGCGTCTTCTGTTGCGCAAAAACCGCCGACGGGGCTGAGGCCAACGTCGCGATGCTGACGGCTGTCACAAGGAAGAGATGCTTCATATAGATCGATCTCCAACACCGATTGCGAGGTGGCACCCGGAGCACATCCTCATTTGATCGGCTCAGCCCTCCCGCGAATGGGGCACTTTGCACCCTGTTCATCGGTATCACGGTACGACGTATCGGATCCGCACCGGAGGTTTTCGGCTTCGCCGGCTTGCTTCGATCCGTCGCCGCCCAAAAAATTGGCGGCGCTCGGTCTTGATGAAAAAGATCGCAATCCGAGCTTTCGCCGTCCAATGAATAATGGCACCTACTACATGCCGAAATGTTATGGATGGGAGCAGGCATGGCTCGGATCAATTCGCGGCAGGTCGAAGCCTTCCGCGCGATGATGCTGACAGGCAGCGTGACGGAGGCGGCAAAGCTGATGACTGTGACTCAGCCCGCCGTAAGCCGGCTGTTGCGGGATTTTCAGGCACTGTTGAAGATGGAGCTGTTCGAGAGACGCGGCAGCGGCCTTGTGCCGACGGCATCCGCAACAGCGCTCTACATGGAAGTCGAGCGGTCCTTCATCGGACTTGAACGCATCACCACGGCCGCCGAAGAAATCCGCAGCCGCCGGACCGGTACGCTGCGGATCGCAGCACTGCCGGCGCTGTCCAACGGCTATCTGCCGCGGCTGGCGGGTGGATTCCTGAAAGACCGACCGAACCTGAATCTGTCTTTTTTTGGCGTCATCTCGCCGATCGTGATCGACTGGGTTTTGAACCACCAGTGCGACATCGGTTTTGCCGAGGTGCCGATTGCCCATTCCGGCCTGCCCTGCGTCCGGCTGCCGGCGCCCGCGCGCGTTGCGATCTTGCCGGCCGGCCATCGATTGGCGGCCAAGGCTGTACTCGCGCCGCGCGATTTCGAGGGCGAGACTTTCGTGTCGCTGACGGCGGGATCGACCGGCCGTCATCTGATCGATCAGGCCTTCAACCGCGATGACGTTCGTCGCGTCCTGCGGGTCGAGACCAGCCTGTCGGAGATCATGTGCGGGCTGGTGTCGTCCGGGCTTGGGGTTGCAATCTGCGACCCCTTCACGGCGCAGGAGTTCGCGAGCCGAGGCGTCGTCGCGCGCCATTTCCTGCCGCGGATCGATTTCGAGTTCGCCGCCGTCTTTCCACCGCAGCGCAGTCCATCGCCTGTGGCCCTGGATTTGGTGGAGGTCATGCGGCAGGCGCTTGACGAACTGAATGGGCTGCCCGTCGGTCAACACTGATGGCGGCGCGATGCCGAACGCCACTCGGTTCTGAAGGCGGCCGCGTCGCGCCGGCGACGTCGCAGTAGTCTTCCACAGCGTGAGAGCGGCCTATCCGTAGAGAAGTCTGGGCAGGATCGTGACGATGCTCGGAAAAAGGGTCAGCAGCAGCACGAAGCCGACCATAATGGTCAGGTAAGGTAAGGTCACGCGCGCGATATAGCCGAGCCCGTCATCCGTCAGGCCCTGGATAACGAACAGGTTGAAGCCGACCGGCGGCGTGATCTGCGCCATCTCGACGGCAAGCACGAGGAAGACTCCGAACCAGATGTCATCGAAGCCCGCGGCCTTCACGATCGGCAGCACGATCGGTAGCGTCATCACGATCATCGAAAAGCCATCGAGGAAACAACCGAGGACAAGGTAGAAGCCGATCAGCACGACGATCAGCATGAAGGGCGACAGGCCAAGGCCTTTCACAAACGCGGCTACGGATTGCGGAATGCCGAGGAACGCCGCGGCGTTTCCGAGGATCGAAGCGCCGAGCACGATCAGTGCGATCATCGAGCAGGTGATCACCGACCCGATCACCACATCGCGCATCACCTGCTGCGACAGCGATCCCTGGCCCCAGGCGACCAGCGCCGCGCCGAGCACGCCGACCGCTGCCGCCTCCGACGGCGTCGCAAGGCCGCCATACATCGACCCGAGCACGCATGCGATCAGAAATAAAGCCGGTGCAAGGTCCTTCAGGGCGGCGAAGCGCTCGCGCCAGGGGACCAGCGCGAGCTTCGCCTCCGCCTCGGGCACCAGCGTGCGGTTCAGGGTGGTGTGCAGCATCACCCAGGCCATGAAAGTCCCCGCCAGCAACAGGCCCGGCAGGACTCCGGCAGTGAACAGCTTCAGGATCGAGACGTCGCCGAGCACGCCATAGATGATCATGATGTTCGACGGCGGAATCAGAAAGCCGAGTGTGCCAGCGCCTGCGAGCGAGCCGATCGCGATATCCCTGGAATAACCCCGGCGCAGCAGTTCGTTGAGCGACATGCGGCCAATCACTTGCGTCGTCGCCGCCGACGAACCCGAGATCGCCGCGAAGATCGTGCAGCCGATCACGTTCACGTGCAGCAGACGTCCTGGCAGCAGTCCGGCCCACGGCGCCAGCCCCTGAAACAGCGATCGCGATAACCGGGTGCGGAACAACAGCTCGCCCATCAGGATAAACAGCGGCAGAGCCAACAGCTCCTGCGTGGTCAGGATGTTCCAGGCGTATTGCGGAAGCAGCTTGTCGAGCGGGATCGACCGGAACATCGCAAGCAGCAAGGTCGCGGTGAACGCGAGGGTCAGCCCGATCCAGAGGCCTCCCGCCAGCAGTGCGAACAGAATGACGAACAGGCTGATAACTTCGATGGTCATGGAACGTGCTTTCCGACGACGGGAGCGGCGGCGCTGGCCTTTGTTGCGCGCGTGGTCATTCCACGGGCGACGCCTTCATGCGATGATCTTCGAGCGGCAGCCCGAGCGCCGCCTGAATGGCGCGCGCCAGGAATTGCAGCGTCAGCAGCAGCATCCCGAAGGTGACGACGGCTTGCGGAAACCACAGCGGCGTGTCGCTTGCGGTCGATAGCTGCCCGCGCGTAAAGGATCCCCAGGCGAACTTGGCCATCGCCCAGGTCAGGAACGCCATGAAGACGAAGCCGGCGAACGCCGAGAGCATCTCAAGCGCACGCCGGACCGGCGCCGGTACATTCTTCAGCAGCAGCACGACACGGATATGGCCGCCGACACGCAGCGTCATGGCAGCGCCGAAGGTGAACGAGGCTGCCATCAGATAGGAGGAATACTCCCAGGCGATCGAGATGCTCGGAGGAAAGAGCGGCAGGAGGTTCGACAGCAAACGCGTCGCGACCTCGGCAAGCATCAACAGCGTCAGTGTCAGCAGGCAGCCGCCGCCGATCCAGCCGTCGAGCCGGCCTAGCCGGTCGATCGCGTCGAGCAGGATGCGCAACGGCACCGGCGCCGCTGCGTTGAGGCTTTCCGGGGGAGCAGGCAGGACGCTCACCACGCCACGCTCCTACCGCTTGATTTCAGCGAGATAGGCCCGCACCGGCTTGTCCGCAGCCGGCACACGCTTGAGGAACGCCTCGAGCAGCGGCGCGGTCCGGGCGCGGATATCCGTCATCATCGCATCCGATACCGACACCACCTCCATGCCGCCGTCCTTGAGGCGATTGAGGCTATCGACGTCGGCCTTGAGCGAATTCGCCCAAAAATCCGGCTCCATCTTCGCGGCGATGTCGGCGACCAGCTTCTGCTGATCCGCGCTCAACGCCTTCCAGGAATCGAGATTGACGGTCAGCATCTGCGACGACCAGACATGGTTGGTCGGATAGATGTACTTCATGAACTCCCAGAACTTGCCGTCGACACCGGACACCGCCGAGGTCGAAACCCCGGCGACCGCGCCGGACGCCAGCGCCGGTATCGTCTCGCCCCAGGGAATCATGACCGGCGCCATGCCGACCGCGTTCAGCATGTCGACGGCGTTTTTGTCGGGCACGCGGATCTTGATGTTCTTCAGCCCATCGACGCCCGCCACTTTCACCTTGAGGTGAAGATATTGCGTCGGCCATGGCACGATATAGAGAATCTTCTGGTTGTTGCGCGCGGCGATTTTGTCGTATTCGGGCCGCACATATTTGTGCAGGATCTTCAGCTCGTCCATGGAGACGGCGAGAAACGGAATGCTTTCGACGCCCATGAAGGGCTCGTCGCCAACCTGCTGGATGTTGAGCACGTCGGCGAGTGGAACCAGACCATCGCGCACGGCGCGCAGATGCTCAGGGCCCTTGAAGCCGAGCTGGCCGCCGGCCTTCACCGTGATGTTGACGCCGCCATCGGTCTGCTTCTTGACCGCATCGGCGAAAGCCATGGCGTTGTGGGTGTGGAAATTGCCGTCGGGCCACACCGTCGACAAGTCCCAGCTCGCCGTTGCCGCCATGGCGCGCGTCGAGAGATGGCCGGCGGCGAGCATCGTCGCTGCTCCCGCTGTGAAAGTCCGTCGCGTAATCATACGCCCTCTCCTTTTGTTGAAATCGAAACACATGCCACCGCCGGACGCGTCAGCCCGCGAAACCGTAAACCGCAACCGCATTCTCGTTCGACACCAGGCCGCTTTCGATGTCATCGCGCACGCTTTCCGGCGCGCGCTCCCCGGGGTCGCCGATCCCGGCGCCGCCTGGCGTCATCACCACCAGCCGATCGTCCGGCGGCACGGTCTGAAAGCCCTTGCCGCGCAGCTTCTGCCCCGACTTAAGTCCGAGATAGCCGGCTTCGCCGTCACAGCCGCCATCACGGCCGCGGGGCGGATGATCTATACGGTCGAAGGCTGCCAGAATGTCGAACGGAGCATCGACGCCGCTGCCGACTTCGATGATCTGGCCGAGACCTCCGCGCGTGCGGCCGGCGCCACCCGAATCCGGACGCAGCTCCTTCCGCCAGAAGATCAACGGCGTCTGCGTCTCCGCGATCTCGACCGGCGTGCCGCGTACACCGCTGGGATAGGCCGTGGCCGATAATCCATCCTTGGCAAAGCGCGCGCCGGTACCGCCGTTGCTCGTCACTGCCATCGAGAATCCGTAATTGCCGCCGGCGCCGCTGCGCGTCTGTCCGCGTACATTGAGATTCCACAGGCAGGACGTGCCTTCGGCCGGCACCCGCTCGGGAATGATCTGACGGAGGCAGCCGAACACCACGTCGGGCAGCATCTGGCCGATGACATGACGCGACGCCACCGGCGCCGGTTTCGGTGCATTAAGGATCGAGCCCTCGGGTGCCGCGACAGTCAGAAGCGAGAGCGACCCCGCATTGTTCGGGATCTGCGAGGCCACCACACAGCCGAGGCCGAACACGGTGTAAGCAGTGGTGTAGGAAAGCGGCACATTGATGCCGAACTTCGAGGCGCCCGAGGTACCGTCGAAGTCGACGTGAATGCCCTCTTCCGAGATCGTCAGTGTCGCGGCGAGCGTGACCGGTGCATCATAGCCATCGACGACCATGTTGTTGCGCCAGACGCCCTTCGGCAGCTTGGCGATCTCGGCGAGCACCGCTTCCCGCGAGCGGTCACAGATGAAATCGCCGAGCGCATCGAGCGAAGAGATCTCGAATTCGCGCATCATCTCGACAAGGCGCTGGCAGCCGACATCGTTGCAGCCGGCCAACGAATAGGTGTCGCCCTCGGTGTCGATCGGCAGACGCGTGTTGCTGCGGATCATCGCCATCAATGTTTCATTGACGGCGCCCTGATCGATCAGCTTCAGCATCGGGATGTAGAGCCCCTCCATGAAGACGTCGGTGGCGTCAGGCCCGAAACCGATACCGCCGATATCCATCAAATGGCTGGTGCAGGAAAACAGCGCGACCACCTTGCCGTCCTTGAAGCAGGGCGTGGTGACGACGAAATCGTTGAGATGGCCGGTCCCCATCCAGGGATCGTTGGTGATGTAGGCGTCGCCCGGCTTCGTCGTCTCGATCGGGAAATGCGCGATGAAATGCTTGACCGATTCGGCCATGGAATTGACGTGGCCCGGCGTACCCGTCACCGCCTGCGCCAACATACGCCCCTTGAGGTCGAACACACCGGCCGAGAGGTCGCCACATTCGCGCACGATCGGGCTGAACGCCGTACGCAGCAGGACCTGCGCCTGCTCTTCGACCACGGCGATCAGCCGGTGCCACATGATCTGCAGATCGATCAGGCTCGCGCCGCTAGACTCATTCATGGTCATGCCGCCTTCCGTTCCATGACGATGCTGCCAGCACCGTCGATATGGGCGTCGAAGCTCGTCGAGACGAATGTCGATGTCTCGTCTTCCGCGATCACAGCGGGTCCCGCGATGGTCGCCCCTGGCGCCATCTGGTCGCGGTGATATAGCGGAATCTCGACGACCTTCCCCGCGCGGCCATCGAAAAACTTGCGGCTGCCCGCGGCTTTTCCGGCCGGCTTGCGCGTCACCTCCGCAACGCGCGACGGATTGCGCGGCTCGGTGGTCGCGAGCACCGACCAGCTTAGCACCTCGATCGCAGCTCCCGGAATCGACCGCTCGAACAAGGCCGCATAATCCGTCTCGAAGGCCTGGCGCAGGCCTGCAAGATCCGCGGCCGTCAACCGCCGGTTCGGCAGCTCGACCGTGATCTCGTGTCCCTGCCCGACATACCGCATGAAGGCGGCGCGTCGTTCGCGCACTGGCGCACCGGCGGCGCCGGGCTCGACCAGGGCGCGCGCTTCGGTCACCATCTCATCCAGCAGGTCGGATACGGCTGTAACATCGAACGCATCGAGCCTGGCATGACGGCTGCGCACCAGCTCATAGGCGATGGGCGCCGCAAGAAATCCGACGGCCGAGCCGACGCCGGCATTGGACGGTACGATCACGCGCGAGACGCCGATCTTCTCGGCGACGCGGGCCGCATGCAGCGGCGCAGCGCCACCAAAGGCGATCAGGGTGTGCTGGCCAACGACGGCGCCGCGCTCGACCGCATGCACACGGGCGGCGCTCGCCATGCTCTCGCACACGACCTCATGCACGGCGTAGGCCGAAGTTTCCGCCGACAGTCCCAGCGGTTCGCCAATGGCGCGCAATAAGGCCTGTTTAGACAGTTCGGGGTCAAGCTTGATCGTCCCGCCTGCAAATGCGTCGGGATCGATCTTGCCTAGCGCGACATCCGCATCCGTCACGGCGGGGCGTTGACCGCCGCGGCCGTAGCAGGCCGGCCCCGGCTCGGATGACGCGCTCTCGGGGCCGACCGTAACGCGCTTCAGAGTGTCGACCTGCGCGATCGAGCCGCCCCCGGCGCCGATCTCAACCATCTCGATCACGGGAATGCGCACCGGCAGGCCGGACCCTTTCAGGAAACGGGCGGCGCGATCGACCTCGAACACACGCGAGGTTTCGGGCTGGTACTTTTCAATCAGGCAGATCTTCGCGGTGGTGCCACCCATGTCGAAGGACAGCACCCTGCTCTCGCCGAGGCGCGCCGCGATCTGCGCCGCAAAAATCGCGCCGCCTGCCGGCCCCGATTCGACCAGGCGCACCGGAAAGCGCCGCGCCGTTTCGATCGAGGTGACACCGCCGCCCGAGGTCACGAGATAGATGGCGCCGCGAAACTGCTCGGCCTGCAGCCCCTCGGCCATGCGCGCGAGATAGCCATCGATCAACGGCTGCACATAGGCATTGGCCACCGCAGTCGAGGTCCGCTCGTATTCGCGGATTTCAGGGCACACCGCCGACGACAGCGTTACCCAGATGCCCGGCATTTCCTCTTTCAGGATCGCGGCAGCGCGCCGTTCATGCTCGGGATTGGCATAGGAGTGGAGGAAGGCGAAGGCGACGCTTTCGACATTCTGCGCGCGTAGCTCGGGCACGAGGGCTCGCACGGCGGTTTCGTCGAGCGGCAACCGCACGGCGCCCTGCGCGTCGATGCGCTCGGGGACCGTGAAACGCAGGGCGCGCGGCGCCAGCGGTTTCGGCTTGTCGATTGCAAGGTCGTATTGATCGTAGCGGCTCTCGGTACCGATATCGAGTACGTCGCGGAAGCCTTGCGTCCCGACAAGCGCTGTCTTCGCGCCGCGGCGTTCGATGATGGCGTTGGTCGCAAGCGTCGTGCCGTGAATGAAGACGTCGATATCGCATACGTGGGCGCGCGCGTCCGCCAGAATGAGACGCATCCCGTCCAGCACCGCTTGCTCCGGTCGCGCGGGCGTCGTCAGCACCTTGCGCGTCCTGCGATCCTGGCCCACGTCCAAGACGATATCCGTGAACGTGCCTCCGATATCGACGGCAAGCCGCACTTCGGCTCCCACACGCATTCCAAATTCTCCACGTTCTGACCGACGAACTGTAGCCAAATGTTCAGCAATTTCCATGCCATTGACCGCATCCGCGGCAAGCTGCACAGCTATTTTGCTGGGCACCTATGCAAGCGCGACCTCGACAAACCCGCACGCCGTCGCGCATCGCCCTGCAGGTGTCGTGCCCGTCAATAATCTCAGGTCGCGAACTCAGCCAGCTCTCGCTCGATATGCGGCACGGCTTCGACCAGCTCGCGCGTGTAAGCGGTTTTCGGATTGTCGAACATCGCCCGGCTCTCACCCTGTTCGACGATGCGGCCGTTTTGCAGCACGATGGTCCGATCGCACATCATGCGAACGACGTTGAGGTCGTGGCTGACAAAGAGGAAGGCGAGGTCATCCTCGCGCCGCAACCGGTCGAGCAGTTGCAGCACGACCGCCTGCACCGAAACATCCAATGCCGCCGTCGGCTCGTCCAGCACCAAGAGGCGCGGCCGGCAGGCGATGGCGCGGGCGATGCCAACGCGGGCCTTCTGACCACCCGAAAGCTGATGCGGGAAGCGCGTCAGCAATTCGATCCTTAGTCCAACCCGCTGCGCGCACTCTTCCACCCGCTGCCGCAACGCGTCGCCCGGGCGCATGCCGCCAAGCCGCAGCAGCGGATGGGCGATGCAGTCAAAGGCCGTGAAACGCGGGTTGAGGCTGTCGTTCGGATCCTGAAAGACGATCTGGATATCCTTGCGGAACGGCGACCGGTGAAAATCGCGGGCCGGGATATGGCCGATCGACTGTCCCTCGAACGCGATCTCGCCCTCGCTCGGATCGATCAGCCGGCAGATGATGCGTGACGTCGTGCTTTTACCGGAGCCGGATTCGCCGACCAGACCGACGCTCTCGCCGGCGCTGATCGTCATTGAAAAGTCTACCACTGCCGCGGCACCTTGATCGAACCGCTTTGCGAGTTTCTGCACCTCCAACAGCGGCGGCGTGCCCGGTGCGGGCTGCGGCCGCGGCGCGATGGGCATCGCAGCATGCCGCCCCCTCTCCTCCTGCGGCACCAAATCCGCGATCCGCGACTTCGCCGTGGGCGACGCTGCCACCAGACGCCTGGTGTAGGGGTGCTGTGGTGAGTGAAAAAGCGTCTTCGGTTTGGCCCCCTCGACCAGCCGGCCCTGCTCCATCACCACGACGCGGCGACAGTAGCGGGCGGCGAGACCGAGATCGTGGGTGATCAGGATGGTTGCCATGCCGCGCTCAGCCGCAATCCCGGTCAGAAGGTCCATCACGACCTTTTGCGTCGTGACGTCGAGGCCCGTGGTCGGCTCGTCCGCGATCAGCAGCGCCGGGTTGCAGGAAATCGCCATTGCGATCATCACGCGCTGGCACATGCCGCCCGAGAGTTCGTGCGGGTACGCGGCCATCCGTTTTTCGGGATCGCGAATTTGCACGGCGCGCAGCAGCTCCAGCGCGTGCGCGCGCGCCTGATCGCGCGGCATTCGCTTATGGGCCGTGATCGCATCGGCGATCTGGTCCCCGACGGCACGGATCGGGTTGAGCGCTGCACGCGGATTCTGGAAGATCATCGCCATCGCCGCGCCATGCAGATGGCGGAAATCACCCGCCGAGATCCGCGTGATGTCCTGCCCGCGAAACTGGATATGGCCTGCCGTGATCCGCCCGGCCGCATCGAGCAGCCGCGTGATCGCAAAGCCGGTGACGGACTTGCCCGAGCCGCTCTCGCCGACGAGGCCGAGCATCTCGCCCTCGCCGAGCGATAGCGTGACGCCACGCACCGCCTCGACAAGGCCACGCCGTGTCGAGAAGCTGACGTGCAGGTCGCGCAATGCCAGCAGCGAAGCGGTCATGTTCGCATGCGGGGGTCGAGAATATCGCGCACCCCGTCGCCGAGCAGGTTGAAGCACAGCACCGTCAGCATCAGCGCCAGGCCCGGAAAGGCGACCAGCCACCATTTGCCGGTGGAAATGAAGCGCGCGCCTTCCGCAACCATGATGCCCCATTCCGGCGTCGGCGGTTTGACGCCGAGGCCGATGAAGGACAGTCCGGCAGCATTGAGGATCGCCCAGCCGAGATTGAGCGATATTTGCACCGCCATGGCCGGGAGCACGTTCGGCAGCAGGAAGCGCAGCACGACCGAGAGATGGCTGTCGCCGCAGGCGCGCGCCGCTTCGACCCAGCCGACATTGCGACGGACATTCACCTCCGCCCGCGCAAAGCGGATGTAGAATGGAAGATTGATGATGGCGGTCGCGATGACGATGTTCTCGACCCGATTGCCGAGCGCCGCAACCATCGCCATGGCGAGCACGAACAGCGGAAAGGCCATCACGACGTCGACGAAACGGCCGACGCCGCGATCGAGCCGGCCGCCGGTATAGCCGCAGATCGCGCCGATCACGGCGCCGATGGCAAAGGAGATTCCGACCGCCGATACGGCAATGGCGAGATCGAGCCGCGCCGCGACGATGAGGCGGCTGAACACGTCGCGGCCGAGTTGATCGGTACCGGCGATGTGTGCGGCGCTCGGCGGCATCAGGGCTTGCGAGACATTCGAAACGATCGGATCATACGGCACGATCCACGGCCCGAGGATCGCGATCAGCGCAAGCAGGAAGACGCCGGCAGCGGCAACGGCGGTGAGCGGGTTGCCGCGCAGAATCCAGCCGGCATGGCGAAGCGTCGCACTGGTCATCCGATTGTCACCCGCGGATCGGCGATGCCATAAAGAAGATCCACCAGCAGATTGACGATCACGAACACGGTCGCCATCAGCAGCACAAATCCTTGCACCGGCGCATAATCGGAAGAGAGCAACGCGTCGAGCGCGTAGGAGGCGACGCCCGGCCAGGAGAACACCTTTTCCACCAGGACATTGGCGCCGAGCATGGTCGAGAACACGATGCCCGCGATGGTGATGACCGGCAGGATGGCGTTGCGCAACGCATAGGTGACAACGACCCGCCACCAGGGAAGACCTACGGAACGCGCGGTACGCACGAAATCGCTGCCCAACGAGACCAGCATCGAGGCCCGCGTGATGCGCGCCAGCGGCGCCACCACGAACAGCGCCATGCTCAGCGCCGGCAAGATCAGTTGCTTGAAGGCGGCCCACCATCCATCGAAATCGCCGGCGATCAGGAAGTCGATCAACAGGAAGCCGGTCCGCCTTGGCGGCAGCGACGCAAAGATATCGACCCGGCCGGTCGGATCGGGCGCAAGCCCGAGCAGGTAATAGAAGACATAGATCAGCAACAGGCCAGAAACGAACGTCGGTACACAGACGCCGAGCGCGCAGAAAAACCGCACGCCGTGATCAATGATGGATCCCGGTCTCAGGGCCGCCAGCACGCCGAGCGGCACCGCCGAGAGCAACGCGATCAGCAATGCCGTGAAGGTGAGCTCCAACGAAGCCGGCAGCCGCTCACGGAGATCTTTCGTGACCAGTTGCCCGGTCATCATCGATCTGCCGAGATTGCCGCTGCCGACATCATAGAGATACAGCATCAATTGTTCCGGCACCGGCTTGTTGAGGCCCATCTGCTTGCGGATGACCTCGATCTCCTCCTTGCCGGCGTTCGGCCCGGAGGCGAAGAACACCGCAGGATCCCCCGGCAACACCCGCATCAAGAGGAAGGTGAAGACGAGCACGCCAAAGAGCGCCGGCAGCGAGGACAGTAAGCGCCTGCCCGCCCGTATCACCGTTGCTCCAAAGGCCGCCATCTGACCTACCGGTTACTTGCGATTAAGATCGCGATAATCGACCTGGCGGTGGAATTGGTAGGTGTAGCCTTCGACCGAGGACGCCATCACGGCGTCCTGGCTGGGCTGCCAGAGCGGTATCTGCGGTATCTCGCTAAAATGGATGGCGTTGAGCTTGATGCCATCTTCCTCATACTTGGCCGCATCGGGTTCAAAACGAGCCTTCTGCGCGATCTCTACCAGTTCCGGATTGTTGATCGATGAGTAGTTCCAGCGCTGATTGCCGGTGTAGAAGTTGCGGTAGAAATAGTCAGTCGACGGCAGCCAGGCGACGATGCCCTCGGTGAAGAAGGGAAGCTTCTTCTCATTGATCTGCGTCGACATCTGCGCGTCCGGCAGCTTCTGGATATCGACCTTGATGCCGATCTTGGCCAGCGTTTCCTTCACCAGGGCCGCCATCGGTTCGGCGGTCGACGCTTGGCCGACATTGAAGCTGAACGTGGTCGAGAAGCCGTCAGGCATGCCTGCCGCCTTCAGATATTCCTTGGCCTTATTGAGATCGAGCTTCACCGGCTGCGGGATCGGATAGGCGCCGCTCGTTGGCTTGCCATCCGCCCATGCCGCACCGAACAGCGGCGAGCCGCGGCCGAACAGTGCTGCCTTGAACATGTCGTCGTAGGGCAACGCAAAGGCGACGGCGCGACGTACGTTGACGTTGTCGAAGGGCGGGATCTGGTTGTTCATCGAAATGAAGGTGACGGCATTGTATTGGGGCGTAGAGATCACCTTCAGCTTGCCTTTGGCCTCGAGCGACTGGACGTCGCTCGCCTGCAGATCGATGACGAGATCGGCATCGCCGCGCTCGACCAGGTTGGCGCGTGTCGCCGGCTCCGGCACCGACTGCACGATGACGCGCTTGAAGGACGCCGATTTGTCGGCCGTTCCGCGATTCCAGGCCTCGTTGCGTGCCATGATCACCTGTTCACCCGGCTTGAAGCTCTCGATCTTGTAGGCACCGCTGCCCGCCGTGTTCTCTTTCAACCATGCCAATGCCCAGGGATCATCTGCCGTCGCATGGGCCTTGGCGACCTTGGAGTTGAAGATGATCGGATAGATGGTGGCGAGATTGGGCAAGGCAAGCTTGTCCGGTTTCGGCAGCGTCACCTCGATGGTCAGTGGATCGATCACCTTGAACTGGTCCGCCGATGTCATCGATCCCGTGAGGAGCTGTGCCTTGCCGAGGACCGGCGCCGTGACGACCCGGTCAAGCGACCATTTGACATCTTCCGCCGTGACCGGCGTGCCGTCCTGGAATTTGGCGTCCTTGCGCAGGCGAAATGTCATCTTCAACCCGTCCGGGCTGATCTCGTAGGATTCCGCCAGCTCCCCCGTGATCTTGCCGAGATCAAACACCCATTTGCCGTTGAGTTGTTTGCGGCCGAAGGAAACCAGCCGGTCGTAGGTGCTAAGACTCACCGCAAAAGCTTCGCGGGTCGACCCAGGAATATTCGGATCGAGTGTATTCACCGATGCCCCGGTCACGTAGCGCAACGTTTCGGAACGCGTTTGCGCCTGCACCGATCCAGCCGCCAGTGACAACGCGATGGAGGCGACCACCGAAAGCAGACGCCTGGATCCTGTAACGCTCATCGGACTTATTCCCTGTTTTGCCACGTTTATTTTCTGAACGAGAACATCAACTTAAAGCAAGGGATATGCCAGTCGGGCCCGCCGGAAACACAAGCATGGTATGAGCGAAGCTCCCCAGTGACATCGAAAACCGTTCATCGTTCCGCGCCCGTAGCCGGCGCTTGCCGCGTGACAACCGCCTGCGGCACGTCATATGCCTTGAACGAGGCCCAGTGCCGTTCGATGTCCGCGCGAAACAGGCCGCGTGTCAACCCATGCACGAGCTTCGGCACCGCCGTGGTCATCGCATTGATCGACGAGCCCGAAGCACCGAAGCTCATGGTGGAGGCGATTGCGAAGACATGAATGTCCGCGATCCACGGTGTTTCACCGGCGACGCGCTCCATCAGCGCATAGTCGTCGGCGAGATAGGGGAAGCGCCCGAGCCGCGGGCTTCGCTCGTCCGACGGTGGCTGGTAGCGGTCAGCCCAGGTCGCGATGTTGGCGGCGCAGTTTCGCAGCTCGGGCCGGCTTGCAAAATTCATGTCGATCCCCGTGCCACAAATCACGAAGTCGACTGCGAACACGCCCCGCGGCGTCTGCAATTCGACACCATGAGCCGTTTCCCTGGTGGCGTCGATCGGCGCGTCCTCCTGCAAATGAAAGTTGGCGTGGCTGGCGCAGCGATCGTAGGTCGCCTGCGGAAAGCCTTCCCGCATCTCCAGAACGGCGCGCATGAAGCGCCAGCGCCAGGCATCATCCAGATCGCAAAAATGGCGAAGGAAGCCACGGAAGGTAAGCCAACGATAGGGCTGTATCACCTGGATCTCCGCCCTGCGGCAAAACAGATGCACCTCCGCCGCACCAGCTTCCAGTGCCGTCGCAGCATTATCGAAGGCCGAAGCGCCGGCACCGATCACTGCAACCCGTTTGCCGCGCAAGGACGCAAAATCGATTGGATGCGCCGCATGCACGCAAAGCGACGACGGCAGATGGCGCAGCGGCTCCGGAGTGGTCCAGTCGCCCATGCCCTCCTGCCCCGTCGCCAGCACTATCTTGCGCGCAAAAACAGTGTCGACGCCATCGGCGGTCTGCACCTTGGCCGCGAGCAATCCACCGGCCGCGGGCGAGATCTCGATGACTTCGCACTCGTTTCGCACCGGCAGGTCCAGGACGTGCCTGAACCAGAGCAGATATTGCGCCCAAAGCTCGCGCGAAATCAGGTCGAGATTCCGCCAATCCTCCTCGCCGAAGCGCGCCTCGTGCCAGGACTGGTAGGTCAAGCTCGGAATATCAAGATCGGGCCCGGTGAAATGCTTCGGACTGCGCAGCGTATGCATGCGGGCATAGGTCAGCCACGGTCCTTCCCGTCCCTTCGCAGATTTGTCGAGCACGAGGGTGCTGCTCACTTGCGAGCGCGTCAGTCCAAACGCCGTCGCGAGGCCCGATTGCCCGGCGCCGACCACGAGCACGTCCAGTGCCGGTCTGTCGTCCGGCCCGAGCCTGGGCGTAAGCCACGCAGCATTTGGATGCGCGGTCTTGGCAAGATCGGCGCGAACCTGAGCTTCGAGAGCGATAAGGGCGCCGCTCATGCGGCAAGCCAACCGCCATCGACCACCATCACGGTGCCGGTCGTAAAGGACGACGCATCGCTGGCAAGATGCAGCGCGGCCTCGGCCACCTCTTCTGCTTTGCCAAACCGCTTCATCGCATGGCGGTTGCGCGATGCTTCACGCGCCGCTTCAGGGTCGGCGTGACGGGCAAAGCTGCGACGCAGCATCGGGGTGTCGATGGCGCCCGGCGCGATCGCATTGACGCGGATTCCATCCGTGGCGAAATCGACCGCCATCGTCCGGGTCAGGCCGATGATCGCCCCCTTTGCGGCGATACAGGCGCTGTTGCCCTTGCCGCCGGCGATCGCGAGTTGCGATGCCAGCGTGATGATCGAGCCGCTGCCCTGCCGCTGCATCTCCGGCACGGCCGCGCGCGACCAAAGCCAGGTGCCGCCGACATTGGTGCGGAACACCGCGTCCCAATCGGCTGGATCGGTGGTCAGCACCGTTCCGCCGCAGGAAATGCCGGCAGCAGCCATCAGCACATCGAGCCGCCCACGCCGCGCCATGACATCGCCCACGGTATCTTCTGCGAAATCGGCCTCGCCGACATCGCCGACATACAGCGAGGCTTGGCCGTTCGCGCCATCGATCGCCGCCAGCGTCTCCTGCAAGCCTGCGTAGTCGCGATCGACCAGCGCAGCGAGGGCGCCTTGTTTCGCGAAAAGCACCGCGCTGGCCCGGCCGATGCCGGAGCCGGCGCCGGTCACGATCGCAGTCCGCCCTGCCAGTCTCATGTCAGGTTTCCCACTCGATGCTCGGTCCACCAACGGTTCAGATCAGCGGCCGAGTCCGTGCAACCAAACCGCGCGCGCCAGCCGAACTCCTCTGCCAGCCGAGAGACCGAAAGCGGCGCCCGGTCGGCTGGACTATGCAGGTCGACCGTCGCCACCTCACCGGCATCCGTCAGCCGACAAACGAAGCCCGGCTGCAACGCGGCAAGCTCCTGACCCCATCGCAACGCCGACCATTCCACGCCGCTTGAAATGTTATAGAGCAGATGCTTCGGCCTCGCGGCCTCGATCAGTAATGTCACGGCTTCCGCGACATCCACCGCATAGATCCAATCCCTCACCCCCGGACGCGATAGAACAGCTTCGTACCCCTCCTGAATCGCGGCCAGAATCTGCACCTGCGGGCTTGGGGTGTCGCGCACATCGTTGCTCCGCTCCCAAGGCCCGAACACGGCGCTCAGCCGCACGCTGATGATCTCCTGTTGCCAGAGACCGGCCAGACGCGCAGCGACCTTCTCGGACGCGAATTTGGTGATGGCATATAGTGAGGCCGGATCGCAGGGAGTTTCTTCATCGAGCAGCACGCTCCGGAATGCGCTCGCGCCGTAGGCTGCCGCAGACGACAGATTGATGATGCGTCTAACGCCGCTGCTTCGGGCCGCGATCAGGATCGGCGTCTGAGCCAACAGGTTTACCCGCAAAATGGTCTCGGGATCGCTCGCCTCACGCTCGGGTCCGGCGGTGATCGCGGCCCCCAGAATGATGGCGTCATAGCCCGCGGCAATCGCCGCTTCCACGGCTCGACTATCCGTGACGTCGCCCTGGATGGCCGTCAGCCGATCCCGGTGAGAGGCAAAATCCCTCCTTGCGTCAGACGGCAGACCCGCGCGGTCGAACAATGTCACCGCATGACCGCGCGCCAGCAGTTCCGCAGCGATATTGAGTCCGACGAAACCGGTGCCGCCGAATACAAGGATTCTCATCGCTCGATCCGACATTGCGGCAAATGAATCACAGCAGGGTCGCGCCGAAATTCTGCTCGGGGTCCATGTCCGGCATCAGGCGCCCGGTCGGTTTCGCCGCCTCGCCTCCCGCGCGCGGCAGGAAGCGGCCCGAGCCTGGTTCGACCGAACGTTTTCCGTCCGCCACGATGACGCGCCCGCGCGACAGCACCGTGACCGGCCAGCCGCGCAGCTTGCGGCCGGCGAAGGGCGTATAGCCCGCCAGATCATGCATCATCGCGTCGCTCAGCGTGACCTCGCGCGCCGGGTCCCAGATCGCGATATCGGCATCGGCGCCAACCGCGATCGAGCCCTTGCGCGGATGCAGATTGTAGATCTTTGCCGGTGCGGTCGCGGTCAGTTCGACGAATTTTTCGAGGCCCAATCGGTCCTTCGAAACCATGGCGTCGAACAGCAGCGGCAAGCGGACTTCGAGGCCAGGCAGACCGTTCGCCACTTGCTTGAAATCGGGATTGGGGCCGGCGCGCAGCTTTCCCGTTTCGTCGAACCGGTACGGCGCGTGATCGGATGAAACGGTCTGGAGATCGCCGAGCGCAAGCGCCTGCCACAGCGCTTCCTGGTCGGCGGCGCGGCGCGGCGGCGGGCTGCACATCCATTTGGCGCCTTCCACGCCGGGCTTGTCGAGATCGTCGGCGGTGAGAAAGAGATATTGCGGGCAGGTTTCCGCGAACACTTTCAGCCCCTGCCCGCGCGCATCGCGGATCACCTTGGCGCCCTCCGCCGTCGATACGTGAAAGATCATGATCGGCTGATCGATCAGCGCCGCCATGCCAATCAACCGGTTGAAGGCTTCGGCCTCCGAGACGCGGGCATGGCTGATGGCGTGATATTTTGGACCGGTATAGCCCCGCGCCAGCAGCCGCTTCACCATCCAGGATATGATGCCGTGGTTCTCGGCGTGGGCGCAGAGCATCGCGCCGCCATTGCGAGCGGCAAGCAGAATGTCGAGCAGTGGTTCGTCGTCGATTTTCAGGCGATCATAGGTCATGAAGATCTTGATCGAGCCGTGACCCTGCTTGATTAACGCCGGCAGATCTTCCTCCAGTGTCTCCCTGGTCGGATCGGCTACAATCATGTGAAAGGCATAGTCGATCACGGCGCCCTTTTTCGCGAGCGCATGATACTCCTCCAGCACCTGCGGCAGTTTCATGCCGACGTGCTGGGCCGCAAACGGAATCACGGTGGTGGTGCCGCCGAAGGCTGCCGAGACGGTCGCACTCTCGAACGTATCGGCGTTCACTATGCCTGCAGCCGATAGCTGCTCGATATGGGCGTGGCTGTCGACACCGCCGGGCAGCACCAGCTTGCCCCGCGCGTCGATCTCCCGCCGCGCGCCCGGCAGCCCGCGGCCGATGGCTGCGATCGTCTCACCGGAAACGGCGACATCAGCCTCGAACACGTCGCTCACGGTCGCGACACGTCCGCCGCGAATGAGAAGGTCGTAGGCGGGCTCGGTCATGACAAACTCCCCAACTATTGAGTCCTGAATCCTAAGTCCTGAATTGATCGGACAAAAGCACAGATCGTGCCGTTACACTCCCTTGCGCTTTCGCAGCAGACAGTGGACCATGCATTACTGGATGGCATGGTCATTGCTTCCAATGTCGTCATGTTGCACATCGGTCTCGCAGTATCGACCGACGCGTTATCCCGCAGGAAAATACCATGTCCCGGCCGCGCATTCTCGTCATCAATCCCAATTCCAACCAGCTCGTAACACAGGGGCTGGAGCAGGCCTTGAAGCCGCTCGACTTTGAAAGCGGACCGGAGATCGTCTGCGAAACGCTGACCGAAGGCCCCTACGGGATCGAGAGCCAGGCCGACGTCGATGGTGTGGCGATGCCGCTGCGCCGCCTCGTCGAAGGCGACAACCATTCGGCTGCCTTCGTCATTGCCTGCTACAGCGATCCGGGCCTGCATGTCTGCCGCGAAGCCACCGACCGGCCCGTGTTCGGCATCGCCGAATGCGGCGTGCTGACGGCGCTCGCGCGCGCAGAAACCTTCGGGGTCATTGCGATCGCGCAGCGCTCGATTCGCCGCCATGTTCGTTATCTCAGGCAGATGGGCCTGATGGATCGCCTGACCAGGGAGCGGCCGCTCAACATGAGCGTGGCGGAGACGGCATCGGGCGAAGGAACGCTCGCAAAGATGATCGAGGTCGGGCGCGCGCTCAAGGATGAAGACGGATCCGGCGCCATCGTGATGGGCTGTGCCGGCATGGCGCGTCACCGCCTTCCGCTGGAGCAGGCGCTGGGGATTCCCGTGATCGATCCGACCCAGGCGGCGGTGACCATGGCGCTGGGCACGGTGCAGTTCTCCCTTCACTGACTTTGGTCGGATGGTTGGGCCGCTCCGTTGCGGGCGAGCAAGGAGATACCGGACATCTAATTCTCCGGAGGCGCCACCGCGCCGGTGCGGCTGGTGATCAGGCCGTAATGCTCGATGCGGCGGTGAAGCGCGAAATTGAAGATCGTGTTCTTACCGAAGATGGTGGCGTCAAGGTCGCAGGGGTGGACCAGCAGTTCGTCCTCCTCGGTCTTGGCCTCGATGACAATCTCGCCGTCCGGATCGACGATCAGGCTGCCGCCGATCAACGGGTGGCCATCCTCGACGCCGGCCTTCGCAACGCATACGACCCAGGTCGAGTTCTGGTAAGCGCCGGCTTGCGCGGAGAGCCGGTTGTGGAACAGCCGCTTCTCTGGCCCCTCCTCGCTCTTCTCGGCATTGACCGAGGGAGTGTTGTAGCCGATCAGCACCATCTCGACGCCCTGCAGGCCCATCACGCGATAGGTCTCCGGCCAACGCCGGTCGTTGCAGACCGCCATGCCGAAGATGCCACCGAGCGCACGCCAGACGTTGAAACCGAGATCGCCTGGCTCGAAGTAGCGCTTCTCCAGATGCTGGAACGCCCGTTTCGTGTCGAACTCCGAATGACCGGGCAGATGAACCTTGCGGTACTTGCCGACAATTTTCGCCGATTTGTCGGTGAGGATGCAGGTGTTGAAATGATGCCCATCCGGCGTCAGTTCGGCATAGCCAAAATTCATTGCGATCTTGTGGTGGGCGGCCCGCTCAAACAATGGCCTTGTCGCCGCATTCGGCATCTCGCGTTCGAACCATTTGTCGACCTTGGCCTGATCCTCCATGTACCAGCGCGGAAAGAACGTGGTGAGTGCGAGCTCCGGATAGACGATCAAATCGGCGCCTTTCGCCTTGGCTTCATCCATCAGCGCGATCATGCGCCTGACGACGGCTTCGCGACTGTCGGCTTTCTGGATCGGGCCCAACTGGGCGGCGGCAACATTGATGACGCGCATGGATAACTTTCTGGATGCTTCCATTTAAGGCGAGGCTTGCATGGAAATGAAGCAGTCTGCGGAGCTCGGAGTCCTGTCGGGCTCGATCGAAGTCAGCAGTTAAAGTTTTGGTTCACGCGAAGTCAATTCCGGAGACAGTCCGCGAGACGCACGTCAGTCCTGCGTTTCCGCGACCGCCAGTATTGACGCGGCGACGATCGCTCGCACAATGAAGCAACGAGCGATAGTGCGGCCCGCACAATCCGTACTCGACCGCGCGCTTCAAGCGCACGACGAATGGTCCCGCCTTTCGATCTCGTTTTCAGCGATGACCCGCGGGCGCCAGAACCGGCCGCGCAGCCCTCCGGGCTGGAAGGGTTAACGACGGACGTGGCCACCGGCCGCCTAGTTTAAATCGCCGTTGTATTCAGTCAAAATCTGATTATACTACTGTCTCAGCCGCAACCGCTGCTGAGCTTTTATTATTGGTGACCAGGCCCGTCTGTTTAGGCGGGCCGTCGCCGTTTCAGGGTTCGTGGCGATGACTCGTTCCAATCGGATTGATCATATTCGCATTACGTCGCACCCGGCACCGGGTGCCAAGCTTAAATTCCCGATCGCCTGGGGCGCAGCCAGCGCGCGCGAACGCGGACCGGTGATCGGCACAGTCTCTCGCCCGCAGGACCGCAACGTGATCGGCACCCATGGCGGCTCCTACTCAGTGTATCGCGCGCTTGCCGTCTCGTCCGGCGCCCTCGACCCGATCCGACGTCCGGATCTCACCAATACCCATCCTGCTGAAACCATCGGGCCGTTTCCGCAATGGACCGAGCCGCAGCGGATCGTCTCACTCGACCCATGGGGACATCTCGCTGCGGAAACCTTTGCGAGCGAGATCGCCGAGGGCATCGACATCCGCCCGAGTATTGCCATCACACGCGCCCGCCTCGATCTACCCGAACTGCAGGCAGCGATCGAGGCCGGACGGCTCAAGCAGGATGGCGAGGTCGTGCACAAGAATGGCAGCGTCTCCGTGGTCAAGATTGCGATCGACCCGGTCTGGTACCTGCCTGGCCTCGCGGAGCGCTTCGCCACCACCGAGAAAAACCTGCGCCGGCAACTGTTCGAGCAGACCGCAGGCATGTTTCCGGAACTGGTGACCCGGCCCGATCTGCACGTCTTTCTGCCGCCGATCGGCGGCACGACAGCCTATCTGTTCGGCGACGTTACCAAACTGCCGGACCACTCCACCAAGATAACCTGCCGCGTGCATGACGAATGCAACGGCTCCGACGTGTTTGGTTCTGATATCTGCACCTGCCGTCCCTACCTGATTCACGGTATCGAAGAATGCGCGAGCGCGGGCCAAAGCGGCGGGCTCGGCATCATCATCTACAATCGCAAGGAGGGCCGCGCGCTGGGCGAAGTGACAAAATTTCTCGTCTATAACGCCCGCAAGCGCCAGGAGGGCGGCGATGCCGCGGCCCAGTATTTCGAACGCACCGAATGCGTTGCCGGCGTGCAGGACGCCCGATTCCAGCAACTGATGCCGGACGTAGTGCATTGGCTCGGCCTGAGGCGGATCGACCGCTTCGTTTCGATGAGTGACATGAAGCATGATGCACTGACCGGTCAGGGTATCGAAATCGTCGAGCGCATACCGATTCCCGATGATCTCGTGCCGGCTGACGCGCATGTGGAAATCGCGGCGAAGAAGGCCGCGGGTTACTACACGCCCGAGCCGCTGCAAGACCTGGACAATCCGGTCGGCCGTCCGCTCGAAAAATATTGAGAGAGGCGGCGGCCTTGTCCCTTGCAAACCCAGAGACGTCAGCCGCTTTGACGTTGTTGAGCGCGAAGGCAGTCCGTGAGCGCGCGCATCGCATGCTAGCAATCGGGCTTGACGACAGACTTCCGAACTTCCGCATCGACGTCGATCGCATGGACAGCGCAATCGATCTGGTGCTGGAAACGACGCGCAAGGCCTATCCTTCGTTCGACGTGCCGTTTCATTCCCGCTGGCGACACTTCGTTACGAATGGGAACGATCGTTGGACTGCCACCGCCGACCAGACCGGCTGGCCCGATCGGGCGGCTCGCGCCCGGGCCGAATTCGATCTGGCCATTGTGAGCGTCTTCCTCGATGCCGGCGCCGGTCCATCGTGGCGCTACCGCGATCCACAAACCGGATCAGCCATCGGTCGTTCGGAAGGCTTGGGGCTAGCCAGCCTTGCCATGTTCGCAGGCGGCGCATTCTCGGCTAGCCCCCTTGAGCCCCTGCGGGTCGACGCTGGCGTGCTCGCAAGTTTCAGCGTTGCCGACCTCGAGCGTGGCATGCAGGTCTCGGACGTCAATCCGCTCGTGGGGATGGACGGCCGCGCCGACCTGTTGCGCCGCCTGGGCCGGCTGGTGGCCTCAGAACCGGAAATATTCGGCAGCCGCGATACGCCGCGGCCCGGCGGGCTGTTCGACCGGCTTGCGATGCTGGCAGAAGGTGGACAACTGCCTGCCCCAACGATTTTAACTGAACTGTTGCAGCAACTCGGGCCGATCTGGCCCTCGCGACTGACGCTGGGGGGCATCGCGCTCGGCGATTGCTGGCAGCATCCGGCGTTGACGACCGCTGATGCCACCAGCGGCCTGGTACCGCTGCACAAGCTCTCGCAATGGCTGGCCTATTCTCTGATCGAACCGCTACAGACGTCCGGCATCAGCGTGACCGATATCGATGGCCTCACCGGCCTTGCGGAATATCGCAACGGCGGGCTGTTCGTCGATACCGGCGTGCTCGCATTTCGCGATGCAGAAGCGGCGCAACGAGAACACGAGATATCGTCACCACTTGTCGTGGAATGGCGTGCGCTGACGGTGGCGCTGCTCGACCGCGTCGCTGACGGTCTGCGGCAACGGCTAGGACGCGATGCGACGTCAATGCCGCTGGCGAAGATTCTCGAGGGCGGCACCTGGGCTGCGGGCCGACGGCTGGCACGCGAACGCCGCGCCGACGCGTCGCCTCCGGTGAAAGTCATCAGCGACGGCACGGTTTTCTAGATCCGAGGTCAGAGACATGGACGGCGTTACGATCGTTAATCACCCGCTGGTGCAGCACAAGCTGACGTTGCTGCGGAAGAAAGACATATCAACCAAGTCGTTTCGCGAACTCCTCAAGGAGATCGGGACGCTGCTTTGTTACGAGGTCACCCGCGATCTGCCGCTGGCCGATGTCGAAATTGAAACGCCGCTGGCGCAGATGAAGTCGCCGCAGATCGCGGGCAAGAAGCTGGTATTCGCACCGGTGCTGCGTGCCGGCGTGACCTTTGCAGAAGGCATGCTCGATCTGGTGCCGACCGCGCGGATCGCGCATATCGGCCTTTACCGCGAACCGGAAACCTTCACGGCGGTCGAATATTTCTTCAAGGCGCCGAGCGATCTGCACGAGCGGCTGGTGATCGTGATTTCACCGGTGCTGGCAACGGCGAACTCCGCCGTCGCCGCGGTCGACCGGCTGAAAGAGCGTGGCGCGAACGACATTCGACTGGTCTGCCTGATCGGCGCGCCGGAAGGCGTTGAGCGCATGCGCGGCATTCACCCGGACGTTCCGATCTGGCTCGCGGCGATCGACCAGGGGCTGGATGGCAACGCCTTCATCGTGCCGGGTCTCGGCGACGCCGGCGACCGTGCCTATGGCACGAAGTAGGTTGGCGGGCGTCGCAGCACGAAATCAGTGAGCGGGTCCCGGCGCTTCCGGCAGCGCTTTGAGATGACACGCCACCCATTGCCCGCCTTCGGTTGACCGAAGCTCCGGCTCTTCCGTCCGGCAGCGATCGAACACGTATGGACACCTGGTGTGGAAGCGGCAACCGCTGGGCGGATTGATCGGGCTCGGCACATCGCCCGTCAGGATGATCGGGTTGCGAATGGCCCCCGGCTCCGGCACCGGCACTGCCGACAACAGAGCCTTGGTGTAGGGATGTCTCGGCGCGGTGAATATCTGTTGCCTTGGCGCCATCTCGACGATCTTGCCGAGATACATGACAGCAACACGGTGCGTCATGTGCTCGACGATCGCCAGATCGTGGCTGATGAAGAGTAGCGCAAGGCCGAACTCCCGCTGCAGATCCTGAAGCAGGTTGACGATTTGCGCCTTGACGGAGACGTCGAGCGCTGAGACCGCCTCGTCGCAGACGATCAGTTCGGGTTCCGCGGCGAGCGCCCGGGCGATGCCGATGCGCTGGCGCTGGCCGCCCGAGAATTCATGAGGCCGACGGCCCAGCGCGTCGCGCGGCAGGCGCACGGTATCCATCAGCGCCGCAACCTTCGCCTCGAGCTCGGCAGAAGATTTGGCGAGGCCGAAATTGCGGATTGGCTCGGCCAGGATATCGCGCACGCGCATGCGCGGGTTGAGGCTGGAGAACGGATCTTGGAACACCACCTGCACGCGGCGGCGCATGCTGCGCAACCCGCCAGGTGAAAGGCCGTCGATACGCTGGCCATCCAGCACCACCTGGCCGGATGTGATGTCGAACAGCCGCAGGATGGCCCGGCCGACCGTCGACTTGCCGCAGCCGGACTCGCCGACAAGAGACAAGGTTTCACCGCGCTCGACCTCAAAGGACACGCCATCCACGGCGTAGACCCAGTTGGACTTGCGGCTGAACAGGCCGCCGCGAACCGGAAAATGCTTCTTGAGGTCGTTGACCTGGAGCAGTGGGGCGCTCATGCCGCGGCAGCCTCCTTGCGCGCGTAATGGCAGGCGGCGATGTGGCGGGGTCCCTTCTCTTCGAGACCTGGGGCGGCCTGCCGGCAGAGATCGGTCGCCAGCGAACAACGTCCGGCGAAGACGCAACCCTCGATCCGCCCCTTGAGGCTGGGTACCTGGCCGGGGATCTCGGCAAGGCGCCGGGCTGCGCCAGTGAGCGAAGAGCCGAGCTTGGGCACCGCACCGAGCAGGCCCTGCGTATAGGGGTGACGGGGCGAGCGGAACAGCTCGGCCACCGGCGCCTCTTCAACCTTGCGGCCGGCATACATGACCATAACGCGCTCGGCGATTTCGGCGACTACGCCCAGATCATGGGTGATCAGCACGATCGCAGCGCCGACACGGCGCTTGAGGTCCAGCATCAACTGCAGGATCTGCGCCTGGATGGTGACATCCAACGCCGTGGTCGGCTCGTCGGCGATCAGGAGCTTTGGATTGCAGGCGAGCGCCATGGCGATCATCACGCGCTGCCGCATACCGCCGGAGAGCTGATGCGGATATTCGCGTACGCGCCGCGCCGGCTCCGGGATTCCGACCAGTGTCAGCATGTCGATGGCGCGCGCCTCGGCAGCCCGCTTGTCGAGCCCCTGGTGCATCCGCAGCGTCTCGCCGATCTGTCGACCGACGGTCAGCACTGGATTGAGGCTGGTCATCGGCTCCTGGAAGATCATCGAAATGTCGTTGCCGCGAATAGCGCGCATCTCGCGTTCGGAGAGTTGCAGCAGATCCTTGCCCTGGAAGCGGATAGAACCCGCGATCCTGCCCGGGGGCTCGGCGATCAGCCGCATCAGCGACATCGAGGTGACCGATTTGCCGCAGCCGGATTCGCCGACGATGGCCAGCGTCTCGCCTTCGTCGACATGAAAGGACACGCCGTCAACGGCCCGGTTAATGCCCTCGGGGGTACGGAAATGAGTCTGCAGATTTTCGACTTCGAGCAACGCCATCGGATCAGAGACTCTTGGCCATTCGCGGATCGAGCGCATCGCGCAGGCCGTCGCCGAGCAGGTTGACGGCGAGCACGGTGACGGACAGAAACGCGGCGGGAAAAAACACGATGTAGGGCTTGACCTGCCACAGCGCCCTGCCCTCGGCCATGATGTTGCCCCAGGACGGAATGGTGGGCGGCGTGCCGGCGCCGATGAAGGAGAGGATCGACTCCACGATCATGGCGCTGGCGCAGATATAGGTTGCCTGGACCAGCATCGGCGCCAGCGTGTTGGGCAGGATGTGGCGCAGGATGACCATCGGCGTTCGCGTGCCGGAGGCCGTGGCAGCGTCCACATAGGGCTGCTCGCGCAGCGACAGCACGACACTGCGCACCAGCCGCGAGACGCGCGGGACTTCGGCAATCGTGATGGCCAGGATGACGTTGCCAACGCTCGCGCGTGTCAGTGCCATCAGCGCGACGGCGAGCAGGATCGGCGGGATCGACATCAGCCCGTCCATGAACCGCATCAGGATGCCGTCCGCCCATCGCACGAAACCCGAGACGAGGCCGATGGCAAGACCGGCGAGCGAGGCCAGTATCGCGACCGACAAGCCAACGGTGAGCGAGACCCGTGCCCCGTAGAGCACGCGCGAATAGATGTCGCGGCCCAGCAGATCGGTGCCGAACCAAAAATCCGCAGACGGCAACCGCGTACGCTTGGCGGGCGCGAGCGCGGTCGGGTCGACGGTTCCGAGCCAGGGCGCGAAGATCCCGACCAGGACGAGGCCGAGCAGCAAGGCGCCGCCGATCACAACCGTCGGATGATTGCGCAGGAAGCCGAACAACCCGCGCCGGATCGCTACCGGCAGCAGCAGGTCCGGCAGTTGCGGCGCAATGACGAGGCCCGGCGGTACCGGTGCCGTGCTTGTGGTGGAGATGCTCAATAGCGGATCCTCGGATCGACCAGGGTGTAGGTGACGTCGACCATGAGGTTGACGAGCACATAGAGGAAGCTGAACAGCAGGACGATGCCCTGAATGACCGGGTAATCGCGGCGCAGGATCGCGTCGATCGTCAACCGGCCGAGGCCGGGGATGGCGAACACGCTTTCGGTCACCACCGCGCCACCGATCAGTAGCGCAATGCCGATACCAATCACCGTCACGATCGGAACGGCTGCGTTTTTCAGCGCGTGAACGAACAGGATGTTGTGCTGCCCGAGGCCTTTGGCGCGGGCGGTGCGGACATAGTCCTGCTGCAGCACCTCGAGCATGGAGGCGCGGGTAATGCGCGCGATCAACGCGATGTAGACGGAGCCGAGGGCAAGTGCGGGCAGGATCAGGTTCTGCAGCCATGGCCAGAAGCCCGCGGTCAACGGCGTGTACCCCTGAACGGGAAGCCATTCGAACTGCAGCGCGAACACGTAGGCAAGCACGTATCCGACAACAAAGACCGGAAGCGAGAAGGCGAACACCGCGAACGCCATGATGGTGCGATCCACCCAGCTTCCTGCCTTCCACGCCGCCGCCACGCCGACCGGTACCGCGACAAGGATGGTCAGGACGAGCGTAATCGCCATCAGCGAGAACGTCGGCTCGATGCGCTGCGCGATCATCGAGGCGACCGGCAGGTTGGTGAAGATCGAGGTACCGAGATCGCCATGCAGGATGTGCCAGAGCCAGGTCCCGAACTGGACCAGAAACGGCCGGTCAAGACCGAGGCCCTGGCGTATACGCTCAACGTCGGCGGGACTCGCCTGATCGCCCGCAATCACCGCCGCCGGATCGCCCGGCGCGATGTAGAGCAGACTGAAGACGAACAGCGCGACGATCCCCATCACGGGCAAGGTCGAGAGAACGCGCCGGAGGATATACGAGACCATGTGGGTTTACTGCGCCGTCATGCGGTCTTCGATACGCCCCAGAAGAACGGCAGCGGCCCCTTCGCGATACCGGAGACGTTCTTGCGCCACGCCGTGTAGCTGAGGAAAAAGCCGGTCGGTGCGTAGACAACATCCTCCATTGCCGCTTTGTTGAGGCGCTTGACCGCAGCCTTCTCCTCATCGCGATTTTTGGCGTCGAACCATGCCGTGACTTCCTTTTCCACGGCCTCGCTCGTGGGCCAGCCAAACCACGCCTTGTCGCCATTGGCGCGAATGGCGTTATAGGCGGCGGGACTGATGCAGTCCGCGCCGGCGTGCCAGGTGTGAAACATCCCCCAGCCGCCCTGGCCCGGCGGCGTTTTCTGCGCGCGGCGGGAGCCTACCGTGCCCCAATCGGTTGCAACGAAGTCGACATTCATTCCGATTTGCTTCAACAGATCCGCGGTGACATCGCCCTGCGCTTTGGTGATCGGTTGATCCTGCGCCACAACGCAGGTGACCGGCTGGCCTGAATAGCCGCTCTCGGCCAGCAACTTCTTGGCCATTGCGAGATCGCGCTTACCCTTCAGGATCTCGCCACCTTCCTCCGTGTAAAGCGGCGTATCCGGCGTAAAGAACCCCGGCAATGGCTTCCAGAGCGCGGTATCGTCACCGACCAGCGCGCGCATGTAGTCTTCCTGGCTCAGCGCAGCTAGCACGGCACGCCGCACCTTCACATCGTTGAAGGGCGGATGCAGATGGTTCATCCGGAATGAGCCGATGTTGCCGAGCGGATCGGCGATGTCGACGTTGATGTTGCGGTTCTTCTTGAGCGATGGCACGAGATCGGTGATGGGACTCTCCCACCAATCGACCTCGCCATTCTGAAGTGCTGCCGCCGCCGTGGCAGGATCCGGGATCACTACCCATTCGATGCGATCAATCAGCATCTGCTTGCCACCGGCGAGCCAGGATGCCTTCTCCTGCCGTGGCGTGTAATCAGCGAACTTCTCGAACACCGCCTTGGCGCCGGGCACCCATTCGCCCTTCGCGAACTTCATCGGGCCGGAGCCGACATATTCGGGGATCTGCTTGAACGGGTCGGTCTGGGCGATGCGCTCCGGCATGATGAACGCGCAGGGCGTGCTGTTCTTGCCCAATGCCAACAGCATCTTCGGGTATGGCGCCTTCAGCGCCCATTTGAAGGTCCTGTCGTCGACGGCGGTCAACTCGTTCTGGATCGCCTTGAGCATCAGTCCCATCGGATCGCGCGCCGACCAGCGCGCGAGACTCGCCACCACATCCTTGCTCAGCACCGGCGCGCCGTCGTGGAACTTCAGCCCCGGCCGAAGCCGAAAGGTCCAGACCAGACCGTCATCGGATACCTCCTCGGACTCGACCATCTGGCGCTGCGGCTGCAGTGTGGCGTCGAGGCCGTAGAGGGTGTCCCACACCAGCGCCGCGGCGTTGCGCACGACATACTGGGTCCCCCAGATCGGATCGAAATTCGCGAGGTTGGCCTGCGGCACAAACCGCAGCGTGCGCGCGGCGGCGCCTTGGGAAAGCGCCGGCATCGAAAGGCCGCTCATCGCCGCCAGGCTGCCTACCCCCGCCAATCCCTTCAGCACAGTCCTGCGATCCATGGAGCTCTCCCAGTCTCGAGTTGTCATGGCGGTTCCGGCCCATTCATTGGCCGAAGGTTCGATGCCGCATCAGGTGAAACGGGCCAGTCAAACCGATGCCAGTCAGTCTCTTTTTGCCTGCAAGCGGTATGCCAGCACGGCCACTTGCGCCCGACCTCAAGCGCGATGTCGAGTGGCACGATCCCCGAGGTGCCCGAAGCGTGGAGTCCGACCCGCACCTTGATGTCGACGATGAGGTCGCGGTTGGCCTCTGCAACGGCGACGGCATCGACCGGATTCATCAGGCGCATCTCCTCGCTCTCGCCGACCACAACCCGATGCGAGAAGCCGTAGATCCCGGCGTGGGGGACGTGCAGATAGGCAAGAATGCCGACCTGGCTAGGCTCGATGACGTGCTTGCGGAAGCCGGCGAAATTGCCGGGGTCGGCGCTGCCCGTGTCGACCGCCGTGGTGACGCCGGAGGTGCGGCAGAACTCCTCGGCGCCGATGCCGAGCGAAGTGCCGCCCCAATAGACATGGGTGTGCAGATCGATCAGGCCGGGGATAACGATATACATCGGTTCCGTGATCGGCTTTGAGCTCGCTTCCCAGTCCCTCGAAACGTCTTGAAGACTGATCTGCTCCGGCGATCAGACCAAATCATAGTCCGAACGCGTTGCCTATCGGCGCCTGGCCACCGCGTAACAGCCAAGCGCCGGATCCTGCCTTTTTGCAGTCACTTCTTGACGGCGAACACCCAAACGACGCCGCCCTGCGGCACGTTATTCTCCAGGCCGGGGACCTTGCCCACCAGAGCGTCCTGGATGCGCTGCGCGTCGACGCCCCAGCCCGACTGCACGGCGATATACTGCGTGCCGTCGACCTCGTAGGCGATCGGCATGCCCATGATGCCGGAGTTGGTCTTTTGCTCCCAAAGCAGTTCGCCGGTCTTGGCATGGAAGGCGCGGAACATCCGGTCATTGGTGCCGCCAACAAGGACGAGGTCGCCTGCAGTAGTCGTCACCGAACCGAACAGATGTGACTTGGGAAAAGTATGTGACCAGGTCTTTTTGCCCGTGGCCGGATCCCACGCCTGCAGTTCGCCAAAGTGAGTGGCGCCGGGACGGGGCGTCAAGCCGATATCCTCGGGCTTGGTCCCGAGCCAAAGCTGGCCGGCAACCAACGGCACCTTCTCGCCGGTGAAGCCGCCACAGAAATTCTCGTTGGCCGGAACGTAGACCAATCCGGTTTTCTGGCTATACGCAGCCGACGGCCAATCCTTGCCGCCCCACAATGACGGGCAGAATTCAACCCGCTTGCCAATAACCGGCTTGCGAGCCGGGTCGACAATCGGCTTGCCACTCTCGGGCTCAATGCCTTTCCAGACGTCGGTATGAACAAAAGGCCAGCCGGCCACATATTTGATGCTGTCCGGCTTGCGCTCCAGTATCCAGAAAATCGCGTTGCGTCCCGGATGGATAAGACTCTTGATTGTGCGGCCATCCCTTTGCAGGTCGACCAGCATTGGTGCGTCCACCTCGTCCCAATCCCAGGAATCGTTTTGATGGTACTGGAAGTAGGTTTTCATCTTGCCGCTATCGGGATCGAGCGCGAGCACTGAACTTGTGTAAAGATTGTCGCCGGGGTGAGTGTCGCCCGGCCAAGGTGCGGCGTTGCCGGTACCCCAATAGACTGTCTTGGTGTCCGGATCGTAGGTGCCTGTCATCCAGGCAGATCCGCCACCCGATTTCCAGTCGTCGCCTTTCCAGGTTTCACTACCTGGCTCACCCGTGCCGGGAATAGTGAAGGTCCGCCACAGTTCTTTGCCCGTGTTGGCATCATAGGCAACGACATAACCGCGCACGCCCAATTCGCCGCCGGAACCACCGACGATCACCTTGCCGTCGACGACCAACGGCATCAGCGTCAGGTACTGCCCCTTCTTGTAGTCCTGAACCTTGGTATCCCAGACCACCTTGCCGGTCTTGGCATCGAGCGCTACCAGATGGTCGTCCGTCGTGGCGAGGTACAGCTTATCCTGCCACAATCCCACGCCGCGGTTGGTCGGGTGCAATTGAAAGAGGTCGTCGGGGAGCTGGCGTTTGTATCGCCAGTACTCGTCGCCGGTCTTGGCGTTGAGCGCGATCACCTGCCCCATCGGCGTTGCGACGAACATCACGCCATTGTTGATGATCGGTGGCGCCTCGTGTCCCTCGACCACACCGGTCGAGAACGTCCACACCGGCGTCAGGTTTTTCACGTTCGAGGTGTTGATCTGGTCGAGCGGACTGTATCCCTGGCCGTCATAGGTCCGGCGATAGTGCATCCAGTTGCCGGGTTCGGGATTCTTGAGTCGATCAGCCGTCACCAAGCTATAGTTCTCGATCGGACCGGCGGCAGCGATCGAAACGAGGCATGTAGACGCGAGCAGACCTGACAAAAGCCATTGCTTCAAGGCCATAACGAAACCTCCCCTTTGTTTTCATCTCACGAATTCTGTTTTTTCATTGTCGTGGATCAACGGTGGCCCGCCGTCACCTGGCCTGCTGCGCACCTACCTTTCCAACAAATGTTGCAGCCACCGTAAGTGGACCGTCTTCTGCCGCCAACGGAAGCGCCGGCAGACGCCGTGGCGCCGGCCCAAAGATAACTTGCGCGCCTTGCCTCGGGTCATATTCCGAATTATGGCAAACGCACTTGAACACGTCCTTGTCGCCGCCTGCCGCCTTCACCCATGCCGTGATCGGACAGCCCGTGTGGACGCAGATTGCCGAATAGGCGACGACGCCGCCGGCGGCGCGCGAGCGCGTTTCTTCATCGAACTCGGCCGGATCCAGTTTTACGACGAGCACCTCGTTCAGGCGCGAGCCGTTGCGGACAACCGATGTCTTGGGATCCTTTGGCCAGGCCCGCACCGGCGGTCCACCGGCTTTCAGATCCTGCGGCTTGATCACCTCGCCCGCGTGGTCCCCTTCGGCGAAAACCAGAACGTCGGCTTTCTGGGGCCGCTCGTTGCTGCCCGGCGAATCTTCCTCGGCAATGGAGAACCCGGGCGACGCGAGGCAAGCCCCGGTGGCGAGAGCCGTCAGGATGAGCGCGCGCCGTGTCGGATCCTGACACATCGCAGTCGCGAGTTCCGCGTCTGTGCTTGTGATCGATGTTGTGGGCTGATCGGATTTGCACATCACGCAAACTGATGGAGGGAGTCGGTCAAAAGAAAGGCGACGAACAAATTTGTCTTTTGCGCAATGCCCCTTCCAGTTGCATCAGCGATTCCAGGAAAAGCCAGCAACAACGGGTGTCCATTGCATTTCACGCGATCGTAACTGCCGATGAGCGCATCATGCATATTTCGCAGAACAGCTCAGCCTTCTGCGGTGTGCGATGCGTCATCGCGCGTGCAGTCAAGATCGAGAATTATAGGAGTCGTCGCGAAGCGTTCGGCGCCGATGTCCGTGGCGTGCAAATGGTGAAAGACTGTGCAGCGCCGGGCGACATGGAAGAAACGATCCCGCATCTTGTCATGACAACGACGTTCAAGTTTGACGATAATTTGTTTTGCTGTGTCGCTGCGTCAGCGTTACTGACCAAATGCACTTCTTTGCCAATGCCGCGCTTTCGCCAAACATGCGGACGCAAATGGAGGATGCCTTGTGGCGGCGATCTGCAGGGGGCGGCCTTACTGAAACAACAGCAAATAATAATGATCAGGAGGATGGCTTAAAGAAATCCCAGCCAGATGAGACAGCGAGGAATTTCGAAGCGGCGACGCTGGGCGGTCAGCAGGAGTGTTATCGCCTCACGTCGGAGCAACCATCAGCAGCTTACGAAGAGCGAGGATCGATCATGATTACTTTGAAGATTAACGGCCAGCAAAAGAACTGGGACGGCGATCCCGATCTTCCACTACTTTGGTTCCTCCGCGACGAAATCGGGTTGACGGGCACGAAATATGGCTGCGGCCAGGCGCTTTGCGGCGCCTGCACCGTGATCGTCGACAAGCAGGCGATACGCGCCTGCATCACCTCGGTTTCCGACGTGGTCGATCGGGAGGTCACGACGATCGAAGGTCTTCATCCGACGGGCGATCACGCGGTTCAGAAGGCCTGGCGCCAGCTCAATGTCCCGCAATGCGGCTTTTGCCAGGTCGGACAGATCATGCAGGCGGCCGCGCTGCTGATCGAGAATCCGAAACCCACGCACGATCAGATACGCGAGGCGATGGCGGGCAATATCTGCCGCTGCGGCTGTTATCAGCGCATCGAAAATGCGGTTCACCTTGCTTCGACAGGGGTATGATCATGAACATTCTCACCAACCCCAAGAAGCTCCGCGGCTTTGAGCGATACGTCAAAGTCGACAACGTTTCACGCCGCAGCATCCTGAAGGGCCTCGGGCTGGCCGGCGGCTTCGTTTTGGCCGCCCCCGTGATGTCACGCCCCGGCTTTGCCGCGTACCAGACCGGCGCCGACAAGATGCCGCACGGTACCGTGGTGGACCCCCGCGTGTTCGTCGCGATCGCACCGGACGGCATTGTCACGATCGTCGCACACCGCGCCGAGATGGGAACCGGCGTCCGTACCAGCCTGCCGATGATCGTGGCCGAAGAGATGGAGGCCGACTGGTCGCGCGTTCGCGTCCAGCAGGCGCATGGCGACGAGGTCAAATTCGGCAACCAGGATACCGACGGCTCGCGCAGCACGCGTCACTACCTGATGCCGATGCGTCAGATCGGCGCTTCGGCCCGCACGATGCTCGAAGCCGCAGCGGCGAAACGCTGGGGTGTGCCGGCGACCGAAGTGAAGGCAGTCAATCACGAGGTCGTACACAGTGCGAGCGGGCACCGCATTGGCTTTGGCGATCTGGCAGCCGATGCCGCCAAGGAGGCGGTACCGAGTGTCGAAGGCGTGAAGCTGAAAGACCCAAAGGATTTCCGCTATCTGGGCAAAGGCCAGATCAGCATGGTCGATCTCCGCGACATCACGACAGGCACCGCGCGTTACGGCGCCGACGTCCGCCTGCCCGGCATGAAATATGCCGTCATTGCCCGGCCGCCCGTGACCGGGGGCAAGGTCGTGTCGTTTGACGGGGCGGAGGCGATGAAAGTCTCCGGCGTCGAGAAGGTTCTGGAAGTCAAGGGCTGGCCGTGGCCTTCAAAATTCCAGCCGCTCGGCGGCGTCGCAGTGATCGCGCGCAACACCGGCGCTGCGATCAAGGGCCGCGACGCGCTGAAGATCACGTGGGATGACGGTGCTAATGCCAAATATGACTCAGTCGCCTACCGGGCCGAACTGGAGGCGACCGCACGGAAGCCCGGCTTGGTGGTGCGCAAGGAGGGCGACGTGGAAGCCGCTTTGAAGGGCGCCGACAAGGTGATCGTGGGTGAGTATTATCTCCCGCATCTCGCCCATGTCGCCATGGAGCCGCCGGCTGCCGTCGCGGACGTCAAGGGCGACAAGGCTGATATCTGGGGGCCGGTGCAAAGCGCGGGCGGAACGCGCGAGGACGTCGCCAAAACGCTTGGCATTCCCCAGGAGAATGTCACCGTCAACGTCACCCTGCTCGGCGGCGGCTTCGGGCGCAAGTCGAAGTGCGATTTCGCCATCGAAGCGGCGCTGCTCTCCAGGGAACTCGGCGCCCCCGTAAAGGTGCAATGGACGCGGGAAGACGACGTTCGCAACGGCTTCCTGCATACCGTCTCGGTGGAACGCATCGAGGCTGGCCTCGACAAGAACGGCAAGGTGACGGCCTGGCGCCATCGCAGCGTCGCGCCGAGCATCGCCTCGACATTTGCCGCCAATACGGTGCACCAGGCGCCGTTTGAACTCGGCATGGGGCTTGTCGACATGCCTTTCGAGATCGCCAACGTCCAGTGCGAGAATCCGGAAGCGGCCGCGCATACCCGCATCGGCTGGTTCCGCTCGGTGTCGAACATCCCGCGCGCCTTCGCGGTGCAGTCGATGGTCGCTGAAATCGCCCATGCCACCAAACGCGATCAAAAGGATATGCTGCTGGAGCTGATCGGCTCGCCCCGGATCGTCAAGCTCGATTCGGTGAAGGACCTCTGGAACTATGGCGAGCCCTATGACAGCTACCCGATCGATACCGCGCGTCTTCGCAAGGTCGTCGAGCTGGTCGCGGACAAGGGCGGCTGGGGACGGTCCGTCCCCAAGGGACACGGGCTGGGCATTGCCGCGCATCGCAGCTTCGTCAGCTATATCGCGACGATCGTCGAGGTCGCCGTTGACGACAAGGGCAAGCTCACCGTGCCGCGGGTCGATACCGCCATCGATTGCGGAACCTACGTCAATCCGGAGCGGATCCAGTCCCAGATCGAGGGTACCGCGATCATGGGCCTGAGCCTCGCCAAGCATGGCGCGATCACCTTCAAGGACGGCAAGGTGCAGCAGGGTAATTACGACGACTTCCCGGTGATCCGGATCGACGAGTCCCCGGCTGTCACGAACGTCTACATCGTACCTGCCGGCCCCGACACGCCGCCGAGCGGTGTCGGCGAGCCGGGCGTGCCGCCCTTTGCGCCGGCGCTGATCAACGCGATCTTCGCCGCGACCGGCAAGCGCATCCGCGCACTGCCGATCGGCAAGCAATTGGAGGCATAAGGGAACGTTAGACTGAACGGACCGTTCTCGTTGATCTGAGAGGAGTTCAGATCAATGAAACCGAACTCAACAGCGCTCGTGGTGTCGCCACTGTCGAGCGCGCTTCTGTTGAATGCTCAGGCGGCGACCGCTCAGACGGCGTCACCGCCGAGCACCACCGCAACGCGGCCGGCTACGACACCGCCCGGGCAAACCTCCATTCCAAACAAAAGCCCGCCGGCTACGACAACTCAGACCACCGGCGAAGCCAGTCGCGACCCAGTGGTGAAGAAAATGAACGAAGACGAGAAGCAGAAGGTCGAGACCAAGGGCAAGTAACACGGGAAGCCATGAGCAATAAAGTGGCAGCGAACGCCGACATACCCTGGGGTTATGTGCGCCGCAGGTGATGACACCGATCGAGCGACAGGTCGACGCCTGTCGCGTCAGGTATTCGATCAGACCGATCCGCTCCCGCGGCGCTTTCCTGGCGCCTGGCGCCACGTCCGCAATGCAACTTTGATATAGCCGGTTTTCACAGTCACTAATTCAGCAATAAGTGCCGATCGACTACGGTCGCCCGCTATCGATTGGCACGGCGGCCATCCGTTCGGTCGCTGCAAACCCGTTCACTATCCGATGAGGTCCACCGTGATGCGCCTGCCATTGACCATGCTTGCCGTTGCCCTGATCGCCGTCCCAGTGCATGCAAGCGAGCTGACCGGGACACTTCAGAAGGTCAAGGAGACCAACAAGATCATCCTCGGCATCCAGGAAGCCTCGGTGCCCTTCAGTTATTTGGACGGCGACCAGAAGGCGATTGGGTACGCCGTCGACATCTGCATGAAAATCGTGGACGCGGTTAAGCACCAACTCAACCGCTCCAACGTGACCGTTGAGACGCTCCCGGTGACGTCATCCAACCGCATTCCGCTCATGATGAATGGGACGGTTGATCTCGTCTGCTCTTCCACCACCAACAATGCGGAGCGGCAGCGCCAGGTGGCGTTCACGAACTCACATTTTCTGTCGGCGACGCGGTTTGCCGCACGGAAGGCCGACAACATCCGCACGATCGACCAGTTGAAAGGCAAGCCGGTCGTTGCGATTTCGGGCTCGACCAACATGGTGCAGCTCAACCAGGTCAATGCCGCACGCAATCTCGGCGTCACGCCGCTGGCGGCCAAGGATCAGGCGGAAGCCTTTCTCATGCTGGAAACCGGCCGCGCCGCCGCCTACGTCCTCGATGACGTGCAGCTCGCCGTCGCGATCGCAAGGTCGAAGGACCCGTCTGCCTACATCATCAGCGACGACGCCTTATCCAAGGCCGAACCCTACGGAATCATGCTGCGCAAGGACGATGCGCCCTTCAAGGCGGTGGCGGACCGCGTGACTGCCGAACTTTACCAGAGCCCGGAGATCGAGGCGATTTACAAAAAATGGTTCGAAGCGCCGGTCCCGCCCAACGGGCTCAATTTCAAAACTCCGATGACAGCCGTCCTGCGCGGCGCTTTTGCGCATCCATCGGATAATCCGGACCCTGCAAGCTACGAGCGCTGAAGGTACGTTGCCGCAGAAAATCCGCCGTCAGCTCTGCCCGAGGCTTCGAACGGCCCTGCTCTCGCCTGTCAGCCGGCGGACGTCACGCCGCCAGAATGTTTTCGGCCACCGCCGCTGGCAAATTCTGGCTGTCGGCGACCGCGCGGTTGGTGATCTGCCCGCGATGCACGTTGAGCCCGGCGCGCAGATGCGGATCCTCGATCAGGGCGCGGATGCCCTTTCCGGCCAGCGCCAGGCCGAACGGCAGCGTGGCATTGTTGAGCGCGTGGCTCGACGTGACGGGCACGGCGCCCGGCATGTTGGCAACGCAATAATGCACGATCTCGTCGACCAGATAGGTCGGCGCCTGATGGGTCGTCGGCCGCGACGTCTCGAAGCAACCCCCTTGGTCGATCGCGACGTCGACCAGCACGGCACGGCGTTTCATGCGGGCGAGATGCGCGCGGGAGACGAGCTTCGGCGCGCTGGCGCCTGGTACCAGCACGGCGCCAATGACGACGTCCGCGCCGGTCACCTCCTCCTCGATCGCTTCCAGCGTCGCGTAGCGCGTGCGAGCGCGCCCAAGGAACATCTCGTCGAGGACGCGAAGCCGCGGCAGCGATCGGTCCAGGATCACGATATCGGCGCCGAGACCGGCCGCCATTCTGGCGGCTTGCGTACCGACCACGCCACCGCCGATCACCGCGATCCTGCTCGGCGCAACACCGGGCACCCCGCCGATCAGCTTGCCCATGCCGTCCGCCGACTTTCGCAATGCGGCGCCCGCCGCCTCGATCGCCAATCGTCCCGCCACCTCGCTCATCGGGGCCAGCAGCGGGAGCCCGCCATGGGCGTCCGTCACCGTCTCATAGGCGATCGCGGTACAGCCGGATGCCAGAAGTCCCTTGGTCTGCGCGATATCCGGCGCCAGGTGCAAATAGGTGAAGAGGATTTGATCTTCGCGAAGCTGGCACCACTCCGTCGGCTGCGGCTCCTTGACCTTGATGACCATGTCGGCAGTCGCAAAGATTTCGGCGGCCGTGTCCACGATCGCAGCCCCGGCCGAGCGATAAACGTCGTCGCCCGCCCCGATGCCGAGCCCGGCCCCTTGCTCGACGATCACGTCATGCCCCCGCGTCACATATTCCCGAACCGACGCAGGCGTCAGACCAACGCGGTATTCATCGACCTTGATTTCCTTGGGTACGCCGATCCGCACGGGCTTCGCTCCTGCATGGAAGCTGTTGTCCGATGACAAAAATACCCCTGAGCCGGCAGCGTCTCTCAGCGAATTACGGCTTGCGAGCATCAGTTTTCGCACATATCCTGCGCCGTAGCGCAACTTACTAGTGAATCATAGCGTGACCGAGCTTGATCGCATTGATTTTCGGATTCTATCCGAGCTGCTCTCCGACGCCCGGGCAAGCCAGATCGAACTCGCCGAAAAGGTTGGCCTGTCGCCGACCGCCTGCGCCCGCCGAATCCGTCAACTCGAGGAAGCCGGCATCATTCGCGGCTACCGGGCCGATCTCGAGCCGACTGCGCTTGGGCTGGTCACGACGGTCGTCGTCACCATCACATTGGAGAAGCAGAGCGAAGATTATCTCGCCGCATTCGAAGCTGCGATCGCGCGTTGTCCCGATGTGGTGTCCTGCCATCTGATGTCCGGGAGCGACGATTATCATCTGCAGGTGATCGCGCGCGATATCGCGGACTTCGAGCGCATCCACAAACAACATCTTTCGCGGATGCCCGGCGTCGCGCGCATCCATTCGAGTTTTGCGATGCGCGAAGTGGTGCGCAGGGCGGTCCCCGAGACGGCGTTGCGACGCTAGGCTACTCGATCAACGCGACGGACCGGGTATCGGCAGCAGCCAAAGCCACCGAGAGCCTTGCCCCTACAGCGATCTGCGTTATCAGACTTTAGTCGGCAAGCCCGCCGTCATTGACCTGCCCGGCCTACGGCTACTGCAACCGCGGGCGAGCCATGACGAGTGCCCGCAGGTTGACTTCTCTCCGCATTCTCCAAATACTTGACCGAGAACTGGAAGAACCAGTCCCCGGCGATAATGATAAATCAGTGGGAGGACACGATGCCGACTTCACGCAGAACGCTGCTGAAGACTTCTGCGGCTGCCGCCGCTGCATTCAGCCTGGATTGGACCCGCGCGCAGGCACAAGCCGAGACGGTGCGCATCGGCCTGATCTACGATCTGACCGGCCCCTTTGCTGCAGGCGGCTCGGTCGCCTCCTCGATCGGCGCGCAGATTGCCATCGACCTCGTCAACGAGAAGGGCGGCATCGGCGGCAAGTACAAGGTTTCCGCCGTCGCGGCCGATTCACAAAGCAAGCCCGACGTTGCGATCAATGAGGCCAATCGCCTGATCGATCAGGAAAAGATCGACATCATCAACGGCGTTTACGCGAGCTCGCACGCCGTCCCGCTCGCCTCCAAGGTCGAGCAGCAGAAAAAGATCCTCTGGATCACGACCGCGGTTTCGACCGCCGTGTTCAAGGACAAGAACCTGCAATACGTCTTTCGCGCGCAGATTCATTCCGACCAGTATGGTCAGGCCTTCGCCAGTTTCATCAGCGAGCACGCCAAAGCCAAGCTCGGCATGGATCCCAAGGAAGTCAAGGTCGCGCTGATCCACGAGGATGGTCCCTATGGTGTCGGGGTTGCCGCCGCCGACGAGGCTTATTCCAAGGAAGCCGGCCTTCAGGTCGTACTCAGGGAAGGTTATTCAGCGTCCGCGCCCGACCTCTCGGTGCTGGTGACCAAGCTCAAACGGGCCCGGCCAGACGTCATCTCGCATGCGGGATACAACCCCGATATCACCCTGTTTCTGCGCCAGGCGCGCGAGAACGGCCTCAAGTTCAAGATGCTGTTCGGCGCCGGCGCGGGCTATAGCCAGCTCGACAAGCTGCGGGCGACGTTCGCCGCGGACATCGACAATTTCTGCAATATTGATCCCGTGCCTGCGCAATTGCTCGACGCTTCGAAACTCGCGCCCGGGATCGGCGATCTCACCAAGACCATGGTCGCACGCTACAAGGAGAAAACCGGCGCGACCGACGTTCCGCCGCACTGCTCGATGGGCTTCAACCAGACCTGGGTCCTGCTCAACAACGTGCTGCCCGTCGCCAAGGAGAAATATGGCGGTTTCGATCCCGAAGCCGTTCGCAAGGCGGCGCTCGACGTCGACATCCCACCGGGCGGCACCATCCAGGGCTATGGCGTGAAATTCTATCGGCCCGGCACGCCGCTTTCCGGCCAGAACGAGCGCTCGACCCCGGTCGTGATGCAGAATGCCGGCGAGCATATCGCGGTGGTCTGGCCGACCAACATAAGGACGCAGGAGCCGGTGTTCCCGCTGCCAAAATCATCGGTCTACGCGGCGTAGGGTTTGGCCAGCGTCGGCGGCTTCTCACCCTCTCCCCTTGTGGGAGACCCCTCATCCGGCGCGGACATTCGTCCGCGCCACTTTCTCCCACACGGGGAGAAGGAAGAAAGTTCGTTCGTCATCACAGCATCACGCGGCGGCCCTCTTCGGCGGCCCAATAGCCGGCGTAGTTGACCTTGATGGTCTCAAAGGCCAATGCCAGATCCGAGAGCGGTTGCCGGCCGGTTGCGACGCATTCCATGAAGTCCTGGATTTCCTGCACGTAGCCGCGCGTCCATTCCTCCTCGATACAGACATATTGCCAGCCGGTCTTCCGATCGACCTTTTCGGTGATGTAGACGCTCGCGAGCTTCTCCTCGCTGGTCTGATAGCTCATCATGTGCGTATTCGGCGTGATGTTGGCGAATAGCGAGCCGCTGCTGGTATAGGTTTCGATCAGGTTGCGCACACCGCCGAGGATCATGTCGCCGGAAAACACCGTGGCCTTGGTGCCGTCGGAAAAGGTGGCCGTGAGCACGCCCCAATCCTCGACATCGACGGGATTGGCCTTGAGCACGGCCCGTTCATCCGGACGCAGGCATGCCGTGACATTGCCGACGTCACACGTCACGCTCGCGACGCTGATCGCCTCGCCACGCGCCTTCGCCTCGACCTGCTTGAGATAGAGCACCGCAGAAAGCGGATGGCATCCCATCCGGATCAGCGAGCCACCGCCGGTCATCGCCCACTGCGCGGCGTGCGCGGCATGCGAGCCAGAGTGGCTTTCCTCCCCCTTCATGAACAGGATCTTGTCCTTGGTGGCCTTGAGGATCTCGACCGTCTTGGTTACCGCCGGCGCGTAGATCCAATCCTCGGCATACATGAAGAGCCGGCCGGTCTTGTCGATCGCGGCACGGGTCGCGGCCATTTCTTCCAGCACCCGCTCGTACATCAATGCTTTGGGCACATGCTTGCCGATCGGAGGTCTGTCGCCTTCGCGCCCGAAATAGCCTGCGAATGGCTTCTCGCAGATCACATGTTTACCGGCCTGCATCGCAGCGACGATCATCGACGTGTGCACATTGGGCGGCGTGCAGATGTCGACGACATCGATATCAGTATCGGCGATCAAGTCGCGAAAGCTGCGATATGCCGTCGGGATCCGGTGCCGACGGGCAAACTCGACGACATGATCACCTCTGGCCGCAACAGCCCTGACTTCGACCTCCACGCCGTAGGCACGCCGGTAGGCATGCATGTGCAGCTCGGACACGAAGCCGCAGCCGGCCAGACCGACCCTGATTTTGGCCATTGCGGAAAGTCTCCTTGCTTAGCGCAGCCCGAAGCTAATTGCTGCTTCGGCTGACGCCCTTGCGGCGCATCAACGCGGCGAAGAGCTCCGTCAGGCCGAATTGCCAAGGTTCGCAATCGCCGCTGTGGCGCATGCGATTGGTCAGCCGGCCGAGCTTCGGCGTGGCGACCGTCACCAGATCGCCTACCACATGGGTGAACCCCTGCCCCTTCGCAGCACGATCCTGGATCGGCGCGAACATGGTGCCGAGGAACAACACGAAACCATCGGGATATTGATGGTTCTCGTTGATCGTCTGCCCGACAATATCGGCCGGGTCCCGGCTGATCTGGGTCAGCGAGGATGCGCCATGCAGGACGAAGCCTTCCGGTCCCTTCACCTCCAGCGAGATTTCCATCCTCCTGACGTCGTCGAGCGTGAAGCTCGCGTCGAAGAACCGCACGAACGGCCCGATGGCGCAGGAGGCGTTGTTGTCCTTGGCCTTGGACAACAGCAGCGCCGAGCGTCCTTCGAAGTCGCGCAAATTAACATCGTTGCCAAGCGTGGCGCCGACGATACGGCCATCGCGCGTCACCACCAGCACCGCCTCGGGCTCCGGATTATTCCAGGTTGATTTCGGGTGCAGGCCCGCATCCACGCATGTGCCCACCGCCGACAGAACGGGCGCCTTGGTAAACACCTCGGCGTCCGGCCCGATGCCGACTTCGAGATACTGGCTCCAGGCATTCTGGGAAACCAGAACGTCCTTGACGTGCTGCGCTTCGGCCGAGCCCGGCTTCAACTGCGACAGGTCGGTGCCGACGATCCGCGTCACCTCGGCCCGGATCGCCTCTGCCGAATCCGGATTGCCGCGCGCCCGCTCCTCGATGACCCGCTCCAACATCGACACCGCGAAGGTGACACCGGCAGCCTTGATCACCTGCAGGTCGATCGGGGCCAGCAGCCATGGCCTGGTCGGATCGCGGGTGTCGGGCGGCGTGTTGTTCAACAGATCCTGCAGCGTCCCTACCCGTCCGCCGCGCGCCGCGCGCAGCGCCCGCGCCGGGTCGGTGGCGGCGGCAAGCTCGCTGGCGGTGGGAAATTCGTCGGTGATGTCGAACACGCCGTCCTGGCGGATTGCGACCACCGACGGGCCGGCAAGGTCGGGACGCCAGATCCGCCCCATCAGCGCGGCGCCGGCGAAATCGTCGGGTAGAATGAATGCAGCCTCTGTGGCGATCGGCATCGTGGGGAATCCTTCGCGAGGTAACGTCTGTGCGGTCAGGCAGCATCGTCCATAGAAGGGAACCGCTCAATGGGTCAACACCTTCGAAAGACGTCGGCCTTCAGCATTGCGGCTGCCACGGCAAAGCACATCGCACCGCAGCATGCAAAATCAGACGATCGGTCAAGTGCAGCCGATTGCGCACGCGCCCCAACTTGCCATGGACGGCATGGCGATTGAGCAAAGACCTCAGAGGGCTTCGGTATCAGGGAATTGTGTAGGGGGGCCACTCGCGCCAGAAAGCCGCCGGCTCGGGTGGCTGCATGACCTTTGCTGCCGGCGGGCTACTTTACGCGCCAGCATCAACAAGCATCAACAAACGAATTGCATGACCTCGCGGCGCTGCTGAAACTCCGCTGATGGCAATCGCCATCAGCGCGAGTTCAAAAATTGCGCAGCATCAGGCCAGCGCCGGTTTCAGGCCGCTTTGTTCAAGCCGCCTTTGTTCAAGCTGCTTTTGCCTTGGCCTTGGCCACATGGCTCGAGATCGCATCCATCAAAGGCGGTGACAGGCAATCATAGGGTTCCAGCCCGAGTTCCTTCAGCCTAGCCCTGATTCCATCCATCTCGCCCGGCTGGACGCCAGACTCCAGTACGGACGATACGAACGCGGCAAACCCCGGTGCCGCCCATCCACCCTCCTGGAACAGCTCGGGATGGATGAAGTCGAGCCCGTAGAATGGATGCCCGGTGTTCTCGATCCGGCCGTACATATGCGTGCCGCAGGCTTTGCAGGCATAGCGCTGGATCGCCGCCGCCGCGTCGACAATCTGCAGCTTGTCGCCGTTCTCGATCACCTTCACATTGTCGCGCGGGACGACGGCCACGACGGAGAAGGTTGCGCCTTCGGGCTTCCAGCATTTGGTGCAGCCGCAGGCGTGGTTGTGGGCGACATCGCCCTTGATGGCGACCTTGACCGGCCTGTCCGTGCATTTGCAGACAAGGGTGCCGCCGGCGAAGCTGCCGGTCCCCTTCTTTACGCCGCTGTCAATCGATGGGTGAATATGAACAGTCATGGGCTTATCCTCCTTGTGTTTGAAGTTCTCCAGTCAGAACACGACAACCGAGCGGATCGACTTGCCCTGGTGCATGAGATCGAATCCCTGGTTGATCTCCTCCAGCTTGAGGACGTGTGTGATCATCGGATCGATCTCGATCTTTCCGTTCATGTACCAGTCGACGATTTTCGGCACATCGGTGCGGCCGCGCGCGCCGCCAAATGCCGTTCCCTTCCAGACGCGGCCGGTCACGAGCTGGAACGGCCGGGTAGCGATTTCCTTGCCGGACTCGGCGACGCCGATAATGACCGAGACGCCCCAGCCGCGATGGCACGCTTCGAGCGCCTGCCGCATCACCCCGGTGTTGCCCGTGCAGTCGAAGGTGTAGTCGGCGCCGCCGTCGGTAAGCCCGACCAGATGCTGAACGATGTCGCTGACCTTGGTCGGATTGACGAAATGGGTCATGCCGAAACGGCGGCCCCAATCCTCCTTGGAATCGTTGATGTCAACGCCGACGATCTTGTCGGCGCCAACCATCTTCGCACCCTGGATGACGTTGAGCCCGATGCCGCCGAGACCGAACACGACGACGTTGGCGCCCGGTGTCACCTTGGCGGTATTCACCACGGCGCCAACGCCCGTCGTCACCCCGCAACCGATGTAGCAACTCTTGTCAAAGGGCGCGTCCTCGCGAATCTTTGCCACTGCGATTTCCGGCAGCACGGTAAAGTTCGAGAAGGTCGAGCAGCCCATGTAGTGGAAGATCGGCTTGCCCTTATAGCTGAAGCGCGAGGTGCCGTCCGGCATCAGCCCCTTGCCCTGGGTCGCGCGGATAGCAGTGCAAAGATTGGTCTTGCCGCTTAGGCAGCTTTTGCATTGGCGGCACTCTGGCGTGTAGAGCGGAATCACGTGATCGCCTGCCTTTACCGAGATGACGCCCGGGCCGACCTCGCGGACGATGCCCGCACCTTCATGACCGAGAATCGAAGGAAAGATTCCTTCGCTGTCAAATCCATCAAGCGTGTAAGCGTCGGTGTGGCAGATTCCGGTCGCCTTTATCTCGACGAGCACCTCGCCGGCTTTTGGGCCATCAAGATCGACCTCGACGATTTCGAGAGGCTTTTTGGCCTCGAATGCGACAGCAGCGCGGGTCTTCATCTTAAACTCCACATTTTCTTTTCAAGTCGCTGCACGAACCTGCCGAGACGCGCGCTTCGCATGTTCGGCGTGATCATTTGGCTCCCATGCAGGACTTCTCTGCCTCAGTGTAGGCGTCGGGTTTGTCTTCACGCTTGGCGGGCCGCACGCGTCCGACGGCATCATAAGCGCGGGCACGCAGATAGATGTAGAGGTCGTCCATGTAGCAGGCGACATTCGGATTATCGCCGAATGCCGGCATGACGCTCTCTTGCGCGGTGTTGACGTTCTTGCGGCCGCTCGCGACCACGCCGAGGAAATCGCCGTAGCTCATCGTCTTCAGCGACTCCTGTAGCGCCGGCGCGTAGGTCGATCCCATCCCGTCAGGGCCGTGGCAGACATGGCATTCGGAGTGATAGCGGCGATATCCGGAATAGGTATACCAATCGACCGTTCCGTCGGCCGCGACCTTGAAAGTCGGGTTGCCTTCCTTGTCGAGATACTTGCCATCCTCGGACTTGACGGCGGTCGGATCGTCCGCAGCGCAGGCAACCGATCCCGGCGCCACAAGCAAGAGAGTGGCTACAATCAACCATATTGTACGCAAGAGCTCATCCTCGATATTCGATGTAGATCAACCGGCGCGTGGAACAAGCCACGCGCCGGACGAGGTGGTCCTGCTTTATTGCGGCAGCGCGAACACCGTGAGCGTGCCGCCGAGCGCGGTGTAGTTGCTCAGCGCGGCATAGCCACCGACCGCGCCGAGACCCGCCGTTGGATCGGTCAGACCTGCGGCCAGGCCGATACCCGCCCAGCCGCCGACACCGGACAGCACGGCCACATACTGCCTGCCGCCCTGCTCATAGGTCGTGACGTTGCCGATGATGCCCGACGGGGTCTTGAACTTGTAAAGTTCCTTGCCGGTCTTGGCATCGACTGCCTTCAGATAGCCTTCGAGCGTTCCGTAGAACACCACGCCGCCAGCCGTCGCGAGCGCTCCCGACCACACCGAGAACTGCTCCTTGTTCGACCAGACGATCTTGCCGGTCTTGCCGTCCCAAGCGATGAAGTTGCCCATATGGCTCTCACCCTGAGGCGGATACATCGAGAGCGTCGCGCCGACATAGGGCTGACCCGCGGTGTAGCTCACCTTGAAAGGCTCGTAATCCATGCAGACGTGGTTGGTCGGCACATAGAACAACTGGGTGTCCGGCGAGTAGGCTGCCGGTTGTTCGTCCTTGGTGCCGAGCGCGGCCGGGCAGATACCCTTGGTATTCTTGTCCTCGCCGCCCTTTTCGGTCGAATATTGATCAACCACTTTGGGACGGCCGTAGGTCGGCGAACTCTTGTTCATGTCGACGCCGGTGGTCCAGTTGACCTTCGGATCGTACTTCTCGGCGACCAGGAGTTCGCCGGTTGCACGATCGAGTGTATAGGCCAAGCCGTTGCGGTCGAAATGAGTCAACAGCTTGCGCTCTGCGCCACCGACCTGCTGATCGCTGAGGACCATTTCGTTGACGCCGTCATAGTCCCATTCATCGTGAGGCGTCATCTGATAGACCCACTTGGCCATGCCGGTATCCGGATTGCGCGCCCAGATGGTCATCGACCACTTGTTGTCGCCGGGACGCTGCTTCGGGTTCCAGGTCGAAGGGTTACCGGAGCCGTAGTAGATGAGATTCAGAGCGGGATCATAGGATATCCAGCCCCATGTGCAGCCGCCGCCGATCTTCCACTGATCGCCCTGCCAGGTCTTGATGCTCGAATCCTTGCCGACCGGCTTGCCGAGTTCGGTGGTGCTGACGGGATCAACCATGATCTGATCGTCCGGCCCTTCGGAGAAGGCGCGCCAGGCCTGCTTGCCGGTCTTGAGGTCGTAGGCCGTGACGTGACATTGCACGCCAAACTCGCCGCCGGAAATGCCGATCAGAACCTTGTCCTTGACGACGAGCGGCGCGGAGGTACCCGTGGCGCCCTTGCCCGGATCGCCGTTCTTGGTGCTCCACGCCACCTGCCCGGTCTTGGCATCGAGCGCGACCAAGGTGGTGTCGGCCTGATGCAGGAAGATCTTGCCGTCGCCATAGGCCACGCCACGGTTGACGGTGTCGCAGCACATCACCGGAATGACGTTCGGATCCTGCTTGGGCTCGTACTTCCAGACGATCTTGTTCTCTTGCGAAAGGTCAAGAGCGTAGACCTTGTTCGGGAACGGCGTATGGACGTACATCATGTTGCCGATGATGAGCGGCCCGCCTTCATGACCGCGCAGCACACCGGTCGAGAAAGTCCAGGCGACCTGTAGTTTGCCGACATTGGCTGCGGTGATCTGGTTCAGCTTCGAGTAGCGTGTATTTGCGTAATCGCCGGCCGGCATCACCCAATCCTTCGGGTTCTGCGCCATCTTGTTCAGTTCATCGTTGGCGTACGCAACGCCTGCGGCGAATGCCGCCACGGCGCCGAGACAGGCAGCGGATAGCACCTTGCGCATAGTGGTTTCCTCCCAGATTTAAGAGTTTTGGGTTTCCGCCGAGACGGCCCATTTTCCATTCTTGGTCCCTATTCCTATCCCGTTCGGAAACGGGAAACTTGCCCAAGAGCGAACCGCGTTTGCTCAAAAGCGAAACACAATGAACTTTTTAATTTTGGGTCGTCGAGAGCCGTCCTCTCATGCTGCGAAGCATCAATCGTGGGCTTGTTCCCACAAGCACCCGCGCGGCTCCCGGCCGAGGTTTTCCTTGACGCCGCCGAAACTAAGTTGGAGGATTGTCAAAGGGATATTGGGAAGAATCTGCGCAACTTCCCTGACGACTGCCTAAATTGGGTCCAAATGTCACGACCATCTGACTGACGCCAAGGCGGAGGTCGCGGCCTGTTCTCAAATCGGTGGCTGGGCAATGTCTGATATAGTTCGTTCACTCAGCACTTCCGGGTTGGCGCCGAAGAGGCAGATCCAAACTTGGTCAGATGCGCTGACCGATCTCTGCGGCCAGTTTGATGTCGATCCGCTGGAAGGTTCTTCGCTCGAGGGGCGGATAAATTACACCACCGTCTCGCAGCTCAAACTGTGTCAGATCGAGGCAAGCCAGCATCGCATCGCGCACACGGTCTCAGGCACGAAACTGAGCGAACACCCCTACGTCAAGATATTGTTCCAGACCTACGGCATCTCGCATTTCGAACAAAGCGGCCGTCGCATCGACATCATGCCCGGCGATTGCCTCGCCTATGACGTCTCCTGTCCGCACACGATCGTCAGCCCCTCGTTAACCCGGCACGAGGTCGTGATCGTCCCCAAGGCACTGCTTCACGAACGCGGGTTCCGTACGGCGAAGATGTTGCCGTGCAAGCTCTCCGCGCGTAACGGCACCGGCCGCATCGCCTACGACTTCGTGCACACCGCGTTTGATGAAGCGAACAGGCTGTCGCCCTACAACGCCATCGGCGTCGCCGATTCGCTGATCGATCTGCTGTTGTTGCCGCTGCGAGAGGCCGACACGATGTTCGATCGCGTCGGTCCCGAAGCGATGTACATCCGGGCACAGGCATTCATTCGCGAGCATTTGCGCGACCCGGAACTGTGCATCGACCAGATCTCGGCGGCATTGGGCTGCACCAAGCGCTATCTGCACATGCTGTTCAGCGACAAGGGCATGACGGTCAGCGATTATATCTGGCGGGCGAGACTGCTGCACTGCCGGCAGGAACTGGAAACCCAGCACGGCAAGACAATCACGGACGTTGCATTTTCGTGGGGCTTTTCGAGCTCGTCGCACTTCAGCCGCGTATTCCGGAAGCATTTCGGGTTCGTGCCCTCCGCCATTCACAAGGCGCACGCCGCCGATCCGGCGCCGGATGTTGCCTGACTAGAACGTCGCGGTTGCGCGGCAATCGGAAATTCTGCGCCTTCATCGATCGCTTGAAATCGCACCGCGTTATCGGCCTAGAAAGTTGCCTTTAGCCCCGCATAGAAGGCGCGCGGCCGCGCCGGGCTGACCGAGCGCGGATCCGTAAAGTCCACGCCGCCGTTGGTGAAATTGGGCACGTCACCGGTATCGAAGAACGTCCCGTAGGTTGCATAGCGATTGTCGAGGATATTGTCGACGCGGCCGTAGATCTGGAATGTCTTGTTGATCTGATACGAGGCGTGCAGGTTGAAAACCGTGTAGGACGGCAGCCTCTGTGCCTGGTTGGATTCATCGCCAACGAAATACTGGCTGCCGACGAACAGCGCATCGCCGCCCACCTTGAAAGCATCTGTGACCGCATAATCGAAGCCGAACTTGATGCGGTCGCGGGGAATCGCCGGAATCCGATTTCCCGGCAGAACCTGGATATTGCCGGTGACAGCGAACGGACTGTGAGAGTTGAGTTGCAAGGCGTCGAGGAAGCGCGCATCGACGAGCGAATAGCTGGCATAGAGTTGCAGCGTCTTCGACGTCAGATTGACCTGCGCCTCGATGCCCTGGCGCCGCGTGCTACCCACGTTCTGGAAGTAGCCAAAGCCGGTCAACTCACTCGGAATCGCCAGAATGTCATCGGCGTTGGTCGCGCGGAACCCGCCGACTTTCCATCCGAGCGTTCCGATACTCAGCTCCTTGGTGCCACGGAAGCCCGCCTCAACCGTGCGCGATACGACCTGCTTCAGCGGCGGATCTGCAATCAGGAATGCCGCGACGATACAGGGCCGTGCAGGGTCGGCGCATGCGAGTTCCAGCGGCGTCGGCGCGCGATTTGCCTCGGAATAGCCAGCATAAGCGGTGAGTTCAGGCGTAATCTTGTAGGTGCCGCCGATCATCGGATTGAAGCGGCTGAACGTATGACTGCCGTTGAGGTCGGTACCGATCAGATCTTGAAGGTTGATGCTTGCATAGTTGAACCGGCCGCCGCCCGAGATTGAAAACCGGTCCGTCACGTCGAACGTGTCGAGTGCATAAAGCCCGGTGTAGCGATTGGTGGCCCGAAGCGAGACCGGGCCGATCGAGATCGGTGTGCCGGATGGGCCGAGGAATATGCCGCTGCCCGTGACCACGTAGTTTGGCCCGATCGTGCCCAATTCTGCGGTCGCCCCGAAGCGGGTGACGCCGGAATCGAAGCTGGTGCCGACCATAAACTGATTGTTATGTCCGAACAGCTGGTCGGTGTTGGTAGCCTGCAGGGTCGCCCCTGTCGTCGTCGAACGGGTTGTTGTCCGGTCGATCTGTCCCAGCACTGCCGTGTCTGGGAACGGATTTGCGAGCTGGATTCCGTTGAGGCCGTTCGCCGCCGCTCCCGGCGCGACGTCTTCGTTGAAGCAAAGCAGCGTCGGATCGCCGACACATGGCTGCGTCTCGGTCGGGTTGCCGTCCACCGTTTTCTGCTGGAAGGCGCGAACACGCGCCGAACCTTCGATCGTCCAGGTCGGCGTCACCTCCACCTTTCCGGTCAGATTGGCGTAGGCAACGCGGTTGTCGTGGATCTGCGGCGTCGTATAGGTAGCGCCCCAATATTTCTGGAGCAGTTCGACCGGTACAGTCGCTGCCGCGCCGAAATTGTTCTTGGCAACACCCACGTTGAGGTGAAATTCGCTGCTATCGGTCCGGTAGCCGACATCGCCATAAAACCGGCGGATCGCCGATTCCGAAAAATTGCGATGGCCGTTGTCACGCACTCCCTCCAGCGCGCCGTAGACGGTAAAATTGTCGATCTGCTTGCCATACTGGGCCGAACTCTGGATGCGTCCGAACGAGCCGCCCATCGTGTTGATTTCGGCGCCTTTATAGTTGAATCCGTCCTTCATCTGGACATTGACGGCGCCTCCCAAGGCATTAAGGCCGAACGCGGGATTGTTGGTCACGACCGTGACCGACCTGATCGCAGCCGTCGGGATCAGGTCCCAATTGACGGTATCGCCGAACGCTTCGTTGATTCGCACACCGTTCTGATAAACCGCGAGTCCTTGGGGCGTACCGGCGACCGGAGATGCGGTAAAGCCTCGAAACTGGATGTCTGGCTGAAACGGATTGCCGGTCGTGTCGCTGACGATGATGCCCGGCACCTGCTGCTGCAGCGCATCCGCAATGTTCAGCGATCCGGTGCGCGCGATCTGCCCTGCCCCAACCGCGTTGATGCTCGCCGGCACCTTGTCGACATCCATTCCCGAACTGGCCGTCGGCGTGGGCGCGGTCGGATAGACAAAAACCCTGCGCAGGTTCCTGGTGGCCTGAGACGCCCCTCTGCTGCGGGCTGGCTTGGCGGTTGTGGTCGGGGCGACGACCTCGATGGCCGGCAAGACCTCGCTACTTGCAGGCGCAGTTTGGGCCTGGGCACCGTCAATCCCGGGAACGAGGCATATCGAGATTGTCCCGATCGACAGGAAGCGTACGCCCATATGCCCCATCCCACCACATTCCGGCTGCATTGGCGCTGCCGGTTAGCTGTGGACGATACTAGTGAGAAGGCAACGACGCGCGCTAGCCGCAAAAGGTCAGATTCCCGAAATGCATTCCTCCCCGAAGAGACCGGGACAAATTCCCGAACCGGCGGTTCGCCCCATCAATGATTCGATCCGTGGGGAACGACCGCCTCTACCGTGACGCCCCCATTGCCGGAGACGACATTGAGCGTACCGCCCAGCGCCAGTATTCTTTCGCGCATGCCGATCAGGCCGAAGCCGTGCTTGTGATCCGGCGCCAGACCACGGCCATTGTCGCTAACCCGCACCAGGGCGCAGCCACGATTTCCATGCACTCCTGCGGCCTGCTCGACTGTGACGCTGACGGAAGTCGCATCGGCGTGGCGGAAGGCGTTGGTGAGGGCTTCCTGAACGATACGGTAAACCGTCAGGTCGGTGACTTCTCCGGTCTCTTCCGGCGCGCACGCAATGTTCGCGTCGATGGTCACGTCGGGGCGGGACTCACGCCACAAACGCATGAGCACGCCAAGTGCCTCGCGAAGGCCGAGCTCCGCCAGCCCGACAGGCCGCAGCTTTTCCAGTATCCGGCGGTTGAATTGCTGGAGCGCATTGATCTGCTCCATGATGGCGGCGGCATGCTTGCGCAACGCATCCGCGCCGGGCGCGCGTCCGTCCTCCGAAAGCCGCGCCAGGGCACCGGCGTGGGCGCGCAGCGTAAAGAGATACGGCCCAAACTCGTCATGCAATTCGCGCGCAATCTCCTTGCGCTCCAGATCCTGCAGCGAGACCGTTCGTTCGGCGAGCCGTCGCTTATCCTCGACAGCCTCGCCTAGCGCGCCGGCAAGGTGGTTCAGCTTGGTACAGAGCGCCGCCAGTTCGGGCGCGCCGCCGGGCTCGACGCGTGAATCATAGTGCCCGGTCTCGATGTTGGCCATGGCCTGCGAAAGCGCCTGCAATGGCGCCAGCGCCCGGCCGACCATCATCATCATCACCAGAAAGAGGGCGATCGCGATGGCGGAGCCGATCGCAAGCTGGGTGACGATCCCATCCCAGATCTCGGCCATTTCATCGTTCGGATGCGATGTGATCACGAGCGATTGCGGCTTTCCGTGGATGGTGATCGGTACGCTCACGGCGGTCGTTTCCGGATGAACGAGCGCGATGAACCAGGCCGGCGGCGATCGTTCGTGATCGCCGTTGCCGGGCCGTTCGCCTGCGGCCGCATCGCCCTGCCGCGTGATGCTGACGTGCCGGAGCCGGCTGAGATCGCGAACAATCTGGTTCAGCCGCGCATCCGGGTCCGGCGCCTCGTTAAGGCCGGGAACGATCGTCTCCACGAATTCGCGCGCCAGCCGTATGACGCTTTGGTCTTCAGCTCGAACGCGCGGCGTCGCCTCCACGACCAGCCGCGCAATGTTGATGGCCAGACCGAGCGTCAGGCCCAGCGCCAGCAGCACGTTGATCCGCCCACGCAACGATAATTTCTGCCACATGACGTCTGCCCCAATCGCGTCGCAATCAGTTCCCCGTCGAGAGGACCGTTGACAGTCGAAAAACCGACGATCAGATTGAACGTACAGCAATCTCGCGGGCGATGCATGGCCGGTCTCGCGCCGGCGCCAGTGCAGCCTGACGCGATGCAGCAACGGAATCGAAGCTTCTATCGGGGATCCATGTAATGCGTGTTCTGATCGTCGACGATCATCCCATCGTTGCTTCGGGCTGCCGTACCGTGTTTGCCGACGAGCCGGAGGTCGTGCTGCTGGAGGCCGCCGACGCGGAAAGCGGCGAGCGTGCGTTCGTTGCTGAGCGCCCCGACATCTGCGTGATCGATATCAATCTGCCGACCGTGTCGGGATTCGAGCTGGCGAGGCGCATTCTGGCACGTGCCGCTTCCGCTCGGATCATCATGTTCAGCATGAACGACGATCCGGTGTTCGCCGCGCGCGCCATCGAAATCGGCGCCAAGGGCTATGTCACCAAGACCGGAGATCCGCAGGATCTGGTCGAGGCCATCCGTGAGGTCGGCAAAGGCGGGGTCTATCTGCCTTCCGCGATCGCTAGAAGCATCGCGTTCGCCGGGCCTGCATTCGCCCGCAGCCCGCTTTCCAAACTCACCTCGCGGGAGATGGAGATCCTGCGCCTGCTCAGCGCGGGCAAGAGCCTTTCCGAGATCGCGTGGATGGTTCATTCCTCCTATAAAACCGTTGCCAATACGTCGTCGATCATGCGCCAGAAGCTCGGCGTACGAACTTCCGCCGAACTGGTACGGCTGGCAATAGAAAGCGGCGTGGCGTGAGAGAATTGCCGCGCGACGCAGGAGTTTGAGATCATGACCATGCAGACCGTTTCGCTCAACACGTCATACGGCGGAACGCAAGGCGTTTATCGACACGCCAGCCGCGAAACCCAGACCGAGATGACCTTCTCTGTTTATGTCCCGCCGCACGCGGATGGCGTCAGACTGCCGGTGGTTTGGTATCTCTCCGGCCTGACCTGCACCCACGCCAACGTAACGGAAAAGGGCGAATTCCGCAGCGCCTGTGCGGCACTCGGATTGATCTTCGTTGCGCCCGACACCAGCCCGCGCGGTGACGGCGTGCCCGGCGATCCCGCCAATGCCTATGACTTTGGGCTAGGTGCCGGCTTCTACGTTGATGCGACGCAGGAGCCGTTCGCCCGCAATTACCGCATGTGGAGCTACGTCACCGAAGAGCTGCCGAAACTCGTCGCTGAAAATTTTCCCGTCGATCCCGATCGACAATCCATTCTTGGCCACTCCATGGGCGGCCACGGCGCACTGACGGTCGCGCTGCGCCATCCCGACCGCTATCGCGCAGCCAGCGCGTTTTCGCCGATTGTTGCTCCCTCGCAGGTGCCATGGGGCATCAAGGCGCTCGGCGGCTATCTCGGCAACGACCGGCAGGCATGGCGCAAGCACGATGCCGTCGCGTTGATCGAGGACGGCGCCAGAGTGTCCGATATCTTGGTGGACTACGGTGACGCCGATCAGTTCCTGGCCCAACAGCTCCGCCCGGAGCTGCTGCAGGGCGCGTGCGAGAAAGCCAAAGTCCCCCTCACCTTGCGCCGACAGCCCGGCTATGACCACAGTTACTATTTCATCTCCACGTTCATGGGCGACCATTTGCGCTGGCATGGGGAGCGCCTGAAAGGCTGAAACGGCGTGAAGCCGTCCCACAGAGAATTGGGTTGCAAGCCAAAACAATTCGGTCATGGTTCAGGTCAAACGGTCCGCCATGCGGCGAAGAGAAGACCTGTCAGGGAGAAGCCATGATCCGGTGGGTGGTCGTTGCGATCGGCTTGAGCATCGCGGCCCTCCCCGTGCTCGCGGCTGATCCCACCGAGATCGGCATCGGCTATCTCGGCCGCGCCGGCGTCAAGGCGAAATTGTCGCTCGTCGAACTTCCGGCCGAGAATGACGGGATTGCCGGCGCACGCCTTGCCGTCGAGGACAACAACACCACGGGCAGGTTCCTCAATCAGCATTTCACGCTGGAAGAAGTCCGGCTCAAAGATAACGAGGACGTTGCGAAAGCCGCGGCGGCACTTGCCGAGCGCACCGGCCTCATCATTGCCGACCTTCCGGCGGACGATTTATTGAAGGCCGCCGACGCGCTTCGCGATCGCGGCACGTTGCTGTTGAATGCCGGCGCCGTCGACGACCGGCTGCGCGAGCAGGACTGTCGCGCCAATGTGGTCCATGTCGCGCCGACGCGCTCGATGCTCGCGGATGCGCTCGCTCAATATCTGGCGTGGAAGCAATGGAAGCGCTGGCTGTTCGTCGTCGGCTCGCATGATCAGGACAAACTCTACGCCGAAGCACTGCGCCGTGCGGCCACGCGCTTCGGCGCCAAGATCGTTCAGGAGCGAACCTTCGAGGATACCGGCGGCGCCCGCCGTACCGACAGCGGGGTGACCCTGATCCAGCGGCAAATACCGGTCTTCACCCAGCAGGCGCCGGCCTATGACGTCCTCGTTGCTGCCGACGAAAGCGAAGTATTCGCATCCTACCTGCCCTATCGCACGTGGGATCCGCGGCCGGTTGCCGGCTCGGCAGGTCTGGTTCCGACCAGTTGGCACGCCGCGCAGGACCAGTGGGGCGCGATCCAGATCCAGAACCGGTTTGCAAAATTGAACTCGCGACACATGACCGCACTGGACATGCAAGCCTGGACCGCAGTGCGTATGATCGGTGAAGCGACGTCGCGCACGAAATCTGGTGATCCAAAGGCGGTATCGACGTTCCTCAAAGGGCCCGACTTTTCCATTGCGGCGTTCAAGGGCCGGCGGCTGACGCTGCGGGACTGGAACCTGCAGCTTCGTCAGCCGATCCTGCTGGTCGATGGACGCATGGTGGTCTCGGTTTCGCCGCAGGAGGGATTTTTGCATCAGGTGTCCGAGCTCGATACGCTTGGCGTCGATCGGCCGGAAACCAAGTGCAAGCTGCAATGAAGGAGGATCGATTGCGTATATGGCGTCATTGCCTGCTTTCCGGAATGGCTTTCCTGCTCGCGACGGCGGCCCCCGCTTCGGCCTTCGTCGCCTATGTGTCCAACGAAAAGGGCAACACAGTATCTGTGATCGATACGGACAGTTGGGCTGTCATCAAGACCATCAAGGTCGGCCAGCGGCCGCGCGGCATCGAATTCACGAGGGACGGCAAGTTTGTATTCGTGGCCGTCGGCGACGACGACAGCATTCAGGTCATCGACGCTGCCAAGCAGGAAATCGTCGATACCCTGCCCTCCGGCCCGGATCCCGAACTATTCGCCCTCGATGCTGACGGCAAGATCCTCTACGTCGCCAACGAAAACGACAACACGGTGACGATCATCGACGTCGAGAGGCGCGCCCGTCTCGGCGAAATCCAGGTCGGCGTCGAGCCGGAGGGCATGGCCATCAGTCCGGACGGCAAGATCCTGATCAATACCTCCGAGACCACCAACATGGCGCACTTCATCGACACCGCGACGCGCCAGATCGTCGCCAACGTCCTGGTCGATGCGCGCCCGCGCTTCGCGGAGTTCAAGCGCGACAATTCCGAAGTGTGGGTATCGTCGGAGATCGGCGGCACCGTTTCGGTGATCGACCCGGCCAAACGGGTGGTGACGGACAAGATCTCATTCAACATTCCGGGCCTGCGGAGCGAAGCCATCCAGCCGGTCGGCATCGGCATGACCAAGGACGGCAAGACCGCTTTCGTTGCCCTTGGCCCTGCCAATCGCGTCGCGGTCGTCGATGCCGCCAGCCACAAGGTCACCAAATATCTTCTGGTAGGTCAGCGGGTATGGCACATGGCATTCACCCCGGACGAGAAATATCTGATGGTTACCAATGGTGTGTCGAACGACGTCTCGGTGATCGACGTCGCCGCACAAAAGGTCATCAAGACGATCCAGGTCGGCGAGTTGCCCTGGGGTATCACGATTGCACAACCATGACGGCCACTGACGCACGTTCCGGCGGTCAGAACATGCAGGACATCCCTTCCCGGCTAGACGCCGCGGAGATGCCTGCATTGTCGATCGACGGCGTCAGCCATTCCTATGGCGCCCGACAGGCACTGATCGACGTCGGCTTCTCCGTCGCACCGGCAAGTTTCACGGCATTGCTTGGCCTGAACGGCGCCGGCAAGAGCACACTGTTCTCGCTGATCACGCGGCTGTTCGGAATCCAGCGCGGGCGCATCGGGATTTTCGGCCATGATATCGCGCGTACGCCTGGCGAAGCGCTGCGACTGCTCGGCGTGGTGTTTCAGCCCCGCACGCTCGATCTCGACCTCTCGGTGACGCAGAACCTGCTTTATCACGCCGCCTTGCACGGCATCGCCAGACGCGATGCCCGCGTGCACAGCGGCGAGGTGCTGGCGCGCATCGGTTTGATCGATCGCGCCGGTAGCAAGGTGCGCGACCTCTCCGGCGGTCAGATGCGCCGACTGGAGATCGCACGGGCACTGCTGCACCGGCCGCGCCTGCTCCTGCTCGACGAGGCAACCGTCGGCCTCGACGTCAAGGCTCGCGCCGACATCCTCAACCACGTTCGCCAGCTCGTGACCGAGCAGGGAATAAGCGTGCTGTGGGCGACGCATCTGTTTGACGAAATCGGTTCGAATGATGATCTCGTTGTCCTGCATCAGGGCCGGGTACTGGCGCAGGGCAAGGTGGCGCGGGTTATCGCCGATACCGGCGGCAGCGATATCAACACGGCGTTCATGCGGCTGACCGGCTCCACCGCACCGAGCGGAGGCCTGACGTAATGACATCCGCAGCTATAAGACCGATCCGGACCGGCTTCTCGTTCGCCGAATATTTCACCTGCCTGAGCGGCATCGTGTGGCGCGAGGCGCTTCGCTTCCTGCATCAGCGCGAACGCTTCATCTCCGCATTGGTCCGGCCCCTGGTGTGGCTGTTCATCTTCGCCGCCGGCTTCCGCCAGGTACTCGGCCTCTCCATCATCCCACCCTACGAAACCTACATCCTGTACGAGGTCTACATCGCGCCGGGGCTGATGGCGATGATCCAGCTCTTTAACGGCATGCAGTCTTCGCTCTCCATGGTCTATGACCGCGAGATGGGCAATATGCGGACATTGCTGGTGAGCCCGCTGCCGCGATGGTTTCTCCTGTCCTGCAAGCTTCTGGCGGGAACCGCGGTCTCGCTGCTTCAGGTGTATGCCTTCCTGCTGATCGCCTGGTTCTGGGATATCGCGCCCTCGCCGGCCGGCTATATCACGGTGCTGCCGGCGCTGATCCTGTCGGGCCTGATGCTCGGCGCCCTGGGAATGCTGATCTCCTCTGGCATCAAGCAGCTTGAGAACTTTGCGGGTGTGATGAACTTTGTCATCTTTCCGATGTTCTTCGCTTCTTCGGCGCTCTATCCGCTGTGGCGCATCCTGGAAAGCAGCCCGATGCTCTACTATGTCTGCCTGTTCAATCCGTTCACGCATGCCGTGGAGCTGATACGTTTTGCGCTGTACGGACAGATCAACTGGATCGCACTCGCGGTCGTCGGCGGCTGTACGATCGCCTTCATGGTCGGCGCAATCCTCGCCTACGATCCATCGCGCGGCCTGATCCGCCGTGGACCGGCTGGAGGCGAGGCATGAAATATCGGACCGCGATCGCAGCATGGCTTGCCGTTACGGCGGCGACCAATTTCGGCTATGCCGCCGACCCCCGCTATCCGGACTGGCCGTGCACCCAGGCCAAGGTGCCCGAGATATCCGTTGCCGCGGTGTGGGCAGGTCCGCCGCTGGACGACGTCTCGGGCAAGTGGAAGGACGATGCCGAGGTCAGCGCGCTGGTCGCGAAGCTGGCGGCAAGGCGGACCCCGCTCGAGGAAGCGCAAAAGGCGATCAGCGAATATCTGAACGGTGCAGCCGACAAGACCCAAAGCGGAAAGCTGCTGTTCGCCGGACTGTTCGACTCGCTCAACGCCCAACGCTCCCAGGTTCTGAGCGGGCTGGAGCGCGTCACCCGCAAACAGCGCGAGGCGGCGGAGAAAATCCGCACCGACACGCTTGCCTTGCAGGCGCTGCAGGGTGAAACGCCGCGCGATCAGGCGAAGATCGACGATCTCGGCAATCAGCTTGTCTGGCAGACGCGCATCTTCGAAGACCGTCGAGGTGTCATCAAGTTCGTCTGTGAGGTGCCGACGGCGATCGACCAGCGCCTGTTCGCCCTCGGCCGTACGATCCAGCAGGAAATCGAATAGACGCTAACAGGATGAGACCAGGTTGGGCCGAGACGACGGACCATCCCGTCCCCCGGGACGCAAGTGGAGCCCAGCCCCATTCTACTTTGCATGGGGTTGTTTTCGATATTTTGTGTCCCGCCCTAACGCACCGACGGCGCCGCCTCGCCTGCCCGCGGTTCCGGCTGCGCCTCCGTCAACGCCAGACCGGCCCGTTCCCAACCATCCGTTCCTTCGGGGTACCACGCAACGTTGGCGTAGCCGTAGGTCAGGATTCGCTTTGCCGCGTTCCAGGACATCCAGCAATCGGCCAGGCAGTAAATCACCACCAGCGCGGTCTTGTTGCCCGCCGTCGCGCGGACGAGGCCGCGCCGCAGGTAGTCTTCCGTCACGGCCGCCAGCTTTCCGTAGCCGGTGTCCGGCAGCCACATGCTGCCGGGAATGTTGAGCCGCGGCTGGTCGCGCCAGACCGTGCCTTCGGGAAGATTTGGCGGCTTCGGCGCGCGTGGCATTACATCGATGAACACGCCCGTCTTTCCCCGCCAGATCTCACCGGCTTCCGCAGTCGTCAGAACACGCACGCCGGCAAGGGTTGCGGGAACCGGCGCACGGTAGTCTTCCATGCGGTACCCGTCTGGCTCGGGAGGCCTTTCCTGCGCTGATATCGAGACAATGAATGTAAGTGCCGCAAGGATCAGGCCTGCGAGCGTTTGTCTCATGGCGCTTTCGTTGCCGTCTCCGCGCCGATCGGCCGGTCGTTCTCGTCGAGCAAGGGAACGCCGAAGTCCAGCAGTATCTTGTTGATAGCGGGCTGGTTCTCCTGGATCAGGCGGTTGAGCAGCCGCTTCCAGTTCTGGTCGGCGCCCCGTACCCCCATGCCGATGCGAAACGCCAAACGCGGGCCAGTCTTTTCCTTCACGAGGGGCGTGACGTGAAGCGGCGGGTTCGCCTTCTTGGCATGGAAGCCCGCCATCGGTCCCCACAGAATGCCGGCGTCAATCTTACCCGACATCAGGTCACCGATCATGGCTTCCGCTGACGAGTCGATACGCGTATCGACCATCAACTGATAGGGTCTGGCATTCGCCATCAGGCCATTGACCGCCATGTTGGTTGCAGGCGGCGTGCCGGCCACGATGCCGATATGCTTGCCTTTCAGCCGCTCGTCTTCCAGCGCCGCAACGTCTTCGAGGCCGCTACCCTGCTTGGCGACCAGCGCATAGGCGGTGCGGTAGTAGGGATTGGTGCCCTGGACCAAGTCGTCGCCTTGCGGGAAGCCCATGATGACGTCGCAACGATGGGCCCCCAGCGTCATCCGGACGAAGCCGGTCGCCTGCGGAAAATACATGTAGTCCAGCTTCTTGTGCAGCTTCTCGGCGAGCAGCTCGGCGAGCTTGTTCTCAAATCCCTCGCCCTTGTCGTTGGAGAACGGCAGATTGTGCGGGTCGGCGCAGACGCGCAACACCTTGGGATCGACCAGCTCGATCGACAAATCGCCGGTTTCATTGATCTGCGCGCGTGCGACATCGCGCCCAACGAATACGGCGAGGACCGCCAATGCTGCAATCGCCAGCCGGCGCTTCTGCCCGGCATATATCATCGAAAGCTGCTGCACTTCCGGCCCACCATGGTTGCCAACGTCGGAAAAATATCTGCAACCCCAACGAACGAAGTTCCGTTGAAAGCCGCAGACAAGCAAAATGCTATGCTTGTCATTTGGAGCGTGCAACAGGAATAATCCCCGTAACGGACTCGTCGCCTGTGCTGCGACGCAAACCTAGCTACGATGAAACATGGGATTGCCGATAGCGTTTCGTGGTGGGATGGAGGCCGAAATATGGCTCATCCCGCATTGATCCTGGCCGCGCTTACGATGCTCGCTACGGCAACAGCCTCGCACGCGCAGCAACAGCCGTTGCCCGTTGATTCCATTGCCGATGGCGTATTCGTGCACAACGGCCAAACCGCGCAGATGACGCGCGACAACGACGGCGCGATTGCCAATGTCGGTTTCATCGTTGGCGAGGATGCGGTCGCCGTGATTGATACCGGTGGCAGTCTCCGCGAGGGACGACAATTGATGGCAGCCATTCGCGCCCGGACCGACAAGCCGATCCGTTACGTCATCAATACGCACGGCCATCCCGATCACGTTTTCGGCAATAGCGCTTTCGCGCAGGACGGAACGACCTTTGTCGGCCACGCGAACCTGCCACGCGCGCTCGCCGCGCGCGGACAATTCTATCTCGATGCATTTCGCCGTACCATGGGCGATGAATTGATCGACGAGATTCGCATCGTGCCGCCAACGCTGCTCGTCAGCGGCACGCTCAATCTGGATCTGGGCCGACGTTCCCTCGTCTTGCGGGCATGGCCCGCCGCGCATAGCGATTGCGATCTCACGGTGCTCGATGAAAAAACCGAAACCTTGTTCGCGGGTGACCTCGTGTTTCTGGCCCACACGCCCGTGCTCGACGGCAGCATCCGCGGCTGGCTGGGCGTACTCGATGAGCTCGGTGCCCTGCCCGCGCAACGCGTGGTCCCCGGTCACGGTCCTGTGAGCAGATGGCCGGCCGCCCTCGCCGACGAGCGCCGCTATCTCCAAACGCTGGCCTCGGACGTACGCGGGCTTGTCGCTCGCGGCAAGCCGATCGCGGCGGCAGGCACGGCAGCGAGCTCCGAGCGATCCCGGTGGGACTTGTTCGACGACTTCAACACCCGCAACGCAACCGCAGCATTTTCGGAAATTGAATGGGAATAGCGCCTGCATTGCCCTATATTGCGTTCGTTGCTTCCATCCGAAGGTGGTGCATGCCCGGATCTCTTTTCCGCCTGTTCGTCGCCGCTGGCTTGCTGCTGTTCGGTGCGCCGCTTGCGCTCGCCGCAACGCCGGACCCTTGGCCGGGCCTGGTGCAGGACATCTTCAACAACCGTCCGATGAACGATGGCAGCGACGTGATTGCGATCGAAATGCCAACGCGGGCCGAGGATGCCGCTATCGTGCCGGTGACCTTGCGAACAAAGCTTCCGCCCGGTGACATCAGGCAGGTGCTGAGCATTACGCTGGTCATCGACCAGAACCCCGCGCCGATGGCCGCAAAATTCCAGCTCGGGCCGGACGCCAAGGTGTCGGAAATCTCGACCCGCGTCCGCGTCAACAATTACACTGATGTTCATGCGGTGGCCGAACTGAGCGACGGCAAACTGTACATGACCAAGACGTATGTGAAAGCGTCCGGCGGCTGCTCGGCGCCTGCCGCCAAAAACGCCGACGAGGCCAAAGGCAGGCTCGGCCAGATGCGCTACCGGCAGTTCGCAAAGGCCGATGAAGGCCCCGCCAGCGGCGCACGCGAGGCCCAGATCATGATCGGGCACCCCAACAATTCCGGCCTGCAGATGGACCAGGTCACGCACCTGTATGTGCCGGCATTCTTCGTCAACGAACTGCGGCTCTGGCAGGACGACAGCCTGGTGTTGACGATGGAAGGCGGCATTTCAATTTCGGAAGATCCCAATATCAGGTTCACCTATGTGTCGAACGGCGCGAAGCGCTTCCGCGCCGAGGCAAAGGATACCGAGGGACACGTCTTCCAGCATGAATGGAAGATCGACGATTCCGGGATTTGACTCGGGGCCGCGTACAACGCCTCAGAAACAGCGCACTTCTGCTTCGGCCTGGGCCCGCCTGAGCTCGTTGAGCGCGCTCGCCGCCTGCTCGGATGTGCGGAACTGCCCGCCCAGATTTCCCCGGACCTGCGACATGCTGAGCACGGTTTCGGCGGTGACATACCGCTCAAAAGGCACGAGCGAAGCGATAACATCGATCGAACAGGAGCATTGCTCGATCGCCTGCCGCGTCTCGCCATTTGCTTTCAGGCAGCCAAACGCGTATTCGACGCGCGCCGACGTCGGATAATCGTTGAAGTCCTCGGCGCGCGTGATCGCTGTCATCGTCAACAGCGCCGTCAACACGGCGACAATAGGTCGTACCGATCCGACAAGCGTCATCGTCTTCCTCCCGCTAGTAATTGTGGAAGCTATGCTATGACTGTCCCACAGAAAAGCGGATGTTCGAGGAAACGGCTCAAGGCACCATGAAGTTTTTTGTTCGCATGCTGCTCGCTACGATTGTTTCGGCCTCGCTCGGCACGTGCTGCAGCGCCGAGGCTATACGCGTTGCGGTGCAGAAGACCGGAACATTCGCCTGGGAACTCGCCGTGATCCGCGCCCACGGCCTCGACAGGCAGGCCAACCTTTCGGTTGAGGTTTTCGAATTGGCGAGCCCTGAGGCGGGCAAGATCGCGCTTCGCGCCGGGAATGCCGACATTGTGGTCACCGACTGGCTTTGGGTGTCGCGCGAACGCGGGCTGGGCGCCAAACTGACATTCTATCCCTATTCGAGCGCGCTCGGCGCCGTGATGGTACCCGCCGCATCACCGATCCAGACCTTGACCGATCTCAAGGGCCGCAAGCTCGCCGTTGCGGGTGGCCCGATCGACAAGAGCTGGCTGTTGCTGCTGGCGTGGTTGAAGAAGAGCGGCATCGACCTGAAGTCGGACGCGACCATCGCTTACGGCGCGCCACCGCTGCTGGCTGCGAAGACGCTCAGCGGGGAAATGGATGCGACGTTGAACTACTGGAATTTCTGCGCCGGACTGGAAGCGAAGGGTTTTCGCCGCATCGCCGGCATTGAGGATCTACTGCCGAAGCTCGGCGCCAAAGGCCGCACTGCCATGATCGGCTACGTCTTCGACGAAAAATGGGCGAACGCAAACCGGGACAGAATTGCCCGCTTCGTCGCCATGACCCGCGCAGCGAAAGAGATCCTGTCGACCTCGGATGCGGAATGGGAAAAAATTGCGCCACTGACCGGCGCTCCCGATGCCGCAACGTTGCGCGCCTATCGCGATCGCTATCGGGAAGGAATTCCGCGTCGTCCGGTCGCCGACGAAGAAGCCGACGCACGCATTCTCTACCGCGTGCTGGCTGACATCGGCGGCCGCGAACTTGTCGGGCCGGCACCTGAACTCGAGTCCGGAACATTCTATCACGCGATCCCGGGAGGCTGAGGTGCCGCGCCTACTGTCATTCGCCGTGCTCCTCGCAACCTGGTGGATCGGCTCGCTACTTGCTGGCGACGCGAAGCTGCCACCTCCCCCCACCGTGCTCGCGGCCATGATTGCGGAAGTGAGGTCCGGTAACTTGTTCTTCCATCTCGGCGTGACATTGGCCCGCGTTACCCTCGCCTTCACGCTGGCGATGACGCTGGGCGCCGCCATCGGATACCTGATGGGACGGGTGCGGCTTGCCGATCGGCTGGGCGATCCCTGGCTGATCCTGCTGCTCAATCTGCCGGCGCTCGTGGTCATCGTGCTCGCCTACATCTGGGCTGGACTGACTGAAGTCGCCGCCATTGCGGCAATCGCCATCAACAAGCTCCCGACCGCAGTCGTCACGCTGCGCGAAGGCTCGCGTGCCCTCGACGCGGCACTCGACGAAATGGCGACAGTATTTGCGCTGCCGCGCTGGAAGCAGTTCCGGCACGTCATTTTGCCGCAACTGTCGCCCTACATTGCGGCCGCCGCGCGATCAGGGCTTTCCCTGGTCTGGAAGATCGTCCTTGTTGCGGAATTACTTGGACGTCCGAACGGAGTTGGTTTCGAGATTGGCGTGGCGTTCCAGCTGTTCGACATTCCGCTATTGCTTGCCTATTCACTGAGCTTCGCGGCGGTCGTGCTCCTCATTGAAACCGTCTTGGTGCAGCCATTTGAGGCCCGGTCATCCCGGTGGCGTCCCCGTGCGGCTTGAGGTCGATATCGCCAGCAAGACGTTCAAGAGCGCAGCGGGTGAACAGCACGACGTGATCGCCGACGTCTCCTTTGCGCTTGATGCCGGAGAGGTAGGCGTCTTGGTCGGTCCATCCGGCTGCGGCAAGAGTACGATGCTCAGGATTCTCGCCGGTCTCGACCACGACTTTCAAGGGCGCGTCTCGCGTCCGGTCGGCGCGCGGATAGGCTTCGTTTTCCAGGAACCGCGGCTGTTGCCCTGGCGGTCGGTCGAAGAAAATGTGCGACTTGTCGCGCCGCTGGCCGATGAAGCGAAGCTCTCAGCACTCTTCGAGATTCTGGAACTGAAGGCGCATCGCAACCATTTTCCCGGCGAGCTATCGCTCGGCCTCGCCCGGCGCGTTGCCCTCGCCCGCGCCTTCGCCATCGATCCGGAGTTCCTCATTCTCGACGAACCGCTGGCTTCGCTCGATGCTGCCCTCGCCGCCCGTCTGCGCGATGAGATAGCCCTGCTGATGGACGGCCGCTCCTTGATAACGTTGCTGGTTACCCATGATGTGGACGACGCGGTTCGCCTTGGCGATCGCCTGTTCCTGCTGTCGCCGCGACCGGCTCGGATTCTCGCCAAGCTGCCTATCCGCACACCGCGCAGCAAGCGCGGCGAGGCCGAGATCGCCGCAATCAAGTTGGACATCATGCGGCGGATCAATGGCGGTCCCACCGAGCGGGATACCTCATAGGCAGCGCCTGAGGCCGGTGCTAATATGCAGCAGCGACGGGGTTGACGATGATACGCTCGATCGGAATCGCAGCGCTCGGTTTCGCGCTTGCCACTATGATGGCGGCGGCACAAGACATGATGCGTCACGTGGACCTGTCGTCACCCGATATGATCTCGGCCGAAATGACCCGTGCCGAGGTCGAGGCCGCGCTCGCCGCGGCGACCGACGCCGTGCCTGCCGATTTCGCGGGAAAGAGACTGTCCGGGCTCGATCTCTCCGGGCTCAACCTGTCCGGCGCAATTTTTCGTGCGGCACGGCTCAACAGGACGAAGCTCGCCGGTGCCAGACTAGACCGTGCCATCCTCGACCAGGCATGGCTGCTCGAGGCGGACCTGACCAGCGCAAGCCTGAAGGGCGCAAACCTGTTCGCCTCGCAGATGGTTCGCGCCCGCCTCGACGGCGCCGATCTCTCGGGAGCACGCATCGCCGCTGATCTCACCGGCGCGAGCCTTGTCGGCGCCTCGATCGCGGGCGCAAATTTGGGCGCCGACATGCGCAACCAATCGATGGGCCTGATGCGCGCAATTCTCAAATCCGCCAATCTGGAAGGGCTGAACGCGCGCAGCGCCGACCTGTCGCGCGTCGATCTCGAGTTTGCGGCGCTGAAGGGCAGTGACCTCACAGGTGCTTCTCTCAAGGGAGCCCAACTCGGGGGAGCCGACTTGACCGGCATCACCGTCATCGATACCGATTTCGATGGCGCCGATCTCGATTCAGCCAGGTTGATCGCCCCAATCGGCCTCGACCGGGCGAGAAATTTCGACAAGGCGAGAAATCGAGACCGTCTGATAAAGCAATGACGGCTCTAAATGCTTCGCGATGAAGGGATTGCCCGATGCGATGGATCCTGGCTTTGGTGACCCTGCTGGCAGCGAGCGCCAATGAAGTGGCCGCGCAGGGAAAAGGCATCCGTCTGTGGAATCTGACCACCGCGACCATTTCGGAGTTTCAGCTCTCTCCGTCCGGCAAGAACGACTGGGGTCCCAACCAGACCCTGAACGACAAGGACAAGGAAGTCGATCACGACGAGCGCCTGCGCATCACGGGAGTGGAGCCGGGACGCTATGACGCCAAGGTCGGCTATCGCGGCTCGAAACATTGCTTTGTGCGCGGCATCGATCTCAAGCCCGACGCCGTGTTTTCGATCGCGGACAAGGATCTGAAGGACTGCAACAAGTAGCCGCCACAGCCTTCTCGCCCTCGATTATTCAGCCGGTGGACCGCACGGCGTCTTGGAGCGCCTTTTGGTTGTTACGTGGATATTCGCAGCGCCATTTGACCGCGGTCCATTTCGGATGTTCGCCCACCCACTGCGCGATGTAGGGCTGCGCAGCCATGGCACATTGCCGCAACGAAACATCTGAAGAAAAGACCAGATGGGTTTCCTCGCAGGTGGTCGGCGAAAGCACGGCACAGACGGTCACGATCAAATCTATCGGAGTCATGCTTGATATCCCTTGAATTGCTCCCGAATTGATAACGCAAAAAGCTACGGTAACGGACGGCGTAAAGTTTCACTACCCCGTGAAAAAGCCGGAACCGGGCCGAGCGTGCGTCGCCAGCCCTAAAAGTTAACGCCAAATACCAGCCGTGCCTGGTGGCGTTCGAAATTGACGAGATCGAGGCTGGCAATTGACCCGGCCGGACGCCCCCACGCCTGAACGCTCCAGCTTGCGGTCAGCCGTGAGCGTTTCGACAATTGGAAGTACGCGGCTGGACCGACAAACAAGGCCTGCCCTGCAAGTTCCTCCAAGCCGATCCCCTCATATTTCCGCAAGTAACGCGCTTCACCGCCCAACAGGAAACCGGGATGCAACTGCGCCATTAGCCCAAGCGCTGCACCTGCGGTGGATTCTCGCTCCATCGCGCCACTGCCAATAATGCGCGTCCACTCCGGTTCGTAGATCAGGTTGAACGCCGCGACGACGCGGCCCGGCACGAGCTCCCGATCGAACGCCAGCCTGAATTCCGTTCCGAAGCTCCGGACCCCTTCTGCCGTTGTCTCATCAATCCGATGAGCATGCGCTTCCGTCGCGAAAGTGAGCCCGAATGGGGCCGTTTCCCGATCGAGAAAGCGGTAGCGCAAATCGACGGAGCCTCCTTGCCACGACATCCGGCGCTGGTCGTCAAGACCTGGTACGCCACTGATCAGATGTGACGCAAACGCGCTCCCGATCTCGATTCGAAAATTCTGGACCGGCACAAACTCAAGTTCGAGCTCCTGGCCGACGGCCCGGTAACGCCCACCGTTCTTGCCGAAGCGTCCGGTCGTCTCGCTTTGAAACTCCCGCTCGCCGACGGTGCCGACATCGGCGCCGATCATGAAGCCGAACAGGTGCTCGGTATCGATGCCTTCGGCATGGACGCAGGACGGCAGCAGCGCAGCAAGAGACACGACCGCCGCCTGGATAATCTTTGCACGCACGGGCATTCGCATTCAGCAGGTACGGGGTTGAAGTCCAGCGGCGTTAGCCGAAGACATATCCTAGCATAATGCGGCGACCGTGGGCGAGCCGTGGGAACACGTGGAATTGGAGGTGGGACGGAGTAGAATCAGGACCGAGTCGCCTTCCGGCGGTCGTCTGCTGGGGATTCCCGTCCATTTTGGCAGGATCCGCGCCCTGCTCCCCTGCGGCAGGCAGTGGAGAACTTTCTCGGGATCGTACAGCTTGCCCGGCCCGCACCAACGAGCTGTTGCCGGAGCCGGGCAGACCGTTCCGACACGTCTATTGACGCGCCGCGCAGGCGTACATGTTGATTTCCATGCCCACCGGCACTTCCACAATCTTCGGAGTTTTCCAACTCATCAGGGTTTCTCCCAAGCAGTGCTGGCACGACATTCGTGCCGGCTCAAAACTAGGTTGACCTCGAACTTTGCGCAAGCACGGAAGCTCCGGCATTGAAGGCATACCGACATATCTGACGCCGGAAATTTCCCTCTTGGGCAAAGCCACTTCGCTCTTGGACAAGGCGAACGAAAAAACGACAAATCGCCATATACGTCGCGTCGGTCACGATTGGCGAATTCGGTTCGCCTGCCAAAGCCATCTGTCGTTGCAGACAGACACTTCGGGATGTCGGAGAGCCGGCCGAAGCGCCGACAATCCGACACCGTCTCAGCTACACGCCTCAGCAATCCTTGTCTGCCTCTGTGGTCTTGCTGTCAGCTTTGGCGCCTTCAGCCTGCTGAGCAGCCGTTGGCTCGCCTTGCATCTGCCGCTGCGTATCCTGCGAAGATGCCGCAACATCTCCGGTCGATTGATTCATCTTATCGGTCGGCGGATGTTGACTGCTGCTACTGGCCATACCCGTTGTTTGGCTTTCACCCATCTTCGCCGGTCCGGAGCCAGCGTCTCTCAGGTTGGCGGCACGGCCCGTGTCACACGGACCCGCCAAGGCGGCGCCGGTGCTCAAAACCAGGATGGAGCAACCAGCAATCAAGAGCTGTTTCATCTTCATCTGCCTCTCCTTTCTCTTGAAGCACGCACAACGTGATGAGAGGCAACTGACCCGTTGCTTTCAGGTTCCGGGTGGCTACGCGGATCCTGAGATGTTTAATCTGGCGCTTGAGCTCTTTTGGCGAGGCCAGCTATGGAACCGATTCACTTGGGTTTGATCAGTTTTCTTTTTGCGATGTGCTTTGCATCGGGAGTCTTTGCACAGGACAGACGGCCTGACCAAACCGCGCCAACCGCGGAGACCGCTGTGCCCGCCAACGGTTCATCGCTGACCGGAAAAGAGCGCATGGGCAGGAAGTGGATGGACGAGCAACGGATCGATAATTGCAACGTGCCCATCGACAAGCGCGGAAGCAAGCCGCGATCGAGCACTTGCCCGCATGTTCCGTCGGGATGATCAGCGACGACGGTGCAGCGGCGCGGCGTCAACCGTTCGATGAGACCAAAGCCGCAATCCGACGGGCTCGTCGTGCCCGCCCCGGCTTAATCCCAGGACCAGGCGGAGAAATCGTTTTCGAATTGCGGGACTTCCTTCCACACGCCTTTCAGCTTCGTGCTCGCAATGGTGATCCATTGCGGCCCGAGCTTGATCGTCAGCGCCCGGACCGCATCGGGCGAGGCATCCGCGCCCATCAGCATCTGTGCGGCGTTGCCGGGCAAGGCATCCAGGACAAGGAAGATAATCAGCGACGCGCCGACCAGCGTCGCTATCAGCGTCAGAAAGCGGCGGAAAATGAAGACGCTCAAGTCCCGATTCCCTTGTTAGCGGCCACTACCCTGTTAGCAGCGTGGTGGCAGCCGCATTTTTCGCTTAGCTGGCCAGGCTCGGCCACCGGCCGAGAAGATCTTGCGAAGCCTCAAACAGCGCGCTGACACGCAGCAACTCGATGTCTCCGCGGAATTTGCCGACGAGCTGAATGCCGATCGGCAGGCCGTCCGCGCCAAAGCCGCAAGGCAGACTGACCGCCGGATGACCGGTCATGTTGAACGGCATTGTCCAGGGAAACCAGCTCGGCCGCACGTCGCTGAATACCTGCCCGTCGATGTCTATCGTGCCAAATAGGTCCTGATTGATCGGAAGTGCGGTTCGGGTGATGGTTGGCATTGCGAGAATATCGACCCTCAGCAACAAGGTCTGGATCCGCCGGAACAGGGCCGTACGGTCAAACATCGCCCGCTGATAGTCAACACCGCTGACCTTCGTGGCAAGCGCCAGTTGCTTCATGAAGGTCTCGCTCAGCACGTCGCCATGATCGGCCGCAAGCTTCTCGAACCGCGCGCGCCACGCGGTGTGATTGATGGCGCGCCAGATCGGCTCCACCTCGAATCCATCGCCCTGTATTTCCTCGACCTCGGCCCCGAGGGCCTCCAGCCTGGCAAGCGCGACCCTGAATGCAGCGACGACATCGGCCGCAACCGGCCGGCCGTGCGGCGCGAGGCAGAATGCAATCTTGCGCCCGCGCAGATCGCCATTTGGAGCCGATCCCTCGACAAAATTCCACTGCGGGAATCCGATCGACCACGGATCAGAAGCGTCTTCTCCCGACATCGTCTGCATCATCAGTGCAGTGTCCGCCACGGTGCGCGTCATAGGCGTCACATAGGTCTGGTTGCCGAACGCATCCTGCACCTGACTGTGGGGAATAACGCCGCTACTTTGCTTCAGCCCGACGACGCCGTTGCAGGCTGCCGGAATCCGTGTCGAGCCGCCGCCATCCGTCGCGATCGCAAGAGGCGCAATGCCGCTGGCAACCGCGACCGCCGCTCCCCCGCTTGAACCACCACTGGAGCGCGTACCGCTCCAGGCATTCCGCGTGCGGCCGAACAACGGCGAGTCCGTCAGGCACTTGGTGCCGAACTCCGGCGTCGTGGTCTTGCCCACGAGAATGGCCCCCTCTGCCCGCATTCGGGCCACGGCGACCGCATCATGGTCAGGGACGTTGTCCTTGTAGGGGATCGCTCCGAAGGTCGTTCGCACCCCCTTGGTGTTGACAATATCCTTCACGGTGAACGGAATGCCGTGAAGAAGGCCGAGCCGTCCCCCGGCCATGATCTCACGCTCCGCATTCCTCGCCTCGATCATGGCCTCATCACCGCACAGCGTGATGAAGCAGTTCAACTCGGGCTGCATTCGCTCGGCACGCGCAAGAACGGCACGCGCAATTTCGAGCGGTGAAACATCCCTGCGGACGATCCGCGCGCGGAGTTCAGTCGCGGACAGAAAGCACAGTTCGTCGCTCATCGCGCTAAAGTCCCCAGGGTCGAATGACGCAAAGATGACATTCACATTGACTTCAGGTCCAATACCATCGCACAACCTGCCCATACGATTTCGGTATAGCAAAAATGGACCTCCGGCGCCTCCGCTATTTCGTTGCCGTCGCAGAAGAACGCAGCGTTGGCCGGGCGGCCGTACGCCTGCGTATGGCGCAGCCGCCGCTGTCGGTCCAGATCCGCAAACTGGAATCGGAAGTAGGAACCCCGCTGTTTCGCCGGGCCGCGCGGGGCATGGAGCTGACGGCGGCCGGTCGCGCCTTGCTGTCGCGCGCGCGCGAGGCGCTGGCCCTGGCGGCTGAGGGCTTCGAGGCAGCCCGCGCGGTGGCGGCGGGACGCCGGGGAAGATTGTCGGTCGGTTACATGTTCGCGCTTGCCCACGCCGTGCTGCCGAAGCTCGTGCCGGAACTTCGAAGGGCCCTACCCAAGGTCGATCTGGAGTTCATCGAACTGAGCGCATCGACGCGCGAGGCTCGGCTGCTGGATCACAGCGTGACTGTCGCGCTATGCATGCCCGCCATTCGCCACAGCGAGATCGAGGTCTCCACGATCGGAAAGCAGCGATTGATGCTGGCGATGCCGGCCGGTTCGCAACTGGCGCGCTCGGCGGCCGTGCCGGTGAGAAAGCTGCAGGGCCGCCCGCTGATAAGTTTGCCCGGACCTGCCGAGGATCCGGCGGCCTCCGTTGTGACGTCGCTGCTTCGGCGGCATCAAGTCAGCATGCCGGTCGCGAACCGGGTCGAGACGGTGCACTCGGCGCTCAGCCTCGTCCTTGCCGGAGAGGGCATAGCGATCCTTCCCGCCTGCACCCAGCTTGGATGCCCGACCGGCGTCGTGTTCAGGCCGTTCCTCGACGCCGACGATGCCATCGACGTCGCGGTTTGCTGGCACCGGGATTCTCCCAATCCGCTGGTCCGGAATTTTCTCAAATGCGCGGAAAAGGTGATCCGCCACGCCTGACACCATCGGCTTGCGGTGCCGGCGACCATCGTTCTGGATTGCTTGCCGTGTATGCCCGCTGCCAGATCGCGAGCGATATCAGCGCATCACCACATTGTCTGCCGCGCGCGCTCCGGCCATTCGCGGTCGTATTTCTCGCCGCCGACGGCGTTGCCGCTCATCTCGGCAAGAATCTGGCCGGGCGTCGGCAAGCTCCGGGGATCAACGCGTTTATCGGGATTCCAGAGATCGGAGCGCACGATGGCGCGGGCGCACTGGAAGTAGACCTCCTCGACCGTCATGACGACGACGGTGCGCGGCGCCTTGCCCTCCATCTTGAATGACGCGAGCAGTTCCGGATCGACCGAGACATCCGCTCGGCCGTTGATGCGCAGCGTGCTGCCCGAACCCGGGATGAGAAACAACAACGCCACCCGGGGATCGCGCACGATATTGCGCAGCGAGTCGCAGCGGTTGTTGCCGCGGCGATCCGGCATCATCAGCGTCTTCTCATCCTGGATGCGCACGAAGCCCGGCAGGTCGCCACGCGGCGAGCAATCCAGTCCCTCCGGCCCGCAGGTCGCCAGCGCCGCGAACGGCGACTTGTCCATCAAGGCCCGATAGGCCGGCGTGATCCTGTCCGCGACCTTCACCGTCGAGGCATCGTTGGGAAAGCCGTAGATGGCCTCGAGCTGCTCGATGGTCGCGACAACGGTCATTTCCGGTCTCCTTCCGTACCGTTTTCGAGCGAAGCGGACGCCGGTTCGCATAAAGAAAACGCGTCAAAATAACAACTGGAGGCCGGCTCTGATTCAATCAGAACCGGGCTCTAATCGTCCCATTTCTCGCCCTTGATGACGCGGACGAGTTGGCGGGCATGGTATTCGGCGCTGCTGACGTTGACGATGGTGACATCAGGCGCAGCGGAGGCGTCCTCGACCGTGCGGCGCAGGCGGTTTTCGACCATGCCGTCGCTGCCTCGTGCGCGCATCGCAATCCGTTCAGCCAGAACGTTTGGCGGCGCCGTGATTGAAACCACCACCACGTCGGCATAGGCGCTGCGCATCGCGCCAACGACCGTACGCGATACGTTGGCGACGATGGTTCGCCCAGAACGGATTTCGTCATCGATCGCGCGCGACAGCGCGTAGCAGTGGCCGTGGGCTTCCCAATGCATGGCATATTCGCCACGCGTCAACGCCGCCCGAAACGTGCCGATGCTGACCTCCTCGTTTTCCTCCGCTGCCGAGGCTTCACGCGTAATCACGCGGCGCGGAAACACGACGTTGCCATCATCGGCACAGGCTGCCTTGGCAAGGCCGAGCAGCGTATCCTTGCCGGCTCCGCTCGGACCGACCACGAGCACCAACCGGCCCGGTCCGATTGCAGCGGTCTGATCTGCGGTTGTGGTTGTCAGCGTCTCCGTCATGCGACCCGCCGCCCTTCCCGCCAGACGCTGCGCACCACCGGAATGTCGCGGGCAACATGCACCCGGATCAGATCGGCCCGCTTGCCGGCTGCAATCTCGCCACGGTCGGCAAGGCCCACGGCTTCGGCCGGTGTCTTGGTGACGGTGCGAACGGCGGAGGCCAGATCGATCGCCGCAACGTGCTGCGGCAATTGCAGCGCGGCCATCAACAGGCTCGAGGGGATGTAATCGGACGACAGGATATCCAGAAGTCCCTCGCGGGCGAGATCGACGGCGGCAATGTTGCCGGAATGCGAACCGCCGCGGACCACGTTCGGTGCCCCCATCAGGATGCCGATCCCGGCCTGGTGCAGGCCCCGCGCGGCTTCCATCGTGGTCGGGAATTCCGCCACCGAAACCCGGTCCTGGATCGCGTCGGCGACATTTTCCTCGGTCGTGTCATCGTGGCTGGCGAGCGGGATTTCATACCGATGCGCAAGCGCCACGATTTCGCGCATGTTGCTCGCGGCATACGTCTTCTGATAGTGGAAGCGCTTCTCGAACAGTGCGTCGAGCTCAGCATCAGTCTTGCCGCCCCCCTTGCCGCGGTAATAATCGCGGAGCTTGACCTCGTCACGGAACTGGCGCTGGCCCGGCGTGTGGTCCATCAGCGACATCAGACGCACGTCCGGCCGGTCGATCAATTCCTTGGCTTCCTCGACGACGCTCGGCATCGGGATTTCGCAGCGCAGATGCAGAAAATGCTCAGCGCGCAGCAGGCTCGCCTCACGCGCCGCCGTGATCGCGTCCGCGAGCACGCCTGCTCGTCCGTCGACCTCCTCGGCGCCATCCTCGCGCCATACGCGGAGTGAATCCAGAACCGTGGTGATGCCGGAGGTAGCCAACTGTCCGTCGTAGGAGACCACCGCGGCGATCGGATCCCAGAATACTTTCGGGCGCGGCACATAATGCATTTCCAGATGGTCGGTGTGCAGTTCGATTAGGCCGGGCATGATCAGGTCGCCGCCGGCGTCCTCGCTGCCTACCGGCCCACTGCCCTCGCCGTATTCGGCGATGCGGCCATCGGCGAAAGCGACCCAGCCGCACTCAATCACACGATCGGCCAGCACGATGCGGGCGTTACCGAGGATGGTCTCTTGCCTTGTCATCTCACATCTCTTCCTTCAAGCGGCGGCGGCAAATGACGTCACGTCGACGATTCGGTCGGCGATCAGATGGCGAATTTCATCGTCATGGACGATCGCCACCATCGCGACGCCCTGGCGCTTCTTTTGTCCGATCAGTTCAACGACGACGGCGCGATTGGCCGCGTCGAGCGAGGCGGTGGGTTCGTCCAGCAACAGAATCGGAAAATCGGAAATGAACCCGCGCGCAATGTTGACCCGCTGCTGTTCGCCGCCGGAGAACGTCGATGGCGGCAGCGCCCACAACCGCTCGGGAATGTTGAGGCAGCGCAGCAGCGCGCCTGCTTTCCCGCGGGCTTCCGCGCGCGCCGTTCCGTTCGCGATCAAGGGCTCCGCCACCACGTCGATGGTGGCGACCCGCGGCACCGCACGCAGGAACTGGCTGACATATCCGATGGAGGAGCGGCGCACGCTCAGCACCTGCCGTGGTTCGGCCGTGGCAAGATCGATCACTTCGCCGCAATGCCGGATTCCGATCCGTCCGCCATCGCAGCGGTAATTGCCGAAGATCATTTTCAGGATCGAGGATTTGCCGGCGCCTGAAGGACCCGACAGCACCGCGCATTCACCCGGCTCGACATGCAACGAGACGCCGCGCACCACGGGCAGCTCGACGCCGCCCTGCAGATGCATAGTGAAGGTCTTTTCGGCGTTGGTGATGTCGATCATCGCTGTCATTGGCGCGCTCATGCCGGCAGAATGGAGGAAACGAGCAGCTGGGTGTAGGGCTCACGAGGATCGTCGAGCACCTGGTCGGTCAGACCGGTTTCGATGACCCGACCGCCCTTCATCACCATCACACGATGTGACAGCAGCCGCGCCACAGCGAGGTCATGGGTGACGACGATGGCGGCAAGGCCGAGTTCGCTAACGAGGTTGCGCATCAGATCGAGCAGCCGCGCCTGCACCGATACGTCGAGCCCGCCGGTCGGCTCGTCCATGAACACCAGGCGCGGTTCGGTCACCAGATTGCGCGCAATCTGCAGCCGTTGCCGCATGCCGCCGGAATAGGTCCGCGGCGCATCGTCGATGCGCGCAGTATCGATCTCGACCCGCTCCAGCCAGGACGAGGCAGTATCGCGGATGCGGCCGTAGTGATTCCAGCCCACCGCCATCAGCCGTTCGCCGACATTGGCGCCGGCCGAAACCGCCATCCGCAGCCCCTGCGCAGGGTCCTGATGGACGTAGCCCCAGTCGGTGCGGAACAGGAAGCGGCGCTCGGCCTCGCCTAACGCGGCCAGATCGCGCAACACGCCGTCCCGCATCCGGTACGACACACGCCCGGCACTCGGCGCGAGCTGCGCGGACAACAGTTGCAGCAGTGTCGACTTGCCCGACCCGGACTCACCGACGATCGCCAGCACTTCGCCGGGGTAGAGCGCAAAGGACACATCGCGGCAGGCGGTCAACCGGCCGTAGGCCTTGCCGAGGTGGTCTGCGACCAGAAGCGGCTCATCGTCCTGCATGGAGTTTTGCAGTTCAACCATGCGCCCCCTCCTTGTGCGGCGCGGCGCTCTCGCTGCCGCGATGGCCGGCCTGCTGACGCGCCTCGCAATAGTCGGTATCGGAACAGACGAACATCCGGCCACCCTTGTCGTCGGTGACGATCTCGTCGAGATAGGAATCGCCTGCGCCACACAGCGCGCAGGGCGCGTCGAAGCGGTAGCGCGTGAACGGGTGGTCCTCAAAATCGAGCGACACGACATTGGTGTGCGGCGGAATCGCATAGATGCGCTTTTCGCGCCCGGCGCCGAACAGTTGTAGTGCCGGACAATTGTCCATCTTCGGATTGTCGAATTTCGGCGTCGGCGACGGGTCCATCACATAGCGCGCGTTCACTTTCACTGGATAAGCATAGGAGGTCGCGATATGGCCGAAGCGCGCGATGTCTTCGTACAGCTTGACGTGCATCAAGCCATACTCGCCGAGCGCATGCATGCGCCGCGTCTCGGTCTCGCGCGGCTCCAGGAACCGCAGCGGCTCGGGTATTGGCACCTGATAGACCAGCACCTGCCCCGCATGTAGCGGCGCTTCGGGAATTCGATGCCGGGTCTGAATCACGCTGGCATCCGCCGTAGCAGTCGTCGTTGCAACGCCGGCAGTCTTGCCGAAGAATTTACGGATCGAAATCGCGTTGGTGGTGTCGTCGGAGCCTTGGTCGATCACCTTAAGTACATCGTCAGGCCCCAGGATCGCCGCCGTCACCTGCACGCCGCCCGTTCCCCAGCCATAGGGCATCGGCATCTCGCGGCTGGCGAACGGCACCTGATAGCCGGGAATCGCGATCGCCTTCAGGATCGCGCGGCGGATCATCCGTTTGGTCTGCTCGTCGAGATAGGCGAAATTGTAAGCAGGCGCGTTCATTCCGCGGCCTCCCGCATCGGCGGCGTCTCGTTCGCCTCGGCGAATTCCTTGCGCAATTTGCGCAGTAGGCCGAGCTCGGACTGGAAATCGACGTAATGCGGCAGCTTGAGATGCTCGACGAAGCCGGTCGCCTGCACATTGTCCGAGTGCGACATCACGAATTCCTCGTCCTGGCCGGGCGCGATCACTTCCTCGCCGAGCTCGCGGGCGCGCAGGCTTCGGTCCACCAGCGCCATCGACATGGTCTTGCGCTCGCTTTGTCCGAACGCCAGACCGTAACCGCGCGTAAAACACGGCGCTTCCGTCGCCGATCCCTTGAACTGATTGACCATCTGGCATTCCGTCAGCACGACTGAACCGAGCGGAACGGCAAAGCCGGCATCCTCGGCCATGAACTCGACCTCTACCTCGCCGAAACGAATCTCGCCGGCAAAAGGATGATTGCGGCCATAGCCGCGCTGCGAGGAATATCCGAGCGCCAGCAGAAAACCCTCATCGGCCCGCGCCAGATTTTGCAGGCGCAGATCGCGCTCCGCCGGGAAACTGAGCGGCTCGCGCGTCAGATCGCCGACGGGAGCGTCGGCATCTGCGACCGGCGACGACTCGATCAGGCCATCGCGGCCCAAAATGTCGGTCACGCGCGGAGTCGCACCTGTGGACGCCTCACCTGTCGCGGGCGCCTCGGGCGCTGCCCCATCAGCAAGTTGCGAATCCAGCAGGCGATGGGTGTAATCGAACGTGGGACCAAGAATTTGCCCGCCCGGAATATCCTTGAAGGTCGAGGAAATCCGGCGGCGCACCTGCATTGCGCCGGTTTCGACCGGTTCTGTCGTCCCAAAGCGCGGCAGCGTGGCGCGGAACGCGCGCACCAGGAAGATCGCCTCGATCAGGTCGCCGCGCGCCTGCTTGATGGCCAGCGCCGCAAGTTCGCGGTCGTACAGCGAGCCTTCGGTCATGACGCGGTCGACACCGAGCGAAAGCTGTTCGGAGATCTGGGCCAGTGTCAATTCGGGAACGTCGCGGTCACCACGCCGCTCATGCGCCAGCAGGCGATGGGCGTTCTCGATGGCGCGCTCGCCTCCCTTGACGGCGACATACATGATCAGCCTCCTCTCGCGAGCCGTGTCGTGCGCGGTATGGCGACGATAGAATCGTCATGGACCAGCACGACGTCGATGCCGCACGGAAACAGCGCGGCGTTTATCGCCAGCCGCTCGAAAAGATCCTTCGGCTGGATTGAAGCGCGCAGCACTGCTGTGCCGTCGATACCGGGCCCGTGCAACTCGAGAGCGGAGTCATTTGTCAGGCTTTCGACCTGCAGGATCAGCGTTGTCGAGCGGTCCGGATATTCATTGCTGCCGAACGCGAAACGATCGAGCGACGGAAGGTTTTCGGGATCGCCCACCAGCGCAAAACTCGCAATCGATGAATCCGTAACAACCGGGGCGCTGGCGTGGAACTTGAGCCATTTGGCGACTTCCGGCGTCGCCGACATCCGGCCGTCGAGCCAGACCGGCGTATCGTGATCGAACAAGGTCAGCGCGATCGCGGCGGTGCCGCGCATCATCCCGCCCGGCGCGCCGGCAGCGGACGCGATACGGTGAATGCTGCCCGGGCGGGCGAGCGCATCCATGACGGACCGAAAGGTCGATTGCGCCGACAACACCTTGTCGGCAAATCCTGCGGGCAGCTCGGCAACGGTCGTCATGTCAGCCCTCACCACGCACCAGTGTGTAGAAATCGACCCGCGTTGCCGCCGCCTCCGCAGCCTTCCGGTTTCGCTTTTCAATCATCGCCGCACGCAGCGGCGCAACGACCTGGGCTTCGATCGCGCCAGCCAGTTCGGCCGATTGCACCATGGCATCGCACAGCGCGATCAGCTTCGCCTTCTCCCGGTCGCGGCCCAGCGTGTAGCCGAAGCCGACCTCGCCGGTCGACAGCCGCACCGCGGCGCGCGACACCGTCGCCTCGCCGAGATTGAACGGCGCGCCGTCGCCGCCAATTCGGCCACGCACCATGACGAGCCCATTTTCGGGCTCGCGCAGGTCTTCGTGCGCTGGCAACGCGATCGTCCCGAGGCGCCCCTCTATGTCGGCCGTTACGGAATGAGCCAGCACCGCCATCACGGCCTTGCGCCGCGCCTGCCCGCCGTTTTCGTCTGCCAGACTGTCGTCACTCGCCATCATATCGGCCTTGCCGGAATCAAGTTGTCTATGATATTAGACAACTTGATAACGAAGCGCCATGACGATTTCGTGATACTGAGGTGATTTTTGCCGATGCCCCATTTCGTTCCATGAGCGTCCAGGACGCGCCTTCCGGCGTCGCTTTGTGGCGGCAGGTCGCCGACGGCATCGAGCGCGGCATTGCCGACGGCCGCTTTGCCGCCGGCGAAAAGCTGCCGGGCGAGATGGAGATCGCCGAGACCTATCGGGTCAACCGCCACACCGTTCGCCGGGCGCTCGCCACGCTCGCCGAACGCGGCCTGGTGCGCGCCGAGCGCGGCAGCGGCACCTATGTCGAGACCCGGCGCCTCGCCTATCCCCTGCGCTCACGGACGCGGTTTTCCGAGATCGTCGGCGCCGGCGGCCGCGAACCGCGCGGCCAATTCATCGACGCGACCGAGGAAGCCGCCACGCGCGAACTGGCACGGGAGCTTGGGTTGAAGACGGGGGCACCGCTGATCCGGATCGAATCGGTGCGGCTCGCCGACCGCGCGCCGATCTGCGTCAGCACCACCTGGCTTTCGGCCGTGCGCTTTCCTGACGCCGGGAAGGTGTTCGCCAATGTGCGCTCGATGACCAAGCTGGTGGCGCATTACGGCATCCGGGATTTTCGCCGCGCCTCGACCCGGATCACCGCCGGTATCGTGGATGCGACCGACGCCGCGCGGCTGGACCTCGCGCTCGGACGCCCGGTGCTCGTGGTCGACAGCACCGACGTTGATACCGGCGGCGAGCCGCTGACGACCAAGCGCTCGCGCTTTGCCGCGGAGCGTGTCGAGTTTCTGGTGGAGAATGGTTGACGGTTCGTAGAGAGCAACTACGCGACGGCCCGCTGTCCGATGATGGCAAAGCGCAGTTTGCCGGAGATCCAGTCGATCGCGGCTACCGCGACCAGAATCATCAGGATCAGGAACGAAACTTTCTGCCACTCCAGCACGCGGATCTGCTCGGCGAGTTGCAGACCGATGCCACCGGCACCGACGATACCGATGATGGTGGCCGAGCGGGTATTCGATTCGATGAAATAGAGCACCTGCCCCGCGATGACGGGCAGCACCTGAGGCATCAGGCCAAAGCGTATCTCGTGCAACGCATTGCCGCCGGATGCCCTGATTCCTTCGACCTGCTTCTTGTCGGCGGCTTCGATGGCCTCGGAGAACAATTTGCCGAATGCGCCGAAATCGGACAGCGCGATGGCCAGCACGCCGGCAAACGGGCCAAGGCCAACGACGTTGATCCACACCAGCGCCCAGATCAGCGTATCGACGCCACGGATGGAATCAAGAAATCGGCGCACCGGAAAGCGCAGCAAGTTCGAGGAAATGATGTTCCGCGCTGCCAGCAGGCTGATCGGCAGCGCTGCGACGGCGGCCAAGGTCGTGCCGAGCAGCGCGATCGACAGCGTCTCACCGAGGGCTGCGAGATAAGCGGGCAGCGACGAGCCGGCATCGGGTGGAATCATCATCACCGTGATCCAGCCGAGCTGGCTCAGGCCCGACACCAGTTTGGTCGGCGAAAAGCCGAGATCAACCAAGCCGAACACGAAGATCGCGAACACAGCCGAAATTGTCGCGGGCATGGCGAGACGCGCCGATGCGGGCCGGTCGAAGACGTCAGGATATTTAGTCCTGAGCGCGTCTGTATCGGGTTTCGGCAACTGGCTCATGCGCGAGCCTCTTTGCCGAATAGTTTTCCGCGCAGCCAGCCGGTCGTGATATCGATGACGAAGACTGTGACGATAATGGTGACGAGGATCGCGCTGACGTCAGAGTAATAGAACTTGCGGATCGCGACGACGAGCTCCTGCCCGATGCCGCCGGCGCCGACAAAACCCATCACCGAGGCCTCGCGGACATTGATCTCAAAGCGCAGCAGCGCGTAGCTGGCATAGCCGGCCGTGACCTGCGGCAACACCGCAAAGCGCATGCAGGAGAGCCAGCTTGCGCCGGTCGAGCGCACGCCCTCGACCGGTTTCATGTCGGCGTTCTCGACGATCTCGGAGAACAACTTTCCGAGCGCGCCCGCGGAATGCACGGCGATTGCCAGTACGCCCGCCATCGGCCCGAGACCGAACGCGATGACGAAAATCAGCGCGAATACGATGCCGGGAACGGTGCGCGCGAATTCGAGGAGACGCCGGATGACGAACCGCAGCCATGGCGCAGGTGACGTATTTTGCGCGGCGAAGAAATTCAGCACAAAGCCAAGGACCGCGCCGCTCAGGGTGCCGACGTAGCTGATGAGAATGGTCTCGCCGAGCATCTTGAGCCACTTCTGCCAGCCCCAGAACCATTCGCCGAAATTGGTCCATACCCGTGTGCCGTCTTCCAGGGTAAGGATGCGGTCGAAATAGCTGACAAAGTTGCCGAAATAGCTGAAGAGCGTGCGCAGATTCACCTCCGCGCCGATCGCTGCGACAATCAACGCGGCGAAGAATACCGCCGCCGCCAAAGTCGCCTTTAAACGCTTGCGCGCGACCGCCTTGCGATACGTATCGTTGAGCACCGCAAGTTGCTGGTCTGGAAGGATGGATATGGCATTCGCCATCGGGATCACTGTGCCCAGGTGTGAACAGAACGGGTATGAAACAGAACGGTGTTCGACAGAAAAAGGCCGGGTCACTTGGACCCGGCCAGGCTCGTCTAAGTCTATTGATCAGGACGCCTTCTTTTTACGCAACGCATCGACGAACTTGATCAATTCGATGGTGCCATCCCAGTCCTTGGTGGTGGCCGGATTGAAGCCCTTCTTCTGGCCGTCGGATAGACGGTCGAACGCGGCCTTGTCCTTGGCCGGCGCTTCGGTGAACGCCTTGGCAATGGCGGCCTTCAGATCGGCCGGAAGGTCAGAATTATAGGCGTAGGGTCCGTTGATGATCGGGGCCGACTTGTGGATGATCCGGAAATCGTCCTTCTTGATCGGCGAGCCGTCGGCGTTCTTCAGCATGCCCTTGTGCAGCATCTGGGCGAGCGTGGAGTCATCGTCATTGGTCCACTGATTGGCGGCGACCTCGACGGTGCCCTGCGACAGCGCCAGCATGGCGTTCTCATGGCTGCCGGTGAAAACGACCTTGCCGAAGTAGGTATCGGCGTCGGAGATTCCCAGCTTGTCGAGTTCGAAGCGCGGCACGTTGTTGCCCGACGTCGAATTCGGATCAACCAAGCCAAGGTTCTTGCCCTTCAATTGATCGATATTTTTGTAGGGGCTCGACGCCTTGACGAAGAACACGGAATAATAGCCGGTCGAACCGTCGGCATTGATATCGTTTGCGAAGGCATCGGTCTTGACGCCGGTCAGGCGGGCGCGGGCAAAGGATGCCGAGCCGTAGCTTGCGATATGGATGTTGCCGGCCCGCTGGCCCTCGATCACGGCGGCGTAGTCGTTGGCAATGCGCAGCGTAACCTTCACGCCGAGTTCCTTGGAGAGATAGGCGACGAACGGCGTCCAGCGCTCGGTGACGCCGGAAGCGTTTTCGGCTGGCACCACAGCAAAAGTCAGTTCCGGATATTTACTCTTCCAATCCTGCGCCGAAGCTGAAGCCGTGAACGCCAGCGCGGCCGCGCCGGCAAGAAAGATACGACGAGTTATCATGGTGTGCCCTCTTGTTGTAATTACGCCTTCGCCGATTGCAGATTTGCAACGGCTACCCTGTACAGAAGTGAAGCTCAGGCCGCAGCAGCGGTGCCCAGTTCCGGAACGGTCGCGCCACCGGGCGCTTGCGCAGGCGTGATGCCCATGACCTCGTTGGCTTCGAGATCGTAAAGTTCGCGCGCAATGCGATCGGTCAGCGTCTCAGGCGCGCCATCGAACACCACGCGCCCGACCGCCATGCCGACCAGGCGGTCGCAGTAGGTTCGCGCCAGATCGAGCGAATGCAGGTTGCAGATCACGGTAATGCCGAAATGCTTGTTGATGCGCAGCAGCGCATCCATCACGATGCGCGTGTTGCGGGGATCGAGCGAAGCGATCGGCTCGTCGGCGAGAATGATGTCGGGCTCTTGCACCAGTGCACGCGCGATCGCGACGCGCTGCTGCTGGCCGCCGGAAAGCTGGTCGGCGCGCTGGGCGGCGATGCCAGCCATATCGAACTGCTCCAGCGCCGACATCGCCAGCGCTCTGTCTTCTTCCGGCCAAAGTTGCGTCAGCGAGCGCCAGGACGGAATTTCGGCCAACCGCCCCATCAGCACATTGGTCAGGACGTCGAGCCGACCGACCAGGTTAAATTGTTGAAAGATCATCGCGGAGCGCGCACGCCACTGCCGCAAATCCTTGCCGCGCAGCGCGGTCACGTCGACGCCTTCGAACAGGATGCGTCCTTCGGAAGGCTCAGCGAGACGATTGATCATCCGAAGCAGCGTCGACTTGCCGGCTCCGGAGCGGCCGATCACACCGACGAAGCTGCCGGGCGCGATCGAAAATGACGCATTATCCACTGCGGCTTTGGTGCCGAACCGACAGGTCAAACCTTCTACCACCAGCATGCATTGCTCCAGAGTTCCAGTCGTGCAGCATCGCTAACGGCTCGATCTAACAGTTGTGTGACACCGCTGCTGCGTGCGGTGTTCGTCCACAGCCCTCGCCCACAGCCACGGCCGGCGTCATGCGTCCGTCATGATCTTGTCATCAAGCACATCGAAGACGTGCGGATGCCAATGATCTTTCCTCGATTGCTGATGGACGCTCCCGATGGCCGGCAAGATGCTTTCCACTGAACCGGCCGTCGACCCCACCGCATCGGTGCGCGACTGCCAGCTCGGCGCCTACACCGAGGTCGGCGCCCGGACCATCCTGCTCGAGGTGACGATGGCGGACTATTCCTACGTCGTGAACGACGCGCAGATCACCTACACCACGATCGGGAAATTCTGCTCGATCGCGGCGATGACGCGGATCAACCCGGGTAATCATCCGATGCACCGCGCCTCGCAGGCGCATTTCACTTACCGCGCCAGCAGCTATTTTCCGGGCGAGAGCGACGATGCCGAAATCTTTGAATGGCGGCGCGCCCATCACATCCATATCCGCCATGACGTCTGGATCGGTCACGGCGCGGTCATCCTGCCCGGTCGTTCGATCGGCACCGGCGCGGTGGTCGCGGCCGGCGCCATCGTGACCAAGGATGTCCCCGCCTACACGATCGTTGCAGGTAACCCTGCCCGGCTGGTCAAGCGGCGGTTTCCCGAATCCATCGCCGGCCGGCTTGCGGAGCTCGCATGGTGGGACTGGGACCACGAGACGCTTCGCCGCGCCCTGCCCGATTTCCGCAAGCTCGATGTCGAAGGCTTTCTCGAGAAGTACGAATCCGCCGCCGCATCCGGCCGACCGCAATTCAACCAGAGTGCCGCATCGTGACCGAACTGTTCATTGAAGGTGGCCGGGCGCTGCTCGGCAACGAGATCCTCGAAACCACGTTGCGGATTGCCGGCCGCGAGTTCGTCGCCGTGGGTACGGACAACAGCCATGGCTCGCCCTGCATCGATGCCGGCGGCTTGCTGGTGCTGCCGGGCATTGTCGACCTGCACGGCGATGCGTTCGAGCGACAGATGATGCCGCGCCCCGGCGTCGATTTCCCAATCGACGTCGCCCTGGTCGACAGCGACCGGCAGGCGGTCAGCAACGGCATCACGACCGTCTATCATGCCGCGACCTGGTCGTGGGAACCTGGCTTACGCAGCGGGGACAACGCGCGGAAACTGCTCGAGGCGATCGAGCAGATGCGGCCGCAGCTCGCCGCCGACACCCGCTTCCATTTGCGCCACGAAACCAACAATCTAGACGCAGAAAGCGAAATCATCGACTGGCTATCAGAAGGACGCGTCGACCTGTTCGCCTTCAACGACCACATGGACTCGACCGTCGCCAGCCTCGCCAAACCGCAGAAGCGCGGCCGAATGGTCGAGCGCACCGGGCTCACCAATGAGGCGTTCGATCGGCTGGTGCAAAGTGTGGTGGCCCGCAGCCACGACGTGCCGGCGTCGATCGGCCGACTGGCCGAGGTGGCGCGCACAGCGAACGTCCGGATGCTCTCGCATGACGACGAAAGCCCGGCCATGCGGCAGGCTTTTCGTGCGCAAGGCGTAGCCATCGCCGAATTTCCGGTCAACGAGGAAACCGCCCGCGACGCTGCCGCGGCCGGCGACTTCATCGTGTTCGGCGCGCCCAATGTCGTGCGCGGCGGCAGCCACACCGGCTGGACCAAAGCCTCCGACATGATCGCCAAAGGCCTGTGTTCGGTACTGGCGTCGGATTACTACTATCCAGCGCCGCTGCTGGCGGCGTTTCGTCTCGCCGCCGACGGCGTGCTACCGCTGGCGGCGGCATGGCAATTGATCTCGTCAGCGCCGGCGCGCGCTGCCGGCCTCGCCGATCGTGGCACCCTCGTCGCGGGGCAGCGCGCCGACATCGTTCTCGTCGATGATACGGTGCCGCTGCGGCCGCGAATCGTTGCGGTCGTTGCTGCGGGGCGTCTGGTGTATCTGACCGATACGCACCGCCTCCTCCGTTCGTCGGTCACGCCCCGCAAGGCAGTTGCAGCCGCGTGAGGCGGCCCTATTCTGGTGCAATGGCAAACTATCCCCGTTACGCAATCTATTACACGGCCGCACCGGACAGCGCGCTCGACCGGTTCGGCGCGTCGCTGCTCGGCTACGATGCCCATAGTGGCGACGACCTGCCCTTTCCGGACGGCGTCATGCAGATGATCCCGGACTGGCGCGACCTGACGCAGGATCCCCGCAAATACGGCTTTCACGCCACGCTGAAGGCGCCGATCGCGCTGGCCGATGGCAAGGCCGAGGCACAGCTTGCCGCGGCATGCGAATTGTTCGCAGACCTGGCCCGCCCTGTGCCGGTGGTCCAACCGGTCGTCGATTCGATCAGCGGCTTCATCGCGGTGATTCCGGCCGAACCGTCGGTAGAACTCGAACTCCTCGCCGCCGAGGCCACCAAGGCGTTCGATTCGTTCCGCGCTCCCCTTGGCCCGGAAGACCATGCGCGGCGAAATCCCGACAAGCTGACGCCGAGCCAGCGCGACTATCTCGACCGCTGGGGCTACCCTTACGTCTTCGAGGAATTTCGCTTCCACATGACGCTGACGGGACGGCTTCCCGCAGAACGGCGCGAGCCGATTGTGGCGATGCTGCGGGATAGGTTTTCGGCAACGGGCATCGGGCCGCTCGCGATCGACGCGATTGCCCTGTGCCGTCAGGAAAATCCCAATTCGCGGTTTCGCGTCATTGGCCGCTGGCAATTGCAGGGCTGACGCCGCCGCCGCCGGGCAGCCCTATCGCCGCTGGTTATAAACGTCGAGGCAGACGGCGCCGAGCAGCACCAGTCCCTTGATCACCTGCTGGTAGTCGATGCCGATGCCGAGGATGGACATGCCGTTGTTCATGACGCCCATGATCATGGCCCCGATCACCGCGCCGCCGACCCTGCCGACGCCGCCATAGGCCGACGCGCCGCCGATAAAGCAGGCCGCGATGACGTCGAGCTCGAAGCCGGCCCCCGCCTTCGGCGTCGCCGTATTGAGCCGCGCGGCGAACACGAGGCCGGCTAGTGCAGCCAGCACCCCCATGTTGACGAAGGTCAGAAATGTCAGCCGTTCGGTCTTGATGCCGGACAGGCTCGCGGCCCTGGCATTGCCGCCGATGGCATAGATGTGACGGCCAATCACCGTGCGGGTGGTGACGAAAGCATAGAGCCCGATCAGCGCCGTCATGATCACCAGCACGTTGGGCAGGCCGCGATGCGAGGCGATCAGGCCGGCAAAGAACACGATCACGGCGAACAGCGCCGCGCTCTTGGTTACGAAGAAGCCAAAGGGTTCCACGTCGATGCCGTGCGAGGCCTGCCGCGCCCGGTTCTTGGCGCTGGTATAGACCAGCGCCACCGCCAAGACGGCACCGATCAACAGCGAGGTCGGATAAAGCGTGCCGGCGCCGGGAAACAGTTCGGGAATGAAGCCCGAGGACAATTTCTGAAAGGTCGGCGGAAACGGCCCGACCGACTGGCCCGCCAGGATCGCAAGCGCAAGTCCCTTGAACACCAGCATGCCGGCCAGTGTCACGATAAAGGACGGGATTTTGAAATAGGCAACCCAATAGCCCTGTGCGGCGCCGATCATCGCGCCGACCAACAGGCAGGCGAGGAAGGCCAGCGGATAGGCGATGTGATAGCGCACCATCAGCACCGCTGCGACGGCTCCGACGAAGCCCGCCACCGAGCCGACCGACAGGTCGATATGGCCGGTGACAATGATCAACAGCATGCCAAGCGCCATGATCACGATGTAGCTGTTCTGCAGCACCAGATTGGTCAGGTTCAGCGGCTGCAGCAGCGTGCCGTCGGTCATGACCTGGAAGAACAGCATGATCGCAAACAGCGACAGCAGCATGCCGTAGTTGCGCAGATTGTTCTTGATGAAGCCGGTGTGCCCGGGCAGCGCAACCGCCTTGTCGGTCATGGCCGCAAATCTCCTTGAAGTACTTTCTTGTCCATTTCCTTGTTGCGCATGATGGCGCGCATGATCCTTTCCTGGGTCGCCTCGGCGGCGGCGAATTCGCCGACAAAGGCGCCGTCATTCATCACGCAGATGCGGTCGCAGACGCCGAGCAGTTCCGGCATCTCCGACGAGATCATCACCACGCCCTTGCCCGCCTCGGCAAGCTCGTTGATGATACAATAGATTTCGTATTTTGCCCCGACGTCGATGCCGCGCGTTGGCTCATCGAGGATTAATACTTTCGGATCGGTCATCAGCCATTTCGACAGCACCACTTTCTGCTGGTTGCCGCCGGAGAGCTGGCCGGTCTCCTGATAGACATCCGAACACCTGATCCGCATCCGGTTGCGGTAGTCGCTCGCAACGCGCAATTCGGACATGTCATCGATCACGCCTTGCCGCGCCACGCGGCCGAGACTTGCCAGGGTGATGTTCTTGCGGACGTCGGCATCCAGGATCAGGCCGAGCTGCTTGCGATCCTCGGTGACGTAAGCGAGGCCGGCATCGATTGCCGCCGCCACGCTCGACAGGTTGACTTCCCTTCCATCGAGCCAGACGCGTCCGCTGATCCGATCCCCCCAGGCGCGGCCGAACAGGCTCATGGCGAATTCGGTGCGGCCAGCGCCCATCAGCCCGGCGATCCCGACCACCTCGCCGCGCCGGACCTCGAAATCCACTCCTTTGATCACCCGGCGATCCCTGTGCAGCGGATGATGTACCGTCCAGTCCTGCACGGCGAAGACCGGGGCGCCGATCGTGGCGGCGCGCTGGGGAAAGCGATGGGCAAGGTCGCGATCGACCATGCTGCGGATGATCCGGTCCTCTTCCACCGGCTCAGCCCGGCAATCGATGCTGTCGACGGTGCGGCCGTCGCGCAGCACCGTGATCCGGTCGGCGACGCGGGCGACTTCCGACAATTTGTGCGAGATCAGGATCGAGGCGATGCCCTGTGCGCGGAAGGCCAGCAGTCGATCCAGCAATGCCGCGCTGTCGTTCTCGTTCAGGCTGGCAGTCGGCTCATCGAGGATCAATAGTCGGACCCGCTTCGACAAGGCCTTGGCGATTTCGACCAATTGCTGCTTGCCGACGCCGAGATCCGTCACCAGCGTATCGGGCATCTCGGTGAGGCCGACCTGAGCGAGCAATTCCTGCGTCCGGCGATAGACCGTGTCGCGGTCGACCACGCCAAGACGCGACGGCGGATGCGACAGAAAAATGTTCTCCGCGATCGACATCAGCGGGATCAACGCCAGCTCCTGGTGGATGATGATGATGGCCAGCGCTTCGGAATCATTGACGTCGCGAAAGCGCCGCTCCTCGCCGTCGAAGATGATGCTGCCTTCGTAATCGCCATGGGGATACACCCCGCTGAGAACCTTCATCAGGGTTGACTTGCCGGCGCCGTTCTCGCCAACCAGCGCATGGATCTGCCCCGCCTCCACCGTGAAGTTGACGTCGCGCAGGGCCTGAACGCCGGAAAAACTCTTGCTTACGCCGCGCATTTCGAGAATTGCGGTCATCGCGCCATCACATCCATTGTCTGTCTATCTCGCTGCGGTTGCACGCAGGCTGGTGGCGGCGCCGGTCATCGCCGGCGCCGCCGTTCCCGCTCAGTCGAACTGGGAACGCTTGTAGTAACCGCTGTCGATCAGCACCTTCTCCCAGTTGCTCTTGTCGACGACGACCGGCTTCAGGAGATAGGAAGGTACCACCTTGACGCCGTTATTGTAGGTCTTGGTGTCGTTGACGGTCACTTCCTTGCCGCTGAGGGCTGCGTCCACCATATCGGCGGTGACGCGGGCGAGATCGCGGGTATCCTTGAAGATGGTCGAATACTGCTCGCCGCGCTGCATCGACTTGATCGACGGCACCTCGGCATCCTGACCGCTGACGACAGGCATCGGCATGTTGCCGCTGCCATAGCCAACGCCCTTCAGCGAAGAGAGAATGCCGATGGAGAGGCCGTCATAGGGAGAGAGCACCGCATCGACCCGCTTGCGGCCATAGAATGCGCTCAAGAGGTTGTCCATGCGGGCCTGGGCAGTGGCGCCGTCCCAGCGCAGGGTCGAGACCTTGTCCATGCCCTTCTGGCCACTGCCGATCACCAGCTTGCCACTGTCGATATGGGGCTGCAGCACCGACATCGAGCCATTGTAGAAGAAGTAGGCGTTGTTATCGTCCGGCGAGCCTCCGAACAATTCGATGTTGAAGGGTCCCTTGCCTTCCTTCAACCCAAGCCCCTGCTCGATCGACTGCGCCTGCAGCACGCCGACCTGGAAATTATCGAACGTGGCGTAGTAGTCGACATTGGGCGTGTCGCGGATCAACCGGTCATAGGCGATGACCGTGATCCCCTTGGCCTTGGCCTGCTTCAGCACGTCAGACAGCGTGGTGCCGTCGATCGCCGCGATCACCAGCACCTTGGCGCCCTTGGTCACCATGTTCTCGACCTGCGAGAGCTGGTTCGGAATGTCGTCCTCGGCATATTGCAGGTCGGTGCCGTAACCGCGCTCCTTCAGGATCTTGACGATGTTGTTGCCATCGTCGATCCAGCGTGCCGAGGATTTGGTCGGCATGGCGATGCCGACGGTTCCCTTGCTCTGCGCGAAGACTCCGGTTACCGCCGTTGTGGCCATGGTTGCTGCCAGCGCCAAGGCCGACAAAGTGGTCTTCAGACTAGTCATGCTTCACTCCCTTGATTGTCGAGGATCTATGGTTTCTGGATCGTCAGACCGCTGAATGCGGTTCTTGAAACTCAGTCGCTCTCGCGCGTTTGGCTGCCGCGCCTCGTCTTCCTCCATCAACCCGTTGCTAGTTTTACGTCCGGTTCAAGGCGGCCGCGTGCCGCGACATCGAGCACAAAGGTGCGGCCATGATCGGGATCGGCGCGCTTCGCGTCATCACCCATGTCCTGCCAGGCCGACGTAACGAGTAGACGCGAGAAATCCCGCCCGACAAAGGCGGGGCAACTCGACTGCCGCGCCGGGACGCGGAGCGTGCGCAGATGCTCGCCCTGCGGGCTGTAGACATCGATGCAGCCGCCGCCCCAGCGTGCATTCCAGATCAGCCCGTCGGCATCGACCACCGCGCCGTCGATGCCGCCGCCGCTCCTTCGGGTGATCAGCTCGGCGGGCGTCCCGCGCGGCAGGCCGGTCGCCGCATCGAGGTCGATGCGAAACAGCACGTTCTTCCCCGTGTCGGCGAAATAGCCGATAGTCCCGTCCGGGGAGAAGCAGATCGCGTTCGGGATCGTGATGCCATCATAAAGGCGCGACAGCTCGCCGCGATGCAGCGCATAGATGGCGCCCAGCCCCCGCTCGGCCTGGCGGCCCATGGTACCGATCCAGAACGTGCCCGATGGATGAACCCGGGCATCGTTCGAACGCGTGGTGGCATTGTCGGCTTCGAGTGGACGGAACAGCGCCATTCGTCCATCCGCAGGCGTGCGGATATAGAGACCATCGTCGGCGACGACGAGCTGGCGATGCGCGTCGATCCGCCCAAGCGCGCTGCCCATCACGTCGAGGGAATGGATGGTGATCTGGCCGGTGCCGAGCCGCGTCTCGAACAGCCGGCGTTCGACAATGTCAAACCACCAGGCCGTATCGGTGGCGGCGTTGTAGGTCGGCCCCTCGCCAAGATGACACCGCTCGCCGCAGAGAACGGTCGTCGGGACCTCTTCCATTTTGTGACCGCCGATCATTGCCCGCTCCCTCCAGGCAACTCTACCTCGGATTGTGTTCCGATTGCGCCCGGATTTGCATGGGTGAAACGGTACAGCGTGGCGTGGCGATAGACCTCGCCCGGCGCAAGCCGTGCAGTCGGGAAGTCGGGCCGATTGGGTGTATTCGGCCACGCGTGCGGCTCGAGGCAGATGGCATCGGACTGCCGATAGAGGCGGCCGCCCTTTCCGGCGGTGGAGCCGTCGAGAAAATTTCCGGAATAGACCTGCAGGCCGCGCTGATTGGTGAACAGTTCGAGCACGCGGCCGGACGCCGGCTCCGCGAGCCGCGCGGCGAAGCGAGGCTTGCTGCCTGCCGGCGCGAGGCAGAAATTATGGTCATAGCCGCGGCCTACGCGCAGTTGCGGATGGTCGTTGCGGATCCGCGCGCCGATCTCGACGCCTTCCCGGAAGTCGAATGGCGTATCAGCGACTGCACAGGGCGGCTGCGGCAACGGGATCGCGCCGGCGTCGATTGCGAGGAAATGATCCGCCGCCACGGTGAGGTGATGATCGAGAATGCTGCGGCCCGAGCACGCACCGGCCAGGTTGAAAAAGCTGTGATTGGTGAGATTGACTACAGTGGGGCGGTCGGTCCGCGCCGTCATGTCGAGTTGAAGTTCCATCCGCCCGGCCAGGCGCCAGGTCACCTCCACCTCCAGCGTGCCGGGATAGCCCTCCTCGCCATCGCCACTCGTATACGCAAGCGTCACGGCCGGATGATCTCCATCCTCGATCGCGACAATCCGCCAGTTGCGGCGATCAAAGCCCTCCAGCCCGCCATGCAACGCGTTGGGACCGTTATTTGCCGCGAGTTGCACCTCAGTGCCGTCGAGCGCGAAGCTCGCCCCGGCGATGCGGTTGGCATAGCGGCCGACGGTCGCGCCAAAGAACTGACGGCGGGCGAGATATCCATCGAACGCGTCATGACCGAGAACGATGTCGTCGCGGCGTCCGGCGGCATCCGGCACCAACAATGCCTGCAGCGATGCGCCATAGGTCATGATGCGCGCTTCCAGTCCATCAGCAGCTTGCAGCGTAACGTGTTCGACTTCGGTGCCGTCGGGCAGCACCCCGAAGGTGGAACGCGCGATACGCGGAATGGACGACACGTTCATGTCTCGTCCTCGAATGGTTCGACCGTCCGGCGTCGTCCCACCAGGAACGCATCGGCGACGAGCTGCAGCGGCGCAAGATCGACGTCGGTTTCGCCGGTTGCGGCGAGTTCACGGAAGCGGCGATAGAGCCCGGCATATTCGGCGTCAGGGGCGTCGACGAGCTGCTTGCCCTCTGCCCTCAACCTCGCTCCACCCATGGACACGGTGACCGGGCCACTATCGGTGTCGAGATCAATGTCCCAGCTCTGCGGCCCGGTCTGGCGGAAGTCGAACTCGGCCGTAATCTTCAGTCCCTGCGCATCGCTGAGCGCAAGGTTGGCAGCGATCGGCGCGTCACGATTGGCGGGGAACGCGAGATCGGCCGACGTCACGAATAATGGCTGCGGCAAAATGCGCGTCAGAATCGAAAGCGCGTTGATGCCGGGGTCGAACACGCCGAGCCCGCCCGCCTCAAAGATCCAGGCCTGCCCCGGATGCCAAACTCGCACGTCTTCCTTCCAGGTAATTCTTGCGGCCATGACCTTCCTGCCGGCCAGCAATTGCCGCGCCGGCTCGACGGCAGGCGCGAACCGCGAGTGCCACGTGGCAAACAGCGTGCGTTGCGCTGCCCGCGCAGCGGTCAGGAGCGGAGTGATTTCAGCTACCGTGGCGCCCGGCGGCTTTTCCAGCATCACATGCTTGCCGGCGGCAAGCGCCATCGCCGCCTGTGCGTGGCGAACCTGCGGCGGAGTGCACAACGCCACCGCGTCGATCGGCGGGCCGTCGCGCAACAGTTCATCGAGCGTCGCCGCATGCGGCACGCCGGCAAGCGAGGCGTTTCGGCTGGCGACGGCAACCAGCTCCACGCCATCGGTTGCGGCGATCGCCGGCGCATGCTGGTCACGGGCAATTTTGCCGAAGCCGACGATGGCGACGCGGAGCGGATTCATGATGGCTCTCCAGGCTCGACCGCCGCGGGGACCGCAGGCGTAGCACCCGACGATGCCGGGGCCCCCTCATGACGGCGCAATCCATTGTGGATCACCTCGGCCATGGCGGCGGTCGCCGCCTCGGCATCGCCGCTTTCGATCGCATCGACAATGCGCTGGTGCCACAACAGTACCGTCTCGCGGTCCTGCGTCTCGACCGGCGCGCTGAGCAGGAACGAGGCGCGCAATGCCGCCTCGATGACGTTGCCGATCGAGCGCATGAACAGATTGCCGGAGGCGTTGGCGACGGCTAGGTGCAGGGCAAGGTCGCCATCGGCAAAACCGACGGAGTCGGAGGCCTCGCGCCGCATCCGCGCCATGCTCCGATGCAGTTCGGCGATGTCGGCATCCGAGCGGCGGCTAGCGGCGAGCGCAGCCGCGCGCGGCTCGACCGCAAGCCGGATTTCGGCGAGATCGTTGAGAAAGCGCCGGTCGATGCCGGCATCAAGATGCCAGGCCAGCACGTCGGCGTCGAACATGTTCCAGGCGCCGCGCTCGCGCACCACGGTGCCGACCCGCGCCTTGGTGGTGAGCAGACCCTTGGCTACCAACGTTTTGACGCTCTCGCGCAACACCGGCCGCGATACGCCGAACATCGCCGTGAGCTCGGCATCGCCCGGCAGGCGACCGCCTTCGGCGTAACGGCCGGCGATGATGTCAACGCCGATGCTGCGGGCGACCTCGGCGTGGTTGGAGTGCGCGCGCCGCGTCGGGATGACGACAAGCCGGGACGTCATGATTTGAGGACTCCTGCCTTACGAGGGCCGGCGCGGCGGGCGATGCCCAGCATGGCCTGCTGCAGGGCGATGAAAGCAAAAAGCAGGATACCGGTCACGATCTTGGTCCACCAGCTCGACAAGGTTCCATCGAAATTGATGTAGGTCTGGATCAGGCCCTGTATCAGCACGCCCAGCAACGTGCCGACCACCGACCCCTGGCCGCCGGTCAGCAGGGTGCCGCCGATCACCACGGCCGCGATGGAATCGAGTTCGACGCCGACCGCGGACAGCGAGTAGCCCGCCGCAGTGTAGAATGAGAACACAATTCCGGCGAGCCCGGCAAGGACGCTCGACAGCATATAGATGCGCACCGTCATGGATCCGACCGGTATGCCCATCAAAGCCGTCGTCGCGCGGCTGCCGCCGAGCGCATAGACGTTGGCGCCGAAGCGGGTGAAATGCAGCAGCACGGCGCCCGCCGCGACCACCGCAAGCATGATGAGGGCAATGGCCGTGAGCCGGCCTCCCCCGGGCAGCCGCAGCGCGAAATCCGACACCGTCGAATAGAGCGGTGCGCTGATCGGCGTCGATTCCGTCGACATCAAAAAGCTGGCACCGCGGGCGAGAAACATGCCCGCCAGCGTGACGATGAACGGCGGCATGTCGAAGACGTGAATGATGGCGCCCATGGCGGCACCGAAGGCGGCGCATAGCAAGAGGATCGCGGCGAAGGCGACGAGCGGCGGTACGCCGAGGCGCTCGATCGCCAGCGCGACGAACACGGTGGTGAAGCCGATCACCGAGCCGACCGACAGGTCGATGCCCCCGGAAATGATCACAAAAGTCATGCCGGCGGCGACGATGCCGAGAAAAGCATTGTCGGTCAGCAGATTGGCGGCCACGCGGGTGGAGGCGAAATTGGGAAATTGCATCGTGCAGAGCGCAAAGCCAGCGACGAAGACGATGGCCGTGATCGCGACCGGCGGCAGACCCTTCATTGGCGGGCCCTCCCCAGCGCGACCCCGGCATTGGCCAAGCGCGGCGACTGCAGCAGCAGAACGACCAGCACAACGGCCGCCTTCACCACGAGATTGAACTCCGGCGGATAACCCGACAGCAAGATACCGGTGTTCATGGCCTGGATGATCAGCGCACCGACCATTGCCAGCACCAGGCTGAAGCGCCCGCCGAACAGCGAGGTGCCGCCGATCACCACCGCAAGAATCGCATCGAGTTCGAGCCAGAGCCCTGCATTGTTGGCGTCCGCACCCATGATGTCGGCGGCGGCGATGACGCCGGCCAGCGCCGCGCACAGGCCGCACCACACATAGACCGCGAGGATCATGCCGCGCGTGCCGATCCCGGCGAGCTCGCTCGCCCGCGCGTTGCCGCCGGTCGCCTCGATCAACAGGCCGAGCGCAGAGCCTCGGACCACCGCGCCGGTGACGATCAGCATGCCGAGCACGACCACGACTGGCGCCGGCACGCCGAGCACCGCGCCGTTACCGAGCCAGACCAGGTCGGGCGCGGTGAAGGTAACGATGCGGCCCTCGGTAATGAGCTGCGCAACGCCCCGGCCGGCGACCATCAGGATCAAGGTGGCGACGATCGGCTGGATGCCGAGCACTGCAACGAGAAAGCCGTTCCAGAGCCCGCAGAGCAGCCCGGCGCCGAGGGCTGCGGCGAGCGCCAGCGGCAGGCCATGGGCATCGGCGAGACTGGCGGCGATCGCGCCTGATATCGCCATCACCGCGCCCACCGATAGATCAATTCCCCGCGTGGCGATGACCAGCACCATGCCGAGCGCAAGCAGCGCGACCGGCGCGCCGCGGTTCAAGACATCGATCAGGCTGCCGAACAGGCGTCCGTCCTGCATCCGCAGATCGAAGAATTGCGGCGAGACGGCGCGGTCGACGGCGAGGATCACCAGCAAGGCGATGACCTGGGCAAGGCCGCGGTGTTGCAGCAGTCTTTGCAGTAGTCTTGGCATCAGGGTTGCCCGGCTTCCGCGCCGGCAGTGCCGGCGACAGCGATCGCTGCCAAAATATTCGAGACGTCGATGGCGTCCCCTTCCAGCTCATCGACATGGGCGCGGTCGCGCAGCACGATCACCCGGTCCGAATAGGTCACGATCTCGTCGAGCTCGGAAGAGATCACCAGCAGTGCCAGGCCGTCGTCGCACAATTCGCGGATCAGGCGAATGATCTCGGCGTGCGCGCCGACATCGATGCCGCGGGTCGGCTCGTCCAGCACCAGAAGGCGCGGCACGGTGGCAAGCCAGCGGGCGAGCAGCACCTTCTGCTGATTGCCGCCGGACAACAGCCCGATCGGCCGCTCCGGCTCCGGCGGGCGGATGTCGAGCAGCCTGATGAAACGAACGGCGATCTCGTCCTGCTCGGCGCGCGACAGCGGCTTTGCGAGGCCGCGCTTGGCCTGCAGCGCCAGCACGATGTTTTCGCGCACGGTGAGGTCGGCAATGATGCCCTCGGTCTTGCGCTCTTCCGGGCAATAGCCGAAGCCATGGGCAACCGCGTCGCGCGGCGATTGCAGCCGGACCGGCTTGCCTTCGACAGTCGCGCTGCCGCTGTCGGCGCGCTCGGCGCCGAACACCAGCCGTGCAGTTTCGGTGCGCCCCGAGCCGAGCAGGCCCGCGAGGCCAACCACCTCGCCGCGCCGAAGCGCGAGATTGAACGGCGCGACGTAGCCGGCCTTGCCATAGCCTTCAAAGTTCGCGCAGACCTCCCCCACCTGCCGCGCCTGCGCCGCCGCGCGCTCGCTGGTCGTCTCGGCGAGTTCACGGCCGAGCATCATGCGGATCAATTCGATCCGCGGCAGCTCGGCGGTCGTCCGCTCGCCGATCAGCCGGCCGTTGCGCAAAACCGTGATGCGGTCGCAGATCTCGTAGACCTGATCGAGAAAATGCGTGACGAAGATGACGCCGATACCGCGCAGCGCGAGCTTGCGCATCACCGCGAAGAGGATCTCGACCTCATGGCGATCAAGGCTCGCGGTCGGCTCGTCGAGGATCAGCACCCGCGCCGACTGGTCGACGGCGCGCGCGATCGCGGCGATATGCTGAACCGCGACCGAATAGTTTCCGAGCGGCTCGGCGACGTCGATATGCAAATCGAACTCCGCAAGCAGCGCGGTGGCGCAGCGGCGCATTTCGGCCTCGCGCACCAGGCCAAACCACGTCGGCTGCCGTCCGAGATAAAGGTTTTGAGCCACCGACAGGTTCAGGAGCAGGTTGACCTCCTGATAGACGGTCGCAATCCCCGCATCGACCGCGGCCTTGGCCGAGCGCGGCGCGACCTCGGTGCCGCCGAGGCGGACGATGCCGGCGTCGCGAGGAAACACGCCGGTCACCGCCTTGATCAGGGTGGACTTGCCCGCCCCGTTCTCGCCGAGCAGCGCGTGAATTTCGCTGGCCCGCAAGGTGAAATCCACCTCCTGCAGGGCGCGTAGCGTGCCAAAGCTTTTGCTCAGGCCGCGCACCTCCAGCAAAGCAGAGCCAGGGTCGGAACTTGCATTCATGCCGGCATCACTCCCACCGACGCTCGCGTCAACGCGAGCGCCCGGCATGTTCGCCGTATGAGGCGGATTCGTCGAGAAGGCTTTTGCCGCCGGGCCCGCTCCGGACTCGGCGGCACGACACAGGCCGGTCTCAGTAGCCGAGGCCCTTCTTGCTGTCGTAGATCTTCTGCGGATCGTCGGCGGCCGTGTAGAGCTTCGATTCCGTCTGGATCCACTTCGGCGGCACCGTTCCCTTCGCCTTGAAGGCCATGATGGCGTCGAGCGCCGGACCTGCCATGTTCGGCGTCAGCTCGACGGTGGCGTTGGCCTCACCAGCCGCAATAGCCTTGAAGATGTCAGGCACCGCGTCGATCGACACCGTCAGGATGTCCTTGCCCGGCTTGAGGCCGGCCTCTTTCATCGCCTGGATCGCACCGACCATCATGTCGTCGTTGTGCGCATAGACCGCGCAGATCGTCTTGCCGCCGCCTTCGGCCTTGATGAAGCTTTCCATCACTTCCTTGCCTTTGGCGCGGGTGAAGTCGCCGGTCTGGCTGCGCACCACCTTGAGGTTGGCGTTCTTGGCGACGACGCTGTCAAAACCCTTCTTGCGGTTGGTTGCGACGCTGGCACCGACCGTGCCCTGCAGCTCGACGACATTGCACGCCTTGCCGCCCACGGTCTTCGCCAGCCATTCGCCGGCGACGGCACCTTCGTGCACACTGTCCGAGGTGACGGCGGTGAGATAAAGCTCCTTGCCCGACGGATCGATGTCGCGGTCGAGCAGCACGACCGGGATCTTGGCTTCCTTGGCCTCCTTCAACACCGCGTCCCAGCCGCTCGACACGACAGGCGCGAGGAAGATGGCGTCGACACCCTGCGCGATGAAGGAACGGATCGCCTTGATCTGGTTCTCCTGCTTCTGCTGTGCGTCGGCGATCTTGAGCGTTACCTTGCGCTTGGTGGCCTCCGATTTGGAGACCGAGGTTTCCGCCGCCCGCCAGCCGGATTCGGATCCGATTTGGGAAAAGCCGACGGTGAGCTCAGCGGCGGTTGCCGGAAGCGAGAGGGTGATGGCGACCAGGGCAGTGGCCGCAAGGAGGGCTTTGGTGGTCATGAGGCGCGTTCTCCCAAAATGTTTGTTCGGGGGTGCCTGCATCCGCAAAAGTGGTATCAAGGCACCTTTGAAGCTGCCTGTTGGCGGCAGCGGGGGGCAATATTTCACGGAAGATCGGCGCTGACTAGTCATATTATTTTACTATTTGGTTCCCACTCAACAAGACCTCGCTCTGCGTAGGACTTGCTCCCCCTGCAAGCTCAGACGCCTATCCGCCGGCTGCTTGCCAGACGCGCTTGAACGCACGCGCGGTTTGACCTTGATTGCCTCGATCAGCCGGCGCAGCTACGCGTTGTCTGCAGTAAACAAGGATTCGACATGCAGTCCCTCACCGCGAAACCGCTCTACATCCGCATGCACGCGGGCGACAACGTCGCGATCGTCGCAAATCGCGGCGGTCTGCACCCGGGCGCCGAATTCGCGTGCGGTCTGCGGCTGGTCGAGCAGATCCCGCAAGGCCACAAGGTAGCGCTTGCCGATATCGGACAGGGCGAAATCATTCGCCGCTACGGCGAAGTCATCGGTCGTGCCGCAGCGCCGATCGCTAAGGGGAGCTGGGTCAAGGAATCGCTGGTGCGGATGCCGGACGCGCCGTCGTTCGATAATCTGCCGCGGCCCAACGGCGGCGCGATCAGGTTGCCGCCGCTGGAAGGCTACACCTTCGAAGGTTTTCGCAATGCCGACGGTTCGGTCGGCACCCGCAAACATCCTCGCGATCTCGACCAGCGTGCAATGCGTCGCTGGTACCGTCGAGTTCGCGCTGGACCGGATTCGCAAGGAATTATTGCCGAAATATCCCCATGTCGACGACGCGGTGGCGATCACGCATGCCTATGGCTGCGGGGTCGCGATCAACGCGCCGGGCGCCGCTGTTCCGATCCGCACACTGCAGAACCTTGCGCGCAATCCCAATTTCGGCGGCGAGGTGATGATCGTTGGCCTCGGCTGCGAGAAGCTTCAGCCCGAACTGTTGCTGCCTGAGGGCTTGAGCGGCGACGACGAAATCATGCGCATGCAGGACGAAGGCCTCACCGGCTTCGGCGAAATCGTCGAGAACATCGTGCAGATGGCCGATGCGCGCCTCAAGATTTTGAACCAGCGCCAGCGTGAAACCTGCCCTGCATCGGCGCTGGTGGTCGGCATGCAATGCGGCGGCAGCGATGCGTTCTCGGGCGTGACCGCCAATCCGGCGCTCGGCTTCGCCGCTGATCTTCTGGTGCGCGCCGGCGCTACCGTAATGTTCTCCGAAGTCACGGAAGTGCGCGACGCCATCCATCTCTTGACGCCGCGCGCGACGAACCAGGACGTTGCGGACGCCCTGGTGCGCGAGATGGCCTGGTATGACCGCTATCTTGCCGGCGGCGAAGCCGACCGCAGCGCCAACACTACGCCGGGCAACAAGAAGGGCGGCCTCTCCAACATCGTCGAGAAGGCGATGGGCTCCGTCATCAAGTCAGGCACCGGCCCGATCGCGGGCGTGCTCGCGCCGGGCGAGCGGGTCAGCCAAAAAGGCCTGATTTTTGCGGCAACGCCAGCCAGCGATTTTGTCTGCGGCACGCTGCAATTGGCCTCGGGCATGACGCTGCATGTCTTCACCACCGGCCGCGGTACGCCCTACGGGCTCGCCGCCGTGCCGGTCATCAAGGTCTCGACGCGCAGCGAATTGAAGCAGCGCTGGCACGATTTGATCGACGTCGACGCCGGCAGCATCGCAACCGGCGAAGCGACGATCGAGGACGTCGGCTGGCAGATTTTCCGTCTCATGCTCGACGTGGCGAGCGGCCGCGAGACTTGGGCCGAGCACTGGAAGCTCACCAACTCGCTGGCCCTGTTCAATCCGGGACCGGTGACATGACAACAGCACGGCGCCCACCGTCGTGAGGCTGCAGGCGCCGTGGTTCAGCCGATGCATAGCTAGGCGGCTATCAGCCTTTCGATCTGCGGTATCGGATGCGATGTCAATTCCTTCGGAATCTCGCCCACGATCCGGTCCGCAACCTCGGCACGAAATGCCTTGCGCAGATTACCGAGAATCTTCGCCGGCGCGATGACGACGAGCTTGTCGAAACGATTGTCGTGGGCATGACGGTAGAGCGCCTCTGCGATCTCTCCGGCGAACCGCTCCTTTGCGATGTGGTGCCAGTCGGCCTCCTCTACCGCGCTTCGCGCCGTACCGATGCTTGAAACCGAGCGTCCCGGACGATCGGTGCCCTGCTCGCGTGTTGCCGGATTATCCTGCTCCAGAATATGCTCGACTTCGAGCTTGACTTGCCGCGCGGTGCCCTTGTTGCGCAGAAAGAGCGCCTTCTGGCCATCGCCGATCAGAACGAGTGCATTGTGGGAGATGACGGGGGTCGGTCCATTAGTCATTATTTTGATGCCTCCATGCGGGCCAACGCATGAATAGCGGCGTGGTTGCCTCTGCGACGATGACGGCTGGTCGCACCGCGATCGGCACCTCAACCGCCTTCTCCCGCGCACGGATGGAACTCCGGCCTCATCGCCTTCCCGCGCCGGAACCAAAGCCAGCGCGATGCTTTGAGCCCGAGGGCAGTATCCGAAATGCGGAGGAACTTATGAAAAAGATCGCCATCGGCCTGCTGGCCGGCGCGGGCGCACTCCTGACCGGCAGCGCAAATGCGTCTGACGTCTACACCAACAGCGAATATACCAACTCCGACCTGATACAGCAGGTTCGCATGGTCTGTGACGACAACGGACGCTGCTATCGCACCCGCGGCGGCAGCCGCGTGATCGTGCGCGACTCATACAACTATGCGCCACGCGAGCGATACATCGAGCATCGACGCTACCGCGACTGGGATGAGCCGCGAGCCGGCGTCGGCATCCGCGCACCCGGCGTAAGCGTGGGCGTCGGCGTCGACAACGATCGTTGGTAGGACAATCACAGGAAAGACTTCCACAGGGAAGACTTCCACAGGAGAGACTTCGGCTCAGTCCGAAGTCTCTCCGCCCGCGTCGGGAATATTTCATTTTCCTTTCGGGAACGGCGCGCGGCGGTGCCTGTTAGCGGGTGAAGCAACGGACAAAGCAAGAGGAGAGGCTCCTATGAAAGTTTCCGATGCGATGACACCTGAGGTGCAGCTCTGCACTCCCGATGACACGTTAAAGGACGCCGCGCAGGCGATGGCAGCGCTTGGGGTCGGGTTGCTGCCGGTGACCGACAATGACCGCCTGGTCGGCATGATCTCCGACCGCGATATCGCGATCCGCGGGATCGGCATGGGCCGAGGCCCAGAGGGACGGGTCGGCGACGTGATGACGGCCGACGTCAAGTATTGCTACGAAGATCAGGATCTTGACGAGGTGAGCGCGAACATGGGCGACATCCAGGTCCGCCGCCTCCCGGTGCTCAATCGCAACAAGCAGCTCGTCGGCATCATTGCGCTGGGCGACATCGCGCTGGTGCAGGGCGGCAACGGCACGGGCGCGGCGTTAAGCGCAATTTCGCGGCCCGGCGGGCAGCACGCACAGGTTTGATCTGTGCAATGCCCCTGTTGTGAAATGAGCGAGCATGAAGCGCTTTGAGGGCAAGGTCGTCATCGTGACCGGGGCGGCCTCCGGCATTGGCGAAGCCACCGCGCGGCGTTTTTCGTCCGAAGGCGCATGCGTCGCGCTGGTGGATCGCAACGAAATGCCGCTGGCCACCGTCGCGAAGGATCTGCCGGCACAGTTCACCCTGTCTCACCTCGCCGACGTCTCGGACAGCGAAGCCGTCGACGCCATGGTGACGACTGTGGTGAAGCGCTTTGGGCGGCTGGACGTCCTGGTCAATAATGCCGGCGTCTATGAGGGAGGCGACCCGGCTGAAATCACCAACGAGCAGTGGCGCAAGGTGATGGCGACCGATCTCGACGGCGTCTTCTTCGGTTGCCGCGCGGCCCTCCTCCACCTTGAGAAGACGGCAGGCTCGATCGTCAATACGGCCTCGGTATCCGGCACCGGCGGCGACTGGGCAACCAGTCCCTACAACGCCGCCAAGGGCGCCGTCGTCAACCTGACGCGGTCGCTGGCGCTGGATTTAGGGAAGAAGGGCGTTCGGGTAAATTCGGTCTGTCCCAGCCTGACCCGGACCGGCATGACGGCCGATATGATGCAGGACGAGGAACTGCTCGCGAAGTTCCGGGAGCGTATTCCGCTCGGGCGGGTTTGCGAGCCGCATGAAGTCGCCGCCGTCATTGCATTTCTCGCCAGCGAAGACGCAAGCTTCGTCACCGGCGCAAACTTGGCCGTGGATGGCGGTGTCTCGGCCTCCAACGGTCAGCCGCCGCTGGCCTAGCGGTACCTTCCTTCGCTTTTTTCATGAGGTCACAGGAACCTCGTTCAGCCGCTCGCCGTTCTAATGCTCATCATGCGGACAGGGGTACGCCGACGGAGCGGTGAAGACCGATGGCACCCAAACGCACGTTCCCTCGAAGCCGCAAAATCTCCCCGTCCCGAAATTCCGAGCGCTATCGATACCGCGCGCTCGATGATTTCGGGGATGAATTACTTGACGACTGGATGGTGGCCTATCCAGGCGCCGATCTAGCCCGCTCGGACTGAGCTCTTCAGGACTTCTTCCTCGAATGCTTCTTTGGCACCTTGGCGCCCCTCTTCCGGGCTTCGGACAGGCCGATCGCGATCGCCTGCTTTCTGCTCTTGACCTCCTTGCCGGATCGACCGCTTTTCAGCGTGCCTGACTTGCGCTTCTTCATGGCGCGGCCGACCTTCTTCGCCGCACCCTTTGAATATTTGCGCTTCTTTACTTTCTTCGCCATCTTGCTGATCCTCAATATTCAACAGTTCGCACGGGCGCCGCTCTGCCGGCGTTCCCGCGCGCTTCGTGTCAGGCGGGCTGCCAACAAGGCCGCGGCGCCTTCTAATGCTTTCCGACCGTCTTCCCCGCCGCCAACGCCTCCACGGTTCGCTCGGTGCCATCCAAAAATATCGGCAAGCGCAATTGCCTGGTGAGCAGCACGGTCTTGCGTTCGAGATCATAGGGAAGGATGACGGCCGAGTTGCCGTTATCGTAAATCTCGCGTCGAAGCTGACAGGCGGGCGCCTCACACCGAGACGGCATCGCCGTGTCGTCGTGCGCGTAACAGACGAATGCCGCTGCTCCTGCAAGCAAGCGGCATTCGCCGAGCACTTAACGACCGCCCGGTTGCGGGCCGGCATTGTTGTTGGTGCCGGGTCCGACATTGCCCATGCTGGAAGGACTGCTACTGGACTTCGTTTTGCCTGTAGCCGCCCCCGTCGTCGTTCCCTTTTTCATGTTCGTGTGCTTGGTCGTGCTCTTGGTCGCGCCTTGGCTTTGGCCGACCTTTTGTTCGCTTGACGCACCCGGGGCCGGCTGAGCTTGTGCGAGCACGCTCCCGGTCGACAGCAACAGAGCACATGCACAAGCCAGGATAGTTTTCTTCATGGGGGAACTCCTTTGATTGAAGCGATTCTTCAACCGGCGCTCGCGCAAAGAGTTCCCGCGCAAGCAAATGAACGGCCATCATGCCGAGGCGAGTACTGGATGTTGTGACTGCTGCCGCCTGAATTGCTGATAGGCCGCGATTGCCTTGTTAGCCAGCATCAACCGCCGCCGCTCGCCGCGGCGCACCATCAACTCTATCGTGTCGCTGAGAAAGCGGCCGGCCACCATCGCATCGCCCAATTCCCCCGTGCGCGCGAGATAGTCCCAGGCGATTTCAATCGAACTCTCTATCAGCAGGGGAAGCGGTTCCGTCATGTCTACGTCCAACCATTTTTGGGAGAACGTCCGGCGGCAATCTCTGTTCCTGAGTTGGCCTGCCGGCAAAGGGCGACCTCGCCGGGGCCTCACGGCCCGCCTGCAACGGCGCCCGCAATTACCATCGCCAGATCGTCCAAATCGATCTTGCCCTTCACGATGAGATCTTCGGAGTCGTCGATACTAAGCGAATGCGGATCATTCGCCGCCTGCCTCTTCAGCTCGGCGACAATCGCTTCCTTCAGTTTCTCTTCAAGCATCCGCGATATCTCCATCCATCGCGCCGCGGCGGCTAATGCGTATTGGCCTCATGCCATTTTTCCAGATCGGGCTTTGACGGGCCCGGCCGTTGCTCCTTCTCCGGATTTCCCTTCCACGGCTTGTCGGTCTGCTTGTGCGATCCCCAGTCCGTCCGGTCACGCGGGTCGTCGGTGGGCTTCTCTTTGCTCATTGGACACCTCCAGAACTGGAAGCGAACAGCATGTAATTTGGTTCCTGATGAATCTGTGAACTCAGGGTTCCAACGTCTGGAACCGAACAGACAGAGTATGATGTTCCCTCCTAGTCTTTTTTAATGGACAAGAAGAGATTCGAGGAACGTCCCCAGCAGGACTTGCATATGGAAGCGCTCGTAGCGCTTGAGCAAGCACGAGCGATGCCCCACGGTCCTGCGCGAAGCGAGGCGCTAAAGCGCGCAGGTATCCTTCAGAACGCTGCTAATATGCGGGGATTGCTATTCGCCAAACGCGGACGTCCACCGAAAACCTGATCGAACAGGTCGTTGCAGCACGGCGGCGCGTAGCCGCATGCGAGCGCCCGCCGCCTTACCCTGGTGCACCCATCGGAACCGGCAAACATATTTCAACGTTGCTCTTGCTGACAGCACGGAGGCAACGATGGGATTGGCGGAATACATGATCGTTTCCAAGCCGGACGGCTGGACGGTCCTCCACGACGGCACCGCGCAGCACGATTACGACACAAAGGAAGCGGCTTTCGAGGCGGCCGTCGCGGCTGCGTCGCTGGCGATCCGTCAGGGCCATGAGGTTCATGTCAGCGTCCCCGGTCGCGACGCCGGCAGCAAGACCGCGCTTGGCGCCAAGGCTTCCCAAAGCGTGCCGTGATACGCGCGCGCCGCGAAGCTACAATCTGCGGGCTGAAATCGACCCGGCGCGATCCGACCGCAGACTCCGTCGCGCGCGGCTCACGTCGCCATTGCCGTTTTCGGATTGCGGTTTCAGGATTGAATTTGTTCATGCACCCGCTTCAAGGAGCTACCGGGTGCTAATTGTCGAACAGGGTATCGGATTTTTTCGGCGCCTTAGCCCTGGTTCTGTCTATACCGTTCACGAACGATTTCACCTCCTGCCCGCGTCGCCGCCTTGTTGCGATAATGATAGCTCTGGGTGCCATAGATGAGCGCGGTAAGAAGCACCAGCGCTCCGAGGAAATACACGGCTTCGAGTCCCATCGCATTCTCCCATACCCATTTGGTATGCCTGACTATGCCTTTATTTCGTCGCGACCATCCGCTGGTAAAGTCGGCGATTGCCTCACATCCGCAAAATGGCTCGTGGATGCGGTAACTATGTTCGTCTGGAATCAATCGGGCATGGCACCTGCGGTTCCACTCGGTGCTTCAATTTGGCTGCTCTGCTGCCGAACCGAGGGGGAACCCTTGTTCGCCAATTCGCGTTTTTCGAGCGTGCCGATCAATGAACGTCGGAGAGAATTTTCATGGGCGACTTCAGGGACACCCAGCACGGCGTCAACGATCCCGTTGACGGCGTCGACGTGAAGCGAAGATTCAACGACAACCAGACGCCACACGAACGCGCCCAGTCCGCGGCAGACGTCCGCTCCAGCGCCATTCCCGCGTCGGACGAGGAGTTTCTGCCGGAAGCGCTGAGGCGCCGGCCGACGGGCCCGATCAATCCACGGACCGGTCGCCATCCCACCTCATAAGCAGAATCACGCAACTCAATCGACTATCGGGGAGCGAGCGCTGGGGTTTCAATTCAACATTAAGTAGACGCGCACCTCGTTGGTGCGCCCTCATGGAACCTGACCACATTGCCAAAAACAAGATCGTGATAGGTGACGCAGGCCACATTCACGCGTGACCGTTGGCCGTAATGCGGTGGTGCAAGCCACACTGCATTTCGAACTAACGGAGTTCTCCATGAAGCGTCTGCTGATTTCCGGATTCGTGGCAGTTGCCCTGCTCGCTGTCGCAACCACGATGCGCTCGTACTCAATTTCCCATGAACGTTCTACCGTAACCACTGGCGTGGCGTTGTCGAACAGATCACCTGCCGCCGCGGGCGTAACCAGGCTTCCGACCGAGGAGTTCGAGGATATGTCGCTGGTCTTCTCGAAGCCCGTGAAACAGTGACGCAGCCGGAATAATCGCCGCACCGCTCTATTGCTTGGTCGCATGCTCGAGGAACTGCACCAGCGCGGCGCGGTCCTGTTCCGAACCGATGCGCTGCTCCGGCATCTTGGTGCCGGGCGTGTAGGCCTGCGGTCCGAGTTCGAACAGTTTGGAAACCGTCTCTGGCGTCCACACGATATCGAGCCGCTTGAGCGCCTCGGAAAAATTGTAGCCCGGTGCAGTGGCGATGCGTCGGCCGAAGATGCCGGCGAGCGTCGGGCCTGCGCGATTGGCCTGGTCGGCGCCAAGCGTATGACAGGCGACGCAGGCTCGAAAGATTTCCGCGCCGCGATATCCGCTAAAGGCTGCGAGCGGATCTCCCGCCGTTTCCACCAGAAGCGGATCGACCGGCTCGCCCGTCGCCGCGTTCCAGCGCCGGATGATGTTATCAGCGCCGCCCGTGAGCAGCGTGCGGCTGTCGGGTGAGAACACCACCGACCAGACCGGCAGCCCCGGACCGACCAGCGTGCGCGCAAGCGCGCGCGTCTTGCGGTCGATCACCGCGACCGCGCCACCAATGCCGGCGGCGGCAACCAGCGCACCGTCAGGCGAAATCGCAATCGAGATCACCGGCCTTGGCCCTGCCGCGACCTCGCCGGTACGCGCGCCGCCTGCGGTCAGGAAATAAACCTTGCCGTCCGCGCCGCCGACCGCGATTTCACCATCGGCGCCGGCGGCCACGGCGTTGAGCGGGGTCGGCATCGCAACGACGGTCGGCGTTTGCATTCCCGACAGCGGCCAGATGCGAACGCTGAGGTCGTAGCTGACGCTGACAAGAGCGCGGCCATCGGCGGTAAACGCCACGCCGTTGACGTTCTGCGTATGCCCATCGAGCACGCGCTGTGCACCGCCTGCGAGCGGCCAGAGCCGCACCGTGTGATCCCACGAGGCCGATGCAAGCGTTGCACCGTCCGGCGATGCCGCCAGCGCGACGATCGGCGCCGCGTGGCCTTCGAACACCGTGTCGGGCTCTGCCTTGCCCAAAGTCCAGATGGCAATGCGGCCATCGGCGCCGGCGGTCGCGGCGCGCCCCGCGCCGAGCAGCGCGACCGCGTTGACGGCGTCGGCATGGAACCGAAGCACCTGCTCAGCCGCATTGCGCGTCAGCGACCACCGGATGGCCGTCGAATCAAAGCTGCCGGAGATAGCGCTTTGACCGTCGGCCGAGATCGCCAGCGCCCGCACCGGCCCGCCATGCCCGCGCAGTTGCGCGGAGGCGGCCGTCGTGCCGATCGGCAGCGCGATCAAGGCGACCGCAAGCACCAGAAGCGTCGATCGGCCTCCGTTGCGACGCGGCGCTTCCACCAGAGCCCTGCGTGCCATTCCCATCCGCCCTCAGCGCACGCCCGGCCTGTCGCGGTCGAGCCCCTTGGCCTGAAGGTCGTCGAGGTAGTCCTGAAAGCGCCGCTCGGCATTCTCGCCGAGATCGCGCAGGAACGCCCAGGAGTAGATGCCGGTCGAGTGCATGTCGTCGAACCCTATCCTGACGGCATAATTGCCGACAGGATCGACGGAAAGAATGGTCACATTACGTTTGCCGCCGACCGTCTTGCGCTCGGCTTCGGAATGCCCCTGCACCTCGGCGGACGGGCTGGTCACGCGGAGCAATTCCGCGGAGAGATCGAAAACCTTGCCGTCGTCAAAGGCGACCCGCACTGTCCGGCGGTCCTTGGCAAGGCGGATTTCGATCGGCCACGCCATAGATATGTTCGGTGCGCTCACAAGGCGCTCCAGCCTCGATCAGCCCGGACCGACAAGATTGCGGCCAGGGTCGCCTACTCTGGTGCTGCCGGTGGCGAAGGCCTCATAGCTCGGCCGCTGAACGGAATTCAGCACGATCGACATTCCGGCCGCGACGATCGCCGCAAATACCACGGCCGCAACAAAGACTTTCATGGCACTCCCTCAAATATCGGGCCGGCTCATTCGGCCGCCACGGGTCGCGGCGTGCCGCCCGAGGCCGCGCCAGCCTTTGCCTGCTCCTCTTCGGCCCAGAGCGAGTGATGCTCCTTGGCCCAATTGACATCGACCGTGCCGCTGCCCATCGCCTCGAAGGCTCCTTCCATGCCGATGGTGCCGATGTAGATGTGCGCCAACATCACCGCCACGAACAGCACCGCCACGATCGAGTGGATGATCTGCGCCCACTGCATTCCCTCGATCCCGGACAGGTAGAACGGGAACATCAGCAGATAACCAGTTACCGCAACGGCACTGCCGCCGATGATGACGATCCAGTAGATTGCCTTCTGCCCAGCATTAAAACGCTGGGCCGGCGGATGATCGTGGCCGACGATGCCGCCGCCTCGCTTGATCCAATCGACATCCACCTTGTTCGGGATGTTACCGGCGATCCAGATCAGGAAGATCAATACCACTCCGATGGTGAACGGAAAGCTCAGATAAATGTGCGCATACTTCGCCCATTGCGACCACTCGGAAAACGCTTCGAAGCCAACAAGGGGCAGGAGCAGCGGACGGCCGAAGGTGATGTTGAGTCCCGAGATGGCCAGAACGATGAAACAGGCCGCGGTCACCCAGTGCACGAAGCGCTCGAACGCCGTGAAGCGCACGATGGTGCGACCCGAGCGACCGCTCTCGAGCCGGACCATGCCGCGGCTGAGATAGAAGATCACGAGCACAGCTAGCATGCCGAGGATTGAGATCCCACCGATCCAGCGCAGCGTAACGTTCCTGAATTCACGCCAGTCGCGGCCTGCCGGCTGTACGAGCACGCTGGAACGCTGGTCGGGAATGCTGACGCGCCCCTGGATCCGGTCCAGTTCCTGCAGAAGCTGCTGCTCCCTGACCGAACTCGCGGTCGGATTCACCTGCTGGGCAGTTGATGGCGCCGGCAGCGCAGTGACTAGCAGAAGAAAGGCCCACGCACCGATAGTCAGGCGGATGAATCTTGCAAACGACGCCATAGGCTCCTCCCCGATATGTTGCGCGACCGCAGCCGTTGCCGGCATCAGGATTCGATCGTCTCGCGATAGGCGGTCTTCCAGCCCCACGCCCCGGAGCCGTAGCCGCGCTTCATCACGCGTTCTTTGTAAATTTGGGCGATGATTTCGCCGTCGCCGGCGAGCAAGGACTTGGTCGAGCACATTTCGGCGCATAGCGGCAGCTTGCCCTCGGCAAGACGGTTCGCGCCATACTTCTCGTACTCCTCCCTGCTGCCGTCGGCCTCGGGACCGCCGGCACAGAAGGTGCATTTGTCCATCTTGCCGCGCGAGCCGAAATTGCCGACCTTCGGATATTGCGGCGCACCGAACGGACAGGCGTAGAAGCAGTAGCCGCAGCCGATGCAGAGATCCTTGGAGTGAAGCACGACGCCGTCGGCCGTGGTGTAGAAGCAATTGACCGGACAAACCGCCGCGCAGGGCGCGTCGGTGCAATGCATGCAGGCCATCGAGACCGAACGCTCACCCGGCTTGCCATCGTTGATGGTGACGACGCGGCGCCGGTTGATGCCCCAGGGCACCTCGTGCTCGTTCTTGCAGGCAGTGACGCAGGCATTGCATTCGATGCAACGGTCGGCGTCGCAGAGAAATTTCATACGTGCCATGGTCGTTGCTCCTTATGCCGCCGCGATCTGGCAGAGAGTAACTTTGGGCTCCTGCATGCCGGTCGCGGGATCATAGCCGTAAGTGGTTATCGTATTCGCGCTTTCGCCGAGAACGATCGGATCGGTGCCCTTCGGGTAGGCGTCACGAAGGTCCTTGCCTGCGAACCAGCCGCCGAAGTGGAAGGGCATCCAGGCGACACCCTTGCCGATCCGCTCGGTAACCAGCGCCTTCATCTTGGCCTTGGAATTGCTCTCGGCGCCTGTGACCCAGACCCAGCCGCCATCCTTGATGCCGCGTTCGGCGGCATCGGCCGGGCTGATCTCGATGAACATGTCCTGCTGCAGTTCTGCGAGCCATGGGTTGGTTCGGGTCTCCTCGCCGCCGCCCTCATATTCGACAAGGCGGCCCGAGGAGAGGATGAGCGGAAACTGCTTGGCGATCCCCTTCTCCACCGCCGCCTTCTGCACGGAGAAACCGATGTTGGGCACACGGAACTGCTTGGCGTCCGGCCGCGTCGGATACCTCCCCACCAGATCCACGCGCGGAGTGTAGATCGGCTCGCGGTGCACCGGGATTGGATCCGGCAAGCCGAAAGCATTCATGCGCGCCTTGCCATTGCCGTAGGGAACACACCCGTGCTTGAGAGCCACACGCTGGATTCCGCCTGACAGATCGAGCGACCACGACACCGCGTCGGGATTGGCGGGATTGACCTTGTTGATGACTGCCATCTCGGCCTCGGTCAGCTCCGTATCCCAGCCGAGTTTCTTGAGGCTCGCCAAGGTGAACTCCGGATAGCCATCACGGATTCCGGAATCCTTGGAGTAGGAGCCATCCGCCAGCAGACTAACCTTTCGCGTCGAGCCGTCGGGAAGCTTATCCTCGCGTTCGACGCCGAAACGCGGCCGGAACGTGCCGCCGCCGTCCATCACCGCGAGATTAGTGTTGTAGAGCAGCGGCGTGCCCGGATGCTTGACTTCCGGAGATCCCCAGCACGGCCAGGGCAGTCCGTAATAGTCGCCGCCGACTTCAGGATCGTCCTTGGGCGCCCGCATCGTCAGCATATCGAACTTCGCCTGGTTCTTCATATGCGCCTTGAGCCGCTCGGGCGATTGCCCGCAATAGCCGGTCGACCAGCTTCCGCGATTCATCTCGCGCAACACATCTTCGGCTTCCGGAAGATTATTCTCGACCTTGATGTTCTTGAACATCTTGTCGGCAAATCCGAGCTTCTGCGCCATCCTGTAGATGACCTCAAGATCATCCTTCGATTCGAAGATCGGCTTGACGATCTGTTCGCCCCACTGCAGCGAGCGGTTCGAGGCAACGCGCGAACCCTTGCACTCGAATTGCGTGGCAACCGGGAGAATGTAGACGCCATCCTTGCGTCCCGCCTCCACGGAGAGCGAGGCCCAGGTGGTCGGATGCGGGTCGGCTATGACGAGCAACTCGAGCGCCTTCAGGCCGTTGAGGGATTCAGGAATTCGCGTGATGCTGTTGCTGGCATGTCCCTGCACGAACACCGCCCGCACATTGTCTTTCTGCGCGACTTGATCTTTCGGCAGCGTCACCGCGTCAAACCAACGGGTGAGCGGGATGCCGGGGGTTTCCATGATCTGCTTGGAGTCGAAGCGCGACTTCAAGAACTCATAATCGACTTCCCAAACCCGCGACCAATGCTTCCAGGCACCTTCGACGAGGCCGTAATAGAACGGCAACGTGACGATATCGAGCCCGACGTCGGTTGCTCCCTGCACGTTGTCATGGCCACGGAAGATGTTGGCGCCGGCGCCGGCCTTGCCGACATTGCCGGTCATCAACAGGGCGATGCAACTCGCCCGCACGTTGGCGGTGCCGACGGTCTTCTGGGTCTGGCCCATGGCCCAGATCAGCGTTGCCGGCTTCTCCGTCGCAAACATCTTGGCGACGCGCTTGAGCTGTTCGCCAGGAACGCCGCTGACGCGCTCGACCTCTTCCGGATTCCACTTCTCCACTTCCTCGCGGAGCTCGTCGAAACCGTAGACGCGCTGCTTGATGAACTCCTTGTCCTCCCAGCCGTTCTTGAGGATGTGCCACATCATGCCGTAGAGTATCGGGATGTCGGTGCCCGGCCGCATGCGCACATATTCGGTCGCGTGAGCCGCGGTTCGCGTCATGCGTGGGTCGATGACGATAAAGTTGGCCTTTTGAAGCTCCTTGCCCTCGAGCAGATGCTGCATCGCTATCGGATGCGCCTCGGCCGGATTGCCGCCCATAATGACCTGGGTTTTCGCATTGCGGATGTCATTGAAGCTGTTGGTCATCGCGCCGTAGCCCCAGGTGTTGGCCACGCCGGTGACGGTCGTCGAATGGCAGATACGTGCTTGGTGATCGGTATTGTTGGTGCCCCAGAACGCGCCGAGCTTGCGGAACAGATAGGCGCCCTCATTCGTCATCTTGGCCGATCCCAGCCAGTAGACGGAATCGGGGCCCGACTTTTCACGAATGGCCGTCAGCTTGTCGCCAATCTCGTTGACGGCCGTCTCCCACGAGACGCGCGTCCACTGCCCGTTGACGAGTTTCATCGGATAGCGAAGCCGCCGCTCGCTGTGGACCAGCTCGCGCACCGATGCGCCCTTGGCACAATGCGATCCCCGATTGATGGGGGAATCCCAACTCGGCTCCTGGCCGATCCAGACCCCGTTGAGCACTTCCGCGGTCACAGTGCATCCGACCGCACAATGCGTACAGATGCTCTTGCGGACGGCCGCCCCTGAGGCAAGCGGACCGGCCATGGCGGCTTCCGCCTTGCGGACGCTGGCGACCGGCAGCGTGCTCAGCGCAGCCAGCGCGCCGCCGGCAAGACCGGAGCGGCGCAGGAAAGTGCGGCGATCGAGACCGCCGCCGCCGCCCTGCCCCAACAAGCCCTGCGCAGCTGATCCGCGACGGCCGGATTCGGAACGTTGTTCTGTTCTTCTGATCAGCACGGTCGCCTCCTCAAGCAGGATAACGATTGACGCGGTAAAACGTCTTCACGTGATCGGTTTCCTTGTAGCGCGCCTTGCGCTTTTCATCGTTGTTCTCGCTGTCGGCATGTGCGGGCGCGATCAATGGTGTCGCCAGCGTCGCACCGGCGCTAGCCGCGCCCGCGCCGACCTTGCGCAGGAAATCGCGGCGACCAACTGTCGTTTTCTTCTCGTCCCTCATCGCATCTCTCCCGGACCAGCGCCCCTGGTCAGTTGGCGAAGGCAAAAGCTTCAGCTTCGATTTTCATAAACACTTGGCCGAGCGTCCCCACCGATTTGTAAAACTTGGCGCTCGTTGCCCGCTCCATGTCGGCGAACATGCGCCCCATCCACGAGACGATGTGCTTCTCGAAGAATACGCGCTGGCTTTCTTCCGATGCTGGGAAGCGGCCAGCCGCAAATCCAGCCATGATCTCGCACAACGTGCCCGCATGATCTTCGGGTTCGAAATTGTTCTCGACGCGCTCGATGCCGAGTGCGGTGAGGTCGTCGCGGAGGCGGGAAAGCGGGCGTTCGTTGAGAAAGCCGGTTAGATAGTAGGAGGCATAGGGCAACAGTTCGCCACGCCCGAGACCGACGAACAGATCGAAATATTCGCGCTCGACACCGGTGGTCACGACCTCCGACGCGGCCTCGGCCAAGGCGGCATGGGCGCGACCAAGCGGCGTTACGTCGCCGCGCAAGCGCGCGATCTCTCCAAGCAAAGCGTTGGACGGCGGACACAAAAGCAACGTGGCAAGCAGTGCGTATTCCCGTGCGCGAGCGGCATCAACGGGATCGACATCATTATCCGGCACAGCGGCCTCGCTATAAAGATCGGGACCAAGTTGTTGACGCGGCACGCCGGTCGCGGCTTCCACCGTGATCGCGCTTCCGGCAGGCACACTGTTCCAGCTTGAGACCCAAGGCTGCGCAATGCCGATTTTGCGGGCAGGCCGAGGAACGCCGCCTGCCGAATCAATGGCACGATCTAGGCCCGCATCACGCATGTGGACCTCCCATCCCAGGTGCCAAGCGCTTGATATTGCTTTGTAGAACGAACTCTATAGAACGACTCTAAACCCGGGTTCCAGAGTGGTCAATCGATTGGTATAGCCTGAAGCTATAGCATTTCGTCGGAAGCTAGCGCGGCAGTGCGCCGCCATGTGTGCGGCGCCGAACGGAAGGCTCCTCGCTGTCGCCTCTCTCTGAGATTGACGGTTGCGGCGCAGCAGAATTCGGCGCCGGTTCGACTGGCATGGACTCATCCGTTATGCACGGCGCGGCAATTGCTTCCGCTCGATTCGGCTCTTGCGCGGGATCGCGCCCGGAAGAAGCCAGCCGCCCGACTTCCTTGACCTCTTCGAGTCGGTCCGGGAGCGCCTCGGCAGCTTCCCTGACACCTCCGACGATCCGATCGACGAGCCCACGAAGCTCCGCCTCTGAACAGTCGAGCGGGCCGAATCCTGGCATCGCATTCGGATCGTTGAAATCCCAGGCGTTCTCGGCAAGGCCGATAAAATCCCGTATGGCAGGATCGGCGGTCCAGGCGCGACGAAGCGCCGCACGGCTCAATTCCTGTGGAATGCCTTTGCGCAGGAAAGCCGTGATGTCCGTGCCGGCATCGATCGAATCGATTGGCGGCAAGCTCGACAGATCGACCTCCGGCGCTTCCGGGTCTTCAACCGTATTCGAGGGAGGGGCCGGGCTGGGCGCCTGCGTCGGCTCGACCGGCTGCACGGCATCATTGCCGGCCCTCGTCTCCCGCTTTAGGCGAGACCAGCGCGCAAGGAATTCCTCGTCGCTCATTCGTGCCCGCCTTCCTGATGACGCCGCGCGAGCGCTTCCGGATCTGCACGACCCAGCTTTCGCTTGACGAATTCCCGTTCGATGTGGTGCTCGCCAATGAACTTTTCAATCGTCTCGCGAAACACTTCAGGCATCGGCACCGCTTCGACAAGATTGACGCCTGCTATGGTGAAGGCCTCTCCTTCCGCGGGATCGGCGGTGACCGCCGAAACTGCGTAGGGCCAGGCCCCCTCTGAAGGGCTCAACACGACCCAGATGCTGGGCGAGCGGGACGCAAGATTATCTCGATAGCGCTCCGTTTCGGAACGGTAAAGATCGACGGTGGCGCTGCCGGCATAGTAGATCGCCGTCTCATCCTGCTCGCGCAGAAGCGTCCACGACTTCATCTCAGGTTCATCCGGCAACACGCCGATGCCGCGCCAGACGAAATCAACCCATGGGGAATCGGCCTTGTGGCGTTCGACCACGACCCCTACCGGAATGCGCAACAAGGGTGTCGCGGAGGGGCTCAACTTGAAGGCTCCAGATGCTTGATCAGCAGGTACTTGATCAGCGATCCCACACCGATTTCATGGGACCATTCGGTCATTGCCATGTTCGATCCTCCATTTGGTGACCGCTCATGTGACATTCGCGGCCGCCGCGAGCGGCAACCCCGCGACCAGATTTTGCGGCTTCAACCTCACCACCTTGTCCGCGCCCATTGCAAGGATGAGGTAGACCGGCTTGTCGCCGACCCGCTCATCCACCAGCCGGGTATCTTCGAAGCTCAGGCGCATCAGGGCCACGATGCGCTCGGCAACGTCGCCCTCCAGCGGCTCGCCGCGCCACAGCGCATTGCCGATCCGCGTCGCCTCGCTGTCGAGGCCTATGAACCAGCGCCAGTCGCGATCCTCGATTGAGGCGATGGTTTCGACGCTGACGGTAACGCCGAGCAAATGAGCGATCCACCGCTCGATGACCCGGCACAGTCCGGCGCGCGCCTTGGCGTTGCCGCCGAGATTCATGACCATCGCGTGCGCGTCCGATCGCGACCAGTAGGTCCAGGCGTTTTCATCGTCCATCACGTCCATCTCGCCAAAGGACTTCGGCTGCTGCAGCATCGCCGTGAGCGGCGACAAGTGCACGTCGTGCTGGGCATGCTGCTCCGCCTCGATCACTTCAGCATCGGCCAGCAGCAGCGTGCCATCGTGGACGGCCGCCAGTTGGCTGCGATAGAACAGCTCCGCTGCGCGCAATATATAAGGGTCGTCGCAGCCTTCGAGGGCGTTGCGCAGAATCAGGTGGCACAATTGCGACAGAAAGATCGGCGGCAGGTCGCCGGCCCCTTTGCGGGCCAGCGCGACATAGACCGCCTCGAGCGAGGGCGCCGCCATCAGCCGGTCGCGGAAATTCATCATGAAGGACCAGTTTTCGCGCGCGTCGGCATCGGCCAGCCGGGCGATGTCCGCGCCCGATACCGGACGCAGCGGATCGGTCATCAGGCTCGCATGCAGATCGCGCTCGGCGTCGCAGGCATCGGCCGGCGGCATCAATTCGGGCCGTGCCAGATAGGCCATGATGAGTTCAGGCGTCGCGACCAGCCCGCCGTGGTCGGCGCGGCGCGTGAGGTGATGGCCCGAGGCGACCCAGAATTCTCTCATGTACGATCCGTCGTCTTGCGGTCGGCCCTGATCAGCCCGCGAAGATCGACCTCTTCTTGAGGTTCAACATCGCCTTCGACTTCATGGAAGGTAAAGGCGCTGGCATGGGCGTGCAACCGGTCGGCATCTGCGGCAACCGGGCGCGGCTTGAGGGTCCGAAAGCGTTCGCGGATCCCGCCGTTTTCAACGCTGCGCTGCACGGCAAGCAGCGTCTGCGGCGGGTGCTCGCACAGTGACGCTGCGAACGCGATCTCCTCCCCGGCCGCCAGACGCGCGGCCTCCGCATCGGGCGCCCCGAATTTCTCCCTCAACTGCCCTGCGAGCCGCTCGATCATCTTCTCTCGCTCCGCTTCCGTCGCTTCGGTGACGATGGCAAGGGTCGACCATCCGAGACTATCGATGCCGAGAAAGCCGGAACGCAGCGCCACGCGCTGCTTCTGGCCAAGCGTCGCGGGATCCCGGTTCCAGAACACGAACGCGCCGGAAACCGCCCATTCCCCGGGTTCCGCCGCCCGCTCGAAAACAAAGGTATCGGACGGGTCCAGCCTGATGGTTCGCGGAAACTTCAACATGTCCGCCTCATCCGAATTTCGGACCGCGCGCCTGCGGATCATACCAAGTGGCGCGTCCAAGCGCATCCACCAGACGGCTCCGCTCCGGCGCTCCGCTGCCGGCAGGCTGGCCGACCAGAAGATCGCCGTTGACATCGATGCCGCGACGCTCTCCGGCCTTGCGGTTGGGAAGCCGCTCCAGATAGTCCCGCGCGATCGCCTCGAAGCCGCGCTCCTTCCAGCGATCGAACGCGGTCATGAGGTGACGGCTGAAGCTCTCGATGATCGCATCGGTATCGACCATTTCGAAGCCTTCGCTTAGCAGGGACACGCCCGAGGCCGCCTGTACCTCCGGGACATGCGCCATGGGAGCCGCGCGCAGGATCGCGCCAAAGACGAGCCATGCCGGTATGTCGTCTTCGGTGCATTCGGCCGGCCAGCCGAGCCGCCCGCCGCCAAGCAGCCCCGCGTCGAACCTGATGGCGTCAGGCCAGTCGAACGTGACCTCCCGCTCCGGCGGACAATGGGCGGCAATCGCGTCTGCCAGCGCATTCATGCCGGCAAAGAAGGCCCGGCGCGCCGAGCGGAGCGGTTCGTCGGGTTCAAGTATTACCGCGAACTCGACCAGATCGTAGCGGCGCACCCAGACGAGTGTGCCGGCGCCCGCCTCCGCCGCGATATCGCAGCCGTGGGCGAATGCATCGCCGAGCTCGCGCAACGCGACCAAAGTATAACCGGGGGGCAGATCGAGCGTCTGTTCCGTATCCCCGAGACGAGCGATCACGAAGAACTATTCCCTCATTGCTTCATGGCCTGTGGGTGTATGCTATCCTGCGCAAGCCGGCGGCGCGAGCGGCCTTTGTATCTTGCAGATATCCGCCCGAGCGGTTACCGCAGAACCGTGGGATGAAGCAACCGCCCCCGCTTGGTCCATAGATTTAAGGTATTTCAAAATGAGTGCGGCGCCGCCTCGCCTCCTGATTTGTAGTTGCGAGAAGACCATGCCGCTCGATGCGGCAGCGATCGATCGTGGCTGCACGGCCAAGGTCACGCAGGCAAATCAGCTTTGCGGCCTCGACCTCGACCGTTTCAAGGAGGCACTCGCCGAAGGCTCGCCGATCACGGTCGCCTGCACGCAGGAAGCGGCGCTGTTTCGGGAAGTTGCGGAGAATTCGCCGCAGGCCGAGCTTACCTTCGTGAACATCCGCGAGACCGGCGGCTGGTCGAAGGATGCCGCGGCAGCCGGCCCCAAGGCAGCAGCACTGATTGCCGCAGCGGGCGAAGAGATGCCGCCGATCTCGCTGGTGACGCTTGAGAGCAGCGGCGTCGCGCTGATCTACGGCCGCGATGAGATCGCGATCGAGGCGGCGCAGCGACTAGCCGATCGCCTCGACATTACCGTGCTCCTGACCAGGCCCGGCGACGTGGCCCCGCGCCGCACCAACGAATTTCCCGTGCTCAAGGGCACGATCCGCAATGCAAGCGGACATCTCGGCCAGTTCCAGCTTGCAATCGACGATTACGCGCTGCCGTCCCCCTCCTCGCGCGCGAAGCTCGTATTCGGGCCTTCGCGCAATGGCGCCATTTCCACCTGCGATCTGATCCTCGATCTCTCGGGCGGCACGCCGCTGTTTCCCGCGCATGAATTGCGCCCCGGCTATCTGCGCGCCGATCCGCGCGACCGCGCCGCCGTCGAGCGCGCGATTGCGGATGCCGGCGGGCTCGTCGGCACCTTCGACAAGCCGCGCTTTGTCAATTTCGAGGCATCGCTGTGCGCGCATTCGCGCTCGTCCATCACCGGATGCACGCGCTGTCTCGACCTGTGTCCGACCGGCGCGATCGCGCCGAACGGGAACGCAGTTGCGATCGATGCCAACGTCTGCGCCGGCTGCGGTTCCTGCGCGTCCGTATGCCCGACCGGCGCTGCGTCCTATGCGCTGCCGAGCGCGGACGCCCTGATGCGCCGGCTGCGGACGCTGCTGCAGACCTACCACAAGGCCGGCGGAAGCGACGCGGTAGTCTTGTTTCACGACGGCGAGCACGGCGAGGAAATCATCGATGCGCTGGCGCGGTTCGGCGAAGGCTTGCCGGCCAATGTGCTGCCTCTGCGCGTCAACGAGGTGACGCAGCTCGGACCGGAACTCCTCGCGTCCGTCTTTGCCTATGGCGGCAGCGGCGTCGCGCTGCTCACGCGTGCGAAACCCCGCCACGACATTACGGCACTCCGCCGTGCGGTCGAAACGTCGGACCGGATCGTTACCGCGCTGGGCTTCGGCACCGGCATCATTCAGATCATCGAGACCGACGATCCGGACCAGTTGCGCGCGATGCTGGATGCCGCTCCCCACGGCGTCGCGACATCAAAGCCGGCCGGCTTTGTGCCGCGAGGAGCGAAACGCGGCGTGCTCGAAACGATTTTTCGCGAGCTTCATCTCGTTGCTCCCGCGCCGGTCGATGTCGTTCCGCTGGCGCCTGACGCACCCTTCGGCACCGTGAAGCTTGATGTCGACGGCTGCACGCTGTGCCATGCCTGCGTCACCGCCTGCCCGACCGGAGCGCTGTCCGATAATCCCGATCGCGCGATGCTGCGGTTTACCGAAAGCCTCTGCGTGCAGTGCGGGCTTTGCGAATCCACCTGCCCCGAGAAAGTCATCACCATCGAGCCGCGTCTCGACTTCCAGGCCTGGAACACGCCGCAGCGCGTGCTGAAGGAGGAAGAGCCGTTCAATTGCATCGCCTGCGGCAAACCGTTCGGCACCAAGAGCTCGATCGACCGCGTGCTCGCAAAACTCGGCGAAAAACACTGGATGTTCCAGGGCGCCAATGCCAGGCGGCTCGACGTCATCAAGATGTGCGCCGATTGCCGCGTCGAAGCGGTGGTCAACGAGAGTTTCGATCCGCATGCGGCGCCACAACGCCCGCCCGTCATGTCGACGGAAGATTATTTGCGCGCGCGCAATGTGAAGAAGGACGATCCGCTTGGATCGTAGGCAATCCGTGTCCGCCACCCCTCCAGATCTCAAGGCCCGCGCGACCTCAAGAGCCGCCGGCATTCCCGGCGTCAAGCATGTCATTGCGGTTGCCTCCGGCAAGGGCGGCGTCGGCAAATCCACCACCTCCTGCAACCTCGCGCTGGGCTTCGCCGCACTCGGACTGAAGACCGGCATTCTCGACGCTGACATCTACGGTCCGTCGCAACAAAAACTATTCGGGCTGCGCGGTAGGCCGCGACAGCTCGGCCCGCGCATGCTGGCGCCGATGGAGCGTTTTGGCGTCAAGGTGATGTCGATCGGCTTTCTGATCGAGGAAGACAGCGCCATGATCTGGCGCGGTCCGATGGTGATCTCGGCGATCACGCAGATGCTCCGCGAGGTCGCATGGGACGATCTCGATATTCTCGTCGTCGATCTGCCGCCCGGCACCGGCGACGCACAGCTCACGATGGCGCAACAAGCGCCGCTGGCCGGCGCGATCATCGTCTCGACGCCGCAGGACATCGCCCTGATTGATGCGCGGCGCGGCATCGCGATGTTTCAGAAGGTCAGCATTCCGATCCTGGGCTTGATCGAAAACATGTCGAGCTTCTGCTGCCCGACCTGCAATCACGTCACGCCGATCTTCGGCCATGGCGGCGCGCGGACGGAAGCCGAAAGCCGCGGTATTCCCTATCTCGGCGAAATTCCGCTCGATATGCAGATCCGAGAGACCTCCGACGATGGCCGTCCGATCGTCGCGATCGAGCCCGACGGCGTCCATGCGAAGCACTATATCGGCATGGCACGCGAGATCTGGACCGCGATCGTCACCGGCGCGGCGCACCGGCCGCCGCCGCGTATCGTCATCGAGTAGCCGGGGCCCGGCGGCTCACGGGCTCATCAAGACCGGACTGATCCGTTCTGCTTCGCCGACAAGACCAAGCGCCCGCAGTTCATCTCGGTGCAGATCGACGGTTAGAATCGACAGCACCAGGAAAAGAACAGCGACAATGTAAAGGAGAAGCGGCGAGGCCGATCTATTGGTCGCATCGCGTTGCGCAGCCGTCCGCCCTCGGGAATAGATCCGGAATGGAGCCAACAGAGCCCGCAAAGCTGAGAGCATTCGGACCGTTCTTCGTTGCATCGCGCCCTGAGCCTAGATCGGCTCTTGGCCAATGTCGAGAAATGTCCAACAGGACATCGTGCCACACCTGCAGGCAGGTGTGGCGAGCGCACGTGCGCGAGGACTATCGCGCCTCTTCGAAGCCGCCGAGCGCTGCGGTGAGGTTGGCGCCGAGAATATCGGACAGATAACCGCCCTCCTGCACGAAAACGGTCGGAAGGCCCAATCGCGCGATCGCCGCACCGATGCGCCGGAAGCCGGCCGTCGTCACCGCAAGGCCGGCGAGCGGATCGTGCTCGGAGGCATCGAGGCCGAGGGCGACCACGAGGGCGCCGGGCGCAAAGGCGCGGATGGTTTTTTCCGCCTCACCAATCGCCTTTATGTAGTCGTCATCCCCCGTGCCCTTCGGCAGCGGAATGTTCAGATTGGCGCCAAGGCCGGGGCCGGCGCCGCGCTCATGCGCATATCCCCACACGAACGGATTGAAGAACACCGGATCGGCATGGATCGAAACGGTGAGCACGTCGGGCCGTTCATAAAAGATGCCCTGCGTGCCGTTGCCATGGTGCACGTCGACGTCGAGAATCGCGACCCGCTCATGCTTCAGTTTAAGTTGAGCCGCCGCGACTGCGCTGTTGTTAAGAAAGCAGAATCCGCTCGCGAGGTCGCGATAGGCGTGATGGCCGGGCGGCCGGCACAGGGCGTAGGTTGTGTCTTCACCGTCCATCACGAATTGGGCAGCCGTGGCAGCAACATCGGTTGCGGCACAGGCGGCCGCCCAGGTACCGGGACCGATCGGGCACGACGTGTCGACCGTATGCCAGCCGAGGCGGCCGACGATGTGGGTCGGGTACGTGGCGGCGTAGCGCACCGGATGCATGTTGGCGATCATTTCGGGGCCGGCATCGCCAAGCGCACTCCAGGCGTCCCACGCCTCCTCCAGGAAGCGAAGATATTCGGGACTATGAACCCGCGCCCGCGGTCCCTGACCGAAAGCCGTCGGCGCGACCAACTCGTGCTTGCCGGCTTTCAGTCCAGCCAGCAAACGATCGGCGCGCTCGGGCTGCTCGGTGGTGCGCTTGACGACGCCGCGCACCAGGAAGAATTGTGGATCGTGGCTGCGGTGCAGTTCGGTGTAGACGGCCTTCACGCGGGCACTCCATTAATGGGCGATAGAATTCCGCCTGGCGCCGCACCAGCATCGCTGCTCGGAGGCGTCAGCTCCCGCACCAGTTTGCCGACCTCGCGCCAGGCGTGACCGATATGATGATCGACATGTGCGGTGATGCGTTCGGGGTGCCCGGCCTCGATGGCCGCAAGCAGCGGTTCGTGCGTCCGCGCGATCTCATGCGGATCGTCGTACAGGCGGCCGATCAGCCCGATGACCATGCGCAGCTCTGCCGCGAGATCGTCGAACAGCCGCAGCAGGCGCCGGTTATCGGCGATTTCAAAGATCAGCCGGTGAAAGCGATAGTCCTCTTCCACCTGCCGTGCGGGATCGTCGAGATCGGCGGTCTTGTGCAAAATATCGAGTTGCCGCCTGAGCGCGGCGCGCGCGTCGGTCGTGAGATTTCGCGCAGCCAGCACGCCGGCGTGGCGTTCGATGCAAAGCCGCAGATCATAGATCTCGTCGATGTTTCTGATTTCGAGCTTGCGCACGAAAAAGCCGCGGCGCGGCTTCGACACCAGCAGCCCCTGCTTCTCCAAGAGCCGCGCGGCTTCCCGCACCGGCGCGCGGCTGACGCCTAATTCGCGGGCAATCCCGGCTTCCACCACTTTGGAACCGGGCGGCAGACGGCCCTGAACGATCGCTTGCGTCAGGATGCGAGCGATCTGGCCGACCAGATCGCTGTCCGCAACTGCCGGTAATCCAACAGGAAGAGACATAGGTCGCATTGGCTAAACCCGCGTCATTCTGTGTATATTTTTTAAGCGTCGATTGTCGACAGTTTAGTCTTGCCCTAATGTCGTGTCCCACGCAAGCTGAAAACGTTGAACGTGGGCAGAAGGCAGAAATGACAAGCGCAGCGCAAAGCACCGCGAAGGCATGGCCGGCGGTGGCAGACCAAACTCTCCAAATCCGGATCGACCTCGCGGCGGCCTACCGGCTGATTCACCGTCTTGGTCTCGACGACAGCATCTACACCCACATCTCCGCCCGGCTCCCGGGCCGGCAAGACCGCTTCCTCATCAACCCCTACGGCCTGCGCTTCGAGGAAGTCACGGCGTCCAACCTGGTGACAGTCGACCTCGACGGGAACGTCGTCGATGACCCGATGGGTCTCGGCATCAACCCGGCAGGCTTTACGATTCACAGTGCGATCCATGCCGCGCGGCATGATGCGATCTGCGTCCTGCACACGCACACGGTGGCCGGCATCGCCATTGCCTGCCAGAAGCGCGGCCTGCTGCCGCTCAATCAATGGTCGCTGCAGTTTACCGACTGTCTCGCCTATCACGACTATGAAGGCATTGCGCTCGATCTCGATGAACGCGAGCGGCTCGTCGCCGATCTCGGCGGCAAGTTCGTGATGGTGCTGCGCAACCACGGCATGCTGACCTGCGGACGATCCGTCGCCGAGGCCTTCAAGCTGATGCACAATCTGGAACGCTCCTGCCGCGCCCAGCTCGCCGTGCAGTCGTCCGGCGCCGAGATCGTCGAGCTATCTGGAGCGGTGGCCCGCAAGACGGCCGGCCAGTACGCCAGCTTCTACGACGCGATTGAAACCAACGGCGTGCCCGACAGCGAGTGGGCTGCCTTCAAGCGGATGCTCGAACGCACCGATCCAGATTTTGCGAACTGACAAACGCGACGCTCAATTCCGGTAGCGCCGGCCAGCCCTTTTTGAACGAGGTAAGTAATGTCCAAGCGAAAATTATTGATGAGCTTTGCCGCGCTTTGCATGCTGAGCACGGCGGCAGCAGCCGAGGGGCCGAAGGCAGGCGGCGTTGTCAATGCCGTGATTCAGCCGGAGCCGCCGAGCCTGATGATGGGCCTGGTTCAGAACGGCCCGACGCAGATGGTGGCCGGCAATATCTATGAAGGCCTGCTGCGCTACAGCCCCAAGCTGGATCCCCTGCCCGGCCTCGCCGAGAGCTGGACAGTCAGCGAGGACGGCAAGATCTACACGTTCAAACTGGTGAAGGGCGTGACCTGGCACGACGGCAAGCCGTTTACGTCAGCAGACGTCCTGTTCTCGATCGATTTCCTGAAGCAGACCCATGCGCGCGCCCGCGGCAATCTGGTGCAACTCGACAAAGTCGAGGCTCCCGATGAATCCACGATCGTCTTCACGCTCAAGCAGCCGTTCGGCCCCTTCATCGGCATCTTCGAGGTCGGTTCGCTGCCGATGATTCCGAAGCACATCTACGAGGGCACCGATTTCAAGACCAATCCGGCCAACAACACGCCCGTTGGCACCGGCCCCTTCATGTTCAAGGAATGGCAGAAGGGCTCGTTCATCCGCCTGGTCAAGAATCCGAACTACCACGTCAAGGGCAAGCCCAATATCGACGAGATCTACTGGCACGTCATTCCGGACGCTGCCGCGCGCTCGGTCGCCTACGAAACCGGCAAGGTCGACGTGCTGCCCGGCGGCTCGGTGGAAAATTTCGACGTGCCGCGGCTCAGCAAGCTCAAGAACACCTGCGTCACCGGCGCCGGCTGGGAGTTCTTCAGCCCGCATTCCTGGCTCTGGCTCAACAACCGCTCAGGACCAACCGCGAACAAGAAATTCCGTCAGGCGCTGATGTTTGCGATCGATCGCAACATGGCCAAGGACGTGGTCTGGAACGGCCTCGGCAAGGTCGCCACCGGTCCGTCGGGCTCCGCGATCAAGTACTACACCGGCGCGGTGCCGAAATACGATTACGATCCGGCCAAGGCAAAGGCCCTGCTCAAGGAAGCCGGCTACAACGGCGAGAAAGTTCGCATGCTGCCTTTGCCCTACGGCGAGACATGGCAGCGCTGGGCCGAAATGGTTCGCCAGAACCTGCAGGACGTCGGGATCAACGTCGAGATGATCGCCACCGACGTCCCTGGCTGGAACCAAAAAGTCAGCGAGTGGGACTACGACGTCGCCTTTACCTATCTCTATCAATACGGCGATCCCGCGCTCGGCGTCGGCCGCAACTATGTCTCCAGCCAGATCGCCAAGGGCTCGCCGTTCAACAACGTCGAAGGCTATTCGAATCCTGAGATCGACAAGCTGTTTGCAGACGGCGCGGTCGCCTTTCCCGATGCGGCGCGCGAGGAGATCTACGCCAAGGCTCAGAAGATCCTCGTTGAGGACGTGCCGGTCGCGTGGATGCTCGAACTGCAGTTCCCGACCATCACCCGCTGCAGTGTCAAGAACCTGGTCACGACCGGCATCGGCGTGAACGACGGTTTCCGCGACGCCTGGATCGAGAAGTAATCGCCACCCCTCGGGCGTCAGGCCTCAGGTCTGACGCCCGGATATCGCGCCTCCAACGCCATCGACAAAACATGATTTCCTTCATCGCCCAACGGATCGCGAAGGCCATCGTCGTCCTTCTCGCGCTCGTCGTTCTCAACTTCTTCCTGATCCGAATGGCGCCGGGCGACCCGGCGCTGGTGATGGCGGGCGAAGCCGGCGCAGGCGATCAGGTTTTCCTGGCGCAACTGCGCGAGAAGTTCGGTCTCGACCAGCCGCTCCCGATGCAACTGTTCCTGTACGTCAAAGGCATTCTCAGTCTCGATCTCGGATTTTCGTTCCGCCAACAGATGCCGGTCGCAACGCTGATCCTGCAGCGCCTGCCGGCGACGCTGTTGCTGACGGGGACCGCGTTTGCGATCTCGCTGGCGTTCGGCATCCTGTTCGGCGCGCTGGCGGCGCGCTTTGCCGGAACCTGGGCCGATACCGCGATCACGGTCGCCGCGCTGATCTTCTACGCCACGCCGCTGTTCTGGGTCGCGCTGATGGCGATCCTGCTGTTTTCGGTCACGGTGGATTGGCTGCCGAGCTTCGGCTACGAGACGGTGGGCGCCAACTATACCGGGCTCGCGCATGTGCTCGACGTTGCCGCCCATCTCATCCTGCCGGCAACAACCATCGGCCTGTTCTTCATGGCCACCTATGCCCGCATGACGCGCGCCTCGATGCTCGAGGTTAACCGGCTCGACTTCGTCAAGACCGCGCGCGCCAAGGGACTATCCGACACGGTGATCCAGCGCCGTCACGTGCTGCGCAACGCGCTGTTGCCGGTGGTCACGCTTGCGGGTCTGCAGGCCGGCACGCTGGTCGGCGGCGCGGTGCTGACCGAAACCGTGTTCGCATGGCCCGGCATCGGCCGCCTGATGTACGAAGCCCTGCTGCAGCGCGACTACAATTTGCTGCTCGGCGTCTTCGTCGTCTGCTCAGCCATGGTGCTGGCCTTCAACCTGATCACAGACCTGGTCTACCGCTCCGTCGATCCCCGCATCGAGTTCGCCTCATGAGACAGGTCTGGCGAATGCTGTTGCGCAATCCCGGCGGCATGATCGGCGTCGCGATCCTGACTATTGCGATCGCGGTTGCGCTGTTTGGTCCACTGCTGTTTCCGACCTCGCCCTGGCGCATGGTCCAGCGGCCGTTCTTGCCGCCGTTCACGATGGCTAATCTGCCGCTCGGGACCGACGCGCTCGGCCGCGACGTGATGGCAGGCATCATCTACGGCGCGCGGGTCTCCCTGCTGGTTGGCCTGATCTCGACGCTGGCGTCGCTGGCGGTCGGCATCCCTCTTGGCGCGGCGGCCGGATATTTCGGTGGGCGCGTTGACGATGCCCTGATGCGTTTCACCGAGTTTTTTCAGACCGTCCCGAGTTTTGCGCTGGCGATCGTCCTGGTCGCAATCATGCAACCCTCCATCGTATCGATCGTTTCAGCCATTGCCATCGTGAGCTGGCCCCCGGTGGCGCGGCTGGTGCGCGGCGAAGTGCTGTCGCTGCGCACGCGCGAGTATGTCCAGGCGGCCGTCGTGACCGGCCAGACCAACTGGTGGATCATCTGGCGCGAGATCCTGCCCAATGCGCTGTCGCCGGTCATCGTGCTCGCCTCGCTGATGGTAGCGACCGCGATCCTGCTGGAATCCTCGCTCTCCTTCCTCGGGCTCGGCGATCCCAATCTGATGTCGTGGGGCTACATGGTCGGTGCCGGCCGCACGGTGATCCGCCAGGCCTGGTGGATCACGGTATTCCCTGGCATCGCTATTCTGGTCTCGGTGCTGGCGCTGAACCTGATCGGTGAAGGCCTCAGCGACGCGCTCAACCCTCGCCTCGCCAAAGGGGGACGCTGAGCATGAGTATCGTCATCAGGAACCTGAAGCTGGCGCTGCCGCCCGGTGGCGATCGTGCGCATGCCGTGGACGACGTTTCGTTCGAACTTTCAGCCGGAAAAATCCTCTGTGTGGTCGGCGAATCCGGATCTGGCAAGTCGATGTGCGCCCATGCGCTGCTGGGCCTGCTGCCGGATACGGTAACGGCCGAATCCGGCGAGATCCTGTTCGAGGGCAAGAACCTTTTGTCGCTCAGCCCGACGGAATGGCTGGCGCTGCGCGGCCGCGGCATTGCCATGGTGTTCCAGGAGCCGATGACGGCGCTCAATCCGTTGATGCGGATCGGCGACCAGATCGCCGAAATGTTCGAGGCGCATGGCCTCTCGACGCCGAAGGAGCGTCGCCAGAAGGCGCTCGCCCTGATCCGCGAAGTCGGCCTGCCCGACCCCGAGCGCGCAGTGCGCGCCTACCCCCATCAATTATCCGGCGGCCAGCGCCAGCGCGCCATGATCGCCATGGCGCTGGCACTCGAACCGGCCGTGCTGGTGGCCGACGAACCGACCACCGCACTCGACGTCACGACGCAGGCGCAAATCCTCAAGCTGATCCGCGACCTGCAACGCCGCCGCAACATGGCGGTCATGTTCATCACCCACGATTTCGGCGTCGTCGCCGAGATCGCCGATCGCGTGGTCGTGCTTCAGCACGGCAAGGTGGTCGAACAGGGCACGGCCGACGACGTGCTGTCGCGCGCCCAGCATCCCTATACTCGCGCCTTGCTTGCCGCCGTTCCCACCCTGCAGCCGCCGCAGCGGACGGCCCTGCTCGACCGCAGCAAGGCGGTGGAAGTGATCGGCCTCGGCAAAACCTATGTCAGCGGTGGCGGATGGTTTCGCGCCGAACGGCGCGTGCAGGCGGCAAAAGAAGTCAGCTTCGACATCTTCCGCGGCGAGACGCTCGGCCTGGTCGGCGAATCCGGTTCGGGAAAATCCTCGGTGGCGCGGCTCGTGATGCGGCTGATCGAACCCGACGCCGGCACCGTCCGTATCGGCGACGTCGACCTCACCCGGATCAAGGGAAAAGCGCTGCGCGAACAGCGCCGCCGCATCCAGATGGTGTTCCAGGATCCGTTCGCCTCGCTCAATCCGCGCCGGAAGGTCGGCAACATCATCACCGACGGGCCGATCGCGCATGGCGTCGATCCGGCCACAGCGCGGAAGCGTGCCGGCGAACTGCTCGGCCTGGTCGGCCTCACTGCGGGTGCGATGGAGCGCTTTCCGCATGAATTCTCCGGCGGACAGCGGCAGCGCATCGGAATTGCGCGGGCGCTGGCGCTCGACCCGGAAATCCTGGTCGCCGACGAAGCGGTCTCCGCGCTCGACGTATCGGTGCAGGCACAGGTGCTGGATTTGCTCGAGGATTTGAAGGCCCGGCTCGGCCTGTCGATGCTGTTCATCACCCACGATCTGCGCGTGGCCGCGCAGATTTGCGACCGCATTGCCGTGATGCAGCACGGCGCGATCGTCGAGCTCAAATCCGCATCGCTGCTGTTCGCGGCGCCCGAACACGCCTACACGCGCGAACTGCTCTCGGCGGTGCCTGGCCAGACGTCATCGTCCAAGGCGGCATGAACGGGACCACGAACAATGCGCTGCGTCCTGGTTAGCAAGAGCCTTGATCTTCGCGGTTATCTGGGCGCGCAATTCATGCGCGCCGCCGACCGTATCGAAATCATCAGCCATCCGTACGAAGGTCCGGCAACGGACGTCCGGCTGGCGGTGGCCTGGCACCCGCCGGATGACGCATTCGAACGCTATCCCAATCTGCAGGCCGTCTGCTCGATCGGCGCCGGTGTCGATAACATTCTGGCGTGTCCCAGCCTGCGCCCCGATGTCGACGTGATCCGTGTCGTCGACCCGGCGCAGGCGCAGATGATGTCGGGCTTCGTCGCCTGGCACGTGATCGGGCATCAGCGGCGCTTTGCGGCCTATCAGGCGCAACAACGCGAGGAACGCTGGCAGCGTCTCAGCCTGCGCCGGGCACAGGACGTGCCGGTCGGTATTCTCGGGTTTGGCGAGATCGGCCGCAGGGTCGCTACTGACCTCGCTTTGCTTGGTTTCCCGGTCATGGCCTGGAGCCGAACCGCAAAGCCGGCACCGCAAGGCGTGCGCGCCTTTCACGACGCCGCAGGCCTCGATGCCATGCTCGGTCAGGCCGAGGTTCTCGTGAACCTGCTGCCCTTGACGCCGGAGACAAGAGGCATTCTCAATCGAGCGACATTTGCCCGAATGCATCGTGGCGGCTACCTGATCCAGGTCGGCCGCGGCGAGCATCTGGTCGAAGCCGATCTGCTCGCCGCACTGGAGAGCGGACAACTCGCCGGCGCCGCGCTCGACGTGTTCGCGGCCGAACCATTGGCCCCACGGCACCCGTTCTGGCGACATCCCAACATCGTCGTCACGCCGCACGATGCCTGCGAAGTGAGCGTGGAAGCGATCGGGGCGACGTTTCGCGCGACGGCGGAAGCGATACGCGCCGGCCGGCGCCCACCGCACTCCATCGACCGCGAACGCGGCTACTGAGCGACAGCAATGGATATTCTAGTGCCGGACTCGTCTCCTGCGGCTGTTGCCGCGCATCCGGTCGACGCGCTGCGCGCCGCATCAGCCGTTCCGGAAGCGCTGGCGCAAAGACTGGCCGCAGAGCACTACGGCCTGATCGCCGCCGTGCACCGGCTCGACAGCGAGCGCGATCAAAACTTTCGGCTGCGCGCGCTGAGTGGCCGCGAATATGTCCTGAAGATTGCCAGCCCTGCGGAAGATCGCGCGGTGACCAACCTGCAGACGGAGGCCCTGCTCCACCTCGCTGCCGCCGATCCCGGCCTGCCGGTCCCGCGGATCTTTCCGGCGCGGAACGGCATGACGGAGCTTGATATTGCGTTCGACGACGGCTCGACGCGCGTGGTGCGCCTGTTGTCATATCTCGCGGGAACACCGATGCATGCGGTCGCGGCGTCGACGGCGCTGCGGCGCGATCTCGGGCGGTGCGCCGCAAGGCTCGCGCGGGGTCTTTCTGATTTCAGCCATTGCGGCGCCAATCACAAATTGCTTTGGGACCTTCAGCACGCCGTCGAACTGCGCCCGCTGATCGAGGCCGTCCCGGTCGAACGGCGCGGTCTGGTTGAAGACGTGCTCGGCGGCTTCGAAGCTCGTGCGCTGCCTATATTGCCGCAGTTGCCGAACCAGCCCGTCCATAACGACCTCAACCCGCACAACGTTGTCGTCGACCCCGAAACCCATGCCGGCGTTGCCGGGATCATCGATTTCGGCGACCTCACCTGGACGGCGCGGGTCAACGACCTTGCGATTACGGCAGCGTATCAGGTTGCCGACAACGACGATCCGCTTGCGCCGGCCTGCGAGATGATCGCGGCCTATCATGCCGTGCTGCCGCTCGAGCCGGCCGAGTTCGGCGCGCTGTTCGACCTGATCGCCACGCGCATGGCCATGACAGTCGTGATCAGCAGTTGGCGAGCCGCCCGTTATCCTGCTAACCGGAACTACATTTTGCGCAACAATGCCGCAGCCTGGGCGCGCCTGCAGCGCATGGCGGCACTGTCGCGAGACCAGGCCGCACTTCAAATCCAACGCACGTGCGATGTGGAGTAGAGAGATGTCTGTCGCCGATGAGCGCATTTCGACACAAGGCATGATCACTCGGCGAAACCGTCTGCTCGGGCCGGCGTATCGCCTGTTCTACGATCAGCCGGTGCAGTTCGTCCGCGGCGAAGGCGTCTGGCTCCAAGACGCTGCCGGCCATCGCTATCTGGACGCCTACAACAACGTCGCGTCCGTCGGGCACTGCCACCCGCACGTCGTGCAGGCGATTGCGCGGCAGGCCGCCGTGCTCAACACGCACACCCGCTATCTGCATGAGACCGTGCTTGACTTCGCGGAAAAGCTGCTCGCGACGTTTCCATCCGAGATAGGTCACGTCATGTTCACCTGCACCGGCAGCGAGGCCAACGACCTTGCCATGCGCGTCGCACGGACCTGCACCGGCGGTACCGGCTTCATCGTCACTGCAAACGCCTATCACGGCGTCACCAGCGCGCTGGCCGAACTGTCGCCTTCACTGGGACTTTCGCTTCCAGAAGGCAGTCACGTGCGGCTTGTGCCGGCGCCGGTTTCGGCTGCGAACGCCGGTGAAATCTTAGCTGGTCATGTCAGCGACGTCTTGGAGGACATGAGAAAGAGCGGCATTCGCCCGGCCGCGCTTCTGGTCGACACGATCTTTTCCAGCGATGGCGTGTTCGCCGACCCGCCCGGGTTTCTGCGACCGGCGGTCGAGGCCGTGCGGAAGGAAGGCGCACTTTTCATCGCCGACGAGGTGCAGCCCGGCTTCGGCCGCTGCGGCGGACAGATGTGGGGCTTTGCTCGCCACGGCCTCGTCCCCGATCTCGTCACCATGGGCAAGCCGATGGGAAACGGCCATCCGGTCGCCGGGATGGCGGCGCGCCCGGACTTGCTGGCCGAGTTTGGCCGGCGATCGCGCTACTTCAACACGTTCGGCGGCAACCCGGTGTCCGCCGCTGCCGGTATTGCGGTGATCGACGTGATCGAATCCGAAGGGTTGATGCAGAACGCGCAACGCACCGGCGCCTATCTGGTCAAATTGCTCGGGCAGCTACAGGCGCGACATCCATTGATCGCGGAAATCCGCGGTGCCGGCCTATTCGTCGGCGTCGAACTGCGGCACGGCGGACAAACGGGAACGCCTGCCGAAGCGGAGGCGCCGCGCATCGTGAACTTGCTGCGTGAACGGCGCGTGCTGATCAGCTCGGCCGGCCCGCACGGCAACGTGCTCAAGATCCGGCCGCCGCTGGTGTTCGGCACGGAGCATGCTGACCTGCTGGTCGAGACGCTCGACCAAGCGCTGGCGGAACTAAAGGTGGTGTCGGAGAAGTAAGGACGCGTGCCTTAAGCGCCGGCGGCCGGCAGGCTGGCGGCGGCGATAGCGACGATCTGGGCCAGCCGGCGTCCGATCCGGGACGGGGCTCTGCGCAGAAATGAACGAACCTGTCGCATCTGACATCTTCCATGGGCGCCGGTGGAACGAGGGCGCACACGGAAAATGGTCGCAAGCGGCTAACTAGTCGAGATCCCTGGGAAAATAGCAATGCGTGCTTCGTCAGGACGCCCTTCGGCAGTGGATTTATTGCCGCAATCGACCCACCGACGGATGAAATTTTCTCCGCCGATTTTTTGGCTCGTGGGCCGGTGATCCGGCATCCTTGCCCTGCTCAATTTTATGCAGGCTGTGACGCATCGAGAAATCGTCGCAGCGATGCGAGGACCACATCGAGCCGGTCATGATGGAGCCAATGTCCGGCGCCCGCGATCTTTTGCAATTCGGCTCCGTTCAAGTGCGTGAGCAAACTTTCAGGATCGGGAAGAAAGCTTTCGTCGCCCCACATCAACAGCGTTGGACAGGTGATGCGCGACCACAACGCGGCGTAATCATCCACCGACAGCCGATACGGCGCCCTCGCTCGCTGATAATGGTCGAACTTCCAGCGATAGAGGCCGTCGGCGCCCTCGCGGACGCCGTGCTGCGCCAGATGAAGCGCCAGCGCCGGTGTCAGGCGTTTGTTGCGCGCCGATAATCGCTTTGCCGCCTCCTCGATCGTCTGGAACGCGCTCGGTTGATATTCCGAGATACGGTCGAGCTGGTCGATCCAGCGCGACATCTGTTCGGCGATCGGCGCCGGTTGCGAGCCTGACAGGAAGGCGCCGTCCAGCACGCCAAGGCGCGAGACCTGCGCCGGGTAGGTTCCGGCATAGGCCAGCGCGACCATCCCACCCATCGAGTGACCGACAATGGCTGCATCCTGCAACTCAGCAACGCGCATCAGCCGGGTCAGGTCATAGACATGATCGACCAGGCTGTAGCTGCTTCCCCGCGCCCATTCGGAATCGCCGTGCCCGCGAAGGTCGGGAGCCACGATATGGAAATGCGGCTGCAATTCCCGCGCGATCGCATCCCAGTTGCGGCAATGGTCGAGCCCGCCATGGACCAGGACCAGGGGTGGCGCGGCTTCATTGCCCCAGTCGACATAGTGCAACCGCAGCCCCTGGGACTCGTAGAAAAACTCTGCCGGTTCGGCCGTCATGGAATCGTCTCTCGCGGAGGTGATGGCCTATTTCGGCGCAAACCCAAACGCCCGCTCGAAGCGCTTGACGTAATCGGGCCACACTTCGGGATTGACGATGCGCGGCGGCCGCTTGCCGTCGAGCGCATCGAGAATCTGTTCGGCGGCGATCTTGCCCATGTTCATGCGCGCTTCCTTGGTGACGCCTGCCGTGTGCGGGCTCGCCAGCACATTGTCGAACTGCAGCAGCGGATGCTCCGGCGGCGGCGGCTCCTTGTCCCAGACATCCAGACCGGCGCCCGCAATCCGCTTGTCGCGCAACGCCTCGTACAGCGCTTCCTCATCGTGAATGAAGCCGCGCGCGGTGGTGATGAAAAATGCGTGCGGCTGCATCAGCGCGAACTCGCGGGCGCCGATCATGCGGCGATTGTCCTTGGTCAGGGGGCATGAGATCGAGACGAAGTCCGAGCGGCGCATCAGATCGTGAAGCTCAACCTTTTCGCCGCCACGGGCGGCGATTTCTTCCGCGGTCAGATAGGGATCGTAGGCAATCACCTTCATATGCAGCAGGCCGTTGCAGAGCTCGGCGATACGGCGGCCGACATTGCCGATCCCGACGATGCCGATGGTCTTTCCCTGCGCCTCGTTGCCGATCAGGGCGTTCCGATTGACGTTGGCCTGGCGGCGCAGCGCGCGGTCGGATTCGAGAATGCGCTTGGACAGCGTCAGCAGCATGCCGAGCGCATGTTCGGCAACCGAATTGGCGTTGCCGCCGGATTGATTGACGACGAGCACGCCGGCCGCCGTGCAGGCATCGACATCAACGGGGTCGAAGCCCGCGCCGTTCGACGACACAATCAGGAGGTTCGGCGCCCGCTTCAGCAAATCCCGACCGACATGGAAATGTTTTGCGATCTCGTCGCGCGCCGCTCCGACCTGATAGGCATGCGCGGCCGACAATATTGGCGCGGCGACGGCATCGGGACTTTCGTTCTCCAGCCGGTCGAGCCGAACGTCGGCGCGCGCTTTCAGAATATCGATATAGATCTCGTGGGCGAGATATTTGACGTAGAACACGCGCTTGTTGTTGACGGTCATGTTTCCTGGCAACTTTCTCACAGTTTTTCTTGACGACTTTTCCTGACGATATTTCCTGGCAACTTCAGTTCGGGAAGCCGTAGAGCTTGGCGGGGTTATCGACAAGGATGCGCTGCTGCGTCGCTCTATCAGGCGTCCACGTCTGAAACAACTCGAACAGGTGCCCGGCGTCGGGCATTTCGCCCTCGACGCGCGGATGCGGCCAGTCACCGCCCCACACCAGCCGCTCCGGATTGATCTTCACCAGCGCATCATGAAACGGCCGCGCGTCGGGATAATCAGGCGCGTTCTGGCTGAGGCGATGCGCGCCCGGCAGCTTGGCCCAGCACCAGCCCTCGCCAACGCAGCGAAGCAAACTCTGGAAGCCTGCGGTGCCGGTACCGGCACGGGCGTCGGTGCGTCCCATATGGTCGATCACGACCGGTAGCCGCAGCGATTTCAAGAGCGGAATCGTCTCCGGCAAATCCTTGACGTCGATCCACAGTTGCAGATGCCAGTCGAGTTCGGCCATGACGGGCGCGAGTTTCTCCGCTTCGCTCAGCGGAACGCCGCCACGATAATGCAACTGCCCGCCACGAAAGAAGTGATTGAAGCGCAAGCCGCGGACGCCAACCGCGTTCCACGCACGCAGTTCGTCCGGCGAAACCCCGGCGTCCGCTACCGCGACGCCGTGCAGGCGGTTGGGCTCGCGCCTCAGCGCATCGAGCATCGCCGAATTGTCGCGGCCATGCGCACTGCCCTGCACCAGCACGCCGCGCGTAAAGCCGATCGCATCGAGCATGCCGAGGTATTTTTCCAGCGGCGCGTCCGGCGGCGTGTAGCTGCGATCGTCCGCATAGGGGAAACGATCCGCCGGTCCGAACACATGCGCATGCGTGTCACAGGCGCCCGGCGGTGGCGGAACGCTCGGACGGCTGACCTCGCGGGGCGGCAGGCAGGCGGGAATCATGGGACGCGCCCCTTCACTATTCCGCTTTCATTCCGGCGGCCTTGATGATCGGCCCCCATTTCTCGTAGTCGTCGCGGATTTTGGCATCAAATTGTTGCGGCGTGCTACCGATCGGTTGCGCGCCGAGCTTGGTCAGCCGTTCCTTGACGGCGTCGGTATTGAGAGCCGCGACAAAATCCTGCGACAGCCTGGCCAGCACATCGGACGGCATTCCGGCCGGTCCGAGCAGGCCCCACCAGACGCCGGTGTCATAGCCCGGCACGGTCTCGGACATGCTGGGTACATCGGGCAGCAACGGCGCGCGCGAAGCCGTGGTGACGGCGAGCGCGCGAAGCGTGCCGGCCTGAAGCTGGCCAACCGATTCCGGGCCGTTGTTGAACGACATCGGAACCTGTCCGCCGAGCAGATCATTGATCGCGGGCGCGCCGCCCTTGTAGGGGACGGCGGTGAGATCGACCCTGGCCAGGTTCTTCAGGAGTTCGCCTGCGAGATGCGTCGACGTACCGTTGCCGGCATGGGCAAAGGACAGGCTTCCCGGCTTGGCTTTTGCCGCCGATATCATCTCGGCCAGCGTCTTGAACGGAGAGTCGGCCCGCACCAGCAGGATATTGGGTGACGACGCCAGCAGCGAGACCGGCGTGAAATCCTTGAACGTGTCGTAGGGGATCTTGGAATACAGGAACGGATTGGTGGCATGGCCGCTCGCCACCATGATCAGGGTGTAGCCGTCAGGCGGCGCGGTTGCGACCGCCTGTGAGGCAATCACGCCACCGGCGCCAGGGCGGTTCTCCACGACAACGGACTGCCCCCATTGCCTGGCGACGACATCGCCGAGCGCGCGCGTCAGCACATCGACGCCCCCGCCGGCGGGATAGGGCACGAAAATATGCACGGGCCTCGACGGAAAAATCGGCTGGGCGAGTGCGCTGCCACACATGATATGCACAGCCGCTGCTGCGATATGGATGACCGCTGCTGCGGCAGCGATCCGGAACCACCCGCCCATGGCATCCCCTCCCGATATTTTTCTTGTTATCTCACATCGTCGCATGCCGACTGTAGCGCCGCGAGACGCAGAGCCGGATACGATCGGGACATGTTGACAATCCCGCCGATGGCGTCAAGTTTCGCCGCTACAGGGATGAGCACGAACGAAAGATCGTCGCGGGTAAAGGAGATCAAGATGGCGGTTGCGGAGGAAAAAACCTCGCCCGAAACCTCTGAGAAGAGCTGGCACGGCATCGTGCTGCAAACGATGAAGCGCAACGATATCCGTCTGGTCCCCTACGTGCCCGACCGCGTCCTGACGACGCTGATCAAGAACCTGCACGCCGATCCCTTCTTCACGACCTTCCCTACTGCTCGCGAGGAGGAAGCGGTCGGCATCGTCTCCGGCGCGTGGATGGGCGGCATGCGCGGCGCGGTGCTGATGCAGACGTCCGGATTTGCCACGCTCGCGAACGTGCTGGCGTCGCTGGCCATCCCCTATCAGATCCCGCTGATCATGTTCGTCTCCGAGCGCGGCACGCTCGGCGAATTCAACTATGGCCAGTCGCTGGTATGCCGCACCATGCGCCCGGTGCTGGATTCGCTCGCGATGGAGCACCATACCGCGACACGGCTCGACGAGTTCGAGTTCATCGTCGACCGCTCCATCAAGCAGGCCATCACCACGCAGGCGCCGGTGGCGCTGATCCTCTCGCCGCTGCTGACCGGCGGCAAGGTCTTCGACAGGTGAGCGATCCCATGAACAACGACAACCCGGCCCGCAATACCAAGGTCATGAACCGCTTCGATCTCACCTCGCGGCTGATCGCGAAATTGAAGAACGAGGAAGCCGTGATCGGCGGCATCGGCAACACCAATTTCGACCTGTGGGCCGCTGGCCACCGGCCGCAGAATTTCTACATGCTCGGCAGCATGGGCCTCGCCTTCCCTATCGCGCTCGGCGTGGCGCTGGCACAGCCGCACCGGCGCGTGTTCGCGCTGGAGGGCGACGGGTCGCTGTTGATGCAATTGGGTTCGCTCTCGACCATCGCGACGCTGGCACCGAAGAACCTCACCATGGTGGTGATGGATAACGGCATCTACCAGATCACCGGCGCGCAACCGACGCCGGGTGCGGCCGCTGCCGACATCGTTGCCATCGCAGTCGCGAGCGGGCTCACCAACAGCGCCTGGGCGGCGGATGAAGACGATTTCGAGCGCCTGATCGAAGCGTCGATGTCGGCCGCAGGCCCGACACTGATCGGCGTGCGTATCGATGACAAGCCGGGTGTCGGCACCACCCGGCGCGATCCCGTACAAATCCGGGAGCGCTTCATGCACGGTATGGGCGTACGGGAGCCGCTCTGAGGGCAATTAACCACGGGATCGCCACTTCGCGTGCACGGGGTATCCGGCACATAAAACCGTGCTATGCCACCGCGATGACGATCATTCTTCGACTATTCGCCTGGGGCCTCGCCGCCGCCATCGCCTTTGCGACGCTCGGACCGGCGGAACAACGGCCACACTCAACCTTGGGACAGAACGGCGAGCACGCGCTCGCCTTCGTGCTGCTCGGACTGGCTTTCGGATTGGCTTACACGCGCGACCGGCCGCGTACGGCCGCCCTTGTCATCACCTTCACTGGCCTGATCGAGGTGCTGCAGTTCCTGGCACCAGGCCGGCACGCGCGGATGGAAGACTTTGTGGTCGACGCGCTGGCAGCATCCCTTGGCCTCGCGGCTGCTGCAGCTCTCGACTGGACGATCCGGCGCGCGCAGCGATCGCTGCCATAGCGTCCGTCGCAAAAAATCCTCGCGGGCCAACAACCCGCGAGGATAGCTTGTCAAATGCCGCGCCCGTCAGTCGAGGATCCTGACGACCCTGCGCGTGCGCGGCTCTACGATCACACGGCGATCATTGACGACCGCATAGCGATATTCTGTATGTCGCGGCACCGTGCGCAGTTGGACGGTCGGCGGCAGCGGCTCGCCGACCACGACCTCCTCACGAACCACAACAGAACGGTCACGCGGGATCGAGGTGATCACCGCGTTCGGAATTTCCACGGCCGCGCCGACCGCGGCACCCACGGTGCCGCCGACGATCGCACCGACCGGGCCACCTACTTCGCCGCCCCTCGCGGCGCCCTCCGCCGCACCTTGAGCAGTAGTCGACTGGGCAAATGCCGCGCCTGGGACCAGCAGCGAGGCGGCAATCAATGAAACAGCCAAACGATTATTCATCACATCCTCCAGTGAATTGATGATGCGGCTCAACCATTGGAAGCGTGAGAAGGTTCCGGTTCCAATGCGGCAGCAAAAAGAGCCACGTCGAAATTTCGACGCGGTTCCAGTCACAGGGGAATTCAGTCTTAGGAGAAATCAGCCTTTGGCGACCTGATGGCTCGCCATCATCTCCAGCGCACGCACCATGCCCGAATGGTCCCACGCCTTGCCGCCATGGGCGGTGCAGGAGCTGAACAATTGCTGGGCGACCGCCGTGCTGGGCAAGGAAATGCCGAGCGCACGGGCGCCCTCCAGCGCCAAATTGAGATCCTTCTGGTGCAGCTCGATGCGAAAGCCCGGCTCGAAGTTGCGCTTCACCATGCGTTCGCCATGCACTTCGAGAATGCGCGACGATGCAAAGCCGCCCATCAGCGCCTGCCGCACCAGCGCCGGATCCGCGCCCGCCTTCGACGCGAACAGCAGCGCCTCGCCGACCGCCTCGATCGTCAGCGCCACGATGATCTGGTTGGCGACCTTGGTGGTCTGCCCGTCCCCATTGCCGCCGACAAGGGTGACGTTCTTGCCCATCTTGTCGAACACCGGCTTCATGGCGTTGAACGCACGCTCCGGTCCGCCGACCATGATGGTGAGACTGGCCGCCTTGGCGCCGACTTCGCCGCCGGAGACGGGCGCATCGAGATAGTCGGCGCCGAGCGCTTCCACCTTCCTGGCAAATTCCTTGGTGGCGAGCGGCGAGATCGAGCTCATGTCGACGACGATCTGCCCTTTCGAGAGCCCGGCCGCGACGCCATCAGGCGCGAACAGGACCGCTTCCACATGCGGCGTATCCGGCACCATGATGATGACCACATCGGCCTTCTCGGCGACTTCCTTGCCCGATTTGCAGACCACGCCGCCGGCGGCAACGAGTTCAGGCGCAATCGGCCCAACATCGTGAAGGAACAGGTGATGGCCGGCGGCCTGGAGATGGCCTGCCATCGGGCGCCCCATGGTGCCGAGACCAATAAAGCCGATATCGATCATTTCAACTCCCCTCAATCGTTTCTTGTTCAGGTGTCGGCCGTCAGCGCGGCGTGCCAACCGAGGCCCTCGACCGTCGTCGTCCTCGGCTTGTACTCGCACCCGACCCAGCCGCGATAACCAATAGCGTCGAGATGACGGAACAGAAAGGGATAGTTGATCTCGCCCGTACCCGGCTCGTTGCGGCCGGGATTATCGGCAAGCTGGACATGGGCGATGCGGGCCAGGTGCTTTTGCAGGCTGCGCGCAATGTCGCCCTCCATGATCTGCATGTGGTAGATGTCGTACTGCACGAACAAATTGCTCGATCGCACATCGGCAATGATCTGAAGCGCCTGTGCAGTCTTGTTCAGGAAGAAGCCGGGAATATCGATCGTATTGATCGGCTCGATCAGAAGCCTGATCCGCTCCCTGGCGAGCGCATCCGCGGCGAAGCGCAGATTGCCAACCAGCACCTCGTTGAGTTCGGCCGCATCGGCTCCGTCAGGCGCAATGCCGACCAGGCAGTTCAGTTGCTGGCAATCGAGCGCCTTGGCGTAGTCGACCGCGCGCGCGACGCCGTCGCGAAACTCCTCGACCCGGTCAGGCAGAATGGCGATACCGCGCTCGCCGGCCGCCCAGTTGCCCGCGGGAAGATTGTGCAGCACCTGGGTCAGCCCATGCTGGTGCAATTGCTCCCGCAACTCGGCCTTGTCGAAATCATACGGGAACAGATATTCCACCCCGTTGAAGCCGGCGGCCTTGGCGGCGGCGAAGCGATCGAGGAACGGCAACTCGCCGAACAGCATGGTAAGATTGGCGGCAAATTTTGGCACGATCTACTCTCCTCGATTTATGCCGGCAACAGCTTGCCGGATTGTGGCGCGCTCGACTTGGCCGGCGTGTCGTCCAGCGGCAGATCGAGCACCTCCTCGAATTCGACGATGTTGTCGATCTCGGTGCCCATCGAGATGTTGGTGACGCGCTCAAGAATGAACTCGACGACCACAGGCACCTTGAATTCCGCCATCCATTCCCGTGCGGTCGCGAACGCCGCCTGCGCATGGTTCGGATCGGTGACGCGGATCGCCTTGCAGCCCAGTCCCTCAGCCACCGCGACGTGGTCGACGCCATAGACTCCGAGCTCGGGTGCGTTGATGTTCTCAAAGGAGAGCTGGACGTGATAGTCCATGTCGAAGCCGCGCTGCGCCTGACGGATCAGTCCGAGATAGGAATTGTTCACGACGACGTGGATGTAGGGCAGCTTGAACTGCGCGCCGACGGCGAGCTCCTCGATCAGGAACTGGAAATCATAATCGCCCGACAACGCGACGATATTGCGGGTCGGATCGGCCGCGCGCACGCCGAGCGCCGCCGGCAGCGTCCAGCCGAGCGGACCGGCCTGCCCTGCATTGATCCAGTTGCGCGGGCCATAGACGCCGAGGAACTGCGCGCCGGCAATCTGCGACAATCCGATCACGCTGACGTAGCAAGTGTCGCGACCGAACGCCTTGCTCATCTCTTCATAGACGCGCTGCGGCTTGATCGGCATGTCGTCGAAATGGCTCTTGCGCAGCATGGTGCGCTTGCGGTCCTGGCACGCCGCCGGCCACGCCTGCCGCTCCCGCAGCTTGCCGGCCTTGCGCCACTCCTTGGCAACGGCGACAAACAGTTCCAATGCCGCCTTGGCGTCCGACACGATGCCGAAATCGGGATTAAAGACGCGCCCGATCTGCGTCGGCTCGATATCGACGTGCACAAAAGTTCGACCCTTGGTGTAGGTCTCGATCGAACCGGTGTGCCGGTTGGCCCAGCGGTTGCCGATCCCGAGCACGAAATCGGATTGCAGCATGGTCGCGTTGCCGTAGCGGTGGCTGGTCTGCAAGCCGACCATGCCGGCCATCAGCACGTGATCGTCGGGGATGGCGCCCCAGCCCATCAGCGTCGGCACCACCGGAACGTTGACGGTTTCAGCGAACGCCACCAGGAGTTCGGAGGCATCGGCATTGATGACGCCGCCGCCCGCGACGATCAGCGGCCGCTCCGCGGCGTTGAGCATTTCGAGCGCCTTCTCGATCTGCTTGCGCGTCGCCGCCGGCTTGTAGACCGGCAAAGGCTCATAGGTCTCGTCGTCGAATTCGATTTCCGCGAGCTGCACGTCGAGCGGCAGGTCGATCAGGACCGGACCCGGACGACCCGAACGCATGACGTGAAACGCCTGGCTGAACACGCGCGGCACCAGCGCCGGCTCGCGCACGGTGACCGCCCATTTCGTCACGGGTTTCGCGATCGATTCGATATCGATGGCCTGAAAGTCTTCCTTGTAGAGCCGCGCGCGCGGCGCCTGCCCGGTAATGCACAGGATCGGGATCGAGTCCGCGATCGCCGAATAGAGCCCCGTGATCATGTCGGTGCCGGCCGGACCCGAGGTGCCGATGCAGACGCCGATGTTGCCGGCCTTGGCGCGGGTATAACCCTCCGCCATGTGGGAGGCGCCCTCGACATGGCGCGCCAGGATGTGGCCGATCGAACCCCGCTTCTTCAGCGCGGAGTACAACGGATTGATCGCCGCGCCCGGAACACCGAAGGCGATGGTGACGCCCTCCTTTTCCAGGATTCGTACGGCCGCATCGATCGCTCGCATCTTCGCCATGTCGCCCTCGCTTGACCGTGTTGCTCTGATGCGATCATCACGGCTGCAATCAGCGACCTCAACGGGCTCGAATTTGTTTCCCGCGATGTGGAATGGCCGCTGAAAAATCATGTCAGATCAGACGGTTGGGGCATTCGCTCAATGAAACAACTCAATTGCCGGCTTCGCCGATGAACTGGACGGCGCCCCGCGCACAGACCGTCATACCCCGCGCATGCGTGGTGTCCAGGACGCCGCGGCTTTGGGCTGCTATAATGGCCTTCGGGAGGGGCGAGCATGAAGCGACGCGAGTTCATTTGTGTTCTCGGCAGTATCGCTTCGGGATTTTGGCCCCGCCGCCGCACCATCATCGCCGCGATGGCCGCAACGGTGCTTCTGCCGATCGAGGTCAGCGATGCCGGCTGGCTATCGGATCTCTTCAAAAGCCCGTCAAAGCAAGCCAAATCGACAAGACAAGCCAAATCGCCAAAGCACGTCGCTTCACGCAAGCCGGCCACTTTGGCGAAGCCTGCCGCCTCGCCAAAGCACCGCTCCGTAAAGCTTGCCGCGCTGGGGCCGGTCAGCCTGAACCCTGCCGCGTTGAAACCAGTCGCAACCCGGTGCGATCCCTCGAAGTTCCGGATCGTTCTGGACGTGGGACATACCGCCGAATCAGAAGGCGCGATCAGTGCCCGCAACGTCTCCGAATTTGTCTTCAATCTGCGCCTTGCGAAGCGGATCGAGGAGAAGTTGAAGGCTGAAGGCTTCGCTGAGGCGAGGTTGCTCCTGACCGAGGGCAAGGCCAGGCGCAGCCTCGTCAGACGGGTCGCCGCCGCCAACGATCTGCGCGCCGATCTCTTCCTGTCGATCCACCATGACTCCGTGCCCGACAAACTCCTCGAGGACTGGGAATTCGAGGGAAAGAAAAGCCACTTCAGCGACCGCTTCACCGGCTATTCCGTCTTCGTCTCCCGCAGCAATCCGGACTTCAAGACGAGCCTCTCGTTCGCCGAACTGATCGGCAAGGAGATGAAAGCCCAGGGTCTTGATTATGCCAAGCAATATACCCAGGCCATCATGGGCCGGCACCAGCGCCCGCTGTTGAACAAGGAAACCGGCGTCTATCGCTACGATGAGCTCATCGTGCTGAGAAAGACCCAGATGCCCGCCGTCCTGCTCGAGGCGGGCTCGATCATCAACCGGGACGAAGAGCTCAAGATGAATTCGCCCGAGCGCCGGGAAATCATCAGCAGCGGTGTCACGGCGGCCGTGAAGGAATTCTGCGAGCCCCGGTGGGCCATGCTTGGTCCGCTCTGATGGCGGGGTGGCGGGGCCAGCTGGCATCCGATTCCGACCTGCCGGCTTCAACCCTTTGACCGCGCCTTGATCTCGTCGAATTTGGAAAGCGCTCGTTCAAACTTGTCGTTGAAGAGCCACATCGCATCAAGAATTTCGCGGAACGTGGCGGATGTTCTGGTCCTGTCGGCTTGCCCAAGGGTGAAAATGCTGTTGTTTCGCAGATATGCCATGATCTTCGGGTCGGAAATTCTGTAGTCGACCAGGTTGCGTGAGCCGAGTGCGGACCTGGTCGGGCTGGGAATAATCTGGATGAGTTCAAAGAGCTTCATCTGATCGATCGGATCTGGCAGGATTTTCACGATCGCCGGTACTTGCGGGAAAATATCCGCGTGCGCGCTCATCAGGCCATCGCGCACGGCGGTCCAGTGGTTGAACCGATGATCCTGATTACCGACCCGCGCCTCTTCCCTGTCGTCGCGAACGTTCAGTGCAGGATCAAAGGCTGCTATCGACTTCTTTATCGCCGCCCACTTCCTTCGACCATTTTGATCTTCGGATACACCTGTTTGCAAACTGCCCTTGTATTTATTCGAGCGCGCATTCCCGATGTTCTGATTGCCATTGGTCTCGGCAAAGAACAGCCCCAGGCAGATACGGCCTGCCGCTTCGGCATTGGCCGCATCAAGGCCCCTGGCTCGTGCAATGGCAGTGCCCAAATCGACGACATCCTTGAATGGCGTATCTGATTTCTGCGCGTTGGCGGGAGGCGCCTGCATGAGGTCGAAGAGCCTCCTGTACTCATCGAGCAGCGGCTCATTGTCGGCGCTAAAATATGCCGGAGGGATTCCGTATTTGTTGGGCCTGCCTATTTTGGACGGAAGCGCGTCGGTGAGGTCTTTGTAGGCGCTCATCATGTTGTTGCGTGCAAGGTAGAGTGCCTGTCCCGGCAGGTTCGGTAACCGCTGGTTCGAATTGATCTGCGCGCGCCGCTGGCCCAGGATTGCCTCAAAATGGCCCAGTGAATTGTTGTACGTATTGAGCGCATCCGACTGCTTTTTCGTGAGTGCCGCCGGCTCACCCATTGCAGGCGACGTGAAGCCGAGATTGCCGATGACGGCCGCAGCGAGCGCCGCGACCGTGTAGAGTTTGAGAGCAAGGGCTGCCATGGACCCGGCAGCGAGGTTTTTTATTCCCATGGCGATTTCCCATGCCCAAGTTTCATCGGACCGAGTTATTCGATCGTAAACAACGAACGCGCAGCTTGGCGAGGCGAATGCTCCAAATCCGATCCATTGCCCGTTCCTGGGCACTTTCTGGACCTAACGGTATCCACTTCGCTCGAAAACGCGATACCCTTGGTGCGCCGAGCACGCCTTGAAACGAAAGGCCGACGGAAGATCATGAGTTTCTTCGAGCGACTGAAGACAGCAGCATCCGCCGAGTGGCGGGCTTATACCGAACACCCCTTCACGGAGGGGCTGGCAGACGGTTCGCTCGTCGAAGCGGCGTTTCGCCACTACCTCGTCCAGGATTACCTGTTCCTCATCGAGTTCGCCCGTGCCTACGCGCTCTCCGTTTACAAGTCGCCCACGCTCGCTGACATGCGCGAAGCGGCGTCCGGCCTCTCAGCCATTCTCGACGTCGAGATGAACCTGCATGTGAAGCTCTGCGCCGGCTGGGGCCTGTCGGCCACCGATCTCGAACAAGCACCTCCGGCGGTCGAGATGCTGGCCTATACCCGCTACGTGCTCGACGCGGGAATGCGCGGCGATCTGCTGGCGCTCAAGGTGGCGCTCGCCCCCTGCGTAATCGGTTACGCCGAGATCGCGACGCGGCTCGCCGCGCGGCCCAATGCGCTCGCTGCAACAAACCCGTATAGCGTCTGGATCGCCGAGTATGCCGGGGCACCCTATCAGGAAGTCGCGGCGAAGGCGCGGTCGCACCTCGAAGGTCTCGCCGATCTCTATGCCACGCCGGCCCGTGAGGCGGAGCTGATCGCGATCTTCAAGGAAGCGACCCGGCTTGAAGCCGACTTCTGGGAAATGGGATGGCGCGTGGGGAAGCGCTGAACAGTCACTGACCGGTGCCGGGTCAGTAAGCTTTGGCAATATCGTTGCCCCGCAACGACGCAAAGCCGTTCAGTTCAACCGCAGTTCCGTGATGTGCCGCGGGTCCGGGCTCAGTTCACCGCGCTCCACGCGCTTGACGATATCCGTCAGCGCGGCATTTGCGGGGCAGGAAATGCCGATCTTCTCGCCCTCGCGCACCACGAGCCCATTGAGAAATTCGATCTCCGTTCGCCTGCCCTTCTGCATGTCCTGTCCCATCGAGGGACGCTGCTGCGAAGAAGTACGCTTGCCGTCCTTGAACCGCTGCTCGTCGCAGACGCGCATCGCCGCCTCGTCACCTTCGCCGGCGCGCGCGATCGTCTCCGGCGGCAGATGCAATATCTCTTCCAGTTGATAGCCTTGCGCCTGGCCAACGCGGATCGCTTCGCTGCCGAGCCTGGTCGCGAAACGGCGCAGCGGCTCGCTTTGCAGGATTTCCGCGCCCGGCAGGCCGGTGCAGGCGGAGAGCCCGTTGCCCATGACGTTGGCGACCAGTTTCGACCAGCGCTCGCCCCACAGATTGTCCGTCACCTTGGCACTGTCGGAGTAACCGACCAGGCGGCAGACTTCCTCCGCCCGCGGGGTGATGCGGCCATGGACTTCGCCGGCGCGAAACACCGTGTGCGCCGCCCCGCCCTTGCCGGCGCCGCGGTGGATATGACCGGGCTCCGGCAGGTTCACCGTAATGCTGCTGGCAATGCAGCCGAGCGTCTTGCCCCAGCCGACAATGCCGGCAATCGTCTCTTCGTTCATGCAGTTCTGCAGCGACACGACATAGCCGTCCGGCGCCAGATATTGTTGGATCAGCATGGTGGCCCAGGCGGTGTCGTAGGACTTCATGCAAACGAAGGCGATGTCGACCGGCCTCTCCTTGGCGAGCCGCTGCGCATCCGTGACGTGGAGCGCGCGCACCGGCACCGAGAATTCCGCGACATCCATGGCGTGGGTGACGCGCAGCCCGTGCTTGCGCATGTGCTCGACATGGTCGGGCCAGGGATCGATGAACGTGACGTCCTCGCCCGCCCGCGCCATATGGGCACCGGCATACCCGCCGACGGCGCCAGCCCCGACGATCGCGATCTTCCGGCCCATGCTTTTCCCCTTGCATCTTCTTGCGGCAGACGACGCAACCGCGTCCGCTCATCCGTTGGAGGGCAGTCTAGCGGATCGGGAGGCCCCGCCAACCGTCCGCTGCACCAGCGGTCATTCCCAAGAGGTGAGATTCTGAACCAATTCGGACTTGGGTTCAGGTAAGTAGCGACCTGCAATCGAGATCATCGACGGCAAGCATGATGCGTTCAAGACCATTCCACCAGATCACGGCGGGGATATTGTTCACAGCTTGCCACACGGGCGTCGTAATTTGCCACAGCACCGACAATCGATAATCGGCTTCGAGCACATGTCGGTCGTAGCCCTGGACCCCGTGGGCAACCAGCGTCTCGTGGTATTCGTCGAGGAGTGAACGTTCCATCGCTTGTCGACGGTCAGGATACCAGTGCATCGCGATCATGTAGGCAAGGTCCCTCGATGCGACATCGAGGCGCCAGCTATCCCAGTCGAACAGTCGAGCATCGTCAGATTGATGATCTCGCGGCAAAAACGTATTCCAAACATGCGCGTCGCCTTGGGTGATCGTAAAGTTTCGATGTGAGTGATAGCGCCGAAGCAGACGAGGTGCAGAGCCGAGCAATTGTTCATAGAGCCGGCGCCGCTCGCGCGACAGTAGGTCACCCGCGCGATCAGCAAAACGTTGGAAGTCGCTCGCGACAAGCTGCATCTGCCGATCCATGGCCTCGGGATCGAGCCACGTCCCTACGGAGACGCCGAGTCGCGGGCTGTCCCACCAAGAAGCATGGAGGCGAGCGTGCGCTCGAACGATTGCTCCACATTGCTGCCTTGTGGGCGGCAGCGGCCACTGCGTCGGGACGGCGTGGGTTTCTGTGAGGTCCTCAAGGAGGAGATGCCACGCGCTCGTTTCTGCATCGCGATACGCCTCGAAACAGCGAGGCACTATGTTGGTCACCATCAGTGGCGCAACCTGATCATAAAATGCGACCTCCTGACGGCCGGCATGCAGCGCATCTCCGACGCGATCAGGGTGACAAGTCTTGAAGATGAGGGAGCGTGGGGCGTCGTCGGTCGGTACACTGTACATCAAGCGCACCCGAATAATTCGAGAGAGGATGGTATCGCGGGAGCTTTCGACCGTGACATCGCTGACGTGAGCCTCGCCAAGCACGCCAGTTCGGCGGAGTGTCGCGGTGAGACGCTCAGCCTGGATCGCTTCTGGAATCGGTTGCGTCATCGCGCTCTCCTAAATTCGGCGAAGCTAACCCTTTTTCGGTCATCTGCGCAATCAGCGGTTGAGAAGTTCGTTTCGCCGTGATCGGCAGTAGCCGGTAAGGATGACTGCTAGTGGATGTCAGCGTGACCGCTCAATGTCCCGTTCATGTGAAGGTTTGTGGATGCCGGTCCATGATGGTGGCGCGGCGCACACCGGGGCCGGCGTACGCAAACCGTCACAAAAGCGGGCCTGTGCCATGCCGTTAATCATGGATGGCTTGTGGTTGCGCGCATTGCGGTCGGGCTCAAGCAGCTTTCGGTTACTCACCCCGCAGGTTTTCGAGCGGTTTTCGTCTTCGGGAGCGATTCGGCCGTGGACTTGATCCGAATTCGCATGGACCCGCCCTTGGGCTGATCGATCTCGAAAGCGTTTGTCTTTCGCACGAGGTCGCTCAGCTTGCGGGAACCGAAGGTCCTCGAATCAAAATCGGGGGCCAGGTTGGTAATCCGTTTTCCGACTTCCCCGAGATCGACCCACCCATCTTCGCTTTCCATCTCGGCGATAATCTTCTTGATGATCGGGGTGGCTGCATCAGGCGGCTGGAGCGAACTCGACTTCGAGGCGGCATCCTGAATGTTGGCCGTGCCGCCAAGCAGGTTCTCGGTGTAGAAGAATCTTCGGCAGGCCTGCCTGAAGCTTTCCGGCGTCTTCTGCGCGCCGAACCCGAACACATCGACGCCGTGCTCCCGGATGCGGGCGGCAAGGCGCGTAAAATCGCTGTCTGATGACACGAGGCAGAATCCGTCGAACCGACCGCTATGAAGCAGATCCATTGCGTCGATGACGAGGGTTATGTCGGAGGCATTCTTTCCGGTCGTATAGGCGAACTGCTGTTGGGGTATGATGGCATGCTTCGACAGAATATCGGCCCAGCCCTTGGATCGGGCATTGGAGAAGTCGCCGTAGATGCGGCGAACGCTGGCCTCGCCGATCTTGGCGATCTCCTCGAACAATCCGTCTGCAATCTTTGCGGAGGCGTTGTCAGCATCGATCAGAACCGCGAGACGGGGCGAGCGGGTTTCAGAAGGCATGAATTTCCCCAAATCGCTGAATCGAAGGACATTACCCCTCGAAGCCGCGCCATGGACAGCGTTGGATGGATATAGCGATGTCGGGGCTCTCGCCGCCAGACCTAATTTTTCGCGGGCAATGACGGACCGCAAACCCGACTCAGGCCGATTTCGCCTCCGGCATCACGCCACCGAGCGCCACCGTCAATTCCGCCGCCACCTCCCGCACCGTTTGCCCGAGCATCGGCAGCCGCTCGTCGGTCAGGCGCCTGGTCATGCCCGAGACGGAAATGGCCGCCAAGGGCTCGGCGCAGTCGTTGTAGACGACGGCCGCGATGCAGCGCAGGCCCATGCAGGCCTCCTCGTCGTCGATGGCAAAACCCTGGCGGCGGATCTTCTCCAGTTCCTTGAACAGGTCGCCCGGCCGCACGATCGACTTTTCCGTCAACCGCGGCATGCCGTGATGATGGATGATGGCGCTGACGTCAGCATCCGAATAGGTCGCCAGCACCGCCTTGCCGACGCCGGAGGCCACCATGGCGACCCGGCCGCCGACCTTGGTCAGCGAACGCATGATCTCGCGGCTTTCCATGCGCGTCAGCACGATGATGAATTCATCGTCGACGACGGCAAGGTTCGCCGTCTCGCGCGTCAGGTCGCGCAGCTTGCGTAAGTATGGCACCGCCTGCGCCGAGAAATTACGCCTGCGGGCAAACGTCGCGCCCACCGTGAAGGCGCGCGCGCCGACATGCCATTTCGATTCGGTGCGGTCGAACTGTACGAAGCGGCGGTTTTCCAGCGTCCCCAGCAGACGATGCACAGTCGAGGTCGACAGCCCGGTGCGAATGGCGAGATCGCTCAGGCGATAGCCCTCGTCGTCTTCCGCCAGCGTTTCGATGATCGAGAGCGCGCGATCGACCGACTGGACGCCGCTATCGCGCGCGTCGGCCTCATGGTCTGCACTGGATTTCGGCTCGATGGCCTTGCGCCGGATCACGTCTCTCTTCATCGCGACCTGCCGCTTTTGCGTTCGTCATTCCGGGATGGTCCGAAGGACCAGACCCGGAATCTCGAGATCCCGGGTTCGATGCTTCGCATCGCCCCGGGATGACCCTAGAGAAATGCCGCTCCGGATAGTCTCGGGAGCGGCATTTATCGTTGATAAGATCAGAGCAGGCCCGCGCCGCGCGCCCACTTGTACTTGGCGCCCAGCACCTCGACCGGCAGTTCGGTCGAATAGGCATAGGCCGGGATGCCGTTCTGGTAGAGATATTCGGCGGCTTCCTCGACCTCGACGTCGCCGGCGAGCGAGGCGACGATCGGCTTCACAAAGCCCTTGGCCTCCATCTCCTTCTTCACCTCGACCATGTTGCGGGCGAACACCATCGGCGGGGTCACGATCGTGTGCCAGTAGCCGAGGATCAGCGAATGAATCCGCTCATCCGACAGGCCGAGCTTGACCGTGTTGACGTAGGTGATCGGCGGCTCGCCGCCGGTGATATCCACAGGATTTCCGGCCGCGCCGAACGGCGGGATGAATTTGCGGAACGCGGCGTCGAGGTCCGGCGGCATCGTCATCAGCGACAGGCCGTTATCCACAACCGAGTCCGACAGCAGCACGCCGGAGCCGCCGGCGCCGGTGATGATCAGTACGTTCTCGCCCTTCGGCGTCGGCAGCACCGGCACGCCACGTGCGAATTCGAGCAATTGCCGCAGGGACCGGGCGCGGATCACGCCGGACTGAGCGAGCACGTCCTCATAGATCTTGTCGTTGCCGGCGAGCGCGCCGGTATGCGACGAGGCCGCCTTGGCGCCGGCCGAGGTACGCCCCGCCTTCAGCACGACCACCGGCTTCTTCTTGGAGACGCGCTTGGCAGCTTCCGCAAAGGCGCGGCCGTCCTTCAAGTCCTCGCAGTGCTGCGCGATGATCGCAGTGTTCGGATCCTGTTCGAAGAAGGCGAGCAGATCGTCCTCGTCGATATCGGACTTGTTGCCGAGGCCGACGATCGCGGAAACGCCCATCTTGGCCGAGCGCGAGAAGCCGATGATCGCCATGCCGATGCCGCCGGACTGCGACGACAGCGCTGCCGAACCCTTGACGTCGTAGGCGGTGCAGAACGTCGCGCAGAGATTGGCCGGGGTATAATAGAAGCCGTAGATGTTCGGCCCCATCAGGCGGATATTGTACTTCTTGCCGACCTCGACGATCTCGGCCTGCAGTTCAGGCGCGCCCGCTTCGGCAAAGCCCGAGGGAATCAGGACCGCGCCCGGAATTTTCTTCTCGCCGCATTCGGCCAAGGCGCCGGCGACGAATTTTGCGGGGATCGCAAACACCGCCGTGTCGATCACGCCGGGCACGTCCTTGACGCTCTTGTAGGCCTTGTAGCCCAGGATGTCGGCGGCCTTCGGGTGGATCGGATAGATCTCGCCCTTGTAGCCGCCGTTGATCAGGTTCTTCATCACGGAGTTGCCGATCTTGCCGTCCTCGGCGGAAGCGCCGATCACGGCAACGCCATTCGGCTGCATGATGCGGTTCATCGCCGTGACGATTTCCTCGGTCGGACGCGGCGCCGGGCGCGGCTTGTAGTCGAAGTCGACGACGATGCGCACGTCGGCGGCGATCGCGTCCTTCTTGGTGGCAAACACCGGGTTGAGGTCGAGCTCGACGATTTCGGGGAAGTCGCTGACGAGCTGCGATACCTTGACGATGACGTCCGCCAGCGCGTCGCGGCTGACCGGATCGCCGCCGCGCACGCCCTTCAGCATGTCATGGGCCTGGATGCCGTCGAGCATCGACAGCGCATCGTCCTTGGTCGCAGGTGCGAGGCGGAAGGTAATGTCTTTCAGCACTTCGACCAGCACGCCGCCGAGGCCGAACGCCACCAGCTTGCCGAACGAGCCGTCGGTGATCGAGCCGACAATGACCTCGGTGCCGCCGGCCAGCATCTGCTGGACCTGGATGCCCTCGATCTTGGCGTCGGCCTTATATTTCTTGGCGTTGGCGAGAATAGTCTCGTAGGTCTTTTCCGCTTCAGTCGCGGTCTTGACGCCAACCACGACGCCGCCGGCTTCCGTCTTGTGGAGAATGTCGGGCGATACGATCTTCATCACCACTGGGAAGCCCATGCCGGTTGCGAGCTTGGCAGCTTCGGCTGCGGACTTTGCCACGCCTTCCTTCGGAACCGGGATGCCATAGGCATCGCACACCAGCTTGCCTTCCGGCGCGGTGAGGCTGGTGCGCTTCTCGGCTTTCACCGTATCGAGCACCCGGCGGACAGCCTCGTGGGCGCTGGGCTCGGCGATCTTGCGGGCCGCATCTGCAGTATTTGACATTGGCTTCCTCCTGGGGCTAGTTTTATGGCATTTGGTATGCCAGAGATCAGATTGTCAAGACAAACTATCGCGCAGAAACAGCGAAAACACGGGCATCTTGACATGGTGGTATTTGGTATGCCAAAAATATTCGGGTGTTTCTTCTGCTAAGAAGACGTCTCCAAAACAGGGAGGAGACGAGTCGTGCCCGCACGTAAACAAACCAAGGCGCCGCCTGTCATGGCTGAGGCAGATATTGCAATCGTCCGGATTGCGCCCGAGACGAGCTTCAAGAACAAGGCTTACGAGGCCTTGAAGGAAGCTATTCTCAAGATGGACATCTATGCGACGCCCGAGCAGGTGATGCTCGACGAGCGCGCGCTGTCCGAACGCCTCGGCGTCAGCCGTACCCCTATCCGCGAAGCCATCGCGATGCTGGAACAGGACGGTTTCGTCAAAACCGTGCCGCGCCGTGGCATCGTCGTGGTCCGCCGTACCAAGACCGAGATCGTCGACATGATCCGCGCCTGGGCCGCGCTCGAGAGCATGGCCGCACGCCTGATCACGACCACCGCGCGCAAGAAGGACATCACGGCGCTCCGCGATTTCTTCAAGGATTTTGGCAAGGATCGCCTGCCGCAGGATCATATCGAGGAATACTCCAAGGCCAATATCGCCTTCCATCAGGCGCTAATCTCGCTGTCCGAGTCGCCGGTGCTGGTCGATATGACCAATGACATCCTCTTGCACGTGCGCGGCTACCGGCAACTGACCATCGGCCGGAAAGATCGCACCGCGACCTCGCTGCCCGAGCATCTCGGCATCATCGAAGCGCTGGAAGCACGCGACACTGAACTCGCCGAAAAGCGCGCGCGCGATCACACGCTGGGACTTGCCGCCTACGTCGAAGCGCACGGGCAGGAACTTTTTAGCTAAACGTAACTTCGCACCAGAAGACGACGAAAACTCGTCCGAACCAAAACGATCAGGGAACGATCAGGGAGATGAAGCCCATGCTGAATACCGCGACCAAGTCCGAAGCACCGGGCACCGAGCAGGAGCTGACGGATGGCTTTCATCTCGTCATCGATGCGCTCAAGCTCAACGGCATCAACACCATCTATGGTGTGCCGGGCATCCCGATCACGGATCTCGGACGCATGATGCAGGCCGAGGGCATTCGCGTATTGTCGTTCCGCCACGAGCAGAACGCCGGCTATGCGGCTTCCATCGCCGGCTATCTCACCAAGAAACCGGGTGTCTGCCTCACCGTTTCGGCGCCCGGTTTCCTCAATGGCCTGACTGCGCTCGCCCACGCCACCACGAACTGCTTTCCGATGATTCTGATTTCGGGCTCGTCCGAACGCGAGATCGTCGACCTGCAGCAGGGCGACTATGAAGAAATGGACCAGCTCGCGGTCGCCAAGCCGCTGTGCAAGGCGGCCTTCCGCGTGCTGCACGCCGCCGACATCGGCATCGGTCTGGCGCGCGCGATCCGCGCCGCCGTCTCGGGCCGCCCGGGCGGCGTTTATCTCGACCTGCCGGCAAAGCTTTTCGGCCAGGTGATGGATGCGGCTGCCGGCGCGAAATCGCTGGTGAAGGTGATCGACGCAGCCCCAGCCCAGATCCCTGCCCCGTCGGCCGTCAAGCGCGCGCTCGACGTGCTCAAGGGCGCGAAACGGCCCCTCATCATTCTCGGCAAGGGCGCAGCCTATGCGCAGGCCGACGACGAGATCCGCGCCTTCGTCGAAAAGACCGGCGCGCCGTTCCTGCAGATGAGCATGGCCAAGGGCCTGCTGCCCGACACCCATGCGCAGTCGGCGGGAGCCGCGCGCTCGACCGTGCTGAAGGACGCCGACGTCGTCATGCTGATCGGCGCCCGCCTCAACTGGCTGCTGTCGCACGGCAAGGGCAAGACCTGGGGCGATGCCCCGAAGAAATTCATCCAGATCGACATCGAGCCGAAGGAAATGGACTCCAACGTCGAGATCGTCGCCCCCGTGGTCGGCGATATCGGCTCCTGCGTGTCCGCGCTGCTCGAAGGCATGGGCGGCAATTGGTCCGCCGCGCCGGCGGACTGGGTCAATACCGTCAACAAGAAGCGTGACGACAACGTCGCCAAGATGGCCCCGAAGCTGATGAGCAACGCCTCGCCGATGGATTATCACGGCGCTCTCGGCGCACTGCGCACCATCATCAAGGAGCGGCCCGACGCCATCCTGGTCAACGAAGGCGCCAATACGCTCGACCTCGCCCGCGGCGTCATCGACATGTACAAGCCGCGCAAGCGGCTCGACGTCGGCACCTGGGGCGTGATGGGCATCGGCATGGGCTATTCGATCGCGGCTGCCGTCGAAACCGGCAAGCCGGTGCTCGCGATCGAGGGTGACTCGGCGTTCGGCTTCTCCGGCATGGAGATCGAAACCATCTGCCGCTACCAGCTTCCGGTTTGCATCGTCATCTTCAACAATGACGGTATCTATCGCGGCACCGACGTCAATGCGGGCGGCTCCGATCCGGCGACGACGGTGTTCGTCAAGGGCTCGCGCTACGACAAGATGATGGAAGCCTTCGGTGGCGTCGGCATTAACGCCACCTCCCCCGACGAGCTGAAGCGGGCCGTCAACGCCGCGATGGATTCCGGCAAGCCGACGCTCATCAACGCGGTGATCGATCCGGCGGCCGGTTCCGAGAGCGGCCGCATCGGCAACCTCAATCCGCAGAGCGTTTTGAAGAAGAAATAACCGACTTCAACTCATTCATCCTGCATACGCAGCACAGATACAGTACGGAGCAAAGACGATGACAAAGGCGCTTACGGGCGTTCGCATTCTCGATTTCACCCACGTTCAGTCGGGTCCGACCTGCACGCAATTGCTGGCCTGGTTCGGCGCCGACGTGATCAAGGTCGAGCGCCCCGGCGTCGGCGACATCACACGCGGTCAGCTACAGGACATTCCCAACGTGGACAGCCTGTATTTCACCATGCTCAACCACAACAAGCGCTCGATCACGCTCGACACCAAGAACCCAAAGGGCAAGGAAGTCCTCACCGCGCTGATCAAGACCTGCGACGTTCTGGTCGAAAACTTCGGCCCCGGCGTGCTCGACCGCATGGGTTTTCCCTGGGAGAAGATCCACGCCATCAACCCGAGGATGATCGTGGCCTCGATCAAGGGTTTTGGCCCCGGGCCGTACGAAGACTGCAAGGTGTATGAGAATGTCGCGCAGTGCACCGGCGGCGCGGCCTCGACCACCGGCTTCCGCGACGGGCTGCCGCTGGTCACCGGCGCGCAGATCGGCGACAGCGGCACCGGGTTGCATCTGGCGCTCGGCATCGTCACCGCGCTTTACCAGCGCACCGTCACCGGCCAGGGCCAGAAGGTTACGGCTGCGATGCAGGACGGCGTGCTCAATCTGGCGCGCGTCAAACTGCGCGACCAGCAGCGCCTCGCCCATGGACCCCTGAAGGAATACAGCCAGTTCGGCGAGGGCATTCCGTTCGGCGATGCCGTGCCGCGTGCCGGCAACGATTCCGGCGGCGGCCAGCCCGGGCGCATCGTCAAGTGCAAGGGCTGGGAGACCGATCCGAACGCCTACCTCTATTTCATCACCCAGGCGCCGGTGTGGGAGAAGATCTGCGACGTGATCGGCGAGCCCGGCTGGAAGACCCATCCGGACTACGCCAAGCCGCCCGCCCGGCTGTCGCGCCTGAACGAGATCTTCGCCCGCATCGAGCAGTGGACGATGACCAAGACCAAGTTCGAGGCGATGGAAATCCTCAACAGGGACGACATCCCCTGCGGCCCGATCCTTTCAATGAAGGAGATCATCGAGGACCAGTCGCTGCGCGCCACCGGCACCGTGGTCGAGGTCGATCATCCTACCCGCGGCAAGTACATCTCGGTCGGCAATCCGATCAAGCTGTCGGATTCACCGAGCGAGGTGACGCGTTCGCCGCTGCTCGGCGAGCACACCGACGAGATCCTGCGCCAGGTTCTCGGCTTCTCCGACCACCAGGTGGCCGAAATCCACGATTCGGGCGCGCTCGATCCGCCGCGGAAGCAGGCGGCGGAATAAATCCGCCTGGTCCTCTGGAGTACAAAGGCCGCCGGTTTCCGGCGGCCTTTTTCGATCTGGAGTGCCAATTTCGTTAATTTTGCTGCAATGCAAACTCGAAATTGCTGCTATGCAAACAAGCCTGTTGTAGCTGGCATCTGGTATACATATTCTGTTCCCCGACACGAAGCGGAACTGCTCCGCAACTGACGAAAGGGGACAAACATGTCCAAGACTGCATCCATCGGCTTGCTGCCCTCCAGCACCCTGTTCGGCCGCCTGATGGCTTCCATCGACCGCCTGCTGACCGCCAGCAGCCGCATCGCCATCCGCAACGGCGACCTCCCCCGTTTCGGCCTCTGAGTCCTGAAAATACAGGGCTTCTGCCGATCGGCGCGATCAGACAAACGATCCGGCCGTCGATGATTTGGACCAATGGCCCCGGTTTTCCGGGGCCATTTTTTGTTTGCAACCGGCGGTCCGTCTTTACCAACGTCTGCGACAAATCAGCCGGGGAGACGATCGGAAGCAATATCCAATTGCTTCCTGGCATATCGCATACAAATATGCCTTCCGCAGCGTTCCGGACCAAACAAGGGCGCTTTGGGAGGTGGGCCGTGCAGTCCAAGAGGACAGCTAGGGCGATGGGGCGAAAGGCGCAGACGATCTCGCGCACCGCGTCCTGCATTTCACAATTCCACCATTGGCCGAAAGGAGCGGATGCCGCACCCGCAGGTCCCTCCTACAATTCGAGCTTGCAATCATTGCATGGAAGGAACCGTTGCGGTGTGACGGTCTTGAGTGCGAGAACGCCTTGATGGGCGGGATGAATGACTAAGCCGGCAACAGACCGGCACAACAACAATTGGATGGGAGTGAATTACATGAAGCATGCTGCACGTACTGCGTTGGGGACATTTGCCGCGTTATGCGCGGCTGGATTCTCTGTTCCTGCAATCGCTGCCTGGGAGCCGGTTCGGCCCGTCGAATTCATCGTTCCTGCCGGCACCGGCGGCGGTGCCGATCAGATGGCGCGGACGATCCAGGGCATCGTCACCAAGCATGGTCTGATGAAGCAGCCATTGGTCGTCATCAACAAGTCGGGCGGCGCCGGCGGCGAAGGCTTTCTCGACCTCAAGACATCGGGCGGCAACCCGCACAAGATCATCATCACGCTCTCCAACCTCTTCACCACCCCTCTCGCCACCGGCATCCCGTTTAACTGGAAGGATCTCACGCCGGTAGCGATGCTTGCGCTCGATGAGTTCGTGCTCTGGGTGAACGCCGACAAGCCCTACAAGACAGCGAAAGAGTACGTCGATGCGGTGAAGGCCGCCCCTGCGGGCTCCATGAAGATGGGCGGCACCGGCTCGAAGCAGGAAGACCAGATCATCACGGTCGCGGTCGAGAAGGCCACCGGTGGCAAGTTCACCTACATTCCCTACAAAGGCGGTGGCGAAGTCGCCGTCCAGCTCGTCGGCAACCACGTCGATTCCACCGTCAACAACCCGATCGAGGCTGTTGCGCAATGGCGCGGCGGCAAGCTGCGTCCGCTTTGCGTGTTCGATGCACAGCCGATGGGCTATGACGAGCAGATCGCGGACGGCAAAAGCTGGAAAGACATTCCGACCTGTAAGTCGCAGGGTCTCGACATGGAATATCTGATGCTGCGTGGCATCTTCATGACGCCAAGGGCGACCAAGGACCAGGTCGAATACTACATCGAGCTGTTCAAGAAGGTCCGCGCCACGCCCGAATGGCAGGACTTCATGAAGAGCGGCGCTTTCAACACGACCTTCCTGACCGGAGCTGACTATGCCAAGTGGGTCGAGGTCGAGGAAAAGCGTCACCAGGTCCTGATGAAGGATGCCGGTTTCCTCGCGGCCGCAGGAAACTGATCGACTGGTTGACCGCAACCGGGATCGCAGCATGGACGCCGGGCCTTAAGGCACCGCAGGCCCGGCCTCGCACGGAGTTTTGATGACAACAGGCAGCTCGAGCAAGACCGGCCCCACCCACAAGCTGGTGGAGGCAGGGATCACGTTGCTGATCGCCCTCTTCGGCGTGATCGTGATCATCGGCAGCGTGAAGGCCGGCATCAACTGGGGCGCGGAAGGCCCGCGCGCCGGCTTCTTTCCATTCTACATCGGAATCTTCATCCTCGCTTCCAGCGCGATAAATCTCTGGAACGGACTGCGCGAAGACAATGACGGGCTGTTCGCCGAATGGGGACAGCTTCGCCAGGTCATGAGCGTCGTCATTCCGACCGCGATCTATGTCGGCGCCATGCCGTTCACCGGGCTGTACCTCGCCTCGATCATCTTCATCGGATGGTTCATGCGGTGGCTCGGCAAGTACCCTTGGCTGACCGTGCTGGCCGTCGCGCTTGGCATGCCCATTGTCACCTATTTCATTTTCGAGCGCTGGTTTCTGGTCCCGCTTCCCAAGGGGCCGGTCGAAGAGTGGCTCGGTCTGTAACTTCGTCGCAAGGTCAGGATCACGGGGATGGAAGAACTCGTCAATCTGTTTCACGGCTTTGCGGTCGCGTTGCAGCCCTTCAACATCATGGTGATGGTCGTCGGCATCGTGCTCGGCGTCGTGATCGGCGTGCTGCCGGGATTGGGCGGCGCCAATGGCGTGGCCATCCTGCTGCCGCTGACGTTCAGCATGTCGCCGACATCGGCCATCATCATGCTGTCCTGCATCTACTGGGGCGCATTGTTCGGCGGAGCGATCACCTCGATCCTGTTCAACATACCCGGCGAGCCATGGTCGGTCGCGACGACGTTCGACGGCTACCCGATGGCACAGAAGGGCAAGGCCGGCGAGGCATTGACGGCGGCGTTCACCTCGTCGTTCGTCGGCGCGCTGTTTGCGGTCGCCATGATCACCCTGGTCGCACCGCTGGTCGCAAGCTTTGCCCTGCAGTTCGGACCGGCGGAAAAATTTGCGGTCTATTTTCTGGCATTCTGCAGCTTCGTCGGCTTGAGCAAGGAGCCGCCGTTCAAGACCATCGCGGCCATGATGATCGGATTTGCGCTGGCCGCCGTCGGCCTCGACTCCATCACCGGGCAGTTGCGGCTGACGTTCGGCTTTACGGAATTGCTCAACGGGTTCGACTTCCTGATCGCCGTCATCGGACTGTTCGGCATCGGCGAGATCCTGCTGACGATGGAGGAAGGGCTCAACTTCCGCGGCGGCTCCGCCAAGATCAATTTGCGGGTGGTGCTGCAGACCTGGAAGGAGTTGCCGGCCTACTGGATGACCTCGCTACGTTCATGCTTGATCGGCTGCTGGATGGGGGTCACGCCGGCCGGCGCGACACCCGCCTCGTTCATGAGTTACGGCATCGCCAAGCGGGTGGCGAAGAACGGCAGCAATTTCGGCAAGGGCGAAATCGAAGGCGTGGTCGCGCCGGAGACCGCGGCACACGCCGCCGGCACCGCGGCGTTGCTGCCGATGCTTTCCCTCGGCGTGCCGGGTTCGCCGACCGCTGCCGTGTTGCTCGGCGGTCTCCTGATCTGGGGTCTGCAGCCCGGGCCGATGCTGTTCGTCGAACAAAAGGAATTCGTCTGGGGCCTGATTGCATCGATGTATCTCGGCAATGTCGTCGGCCTGCTCGTGGTGTTGACCTGCGTGCCGGTTTTCGCGGCCATCCTGCGCGTTCCCTTCAGCATCATCGCGCCGCTGATCCTGGTGCTGTGCGCGATCGGCGCCTATTCGGTCCATAGCTCTACGTTCGACGTGATGCTGATGCTGGTGTTCGGCGTGCTCGGTTACCTCTTGAAGAAGTCCAATTATCCGCTCGCCCCGTTGGTGCTGGCGATCGTGCTCGGCGACAAGGCGGAAGAGGCATTCCGGCAGTCGTTGCTGGGATCCCAGGGCTCGCTCGGCATCTTCTTCTCCAACACGCTGGTCAGCACGATCATGGTCCTGGGATTGATTGCACTGTTCTGGTCGGTGATCCAGCAGGGCTACACGCGCTTGCGCGGCGCCACCGCGTAAGCGCAAGCGGGACACTATCGCCATAAAATCAAACATCTTTCTGTCGTAGTCAGAGGGCCGTGCTATCACAGCACGGCCCTCTTTCGCGTTTGCAGCATTTCCTGCACGGCAACGAATTGCGTGGGTCGGCCAAGATTTCTCTTGTCTACTGGCATAACATATACCAAACTCCTCCCTTGAGCTGTCGGGTATCGATAGAACAGCCTATGGAGGGAAGATGACGGACACAGTGCAAGGAGCGGCAGCCCCTGTGGCGGCCCGGGTCAGCGACACCTACCGCTGGACGCAATTGGCCATCGGCGTTCTCGCGATGGTGATGATCGCCAACTACCAATATGGTTGGACTTTCTTCGTCCCCGACATCCAGAAGAAATTCGGATGGGATCGCGCGTCGATCCAGTGGGCATTTACGCTCTTCGTGCTGTTCGAGACCTGGCTGGTGCCGGTCGAAGGCTGGTTCGTCGATAAATACGGCCCGCGCATCGTCGTCCTCGTCGGCGGTATCCTCTGCGCCGTCGGATGGGCGATCAACGCGCAGGCGACTTCGCTCAACGGCTACTATCTCGGCATGATCATCGCAGGCATCGGCGCCGGTGGCGTGTACGGCACCTGCGTCGGCAACGCGCTGAAATGGTTTCCCGACAAGCGCGGCCTTGCTGCCGGTATCACCGCCGCCGGATTCGGCGCGGGCTCGGCGCTGACGGTGGCGCCGATCCAGGCGATGATCAAGGACTCCGGCTTCCAGACCACCTTCCTCTATTTCGGTCTCGGCCAGGGCATCATCATCGTGATCCTCGCCTTCCTGATGTTCTCGCCGAAAGCCGGACAGGTGCCTGCGGTGACGCAGAACGCCAACGTGATCCAGAGCCGGCGCAATTATCAGCCGACCGAGGTGATCCGTCAGCCGATCTTCTGGCTGATGTATTTCATGTTCGTGATCGTCGGCGCCGGCGGATTGATGGTCACCGCCAACCTCAAGCCGATCGCGGTCGACTGGAAGGTTGACAGTGTACCGGTCACGCTGATGGCGGTGACGATGACGGCAGTGACGTTCGCCGCCACCATCGATCGCGTCCTCAACGGCCTGACCCGTCCCTTCTTCGGCTGGATCTCCGACATGATCGGCCGCGAGAACACCATGTTCATCGCGTTTGGCATGGAGGGCATCGGCATCTGGGGCCTCTACATGCTGGGCCACGATCCGGTGTGGTTCGTGCTGCTGTCGGGCTTCGTGTTCTTTGCCTGGGGCGAGATCTACTCCCTGTTCCCTTCGACCTGCACCGACACCTTCGGCGCGAAGTTCGCGACCACCAATGCCGGCCTGCTCTACACCGCCAAGGGTACGGCGGCGCTGCTGGTGCCGGTGGCGAACTACATGCAGCAGTCTTCGGGCAATTGGGACAACGTGTTCATCATCGCGGCCGGTGCGAATATCCTGGCCTCGCTGCTGGCGATCGCGCTGCTCAAGCCGTGGCGCAAGGTGGTGGTGGCCAAATCGCAGATTGCCACCTGATCCAAGCCGGATCGGTTGTTCGAAAGAAGCGCGCTCATCCTTCGGGAATGGGCGCGTTTTCTTTTGCCTCGACGCCATCTGGTATACCTGAGCGATTTTTGACCACTCTAAGGACGTCCGCTCCTGCTCCGCTTGGAATGCAAACGCTTCAAGAATGTCAGTAATACTGCCTATTTATCTTCATCCCGGCGAAAGATTTCCACTACTGGGCGTGTTGACAATTGGCATTATGTATACCAGACTTGACGCAATAATTCACCCCGAGGAGGTTGCCATGCAAGTCGGAGATATCCTGCGCAAGAAAGCCGCCCGTGTCGCAACGGTCCGCATGAACGAGACGGTGGCCATTGCCGCGCAACTGATGCGCTCCAGTAATATCAGCGCGCTTGTGGTGAAGGATGTGGTGCGCACCGAGGGCAACACGGCCGTCGGCATGTTTACCGAGCGCGACGTGGTCCGCGCGATTGCCGAACACGGCGCAGCCGGCGTGAATATGCGCGTTTCGCAATTCATTTCGGTGCAGCAGCTCGTCTCCTGCACATCGACGGATACGCTCGAGCATGTCCGTCACCTCATGAGCAAGCATCACATCCGCCACGTGCCTGTGATCGACAATTACAGCCTGATCGGCGTCATCAGCATTCGCGATATCTCGAACGCGTTTGACGACGAAGCAACGCCCTACAAGCTGGCCGCGTCGGCTTGACAGGTCGCTTCGATCTCCGCCGGCATTCTTTGGGTTGCACTCCCAGGGAAGCCGGCATCGCACCGCAAAGCTCGGTTTAACTCCTGTCGCAAAGCAGGCGCTTGCAAATCTGCGCCGGAGTAGTGGCGCGCCGGAAAGCATTATCTGTGGGAGGGCGCATGGCGCGTAATATTCTGATCCTTGGAGCGTCGTATGGCTCATTGCTGGCGACAAAGCTTTTGATGGCGGGTCACAACGTGACCCTGGTTTGCCGGAAGCAGACGGCAAAACTCATCAATCGCGACGGCACCGAAGTTCGCATCAAGCTGCGCGACGAGGCGGCCCACCGGCCGATCTTCTCGCGCGACCTGCCTGGAATTTTGGACGCGGTGGAGCCCGCCGACGTCGATCCTTCCCGCTATGATCTGGTTGGTCTTGCGATGCAGGAGCCGCAATACACCAACCATGCGATCCAGGTTCTGATGATCAAAATCGCTGAGGCGAAGCTGCCTTGCCTTTCGATCATGAACATGCCGCCCCTGCCCTATCTCAAACGGATCCCGGCCCTCGCGAAAATGGATCTGGAGGAGGCCTATACCGACGCCGCTGTATGGGAACGGTTCGAGCCGGGCCTGGTGTCGCTCTGCTCCCCTGATCCGCAGGCCTTCCGTCCGCCGGAAGAGGCGGCGAATGTCCTTCACGTCGGCCTGCCGACAAACTTCAAGGCGGCGTCATTTGCGGATGAGAAACATAACTTGCTGCTTCGGGAGCTGGAAGCCGACATCGATGCGGTGAAGCTGGATGGCCAGGACGTGCCGGTGAAGCTCAAAGTGTTCGATTCGATGTTCGTCCCTCTGGCGAAATGGTCGATGCTGTTGACGGGGAATTACCGCTGCATCACGCTGCAGGAGCCGCAATCGATCCGCGACGCGGTGCACGGCGATATCAATCTCTCGCAGTCGATCTATGACCATGTCGATGCTATCGCCCAGCGTCTGGGCGCCGATCCCACGGATCAGGTGCCTTTCGAGAAATACGCCAAGGCGGCGGAAAGCCTTCTCAAGCCCTCGTCAGCGGCCCGGGCGGTCGCTGGTGGCGCACCTTCCATCGAGCGCGTCGACCTGCTGGTGAAGCTGATTTCGCATCAGCTTGGCGTACCCAATGCCGAAATCGACCGTACGGTCCAGACCGTCAATCACAAACTGAATGAGAGCATCGTGGCGGACGGATCCGGCGCGCCGCAAATTGCTCCAATCCCAGTGACATAGAGCCTGATCGGTTCTGATTGAATCAGAAGGGGCTCCAGTCTCCTGTTTCGACGCGTTTTCTTTAGGCGAAGCGGCGTCCGCTTCGCTCGAAAACGCGATCGATCATTGACAGCCCCACAGGCCAATTCGAGACCGCATCGGACCACCACCCCTGCCCGGTAGATTTTTGCCAGGCCGGACGGCAATCGGAAAGCCCTGCGTTTCCGCTGAGGACGCCGACGACTTCATCTTCCGGAAGCGTGTGGAACCAGGAAGCGCCGCGGAATCGGGTGTCGGGAGCCGATCCATTGAAATAAAAATTGATCGGATAAGCCAAGAAAGGCGGGGATATCTCCCAAAAGGCGGCTTGATTTCTTGCTTCTTTTTCCTGGCTGGACGGCATTTCTTTAATGGGGAAGAAGAGATGACTGATCAACAATTGGCTCTTCAGGCGATTAACGAAGCGCAACTCATACTGGAAGAATACCTTCGGCCCCGGCCGCAGAACAATGAGCGTATCCTCGACAGGCTGGTGGAAGTTCTCGAGCGCCCCGGTTTGGTTGTTGCTGTAAGCCGCTTGCAGCAACAGAGCAATCTCTCAGTGCGCAAATGAGGAAACTGCCAGCAATCGCCCTGGCCGCCTGGATTGCTACGCTCTTACCAGGTGCGACACCAAACGCGCAGGCCAAACAACAATGCAGCGCCGCAGCGCCATCAAATCCGCACGGGCGTTGGTGGTCCTATCGTCTTATCGATGGACGAAAGTGCTGGTACGAAGGCAAGCCCATGCTTTCGAAATCGTTGCTCGAATGGCCCAAGGGGGCATTCGCGCAACCCGTTTCCAACAGAGAAGTTCAAAGCGTTGTCACAGAGAAGCCTGGCGATCCATTAGACGCGCAAGCCCAGGCACTGGAAGGTCCTGACAGTTTTGAAGCGCGATGGCGCGAAAGGGTGAAAATGCAATAGGCGTTGCCCCCAAAGGAATATCTCGAAGCGCCGGAATTGCGCCTGCGCGGCACAGACAATCAGTTTTGGGAGATCGCAAAGAACTCTTGTTTTCTAACCAAGCGCGCAGCGGAAACCGGCGATGCGAACGGCTACAGATTTCAATCTCTATTACGCGGCCCCTGACCCCTGGCATATTTCCCACGCGCGATTCAGGGATAAGGTCCTGCGCCGATGTCTGAAGCGATTCATCCGGAATAAATCCGTTCTTGAGCTCGGTTGTGGCGAAGGCCACTTGACCCACGCAGTTTTTGGCAAAGCACGATCCGTGGTTGGCATCGACATAAGCGATGTAGCGATTGCTCGCGCCAAATCGCTGAACCTGCCAAATGCCAGATTTGAATGCGCTGATTTTTTACAAGCGTCATTCGAGGGTTACGACGTGATCGCGGCCCTCGAATGCGTCTACTATCTGTCCTTTCAAGAGCAGGGAGCGTTCTTGGAGAAAGTTGCCAAAGAACACCCCGACAAAGTACTTTTGCTCTCGGGTCCAATTGTGGACTACCGAAGACACTTCAGTCACAAGCGATTGATGCACGAGTTTACGACTTTGGGGTTTACTCCCCTTAAATTTTATAACCTGTCGGTTTATTGGTATCCGCCTTCATCCAGAATTATCGCTGGCCTGATCAAGCTGCCACTTGGACACATCTTGCTTGATTGGATACCGGAGTCGATGATCTACCAAAGACTATACGCACTTCGAGCACCCAAACGCCGCTGACCCGGATGTCGTCAGTTCGAATTTTGTCCGCTGTTGAGCAACCGTGTGGGTTCCCAGCTAGCGGTGAATGCCGGCGGGGTCTTCCGGTGCAACAACGACTACGTGATGACCGGCAATGATTTGAGGCCACGAACGACCGGTGCGGCGCGCCACTGCAGGTCGTGAACAGGACAGGCGAGCCTCAACGCAGGTACGCGTCTCAGCAGGCAACCAAACGCGATCTCGGCTTCCATCTTCGCCAGGTGCGAGCCGACGCAAAAGTGAACGCCATCTCCAAACGCAAGATGCGGATTGGGCTTGCGGGTTACGTCCAGCCGATCGGGCTCCGCGAATTTTTTCGCATCCCGGTTGGCGGAGGCAACGACGGGGAAAATGACATCGCCGCGCCTGATCGTAGTGCTGTGCAGGTCGACGTCCCGGGCCGCATATCGCTCCGTTGCGGTCTCAACGGGTGCCGTGAAGCGCAACAACTCTTCGACCGCAGACCCAAGGAGCGAAAAATCTCCAAGGAGGCGCTCCTTCTCATGCTGATTCTCCATCAACGCCAGCATTCCGGATCCGATCAGGTTCACCGTCGTCTCGTGGCCGGCGATGATCAGGAGCACCAGCATGGCGATGAGCTCGCTCTCGCTCAGGCGGTCGCCCCCCTCTTCTACAGCGATCAGCCCGGAGATGAGATCATCCTCCGGGCTGCGCCGGCGCGTGGCAACGAGGCGCCGCAAATATCGCATTAACGCAAAGATCGAAGGCAGCGAGAGCGCCATGCGAAATTCCGATCGCGCGCCGAGAAAAACATTGGTCCACTTCCGAAAGCGCGTCCGGGCCTCTTCAGGCAGACCCAGCAACTCCGAGATCACGGTCAATGGAAGCGGAAGCGCGAAATCCTCGATAAGGTCGGGCGTCGACTTGGCGCGCATTCGATCGACGAGATCCTCAGCGAGGACTTCGGTGCGGTTTCGTAACTGGTCGATGCGTGCACGGCTAAATGCCTTGTTGATGAGGGCCCGCAGCCTTCGATGTGCGGGATCGTCGAGGTCCAGCATATTCTCGGAGAGCGTCCTGAGGCTCGCCGGCGTCCACCACGGCATGGACTTGGGCGAGCGCAAGCCAGCATTGCGCGGGTTCTTGACGAACCTGTCGCTATCCTGGAGGCACAACACCACGTCATCGTAACGCGTCATCAGCCACGCCCGCTTCAGGACGGGTACGCCAACTTCGAAGACCGGCGCCTCGCTGCGAAGGAACGCATAGAACGGAAACGGGTCACGCTTGTGCTCGGCTGAGTAGATATCGACTTTGCGGGGATCAATCATGGCGCTAAAAATCGGCAAGTCCCTGGATGCCAAGTCCCTGGATACAAGTCCCTGGATGCATCTGCGCAGCACCCCGGACGAAAACCAAGCAGCAATGTGTTGGGTCGCAATGCCCGTTCAGCCAATGACCAGTACGAACCCGTCAGTTCGGCCTGGTCGGCCGATGTCCGCATTTGGTGCACATTACGGACTCAAAGCCGACGCCGCCCCATTTTCGAAAAGTGCGAAGAGCGAACCTTCGGACAATTACTGGTCGTCGGGCTGCAACTGCGTTGGGGCCTGCGGCCGCGCTCCGGCTTGCGGCGACTGACGCGCCGGCACAGGCTTTTGGGTGGCCATCGGCCGTGGCGGAAGCCCCGATGTCCTGGGTCGCAGGTTCTGCTCGGGAGCCTTGTTCTGTTCGGAAACCCTGGCGATAAGGCGCGTCATTTGCTCCTGACTCGCCTTGAGCTCCTCGGTGACCTTCGCGCTTTCGCGAGCCGTTTGTTCCCGGCTCGCCTTGAGCTCCTCGATCCCCTGCTCCACGTTTGCGAGATCGCGCGCCATCGTCTGGAGGAGCTGCGCCAGTTCGGCCAATGTCGGGACGGCCGGCGGCGCGGCGTCTTGCGAGGCGGTCTGGGCCGAAGATGTTGGTTGCGGAAGTAGCGGGGTTGCCGTGGCAAGCTGAACGCCAGATGGTTCCGGCTGCGCGGGCCCCCCCGGGTTTTCCATCCAGGGCGACGAAGTCGGGATGAACTGTGGCGCCCACCGGGCGACAACCAACTTGGCCGCCTCGCCATAGGAGGACTGCGAAACGAAAGCGCCGGCAAAGATGCACACGGCCAATAGCAAGCCGACGAAGCCGCGTAGCGCCTGCCTGCCGCGCGGCGGCCGGTAGCCAACGACAGCCGAAGGGTGGTGCGCGGCATCCTGCTCCAGCTTGGAAAGCTGTTCATTTAACCGCGCGAGCTGTTCATCCGCGCGCGCGATCTGATCATAGGCGTGCACGAGCCGTTCATCCGCACGCGCGACCAGGACCTCGTCGGGTTCAACTGCTTTCGGGGCTGTTGTGGAATTCATTGGAACTCCTTTCCCGTCGGAATACATCCCTAAGGAGGCGTCAGACTAGCACCGCGTCTCGACTGACCCACACTCGATGCCGTCTTGATCAACACATGGCCGTACTAGCTCGTTCACCGGAAGTCGTCTTCCGATCGTCACGTCCATGTCGGCCGTGCCAGCTATTGGACGACGTCAAGTTTGACCTTTGCGACACCGCCTCCAACCATTCCCAGAGTTTCGGCCGCAGCGTGGGAAACGTCAACAACGCGTCCGCGGACGTACGGACCGCGGTCATTAACGCGGACCGTCACGGACTGCCCGCTGGCGACGTTCGTTACGCGCAACCGGGTGCCGAATGGCAATGTGGGATGGGCGGCCGTTAATTCGTGCGTATTGAACTTCTCGCCAGACGCGGTCTTGGTTCCCTCCGTGTAGAAGCTGGCCATGCCATGCGATGCGACCTGTGTCTCGGCGGCCTTTTTGTTCGACGCGAACGGAGTATGCCTTCTTGCGACCGCCACGCGCCTGGTCGGCGCGACCGATACAGTTCGATGGTATTGCCGGTACGCTTGGCGACTTGGCGCGACTATTTCGGATTGATTGGTGGCAACATGAGATTGTGCGCAAGCCGCAAGCGAAGCCGCACCCAGAACAACGGCTAGCCGTTGCACGACCCTGCTAATACCAGAGCCCGCGCCCAAGGTCGTACCAATGCAAACGAGGCTAGCTTTGATGTCGACGTGCGAAGTTCTGGCACAGCCGATGGAAAACATATCGTCCTCCGCCTACCGAATTCGACACGCAAAGGTCGCAATCCAATCGGGGCGGAACCAAGGTCAGGTCAGAGCTATTACGGCATCAGTCACGCGATTTCATGTCAGTGTTGTCATTGTGCCACATCTGGCCGGTCGAGCGTCCAAATGGTTCCACTCTGCTCCGACGAACGCCGGCAAAACGCATGCGGCGCGTGAAGCTGCGCTGGGGGGGCAGCAAGTGAACGCCGCTGCGCTGAGTGAACTCATAGCGGCAGCATACCGGGACACATCCGGTTGCGCCTCAGATCCGCATAATGAAGCCTTCGGCAGGGCCAAGAGCGGTCCAAAGGATGGTGTAACGGTCTGGACGGGTGCCAAGCGTCAGATTCAATCCGCTAGCGGCGATGCTTTTTCGGCTTTAGCGACGCCGCCGGCGCTCGCGCATTGGCATCGAGCGATGTTGACGTTGACGCCACTGGCGTCTCACCCTTGGCCCCTTCGCGTCCAATTTCGCGTCGCGGCCAGGCAAAATCGTCGGCGCGACCGGCCGGTGCCGACAAGGGCTCACCTGTGATCAAGACCCGGGCTGCTTGCGCATCGATCGCCACCGGCCGTGACCCGGGAGCGCCGAGTAATTGATCCGTGCCGACAGAAGCGGGCCCCAAGGGAACGATCGGCCCGGCCAGCGGACGCGGCGCCGGCTGATCCGGCCGCGCACTGGCGTCGGGCGTTGCCGGTTCGGTGGGCAGCACAATCGGGCCAGAACGTGCAGCCAGCAGCCGGTTGATTTCGCGCTCGGCATAATGCGCGAGCTTGAGCGCGCCGGCCCTGGTGAAGTACACGCCATCGGCGGAGCGCAGCCGACGGATCTGCCCTTCGAAATCGGGGCCTTGCTGTGAAAAGCGCCCGGCTTCATCGACAAATCCGTCCCAGACATCGACATAGGTGATGCCGGCCTTCCCGGCCGCATCGCGATAGAGCGTGTCCAGAAACGCCGTGTCGGCGGTCGCCTTGGTGCCTCGTACCGCCGGCAGACCCACCCACAGCACCGGCACACCCCTGGACTTGAGTACGCCGATCATCTCGTCGATCTTATCTCTGTAGAGCTCCACCCAGCGTTTCTCGCGAAACTCATGGAGGCCGCTCGGCGAGCCCGCGCTCTTTTCCGGTTCGGTGACCGGCCGCGCGCCATTGCTATCGGCGGCATCGTCTGGCTGCAACTCGGGATCCGCCTCCTTGATTGCACCATCCGGCTTCGCCGCGGGTTTTTCGCCCGAAGGCTTGCCATCCGGTTTGGCCTTCGCGTCTTTCTTGTCGGCGTCTTTCTTGTCCTCCGATTTATTCTGCGATTTTTCGGCTGCCGGCTCGCGGATTGCGACGCGGTCGTCAAGCCCGAGCATGATGACAATGGCGTCCGCTTTTTCGGCGGCGAGAATGCCCTTGGCGGCGGCAGCCCAATCGGCTGGATTGCCCTTCGGCTGATACTTGATCAGGCCGGAAGCTGTCTTGTGCTTGCGGATCACACCCATCTCAGGCTGATCGGCATAGACCTCCTCAAGCCCATAGGCGAGCCAGTCCGCCATGGAGTCACCAAGTACAAGGATGTGGCGCTCGGGTACAGTGTTGCGCTTCTCGGGCGGCGGCGCCTTTGAAAAATCCTCGCGCACCGCCGGGGGCGCTTGCCGCCCATGCCGAGGCGGCGGGTACTGCTGCTGGTACGGCGCATAAGTGTCGTTACCAAACCAGCCGCCGCCGCGTTGATCGTTACCAAGCCAGCTACCACCGCGTTGGTCGTTGCCGAACCACCCGCCGCGTTGTGGTTGCGGCCGCTGCTGATATCCGCCGAAATCAAAAAACTGCGCCGAGGTAGGTCCGGCCATGCCCAGCGCCAACCCCACCGCGACAGCCAGCGCAATCAGCCAACCACGCCCGGTGAAGATGAAAAACTTTTTTGGTCCCTTTGGCATACGCTTGGACCGCACACACGCAGAACTTGCGTTGCCTAGATTAGCAACAATCGCCCTGTGGTGGGTCTCAGTTTACCGTGAAGTCTTCAGCACGGATCAAGCAAGCAACAGCCCATTGCAATCGATGATCCCGGCTACCGGATCAGCCCGAGCTTTTCGAGAGGGGCATTTGTGGAACCTAACGGAACCTCAGACGTTCTTTTTCGTGAATGAGCAGCGCCGTCGCCCCGGCGCAGCAAGCGCAGACGCCGAGGCGCTGCGCTGCGCTGGTCGGAGGGAACGCTCATGAGACTCACCCTTTCCGTCATCAAGGCTGACATAGGCTCCGTTGGTGGCCACACGAAACCGTCTACACGCATGATGGCGGCTGTCGAGGGCGGGGTCGCGAAGGCGATCTGCGATGGCCTGCTGATAGACGGTTTCGTCTGCCACACCGGCGACGACATTGCGATCATCATGACGCACACACGGGGCGAAGGGAGTTCCGAGGTGCATCAACTTGCCTGGAAGGCGTTCCTCGCGGCCACCTCGGTCGCGAAAACCTCCGGGCTCTACGGCGCCGGCCAGGACCTTCTCGTCGACGCACCGTCCGGAAACGTCCGCGGCGCCGGCCCGGGCGTCGCCGAGCTCAGCTTCGACCACAGCCTCTCGGGCACGAGACCTGCGGAATCCTTCATGGTGTTCGCCGCCGACAAATGCGGCCCCGGCGCCTACAACCTGCCACTCTACCTCGCCTTCGCCGATCCCATGTATTGCGCCGGGCTGATGCTGCCCCCGATGATCAAGGGATTCCGTTTCCATGTCATCGACATGGACAACACGACCGGCGACAGCGTGATCGAACTCGACGCGCCGGCGGATGGCTACCACATTGCCGCGCTGCTCCGCGACAACGAGCGCTTTGGCATTGATCGCATCGTTTCCCGGACCCATGGCGAGATCGCCGTCGCCGTTTCGGCGCAGCGTCTTCACGCGATCGCAGGCAAGTACACCGGCAAGGACGATCCGGTCGCGATCGTCAGGAACCAAGGGATTTTCCCGGCGCCGGAAGAAATCGTCTCGCCGTTCGCGAAGGCGCACTTCGTAGGCGGCGACGCGCGCGGCTCGCACGTGATGCCGCTCATGCCTGTGCCAATTAACACACCGGTGACGGGCATGTACTGCCTGCCGATCGTTTCCTGCACTGGCTTTTCGATCGACAAGGACGGCCGTTTTTCGGAGTCCTTTACCGATTTCTTCGACAACCCGGCGTGGGACGAGGTCCGCCGGCGCGCCCAGCGCAAGGCCATCGAGATGCGCAGCCAGGGCTGGTCCGGCGCCGCGATGCTGCCCTATTCCGAGCTGGAGTATGGTGGCTTCCGCGACACCGTGTCCTCACTGCTGAAGCGCTTTCAGGTGCGCAAGGAGCGCAAGCCGGAAGCGGCCGAGTAAGGAATCGCCTGCGAGGTGGGTATGGCAAAAAGGCGTATCGGCATTCTCACGGGCGGCGGCGACGTTCCCGGTCTCAACGCAGTCATCAAGAGCGTGACATATCGCGGCAGCGAGAACGACATCGAGGTCGTCGGCCTCCGCCGTGGTTGGGAGGCCCTCACGCACGTAAACCTCAAGGACCCGGCCAGCAGGGCCCACTACATCATCCCGCTGAACCGTGACAACACGCGCACCATAGACCGGAGCGGCGGCACCGTGCTGCACTCGAGTCGCACCAATCCGTCCAAGATGAAGAAGCTGCCAGATCATCTGGTCGGCGACGACTTTCCAGCCTCGCTCAGCACCAAGGGCGGCATCGCAACCAGGACCTGGGACGTCAGCGGCCAGGTGCTGGCGAACCTTTCGGGGCTCGGCATCGAACATCTGATCGCCATCGGCGGCGACGACACGCTCAGTTACGCAGCCAGGCTCAACGACCTCGGCGTCAAGATCATCGCCATCCCGAAGACGATGGACAACGACGTCCGCAACACCGAATACTGCATCGGCTTCTCGACCGCGATCACCCGCGCCAGCGACGCCATCCAGCGGCAGCGCACCACTGTCGGTTCGCACGAGCGAATCGGCATCTTCCGCGTCTTTGGCCGCGATGCCGGATTTACCGCGCTCTACACCGCGTACGCCACCTCGATACGGTGCGTCATACCGGAGTACAAGGTTGATCTCGACAAGCTGATCCGGTTGCTCGTCGAGGAGAAGCGCGCCAACCCAAGCAACTACGCGCTGGTCGTGCTCAGCGAGGGCGCCGCGTGGGAGGGCTACGAGGTGCAGGAATACGGCGAGCCCGATGCCTACGGCCATCGCAAGAAGGCGAGCGTGGCGGAATCGTTCGCCGACGAGATCAAGCGGCGCGTCGGCGAGGAGACGATCACGTCCGACCTCACCTACGACCTGCGATCTGGCAATCCGGACTTCATGGACAAGCTCGTGGCCCTCACTTTCGGCAACATGGCCTACGATGCCATCTTGGATGGCAAGACCGGCCTCATGTCGGCGCTGGTGGAGGGGCGCTACGACCTCGTGCCCATCCCTGACGCCAAGCTCGGGCCGCGCAAATTGGACGTCGCCAGCACGTACAACACGGAGCGCTGCCGCCCCATCTACGGCAATAAGCGAGGGCTGCCGATCTTTCTCAACCGCGCGTCATAGGATGGCAGTGGTAACCCCAACAACGTCTCATGTGGGGTGGCTTCGTAAGTAATGCCCGGCCGGACGGCGGAGTCCGGGCCTTGTGCCGAGGCGGAGTCAGGGCCTCGTGCCGAGAATGAAGAGATCAGGCCATGGAGATCGAACGCACTACATTCGGCACCATCACGATAGACGGAAAGACCTATGAACACGACGTGATCATTCGTCTCTCCGGCGAGGTGACAAGGCGGAAGAAAAAGCTGTCGAAGAAGTACTACGGCACCTCGCATATCCTCTCGAAAGACGAAGCGAAGTTCATCTATGAGGACGGATGCGAGCAGCTAATTCTTGGTTCGGGCCAGATCGGCAATGTCCACCTGTCGCCGGAGGCGGAGACGTATTTCGCGAAAAAGGGTTGCACGGTCCTGTTGCAGCCGACCCCCAAGGCGATTCATACGTTCAACAACTCGCATGCAAAGAAGATCGGCCTTTTCCACATTACCTGCTAGATCGGGCCGGCCGGACTCCCTGCGGAATTGTTCGCACTGCGGAAACAAGCCGCGCTTTTTGCATGATGGCGTTGCCCTGGCCACCGCCAGCCCCCGGTAGACTTTTGCAGGGGGTGGCGGCATCCTGCCTTAAATCTCACAGCAGGCGCATCCCGCGCGGGGAAACCAGAGGGCAGACATGAAGACGCGATTCACCGAACTCGTTGGCGTTGAGCACCCGATCGTCCAGGGCGGGATGCAATGGGTCGGCCGCGCCGAACTGGTTGCTGCGGTTGCCAATGCCGGCGCGCTCGGGCTGATCACGGCGCTGACGCAGCCGACGCCGGAGGATCTCACACGCGAAATCGCGCGCTGCCGCGACATGACCGACAAGCCGTTCGGCGTCAACCTCACCATCCTCCCCGCGATCAAGCCGCCGCCCTACGCCGAGTACCGCCAGGCCATTATCGAGGCCGGCATCAAGATCGTGGAGACCGCAGGCAACAAGCCGCAGGAACACGTCACCGAGTTCAAGAAGCACGGCATCAAGATCATCCACAAATGCACCAGCGTCCGTCACGGCCTGTCGGCCGAGCGGATGGGCGTCGATGCGCTCTCGATCGACGGTTTTGAATGCGCCGGCCATCCCGGCGAGGACGACACGCCCGGCCTGATCCTGATCCCGGCCGCTGCCGACAAGATCAAGATCCCGATGATCGCTTCGGGCGGTTTCGGCGACGGCCGCGGCCTGGTCGCGGCACTCGCGCTCGGCGCCGAGGGCATCAACATGGGCACGCGCTTCATGTGCACCAAGGAGAGCCCGATCCACCAGCTCGTGAAGGAGCGCATCGTTGCGAACGACGAGCGCGAGACCGAATTGATTTTCCGCACCATGCGCAACACCTCCCGCGTCGCCAGGAACGCGATCTCGACCAAGGTCGTGGCAATGGAGAAGGAAGGCGCAAGATTCGAGGACGTACGCGAACTCGTCGCCGGCGCCCGCGGCAAGATGGTCTACGCGACCGGCGATGCCGACGAAGGCATCTGGTCGGCCGGCCAGGTCCAGGGCCTGATCCACGACATCCCGACCTGCGCCGAGCTGGTGTCGCGCATCATGCGGGAAGCGGAAGCCATCATCCAGAGCCGGCTCGAGCGCATGATGTCGGGCGCGCAGCGTCAGGCCGCGGAATAGCGGCCTTGCGGTTCCCAAAGAAAGAGAAGAGCCCATGAAAGCCTATGTCTACGGCGCCAACGGCGCCGAAATTGCCGACGTTGCAAAACCATCGCCGAAGGGCACCCAGGTGCTGGTCAAGGTCCGTGCCTGCGGCCTCAACCGCGCCGATCTCGGCATGACCAAGGGCCACGTGCACGGCGCGGCCGGCGGCGTCGGCACGGTGCTCGGCATGGAATGGGCCGGCGAAGTCGCCGAGCTTGGGCCCGATGCAAAAGGCGTCAAGGTCGGCGACAAGATCATGGGCTCGGGCGGCGCGGCGTTTGCCGAATATACGCTGGCCGACCACGGCCGGCTGTTCCGCGCGCCCTCGAACATGAATTTCGAGGAAGCGGCCACCCTCCCCGTCGCGCTCGCCACCATGCACAATGCGGTCGTCACATCAGGCGCGCTGCAGAAGGGCCAGAGCGTGCTGATCCAGGGCGCCAGCTCCGGCGTCGGCTTGATGGCGATGCAGATCGCAAAGTTCAAGGGCGCAAAACTCGTGATCGGTTCGTCTACCGATGCGATGCGCCGCGGCCGCCTGAAAGAGTTCGGCGCCGATCTCTCGATCGATTCCGGCGATCCCGGCTGGGTCGATCAGGTATTGAAGGCGACAGGCGGCGAAGGCGTCGACCTGATCGTCGACCAGGTTTCCGGCAAGGTCGCCAACCAGAATCTCGCCGCGACCAAGGTCAAGGGCCGCATCGTCAATGTCGGCCGGCTCGGCGGCACCCATGCCGATTTCAATTTCGACCTGCACGCCGCCCGCCGCATCAACTATATCGGCGTCACCTTCCGCACCCGCACCATCGAGGAAGTCCGCGAAATCTTCGACGAGGTCCGGAACGACATCTGGCCGGCGGTGGAAGCGCGAAAGCTGCAACTGCCGATCGACAAGGTCTATCCGTTCGCCGAGATCGGCAAGGCATTCGAGCACATGGAAGCCAACAAGCATCTCGGCAAGATCGTGGTGGCGCTGTAGCCGATGACGCTGCGATGCGTGCTCGATGGCGGACGCTATTTCGAGGGGCCGCGCTGGCACGCCGGCCGGCTCTGGTTCGTCGACTGCATGGACCGGACGCTGCTCAGCCTCTCGCCGTCCGGCGAGCGCGAGCAGCATGCGAAATTCGAGGATGATACGCCTTGCGGCGTCGGTGTGCTGCCGGACGGACGGCTGGTCATCCTGACGATGTACCGCAAACGCCTGATGACCTATGCGGACGGCCGGCTTTCGCTTTATGCCGACCTGTCAGGGATCGCCGCAGGCACGATCGACGACATGATCATCGATGGGCTCGGCCGCGCCTATGTCGGCGATCTCGGTTTTGATATGCCGCCGCCGCCCGATCGCGGCGCACCCGGCCGCATCGTTCTGGTGATGCCCGATGGCGCGACCCGCATCGTGGCCGAGGGCCTGCGGTTTCCCAACGGCATCGCGGTCTCGGCCGATAACAGCCGGCTCGTCGTGGCCGAAATGGATGGCGGCTGCCTCGCCGATTATGACATCGAGGCGAATGGCGATTTGAAGTTTCGCGGCCGCTTCGGCAGCATGAAGTCGCCCGATGGCATCTGCCTTGACCAACAAGGCGCCGTGTGGGTCGCGGCCTTCGAGGAAGATGCGTTCGTTCGCATGGATCCCAACGGGCGCGAGTTGCAGCGGATCGAAGTCCCCGGCCGCCGCGCCCTCGCCTGCGTCCTCGGCGGGCCCGAACGGAAAACGCTGTTCTGCCTGAGCGCTGCGACGTCCTACGAAGAACTCCGGCAGCGCAGATCGTCCTCGCGCATCGACGTGGTCGATGTGGAAATTGCGGGGGCCGGTTATCCCTGAGGTCCGACGTTCGCGTAGGGCGGATTAGCGTCGCGTAATCCGCCGTCTTTGCCTGAGACGCAGCGGCGGATTACGCTCGCGCTAATCGTACTGAGTCAGACGGTCGCAGTCATTAAGGCCGAGAATCAAGTAATTGATGAGATTCAATATTTGGCGCGCGGAGGGCCAGATGAATCTCGATCATGGTGGAGATAGCGAAACGCGGTTTGCGGAGTATGTAGCCGGTCTTGGAAGCGTGATCGGTCAGGTGGGGCGGACGAGACCGCTGCGCGACTATTGCACGGGCCTGATGCTGCCTGGGGAACGCAAGAGCGTTGAGCCGATGGCGGCGCGGACGGCTCCAGCGCGGACGGCGGCACAGCACCAGTCGTTGCTGCATTTTGTCGCCAACGCGGCCTGGTCGGACGAGGACGTGCTGGCCAAGGTGCGCGAGATGGTGCTGCCGGCGATCGAGAAGAGCGGACCAGTCGAGGCGTGGATCATCGACGACACCTCGTTCCCCAAGCAAGGCAAGCATTCAGTCGGCGTGCACCACCAATATTGCGGTCAACTCGGCAAGCAGGCCAATTGCCAGGTGGCGGTGTCGCTGTCGATTGCCAATCATGCCGCCAGCCTTCCGGTGGCCTATCGGCTGTACCTGGCGGAAGTCTGGACAAAGGATCGTGCCCGGCGGAAGAAGGCAGGCGTGCCGAAGCAGATCAAGTTCAAGACCAAGCCGCAGATCGCGCTGGAGCAAATCCGCTGGGCCTGCGAGAGCGGTCTGCCACGCGGCGTCGCGTTGATGGATGCGGCCTACGGCAGGGACGCGCGGCTGCGTGCAGGCATGATGGAATTGGGCGTGCCTTACGTGGTCGGCCTCGTGCCGACCATCTTGATGTGGGCCCCTGGCAGCGGCCCACGGCGGATGGACAAGCCGATGAACAACACCGGCCGCCGCGACGAGCCCGAACTGGTCTCGGCCAAAAAAGTGGCACTCGGTCTACCGAAGCAGGCTTGGCGCACGATGACGTGGCGGGAAGGCTCGGCCGACCAGCTATCCTCGCGCTTCGCGCGTGTGCGTGTCCGCGTCGGGTACAACAAACTGATCCCCGAGAAGCTGTCGCCTGAGTGGCTGTTGATCGAATGGCCGGAGGGCGAAGCAGAGCCAACCAAATACTGGCTTTCCACGCTGCCGGAGAACGTCAGCTTCACGCAGCTCGTCGATCTGGCCAAGCTGCGCTGGCGCATCGAGCGCGACTATCAGGAGCTCAAGCAGGAGGTCGGGCTCGGTCACTACGAAGGGCGCGGCTGGCGCGGCTTCCATCATCACGCAACCCTGTGCATCGCGGCCTACGGCTTCCTCATCGCCGAACAGGCGACGATTCCCCCCTCAGGACCTCGTTCCGCCGCGCCAGTCCAGGTCCCTCCCTTACCCGACAATTATCGACCCAGAGGATCTGCCGTTGCGGCCTGAACGTCATGTCCCGAACTCGATCGCAACCATGCGCGTGCGGCTGAGCCGGGCCCTCAGCAAAACGATCATACGATGCCCTTGTTGCGGCGCCGTCGCAGCATCACGCACGAGCAGAAAAATCATGACGCAGTAAAACTAATCCACCCTACGGATCATCGTGGCTCGCCGGAAAATTCCTGCCTCAATGCCGACAGCCGGTCGAGCGCAGCTTGCGGCAGCGGGCCCTTTTCGGCAGCAGTGAGTGCGTCCTCGAATTGTTGCGGCGTCGCCATGCCGACCAGGATGGTGCCCATCGCCGGGTGAGACAGCGCAAACCGCGTGGCGGCTTCGGTCAGGCTCGTGGCGAAGCCCTCCTCGACCAGCGGCATCAGGCGGCGCGCGCGATCGACATCGGCCTCGTAGCGCATCGCCGAACCGATCGGCTCAGGCGCCGGCCCCGCGATCGGGTGACGCTCGGCCGAGCCAGACAATGCGCCGCCGGCCAGCACGCGGATTCCAACGACACCAACGCCGGCGGCCTCGGTCTGTTCGAACAGCCGTCCGTAATCCTGCGCCGGATAACTCGCCGGCAGTTCGCAGGCCGCGGATGGATTGAGCATGTTGTAGACGACCTGCGCGCTGTCGAAGACGCGCGCAGCGATCACCTGATGCAGTGCCGCCGTGTCGCCGAGCGCCGTGATCCCGAGGGAACGAATCTTGCCCTGCCCGCGCAGGCGCTCGAATGCCGGGACCAATTCGTCGAGCACCTGCCGGACGCTGAGCGCCGATCCGCCGCCGTTCCCGGTAATCGGATTGTGCAGATGAAGGATGTCGACCCGGTCAAGCCGCAGCCGCGCCAGACTGCCTTCGAGCGATGTCCTGACCGCGTCGTCAATGCCGCTGGTCTCGCCGGGCGACAACCGCACCTTGGTGCCGACGACCACATTGGCCGGCTTCAGCTTCTGCAAAACGCGGCCAAGGTTCTCTTCCGATTGGCCATCGCCGTACAGCACCGCGGTGTCGAAGTAGTTGACGCCGGCAGCGATCGCCCGCGCGACGGTCCGCTCCTGGTCGGCAGCGTCGCCGCGCACCATCAATCCGCCCACCGCGCCGCAGCCGAAGCCCAGCATCGAGAGCTGCATTCCCGTGCGCCCAAAAACCCGCAATTGCATCGCTGTTCCTCCGAATGACGTGGAGATTATGCAGGCTCGGACGGCTGTTGCTCAGCCTGTCCGCGACGGCGGGAGGTTCTTGCGGTTCCAGAATTAACCCGCAGCGCGGACATCAAGCTTAAATAATAAGCTTACCAAAGGGCTTCTATTGCCTGGTTCCGCCGAGCAGCTAACCCTTTAGCCGCATTTTGCCTGCCCGCTCACATTTCATTCAAGGAGCATTGTCATGGCGCAGTCAACCAAACCGCCGATCTTTGATGCGATCGATCTTGAACGCGAGATCGAGGAAGAATTTCGAAAGCTGCCGCAGGATCGCGAATCCCAGCCGAGCGATTTCGCGCCGCCTTCGGTACGCGCGCCTGATATCGCGATGCCCGACTATGTCGAGCATCGCGACGGGGCCACGGAGATCGGCAAGCTGTCGGCGGAAGCCGTTGTCCGCGAATACGAAGCTGCGGCAAAAGACATTGAGGACCTCGGCGTTGAACTGGTCGAGCACGTCAAGCAGTGTGAGGCCATGAGCCGCGAGACGCTCGTCGTGATCGAGGAACTCAAGGAAACCGCGGAGCGATACCGCGAGGAGGCCAAGCGCGTCTTCCTCCACATTGAGAACTGTTCGTTGCTGACGGCGCAGGTACGCAAAACCTGTGCTGAAATGAAGGAACGGATCGCAGCACCGATCACCGTTGAAGCCGATCCGAAAAGAAATCAGCTGGCCGCCCAGGAAGGCTGAGGTCCGAAATTGCCGATTGCGCCCCATGCATCGGTGAGCCCCACAAGCTCATGTGGCGTCCATCGCAGCACCGCTTCAAGCCGCGACCGCGATGGCGCGGCGAGATTTGGCGCTAACGTCCTGAAGGTCCCGGGCCTCAGATTTCCCGGAACGACACCAGGCGGCGCTGCGCCTCGTCCCACAGCACCAGCCGTACACACTGAAAGCTCTGCAGCAGCGTGATGCGGCCGACGTCGCGCAGTTCAGGGTGGTCGCGCAGCACGCGCGGCAGCCGGTAATAGGGAATGCGGCTACTGAGGTGATGCACGTGGTGAATGCCGATATTTGCGGTGAACCAGCGTAGCAGCGCCGGCAGTTCGTAATGGGAGCTGCCGTGCAAGGCGGCTTGACGCAGGTCCCAGCTCTCGTTGCGGTCCCACATCGTGTGCTCAAATTGGTGCTGCACGTAGAACAGCCATACGCCGGTTGTGGCGGCGAGCAGCATGATCGGAAGGTGCACCAGCAGGACCGCCTTGATGTCGATAAACCACGTGAGGACGGCGACGATGACGGCAATCGCAAGATTGGTTGCCATCGTGCTGACCCAGGGCTGCCAGCCATTGCGCATCAGGCCGACCGGAAGCCGCTGTTGCAAAAGAAACAGATAGGCCGGCCCGATCCCGAACATGATCAGCGGGTGGCGGTAAAGCCGGTATTTCAGACGGCCCCACCGGGAAAGCGCCCGGTATTCGCGCACGGTCAGCGTATCGAGATCGCCGATACCGCGGCGATCGAGGTTGCCGGTGGTGGCATGATGAATCGCATGCGAGCGGCGCCAGCAATCGTAGGGCGTGAAGGTGAGCACGCCAAGGACGCGGCCGACCCAGTCATTCGCCAGACGGCCGGCAAAAAAGGTGCCGTGACCGCAGTCGTGCTGGATCATGAACAGGCGCACCAGAAAGCCGGCAGCCGGAACCGCGATCAGGAATGAAGCCCAGGCATAGCCAAGGGAAAACGCGTACCAGGCCGCGGTCCACAACAGCACCAGCGGCAAAGCCGTGATCGCCAGCTCGGCGACGCTGCGCAGCCGGCTTGGGGTGCTGTAGTTGCTCAAGATGCGCTGCCAGCGCCGAGCGTTAAGGACGTCATCGCCGCCACCGGGCGGCTGAATCAAGCCAGCGCCCTCTTGCCCGTTAGGCCGCAGCACAGCAGTCTGATGCACAGATAAATCCCCTTCTGACAGTGCACATAAAATCGAAGCACCGAGGGATCGGCGCCTTCGTCGCTTCATCGATGTTTGGAGAAGGGTCTGAAACGTGCGTGCCTGTCAGTGGCAAGGCAAAGCGCCCAGCGGTTCGGCCAAGTGTCGACTGGCGGACATATGGACACGAATTGGGGGAACGTCAAGGACTTGCGGCGGAACGTTACCAGGGTTCCGCTTGGGATTTGGAAGTCCGGGCGCGCAACTCGGCAGTCCGCTTTACCCTCAAGAACAGAGTCATCAGGCGGGCCTATCAGGTCCGACAAGTGCACAACACCGGACATGCAGCGCCGCATCGTCGACCGTATCGAGCCGAAGACCTTATTCCCCTTCGGAGCGCCGGGCGAAGGTCTCCGTGCGTGCGGCACGATCCGTTGGGTATCGCCAGTGATTGACGCCGGCTCCCGCTTCTGGTTTTCGCCCCATAGCGTGGGCTGAAGTACATGGGCAATCGCGCGGGGTTGATCCTTGGGGCGGTCCAATCGCGTACCGCCCTATTTTCATGTGTGCTACCTAGTTGGGTAGCAAAATGGCAGCAGGAAAAGCAGATCATGACTGACGATCAGGTCAATCTCGTCGTTCAGCACCTTTGCGAGCAATTGCACTTGGCGCTCCGACTGAAGGACAGCGAGGCACATCCACCAAACGCCAAGGATATTGGATTCGATCCTGCCTCTGTAAGAACTGTATTGCTGACCGGCTTGCGTTCGGCGGGTGTCACGATCCACCACGAGGCTTCCGGGGCGAGCGAAGAGCCGCCGGGGTCCTAAACGCAAAACGCGGGACAGAAGCCGCGCGCCAATGTCTCAGTCGGGTCATTTTCGACCGACTTAGCCGGTTATCTCACCGGTTGATGTCCGTGTTGCCCCGGAAGCAGACCTGAAGCAGAAGGGGCGAATGCGACTCCGGCAGCCGCCGCTGGGCCCTCGTGATGCCGCTAGTCAAATCGCACATGTGCAGCAAATGCTGCCGCACGCGGCGGTCTTAGATACGAAACATGTTGACAGGGCTTGGCTTTATTCGTCCTTCCATTTGATCGAGCAGCCAATAGACGCCTTTTGGTCAGCCGGCGCCAGACCGGTGGTCGCAATCGCGCGCATGGCCTCGACAAGCTCTCGGGGCGCCCCCGCGCGAGGCGGAGTTGTGCGGCCTTCGTCGAGCCGGCCCCGATACTTGAGCTTGCGGTCGGCATTGTAACCGAAGAAGTCCGGCGTACAGACCGCCCCGTACGCCCGAGCGACTGTCTGGGTCTCGTCGTGGAGGTATGGAAACGGGAAATCATGAGCCTTCGCGAAACGCTTCATATTCTCAAATGAGTCTTCGGGATAGCTCGCCGCATCGTTCGAGCAAATCGCCGCAAAGCCTATGCTCTCCGACATCAGCACGCGGGCGTCCGAAACCATGCGGTCGATCACTGCTTTAACATAGGGACAATGGTTGCAGATGAAGACGACGACCGTGCCTTTTTCGCCCGCAACGTCGTCCAGTGCGTAATTCTTGCCGTCGGTGGCCGGAAGCCGAAACTCCGCCGCCGGCGTATCAAGAACGACTTGGGTAGCTGTTGTCGCCATATCGCACCTCCTTGTGCCCAAATATATGCTGATGATGCCGGGGCACAGTTTCCAAAGCCTGCTCGCCAGTCGCGTCGTTTTGGCCATACGTCAGCCATTTCCGGTCGACCCTTAACAGCCGACACTTGGACGAGCGCGGGATTTCGTCGCTGTGGGCACAGAACCGGACTTGTCTCAAACCACGCGTCGCTTTTCGATTCTGGCAAACGCTGCGGCCGGGGACAAGCCACGATCATGGCGGGCAGCCAAGATCGCGGGAGCGTTCTCTTTTGCCCGCCGTTGGTGTTTGGTCGCGACCGGCGGGAGGACGGGCGATGCGGGATCCCTCGGGGAGAAGATCAACCAAGGCGGCACGGCGGACATCCACGCCTGGGCGCCAGGTCAGGTCGTAAAACTGTTCAAGGAAGGTTTCCCGCTGCGGCTCGGCCAGCAAGAGGCGCGGATGACTCAGGCAGTCTTCGCCGCCGGCGTGCCTGCGCCGGAGGTGTTCGGCGAGGTGACGCTCGACGGACGCTTCGGCATCGTGCTCGGCCGCCTCGACGGACCGACACTGCTGCAGGTCACGCGCAGCGGCGCCGTGACGTTCGCCCAGGCGGGTGCGATCCTTGCGTCCCTTGGCCTGTCCGTTCACAGGATGTCGCCGCCGCAGGAGGCCTTCCATCTGCGCGGCTGGATGGACACCGCCTTCAGGCTCTCGGGCGACATCGTGCCCAAGCGCATCGCCTCCGGCATCCTCGCGCTGATCGACCGCCTGCAGCAGCCGGGGGACGGGCTGTGCCATGGCGACATCCACCCTGAAAACGTGATCATGACGGCGGACGGTCCGCGGCTGATCGACTGGACCTTTTCGATCCGCGCGCCTGCGGCCCTCGATCATGGGTTCACTCACATCAGCCTGACCGAGTTTGCCCTCGACGTCACCGACAATCCGCAGCGGCCGCTTGCGGTCAATGCGGCCGCGCAATCCGAATACGCGCGGCTGTCCGGCAAGCCGGTAGCGACGCTGAGGCAAGCGATGAAGACCTGGCTGCCGATCGCGATCGTCCGCTACTTCCTGCTAATGGGCGGGCCGACAAGCGAGCGATGGCGGCGAATGATGCAGCGCGCCGAAGCGGCCCTGCGCCCGCAAGACTGAATCCTTCATCGCGCGCGCGTGGCGGTCGATGCGGCGGCTGCTCAGTGTCGGCTTCAGGTCTTGGCCGTGTAAACACACCTTTTCCAGGGAGCCGGTGAGAAGCCAAGACCGGTTCGGTCTCAGGCCACGCTTGACAAGCTGTGGTCCAGTTGCGCCGTAGCCGCTTGCCGTCCTCCTCGCTCGTAAAGCGATATGGCAGTTGCTCTCCGGCTGGACAGCGATAGGCGTCCTCCTCTCGCAAATAGGCAAAGTCCTGCTTGCCGAAGGGCCCCTCCGATTTGGCACCCGACGTCATCGGCTTGGGCAGAGTCACTGTGATGCCGGCCTCGTGACACCCGAGGATCTCCGGGCTGCTGAAGTAGCCGCGATCGGCCACGGCATCGAGCGTCTCGGTCTTGAGAACAGCCTTGGCCTGCTTGGCCATATTGGCCGGTTGAGCCCGATGTGAGCCGCTGTTCGTTACCTCATGCGTCACAATCAGATGGTGCTTGGTATCCACGGCGACTTGCACGTTGTAGCCGACGATGCCGGAGCCACGCCCGCTGGTCGCCATCGAACGGCTGTCGGGATCGGTCAGTGAGATTTGCTGGTCAGGCGAAGCAAGCATCTGCTTCTCGTAAACGGCAAGCTTGCCCATTTCCGCCTTCAGCTTCGTCAGTTTCTCGGTAAGCCTCGTCACCTTCGCGGCCAGTGCCTCCGTCGGCTCCTGCCGGTCGGCCGTATCAAGTTGGCTCAGATAGCGCGCGACGCTCTCCTCCAGCTGGGCACGCCGCCGCTCCACCTTCGCCCGTGTGAAGTTCTTGTCCCGGTTGTTCACGGCTTTGAACTTGCTGCCATCGATGGCGACGCTCGCCGTCGCGAGAAGACCCATCTCACGGCAGAGTTCGACCAAGCGCGCACAGACCTTGCGTAGCGCCAGGCCATTGTCTTTGCGGAAGTCTGCGATCGTCTTGTGATCAGGTGCGAGCCGACCCGGCAGCCACATGACCTCGACGTTGCGTCCAGCTTCTCGTTCAAGCCGCCGGCTCGACTGCACCTGGTTCAGATAGCCGTAGATGTACAGCTTGAGGAGCATCGAGGGATGATACGATGGCCGGCCGGTTGCCTCGGGATCGACCCCGCCGAACCCAAGCTCGGCCAGATCGAGGCCGTCGACGAGGACGTCGAGGACACGAACTAGATTGTCCTCGCCGATCCAGTCTTCCACGCATTCAGGAAACAGCGTGCCCTGCCCACGATCCGCACCATCAATGAAGCGCTTCATCCGAAGCCCCCGCAAATCGTGCGGGAATCATAGTGCGCGAATCACATCAAGCGCAGCGTTTTCACACAGCCAGGGTCCAAACTCGGAAGTCCGGAGATGCAACGGGGGGATCTGCCCTGCCCGTGCAAGCAGACATCGTCAGATCAGCCGGTCAGATCCGGTTCGTGAACTGTCGATGTTGAACAGGGAGAGCCTTGTTTTGAGGATGCATCAGGTCAACGCCGATGACTAGCAATAGATTAAGGGAGGCTGCCGGCTGGGCAGCCTCCCTCCACACCTTGATGCTATTCCCACCCCGCCGCCTGCCCCCGTCATGGGGACTCATCCCAACGTGGAGATGAAACGACAAGGCTTACGCCCATCCCGAACTCACGTGTGGGCTTCCGACCGGTCTTGAGCAACCGTTGTGCGGCCTCGGTGCGTTGGTGGCGCAGCGCTCGAGCCAGCGAGCCACCAGAAAATCAACCCGCGCGGCAAATCGCAGTCGAGCCGCTGCCAGAGCGAGCCTCGCGTCCAAGCGCTGGTCGGATGGTCTCTTGACGTCGTTGCGGGCGTTCATCTTGCCCTCCTGCCGTTTCGGCGGAGGGAGCAGCCCTGCGCCGAGAGTTACACTCTTGCTTTGCGGATCAGCCCCGCTCGGAGCTGAAAATTCGGACCCCGTGCCATCACGGACATGCACGACCAAGCAGCCAGCCGAATAAGCGGCCGGACGCGGGCGGCAGTCTCTGCGATGTGGGTGCGTGCGGTGCGCATTACGGTCCTCAAGAGTGCAGGCAATTTCACCCGCGACGAACGTCATGATCTAAGCGCAGAGAAAATTCAGCCCGTCAAATGTTTTATGTTCACGAGGTGCGGAATTTGTTGCGTGCCAGCAATTTTTGAACGCCGGCGCGGCCGCCTGGGTTCAAAAATTTCAACCTATGGTCAATTGACGGAAGCGGCGGTTTACTTCGCCATGTCGGGTCCGCCCCCGCAAGCAGACACCAATCGGAAGGGTCATGCCACTAACCGACATGACGGCTCGCAATCTGAGCCAATCGCCTGCCGAGGTATTCGGCCGAGCTAAGATCACTTTGAGGCAAGTCGCCATCGATCAAGTGCGTAGCGAGTCCAAGCTGGCTCCCGAGACGATTGCGACCACTCGGATCCTCTCCTCCTGGAATGTCCAGCCCGCACCACAGCATGCCGTGCTGAGCAGCGAGGATCGTGAAGTAAGTCAACGAGTGGAGCTGATCGCCGCTTGCACAGGCTCCGGTGGTAAAGCCTGCTGCAATCTTGTTAGCCCACTTCTGCTCACTCCATCTGTCGCTGGACGCATCGGCAAATGATTTGAATTGGGCGGACGGTCCGCCCATGTAGGTTGGGCTGCCGAATGCCACGCCGTCAGCAGCGTCAATTGTCTGCAGCACCATCTCGTTCTGAAAACGGCCTGAGATGATGTCATCACCTATGATCCGGCAAAGGGTTACATCCGCAATCGCAGCGGCGCCCCGCTCCAGGCCATGCGCCAACTTCTCAGTGGTTCCCGATACGGAAAAGTAGATGATCGCGATCTGGGTCATTGCAGCAGCCAGTTGCAAATGGTCCTGCATCTTCGATGCCATCCTCGGTTGGCACAAGTGCATCCGCGAGATATCTAAGGTCGGCTTCGGCAGCAGACATGCGGGCTTGAGTTTGTGATGTCTACGTTGCCCTCCGAAAGCGAACATGAATTGACCGTCAGATGACGTCCGCTGTGTGCCGTGGCCGAACTCATGACTTGCCGCGCCTCACTTACCGGGTGCAGTCCAGTCCATCTAATTGCGCGCATTGGCGCGACCCATTTGTGGTCGGCGAGCTAACGCAGAATGACCGGACTGCCCTTTTGATTTTGCCCGGACGAGCAAATAGCCGGCGCGCGCGAAATCGATTTTCTGTAACGGCTTCAACGTGATTTGCCCGGTCCAGTCTCTTCCGCAAAAATATACTTCTTCGCCGCAGACCCAAATCACCCCTACAACTTGCGCCATCCCGTCCCGGTAGAGGGGCGTTGGCCATCGTCACGAACGTTGGGGCGGGTTGCGGTGGACGCGGCAGCGTCGGGCGCGTGGTCGTGTTCGCAGGGCGGGCTTCGGTCTGTGAGCGGACACAACGTGCGGACGACTGGCGCTGAAGCGTACGGCAAAGCCGTGTGGTCCTGGGATCAAGCGCTTTTTTCGTTTGCCATTGAACGGATAAAACTCATACAAACCAAAGCCTTCGGCGATATTGGCCGACAAAGAAAATGCCCGCCCGCATGAGGCGGGGCCCCAATAGGCCCTAGACCGTTCATCCCTTGAGAGCGGACAGGCAGAAACTGCGACGGCAGGTCCGTTTGGGGCCGATAGTGTTGCAAAAGTCTTTTTGCGGCATGCGACTCAAATTCTTAGAGCCATAGGCGCGACGATCGAATAATAACGTGGGGGACCACGCTGTCGGGCGCCAAACTCACAGGCGATTCCGACAACGGGGCTGAGGCTGCATTGACCGGCGATTGTCGCTTATTTCGTTCTTTGGTGGAAAAATAGCCGCGCGTCCTTTTGGGGCTTTTGCAACACTATCGGCCAGAAGCAGAAATCGCGGCTCTCACCCTCTTCCCGCACCTTGGCTGCACTGGTTATTCGGGCAGCCCGGCTTGCCGCAACCCTTCCTGGTATCGAGCGACATCTTCGGCGCGTCGATAGGGACCGGTCCGCCCAAAGATGTGCCCCCGTGGCGGTATCGACGAGCTGTCCCGTGATGCGCACTCGATTTGCCGCTTTGCGAACGCTACCTTCCAACACGTAGCGCACCCCGAGCTCGCGTCCGACCTGCTTCACGTCGACGGCGCGCCCCTTGTAGGTGAAGCTCGAGTTGCGTGGCGATCACGAACAGCTGTCGGAAATGGGAAAGCGCGGTAATGATCTCTTCAACCATTCCGTCCGCAAAATACTCCTGATCGGGATCGCCGCTCATGTTCTCGAACGGCAGTACAGCGATGGAAGGTTTGTCGGGGAGAGCAAGCGGCAGCGCAGTCTGGTCCGGTGGTTTTGTTAGCAATGCCGGCGAGGAGCGCGGGCCGATGCGCACGCGCCAAGCCCGCATCGGTTCGGCAATATTCTTCAAAGACTGCGAACCCATATCCTCTAAGGTGTTCCCAACCTTGCCCCGAACCTGCCGGTGAGCATCGTCTGAAATGCAAATCCCACCCGGTTCTGCGATCCCTTCGAGACGCACTGCAATATTGACCCCATCGCCAAAAATATCATCGTCTGCGATGATAATATCACCGACATGAATGCCGATGCGGAACTCGATCCGCTTGTCCTGAGGCACATCGGTATTTTGTTCTGCCAAGCTGCGTTGGATTTCGTCGGCACACCGCACGGCGTCGACCACGCTGGCGAACTCAACGAGAGCGCCGTCCCCAGTATTCTTGACGATGCGTCCGTGATGTTCAGCGATCTTGGGATCGAAAAGCGTCTTTCTGAGAGCTTTCAGTTGCGCCAGCGTGCCTTCTTCGTCGATCCCTATCAAGCGACAAGAGCCCACGACATCCGACGCCAGAATAGCCGCCAGTCGCCGCTCTACGTGCTCACTGCTCATGACGCACCCCGGACCGGGCAATTGAATGTTCATATAGCACAATTATGGGCCGACGTCCGGCTGTGCCCACGTCCGAAATACGTCAGTCGCGTCGATTTGGCCGCGTACTGATGACTTCCGCTCAACCCCCGTAGCTGGACATCGTTACCGTGCGTCGGCATGTCTCAAATGTGCCGCTTGCGTCGAGCGCGAAACCCACCGTCGAGGGTACCCTGACCGCTTTGGCCCGAAAACCGACCTGATTCCGATGTCCAATCCGGCGGCACATTCTTCTCGCCCTCGGTAACCGAGCCGAGGAGTATGACCATGCAGGATCAAGTGAATGCGCCCCCCAGGACTAAGCGAGCGGCGTGGAACAAGGGAAGCTGACCGGGGCAAAGCCACCGTTGCGGCCCAAGCACGTCTGGTCGATCCGGACGAAACTCCAGATCGAAGGTCGCGCTCACGACCTTGCCATGTTCAACTTGGCGATTGATAGCAAGCTTCGTGGCTGTGACGTTGTTGCAATCCGGGTCGAGGATGTCGCTGCGGGCGGGTACACAGCGGATCGTGCAACGGTACGACAGAAGAAAACCGGTCGGCCCGTCAGATTCGAATTGAGCGAGCAGACCAGCCAGGCGGTCGATGACTATCTCAAAGCCACTGCCAAACGGCCCGGCGAGTTCTTGTTCACCGGCCGTCGCGGCCCTGACCGCAGTATGACAACCCGCCAATATGCCCGGCTCGTCTCTGAGTGGATCGGAAGCGTCGGGCTGGACCCGAGGCTGTTGGCACGCATTCGTTGCGACGCACAAAGGCTACCCCTAATCTACCGGCGCACAGGCAATCTCAGAGCTGTCCAGCTCTTGCTCGGGCATACCAAAATCGAAAGCACGGTCCGGAATCTCGGCATCGAGGTCGATGACGCCTTGGCGATAGCGGAACAAGTTGATGTCTGAAACACACGGGCAGAGCGGACATGCTCTGCCCGTCCCTATATCACCGGGTATGTCCCACGTCCCATCTGGAGGTAATCGGTCGGAAACCTTGACAGGCAACCACGCAGGAACTTTGTCCTCTAGGTGCCAGCACGGAAGTGATAGCCGAGAGCTGCTTACCTACCTAGCTAACACGATCAAAAGCTTAATTTTCGCGTTTCAGCAGTCGTACAGACGCACGCCGACAACGGAATGACCCTGAATTTTGTCCAGTATCTGTACGGTAGCGCGTTCGAATGCAGCTTCACGCAACTTCGAAGGAAGGTTTCCAGTATTTTGTCCTTGAATGCGACGCCCCGCGATCAGCGAACTGATGCCAACTATTCCCGACTTGCTTGCTTTCATGTCGGTGCTATCAGCTTGCAACGCCAGTTTCGCGGGAGTCAGGTCGAGCGGGGCGAGTGCGCCATTGGGCAGCACCTCTTGAACCGAGAACGCTGAGTTTTTTATCCAGCCAACAATTGTGTCCCCCTCAACAACTGCGGAGAGGTATGCGGAAATCACCGCACCGCCCGGTGAACAACGATCTTTGGCTCCAAGCGCTTTGTTCACGCTTATGGGCATCCAGCGGTTACCTCGCAGCAACAAGTGGCAACCGGCAATGCGCCGGCCCTGACCGGTCATGAGACTCCTCGCACTGAGTTTCGACGTAGGTTTGTTCGAGCCAGCGGGTCACACTGTTCGCGCAGCGTGATTGGAAACCTAGCACGAAAGTTATTTCCCGTTGACACTCGGACGGTTGCGGCGCTGGTGGCCTTGGGGCAACTCTCAAGGGCTGCGTGAATGCCGACTTGCGTACTGGGTCAAAAGCCCCGGTTTGACGCCCCGCCGACCGCTTCCGGTCTACCCCAATCAACGGACATTACCAGACCGGCCCGGTGGTCCGTTTGGTGCCATTCGCGTCATTTTGGTCGTCGGCCGACTACTTCCGGTCTTCCCCAGGAAACGGACATCGTGAGGGCCGGTCGCCATGTCTCTAAGGTGCCAGGAGCGGAAATTGTACTCATTCGCGAACAGGCTATGTCGCTGTCGCAGAAATAGTCTTGTGCGACGTATCGGGAATGGCTTTGTTAAACCATCCCCTCATCTTCTGACATTTGGGCAACTGATGTAAGCTCACGCGCGATGGCAGTCGCTCGCATCTGGGAGCGCAAGATGAAACTTCCCTGTAGACAATTTCTGTATCTGATCACGGGCACTGCCGTGCTTCCGACCATCTCGCGCATCGCGAGGGCGCAAGCTTATCCGTCGCGACCGATCCGGCTCGTTATTCCTTTTCCACCGGGTAATAGCAACGCGGGAGCCCCCTTTCTCAGGCGCGTGACATCGCGTAGTGTGTGATGAGCTGCCCCTTTAAGACGGGACGAGCCGACGTCGCCGCTTGGTGGAATGGGCAGCGATCAGGCCGTCGGCAGGCATCGCAGTCTGAAAGCAGCGCCTACCTTTGTGGCGCTCTCGCAACTTCAACATAGAGCAGGTTGGCCTGCCGCGCGAGCGGCAAGCAATGGGCTTGTGTAATCCATGGAGGACGACATGCCGACATTCATATTAACGATCAACTGGACCGACCAGGGAATTCGCGCGGTCAGTGACGCTCCCAAGCGCAGCGAAGCGGCGAAAGAACTCGCCAAGAAAGTCGGGGTCGAGATCAAGCAAGTCTATCTCACCTCTGGCGAGCATGACATCCTTGTCATCGCCGAAGCACCTCTCGGGGACCATGTCACCAAATTCGCGCTTGCGCTCGGTTCGCTGGGAAACGTGCGCACCTGCACCTCCCGAGCTTGGACCGAGGCCGAATGGACCAAGCTGATATCCGAGCTTCCGTAGCGGCTTCGGATTTCCGACGGGCCGCCTGTGCGCGGTCTACGTGGCGGGCGCTGCCTGGGATTTCGACGCTCGGCGATCGGTCGTCAATGAGGCACTGTCGCCGAGCGCCTGCAACCGGATGCACTGTCACTGTATAATTCCTTCTATCGGTGGTTCGAAGGGCGTGTAGAGGTGTGTTCGATCGCTGGTCGCCCTGCATCCGTTCGATGTCGTATATGGGTCATTTGACCGCGTGCAGCTTACTTCGGGTTTAGCACCACAAGCAGACCTAATCGCGGACCGTCGGCATGTATCAAAAGTGCCGATATTGTTGCAAAAGTCGAAAATCGAACGACGTCAAAAATCTCGCAAAAGTTGATTTTTGGCCGACGTGGCCACTGCAATACTCCGTAACGCCGATACGAAGCTCCCTGGTCGTTTTGGTGCGAAACGATGTGGTCCCTCATATCGCCTCGAGCGAAACGCATCAGTGGTCCTGAAAAATTTCGATCGCCACCGCAAATAGCCTTTTGCAACAATATCTGCCAGCAGCGGACGTCTGATGCATCGACTACAACACCTGAAAAACATCTAGCGTTCGTGCATTCGTAGAAAGCGAGCCGCTGGCGATCGAGCAGATGCAGTTCATCCAACTGTACTTTTCTGAACTCGTCTCGAAGTATGGCGTGGTGCGGAAATAGTAGGCTCCCGGGTCGACGATCTCGCCTTGATAAAGGCGATCCATGACCTCTTTCGGACCATGGCGAAGTCCCTTCCAGGCCGCGTAGATTTGATGGTTGTCGTTGGTTTCGAGGATCACCGCGCGTCCACCTCCATCACGTCGTCGCGGCGGATCAACGACCAACCCTCGCCGCCTGGCAACACCTTGCCCTTAAGCTTCGGCCCGTCGAAGCTGCCGCCATCAAAATGAAACATGCGTCGGCGGCCGTATGGAGTATCGCCGAGACTGGATACTTGAATTTCGAGAGCGAGCGTGAACAGAAACCTGGTGTTGATCTCCGGCATGGAGGCCTCCTGATGACTGGCATCCGCCATGTGCTGCGAAGTGAATCGGCGCGCCGACGACGTTGCGGCGTAGGCTGAAGCAGCGGAACTATTCTCGCGTTCAATCCGACAGACGAGGAACGGACGTATGGATGCGAGCGCCATGGGATGTGAGAAGGCGTTACAGCGGTCGTTGCCAGACGAGGCGCTAAGTATCGTCGCGCGCGGGCGTCGGCCGGCCGGACCGAAGCAAAAACGGATCCACGGACTCAGCTAACAGGGTCGCCAATTGGGCGGCGGCAGGCGTGGACTGCTTTTCGGGCGGCAGCGAGCCGACAGAATGGACCGCCAGTCCAGTACCAGCGGCAACGGCAACTATCGCGATTGCAGCAAGATATTCGATCCTCATGGCGATGGTTCCTCCATCGGCCCCACAGGACTAAACCGGACATTCTCTGAAATGGTTCCAGAGCGCGCGGCAAGTTCCTCAATGCGTCGGCTCGGCGCTCCAATTGCTTCCCCTTCCGTTCCGAACGGCGTCACGATTAGAAGTCAGGGAACGAAAGCTCCGGTCAAGACTTTAGAAGCACGAGACCGTCGCTCGCCGTTAACTACATGGCGCATGTCGCGGATAGCCAAAGGTTCCTACTGCGGGGCCCGCTGTTCTCAAAGCGTTCGCGCAGATAGCCAAAAGCGGCGGTCTCCGGTTCCGTTCAGAATTGCCAGCCGTGCTCGCAAGCGGGAAAGCTGCGGGAGGGGTAGGTGGTGGCGCAGGCGCTGGGTCGCCGATGCTGGCGCCTTCTTCCCCGAACGAGGCTTCGTTATGCGCAACCGTATTGACATAGACCCCAAACACAGCCGAGCGATCGTTCAAGAGATCGGTGAGAGGCTACGCGCGTTCCTAAAAGAAGAGCCGGAATTGCCGGGAAGCCTTAGAACGCAAATCGACCGGCTGCGCGAATTGGACGAGCAGTCACCATCAATCATTCCCAGTGCTGAGCGCTGGAACAAACTTCGGCGTTGAGCCGCTTTGGACAGCACAGACGGCTCGGCCGAACATGGACGAGCAATGCCGTCGGTGAAGCGCCGCGCGTCAAAGATTTTGAATGAGTACGGTGCGGCCCAATCCGAATTGATCGGCAAAGCCGTCGTGCTTACCGACGGAAAGGCAGGCAGGGTCGAGAACGTTTGGCTGGATGAATTGCACGGGCTTCGGATTTCCATCGAAGGTCATGATGGAAGGTGGCCAGTCTCAACCATTAAGCTTGCGGAGTCCTAGACCTCGCATCAGCTATGCGTTGCCCAGATCGAGCGCTCCTTTCAAAGCATTCCAATCAATCGGTCAGGAAAGTGGCGCTCATGATCGCGACCGTAAGGAACACGTCGCTCGCCGAGAGAGGGTTCATGAATGCCTCGCATCTTGCGAAGCCCCGGGAGTAAATCATTCAGGCTAGAAAATGTTTCCAAACGCAGACGACGCGAGATGCGAGCGGTGCCGCATCCGAGGCGGCCTAAGGCGAAGTCCGCGTAGGGTAAGTACCGGAAGTGCACGGGGTTTGTTGCTCGACGAGTTGTCATTTTGAGAGAGCTAAGGCGGCAGTGAGGGGAACCACTACAAGAGTGAGGCCAAACAGACCAAAAATAGATTTGCTCACCGCGCTCTTCCAGTCGCTAGTGACCCGTGCCAACCCCAGACCGGCAACAATGGATGAACAAACGGCAATGCCAATCGCCGGGCCGTGCGCATCGCGCGAAAGACCTAACGGCAGCGTTAGCCCGATGTAGATTACGAACGCCCCCATATAGATCGACCATTGCACCCAACAGAACGCGAGCGCTTCCTCCAACGACAATTTTCGACCGAAGAACCATTTTGGACGCAACACGATGAATGCGGACGCGCCCAGCACAGCAAAACAGCCCAACCAAGCAGTATCACTATACGTCATAGGGCAACCTACCTAATCCTTCGGGCGAGTGCCGCCTAAGCTGTGCGGTGAGACGGAAGGTGTCCCAACTTAATCTCTGATGGTGTCCCTTTAGTGGTGATCGTCTCGCGGCTTGCCGTAACGGCAAACCAGAGGCCGACCATAATGATCAGGGTGCGAGCGCCCGCGACGAGGTTCTTGTTAAGCTTGAAGAAGTAACCGGCGGCTTCGACCAAGGCAGCTGCCGCGAAGGCCAACGCGAAAGCGAGTGACATCGTAATCTCCAGTTGTTCCCGGCATTTGTGCTCGAAAGGTTCTAACGGTTCGTTTAATCGAACCGTCCAATTGCCCCTCGATTCGACGCATGTCCGTTCAGGGTCATTCGCGTCGGTTTGACCGGACCACGGCTACTTCCGGTCCGCCCGGTGAACCGACATTCTCAGGATAGACGGGCATGTCTCAAAGGTGCCAAAAACGGAAGTCGCCAGCCTCATTGCATGTCGACGCCCCGCCTACGGACTTCACACAAAAAAGGCAGAGGTCCTCTCGATCAGCCAAAAGGCCGCCACCGTGCCGATCGCGTACGCCGCGATCACGTCGAGCCGATTGGCTGTCCGCTGAATTAGGGCAGGTTCGAGGCGAAGCGCCGTTGCGGTGCGGAACAAACCGCCCGCCGTTAGGACCGCAGCCACGAAAGCCAACTGCCCAATCTCCACGCCGAGGTTGAAAAACAGCAGCGCAATGGGGATCGCATGTTGGGGTAATCCCACCTCTGCCAGGGCTCCGGCGAAGCCAAAACCGTGTAAAAGCCCAAAGCTGAAGGCAACCAGCCACGGCAGACGTGCGGTCAGACTTGGCTTTCCACCGCGTGCATTCAGGATCTCAACGGAAACCAGCATGATGCTCAGCGCTATGGTCGCTTCCACGGGCGGACCCGGCACGTTCACGAAACCTAGCGTCGCCGCGGCAAGCGTAATGCTGTGTGCAATGGTGAAGGCCGTCACAGTGATGGCAACGCGGCGCCAGTCTCGAACGAGGATCACCAACGCCAGCACGAACAGCAGGTGATCGAAGCCGAAAAGAATGTGTTCGACGCCAAGGCGCAGATAGGTCGCCGCCACTTCTCCCGCGCCGGGCACCGCTTGAATAATGAATGCCGTCTTCGTCGGGGAAAGCCGTTCGGTCTGTACTGCGCCGGCAAGGCTTTCGATCCGAACCAGTACATCCGTCGATGCGTCCGACAGGCCCTCAATCGATACCGCCTGCCCGGCGAGCCCCTCATCCCGCCGAATGGTACGGCGTTCGACATAGGCACCGTCGCTGAATGATGCCCGCGGCGGCGCTACATCTTGAGTGCCTTCGGGCAGTTTGACGTAGATCGCGAGCCGCAAGTCTTCCCCCCGCGCGGGAATCTTGAAAAGCAGATTATAGGCGTCAGGGCTGGTCTGGCGCACCTCAAGATAGCCCGGCCGAAGTTCATCCGAGAAGGCAAGTTGCGGCAGCAGCACCATCAGAACGGCAAAGAGAAAACGGAAGCGATTCATCGGCTGGCGGCCTCCGCCGCCTTTTCCCGAGGGGCCTCCACCACGATTTCGTAGCGTCCCCGAAGCGAAGAATAAAGCTTCTGTTCCGCCTCAAGGCGGCGGGCGTTCGCCCACTCGCGGCGGACGGCTGGTCGGACAGCATCGAGCGATGGCAACCCTCCGGAAACGCGTTCGCTGATAAAGATGAAATGCTGTCCAAAGCCCGAAGAAACCGGTCCCTGCCAACGGCCCGCCTCCATGGCCGCTATCCGCTTGGAGAAGTCTTCGCCAAATATGCTCGTTACCTTGCTTGGCGAGACGCCACGAAACTCCTCGCCAAGCAGGAACGGATCGCCAAGTAACGTCGCATCCACAGCCGCGTCGGCGCGAGCCAGGACGCTCGCAACCTGTTTGCTGTCGCTCTCGATGGTATTCGCCCGCCGCGTGGCGCTCAGAAAGACATGATGGAATGTAAGTTGACCTTCGGCTCGGAATAACTCCGGATTGGACGCGAGATAGGCTGCAAGCTGCTCATCATTCGGCTCCGGTACGGACATGTCCTCGGCGAGAAATTCCATCTTCTGCCGCACGCGACGGCGGATGACGGCGTCGTCGCGGTCCAGTCCGGCCGCCCTGCCCTCGCGGTAGAACACCTCGTCGCGGATGTAGTCCTCGATCAGGCCCTGCAGTTCCTGCTCGTTCGGCTGCCGCCGCCACGTCCGCGCAAATCCGTCGCCGAGGTTGGCGACCCGCGAGGCGGAAACCACGATTTTATCGGGCGCCTCCGCGCTTCGCTTGCCGGCGAGCCCGTAGAGCGCGAACAGCATGGCACCGAGCGCGAGGAACTGCAGTAACGGCTCTCTCAGCAGCCGAGCGATCAAGGCGTGTACCAGATCGGCGAGGTATAGGCCCGTTCGGTGGTCGTCATCGTGACTTCCGCCGGCATTTTGATGCCGAAATATTTCGCGTCGTAGGCCGTCCAGCGCGGCGTCGGAATTTCGATCACGCGGACATAGTAGAAGGCGCGCAAAGCGGGATCGAAGTCGGGATCTTTCCAGACTGTAATCATCTCGCCCGCGCCGATGGTGTTGGTCCATGTCGCATTTGCGACGTCAACCGTGCTGCCGACGGATGTCCTGCTGCGGCCGTCGGCGCCGATCGTGCGGCCGCCGGAAACCGCGACGTCGTAAACTCGCTCCTGCGTTTGGCCGTCCTTTCCGACCCAGCCCTTGATGACCTGGATGCGGTCCAGATTTGCACCGATCGAATCCTTCAAGGCGGCGACAAGGAAGGTGGGCGACTTTCCTTGTGGAGCGTTGTTCAGGTCTCCACCCATCGGTACGCCCTTGGTGTAGCCAACTCGCGCCGGCATGCGATTGTTGGCGTCGGCGGCCTCGAAATCCCAGCCGCCGAAGAAACGAACGACCATGCGCGGGCCGGTAGTCGCGTAAGTTTCGCGCCGCTTCATGGCGTCGAAAATCGCCTCACGGGTATTTTCGGTGGCCCATACCGCGGCGTAGCCGGACGCCGTCGTCTCCCAGCCCATGATGACGGCCTTGTCGGTCTTGACGAACGGATGCATCGCGCGATCGGCACTCGGTTCGGCAGAAGATGTCTTGCCGAAGAAATTATCTTCCTCGACTGCCGCAAGCCCGGTATGCGCATCGGTACTGCCGACCAGGCCGAACTTGTAGGGATTTACGCCGAGTTCGGCTTCCATCTTGAGCCCGTTCTTGTATGCCGAACGGACGTACTCGAATTCAAGCATCTCCGGTTTCTTCACTTCTGTCAGATCGAGGTTGCCCTTGTCCCAACGTTCAAAGTTTGCAAATTCATCGTTGGGCGAAAGAAATGGATGGGTCTCGCCATCGCCTTTGATTTGCGTGGCTTCGTAGAGCGGCTCCCAACGGGTGCGGTTCTCCGCATATTCGCGGTCGATCCGCTTGCCGTTGAACGACTCGATGATCGGAAACATCCGACCGTTGCTCAGATTGCCGTTGTGCGCGAGCGCAAGAATTTCGGCGCCGGTTTTTTCCTCGCACATCGCCATCCATTTCCAGAGATCGCGGGGATTTGGACTGCCGAGCGGCGGCAACGTGGTGAAGGGTTCGACGAGACTGGCCTTGGCGCCGTTGTCGCGCCAAATGATATTGCGATGAAGGTTGTTGCCGCCAGCGTTCGAGGTCCACTCATAGCCGATGAAAGCAGTGAAGCGACCCGGTTCATTGGCTTCTTCCGCCGCCTTGATCGTTTCGCGCCACGCGCTGCGATAGGCCGGCGTCCCCGGCGTGGGGAAGCCCTTGGGCATTTGCCCCTTGCCGAAGCTGGTGACGATATCAATGGCGGCCTCTGCGCCCTTGCCGGAATTGATCCCGTCGTACCACTTCCGGCCCTGCGGCGTAGCGAGCAGGCTGGCATCGCCGCCGATCAATTGCGGAAAAAAACCCATGCCGTCCGAATGATCCGTTACCACCATGAAATCCAGCGGGCGCGAAAGTTTCGCGCGTTGTCCGCTGGAAGCGATAACTTCCTCGCCCTTGGCAAAGCGATAAGCGTCCTTTGGGCCGAGCCGAGCGCCGAACGCGCCCGCGTCCATCGAGTAAGAGGTATGCGTGTGCGTGTCGCCGAAGTACGGCCGCGTCGGGAAATTACGGCCCGCATATGGCGAGTATGGAGGCTTGGTGGGGAAAGCCTTATCGGCTGCCTCCTTGTCGAGCGTGCCGATGTCCATGGTCGCATTTTGTGCGGCGACAGTCGTGGCAAACACGCTTGCGGCACAAACAGCAGCCAGCGCGGCTGCGGAGATGGAGGACAAACAGAACATCGTCAACGCTCCTATGATCTTAGTTCATAAACGCTCGGGGGCGCGGTGCCGCGAGCCCATTCAGCGCCTCTTTGGGCGCAAGCCTAGTTTGAAACAATCTTTGGACAACAATGGCGCACAGCCGCGCTTCTTTGCTCCTCAACATCTACCTCGGAGGCATTTTGGCAACTTGTTGCCGTGCGTATTGGGGCTCTTCGAAGCCAAGGCACTGAATCGTTGCGCGGCAGCCCGCTAAAGCGGGCGCCTTATGCGCTTGATCGGAGCTGCACATCGAAGATGCCGTGCCGCCACGGCAACGGATTCTTGCGTCCTTGCTTGTCCAAGCGTTACTGCTCAACGGGTGTGCCGGCCGGGATATGAGCGCCCGATGCCGCCCACTGGTCGTAGGTCTGGAACTTCAGACCGAGCTTGTCGTAGAAGACCCGCAGATAGCCGTCGCTGCCGCGCAATACCGCCGCGGGCATGACTGTCTGGACTTCCTGCGCCATCACGCCGACATAGGCCTTGTCGCTGCCGTTGTAACTGAAGCGGTAGAAGCCGAGGCCGTTATCGAGGTGGCCGAGAAGCGAGATGTCGTGCTTAAGCATCATGTCGGATCGCCGAACAACACGCCGAGTAGTACGACGGGCAACACCTCGGACGGATGCTACGCCGCCGGGTCGGACGACGGCGCCGGGTCGGGCGACGCAGCCGGCGCGGTAGACACCGGCGGCACAATAGACGACAGCATTTGCCTCAGGTGTCTCGACAGCCATGGTTGCGGAGAACGCGGTAATGCCGAGCGCGGCGAGTAGGAGTGAGCGCATCATTCTCTCCTTCGTTCTATTGTTGGCAGGGAAGCTTCTCCCAAAGAATAGCATCAGATTTTCGCCCGGCGAGCAACTGTCCTTCGGGGCAATACCTGCCGCAAAAGATTCGTTTCTCATTTGGCCGCGCACAGCAGCGACGACAGCTTTGGGTCATTCGCTACCGGTCCCTCGTCGCCGGGCCAGACGCGAAGTCCGTAGTGGCCCGAAAGCTGACCTAGTTCCAACGCCCTGGCTCATGCTTCTCGCCCTCTCTAACCGAGGAGTATGGCCATGCAAGATCACGAGAACGCGACCCTCGCATCCCATAAGCGAGTGCCCTGGAATAAGGGCAAGGTGACCGGAGCAAAGCCCCCGTTGCGCCCCAAACACGTTTGGTCGATCCGGACAAAACTCCAGATCGAAGGTCGTGCTCGGGACCTCGCCATGTTCAACTTGGCGATCGACAGCAAGCTGCGTGGCTGTGACGTCGTAGCGATCAAGGTCGAAGATATCGCCGCCAGCGGATACGCAGCGGATCGGGCAACGGTCCGACAGAAGAAAACTGGCCGGCCAGTCAGATTCGAGTTGAGCGAACAGACCCGCCAAGCAGTCGATGACTATTTGAAGGTTGCCAACAAAAGACCCGGAGAGTTCTTGTTCACTGGTCGTCGTGGTGCCGAACGCAGTATGACGACGCGGCAATATGCGCGCCTCGTCTCGGAATGGATAGGCAGCGTTGGACTAGACCCTAGGCTTTTCGGGACGCATTCGCTCCGACGCACGAAGGCTACCCTGATCTACCGTCGCACCGGCAATCTCAGGGCCGTCCAGCTTCTGCTTGGCCACACCAAGATCGAAAGCACCGTCAGATATCTCGGGATCGAAGTAGACGATGCTTTGGCAATAGCGGAACAAGTTGATGTCTGAAAGACCCGGGCAGAGCGGACATGCTCTGCCCGGCCTCCAACAGCCGGTTTGTGCCATAACCGGATGTACCAACTCTCGGCGCTACCGCCTGATCCGCATCCGCGTATTGCCGTCGCGGGCTTTACAAGAAAGAGCCACTCACTCGGAGCTACTCGCTCGTGCTGCAGTCACATTGGCGGCGTTAGTCCATCCCGACCGACGCGCCAGGCGCGCCCCTGCAACGTTCCATCAGGCTGCTTGGCCGCGATGATGAGGACTTTCGCGCCAGGCTTGAGATCGCTCTTGTCTCCCGGTACGTAAGCGACGATGGGTGCATCGGCGGGGACGAAGATTTTCTTCTCCCCGTCCTTATATTTCAACGTCAACGTGCGCCCATCAACAGCAGCAGCGATCTGTTCAACGTTCGCGTTCGTCATCGTGCTCTGTGGCCGAAGATCCCACGGATAGTGTCCCTCACCAGTTCCGCGCATGGCCTCTGGGAAAATGTGTACTTCGAGTGCGCTCAAGCTGCCGTCGGCCTTGGGCATCGCGGTAACGCCGACGAACGAGCCCTCCTTGATATCGGAAAGCGACGCCTTGACGATTCCGGCGATCTGCGGCTTTTCGGCAAGCGTCACTTTTAGTTCGGCTCCATCGCGTGTCTTAACCATGTAGGCAGCGCTATCAATGACACCTTCGATGGTGCCACGCACGCGTACCGGCGCAGTCTCCTGAGCCCATGCCAAGGGCGCCGCCAGAATAGCGCCAAAACCAATCATTCGCAGCGAATACGCTATCGTACGAGACATCGCTTCCTCCCTGACGATTTGGAGCACTGGTTTGGCAGCTGCCAGGATGACCCTCGACGACCCGGGTCAATTCCATCTCGCGCGCTAGGGATTTCGAGGAACTCCGCCGATCCCTGCGGCATTGATAGCTGCTAACACTAGATTACCACAGTTGCCCATGCGGGAACTAGGAAGCGCGGCTGACACAACTCTCGGCGGGCCGGGCTTTCGCAAAGGCGAAAGAGCCGGGTTCATCCGCTTGAAGTCCGGGTGCCCATTGGATTAACGCCGTAGCGATGCTTGCGGCGATGGGCTTTGGAATCTGCGGCCGCTTAGGAGACCAGAGATGTCTCGTTCGAGATCATCGGTTCCCAGGATCGACGCCGAACTGCTGGCCAAGGACGCTGCCAAACTCCTGCCCGAGCCGACCCGTCGCGCCTTCCTGCGGGCCGGCGCAGGCGTCGGCGCGCTCGCCTTTCTGACAGGATGCGACATCATCGATGGGCCGTCGGTTGAGAACGCGCTGCGCATCGTGTCTCGTTTCAATGATCGCGTGCAGGCGTGGCTATTCAACCCGAACCGACTTGCACCGACCTATCCAGAAACCGCGATCACGCGTCCTTTCCCGTTCAATGCGTATTATCGCGAGGAGAATGCACCCGATATTGACCAAGACGATTACAAACTCTTGATCGACGGTTTGGTCGACGACAAACGGCCATGGACGCTCGATCGGCTGTACGCGCTGCCCCAGGAGACGCAGATCACCCGCCCTTGTCTGCGTCGAGGGTTGGAGTGCGATTGGAAGATGGACGGGAACGCCGCTCCGCGAATTCCTCCGCCGGATTGGCGCCGACACGACGGCAAAGTATGTGCACTTCACCTGCGCCGAAGGCTATTCCAGCTCCATCGATATGGCCACGGCCCTGCATCCGCAGACGCAGCTGACCTTCAAGTACGATGGAGAGGTCCTGCCGCCGAAATACGGCTTTCCCATGCGCGTGCGCATTCCGACCAAGCTCGGCTTCAAAAATCCTAAGCACGTGATCGGGCTTGTCGTGCTCAATAATTACACCGGCGGCTACTGGGAAGATGAAGGCTACAATTGGTTTAGCGGCCTTTGAACCGGAGAGGCCGCCGCCTGTAACGTGTGAGCGAGCTTGCCCGAAAACCGATGTCGGAGATGGGTCAAATCCGGACTCTAAGCACGCTCGGCGGCGCCGTTAGACGACGATGTCAGTCCGTGTGCTCTCGACGATGGCCACGACCTCGGCCCGCTCGGCCACCGGGACCGCGAACTTGTCAAGCGTCTGCGCCACGTCGTCCATGAACGCGTCCCACTCGCCCGGCGTGATGCGCAGGTGCCGGTGCGAGCTCTCCATGTCCTTGCCGGTGTAGTTCTGCGGACCCCCGGCGGCCCAGCACAGCATCTCGGTAACCAGGTATTTGAAGCCTGCCGGCGGTACCTTGTGGTGCGCGTCGTCGACCAAGGGATTGGCATTGAGCCGCGGATCGGCCATCACGCGGTCGATGAGGTCGTCTACGACGGTCGCGATGCTGTAGACACCGCCGAGCCGCTCGTAAAGGTTGGGTGAATCTTGCGTGGCCATTGGCACCTCCTTCTGCTTCCACATTCAGCGAAAGTCGATGGTAATGGCGCGGTTCTGGTCGTCGTTGGCCTCCTCTTACGGTGACACACTTCGCCGAACGCCTCAAGGGAACCTTTGGCCTCTCTCGACGCTGACGGACCGATGTGCGGACAGCGATGTCGCCTTCGGGTCAATCGCGTCGTTTTGGTCGCGGCCGACTACTTCCGGTCTTCCTTTGGAAACGGACGTCGTCAGGGCCGGTCGCCATGTCTCAAAGGTGCCATAACCGGACTATCTGCCGCGATATCCGCCATGATGCAACATGAGCGCGTGGGCGAGCATGGTCGGCCGGGTGGGGGTGCCGTCGAGCTCGAGCGCGTGCTCCTTGTACAGGTTCACACCTGCCGGCAGAACCACGCCCCTTTGCGCTGAGCGCGTGAATATGTGGCGGCAGTTCTCCTGGCCGCGATCGAACCAATTGGGATCGTCGAACGTGCCGCCGCATAATCCCAGGATGTCGGGAAAGCGCTCCAGGTCGAGACAGATGGTGGTCGCGCATCTGCCGCAGAAATTCACCGTAACGCGCTTGCCACTGGTATCGGACTGATGGTCATAGGTTCGCAATGGGGTCCCGTGGAATATCACGTCCTCTCGTCTGAAGATCGGTTCGACAAGATATGCCGACCCCGTCAATCGCTGGCAGAACGTGCAATGGCAAATGGTGACGCGCAACGGCTCCGCCGTCGTTCGATCTCAGCTGGATCGATCTTCCTGTGCTGGACGCAGACGGACGGCCGAAGCACAATCGTGGGATTGCTCCTGTGCCCCGTATTTACTTCCTTGGCCTGCCGTGGCTATCGCGCATGAATTCCTCCTTCCTGTCGGGTGTCGCAGATGACGCCGCGCGCCTCGCCGACTACATCGAGCGCGCGGCGAACCAAGAATCAATAGTGACCAGTATAGAGTTTCAATGATCGCTGGCTTAATGGGATTTCACGAGCGCTGGACCGGGTGCTGATGGAGCCCGCTCTCGATGACCCACCAAACGCCAACTTTGGGTCAGGAGCGGCGGTCAAGGCAGGCGCGGATCATTATCCGGTCTACCGCAGACAGCCGACGTGATAACGGCTCACGCGTTGTTCGGCTCGGGGCCAGAAGCGCAAATGGGCAGCTTTATTCAATCCCTTCGTCGACTTGCGCGACTATCGTCCCAATCACCCGCCACGATCGCCCGATAGTCGCTCGGCTGATAGGGCACGAACAGTTCCTTCAGCGGTGCAAAGATCCCACGCTTGCGAAGGGGATCGGCGCCGAAGTCACGGAGAAGCTCATCGTGGTAGTACAGCATGTGCAATTGAAGTCGCGCGCCACGGGCGGCGCTGAAAGGCATCCACCCTCGCTTCCAGACCTTCAATTGCGCGATCTCCGCCAACATGGCTTCCCGGTCAGGAAGGCCAAACCGCCCCGCGATCAGCTCGGCCAACCAGCGCGCTTGTACGCAATAGGTAAGAATGCTGAGAAAGGTTGACGTGCGACCGATGAAAACCAGGTTCGGCAGGTCGGGATGCAGCATGTGACGGTACAGGTAGAAGCCGTCCTCGTCCGCACCCAGGATTTCCCGTGCTTCGTTAGAAAGAAAACTGTAATCGCTGTTCCAGCCGGTGCCGAGGACCACGCAGTTAACCCTGAGCGTGTCGCCATCCCGCAGAGTGATGCCATCGCGGGTGAAGGCAGCGATCTCCGTGCGGTGCGCCGCAATACGGCCCTGGCGGATCAGCCTGTACAACTCGGGACGGGGCAGCATAGTGGATTCGCCAAAGCAGTCTACTTCCACGGGCTTTGATGGCACCAGGTTCTTACCATTCGCGATCCTGGTCCCGAGACCGCACTGGATAAAGAGGAGGCATTCCACGAGCCGCCAAAAACTCCACACGAGTGGCTTACCTAGGCTATGCACCCAACGTACCACCGGTGTCGGACGCACGTAGGGCGGAATCAGTGCACCGGTCAATCGGCTCAGCATGCCCCATTTGAAAGGCAGGATTCCGGCGAGGTTGGGCGGCACCGGCCAGTGCGTTTCACGAAAAACAATGTGAGCCTCGTCGGCCACTGCCGCCGCTTCCAAAGCTGCATCCGTGGCGCTCTTGCCGTAACCGAGCACGGCCACGCGCTTGCGTTCGAGCGGTGCGCGGGTCTTCACCTGCGAGATATGCAGGACCTCGCCCTCGAATTCCTCCTGACCGGGGATATCGGGCAAGTTGGGAATATTGGAATAGAGGCCGGTCGCAATCACGACGAGGTCGAAGTCTTCCCGATGCAGCCCGCTGCCCTCCTCTATGGAGACGGTCCAGCCCGCCGCACCGTCTGATCGCGGCGTCAGCGCCATCACCCGTGCCCCGAGGCGAATGTGCGAGCGGATCTGGAATTGGTCGGCATAGTCCTCTAGGTACTTTTGGAAGATGGAGCCCGATGTGAAGTTTGGAGTGCCCTTGGGCAGCGGCCAGTCCGGGAACTGGTAGAGCTCCTTTTGGACCTGAACACCAAAGTTCGAATAACCGTCCGCCCAGACGCCGCCCAGCCGTTCGGCGCGTTCGAGGATTGTGCAGTCGAGCCCTTCAGCCTGGAGGATCTTCGCGGTGGCGAGTCCAGCAACTCCCGCCCCGATTATTCCAACGTGCTGTACGTTGTTCAGGTTCACTTGCCAGTGTCCCACTCCTAGCTCGGTGTCGCTGACGAGCAGAGCCGGCCGTGAATCGGTCTAACGCGCCATGCGCCGCCCTGAGACCAATCGAGCAATCAGGTAGGCGATCGAACCAAGGACCCAGAGGGCAAGGACGTAGGCCCCAAAGAGAGTCCAGAGGGCGAAGGCCCAAAAACCATAATAGAGTCCCATGGCTCTGCCGCCTGTAGTACCGCTTGCCAAAGCGCACGCTGCCTGCTGTCGGTAAAGGTAGATGCCGTGCAGCATCCCGAAGATGGCACCAAAAGCGCTTCCAAGCCAAAGGAAGTTGGCCATGCCAGGTCCCTATGCTCAGGCCGTCTACAGTCGACGCCGAAAGACTAGTCCGATCTTCTCGACGAGTCCATCCGACTGCCGGAGCGCGCAGAGGTTTCGACCGTCTTGGTCGGCGACTTCTGCTCCGGGTCATTCGCGTCGATTTTGGCATGGGCGCGGCATGTCCGGTCAGCCGCCAATCTCGGAAATGGTGACGTCCAACTGATGGCCTCGGGTCCTTCTCCCGGCAGAGGGCCTGGCGCGGTGCCGCCGCTCCCGGATCTTAAAAATATTTGGCATTTCGAAATCGCAGGTTTACTTTACTGTTGCGGTTGATTGAAGCCATGACAATGAGCGCTAATGCCACAGCCAGCACAGCCGAAATCTGCCAGCTAACTGGCTTCACCAAACAGTATCTTCACGCGCTGGAGCAAGACGGCATCGTCTCGCGCATCGGCCGGGACCAATGGCCACTCGCACCCACGATCAGATCAGTAATTACCCATCTGCGATCGGAGAACAGGCGTGGCCAACGCGGGGTGGCTGATGCCCGGCTAGCGGACATGAAGACGCAAGCTCTCGCGGTTCGTTTGCAGCGCGAGACCAATGACCTGGTACCTTATAGCCAGGTTCAGGAGGCATTGGATCTCATTCTAGGGACGCTTGTCACCGGCTTGATGAGCGTGCCAGCCCGTTGCACGCGAGATGTCGGCCTACGCCGCATCATCGAAACTGAAATCGATGCCGCGCGCCTGGCCGCCTGCGCCGAGTACAGAAGGCATGCGGACTCCCTGCGAAAGACTGGCAAGGCTGCGGGCCTGAGCTAATCCGAATGTGCCAGACCGTGAAGACCGGCGACCCAGCAGGCGCATTCGTTACGCCTCTGGCGAATCGGCATGACGATGTCGCGTGTTCCATCTTGGGCCGCAACCGCGCTATTGCGCCATTGGTGCGCCGTTGGGGGAAAGGTTAATGGCGCGGCGTTGCGCCATTACCTTTTCCCTTAGGCGCACCAATAACAACGGCGCAGACTTGGTGCGCCGTTGTTGCGCCATTAAGATCGGGTCAATGGCGCCCGGCCGGTCGAGGTGCTCGCAACACCTCGAACCGGCCCAACCGCAACCAATCAGGACTTGGCTGCCGTGGCTGATAGTAAGCATAACACAGACGAGTGGATTTCGCTGTGCGAGGCCCGCGCGCTCGTCATGAACATCTATCTTGCGCCACTGTTTTCCGGACACTGGCTTCTAGAGAGATTGCGAACCAAACAGATTAGGTGGCGCTATTGGGGACGCAGAGTCGTTGGACTGTCATCCCCTCAAAGCACGGATGATGGTCCAATAACCGGCGATCCGGCATTCTGGCAGCACGCTCGGATCGAGGTCTTTTGGGATGAAAGCTGGGCGAGGCTCGTCGTCAAGTGGGAGTACGGCGCCGATATCGTTACTAAGCTCCGCCACAAATGGTGGCGAGGCGTCGAAATCTTCAGAATCGAACTGCTGCATGCGGATGTCGAGGCGCTGTTGCCTAAGGATGCCCGGCCAAGATCATCTCCGGTCCGGCAGCTGTCCTTGTCTGACGAGGGGAAGCCTGAGCCGGAATCTACGGCCGTGCAGAACACCGCGACCTGGGTCGCAGACGAAGCTCGCCAACTGAAAGCCGCTGGCAAAATTCCCGCTGACATAATTAGAGCGCGCTTCGCAAAGCTGCTGGCGGATCAGATGAACAAGGCTGCCCGCGCCAAGCGACTTCCACCTAACCTTCGACCCGTGACTTCAGGGTACATCAAGCTGTCTGATTGGGGCGTCTGGCCGATCGACAAGATCTAGCATCCGGACACATGTTCGGACACTTTTTAAAGCGCTTTTTTATGCATTTCACATCCGCATTTTTCTGTGGCTCGCTTCCGCATGCTTAAGCGCCATGAGCGCCTTCATGCGGAGAGCAGAGAATGCGGCCTTCTGAAAATGAAAACTCTGCGGTTCAAGATCGACCGTCTTCTTGAGCTTGAGCGCATCGCGCCGCTGAGCGAAGCGGCGCGACTGGCTGGTATTTCTGAAGACAGCCTGAAGCGCAACCACAAGAACAAAATCATCAGTCTCGGCCCCCGGCGGCTCGGTATGAGAGTCCGAGACGCACTGTTTCTCGGCAGCGACTGATCAATACGCGCAAAGGCGCGCCTGCCATCACTCAGGCGCGCCTTTGCAAACCAACCCGGCGCGACCAACGCCGGACTAACGAGAGGAACGTAGTATGCGATCAAATACGCCTGGAAATCTGAAAGTCAATAAACCGCGCGAGCTGTCGGCATATGCCACGGGCGGCAAGGTGTTTGTGGCCGATGGCCAGTTCTGTCCCGACCCGACCTGCAACCGTCCGGTGCGCTGCTACGACGCCGAAGTCATCGACAACGGGCTGCAGATTATCTGTGCCGGCTGTGGCCTCACCTTGTTCGCCTATCACCGGTATCGGTGATGCAGATCAAGCTGCAAGCTTGCGTCCTCGCCGGCGCCCTGGCACTCACCGGCGCGATCGCGCGCGGTGGCAAGAACGCGTCACCGGCCGCGCATATCGTGGTCGGGGACAGTGTCGAAATCAGGTCCACCGATAAGTCCCTTGGCACGATTACGGCCACGATCGACGCGGTGGTCGATGAGCCCGGCGAAACCGCGGTTAGCGCAGATCGTCTCGCTTCGCTTGCCGCCAGTTTTGCGGCCGGTGCCCAGGTTGCGCTCAATACGACATCGGGCGGCATGCGGATCTTTTGCGGGAATAGCCGCTGCCGCTTGAACGTGATTCCGATCGCCGATCTGCCGCCGCCGATCGCGATCGATGGGATGGTCTCGGTGATCGAGATCAGTGCCGCAGATTGCCTTCGGCTGATGGAGCCGATCGCGGCTGCCGGCCATGAGGATACGCGCTACTATCTGAACGCGATCTTCCTGCACAGCATCGCCGCCCGCCTCGTCGGGGTCGCGACTGACGGCCTCCGGCTGATCAGAACCGACATTGCGGCCGGCGAGTTTTCGATCGATCGCACCTGCATCGTGCCAGCGCGGACTTCAATTGCGCTGCGCAAGATCCTGATGCAGACGAAGCCAAGCCGCGTGGTGATCCGGCGTTCCAAGAGCCTGATCGAATTCAGCACACGGGAATTCAGGTTCGTCTCGCGGTTGATCGATGGTGGCACCGGGTATCCGGGCTATGAGGCAGTGGTTCCGCAGCCCGCGCCGAATTGGCTGATATGCAATCGTCGAGAGCTGCTCTCGGCGCTGGCGCGGTTGACTGCCGTGAGCACCGCCGACCGGGCCCAGGCTGCCCTATCCTGGGGCGACAATGCCGGACGTCTCAACGTTTTCTTGGCGCGTCAACCGGCTGACGGCCTGGACCTGGTCAACGCCGAAACGCATGGCGCCGCGAAGGTCGCGGTGCCGATCGGGCAGATCATGGCCATGCTCGACGAATTCGCCGGCGCCAACATCCACATCGAAACCGCAGGTGAGCAGCCCGTCGTCTTTCGTGACGGCGACAAGCTCGCGCTGATCGTCCGGGCAAAATGGAATTTCAACAGTGAGGAGGCCGCCGCCTAGCAACCAACAATCCCCAACCCACCATGAAGACAAGAAAGGAGCAGGACAAATGGATATGCGTAAATACGCGGGTGAACAATTCATCAAGACTGATGATGTCCGCGAGGGGCCACTGACTGCGCGGATCGCATTCGTCAAAGAAGGTAAGTACGACAAACCGGACATGATCCTGGAGACCGGCGAGACCCTATCGCTGAACGCAACCAATACCCGAACTCTGGTGCGAGCCTACGGGCCGAACAGCAATGATTGGGCAGGCAAGGACATCGAGCTGGACCTAGGCCAAGTCCAATTTCAAGGGAAGCTGCAGGACTCGGTGATCGTTAAGCCGGTCTCGCCGCCGATCCCGTCGGCGCAGATGACGGCGCCTATGAAGGCCGCCGACAAGAACGGCGATATGGACGACGACATTCCTTTTAACTGATGGGGGCGAGTGCGCGAGCGGCCGCCGCACGGGGTGGCGGCGGTCCTCCCGACCCGATTTTTGGTAAGGCCATGACAAGTGCTTTCGAGGCATGGATCGAAAAAGCCCGCGCCGTACCAATCGAGAAGGTGATCGAACAGCGCGGGATCAAACTGGGCGGCGGCGTTGACCGGTGTGGACCGTGTCCGGTTTGCGGTGGCACCGACCGCTTTTCCATCAATGTCAAAAAGCAGGTCTTCAATTGCCGTGGCTGCAATCTCGGCGGAGACGTCATCAAATTAACTGAACATCTCGACCAAATCGATTTCATACGCGCGTGCGAGACCTTAGTCGGAGAGCCGCCACCGAAGACAACTGTCTATGCTGAGATCACGAACATAAAGCCAGCGACATCAAGGCTCCGATCAGCAAACGGCCACAACACTGTCACCGCCCGAAAGACAGTGCCGCCGTCGGCCAAGCAGGCAGAGCCGGAGTCGCGCGTGGTGGCAACCTATGCCTACAGGAACGCGGACGGCGAGGTGCTCTACGAAGTGGTGCGGCGTGAGCCGAAGAGTTTCCAGCAACGCCGACCGCTTCCGGGCGGCGGCTACAGCTACTCTCTCGGCGACGTGCAGCCCGTGCTTTACCGGCTACCTGAGCTGAACCAGTTTCCGAGCGGCACGATTTGGGTCACCGAAGGTGAAAAGGACGCGGACCGTCTTGCTTCCCTCGATCTCCTCGCGACAACGATCTCCGGCTCGACGAAATGGACGGCGGAGCTAGCCGAACCGCTGCGCGGCCGCGATATTGTCGTTTTGATCGACAATGACGAGGCAGGATTCGCCAAGGCCGACAAGGCCGGGCAGGCCCTTTCCGGCGTTGCGAAAAGCGTCCGCCTGCTTCTGTTGCCCGGCCTCCCCCCTAGGGGCGATGTGTCGGATTGGCTAAATGCCGGTCATAGAAAGGAAGAGCTAGAACAAGCCGCTCTGGATGCGCGGCTATGGAAGCCGCGAGAGGAGAAGATCGCTGAGCAAGCGGCGGCCGAAGCCGAGGAGCCGCTAGGTGAGTGGGACGCCGGTTTGGATGACGTACCAGTCCCGCCACGAGGTTGGTTGCTCGGCAATTCCTTCTGCCGGGGCTACATCTCATCGGTCATCGCAGAGGGTGGAGTCGGCAAAAGCGCATTGCGGCTGGCGCAACTCATGTCTCTCGCTGTCGGCCGCCCGCTAACAGGTGAGCACGTCTTTATGCGCTGCCGAGCACTGCTCCTTTCACTGGAAGACGATAAGGATGAAGTGCGTCGCCGGCTGCGCGCAGCCTGTCTGCACCACGGTATCGAACCTAGCGAGCTACAAGACTGGCTGTTTCTTGCTGCGCCCGGCATGTCCGGTGGCAAGCTCATGCTGATCGACGCCCATGGCCGGTCAGTCAAGGGAAAGCTGGCCTCCAAGCTCGCGCGCGTGATCGAAGAACGCAAGATCGATATTGTCTCGGTTGATCCTTTCGTGAAGTGCCACAACGTGCCGGAAAATGACAATGGCGCGATTGATCAGGTGGTGCAGGTGCTCGTCGAGCTCGCCGCGCAATACAATGTCGCCGTCGACGTACCGCACCATGCCGCGAAGGGTCCGGCTGATCCCGGCAATGCCAATCGGGGCCGTGGCGCATCCGCGATGAAGGACGCCGGCCGTCTGGTCTATACGTTGACGCCGATGAGTCTCGACGAAGCGAAGGTGTTCGGGCTGGACGAGCTGGAACGCCGCAGATTGGTCCGGCTCGACAGCGCCAAGGTCAACATCACGCCGCCATGGCATGAGGCCAAATGGTTCCGGCTGGTCGGCGTCAACATCGGCAATCAGACCGATCTCTATCCCAGCGGCGATCAGGTTCAGACAGTTGAGAGATGGACGCCGCCGAACATTTTCACCGATCTCAACACCCTCACCATCAACCAAATCCTGACCGAGATCGATGCCGGTTTGCCGGACGGTAACCGCTACACTGATGCACCCAATGCTGTCGAACGAGCCGCCTGGCCCGTGATCGCAAAGCACTGTGAGGGGAAGAGCGAGCCAATGTGCCGAAGGATTATAAAGCTCTGGCTGGATTCCGGGCTGCTTACTAAGCAGGACTATGAGAACCCAATAACCCGCAAGTCCGTCAACGGGCTCTGGGTCGACAATGCAAAGAGGCCGACATGAGGCGACAGGAAGCCGAAACGGAAGACACTGCCCCGGATAAATCCGGACCACGACGCATGCTGAGCGAAAAGCAGGTCTTGGAGATCGTCCCGGTCGGCCGCACCACGCTGTACCGGATGGAGAAGGCAGGCCGGTTTCCGAGATCGACTTACATCAGCCCAAACAGGCGGGTCTGGTTCGAGGATGAGATCGTTGCTTGGCAGAACGTCGTCGACGAATTCGATCCGCGCCGAGGGCGGGGCCGCCAACGCTAACACTAAGCGCGCCCTCGGTACGCCGTGGCTAGGCGACATAGATGCTAAGGCCCGCGCATGTCGCGCGAAAACAGAACCATCAACCATAGCGCCGGTTTAGGATGCGCCTCACCCTGTGGGCGCATCAGTTTCGACGCATCCAGACTGAAAGGATTTAGCTTATTAGGTCTGGACCGCTGCTACATTTTTGATCGTTGCTACACTATTAAAGGGATGATCCGCCACGCGCGGTGAGCATCCTTTCCCATACCCATTTGCATACGAACTAGATTGTAACTGCGCACGCCCATCTATCGGTCGTGAGGGCTCAAATCATGACGAAGCACTTTTCGAGGCGCATCATGACCGATGTGCTCATAGTCCTAGTATCCGTGGTGATGATCACGATTGCGGCGACATCCTTGGGCGAGCCGATTCGGTCGGGCATCGCTGCTTCTATCCCGGGTCCATTCCATCTTGCGATGGAAAGGAGACTCGCAGCCGCTGAACCGAGCACTCCGAAGCTTGCCCACGCGCAGCCGAGATGCAGGCTTCGTTCTGCTCCTCTGCAATGGAACGTAGACTGGCTTTTCCGGCCGCCTCTAGCTCCCGGCTGACGAATTCGATCCGAACCGAGGACGCGGCAAAGGGCGTAGCCATTCTTGCTTCGGACTGACAAAGCGCATCATGTCCGCTTTCGAGGGTAACCCGGGCATCGAGTGGTGTTGAGGCTGGATTCCGCTTTTGGACCCATATCGGACCTCCCGAGTTGACGCACGCTCATTGCCGCTGTGCCGGAGGCCCGGCACTCACTTGAGGCAATCGGGCCTCCTACAATTACCGGTCACAGGTCCGCAACAAAGTGCTAGGCTCCTCTCTGTCCCAGCGGCGTGGGTTGGTTGGCCGTTCGGAGGGCGCTGTGACCGAGCAGCGGGTTCATAGACGATTAGCGGCAATCTTGGCTGCCGACGTGGTCGGCTACTCCGCGTTGATGCAGCGTGCTGAGGAAGCCCGGCTCAAGCGAGAATTGATCGAGCCTAGTCTCTCCCGCCACGAAGGGCGACTTATCAAGACGACGGGTGATGGGGCGCTCGCCGAGTTCGCGAGTCCGTTGGCGGCCATGAGATGCGCGGTTGAGATTCAGGATTCTCTCGCCTTAGGCGGCAGTCCCCTGATGTTGCGCGTAGGGCTCAACCTCGGTGACGTTATCGTTGGCCAGGACGGAGACCTCTATGGCGACGGTATCAATATTGCTGTCTGACTGGAGGGGCCGCCGATCCAGGCGGCATCCTGATTTCCGAAAAGGTGTACAGCGAGGTCGAGGGTAAGCTGGACGTTGACTTCGAGCACCGAGGCGAACAGCAGCTCAAGAACATATCCAAGCCGCTCCGCGCTTTTGCTGTACGCGCGGGAGCGCACGGCGCGCTGATCGAGAAGCTAAGTGCGCTCCCGCCTCCCGGACAAGCCGTCCATGGCGGTCCTGCCGTTTCAGAACATGAGCGGCGATCCCGAGCAGGAATACTTCGCGGACGGAATGGTCGATGACATCATCACGGCGCTGTCTCATTTCAAGGCGCTGTTCGTCATCGCCCGCAACTCGAGCTTCACCTACAAGGGGCGCGCCGTCGACGTGAAGCAGGTCGGACGCGAGCTCGGGGTGCGCTACGTGTTGGAAGGTAGCGTTCGCAAAGCGGCAAATCGAGTGCGCATCACGGGACAGCTCGTCGATACCGCCACCGGGGCACATCTTTGGGCAGACCGGTTTGATGGCGGGCTCGGCGACGTCTTCGATCTGCAGGACCGGGTGACTGAAAGCGTTGTCGGGGCGATCGCGCCAGCGGTGGAAAAAGCCGAGATCGAGCGTGCCAAGCGCAAGCCGACCGAGAGCCTCGACGCCTATGCCCTCTATTTGCGCGGTTTGGCCAGGTTTTATCAGTTTGCTGGCCGGCAAGTGAACGACGAGGCTTTGCGCCTGTTCAACAGCGCGATCGAGATCGACCCGGATTTTGCCTCCGCCTACGCTCGCGCCGCCGCTTGCTACGCCTATGCCAGGGGCAATGGCTGGATTTCAGTCACACCGAGCGAGATTGCCGAAGTGACGAGGCTCGCTCAGCGGGCGGTTGAGTTGGGCAAAGATGATGCGATGGCGCTCGCCGCCAGCGGGTGGGCGTTAGCGTTTGTTGTTCGCGATCTGGAGGCAGGGGCCGGCTTAATCGATCGCGCGCTTGTGCTCAATTCCAATTTGGCCGAGGCATGGTTTTACGGCGGCTGGGTAAAAAACTACCTCGGCGAGCCGGAACCGGCGATCGAGCGCTTCGCGCGTGCCATGCGCCTGAGCCCACTTGATCCGCGGGCGTCAGCCGCGCGGGCTGGGACCGCGCATGCACATTTCTTCCTGGGCCGCTATGACGAAGCGGCATCGTGGGCGGCGATGGCATTGCAGGACAGTCCGGACTATCAACCTGGATTACGGATCGCCGCCGCAAGCAATGCAATGGCCGGACGCCCGGAGCAAGCACATCAGGCCGTGGCTCGGCTGCGGCAAGCCAATCCCGCTGCGTGTTTCCACTCTAAAAGACGTAGTGGGCCCTTATCGGCGTGCCGAAGATCTCTCGCGATTCGAAGAAGGATTGCGGCAAGCCGGGCTGCCCGAGTGACCATCGCAGCCAGGTGCTCCCGTAGCGACGAGGTGGACGAATAGAATCCATTTTTTCCGCGGTGCATGAGTCCGTTCATGACCCATATCGGAAGTCGCCTCGTCCGATGAACCGCCATGGCGGTGCACTAACCGGCCGCCATCTTACGTGCGCTGTTCACGAAATTGTGCAAACCGCTTAAGCAAAAAGTTAGGGCGGCGCGGCGCAAATTTGCAGAATTACCAATTTCAAACGCGTGCGACTGGATGTGCGTGACGAAGAAATTTACAGTCTATCTTGTCGATGACGATCCCGCCGTGCTCAAGGCGCTGTCACGATTGCTCCGCGCTAGGGGCTATGATGTGAAGCCTTATTCTTCGCCGCATATTTTCCTCGAAGAGCATGATGTGGCGGTGCCTGGCTGTGTCGTTCTGGATGTTTCGATGCCAGGTCTTGACGGTTTCGAGCTTCAAAGCGCGCTGGCCTTGGTCGGCTCTCAGCGCCCCGTCGTGTTCATCACCGGAAAAGGAGACATTCCCACGAGCGTGCGTGCCATGAAAACTGGGGCAATCGATTTTCTGACCAAGCCTGTGAGGGACGAGGATATGTTCGCTGCCTTATCGCGTGCCGAGGACGAGGATGCCAAGTCGCGTAGATTTCAATCCGACCTGACATCGCTGCGGGCGAAAATCGGGACCCTGACGCCGCGCGAGCGCGAAGTTCTAGCGCATGTCATCGCGGGACGCATGAACAAGCAGATTGCCGGCGACTTGGGCACCGTCGAGAAGACGATCAAGGTTCACCGCAGCCGAATGATGCAGAAACTGGGCGTTCGCGCCGTAGCCGATCTCGTTCGGATGGTCGGGAAACTCAATCTTACGAAGTAGGGAGACCTACCTATTGGCCCAAGGGCCAACTCGACCGACCGTCCGTGCGACCGCAATAATCTTTTATGGTGGAAGCTCGCCCTCGGCCAGGCGGCTGCATCAGCGTGCAGTGAGGGCCGGGCTCTCAATTCTCTGTGTGTAAACCTCAACCTTGAATATCAGGTCGCACTCGGACTGGACGCCCTGTCGAATATAGAACCTTATTTCCATGCCGGTCGTCAGATTGCCCATGAGTTTGTCAAATTGAGCGGGGTGTAGATACAGAAACCCCCGGCGCAACTCAAATTCCTTGACCCCCGTCTTGAACAGAATGCCGATGACGTCGTCATTGTTTGTTATTTCGTTCATCACATCCGGCCATGGCCTTTCGTTCTGATCCGCTTCGCGCTTTGCTTGCGATGCCGACATGCCATGGATTGCTAGCGATATCTGGAATTTTGATGGTTCTGCGTCGGAAAGGCGTAACAAGGACGCGTTACCCGAAATTTCTGCAACGCCGTGAGCGTCGGGATCGTCGCCCGTGGCAACGTAACTGACATAGCCTTCCGTCACGGCGACGTCGATAGTACCGGTCCATCCCTCGACCATGCCAATACTGCCTATCGTCGTTGATGTGACAAACGAGGTTCGACATTCATTGCCGTTTCGGCATTTGTCAATTGACCCACATCAAGGCCGCCACCGCCGCGACCTACGGCTCACCGACAAGGTGGTCGAGGTCGGCCCAGAACTCGACCCGGACGCTTCATAATTTTGGAGACACTGTCAGCGCTCCACCCAGAGCCTCCCGTCGCATGCGTTAGCCGCGCCGACGACGCGATCCAATGAGGGGCGCAGTTTGCAGCGGTGCATGAGTCCGGAGTTGGCACCTTTGAGAAATGACGACCGATCATTACGACATCCGCTCACAGGGGAAGAGCGGAAGTAGCCGGCGAGAGCCAAAATGACGCGATTGACCCGACTGCGACATTGGAGCTGACGATTTGCGAGGAGGCGCGGCTCGACTGTTCAATCTTATGCATTGGGGATAGAATTCGGCCGGCTCATCACCTCAAAAGTTGGGCTTAGTCTGAGACATGGGAGGATCACATGAAAATGATTCAAGTTACCATCGTTTCCGGCTTGATCGCATTGGCCGGTCTCGCGTCAGCCCAAGGCATGGATGACAAGATGCTTGGACCGCAGGATATCAAATGGACGAAGGCCCCGCCGTCTGTTCCGCCGGGGGCTGAAGCGAGCGTACTCTACGGCGACCCCGGGAAGGACGGCTTGTTCGTGCTTCGGTTCAAGCTCCCCAAGGGCTATGCCATTCCCCCGCACACCCACCCGAAGCCTGAAATCGTAACCGTTATCTCTGGCACGTTTACGCTCGGCATGGGCAACGTTGCGGATAAAGGGAACGCCAAGCCGCTGCCGGCTGGAAGCTTCTTTGCGTTCGAGCCCGGCATGGCGCACTATGCCTTCACGGATGAAGAAACCGTTGTTCAGATCAACAGCACTGGGCCGTGGGGTATCAATTACGTAAATCCCAAAGACGACCCCCGACAGAAAACGCAGTGACTAAAACTCCAGTCGGCAGGGGCGCGCCAACCAACGTCCCTGCTGATTTGTTTGAGGCGGCCATGCACTCTCGGGCGAAACGCCATCGCTTGAGCACATTTCGCGTGCCTTGTGCCGCGCGCCGACGAGGTGAGCAAACAATCGGCCGGAATGTCCGAGTGGCACCTTTGAGACATGGCGACCGGCCCTGACGATTTCGTTTCCAAGGGAGGACCGGAAGTAGTCGGCCGACGGCCAAAGTGATGCGATTGACCCAAAAGAGACATGCCGCCAAGCGCTACGCGCTCAACCAGCTACCGCGGGCTACGGTTGGCCCCTACACACTTCCGGCAATTGAGCCCGGCGTTAAACACCGTTCCCGGCACGCTAACCCGCTCGTCGCTATAGAGCGGGGCGTTGCACATGGCGTTACCAGCTAGCGCCCAGACCGCAACCCTCGAACGGCTTTCGCCAGTTCGCCGCATCGATCGGCGGCAGCTGGTAGCTGTCTTTTCCGGCCGATATTGTCAGGGGCTCGCCCGACCCGAGCAGCGCATAGAGCCGCGCTCTGAGCGCAAGCCACTTTTTCCCGTACACTTGCGGATCCCGTTTGGCGTAGCCGAGATAGGTCTGCGAGAATTCGGTGGCGAAGTTCATCGGCACTGGCTCCTGGACCTCGATCGGTTCTACGAATTCGCCGTCAATGTCATCTTGCTTTTCGCATTCGCGATCGTGACGCGCGCCTTGCCTTCTTTCTTCGCGGTTCCGGGATATTTGAGTTGCAGCGCGAAGAAGCGGCCGCATCCAAGATAGAATGTCACCTTGTCCGCTTCCGAATAGGTCAGTACGTGGCCGTCATTGGGCACGACCTGATATTTCCAGCCGTCCGCGGAGAAGGCCGAAGAAAGCTTGAGCCAGCCCCAATGGCGATCACGGCCGAGAGGAGATTTACGGCCTTGAGCATGCGGTCTCCATTTCCATTGGGCATAGTGAACGAAGCGCGCATGTGGTCAAGCCTCGCGGGCAAGGGAGGCCTTGCGCGCGCCGATCAGTTTGTCTCGCCATCCCAAGTCGATGCATAACGCTCTCACAGCCAGGCGGTAGAGCGCCCAGGGCCATCATGCCGGCTAAGTTTGAGTTGGCGATCAACCTAAAGACCGCGAAAGCGCATGGGCTAGCCATTCCACCGTTGCTGCTCGCTCGCGCCGACGAGGTAAGGATTGTCGGCATCTGGCTCATCGCGTTCGTTAGCAAGTGTTATTACGCACAGTACCGCGCGGCCCGCAGCCGACATGTTGCACGGTCGAGCTGAAACTCGAGACGCGCAAGAAGGCGCTCACAATCGAAGCTGAGGACGCGTTGCTTGCAGTTCCCAAGATCAAGCTTGAGGACCCCGAGGCACTCATCACCTACGTTGATGTCGACGAACAGGACCATGGCGAGGACACGATCCACCTCGCAGGCCGGGCGCGCGCCCGTCAGGAACTCCTGAATCTCGGCGAGCAGAGTATCGACCTCACCGATCCAGGCGATGTGATCCTCGCCGGAAGCTCGACGAATTTGGCAGCCGGGAGCTGCTCAGCCAGGTCGCACTCGTTCCGAAGTTGCCGCTGGTTTCGCACTGCTGTTCATCGAATGGGACCTGAGCCTCGAGGTACCCCGAAAGGGGGAGTCCTAAGTGACCTGCCCGTGCGCTATCAATTGCATGTGCCGATCGGCATGCCCTCAGTAGCGGGGCGGACGCGGGAACGTACACCGTCGTCAACGATCAGACGGCCGGGCACAACGCGAACAACCACTGGATCGTGATGCTGGCGGGCGCCTGTTGCGGGGGGACGCATGACGAGTATTTTTGATGTCCAGGGCTTCGGTGTATTGTCCGAGTGGAACGGACAATTCTCCAGCCTATCAGCAAACCAGGCCTTCCAGACGATCGCCTCGCTTGGTTCGAACTCGATCGAGCTGACCGTGCGGATCTGGACCCAGAGCAAGACCAGCACGTCCGTCTTTTCCGAGCCCGCCAAGACCGAGAGTGATGCGAGCCTGCTCGCGGGCTTTCAGGCAGCCCATGCCGCGGGATTGTCGGTCGTGTTCAAGGCGGCGCTTTCGCCGCTCGATGGAACGCCGACCCATGCCTTGGCGCCATCGGATGCTGCGAGCTTCTTCGCCTCCTACAAGGCCGAAATCGTCCATCTTGCGACCATCGCCCAGCAGGCCGGTGTCGAGACGTTTGTCATCGGCAACGAGATGGGCAGCCTGACCGGCTCCCAGTATCGCGTCTACTGGACCGACATCATCAGCGCCGTGCGCCAGGTCTATCAGGGCGAGCTGACCTATGCGACCGCACGATCCTCGGCAAGATATCAAGGCGCGGCAATCGCTACCTGCGCGCGCTGTTCGTGAAGCCGCGTGGGTCGTGCTGGTGAAGGTCAAGTGTTGGGAGCGCTATGGCCTCAAATCTTGGATCGAAGCCGCCAAGAAACGATTGCTCCACAACGTGCTGGCGATTGCGCTCGCCAACAAGCTCGCCCGGATCGCGTGGGCGGTTCTCAACAAGGGACGCGCCTTCGAATGCGTCAAGACGGAGGAGATCGCGTCCCGAGTTGCCTGATCCTCGCGCCGTGCTCGGGGCCGTCAAGGCGCAGCCTGGCAGTGGGAGACCAAGACGTCAGGACAGCACGACGGCCGGCCTTGACGGCCCTTGCGCGCGGCGCGTCTGCGCGCGCAGGCCGGGACGAAGGAACGACCGCCAGGCACGAACAAAGGAACAGCGCGAAGTGAGGAACTATCGATGACGTAACCAAGATCCCTTACCCGCCGAGGTCTGCGAGAGGATGAGACGACGATGGAGGATCGGTCTTCCCGGCGCATGCGAACACTGGTGACCCAAATGGCCCATTCGAGGCCTGTCCGCTAATCAGCTCGCATGCGCGCTGATATCCATGATGGCCCGGAGCACCACACGCTCCAATCAGAGGTCGGATACATTGATGCAAGACCGCATCTGCCAGGTTGACGAAACCTCTTGCGACGCGCGGCCGGACCATACATGTGGGTCAAACTCGACGTTCTGACCGTGGGTGCAGACACTTCCGGTCTACCCCGATCAACAGACATTCTGGGTGTCCAGCGGCACGTCTCAAACGTGCCAACAGGCGACATCACCTCCTCATCTGGGACGGCTGAGCAATGGGCGAAAATATCTTAGGTGAAACGCCAGAGTCCTTTAGGCTGAGCAGGAGAATCGATTGGGGCTATTCCGATTAGTAGAGCCGCCAGCCGTCCCGACGCACTTTCGGTCCACGCACTTTCACGTTAACGCAGCGCGATCCCCTTCTCCTCGACCAGCCAGTTCAGCAGCGTCAAACCGGGACATCCACATCCGGCGACCCCAGAGTAGGTGGTAGAGGGTCCCGTGGATTGATCCCAGAAATCTCCGCGCTGCATCAGGGCAACGAAGCCATCCGAATTGCCGCCTCTCCATGATGCACCTCCTGCTCCATCAAAACACCAAACTCGGTGGTCTTCGGATCCGCATGTTATGCGCGGGGCGTTTCGCCCAAAAGAAAACCGTTTACAACTCGAAGAAAAGCGATTTTACTATTTACATAATGTGCGGGCTGTGAAGCGCGGCCGCTTTAGACTGGACCGGCATCGCAGGCCCAAGTGGGCGATGGTGTCATGTGTGACAATTGCGTACCACAAATTTCGACCAAGCCGGAACGCTGAGCAGCGTCTCCGGCGTTTTTGTTTTTAGCCAGCCGCAATGCAAGGGGGCAATCGCGGAACGTCCTCGGCAGAAAAAGCAAATAAATACGTCCGTCTGGACCCAAATGCGTTTGCAGAAGCCTTCCTTGCGGTAGACCCCCAGGAGGGGAACGTCATGACCGCATACGAATACGAATGAGATTAAAGATCTCGCAGCCGATCAACGACGACCGATCAATCGTTCGACACCGCCATCGACAAGTTGCTGCTGTCCAGGAACCTCGCGTTCAGGACATCGCGGCCGGCTGTTTCGACGGCTGCCGGAATGGCTCGCACAGACACAAAATTCGGACTGAGAAAGTTCACCCAATAAAGCAAGAGATAGACCATTGGCTCTCAGCATTTCCGGCAACCTCATCATCGACGAGGAATTTCGCGTTCGATACGGAATCCGGGATCCGGCGGGATTGTGAAGTATCGTGCAGGTTCAGGCATGCTCATGGATTATTTATCACGAGCAGTCATGCGCCACATATTCCAATTAGCGACCCCTGTTGATTTCTATATTTGAGCAAGATTCTAAAAACTACAGGAATTAATAGTTTGAGCGTTAGCGTCATGCCACGACTAGTGCTGTTTATTGAGAGTGTATCGTGCCCGCTTCGGGAAGAATGCGAAGGCGCGTTGAATTTCGTTTCCGAACATATTCAATGGAGTTCGCTGGTCTTTGAACGATTGCGAGAGCATCGAGCGGATCTTGTTGTGGCCGTGGCGGCACCGAGATGTTCGTACGCCGCAAATTTCTTTCGTTGGCTTGTCAAGAATCCAATTGGCCCTCCGACGCTTGCCGTTCTCCCCCCCGATAACGATCTCATTCAGCTAGCCGCACAAGCGGTCGACGATTTTATTGTCGAGCCCATCCATTCAGGCGAGTGGCGCCATCGGGTTGCGCGACTTCTTGCGAACGATCCGGCTGACGACAACATGGCGGCCACCCAAGGACGCCGAACGCGAGAACTTGGGCTTGCGGAACTAGTGGGCGATCATCCAGCCTTCCTGCGTACCATCGAACAAATTCCGCTGGTGGCGCGAAATGACAGTCCCGTTCTCATTACAGGCGAGACGGGTACCGGCAAGGAACTGTGCGCACGCGCAATCCATCGTCTGAGCGCTCGCAGGGATTTTCCGTTCATTCCGGTGGACTGCTCGGCATTTCCCGAGCATCTGTTCGAGACCGAAATGTTTGGCCATGCACGTGGCGCCTTTACCGACGCACACCGTGACCAAATGGGGCTGGTTGCTCTTGCGGGTAGCGGCACGCTCTTCCTGGATGAAGTCGACGCACTTCCAATCGCATTTCAGTCCAAACTGTTGCGATTCCTCCAGGAGCATACTTATAGGCCGATAGGTTCCGAACGGTTTGTGAAGACTGAAGTGAAGATCATTAGCGCGTGCAACCAGGATCTGAACGATTTGCTGCGCGAACGGCGCTTTCGCCTCGATCTATTTTTCAGATTGAACGTACTTCAACTCCATCTTGTTCCGCTGCGCGAACGGCGCAGCGACATCGCGATTCTTGCCCGCTATTTTGTGAGCAGGCTCTCCGCAGAGAGCGGCACGCCACCTAAGGCCCTTGCTCCCGCAGTTGTCCAGAAATTGAGAGAATATGATTGGCCAGGAAATGTACGCGAACTTTACAACGCGATTCAAAGGGCCTTCATCTTTTCGCAAGGTAGACAGATTCAGCTTAGGGATATCTGCGATTTGCCGGTCCTCAATGCGTCATCGAAACCGTCGAGCGATAACTTTCGCGACGCGCGAGCGCGGGCCCTCGAAGCGTTCGAACGAACCTATATTGAGGAAAAACTTCGTGAAACCGGCGGTAATATTACGCGTGCGTCCCGCCTCGCGGGAAAGGACCGGCGCGCGTTTGGCCGTCTGATGAAACGTCACAACATTCGACCCAACTCTTAACGGAAATCGTTGCGTCGACAGCGGGTCAGTCGCAGCCCTCCCCCGGGACATTTTCGTCCCACCGCCGTGCCAACGCGAAATTATTCAGTCCGGTCCAACCGTTCGACGGCCTGGCCTGCCGGTCCAGCACCGTCATGGGTGGGACCGTAGCTTCCCGTCCGAGCTATGCCGTAGATTCGTTTCCCTCATCAGACCAATGACTTGCGGGTTGGCACGCGTTTTGCCACCAGCGCAATGGTTGGGGGTGCCGTTCCACTGAGCAACCCACTTAGAGGAGCAATCCATGTCACTGAGAAATCTGATGATTGCAACAACCCTCGCCGCGTTGACCACTGTACCCGGAGCCGGGTTGTCGCCGGCCCATGCAGACAAGGTCAAGGACTGCGGGACCACGACGACCACCGTGACGAACCCGCCTAGTGAAAATGCGGGTTTCACGTCGACGACAACGACCACCCAGACCTCCTCCTGCAATAGCAGCAGCGACACAGGTCAGGTGACCACGACCACCCCAACCACGAACAAGGGCGGCGGGACTCCGCGCGGCCACTGACGGTCTCCACGACTGAATGGGAGAGCAAGATGCTGAAGACACTTGGATTCGCATTGGCCGTTGCCGCTGTCGTATTCTCGCCGGCGGCCCACGCAGACAAAGTCAAGGACTGCGGGACGACGACCACCACGACCGCCGTGACGAACCCGCCTAGTGAAAATGCGGGTTTCACGTCGACGACAACGACATCGACCACCCAGACCTCCGCCTGCGGCAGCAACAGCGACACGGGTCAGGTGACCACGACCAATACCACCCCAACAACCAACAAGGGCGGCGGCACTCCGCAGGGCCATTAGAGCGGACTTCGCGAGCGCTATTGAACAAACTGGCCGGGCGGCACTCTGGAGCCGCCCCTCCTCTCGCAAGACACGTCTTTCATGAAGCTGCTGCTGGGATCTCTGGCCGCTGTCGGTTTGGTAGCGGCGGCATATCATCGGGGAATTCTCCCCGAGACCGTGTGGGATTCTGCCCGAACTCAAGCGGCACGGTACACCCCCGAATTGTTGGTGAACGCCCCTCCTGAAGGTCCTAAATACCTTCTTGCGCCGGTTCGTCGGGGGGACATCGCCACGACCGTGACGGCGAGTGGCGCGTTGTCGGCAATCACGACCGTCCTCGTCAGCTCGCAGGTATCGGGGCAAATGCTCCGCATCCTGGCGGACTACAACGCGGAGGTTCGTCGGGGCGACGTGATTGCTCAGATCGATCCGCTCAGCTTCCAGATCGCTTTGGAGCAAGCGCAAACCGAATTGAGTGTCGCCGAAGCGGCCGTGGTGATTCAGGAGCGTGTTCAGGAAAAGGCGGCCGCCGATCTCGCCAGCGTCGCCGCCGCGACGGAGAGGGCTCGCTTCGCGACCGAGCGCGAGCGCATCGTCGTCGCCGAGGCCCAGCGCGACCTGGAGCGGAAGCGTACCTTGGCCAGGGGGGACAACGTCTCTCAGGTTGACGTTTTCAGGGCGCAGGCTGCCTTCGATATGGCGGTTCAAAACTACAAGTCGGCTGAAGCCGACGAGCGCACCAAGATCGCACTAACTCAAGCGGCCGAGTCAGCGCGCCTCTCGGCCGAGGCGCAGGTGATTCATGCTAACGCAGTCGTGCAGCAAAGGCGGGCGGCCCTAAAGGTTGCGCAAACCGACCTGGACCGTACCAAAATTCGCTCGCCCATCGATGGAGTAGTGATCGGGCGCACCATCGAGGAGGGCCAGCAGGTCACTGTCACCCTGCAGACCCAGACGCTGTTCACGGTCGCTCAGGACCTCCGCGAGATGCAGATTAAGATCTCAGTCGATGAGGCCGACATCGGCAAAGTCCGAGAGGGCCAGCCAGTCATCTACACGGTGGACAGCTTCCCCGGTCGCGAGTTCCGGGCCGAGGTGAAGCAGATCCGCAAGGACTCGCACGAGAAGCAGAACGTGATCACCTACGTGGTGGTGGCCAACGCGCCGAACCCGGACAAGATGCTGATGCCCGGAATGACGGCGAATGCCCGCATTGTCATCGACGCCCACACGAACGTGCACAAGGTGCCGGTCGCCGCACTGCGCTTTGCCCCGTCCGGAGCGCGCGGACCGGAAGCTTCGCACCTTTGGACCTTGGGGGAAGATCAACGGCCGAGGCCGCTTCCCGTTCGAGTGGGGCTGTCGGACGGCAACATGGTCGAGGTCTCGATCGGCGAGCCAGTCGAGCAGGTCATCGTCGGGGTCGATCAGAGAGAGCCGCCGCCCACCATCACGCGGCGGATTATCGGGAGCATGTAGATGCCGCTGGTGGCCGTCTCAGATCTGACAAAAACCTACGTGGTCGGCCAGACGGCGGTGCCTGCGCTCCGGGGCGTGTCGCTCGCCATCGAGAGGGGTGAATTCGTAGCCGTCATGGGCTCGTCGGGCTCCGGCAAGTCCACATTGATGAACCTGCTCGGCTGTCTCGACGCCCCCAGCAGCGGCACTTATCACCTCGCCGGACAGGACGTGCTGCACCTGTCGAGCAACAAGCTCGCGGCGGTCCGCAACACGAGCATCGGCTTCGTGTTCCAGCAGTTCAATCTGCTGGCGCGGGCGACGGCGCTCGAAAACGTCGAGCTTCCGATGGTTTATGCCGGCCTCGGGCGGCGCGAACGCAGGCGCCGGGCACGCAACGCCCTGGCGCAGGTGGGCCTCTCGGAACGCGAGCACCATCGCCCCTCGCAGTTGTCCGGCGGACAGCAGCAACGGGTCGCGATAGCCCGCGCGCTGGTGAACCAGCCGCTTCTTCTGCTCGCCGACGAACCCACTGGTGCGCTCGACTCGGTGACTTCCGAGGAGATCATGGCCGCCCTGGCCCGCCTCAACGAGGGCGGGCTCACGGTGATCGTCGTGACTCACGACGCCGAGGTCGCCCGTTATGCACGCCGGATCATCCACTTCAAGGACGGCAGAGTAGTATCCGATGATCTGAACCAAGCTATGCGGGCCGCGGCGTGAAACTCGTCAACAGCACCCTTGCGGCGTTACGCGCCGTTCGCGTCAACAAGCTGCGCAGCGGGCTGACCATGCTCGGCATCGTTCTGGGAGTGTCATCGGTGACCGTCATGATGGCGGTCGGGGGCGGGGCGAGCCAGCGCATCCAGACCGAAATACGCAATCTCGGGGCGAACACCATCGTGTTGAACTCGGGGGCGCTGAAGAGCGGCGGCGTGTCCAGGGGACAGGGGTCACGACCAAGCGTTACGCTCGCCGACGCGCAGGCCATCGAGAACGAAATCCCGGCTGTGGTCGCGGCCTCGCCGCAGCACAACTTCGCGGGGATGCAACTGATCTATGGCAATGCGAACTGGTCCACCCTGGTCACCGGTACGACGCCCGAGTATCTCACCATCCGCAACTGGGCCGTGAGCCGGGGTCGCGCCTTTGACCGGGAGGACGTGGTCCAGGGCAGCAAGGTGGTCTTGCTCGGGCGGACCGTGGCCGAAAAACTGTTTGGCAATCAGAGCCCGGTGAGTCAGGAAATCCGCGTCAACCGCATTCCGATGACGGTGATCGGCGAACTGGCCGCCAAGGGGCAAAGCCTGGCTGGGCTCGACACGGACGACACCGCTGTCATCCCTATCTCGACCGCGTTCAATCGGGTCATCGGGCGCAATCCGGCCAATCCTCGGGCGATCTCGGGCGTGATCATCAAGGTGCGCGATGGCGCCAACATGGCTTCGGCCTTCACCGAGATTCGTCAGGTCGTGCGCGAGCGCCACGGTCTCCTGCCCGCACAGGAGGACGATTTTCACCTGATCAACCTGACCGAGGTGATGCGGGCCAAGGAGGACTCGGCGCGGGCGCTCGGCATTCTGCTTGCTGCTATCGCCTCCGTGTCGCTTCTGGTTGGCGGCATCGGGATCATGAACATCATGCTCGTCTCGGTCACCGAGCGGATCCGCGAAATCGGGCTGCGGCTCGCGGTTGGAGCCCGGAGAAGCGACATCCTGGGCCAATTCCTGGTCGAGGCGACGACACTGTCCCTGATCGGTGGCATCGCTGGGGTCGCCCTGGGCGTGGGCGGCGCCGTGGCCGTCGAGCGCTACGCCAACCTGGGCGTGGTGCTCAACGGACAGCTCAGCCTTGTCGCCATGGCCTTCGCGGCGGGAGTGGGCATTTTCTTCGGCTTCTACCCGGCCTGGAAGGCGTCACTGCTGCAACCCGTCGAAGCCCTGCGCTCGGACTGATCTTGATCAAACTGCATGCCGCGAGCAGACCGTCACCGAGGAATTGCAGGATCTCCGAGATCGCCTCATGGAGCGCGCCGGAGGCAACGATGCCAGGCGGCCTTTGAAGCAATATGCGGCGACGACCGCACGCGACGTTGGAGCGGACCTTCCGAACGTCACGGAGAGATCAATCGCGTCATTCTGACACTAGCCGGGCTCTTGAGCGGCAGATGGATCGATCTGCGCGAAGTACCGCTAATGGAATGGTCCGGCCGTGCTCCGGCCCTGCCAGTACGAGAAACTGGCAAGGGGCGCTCAAGACGAGGAGCACGCCATGTCTCAGAAACTCAACGCAGCGATCGCCGTGATCGGCATCGATATCGGCAAGAACTCGTTCCACCTCGTGGGTCATGATCACCGCGGCGCCATCGTGCTGCGGCAGAAGTGGTCACGCGGCCAGGTGGAAACGCGGCTCCCCGCGCGCTCGGTAAACGCATCAGTGCCCAAATGGCGCGTTTCAGCGTGTTTCAACAGAAAAGCCCGACCCCGAGGCGGGGCCGGGCTAATGGTCAGGCGACGAGACGCAGTTCGGTTTCCGCTTGACCGACGGGCTTGCCGATGATGCGCCGCAACTCTGCTGCAACGCCATCAAGCACCGCGCGCTTCTCCTTCATGCGCTTTGAGTGATTGTAGACTTTACCGGTGACAGTCGGCACGGTCTGCTCCTGTTTCTTGCTCGCGGCGTGATCGAGACACTTCGCGATCCACGCATCGTCAAAGCCGAGATCGCCAGCCAAGGTCGCCGCCGTCCGGCGCAGATCGTGCGGCGTGAACGGCCGCAGACCGAGCAGCGCGCACATGCCGGGGGTCTTCACCTTGCCCTTGTGCTTAGTGCCGCGCAGCGCGGTTGCCATCACCTTGCGGTTCATCGGCATATCGCCGAAGGGGCTCGCAAAGACGTATTGTTGCTTGTCGCTGATCAGCGCTTCCCGAATGATCTCCACCGCAAGATTTGACAGCGGCTGCTGGATCACGCGCCGCTTCTTCACCCGTTTCAGCGGGACGTCAAAACGCGGATTGTCGCCGTCGAGATCGAACAGTTCGTCGCGATGCGCGCCTAGCAGTTCGCCCGAGCGCAGCATGGTGACCAACTCGAACTTGAGCGCGAGACAGGTCTTGCGATCCCAAGGCAGGTCGTCCCGGTCGAGGCCGTGCCAGAAAATCCTGATCTCGTCCTCGGAAAGGACGCGGGTGCACGGATGCTCGGGGTCGAGCTTCGGCAGGTTGACGCAAGGGCTGGCGGTTACATAGTCGCGGCCTGCCTCCGCCGCCCAGTTGAACAATCCCGAGATCGCCTTGCGCATATGCCGCGCATTGCTGACCGAAGGAACCCCGAGCTTTCCCGCTACGATATCGTTCGACAGCGTGGCAATGTCGTGCTTGGTGACTTCGCCCGGCAGCTTTTTGCCGAGCCTTGGGCTGATGAAGCGCCGCAAGTGGCTGGCGGTATTTTCCCAGCTTTCCAGCCGGGGCCGCATTTCCCCGTCCGGCTTGCGAACCGGCGTCTTCATCCACTCGATCCGCTCCTCGATGATCTCATCGACGGTCTTGCCCCGTTTCACCTTCTGCGCCTTCTGCTGCCGGAAACTCTCTGCAACGTTCTCGCCGTTGCCAATCCGGGTTTTGAGGGCATAGACCTCGGTGCGTGCCTGCTCGACCGCGAAGGTCTCGGGGTTATAGACGCCCAGCCATTTGGACCGCTGCTTGCCAGTGGCCCGGTCGGTGAACTTGAAGAAGAAGGTCGCGACGCCTGCCGGTATGATGCTGACGTAGAGGCCAGGGCATTTGCGGTCGTAGATTTTAACCCGCTTGGCGACCCGCTTCTCACAGAGGCGGTCGGTCAGGATGACGCTGCCATTGCGCGCGTGCTTGCCAGCGGGTTCGGTGGTGGTGGTGGTAGTATCCATTGTGGTTTCGGCTCCTAAGGGTTGAGACCAAAGGGGCTCGGCTTTGGGCTTTCAGTCTGTTGCGAGGGCACTGAAAGGCTTAGGGCCGGGCCCTAAATTTGGCGAAACCCGCCGAAGCGCCCCGAAACAGGCTAGTCGAAAAGTGCTTGTTTTAAAGGGTTTTCTTAGTTTCGGCGTGTTTCACCGAATACCAAAATATAGACGTGTGGTCCTGGCACCCGTTGCTGGTGTCAAGCCGGCGGAGATGTTGCGATCCCAACCGGGCTTCGCAAGATCTTCAATCCGCCGGCGATGGAGGCAAGAGGAATTCGTCTCCAGGGAGAGCGCGGTATAAGCCGTCAAACCACTGCGCAGGGAATGCCGGGCTGCTCCGGCTGTACCTGTATGCTCGTGTGCGCATCTCTAGCGCTATTTGCACACGAGACCGCGGGTGCAGCAAGCACCCGGCATTCCCTGCGCCCTCTTCTTCATGGGCGGATGATTTGCAAAGCTCGGGTGCATTGCACCGCGAGAATGCGGAGACGTATCTATATCCGTCACCCTGAGGAGCGCGCTCTTGCGCGCGTCTCGAAGGGCGACGGCCACCGGCGGGGCCGCACATCCTTCGAGGCTCGCTTCGCTCGCACCTTCGGGATAAGCGCAAGTGCGCTTATTCCAGAGATGACGGATCAAGGATGGATTGCTTCGCTTCGCTCGCAATGACGATCCCTTCGCTCAGAATGACGGTCCTTCAACTCAGAACCATTCGCAACAAATCGCTCCTGCAAGTGAGTGGCAAGTGCGCCCTCCCCGGTCGCCTTTAATGTTGGACAACGCCCTGCTAAACCGCCGCCCATGAGTCATGCTCCCACCATCAAGACCAACGTCGCGGCGATCTCGATCTTCGCCAGCGCCGGCATGGCTGCGGCGAAATTCGCCGTTGGCATCGCGATCGGCTCGCTGGCGCTGATCTCCGAGGCACTGCACTCCTCGGTCGACGTGATCGCGACCGTCATCACCTGGCTGGTGGTGCGGGTGTCCGACCAACCGGCCGACGAGGAGCATCACTACGGCCACGGCAAGTTCGAGAGCCTGTCGGCGCTGTTTGTCATCGCGCTGCTCTACGTGCTGGCCGGCGGCATCCTGGTCGAATCCTGGAGCCGCCTGCGCGAAGGCGCAGCGCCGCCGACGATATCGGCGATTCCCTTCGTGGTGCTGGTGATCGATATCGCGGTGAATTTCTGGCGCGCGCGGGCGCTGCATCGCACGGCGCGCGAAACCCGAAGCCAGGCGCTGGCGGCGGATGCGCTGCATTTCGCCTCCGACGTGCTCGGCTCCGTCGCCGTCATCGCCGGCCTGGTGCTGACCGGGCTCGGCTATCTCTGGGGCGACTCGGTCGCCGCCATTGCGGTTGCCGTGATGATATCGATCCTCGGGCTGCGGCTGGGACGTTCCACCGTCGAAACGCTGCTCGACCGCGCGCCGGCGGGCGCTTCGGAAAAGGCTGTCGCCGCCATTCGCGCGGTGCCCGGCGTGGTCGGCGTCGAGCGCCTGCGGGTTCGCATGGTCGGCCCGACGCATTTCATCGATGCCATCGCAAAGGTGCCGCGCACCTACCCGATCGACCGGGTCGAGGCGATCAAGAAGGCCGCACAGGCAGCGGTCACCGAGGCGCTCGGCGATGCCGACCTCACCTTCACCGCCGTTCCGGTCGCGCGCGACAATGAGAGCGTGCGCGAGCGCATCATGGTGATCGCCCGCAATTCCGGCCTCGCCATCCACCATGTCACCGTGCACGATCTCGGCGAGAAGCTGATCGTCGGCATCGACCTCGAAGTCGACGGTGACATGGAGCTTGCGGCGGCCCACGAGGTTACCCGCGTGCTGGAGCGAAACATCCGCGAGAATTTCGGCGAGGACGTCGAGGTCGACACCCACATCGAGCCGCTCGACCCGGAACTGCCACACGGCACCGACGCCGCGCCCCAGCGCGTCGAAGCCATCAAGGCCGCGCTGGCGCGCTTCGCCGGCAGTGGCGCCATTCATGACATCCACAATGTTCGGGTGCGCGACACTGACGCGGGCGAAATCGTTAACTTCCATTGCCGCGCCGCGCCGTCGATGAGCGTCGTCAAGGTGCACGAGAACGTCGACGAGATCGAGCGCGCGCTGCGCCGCGCGTTTCCCTCGATCAAGCGCGTGATCAGTCATGCCGAACCGCCGCGCGCGTAGATTTGCGAACCCGTTCCCGTTTCGGACTCACCCTGACGACGCCTTAATTCGCGTTGGACAACATTTATTTCGAATTAACGAATCGTTGACACTCGACAGTCCCGAAAATCTGGATTCAAATCGCTTTGATTCGGAATGACGTGGGGTTCGTTCCGGACAGTGTGCAAAAGAGCCTTCGGCGGGGGTCTAAAGCATGGCGCGCGCGCATGCGGCGAACGCGTATGTCCAATCCGACTCGATCAAGGGATTGGCGCAGTCGATCGCAAAACCTGCCTATCACCGGCTGCTCACCGCAGAGCCGGCGCTTCGTCGCGCCGTGCCGACGCTCATCATTGCCTTCCTCATCACCATCTGCCTCGGCGCCTTCGTGCAGGTGATCGACCAGAGCCGGCAAAAGCGCGCCGCCATGAAGCGCGACCTCTCCGCGCTCACCGACCTCTTGGCCGAACGCCTCGACCGCATTGCTTCCGTCCGGCAGGACCGCGCCGCCAACATTGAGCGGTTGCAGAGCCTGCTGCCCGACCTGATCCCGGCCTGGGGCGTGGCCAGCGGCCGCCATGTCATCATCACCGGCGCCGATCACCGGATTCTGGCCCGCGTCCCCGTCGAAGGCAGCTTTGGCGACAACGATCGCATCCTCGACGTCATCAGCACGGCGCAACTGCTCGCCACCCCCAGCCAGCAGGGCGTCATCACCGACATGACGCTTCCGAGCGGCAACGGCGCCATGGCGATCTCGCGGCTGGTGAAATCGCTGCCGGGCCAGGTCGTCGTCATCCAGGAAAAGAACGAGCCGCTGTGGGGCTCCGATGCCGCATTGTCGGTGACGCTCTCGGCCACCACCGGCTTCGTCGTTCTGATCCTCGGCTTCGCCTTCCATTGGCAGTCGACCCGCGCCCGCGAGGGCGACCTCATCAACGACGCGGTGCGCGGCAGGATCGACACCGCGCTCAATCGCGGCCGCTGCGGCTTGTGGGACTGGGACTTGTCCCGCGGCCGGATCTTCTGGTCGGCATCGATGTTCACGATGCTCGGGCTCGACTCCCGCAACGACCTCCTCACCTTCGGCGAAGTCAACGCGCTGGTGAAATCCGATGACATCGACCTGTTCGCGATCGCCGACCAGATGATCGCGGGCCAACTCGACCACATCGACCAGAGCTTCCGCATGCAGCACACCGGCGGCCACTGGATCTGGCTGCGGGTGCGCTGCGAGCTCAGCCACACCTCGGCCGACGGCGGCCTGCACCTGATCGGCATCGCAGTCGACATCACCGAACAGAAGAGCCTCGCCGAGAAGACCGTGGAGGCCGATCTGCGGCTGCGCGACGCGATCGAAACCATTCCGGAAGCCTTCGTGCTGTGGGATGCGGAAGACCGCCTGGTGCTCTGCAACTCGCACTTCCAGCGCCTGCACAAACTGCCCGATACGGCGGTGACCCCCGGCACCTCCTACGAGACCGTGATCGAGGTCGGCAGCATGCCGGAAGTGCGCACCAGGCTGCAGGAGACCGGCGCGCAAGCGCCGGGAGCCCGCACTTTCGAAGCGCAGCTCGACGACGGAAGCTGGCTGCACATCTCCGAGCGCCGCACCAAGGACGGCGGTTACGTCTCGGTCGGCACCGACATCACCCGCATCAAGGAGCACGAGCAGAAGCTGATCGAAAACGACGCCCGCCTGCGCGCCAACGTGATCGACCTCAAGCGCTCGCAGGCCGAGCTTGCCGACCTCGCCGAAAAATACTCGCAGGAAAAGAACCGCGCCGAGGAAGCCAACCAGGCGAAATCCAAATTCCTCGCCAATATGAGCCACGAACTGCGCACGCCGCTGAACGCCATCATCGGCTTCTCCGAGATCATGGGCAGCGGCATGTTCGGCGTGCTCGGCTCCGACAAGTATCAGGAGTACTGCCACGACATCCTGACCAGCGGCAAATACCTGCTCGAAGTCATCAACGACATCCTCGACATGTCGAAGATCGAAGCCGGCCGCATGAAGCTCGACATGGAGCAGCTCGACCTGTCGAAGCTGCTGGCGGAGTCGCTGCGCGTGGTCTCGGGGCGCGCCGAGGACAAGCATCTGACGCTGGACGCCGATATCGAGAGCACGATTTCCGTGATGGCCGACCGCCGCGCGGTCAAGCAGATCTTCGTCAACCTGCTGTCCAATGCCGTGAAGTTCACCCCCGACGACGGCAAGGTCACGGTGCGGAGCCACGTGCTGCCCAACTCGATCGTGCTGATGATCGCCGATACCGGCATCGGCATCGCGCCGGCCTCGCTGCGGCGGCTCGGCAAGCCGTTCGAACAGGTCGAAAGCCAGCTCACCAAGACCTACCAGGGCTCGGGCCTCGGCCTGGCCATTGCGCGGTCCCTGACCAGCCTGCATGGCGGAACGATGCGGCTGCGCTCCAAGCTCGGCACCGGCACCGTGGTGCGCATCACGCTGCCGCGCGAGGCGCAACAGCCGAAGACGAATCTGACGGCCGAGGCCAAGGCCGCAGCCGCGTGACCTACTCCAGCGTCGGCGCCACTTCGCGGGCGACCTGCACCAGCGCCGCGATCAGGGGTGTCATCGGATCGCGCTGCGGGATCACCATGCCGACGCTGTAGTCGACGACGGGATCGACGATCGGAATGCTTCGGATGGTGTCGGCCAGCCCCAGGGTCTCCGCTAGTTTTGCCGGCATCACGCTCGCCCAGCGCCCGGTCTTCACATGTGTATAGAGGACCACCAGCGAGTTCGAGGTCAGCGTCGGCGTGGCCTCGGCCCCGACCGATGCCAGCGCGCGATCGATGATACGGCGGTTCTGCATGTCCGGCGTCAACAGGCACAGCGGCACCTGTCCCACTTCCTTCCAGGTGACCTGCTTGCGATCGCCGAACATGGCATCGGGCGCCGTCAGCAGGCGATAGCTCTCATTGTAGAGTGGAATGGTGCGCACCTTGCCGATCGGTTCGTTCTCGATATAGGTCAGCCCGGCATCGACCTCGAGATTTTCCAGCAAGCCGAGCACATCGGCCGACGTGCAGGACTGGATACGAAAGCGAACGTCGGGGTACCGCGCGCGGAACGGCGTCGTCAGCGACGCGACCATGCCGAGCACGGTCGGGATCGCGGCGATCCGGATCTCGCCGGAGAGCTTGTCCTTGAGGCTATTGATCTCCTGCCGCATCGCACGGGTGTCGCCGACGATCCGCCGCGCCCAGTCGAGCGTGCGTTCCCCCTCCGGCGTAAATCCCTGGAATCGCGACCCGCGCTGCACCAGCATGACGCCGAGGATTTCCTCGAGCTGCTTGAGGCTGGTCGACATGGTCGGCTGGGTGACGCCGCAGGCCTCGGCTGCCCGTCCGAAATGCCGTTCCTTGGCGAGCGCCAGCAGAAGTTCAAGCTTGTCAATCAAGGAGATGGTCCCAGGAAGTTTGGTGGCAAAGGTGCCCAGAAATAGCACGGACCGGCGGCCTTCAATACGTCAAAAGTGAGCGTCCGGAGGGCTCGTTTTCCGGAGCCATTCGGTCCTCATATCACCCCATTTCTCAATCTTATCTGCCTGCTTTTTCAGTCAGCACTCGTCGAAGCAAGCTCCGGCGCCTCTCTTTGAAGACTTGCCCCGGCGGACCGAACGAGAGCGGGCTGAGGTGGACAGCCGGGATGCGGTCGAGGTGCTGCGCTGCGAACGACGGCAAAAACCTCCAGAGCATGATCGTAGCCCTTGATGGCCTGCTCTCCGACGGATGCGAGCGCAATATCGTCTCCGACGTGCCCGCTGACAACCGGGTCCACCAGTATCTGCGTGTCGTCGGCCAAACTGCAAAGCCGCGACGCCAGATTGACGACATTTCCGATCGCCGTGTAGTCGAGGCGTCCGTGATAGCCGAGGGTTCCGACGGTTGCGGGTCCCATCGCGATACCGATACCGAAACCCAAGGTGCAGCCACCAGCGTTCCAGGTGTTCGCAAGGGATTGCACCGCCGCCTGCATGTCGATCGCAAGCCGCACGCCACGCTGCGCCGGGTTCTCGCAGGCAACCGGCGCGTTGACGAGAACCATCACGCCGTCACCGGCAAAGCGGATCAAGGTCGCCGCATGGCGGGCCGTGACGGCGCCAATGGCCTCGTAATATTGCCGCAGCACGGTCAGAATGGCGTCGGGCTCCGCGCGCGCGGAAAACGCTGTGAAGCCGCGCAGGTCGCCGAAAATCGCCACCACCTCCCGCCGCTGCCCATCCAGCAGCCCCTTATCGGAGTGCTCAACCAGTTCAGCCACTTGCGGTGCAAGGAATTGCTTCAGACGGCTGATGCGCTCGGACTTCTGCTGCGAAGCGGCCAGCTCTTCCGCCATCTGGTTGAACCGGATTGCCAATTGCTCCAGTTCATCGTGGCTCTTGATCGTGATGCGATGGTCGAACTGCCCCATCCCGATCCGTTCGACGCCATCCTCGAGTTGCCTGATCGGTCCCCACATGCGGCATGCCCGCCAATAGGCCAGCACAAGCGCGAAAACGATGCCGAGACCGATGAGGATCAGGGAACGCCGCAGCGCGGCGCGGATGGATTCGAACGCCTCCAGGACCGGCTGCTCCGCGATCACCGTCCAACCCACGTTGGGGGCGCGCACCGAGAGCGCAACGACGGGTTTGCCGTCCTCGCCGGCCGTGGCGACCGCCGATCCATTCGCGGCACTGACGACGGACTTGAGACGGTCGAACTCCCCTGCCCCCGCGCCGCTGCGCAGGACAAGGCTGATGTCGGGGTGGGCGATCAGACGCCCGGAATCGTCGACGACAAGGGCATGTCCGGTGTCGCCGATCTTGATCGCCGCGATGATATCCCAGATCAGTTTGAGGTTGATGTCGGCAACGACGATGCCGGCGGCCGCACGGTTTCCCGCAACCGCGATCCGCATGTAAGGCTCGGAATCACGCTGATAGTGCACCGGGCCATACCAGACCCGGTTGGCGCGCGCGCCGACAACCGCCGGATCCGCCGACATGTCCGCGCCGCGGCCGGTTCTGTTCATGCTCACGCGGGATACGAAAACCCGTTCAGTGCCGGTCGGGTCGATCAGCGAGAGCGAAACAATCGCCGGCACCTGCTGCAGTAAACGCAACCCGTCCACCTTGCGCCGGTCGTCCTCGCCCGCCGTCCACGGAAACTGCACGACCCAGCCGAGTTGATCGCGTATTCCGTCGGTGAAAGCCTGTATCCGATCGGCCGCCGAGCGAGCCTCGACCTGAAGAATTTCATCGAGATCAAGCCGATTGTCACGAAAGGCAAACCAGGCTTCGGTCGCGGAGCCAAGCATCAGCGGCACCACCACTGCGACAAACAGCGTGACGAAGTATTTGACGAACAGGGAGCGGCGCGGACGGGTCATCGAACGGGCATCCGACGGGCGGCGTTTCGAACTAACATGAGAAGGGCCGGGCTCATTCGATCACCCGGTTGGCGCGAAACAGGACCGAGGATTTGTCCAGGTCAACCGAGCAGTTCGGCGGTCCTGAGATTCACGACCAGCTCGAACTTGGTGGGCTGATGGACGGGAAGATTGGCAGGCTTTTCGCCGCGCAAGATCCGGTCGGCGTAGGTCGCAAGCCAGAAGTAGGTCGCGCGTTGGTTGGCGCCATAACTCAGCAGTCCGCCTGCGTCGCAATATTCGCTCCAGCCGAACATTGACGGCAGCCGCTGCGCGATAGCGAACTCGGCAATTCTGGTCCGGTGCACCATCGTCAGCGCGTCCGGAAACACCAGTAGCGCATCCGCATGCGCCTCCCCCACCGATCCAAGTGCGCCGTCAAGTTCGTTGGCGCCGGAGAACGGAACGTAATGCGGCACGATATCGAGTTTTTGGGCGGCCTCCTTGGTCGAGCGCCACTCCGATTGCTCTCCCGGATGATTGGCGTTCGACAGAACAGCAAGCTTGCGCAAGTTCGGAAGAACTTCCTTGAGCAGCTCAACCCGCTTTCCCGCCAACTCAAGTGAAAGAAAGGTAGAGCCGGTGAAATTGCCGCCGGGCTGCCCGAGGCTCCGGACGAGCCCCAACGCCACGGGATCGCCGCTCAGCGCGAACAGGACCGGAACTTCCGCCACCTCCGTCATCGCGCGCGTCGCCGGGCCGCTCGACACGGCCAGGTCGACCTGGCCGCGCCGGAGTGCGGATGCCGCCTCGCGCAGCGCCTGCGGATTGCCGATCGCATAGTGTAGTTCAAGGACGAGGTTTTTTCCTTCGACATAGCCCCGCGCCCGCAGTCCCTCCCGGAAGCCATCCAGGAACGGATCGGGCTGGGACTGCGTGGAGAGCCAGAAGATGCGATGAATGCGCGTCGAATCCTGCGCGAATGCGGCGACCGGCCACGCCATCGCAGCACCCACGAGCGCAATGAATTCTCGTCGTTCCATGCCCGCGAGTATGGTCCGGAGCGGCTTGCCGCGCTTAGAGCGCGTATTCAGATAATCTGCAGATAATCTTGATTTTGGCGTTGCAGGTAATGCTCGCCGCTACCTGAAAATCGAATGCCCTGTTCCATGCATTCGAGGAAATCGGCCCGAACACGCCTCTCCAGCCGGCGGCCTCCGATTTAAGCGGCCACAATGCCGGCGACACGCAGGCCCTCAACGAAACGATCTATGAAGCCCGGATCATTGCAGAAGAAGAATTCCTGTCGCGCCGTTTCAATAGTGTAGTTTGGCTTGCGCTGCAGCAGTTCGGCAGCCACCGTTGCCGCCTGCGCCCGCTCCCCGAGCAGGCCAAGCGACGCCGCCAGTGACGCAAAAGCCTGATAGGTGACATTGGGCTGCCGTGTCGCCCGCCGGGCGAATTCGGCTGCTATGTCATACTCGCCAAGGGAGAAGTGCGCCCAGGAGCGGACATGGTGGAAACCGGAGATGTGGCTGTCGCGCGGGCTCAGCATGGTCGCCCGATCGAGCAGCGTTTCCGCCTCGATCTCCCGTCCGTACCACAGCATGTTAAAACCTTGCGCGAAATAGGCCTGCGCAAAACTCGGATTGAGCTCCAGCGATACGTCGAGCGCTGCCAGCGCCTCGTCGTTCTGATGGGTAAGGCACAAAGCGCGTCCGAGGGCGCAGTGGCAGAAGCAATCGAGTTCGTCGAGCGCCACCGCATGACGCCCCTGGCGCAACGCCGTTTTCAGCCGCGCCGTGCGATCTTTCGGCTCGTCGAAAAAGGCGCGCTGCAGATTGACGTAGCTGAGTGCGCCATGGCCGCGCGCAAAATTCGGATCAGCCTCGATCGCACGCTGGAAGTATTCTTCGGCCTGGTCGAACCCCGGCGTGGTGAAGCGCCATAGGTTCCAGAGGCCGCGCTGGTAACAATCCCAGGCATCCAGGCTTTCCGGCGCCTTGCGCGCGGCAAGCTGCTGCTCGACCTTCGACAGCTCCGGCTCGATCGTCGCGGCGATCTGGCGAGCCATCTCCTCCTGGATATCGAAGATATATTCGAGCTGCAGGTCGTATTTGTCGGACCACAATTGCTTTCTGTCCGCGGCCCGGACGAGTTCCGCCGTGATCCGTACCGTATCGCGACTCTTGCGAACGCTGCCGACCATCACATACCTGACGCCTAGCTGCTCACCAATTTCGCGCGCGTCCACCGTTCGTCCCTGGAACGCCACGGTCGAGTGCCGCGAGATAACCGAAAGCCACCGGTTACGGGCGAGGAGACGAATAATGTCCTCGGTCAAGCCATAGCTGAAATAGTCGTTTTCCGGATCGTCAGACATGTTTCCAAACGGCATCACGGCGATCGACGGGCGCGTGACGGCCTCAGCCTTCACGGATTCCGAGACGATGTCGCCAAGGTGTCGCACTTCGGCAGAAACCGAGACGGTGACGGGAACGTCTGCCGCCGCGGCGCCGCCGTCAGGAGCAAGCCGAGCCGCCTCCGCATTCGCTTCCGGGGCGTTGACCGCCTGGACGTCGCCGACGAACCGGAAGCCACGCTTGTGCAGCGTCCGGATGAAGACCTGATCGTTTCCATTGTCGCCAAGCGCGCGCCGCGCGCCATTGATGCGGCTGGAGAGCGCCGCCTCTGAGATGATCCGGCCGTTCCAGATCGTCTCGATCAGCTCATCCTTGCTGACAATCCGGTCGCGGTTGCGGACCAGGTGAACGATGAGATCGAATACTTGGGGCTCAATATGAACCGCTTCCCCGAGCCGGCGCAGCTCCTGCTGGCTGAGGTCAATCTCGAACTCGGCAAATCGGTACTTTAATACCACCTCTGTCAATCCAACACGAGGTCCCGCCGCCCGGCCGACGGCGCACGATACACACTAAGCAAAAACAGTCACTTGCGGAGGAAAAACAAAGCTCTTCTCAAGAAATCCGCCAAGCGGGAACAGACATCTCAATCTAACGACGGGCCAATCATCGTACAATCGGAGGATGGCCATGACCGGCCTGTTGCTCAATCCCACCAAGGCGGATGTTTCGCCAGAAGGCTTGTTGCCGCACGAGGGCGCCATCCGACCCCGCGCGTGGACCCACCGAAGCCGCGCCGCCAGTCCCCTTGCGGTGACCAGGGGCCTGAGGGGCCTTCTCAACGGCTGGAAAGCCGCCGCCAGCGCCTACCGCGAACGCCAATCGGCCTGGCTCGCTTTGCACCAAGCTGGAGGTCGCGACTTGTACGACAAGCGCACCTATCGCGGCCCGCTCGATGGCGTCCTCGAAAGAGTCACGCGGCTTCGCAAGCGGAGGAGCTGAAGGAGACAATTGCCCCCGAGACATTTTCCCGACGTCAACATTCCAAACCAAGGAGATTTTAAATGTCGGTTACAATGCAAACCGGACCGAATGCAACGCCTGCGGCCGCCAGTTCTCGTGCCATGAGATTGATCACTCTCTGCTACGGCGGCATCGCCTATCTCATCTTCTTCGGCACGTTCCTCTACGCGGTCGGCTTCGTCTCGGGATATGTCGTGCCCAAAACCGTCGACAGCGGTACGGCGTCGCCGCTGACGACGGCGCTGCTGATCAACCTGGTGCTGATGTCGATCTTCGCCGTACAGCACAGCGGCATGGCGCGGCAGGGATTCAAGAAGCTGTTCACGCGCTTCGCTTCGCCAGCGATCGAACGCTCGACCTATGTGCTGCTGGCGAGCCTCTCGCTGATACTGCTGTTCTGGCAGTGGCAGCCGATGCCTGCGGTGGTCTGGAACATCGAAACCCCTGTTCTCGCCGGCGTCGCGACCGCCTGTGGCTTTGCGGGCTGGCTCATCGTGCTCTACAGCACGTTCCTGATCAGCCATTTCGAGCTGTTCGGATTGACGCAAGTGGTCGCCCATTTCGCTGGCCGCATGGTCGAGCCCGTCAAGTTCAAGACGCCCGGCCTGTATCGCCTGATCCGGCACCCGATCTATCTCGGCTTCATCATCGCCTTCTGGTGCACGCCGACGATGACGCTGGGCCATTTGCTGTTCGCTGCGGTGACGACAGCCTACATCTTCGTCGGCATCCATCTCGAAGAACGCGATCTGGTGACGATGTTCGGCCAAGAATATCGGCGCTATCGCGAAAAGGTGGCGATGCTGGTGCCCGGCATTTTCTGAAAACAACGATTTGCGGTCCAGATTGCGCCGGAATTCACCGCAAGGTTCTGCCGGCCGCGCAAGCAACCGGCAGAACCCAGCCCGTCCGGGGATTGCAGCGGCCGGCTACATGCCCATGATGGCGATATCCTTGACCGTGCCGCCGATGCCGGTGATCTGTGCAGCCTCGGTCGCCTTTCCGGTAGCAAGGTCGATGCTGTAGAGCGTGCCGCCCGCCATCAGCCAGGCTTCGTTCTTGCCGGCGCTGTCGGACCAGATGTCGAACGCGACGGTATCCGCCTTGATCCCGAGCTTGCCGATCGCGCCGAGCACGCCGTCATTTGGTGGCGCCTGCTTGATCAATCCGCCGATGGTGCCGTCGATGTTGAACAGCGCCGTCTCCTTTGCGCCCTTCACCGAATTGATATAGGCGCCGGCGACGATGTTCGGCTTTTCGCCCTTGTGCATGTCGCTGTCGGCAAACTTGTGGTCGCCGTCCTTGGTCACCTTGCCGTCATCGACATTCGCCCGCAGGTTCATCCCGTCCGTGCCCATCACGCGCAGGCGATCCGCCACCGGGTTGAAATCGACCGTCGCGGCTACGCCCTTGGCGAGCATGGTGTCAAGTTTGGATTTCGTCGTGGCCTTGCCGTCCATCGCAATGGTCACAATGGTGCCATCGTCGACCAGTCCATAGAGCATGCCGTCGGCCGGACGTACGTCGATGCCGACCAGCGCACCGGAAATGCCGGTGACCTTGACCGACCCCGTCGCCTTCTTCTGCGCGGTATCGACCATCGCAATGGTGTCGCCGCCGATCAGGGCTGCGACCTGCGCGGCATTGGCGGCTGCGGATGACAGCAATAATGCGACTGAGGCGGCGAAAATCGAACGATAGTTCATCGGTGAGCTCCCTGTGTTGCCATGATCCTCTCGGGACCAACACAGCGGGTACCGGCGGCGCGGCGAAACGGATGCAGCACACCGAAAATAATTTTCGGCAGATGCATCCAAATGCCGCATCTCAAGGTAGAACAGCTATGCAAAGGCATAGACATGACCGGAAATGGCACCATCACCGCCAGCCTGCAGGATCCCGCCCTGCTCGATGGGGAACGCGAGGCGCAGCTTGCCGCGGCTCTCGCGCGTTGCGCGGCCGGCGACCGCACCGCATTGCGCGTGATCTACGACAGCGAGGCGCCGCGCATGACCGGCATCGCGCGCCGCATCCTGTTTCGGCAGGACCTCGCAGAAGAGGCGGTGCACGACGCCTTTATCCGGATCTGGCGTGGCGCGGCCGGGTTCGATCCGCGCCGCGGCAGTGCACGCGGCTGGCTCTATGCCGTGGTGCGCAACCGCGCCCTCAGTATTCATCGCGATGAGCACCGCTATGAAGCATCAGATGAAGGCGTCGAGGGTGTTGACTGCGAGGCCACTCTGTCACGGATGCCGGAGACCAGCGCGCTGCGCCGGTGCCTCGAGCAGATCGACCGCCCTCGCCGCGACGTGGTCGTTCTGGCCTATGTTCACGGCATGAGCCACGGCGAATTGGCGGGAAGGCTCAAAGTTCCGCTTGGCACGGTCAAAAGCTGGGTGCGGCGTAGCCTCTTTGCGTTGCAGGAGTGCATGGGATGAACCCGCACGACGCCGATAACGCCATGGCCGCTGATTACGTGATGGGCCTCCTGGACAGTGCGGAGCACGCCGCCGCCGAACGGCGCATCGCAACCGACCAATCGTTTGCTCAGGCTGTCAGCGCGTGGCAGGATCGGCTTGCGGACCTCGATCTTGCGGCCGAGGAGGCCCCACCGAGCCCGGCGCTTTGGCAGCGCATCGCGGACGCGACCAAGATCGCGCCGATCGACGCCCTGCCCTTTGCACGGGCCGCGCTGCGTGGTGCCACGCTATGGGACAGCATCCGGTTCTGGCGCGGCCTCGGCATCGGCGGCGTGCTCGCCGCGCTGCTGTTTGCGGTGGTCATGGTCGGCGCGTTGACAACGTCGCGTCACCTTCGCAACGACCTGATTGCACTGGCGCAGAGCAAGCCCGTCTATGTCGCCGTGCTGGTGAATGACGCGACCAAAGAGGCTGGGGCCATCGTCAATGCATTTTCGAATGGCCGGGTTGAGCTCATTCCGCTGCGCCCGATCGAGGTTCCTGCCGGCCGTACGCTGCAGGTCTGGACACTGTGGGATCGCGCCGTCGGCCCGAAATCGATCGGCCTCACCGGCCAGTCGCGCACGCTGCGGCTCAATTTGGAGTCGTTACCCGAAACCGTGCAAAATCAGCTGTTCGAGATCACGCTGGAGCCCGAAGGCGGCTCCCCGATCGGACGGCCGACCGGTCCAATCCTGTTCAAGGGTAACGCGGCGCGAACGTTGTAATGGTCGAGCCGGGCTGCTCGTACGTGACGGCAGCCGGTTCAATCTCAGCACCAACCCTTCTTCCAGTGACCGGGCGGGCAGCCACGGCCTCGCCAGCCGACTTTGCGGCCGCGGCTCCAACCAAACGGTCGATAGCCATGTCCAACGCCCCAACCATGCCCATGGCCGCGTCCGCCCTTTACTTCGATCAGATCGGCGTTGACCTCGGCACCGTGCATCAACGGATGAGCCAAAGGCAGCGCCGTTGCTGGAGAAAGAAAGGCGATTGGCATTGTGAGCGCCATTCCCAAAAGTAGTTTACGCATGGACCATCCATTCCGGTTGAGTTGCGCAGAACTCAGAACAGGAAAAAATGGCAATAGTTCCGCGCGGCGACGGCATCGACCGTTTCCGTACTGGATGCCGCTTCGCTCGCCGAGAGGCAAGTTCAAGGCGCGACCGTCGGCTTTTTCGCGCAGAATCAAGATATTCGGGAACGAAACCGGCTGCCTCGCATTAAGGGGATGAGCGGGTAATTCAGGAAAGGAGAAATCCACCGGAAATATCAGCTCAAAAGCCCCGTCAGTTATTGCGATAGCTGGCGGGGTTTTAATTTGGGAGAGGTTCGTGCCTTACGCGCTTTTCGATGGCGACAGGCAGATCGGCCCTGGCCTTCCGACCGAAGCGGCGGTCTGGAAGCAAGCTCTCAACTCCGGCCTGATTTCCGATATTCCCGTTGCCGACGAAGCGGGCGGACAGGTTCTGCCCGCCGGCTATCACGTCCAGGAAATCAGGGAAGAGCGCTGCGCGCCGGATCCGGCCTGGAAGCTTCCGGATGAAATTTCCTGACCCTGTCTGACCGAGAACATCACGCAATCCCCTATCGCACGTTTGCTCTATCGTGCCTGCTTGATGAAGGTCAGGCCGCTCACGGTCAGCCGTTCCTCACTGGTTTCCCCTTCGGCCACGAGCCCTTCAAGATAGGTTTCGAGTGCCGGCAGCTTGCGGTCGAAATCGGCACTCAGACCCGCGAGCTCGCACGACTTTCTGATACGCTCAATGGGCTTGTCGAGGATGTTGATTTGGGCATGCCGCATCCCAGCCTCCTGTTCCCGCAACAATCCAATGCGGCCATAGGAGTTCCGATCGTCCGTGAATTCGCGGGAGGAACCTGGAACGCTTCAGGCGGAAGAACCGCCGCCCACCAGCGCCTGGAACACTCGCCGCACCTCGCCTTGCGTCTCGCGCACGCGCGCTTCCAGCGTCGAGAAATCGGGCGTGTCGCCGGCGCGCGCCATCACGCGCAGCAGATTCTCGCCCGAGGTTTCCGGATTGAATTTGCCGGTGACGCAAAGCCGCAGGATCTGGGTCAGGTCGTGGTAGAGCCGCGCCGCCTGGCGCAGGATCTCGGCGTCGGAATGCGGCAGCGCGCCGAGGCGCCCGGCATTGTCGAGCACCTGCAGCGTGGAGACGCTGAGGATTTCGGGCTTTTCCGAGGCGTGAACAAGCTGCAGATACTGCGCGATGAAATCGATATCGACCAGCCCGCCGGCAGCGAGCTTGAGATCCCAGATGTCGTCTTCGCCCTTTTCCTGCGCGATCGCCCGGCGCATGTCGGCGACGTCGCCAGCGGTAGAGGGAGCGTCGCGCGGCCGCGTCAGCACGCTGCGGAGGGTGCCCTCGATCCTCGCGCGAAACGCCGGTGAAGCCGAAATCACCCGCGCCCGCGTCAGCGCCATATGCTCCCAGGTCCAGGCTTCGCGTTCCTGGTAGCCGGCAAAGGAATCGATCCGCGACGCCAGCGGTCCGGCGCGGCCCGAAGGGCGCAGCCGCATGTCGACTTCATAGAGCACGCCGTAATTGGTTCGCGTCGTGAACGCCGAGATCAGCCGCTGGGTCAGCCGCGCGAAATACTGCGCGCCGTGCAGCGATCTCTCGCCGTCGGAGTCGGGACTATCAGCGTCGAAGTCGTACAGCAGGATCAGGTCGAGATCGGAAGACGCCGTCATCTCGCGGCTGCCGAGCCGGCCCATCGCGAGGATCGCGGTCTCCTGCCCCTTGATGCGGCCGTAATGGCTGGCGAACTGATCCCTGACCAGGCCGTGCACCGTGTGCACGATGCCCTCGGCGACGTCGGCAAAGGCCACGCTGGCCTGCTGGGCGGAAACCGTACCAGAGAGAATGCGCGTGCCGATCAGGAACAGGCTCTCCTGCCCGAACAGCCGCAGGCGATCGAGGAAGTCTTCGTAGGAGTCCGCGTCCTTCAGCGTCGCCGCCAGCCGCGCCGACAATTCCTTCTGGTCCGGCATCGCGCCGAAGAAACGGGGATCGATCAGGCCGTCCATGATCTGCGGCTGGCGCGCCAGCATGTCGCCTAGCCGCGGCGCCGCACCCAGGATCAACGCCACCAGCGCTACCAAATCGCGGTTCTCTCTCAAGAGCGATATCAGGCGGCCGCCGCGCTGCAACGCACCAAGGAAACGATCGAACGCGGCCACGGCGTCGTCGGGATCTTCTGCATGCGCCAGCCCGTCGATCAGGCCGGGCACGAATTCGATGAAGGCGGCCTTGGTCGCTTCGTTGCGGAGCGCGCGATAGTTGCCCTGCATCCAGAGCTGCAGGGTGCCAGCCACCGCGACCGGTTTCTTGAAGCCGAGCGTCGCCAGATGATCGAGCAGGCGCGCATCCTCGGGGCCTGCGGCGTAGTTGAGCTGCGGCAGCTTTACCGTGCCGGTCGGATCGCCCTCGAACAGCTTGCCGTAATGTCCCTGCACGATGTTGAGATGGCCGAGCAAATCCTTCGCGAAGGCGGCCCGGCTCTCATAGCCGAAGAAGTTCGCAAAGCGCTCCACGGCCTCGGCATCTTCGGGCAGCGCATGGGTCTGCTCGTCCGAGATCATCTGCAGCCGGTGCTCGACGCGGCGCAGGAACTCGTAGGCCGCGGTCAATTCTTCACAGGCCTGGAAGGTGATCCAGTTGCTGGTGGCCAGGACCTGCAACGCGTGCAGCGTCGGGCGCACGCGCAATTCCGGATGGCGGCCGCCGGCAATGAGCTGTTGCGTCTGCGCGAAAAACTCGATCTCGCGGATGCCGCCGCGGCCGACCTTGACGTTGTGGCCCTCGACCGCGATCTCGTTCTGGCCGCGATAGGTCTGCATCTGCCGCTTCATGTCGTGGACGTCGGCCAGCGCCGCAAAATCCAGATGCTTGCGCCAGACGAACGGCGAAAGTTCTGCGATCAGCGCCTCGCTCGCCCTGGCGTCGCCGGCGCAAGCGCGCGCCTTGATCATTGCGGCGCGCTCCCAGGTCCGCCCTTCCCGCTCGTAATAATGCAGCGCCGCCTCGGTCGAAATTGCCACCTGCGTCGAGGCCGGATCGGGCCGCAGGCGCAGATCGACGCGGAACACGTAACCGTCGCCGGAGCGTTGCTGCAGCACGCGGGCCAGCGCCTGCGTCACGCGCACGAAGAACGGCGCCGGCTCGATGTCGGCTACCAGCGACGTCGCGGCGGGATCGAAAAACACGATCAGGTCGATGTCGCTCGAATAATTCAACTCGCCCGCGCCCATCTTGCCCATGGCGAGCACGATCAGGCCACTTCCCTCCTCCGGCCGGTCATGATTGGAGGCGGTCATGCGGCCGCGCGCGACCTCCTGGCGCAACAGGAAGCGCAAGCCTGCCTGCACGGAGGCGGTTGCAAGCTCGGTCAGCGCCGCCGTCACCCGCATCACCGGCCAGATCCCGCCGATGTCGCATAGCGCGATCAACAATGCGGCCTCCGACTTCATGCGGCGAAGCAGATGCATCACGTCGGCCTCGCTTGCGGCTGTGAGCACGTCGCGCGAGGTTTTTTCGATCAGCGCGGTGAGATGCGGTTCCGGGTCGCATGCCAGCAGGCGGAGCAACCGGGCAGCATCGGCGCGGATCAGGTCGAACAAGTAGGGCGAGAACTCGACGATGCCGAGCAGGATGGCACGGGCCGGCGGAAGATCCAGCCACGCGCGAATCCCGGCCGATTGCGACGGCTCCAGTTCGGCGAGCCAGCCTTCCAGGCGTTGTTCGGCAGTGCTGCTGGCTGTAATGCACGGCCCGCTCACGAACCGCGCGGCCAAGGCGGAGGAATTCATGCCACCTTCTGTGGCACATCCGGCGTTTGAGCCGCAAGCCTGTCACCCGCGGCGGATAGCGCCGGGATGACCAGCGTCGCGGTCAGGCCGGGATGCGAATCGCCGAGCCTGAGTTCACCGCCGTGCAGCGTCGCCACCGCGGATGCCAGGCTGAGGCCGAGGCCGGAACCCGGCTGCGTCCGGCTCGCCTCGAGCCGCACGAACCGCTCGACCGCGTGCTTGCGGTCCCCTTCAGGAATGCCGGGCCCATGATCGGTGACGCTGAGCAGCACGTGATCGCCCTCGCGCCGCGCCTCGATCAGGATCTCCCGGGTGCGCGCGGCGGCAACGGGATCCAGCGGCTGTACCACCGGCGACGGCTTGCCGTACTTGATGGCGTTCTCGACCAGGTTGGCAAGCGCCTGGCTGATCAGCTCGCGGTTGCCGTGCAGCCGGGCGGTCGCGGCCTTGACGCGCAATGTCATGCCGTCGTCCTCGGCCAGCGGTTCATACAATTCGTGGATGCCCTTGGCGACGTCGGCCGCGTCGAAATCGTCCATGTTGCCGCGCGCCTGCCCGGACTCGGCGCGCGCGATCATCAACAGCGCGTTGAAGGTGCGGATCAGGCCGTCGGACTCCTCGATGGTCCGCTCCAGCGCCGCGCGGTATTCGGCCTCGCTGCCGGAACTCGCCAACGCCTCCTCGGCACGGTTGCGCAGGCGCGTCAGCGGCGTCTTCAGGTCGTGGGCGATATTGTCGGAGACTTCCTTGAGCCCCATCATCAGCGCCTCGATGCGCTCCAGCATGGCATTGAGGTTTTCCGCAAGGCGGTCGAGCTCGTCGCCGGAGCGACCGACCGGCAGGCGCCCTGAGAGGTCGCCGGCCATGATGCGCCTTGTGGTGCCGGTCATGGCGTCGATCCGCTGCAGCACCCGCCGCGCCACGAAGATGCCGCCGCCGACGCCGAGCACGATGACGACGAGCAGCGACCATTGCGCGGCTTTGGCGACGATGCCGAACAGACGCCGCCGCTCCTCCAGGTCGCGGCCGACCAGCAGGCGGAAACCGTTGGTAAGTTCGCTGACGCGCACCAGCGCGCGGTGATGCGACGTGTCCTGCTCGTCGTGCCGGCTATAGGCGGTCTCGGACCAGCCGATCGAAGCCATCACGCCCGGCGCAAGCGAACCGACATTGCCGGCGACCGCCACACCTGCCGGCGTGGTGACGAGATAGAGGTTGGCGCCCGGCCGCAGCGCGCGGTTGGCGACTGTGAGAGCGACGCCGCGCAAACCGCGGCGCGCGTAGATGTCGTTGATCTCGGCGGTTTCGGCGTTCACCGTGGTGGCGATCTGTTCATTGATCAGCCTTCGCGTATTCCAGGCGAAATAGCCGAGCAGCGACGCCGCAAACAGCGCAAACAAAAACAGATAGACCAGCGTCAGCCGGAACGCCGTGGTGCGGACCAGTTTACCGAAGGCCGTCACGGATCATGTATCCGGCGCCGCGGATCGTGTGCAGCAAGGGCCGTTCAAAGCCCTTGTCGATCTTGGAGCGCAGCCGCGAAATGTGCACGTCGATGACGTTGGTCTGCGGATCGAAATGATAATCCCAGACGTTTTCCAGAAGCATGGTGCGGGTCACCACCTGTCCCGCATGCTTCATCAGATATTCGAGCAGGCGAAACTCGCGCGGCTGCAGCGTCAGCTCGTCCTTGCCGCGGGCGACACGGTGAGAAAGACGGTCGAGTTCGAGGTCGCCGACGCGGTAGGTGGTCTCTTCAGCCGGGCCGACATTGCGGCGCGAAAGCACCTCGACCCGCGCCTGCAGTTCGGCGAATGAATAGGGTTTTGGCAAATAGTCGTCGCCGCCGGCGCGAAGGCCCTTGATGCGATCGTCGACTTGGCCGAGCGCGGAGAGGATCAGGACCGGCGTGCGGTTGCCCTTGTCGCGCAGCGCGCCGATCACGGACAGGCCGTCGCGCTTGGGCAGCATACGATCCACCACGAGCACGTCGTAATCGCCGCCGTCCGCCATCGACAGGCCCTCCTCGCCATCACTGGCGAGATCGGCGACATGGCCGACCTCACGGAACGCCTTGACCAGATAGTCGGCGGACTCGCGGTCATCTTCGATGATCAGCAGGCGCATTTGCGGGGCAGTTGCGGTCACGGGAATGGGCTTTCTCTCACCATGGCGCGGCCGCCCTGCACATGCAAGGCGACCGGCTGTTCTCAATAGAACGGGATGATTTCTCTTCGAAAATCATCCCGTTCTATCTTTTGGTCCGGGCATGATCTCCGGGCAAACGTGTCGCGTTTGTCCCGAGGGAAACTGGTTTCCGGTTCTCCGGATCATGCTTCCAAGCGAAAAAAGCGGGCGGTGAAGCTGGGGGACCTCACCGCCCTTAGGCCCTTCCGACGGAGGGGGGCGTATTCCGAAGGAAGGTTGCCAGAGGGAGCGAGTTTTGCACCCGCTCCCCGGAAGGAGACGTCGGCGGGGGCGACGAATGCCGGCGAAACCCTCCATCTGATATCTAGTCCCCGTTTAGCCCTTCGCCAGCGGCACCGCGACGAAGCGCGACGAACCGCCGCTCTTCACGCGCATGAGAACGCTGTTCTTGTTCTCGGTGCGGGCGGCGTCGATCGCCTCACGCACCTCGCCGGCGCTGGCGACGCTCTTGCCCGCAACCTCAAGAATGACGTCGCCTTCCTTGAAGCCGCGTTCGGCCGCCGCGCTCTTCGGGTCGACCTCGGTGATCACGACGCCTTCCCTGCCGGCACCGGCCACGCTGTTGGCGGGGGCGACCGTCAGGCCGAGCTTCGGCACGCCGGTTCCCTTGGTCGGGCCACCCTTGTCTTCCTTGTCGGTGTCGGCCTTGGTCTCGATCGTGTTCGGCAACTGGCCGAGCGTGAGGTTGATAACCTTGTCCTGGCCCTTGTGCAGCACGTTGAGCTTGACCGCAGCCCCAGGCGCGAGACCGCCGATGGTGCGGGCGAGTTCCTTGGCGTCCTTGACCGGCTCGCCATTGACCGCCGTGATGACGTCGCCGGACTGGATACCGGCCTTCGCTGCCGGGCCATTGGCCTGCGGTTCCGCCACCAGCGCGCCTTCCGCCTTCTTCATGCCGAGGCTGTCGGCAATGTCAGACGTCACCGGTTGAATCTGGACGCCGATCCAGCCGCGGCTGACCGAGCCCTTATCCTTGAGCTGGGCGATCACGTTCTTGACCGTCGAAGCGGGGATCGAGAACGCAATGCCGACGCTGCCGCCGGACGGCGAATAGATCGCGGTGTTGACGCCCATCACTTCGCCATTGGTGTCGAACGCCGGACCGCCGGAGTTGCCCTTGTTCACAGGCGCGTCGATCTGGATGAAGTCATCGTACGGGCCGTTGCCGATGTCGCGGCCGGAGGCCGAAACGATGCCGGCGGTCACGGTTCCGCCGAGGCCGAACGGGTTACCGACAGCGAGCACCCAGTCGCCGATCCGCGGCTTGCTATCGGACAGTTTGGCGAACGGGAAGTCCTTGCGGCCCTCGACCTTGATCAACGCCAGATCCGTGCGCGCATCGGTGCCGATCACCTTGGCGGTGAAGGTCTTGCCATCGTCCATGGTGATCTCGACCTTGTCGGCGCCGTCGACCACGTGGTTGTTGGTCACGGCAAAGCCGTCCGGCGAGATGAAGAAGCCGGAACCCTGACCCGTCACCGGGCCGCGGCCGCCGCGCGGTCCGCCGCGCAGACCAGGCGGCAAGCCGTCCGGGCCGCCGAAGCGGCGGAAGAAGCGCTCCATCGGCGAACCCGGCGGGAACGGCGAGTCCTCGTCCTTGTTGGCGCTGTCGTCCTTGGAACTCTTGTCGGCGATGTTGATCTTGACCGAAATCACCGACGGCTTCACGCGCTCGACAATGTCGGCGAAGCCGATCGGTCGCTCGACCTTGCGGACCTCGTTGTTGACCTGCGCCTGCGCCGCGCTGGTGAAGACATCAACCGGACCCTGCTGCGGGCTGAAACCATAGACCGCGGCGCCGAGGCCGGCGACAACGGAAGCCATCAGCGCGAATTTGCGCGCGGAGAACAGCGAACGGCGCGGCGCGCCGCTGGACGGTAGCGAGGAAAGATCGACGGGACGTTCGGTCATGTTTCAAAAATCTCCAGAGCCTGAATTTCGACGATACGGGGTGCGGGGGCTGGGCACCTGACAGGGCCTGAAGATGGGGTTTGCCGCCTTACCGCGCGCTGGCTAGGGAATTAAAGTTTGGTAATGCGGCGGCTTATGGATGCGGCAGAATAGCGCAGGCAAATCAGCCGGTTAGACCTGTGACTTGTCCCTGAAATTCTGCCGGAGCCAATCGCGAAAGGCGATCAGGCAAGGGTCGGCTTCGCGGAACGCGCCGATGCACCAGGTACCAGGCCCTGCCCTTCGGAACCGACAGGGCAAACGGCGCCACCAGACGCCCCATGGCGATGTCGTCTTCGACATAGGGACGCAGGCCAATGGCCACACCACGCCGTCGAGCGCGGCCTGTAGCGCCATTCCGTAATTGGCTAAGCTCGGCACGGCGCTGCAGTTGCTGGCCGGCGTGTCCGGGCCGATCCTCGACGTGTTCTTTGTGCGCTCGCAGCTCGACCGCAAGCAATTGGTCGCCACCAAGGCCGCGGTGCACTGCTCAGCCATTTCCTCAAACAAGGGAGTCGTAGCGCCCGCCTGCAATGGCGGGCTTAAGCCTGCTTGTCCGGCGCATCGGCCGCGAGCAGGCGCTCGAGCCTCTCCTCCTCCTCTTCCGTAAGGTTCAGCGAGGGATCGGTCGCGCTGCCGGCGTTCGGGCGCCGGCGGCTGTAGAACCAGAGCGCCAGTCCGCCGCCGATCAAAGCGAGCGGCGGCAACAGCCATAGCAACAGAGTGTGCGGCGTGAAGCGCGGCTTGAGCAGCACGAATTCGCCATAGCGCGCCACCAGGAAATCGATTACCTGGCGATCGCTGTCGCCGGATGCGATCCGCTCGCGCACCAGCAGCCGCAAATCGCGCGCCAGCGGCGCGTCGGAATCGTCGATCGACTGGTTCTGGCACACCATGCAGCGCAGCTCGCGCGACAAGTCGCGCGCGCGGGCTTCCTTCGCAGGGTCGGCCATGACCTCGTCGGGCTGCACGGCGTAAGCGGCCGGCGTGCCCGACATCGCGGCGGCAACGAATAGGCTGACAAGGAGCTTCTTCAACGGCCTACTCCGCCGGCTGCAACGTGCGAGCCGCCTTGGCGGGCTTCGGCGCACCGACGCGCAGGCGGCGATCAGACAGCGACAGCAGGCCGCCGAATGCCATCAGCACCGGCCCCCACCAAATCAGTAGCACCAGCGGCTTGTGATAGATGCGGACCGCAATGGCTCCGGCGCTGGTTTCGCCGAGCGAGATATAGAGTTGGCTGGCGCCGCGGGTCAGCAGCGCGGCCTCGGTGGTCGACGATCCCCGCGTAGTGAAGTCGCGCTTCGAGGGCGTCATCACGCGGAGCATCTCGCCGTCGAGACTGACCGTGAACCGCGCGATCATCTCGCGGAAATTCGGCCCTTGCCGCTGGGTGACGCCGTCGAGCCTCAATTGATAGCCGGCGACCCTGGCAACATCACTGGGCATCATCGAACCGATATATTCGCTGTTCCAGGTGGTCTCGCAGACGATCCCGATCAGGGCTATGCCGACGCCGGCATGGGCAAACGACGTGCCCCAGGTCGCGCGCGGCAACCCGCGTGCACGCCGCAGCGCGACGGCCGAGGAAACGCGAAACAGCCCGGTGCGCTCGGCGAGGTCGCACAACGCGCCTGCTACGACGAATGCCGCAAGTCCGATCGCGAGCGGCGCGAATGTGCTGCCGCCATAGGTCCACGCCCACACCACGGCAATCGCCACCAGCGCGGCGACACCCGCCGCCGTCAGCCGCTGCGCCGCGCCGAGCAGGTCACCCCGCTTCCACGCCAACAGCGGCCCGAACGGCACGGCGAGCATCAACGGTACGAACAAGGGACCGAACGTCAGATTAAAGAACGGCGCGCCGACCGAAATCTTGTCGCCGGTCAGAACCTCCAGTGCCAGCGGATACAGGGTTCCGATGAACACGGTTGCACAGGCGGAGGTCAGAAAGAGATTGTTGAGCACCAGCGCGCCCTCGCGCGAGATCGGCGCGAACAGTCCGCCCTGCTTCAGCGTCGATGCGCGCCAGGCGTAGAGCGACAGGCTGCCGCCGATGAAAATACAGAGGATCAACAGGATGAACACGCCGCGGGCCGGATCGGTTGCGAACGCGTGCACCGAGGTCAAAACGCCCGAGCGCACCAGGAAGGTTCCGAGCAGCGACAGCGAGAAGGTCAGGATCGACAGCAGTATGGTCCAGACCTTCAGCGCGTTGCGCTTTTCCATCACGACGGCGGAATGCAGCAGCGCGGTGCCGGCGAGCCAGGGCATCAGCGAAGCATTCTCGACCGGGTCCCAGAACCACCAGCCGCCCCAGCCGAGTTCGTAATAGGCCCAGTACGACCCCATCGCGATGCCGAGCGTGAGGAATATCCACGCCACCAACGTCCACGGCCGCACCCAGCGCGCCCAGGCGGCATCGATGCGGCCTTCGATCAGGGCGGCGACCGCAAAGGAGAACGAGATCGAGAACCCGACATAGCCGAGATAGAGCATCGGCGGGTGCACCGCGAGGCCGATATCCTGCAGCACCGGGTTGAGGTCGCGGCCCTCGATCGGGGGGCTCGCGATGCGCAGGAACGGATTCGAGGTGACCAGGATGAACAGATAGAACGCGGCGGCGATCCAGCCCTGCACCGCCAGCACATGGGCGCGCAGCGACAGCGGCAAATTATTGCCGAAGGCGGCGACCAAGCCGCCGAACAGCGCCAGGATCAACACCCACAGCAGCATCGAACCTTCGTGATTGCCCCACACGCCGGTGATCTTGTAGAGCAGCGGCTTCATCGAGTGCGAATTTTCGAATACGTTGACGACGGAAAAATCCGAGACGACGTGCAGCATCGTCAGCGCCGTGAACGAGGCCGCCACGAACAGCAATTGCGCGAGCGCGGTGGAGCGCGCGATATTCATCAAGGCATGATCGCCCCAGCGCGCACCGAGCATCGGCACGGTGGACTGGATCAGCGCCAGTCCGAGCGCCAGCACCAGTGCGTAATGACCGGATTCGGCGATCACTTCGAAGCCCCCTGGACCGACGCAGCCGCGGCCGCAGCACCGGGCTTTGCGCCGTAATCGTCCTTCCAGTGTCCCTGCTTCTTCAGGGCGTCGGCGACATCCTTGGGCATGTAGGTCTCATCATGCTTGGCAAGCACGGTATCGGCCCTGAAGACGCCGGAGGCATCCAGCGCGCCTTCGGCGACGACACCCTGCCCTTCACGGAACAGGTCCGGCAAGATTCCCTTGTAAGCGACCGGCAGCGTGGCGCTTCCATCGGCGACGCTGAAATGGACGGCGAGGTTGTCGCCGCGCACCAGCGAGCCCGGCTGCACCAGGCCGCCGAGGCGGAACCGCTTGCCGGCCGGAATCTGCTTCTCGGCCGCCATGGTCGGCGTGGAAAAGAACACGATGGAATCGCGCATCGCGTTCAGCACCAGCGCCGCCGCAATGGCGAGCACCGCGAGCGAACCGCCGATCATGGTCAAACGCCGTTGCTTGCGCGTCATTTGTGTCCTCTGTCTTCGCCCTTGGGTTTCGGCATCCTGCTCTATCCATCAAGCCCGAGATTTTTCAGACCTTCATTAAGCTGGCGCAAGCGTTCGGCATCGTTTGCGACCGCCTGCCGCGCGTCAGTCAGCGCGCTCATCGCCTTGTCGCGCTCGCCCATCACCATATAGGCCCGGACCAGCCGCAACCATCCCTGAACATCGTCGCCGTTCTGCTTCAGCCGCGTCGCGAGCCGGTCGACCATGCCGCGGATCATAGCGCCGCGGTCGGCCTCGTTCATGTCCTTGGCCGCGGCCATCGCGTCGTTGGAGAGCGCGGGCGCGGCAGGATCACCGACTCTCGCCAGCGCCGCCTCGATCAGTGGCCGCCACGGCGTGTCGGCCGTGGCTTTGGCGAGCATTCCGCGCCAGATCGCGGCGGCATTGGCCTGGCGGCCATCCTGTTCGGCGGCGAGCCCGAGGAAGTAGTTGGCCTTGGGCTCATCGGCGTTCTGCGCCACCGCGCGTTCGAATTCAGCCTTGGCCTCCGCCGTGACGACGCCGCCCGCCGCGGCGGCAAGGGCTTCGCCGAGATCGGAGCGGCGATCGGCGCTGTCGCCGGCGTAAGTGATCGAGTTGCGGTAGGCGCGGACCGCATCCTCGTAACGGCCGAGCCGCGCCAGCACCGGCGCCAGTACGGTCCAGCCGCGACCGTCCGAAGGATTTTTTTCGAGATGCGCCTCGACCTGCGCCACCATGTTGTCGATCGGCTGGTTGACATCCGCCGTGCGCGTGCGAGAGGCCAGCGGAAAATCACCGAGACGCGGCGATCCGAGCGCGAGGTAGAACGTCACCGCCGCGATCGGCAAACCCACCAGCGCCACGACGGTCGAGACGCGGCGCAGGCTGAGGTTCGGACGCGCCGGCAGGTCGCGCGCCCCTTCCGCGGCGGCGAGCAGGCGGCGGCCGATTTCGACACGCGCAGCCGCGGCCTCGGACACGCCGATCAAGCCGGCCGCGACATCGCGATCGATCTCGGCGAGTTGATCCCTGTAGACCACAGCCTCACTACCGCCGGCCTGCGCAGAGGAGCTGCGGCTCAGCGGCCAGAGCACGGCGAAGATCGCCGCGACCGTCATCAGCGCGAACACAAACCACAGCGTCATCAAGCGGTTCCCGGGAGCGGAGCGGCGCGTCCAGGCGAGCGCCGATGCGCCGCTTTACACTACCGGCGGCAGGCCCGGCAATTGACAATTGCGGCAGGAAAATCGGCGAAAGCCCGGTCGGCCTGGCCTGCTTCGCCGCAGGTCGCCACAGCGAAACGCCGGATCGCCCAGATTGCATCGGAACCAGGATGCACGGACGGGTCACCGGACCTCCGCCCCATTAGTGTTTACACCAAGACGTAGGTGATGCTACATAATGAGGCTAAGGCGTTAATTTCCCCAGAGGCAAACCTGATGCGATCCTGGAAAGCAGTTCGACGCGAACTTCGCCGTGGCACTCCGCTTCTTTCGTTTCCGCTCTTATTGCTGTGCTTTCCGGCCTCTGCTCAGGATGCAACAGATCGGACCGCGGTCGCAGCCGCGATGCTACCCCGGGATCTCAGCCCCTGGGGCATGTTCATGCAGGCCGACATCGTCGTCAAAGCGGTGATGGTCGGCCTGGTTTTTGCGACCGCAGTCACCTGGACCGTATGGCTCTCGAAGACCATCGAACTGATCAAGGCGCGGCAGAATGCGCGAGGCGCCGTGCGCGAACTCGCCAAAGCCCGAAGCGTGGACGACGCCGTGCGGCAGGTCCGCCAGGGCGCGGTTGCCCAATTGCTCGAGGGTGCGCTGGCGGAATTGAGATTGAGCACCGATCGAATGGACAGGGACGGGATCAAGGTGAGGATCACTTCCCGGCTGCAGCAGATCGAGGCGGCGGCAAGCAGGCGGATCGCCTTCGGCACCGGCGTGCTTGCGACCATCGGATCGACCGGCCCGTTCGTCGGACTGTTCGGGACGGTCTGGGGAATCATGAACAGCTTTATCGGGATCTCGAAATCGCAAACCACCAACCTCGCCGTGGTCGCGCCCGGTATAGCCGAGGCGCTGCTGGCGACGGCGCTCGGGCTGGTGGCGGCGATTCCCGCGGTCGTGATCTACAATCTGTTCGCGCGCCAGATCGCCTCATACCGCGCGCTGCTTGGCGACGGATCGGCGGAGATCGCCCGCATCGTTGGGCGTGACCTCGACAGCGGCACCCTGCTCGTGCGGCGGCATCTCGCGGCGGCGGAGTAGCAGCCATGGCCGCCAGTCTGAACCAGGGCAATGGCGATCTGTCCGAGGTCCATGAGATAAATGTGACGCCGTTCATCGACGTCATTCTCGTTCTGCTCATCATCTTCATGGTTGCAGCCCCGCTTGCGACCGTCGATATCGCCGTCGATCTTCCGGCCTCGAACGCGCAGCCACAGCCGCGGCCCGACAAGCCGGTCTACCTGACCGTGAAGCCGGACCTGTCGCTCTCCGTCGGCAACGAAACCGTAGGCCGCGGCGCGCTGCCGGGCGTGCTCGATGCCAGCACCAGCGGCCAGAAGGATACCCGCATTTTCCTGCGCGCCGACAAACTCGTCCCGTATGGCGAAGTCATGCAGGTGATGAACCTGCTGCGCGCCGCCGGCTACCTCAAGGTCGCGCTGGTCGGAATGGAGCAAGCCTCGTCGCCATGATGCAGCTTGCGGCCGAAGATCGTTCTGATCTGCAACGGTGGATGTTCAGCAGCCTTGCGGTGCTGTGCGTCTACGCCGGATTGACCGCCACGCTCGCCACCTGGCGCTATCCGGACGACACCATAGCCGCCGAACCTTCGGGCGCGATCGTGGTCGATCTGGCGCCGCTGGCCGCAGCGCCCTCGACCACGCCGACCGACATCGCGCCCGGTCCGGAACAGGTGATGTCGGAAGCGCAGCCGGTGGCGAAGCCTGAGGAAACGACGCCAGATGAAACGCCTGAACTGCCGCCCGCTCCCAGTCCGGACGCGGCCGTGGCGCTGCCGACCAAACCACAGCCTGACGTGACGCCGCAGCAGCAGGCGGCCGCCACCACCTCAGCACCACCGGCGGTCAACGAACGGGTCGCACCGGTAGCGGTGGCGCCGACCCAAGGTGTGCCGAACGACAAGACTTCGGAAGCCGCGGTGACATGGCGAACCCAGGTCCTCGCCTTGGTCGAAAGGAACAAGCGGTACCCGGAGGCCGCACGGTCGCGGCGCGAGCAAGGGACGGCGCAGGTGTCGTTCACCCTCGATCGCAAGGGAATGGTTGTCAGCTCGCGCGTAACTCAAAGTTCGGGCTCCAACGCGCTTGATGAGGAAGCCATCGCGCTCCTCAAGCGGGCGCAGCCTTTCCCGGCGCCGCCCGCAACGTTTCCCGGCGAATTCGTCGTTGTGAGGCAGCCGATCCGCTTCATGGTGAAATCGTGAAATAAGGCTGACGTCAGGCGGCCCTGACAGGTCGTCTGGGTCTCGGAGCGTCCGCTCGACGGTTAGTCCGTGACGATCGCGCCGCCGGCGAACTTGTAGTTCACGCCCATCCTGACCCCATCGCTGGTCACCCGCGTATTGGCATCGAACGCAACGGCGGTGTTGGCGGCCGTGGGCGGCGTCGAACGCACCGAACCGAAATCCATGTGAAGATATTCGAGCTTTGCGGTCCAGTTGCCCGCCAGCCGCGTCTCGAGACCGGCGCCCACGGCCCAGCCAAATCGATACAGGTGACGATCCAGAGACGCCGTCGTCGCGACACCCGCATTATCGAAACCTGCGATAGAAGTTGCCGTTGTTATCTTGCCGAACGGTACGCCCGCGGTGACGTAGGCAAGCAGGTCCGGCGTCGCCAGCGTTCCGACGCGCCCGCGAACCGAGGCGACCCACCCTAGACGATAATCCAGGCTGGCCGTCACGGTTGCATCCAGCGGAGCCAGCGCGGCGTTGCAGATGTTGCCAGGGCAAGCGGCGGCGCTGCTTCCGCGCTGATTGCGGTATTCAAAATCTCCCTCGATGCCGGCCAGGAGCCGGCCCGATGTCCAGTTGTAACCGGACTGGACGCCAAAGCTTGCGGTGTCGTGTTTTGCCGATAGGTGGGCCCCGGAAAGCGACGCACCGGTCGCAGCATCATTGAACGCCGCGTTGGTAACCCCCTCGCCTCTGAGATATCCGGCATTGCCGCCCGCATAGATGCCCGCCCAGTTCCAGGCCGCCGCATCGAGCGCGGGACTCTTGTAGAATCCGTTGCCGGCTGGCCGTCGCGCCGTACCGATCCAGGTGCCCGGCGGTCCGCTCGGCCGGTCAATGCCGTATTTGACATTGAGAAACAGCTTGAAGCCTCGCCCCGGCTGCAGGATCTCGTCCTTGTGGAATTGAACGGAGTTGCGGATGTTGGCGTTGAGCAAATTATCGCCGATCAGCCCGGTCGCGACCTCGACCGCGCCCCACGGCGAATCCTTCCAGAACTTCCGGTGCTCGACCTGCACTTTCACCAGATCGTATCCGGGGGTCGTGGTGTCGAACTGCGGAATGTCATTCTGCGCAAATGCATGCAGCCAGCCTGCGCGTACAAACCAGTTGTCGTTGCGCCAGTAGACGCCACCGCCGAGACGCATCGGAGGAATGCGCGGGACGTTACTGCCGTCGGTGAACGTTGCCCGCACGACATCAAATTGGCTATCGAGGCCGAGGGTGCCGTTGGCGAGCTGCGCGGCGTCCCACTGCCAGGCCAGTTCGCCGCCGCGGAAGATCGCGTCGCGCTGATCGTAGTTGACCTGGATGTAATCGGTGCCCGCCCCGCATGAGGCAAACGTTTCCTGGCAAACGATTCCGGTGGCGCGCGAGAAGATGAACTTGTTGTACGCCGTGTAGTAGGCGTTGGCGGCGAATCTGAAATCGCCATCCGTGCGTTTCAAGCCGATTTCCGCCGTCTGCGCGGTTTCAATTCCGAGGTTCGGGTTGCCGATCTTGAAGGTCTTCTCCGAACCATCGGGACCTTGGGCGAACAGTTCGAGCGCGCGCGGCGCGCGTTCGATACGTTGCAGCGTGAGACTCCCGACCAGCGAGGATGGGAGGTCCTTGATGATGCCGAAACTGACGCTCTTCGGCAGGTAGTCGAGCTTGGCGGCTGCCCTGCCCGGCTCATTCGGCGGCGGGAGAAAATTCGGCGGAAAAGTGAACGCCGTTCCCGCGACATCGACCGCCTCGATGCGGCCCGCCAATTGCGTGCGCAGCGTATCCGTGTGCCTTACTTCATTGAGAAAATACGCCGCCGCCGTCCTCGTCTGGGCCGGCAGCAATATCGCCTGCCCCGCCGTATCCAGTTTCTGGTAGGCGGCTTGCGTACCAAAAATGCTGGTCAGAGAACCTATCGGCGTGGCGAACGGCGCGAGCTCGAGCTCGAGCTTGCCCTCGGTCTGCCTGTTCTTGAAGGTGGCTGTAATCTCCTGAAAGCCGGTGGTGGCGAGCACCGTTTCGTCGTGGCGATATTCTGAATGCCCGGTCCAGTACCTGATGGCCGCCAGCGCGCTCGAGTCTGGCCGATATTCGCCCTTGGAGGAGATCTTGGTTTGCTCGAGGTCGTTGTGCTGACGCGCGGCCGCGGTCGCAATGCCCGGAACGTAGTAATCGCTGGTAAAGCGGGACACCGCGATACCCGCATAGCCGCCGTCGAAAAGCCAGGAGCCGCCGACCGCAGCTCCCGCGCTCTGCGAGGCCGAATTCGGCTGCTTGCCGTTGAAGGCAGGCGCGGGGATCGGCGGCACGAGATACGGATAACTCGGGACGCTGTAATCGCCGGAGGATCGGCCGTAGATGTCGGCGTGAACGGCGGCGTTGCGGCCGCCCGCATCCAGCAGCAGCCCGCTCTCCCATCCCCTGTTGACGCTGGTTACACCCGACTTCAGTTCAGCGGCCAGTCCTCCCAGTGGAGCTACGGTCGGAATCCGGTTGTTGTTGACGTCGACGACGCCTCCAACGGCTTGCGAACCGAAGCGGAGCGCCCCCGGTCCGCGGACAACGTCAACCTTCTGGATGGCGAGCGGGTCGATCGGCACCGCATGATCTTGCGCGATATCCGACACATCGACCGCACCGACGCCGTTTTCCTGAATGCGGACCTTGGCGTCCGTCAAGCCGCGCAGAACAGGGCGTGACGATTCCGTGGCAAGGCCAGCGGAAGTAGCACCCGGCATGTTGGTGAACAGGCTGCCAAACCCGCCGTTGCTGCTGCCGGACTGGATCTGGTTGCTCCCGATCGTCGACAGCGGCGCGAATGGCGGATTGAAAGGCGACGTCGGCGCGACTTCGGGCGTTGGTCCTGGCAGCGGCGCTGCGACCGTCGTCGACGGCCGGCTCGGCTCGCCACGTGCGGCCCGCCGTGCGGGTTTGGGCTGGCGGCCCTCCACGGTCACTTGCGGCATCTCGATTTCCGCCGGCGCGTTCGACGCGGGTGGCGGTCCGGCCGCCGTGGCCGGCGCTGGCGACGCTTGCGATGGACCAGGCTCTGCCGCCGGGGCTGGTCCGGCTGCCGGGGGTGGTGCAGGCGCTGGCGGCTCGACGGGAGGCGCGGCCTGGGGCGCTGGTGGCACAGGCGCTGCCGTTTGCGGCAACGCCACGGTGTGGCCCAAGCAAACCATGGCCAGTGCCGATGTGCCCAGAAGAGCCATTCGCGTCGCGCGCATATTCTTCCCCAACCCGATCGCGCGCCACGAATATTGCACCGATAAGCCGCGACACCAAAACGTAGTCTAGGCTACATGTTAATGTGGCGCCGTTAACTGTCAAGCTGTCGTGACCGGCCTTCGCGATCGTCGCCGCCGGCCTGTTGCAAATCAGCGACGAGCCGCAAACTTGCAATGTGGTCGGCAGCGCGCCATGGTCTGGCCTCGTCTCGGTGGATTCGCCTGGAAGGTACGGAGTTGCGCAAGCCCTCGACAAATCGGGCCAAACCGATGCTGCCGCTGCCCGCGGAACAGACGCAGGCGCGCCGCTTCGGCAAGGCGCGATCGGCGCGGTCGACCGCGGTTCTGGAAGACTATGTCGAACTGATTTCGGATCTGCTCGGAACGACCGGTGAGGCGCGCCCGACCGACATCGCGCGCAGGCTAGGTGTATCCCACCCGACGGCCATCGACACCATCGCGCGGTTGAAGCGCGAAGACCTGGTCACGGCCCGGCCCTACCGTGGGGTATTCCTGACCGAAAAGGGCGAGACTCTCGCCAAGCGCGTCCGTGCCCGTCACCGTCTGGTGGTGGACGTCCTGCTGGCGCTGGGTGTTCCCCAGGAAGCCGCAGAGGCTGACGCCGAGGGCATCGAACATCATGTTTCCGATGTGACTCTCAAGGCCTTCGCCGAATTTCTTCGCGACGCCAAGGATCGGCGCAAGGCGTGATGCGACGGGGCCGAAACCGGGGCGAGATTCTGTTTGACGCGTTTTCCTGAGGCGAGCCGATAGCCACCCCCGGATCAGGTCCGAGGGCATGCCTCGCTGGAAAATGCTTTAGCTCGCCTTGATCGCCTTGCGCTCGCCGGTCATGGCATTTTCGGCCGCCCTGCTCATCAGCGACGCATAGTCATGGCCGAACAGGATTTCGCAGAAGCGGATCGCCGCCTTGGCCTGCATCTGGCGGTAGGCACGCGCCTTGGGGTCGCCGCCGCGCAGCGCCTGCACCAGGCTCTCCGTGGATCGCTCGACGTAATGCTGCAGGTCGGAATAGGTCCGCAGCGTCACCTCGTTGATGGCGAGTTCGCTGGCATAGGTCCGGCACACTGCTACGAAGTCGATCAGGGCGGCGATCTCTTCGACCTCCGCAGCATCGATCTTGGGCGCGGAGGCGATATCCTTGTCGGCGCGCTGACGCAGGATGCGGCGGACCCGGCCGGGCACGCTCTCGATCTCCGACTGCAGCGAATTGGAAATATCGGCGCGGATCGAGGTGAGCTGGCGGCCCCACGCGGAATCGTTGCGCAGATCGAGCTCGGTGCGCAACCCGCGCACGCCATCGTGCAAGGATTTAAGTTGCTCGCCGACATTGTCGAAATGGCTGCGCCTGATGTCCGTGCGCAAGCAGGCCGTAAGGAACGAGAGATCGTGCAGCGCGACCGTGACGGCGATGCCGTAGGGCGTGGCGGCCACGCGAATCTCGTCGTCGGATGCCGCCATCTTGATCGCGAGACGGATGATCTGCCACGGCTGCGCCAGCCGCTGCATGATCAGCGACAGCGCGAACGGCAGCAATTGCGATGTCTGCAACGAGGGAACGTTGAGCGCCGCACCTACCGACGCAATCTGGGATTCGGAAAATACCCGCATCTGGCCAGGCATCCGGCTGCCGAGCGCCTCCAGCGCCTCGCGCGCGCGCAGCACGCCTCCGATCGACAATAAATCCTCGACGACATTGGGCGGGCCGATACGGGCGAGCACCCGATGCCTGTCGTCGCCCGAGACCGGCGTGGCGGTCTTGACGATCGCTTCGGCTGCGGCAAGCTGGAATTTGCGCGTGGCGGCTTCGAGGCCGGCATCACTACCGCTCTGCCTGATCTCGGCGAGCGCAGTCTCGAATGCGCGTGCCGCATCGGGCGCCCCGTCGCGGCCCAGCCATTGCCAGACCGGCAGCAGCGATGCACGCCGGACCTGGCCAGGCCGCACCGGAAAGTTGCTTTCGACAAGAAACGGCTCCAGCGGACGGAACAGCAGCCGCGCCGGATCGTCGGTCCGCGGACGCGCCTCGTCATCTTCCTCGGTGCCGCGCACGACCTTGCGGAGTTGCTCGAGGACGAAATTGGCGACGGCTATGTCCTCCCCGCGCTCAATGGCGCGCTCGAACTCCCGCATCAGCAGCGCCTGCGATTGGGGCGGGAGCTGGGCGAGATAGTCCCTCAGCCGCTCGGTCGATGTCTGGCTCATTCGCCTGGTGTGGATATGCGTGTGTCAAACGGACGGCGAAGCGCCCCGTCGCCGATCTTAGAAGTGTGCGCGTTAAGAAGTCGTTTAGGAATAACGAAATCAACCCTTGGCATTTCGGGGTGCCGTCCCCTCAACCCGAGGTAATCAGCCGGGCCATGCGTTCAGACCCCCGGCAGCACCAATTCCGCCCGCAACCCGCCGATCGGGGCGTTGCCCAAGACAAGGCTGCCGCCGTAAAGGGCGGCGAGATCGACCACGATCGAAAGCCCGAGCCCGGAACCCGGCTTGGACTCGTCCAGCCGCTGGCCGCGCCGGGACACCTGTGCGCGCTCGGCGGCGGACAATCCGCGGCCATCGTCATCTACAATGATCCGGAGCCGCGGCCCGGCACGGGGCTCCAGCGGCGGCTCCACCTTCACCTCGATGAAGACCTGCGAGGCCGCCCATTTGCAGGCATTGTCGACCAAATTGCCGGCCATCTCCTCGAGGTCCTGACGCTCGCCGCGGAACTTGGCTTGCGGGTCGGCCTTCACCGCAATCGTGATGTCGCGATCCCGATGGATCTTTTCCATGGTCCGTCGCAGCGCCTCGATGGCTGGCGCGACCTCGGTGACGGTGCCGACGATGGTGACGCGCGCGGCGATCCGCGCCCGTTCCAGATGATGCGCCACTTGATCCCGCATCACATCGGCCTGCTCCAAGACCTTGCTGGCAAAGGGATTTACCACGTGGGCGGTAGCCTCGTTGACGATGACGGAGAGCGGCGTCTTGATGGCGTGGGCGAGATTGCCGACATGGGTGCGCGCGCGCTCGACGATCTCGCGGTTGGCGTCGATCAGCGCGTTGGTTTCGCGCGCCAGCGGTGCGATCTCGACGGGAAACTCGCCTTCCAGCCGTTCGGCGCGTCCGGAGCGGATGTCGGCGATCGATTCCGAAATGCGCTTGAGCGGCGCCAGCCCGAAACGGACCTGGAAGATCGTGGTCAGGAGCAGGACGATACCGAGCGCCGCGAAGGTGCCGCCGAGGTAATAGTCGAAGGCACGGATCTCGTCGAAAATCTCGGATGCATCGCCCGCCACGCTGACCAGAAATTTGCCGTCGGCGCCGAGGTCGACCGGCCGCTCGACGACCCGCAGGCTCTGCCCCTCGGGCCCATCGACATAGCCAAGACGGATGCCGGCGGGGGTCAGCTCCGCGCCGATATCCTCGAGCTTCGGCAGCTTCTTGTCCCACAGCGAACGCGATGCCCGCGTCTCGGCCTTCTCGTCGGTACGGACGATCTGCCAGTACCAGCCGGACAGTGGCAGTTCGAACAACGGCTCGCCGAGCGACTGGAACTGGTGGTCGGGCGGCTCGTCCGGGGTCGCGACCTCGGCGATCAGGGTGCGGAGATAGAGGTTGAGACGGCGGTCGAAGGCGCGCTCGGTCGCGTTGCGATAGACCGACGACAGGATCACGCCGGTGATCACGAGGATCACGACCACCCACACGCGGTCGCCGACAGGAACAACCGCGTCGCGAGCGAACTTCCGCGCATCAGAGCAAGATCCCGAAAAGCAAGTCCCCAGGTTCCGATCCGACGGACGGAGACTGGCCTTCGGATAAGATCATGCTCGAATAAAAGAGCAAGGCTCATCAGGTTCCGGGCGTCGGCGGCGTCAAGAGATAGCCGAGCCCGCGCACGGTCTGGATGATGTCGACGTCGAGCTTCTTGCGGATGCGGCCGACGAACACCTCGATGGTGTTGGAGTCGCGATCGAAGTCCTGGTCGTAGAGATGCTCGACCAGTTCGGTGCGCGATACCACCCGCCCGGTGTGATGCATCAGGTAGGCCAACAGCCGGTACTCGTGCGAGGTCATCTTGATCGGGTTGCCGGAGACGCTGACGCGGCCGGTGCGGGTATCCAGGGACACGGGACCGCAGGTCAGTTCGGACTGCGCGTGGCCGGTGGAACGGCGCAGCAGCGCGCGAATTCGCGCCAGCACTTCTTCGAGGTGAAACGGCTTGGCGACATAGTCGTCGGCGCCGGCGTCAAACCCCTGCACCTTGTCGCTCCAGCGGTCGCGGGCGGTGAGGATGAGGACCGGCATGGCGCGGCCGTTGCGGCGCCATGCCTCCAGCACCGAGATACCGTCCATCTTGGGCAGCCCGATGTCGAGAACGACGGCGTCATAGGGCTCGCTGTCACCGAGGTAGTGCCCCTCCTCGCCGTCGAACGCGCGATCGACCACGTAACCGGCATCCGTCAGAGCCGTCGTAAGCTGACGGTTGAGATCCGGATCGTCCTCAACAACGAGCAGGCGCAAGCTGGCCTCCAAAAATGAGCCCCACGATATCAGGATCTCAAGATGAGGCTAACCGGCGTGAACGGGCCATGAACGGGTGCATTGCCCGATGTTACTTTTTAGTCATGAGGCCTTCCGCGGGCGGGCATTGGCCCAAGGCCGAACGCCTAGCATGGCCGATTGACTGGGCCCAAGAGACTGCCCAAGGGGCCGGTCAGTCGCTCACGTACGGAAGAATACGAACCAGACGATGCCCAGGATCAGAATTGCGAGCCCGGTCGAAACCGTCAGGAGCGCAAGTACCGACGGGCCGGGTTCGGCCTGGCGCGCCTCGGTGGGAGTTTCGACGATCTGGCCATGTCGTTGCGTTGCCATGGGGACCTCTTCGGATAAGTGCCTGTAATGCCAGCGAATGCTTCGACACCGCCGGTTGGAGCAACGCGTGATTGGAAGTGATGTTCCGACCTTTTGGGCCGTGCCGCGCGGCAGCAACGTCCAAAAGGTCGCAAGCCGGCCGCATAACGGGGCCGCGCTGCGGTTAACGCCATTCCGCGATTCTCGGCCCCGCCGTGTTTGAGAAGCGGGGATCCGATGGTATTCTTACCGGTCGTCTGTTGCGTTTTTTTGGAGTAGCCCATGGCCCCCCGCGCCAATTGGAAGGGTTTTCTGCGCCTTTCGCTCGTGACTTGTCCGGTCGCCCTCTATCCGGCGACATCGGACACCGAGAAGGTTTCCTTCAACCAGATCAACCGCAAGACCGGTCACCGGATCAAATACGCCAAGGTCGACGCCGAGACCGGCGAGGAAGTCGCCAACGACGACATCATGAAGGGCTACAAGATCGACACCGATACCTACATCGAAGTGTCGAAGGACGAGCTCGACGACATTGCGCTGGAATCGACCCGCACCATCGAGATCGACGAGTTCGTCCCGAAATCCGATATCGACGGGCGCTATCTGATCCGCCCCTATTATCTCGTGCCGGACGGCAAGGTCGGCCATGACGCCTTCGCGGTGATCCGCGAAACCATCCGCACCATGAACAAGGTCGCGATCGGACGCGTGGTGCTGACCAACCGCGAGCACATCATCGCGCTGGAGCCGCTCGACAAGGGGCTGATGGGAACGCTGCTGCGCTATCCCTACGAGGTCCGTAGCGAGACGGATTATTTCGAGGATATCCAGGACGTGAAGATCACCAAGGATATGCTTGATCTGGCAAGGCATATCGTCGAGCAGAAATCCGCCTCATTCGAGCCCGAGCAGTTCGAGGACCGTTATGAGCAGGCGCTGATCGACCTGATCAACCAGAAGCGCAGCGGCCTGAGCATCACGGCAAAGCCGGCACCGAAAACCACCGGCAACGTCATCAACCTGATGGACGCGCTCAAGCGCAGCCTGGCCAGCGAAAAGCAGGCCACCCCTGCCGCCGCCAAAACCAAGGGCAAGAAGCCAAAAAAAGCCGCCGCCGGCCAGCGCGAGATGCTGTTGCCGATCAGCGGCGGCGGCAAGCGGGCCGCCAAGGAAACTGTCAAGGAAGCGCCGAAGAAGGCGGAGAAGCCGGTGCGCACCGCCGGCCGCACCAAGAAGGCCGGATGATCGGGCAAGGAGCGCGATAGCATAGCGCGCGATGCCGTGGTCGACCCCGTTCGATGACCCGATAGCGCTTCGCGGCGGAAGCAAGCTCGCGACGCTGCAACAGGCGGCCGACTATGTCATGGGGTTATCGGAAGAGGTGCAGCACGAGCCGCACTGGCAGGTCGCGGTCGAGAATCTGATCAATGCGGCGGAGACTGGTGGCGGCTGGCTGATGTTCGCGCGGATCGCTGTCGTGCGGGCGCTCAATGCGGACAGGGAAGGCAAATAGCGCTGGTTTCAATCCTGCCGCCGTCCTCGTCCCCGCTGTCAACGTCCAACCCGCCATCGCAACTGCCAGCCAGGACTGGCGGCCCCCAGATCATCACCAGTGATCCAAACAGCAGCTCCAGCATGATGCCTGCGCGGCCTTGCCGCTATTTGAGCGAGGTGCTGACGTCGGAGAATTTCGTGCTGAGCGTGCTGCCGATGCCGGTGACGGCGGTGACGATCACGATGCTGAGGCCGGCCGCAATGAGGCAATATTCGATAGCGGTAGCACCGCATTCATCGTCGACAAATCGTGCCAGTAACCGACGCATAGACGAACTCCTGCCGACGCTCCCCCCGGAATCTCTCCCGCGCGATACTGCTTAAACTCTAGGTCGGAACGGTTGAAGAGGCCTTGACGAACAGGCTGAACAATCGATTAAGGCGGACGAAGAATCTGCCCCCGTTCGCAGAAGTTGCACGGGGCGCGGAACTGACCAAACGCATATCAGCACTTCCGCGCGCACGCGCCGCGCGCGCTTTACCGCGCGGTAAAATCCTGCTCCAACTGTCGCAACTCGACCGGACTGAACCGGCCTGCAATCCAGGGGGAGACCGTCATGAAGCTCGGCGCCGCCATCGCGGAAATCATGAAGCGGGAGGGGATCGAAATCCTCTGCGGCTATCCGGTCAATCATCTCATCGAATATGCCGCCAATGCCGACATCCGCCCCGTGATGGTGCGCCAGGAACGCATCGGCGTTCACATGGCGGACGCGATCTCGCGCGTCACCTCAGGGCAATCGATCGGTGCGTTTTGCATGCAGCATGGGCCGGGCGCCGAGAACGCGATGGGCGGCGTGGCTCAATGTTACGGCGAGTCGGTGCCCGTGCTGGTGCTGCCGATGGGCTATGCGCGCCGCCTCGCCAACATCGACCCAAATTTCAACTCGAGCCAGGCGATGAAGGCATTCTCGAAATCGTCCGAGCCGATCAACATCGCCGCGGAAGTCTGCAACATTTTCCGGCGCGCGTTCACCAGACTGAAAAACGGCCGCGGCGGGCCGGTGATCGTCGAAATCCCGGCCGACATGTGGAACGAGGAAGTGCCGGAACCGCTGAGCTACACGCCGGTGCTGCGCACCCGCTATGGCGCCGATCCCGTGCATGTGAGGGAAGCGGCGGCCCTCCTCGTCGCGGCGAAGCGCCCGGTAATCTATGCCGGCCAAGGCGTGCATTATGCCAAGGCCTGGCCGCAGCTCAGGCGGCTGGCCGAACGCCTCGCCATTCCCGTCACGACCAGCCTTGGCGGCAAGTCATCCTTTCCGGAGACGCACCCGCTGTCGCTGGGATCGGGCGGCCTCGCCGTACCCCGCGCGGTGCCGAAATTTTTGGGCGACGCCGACGTGATCTTCGGCATCGGCTGCTCGTTTACCGAGACGTCATTCGGCATCGCCATGCCGAAGGGCAAGACCATCATCCATTCGACGCTCGACCCCAACCATCTCAACAAGGACGTCGAGGCCAGGATCGGCCTGGTCGGTGACGCCGGGCTCGTACTCGACGCGCTATTGGAAGAAGTCGGCAAGACTGTCACGACGGATCGCGACGCGACGGCGGTCGCAGCCGAGATAGCGGCCTCCCACAAGGAATGGCTGGCGAAATGGATGCCGAAGCTGACGCATAACGACGCGCCGCTGAACCCCTACCGCGTTTTGTGGGATCTGCAGCACACGGTCGACATCAGCAACACCATCATCACCCACGATGCCGGCAGCCCACGCGACCAGTTGTCCCCGTTCTGGAAATCGGTCGAGCCGCTCTCCTACATCGGCTGGGGCAAGACGACGCAGCTCGGCTACGGCCTTGGGCTTGCGATGGGCGCCAAGCTGGCAAAGCCCGACAAGCTCTGCATCAATGTCTGGGGCGATGCCGCGATTGGCTTCACAGGCATGGATTTCGAGACCGCGGTGCGCGAGCGCATCCCGATCATGTCGATCCTGTTGAATAATTTTTCCATGGCGATCGAATTGAAGGTGATGCCGATCTCGACCGAGAAATACCGCTCCACCGACATTTCCGGCGACTACGCCGCGATGGCGCGCGCCTTTGGCGGCTACGGCGAGCGGGTCACGAAGCCGGAGGACATCGTCCCCGCGATCAAGCGCGGCATTGCGAAGACGCAGGAAGGCGTACCGGTGCTGCTGGAGTTCATCACCAGCAAGGAGACCGAGGTCTCAAGGCCGGGGACCTGAGCCCACGCAACGGGTCATCCCTCGCCTATGCCGCGCGTCACCATCATCGAAACCGGGCTTGTCGATGGCGTCGTGACATCGGCGGAAGCCGCTCGCCTTGTCGCGGACAGCGCGCGACCCTTCGTGGGCAACTGACGGCCCGGACATAAAATCGCGAAAACAACCCCATGCAAAGTAGAAGAGACCCCGGCTCGCCGCTTGCCCCTACTCCGCCATCTCCGCCGGCGTCGTTGGGCCAGCGAGCGGCCGTTCCTCCATCGCGATGATGCAGAGCGCGGCACATGCCAGCAGCGCGGTGGCGGCGCCGAACACGTAGCGGAACGCGGTGATCATGTCGGCGACCGGAATCGCATTCGCGGGACCGCGATGCTCGCCGAGCGAGATGCCCGCGCCCAGCGCCATCAGGAGGATCGCGCTGAAGGCGGCGACGGTGAACGACGACATCAGCGCGCGGAAGAAATTCATCGCCCCCGTCACGGTGCCGATCTGCGCACGCGCCACCGAGTTCTGCAGCGAGACCACGCTGACCGGGAATGTGGTGCCTAGCCCGAGCGCAAACAGCGACAGCACGATCAGCAAGCCCCACAGCGGCAGCGTCGTCGCGGTCAGCACCGCACCGAAGATCGCCGCTGCCGAAGTGCCCGCGATCGCCACGCGCTTGTAGTGTTTGGCGCGCGCCATCGTCCGCCCGGCGATCGCCGCACCGCAGGTGGAAATCGCAGCGAGCGGGATCAGCGCAAGCCCCGCTTCGCTCGCGGTCAGATGATAGACAACCTCGTAATACAGCGGCAGATGCACGGTCAGCCCGGTGATGGCGCCCAGCGCACAGCCGCCGGCCACCATGGCGTAAGGCACCACCGTTCCGCTCAGCAGCGGCAGCGGCAGGAACGGCTCCTCGGCATTGCGCCCATGCCAGACGAAGGCGAACGCCAACGCGACAGACGCGCCGATCATCGCCATGATCGCAGGCGACAGCCATGCATACCGATTGCCGCCCCAGGTCAGCACCAGCATGACCACGACGGCGGAGGCCATCAGCAGCAATCCGCCGAGCCAGTCGACCTTGCGCCGGCGGTGGAACACCGGGATCTTGCCCATCTTGGGCAACAGCAGAAACATCGCGCCGACGGCGAGCGGCACGTTGATCCAGAAGATCATCGACCAGTGCAGATGCTCGGCGAACACGCCGCCGAGTACGGGACCCATCAAGCCTGCCGCCATCCAGACGCCGCTGAAATAGGCCTGATACCTGCCGCGCTCGCGCGGTGAGACCACGTCGGAGATCACGGTCTGCACGACGGGCATGATGCCGCCGCCGCCAAGCCCCTGCAGGCCGCGCGCGACGATCAATACCGGCATGTTCGGCGCGACCGCGCAGAGGATCGAGCCAACCGTGAACAGGACAAGCGAAACGGTAATCATGACGCGGCGGCCGTAGATGTCGCTCAGCGTGCCGAACACCGGCGCGACCGCGGTCGAGGCCAGGAGATAGGCCGTGATGACCCAGGACAGGTTGCTGACGTCGTTGAATTGGCGGCCGATGGTCGGCAGCGCCGTCGCCACGATGGTCTGGTCGAGCGCGGCCAGGAACATCGTCAGCAACAGGCTCATCAGGATGGTGCGGACCTCGTCGGGGCTCAGCGGCGCAGGCGGCGCGATCGGCGGCGCATCGCTGACATCGATGACCTCGGTCGTGATGCGCGAGAGCTCTTCGCTGATATCGTCGGGCAAAGTCGTCTGGTCGGCAGGTTCACGGCCCTGCCGCTGGTGCTTGTTCATGTCGGACGTAATATTGTTCTGCGCAGCCAAAGCCGCCGAGATGGAATCGCCATATGGCCAGCACACTAGAGGTCAAATTCCTCTCGCGGCAGGCGCCTGCGCGCATGGGTGCATCCCGCGGGGACATCTTCGCGGTTACGTGATCGGCCAGCGCAACCCGTTCAAGTTTTGCGCTCAGGCTTCGGCCGCTTCTTCAGCCGCGCGCGGTTCGGCAACAGCGCCGGCCATTGCACGATGTGGTCCTCGAGATCTTCGTCGGCGATCTCGTCCTCGGTGCCCTCCACCCTGCCGCGCACGGAAACGCCTGCCTCATGCACGGTGTTGGGATCGCCCGAAATCAGCGGGTGCCACCAGTAGAGATCGCGTCCCTCGGCGACCAGCTTGTAGCCGCAGCTCGGCGGCAGCCAAGTCAGGGTGCGGACGTTCTCGGGCGTCAGGCGGACGCAATCCGGAACCTTGTCGGAACGGTTCGGGTAGTCCTTGCAGGTGCACAGGCCGGAATCGAGCAGCTTGCAGGAGACATGGGTGAAGTAGATTTTCCCGGTATCCTCGTCCTCGAGCTTTTCCAGGCAGCAGCGCGCGCAGCCGTCGCACAGGCTTTCCCATTCGGCGTTGGACATTTCTTCCAACGTCTTGGTTTTCCAGAAGAATCCCTCCTGGCCGGAAGCTCGCTTGGGCGGTGCGGTCATAAAGTCGGTGGTTTCCGGGTCGGGTTCGGCTGCAACCCTTCTAGGGGGTCCGGCAATGGGGGCGCAAGCGGGCTGACTACGGGTGCAAAAAAGGGTGGGAACGCGTTAGGGCTGACCACCAAAATGGTGAGCGAGAGCATTGGTTTATAGCCCCCGCTCGGATAGAACAATTGCGAGTCCCCAAGTGTCCTAAAAGCGCCTTGGGTTTGCCGCAACATCAAAGCATGACGTCTCGAGAGCGCCCGGCCGGGTGCGTGAGCGTTTCGAACGATCAAGGGTCCCGGTGCGCCAGATCCTACCGCCACACTGGAAGCAGAAGATCCGGAACTATTTTCTGGATCTGGACGCGCGCATCGACTCGACGCTGTTCTCGTCGGGCAAGGGCCTGCGCGAACTCTATGAGCGCTACTCTACCTTCATGGACCGCTTCTATGTCGGCCGCTGGAAGCGATGGGTGTTCATCGAGCCGTTCTCGGAGGCCGCCACGATCGGCCTCGGCGGGCTGATCGTGATGCTTGCGCTGGCGATCCCCGCGTTCCGTGAAACCGCCGACGACGACTGGTTGAAGAAATCCGACCTCGCTGTGCAGTTCCTCGACCGCTACGGCAATCCGATCGGCAGCCGCGGCATCAAGCACAACGACTCGATCCCGCTGGAAGACTTTCCGGACAATCTGATCAAGGCGACGCTCGCCACCGAAGACCGCCGCTTCTACGACCATTTCGGCATCGACTTTCCGGGCCTGGCACGCGCGCTCGTCACCAACGCGCAGGCCGGCGGCGTCCGCCAGGGCGGTTCGTCGATCACCCAGCAGCTCGCCAAGAACCTGTTCCTCAACAACGAGCGCACCATCGAGCGCAAGGTGAAGGAAGCGTTCCTCGCGATCTGGCTCGAGACGCGGCTGAGCAAGAACGAGATCCTGAAGCTCTATCTCGATCGTGCCTATATGGGCGGCGGTACCTTCGGCGTCGATGGGGCTGCGCATTTCTACTTCAACAAGTCGGCGCGCGATGTCACCCTCGCGGAATCGGCGATGCTGGCCGGGCTGTTCAAGGCGCCGACCAAATATGCCCCTCACATCAACCTGCCCGCCGCCCGCGCCCGCGCCAACATCGTGCTCGACAACCTCGTCGATGCCGGCTTCATGACCGAAGGCCAGGTGTTCGGCGCCCGGCGCAATCCGGCGATCGCCGTCGACCGCCGCGACGAAAATTCACCGAACTATTACCTCGACTACGCCTTCGAAGAGATGCGCAAGCTGGTCGACACCTTTCCGAAATCCTATGTCGAGCGCGTCTTCGTGGTCCGCACCGCGATCGACATGAACGTGCAGCGCGCCGCCGAGGACGCGGTCGAAAACCAGCTCCGCCAGTTCGGCCGGGATTACCACGCCACGCAGGCCGCCACCGTGGTCGCCGATCTCGACGGCGGCGTTCGCGCGATGGTGGGCGGCCGCGACTATGGCGCCAGCCAGTTTAACCGTTCGACCGACGCCTACCGGCAGCCGGGTTCGTCGTTCAAGCCCTATGTCTACACCACCGCGCTGCTGAACGGTTACACCCCGAACTCGAAAGTGGTCGACGGCCCGGTCTGCATCGGCAACTGGTGCCCGCAGAACTATGGCCACTCCTATTCCGGCTCGGTCACGCTGACGCAGGCGATCACCCGCTCGATCAACGTTGTGCCCGTAAAACTGTCGATTGCGCTGGGCGGCAAGTCGCCGAACCCCGCCAAGGCCGGCCGCGTCAAGATCACCGAGGTGGCGCGGAAGTTCGGTCTCACGGCCCCCCTGCCGGATACGCCGTCGATGCCGATCGGCTCCGACGAAGTCACCGTGCTCGAACACGCGGTCGCCTACGCGACCTTCCCGAACAAGGGCAAATCCGTGAAGCCTCACGCGGTGCTGGAAGTGCGCACCGGCGCCGGCGATCTGGTCTGGCGCTTCGACCGCGACGGCAAGAAGCCGTTGCAAGCCATTCCCGCCTCCGTCGCCGCCGACATGGCGTGGATGATGAGCCACGTCGTCAGCGAAGGCACCGCCCGCCGCGCCGCCCTCGACGGGATTCCGACCGCGGGCAAGACCGGGACCACCAACGCCTACCGTGACGCCTGGTTCGTCGGCTACACCGGCAACTTCACCTGCGCGGTCTGGTACGGCAATGACGACTACTCGCCGACCAACCGCATGACCGGCGGGTCGCTGCCGGCGCAAACCTGGCACGACATCATGCTCGTCGCGCACCAGGGCGTCGAGGTGAAGGAAATCCCCGGCATCGGCATGGGCACGAAACTGCCGCAGCCCGCTCAGCCCGCCAACGTCGCCGCCAACAGCGCGGCACGGGTGCTGGAGACCAAGCCGGGGCCGCCGCCGGTATTGACCAAGCGCGGCGCGGATATTCTGGTGCGGGTCGAGCGACTGCTCGACGAGGCCGCCAAGGCCGCGGGCAAGACCTCGTCCAACGATCAGAAGCAGCCGGCCAAGCCGGTCACGTCTGGCGCACTGGCCTTCCCCGAGAACTACATCGCAGCCGCTGGCGAGCAGCCTGCGCCGGCGCAGCGGAAGAATTAAAAGGCATGATCCGGCAGAGTGTTAACCGGCTGTCCTCGGAACAGGCGCGAAGCGTCTGCCTCGACATGCCAAAACAAGAAGAAGCGCTTCAGGTTTCGAATGAAGCCGGTTCAAGCGGAATCTGATGCCGTGAGATTTCGGAGCACTGGCCTGTGCGGCTGATCTTCATCACCTTGCTGGCATTGGCGCTTGCCACAGCCGTCGGTCTCGGCTCGACCTACATGACGGCGACGCGCGGCACCGATCTCGGCACCCTGACGATCGGCGCCTGGACCGCGCGGCCCAAGAGCGGCACCGCCGAGGTCGATCCCTATTCGCGCGCCTCGATCGCCCGCAGCGGCGAATTGCCGATCGGCACCGGCGACGGCATCGCCTTCTCGGCAACCACCGACGACAAGAAGAGACCGCTCGACGGGCGCTGCGACGTCGTCGTCAGCGGAGTGACGCCGGCAGCCCGGTTCTGGACGCTGACGCTGTTCGACCGCAAGGGGCATCTGGTCGCCAATTCGCTGCAGCGCTACGGCTTCACCAGCCAGGAAATCGTCCGCGGCTCGGACGGCGGGTTCGAGATCCGCGTGGCGGCCCGCTCCCGCGCCGGCAATTGGCTGCCGACGGGCGGGATCGAGCGCTACGCGCTGATGCTGCGGCTCTACGATACGCCGGTCGGAGTGGCCACACGGACCCAGCGTGACGCGCCGATGCCCTCCATCTCCACGGTGAACTGCCCATGATCCGGCTGGTGTTCACCATCATCGCGGGCGTGCTGCTGGGCGGCGTGGTGCATCTCGTCAGCGTGCTGGCGCTGCCGCGCATTGCCACCCAGGATGCCTATTCGCGGCTGACGCCGATGACCAGGGAGAATGCCGTCACGGCCCTGCCGCTCGCCGAGCCCAACAACGCCCCGATGCCGTTCATGGACCCCGCCTTTGCGGTCGCGATCTGCCGCTACGATCTCTCCGGCGGCCCCCTCAAGCTGACGGTGCCGGTCAGCCAGGCCTACACCTCAGTGTCGTTCTACACGCGCAACGAGGTCGCCTATTACGCCATCAACGACCGCTCGGCCGGCCGCAAGGTGATCGAACTCGACCTGATGACGGAAGAGCAGCATTCCGAATTGCCGGAGGATGAGGAAGTCACCGCCGCCGACCGCCTGATCATCGACTCCCCCACCGCGACCGGCCTGATCGTGCTGAAGGCCTTAGCGCCGGAGCCCGGCCTGATGCCACAGGCACAGGCGTCGCTCGCGGCATCGCGTTGCACCCCGCAGACCGAGCCGACGCCGGCCAAGCAGCCCGAACCGGCGCCGCCGGCGCCTGCGCCAACGCCTGCGCCACGGTCCAAACGCTGATCACGGCCTGTGATGGGCCGGCACTTCCTGGTGTTGGCCGCAGCGGCAATTCTCGTAGTCCACGGGATCGTGGCTGTTGAAGATGGTCACGGTATCGCCGTGATTGGCCTTGAGCGTCCGTAGCCGCTCCTGGTTCTGGATGCGCATGGCGCGGTCCATGTCGGCGCGGCGCTGAAACATGCCGAGCACTAGCGGCATTTTCGGCGAAGCCTGCATTTGGCCGTGGAAGAAATAGGCGTCACCGGCGTGCAGCAGCCATTTGTCCTTTGTCCGCACGGCGATGCCGCAATGACCTAAGGTATGGCCGGGTAGCGGGATCATCAGGATATCAGGCTCGCGATCGCCAAGCGCGCGCACGCCCTCAAAGCCGAACCAGTCCTCGCCGCCCTCGTCATAGAACGCCCACTGCGGACCATGCTTCCACTGATCGGTGATGTAGCGGCCCTTCGGCGCGGGCGTCCGGCCGGTCACCGCCATGTCGTACTCGCGGCGATGGACGTGCACCTTCGCGTTCGGAAAATCCGGAATGCCGCCGGCATGATCGCGATCGAGATGCGTCAGCAACAGATGCCGCACGTCGCTTTTGGAATAGCCGAGCGCCTCGACCTGCCGCACGGCCGTCTCGGCCGGATCAAGCCGCGGGGTCGTCTGCCGGACCCATTTGGGTCCCAGCCGTGGCGGGTTGGCGATGTCGGCCAGTCCGATGCCGGTGTCCACCAGCGTCAGCCCGTCATTAGTCTCGATCAGCAGGCAATGGCACACCATGCGCGCGCGCTGAAAAATGCTGCCGGTGCCGTTCACCAGGCGACGACCGATCGGGCACATGGTGCCGGTGTTGAGATGCTGGACGCGCATGACGATGTCTCCCTTGAGGTCAGGCGCCTTCCTTGCCATTGGCAAAACCATAGGTAAAATATCGATATTTGATAGTATCAATAGGAACAGACTATGGATATCCGCGAACTCCGCTATTTCGCGGCCGTGTTCAGGGAGCGCAACCTGACGGCGGCGGCCAAACGGTGCTTCATCTCGCAGCCCTCGATCTCGGCGGCGATCACCAATCTGGAAGCCGAACTCGGAGCGGCGCTGTTCATCCGGCACAAGAAGGGAATGGCGCCCACAGAAGCGGCCGAACAATTCCACGCCGTGGCCCGCCGCATCATCGACGAGGCGGACGCCGCGAAAAACCTGTTCCGCAAGCCTGCGACGCGGAACAAGCTGACGCTCGGCCTGATGCGCACGCTCGACCGGCCGCGAACCATTGCGCTGTTGAAGCCGCTGACCGGGACTTCCGACATCGCGCTCCGCCTCGTCGGCGTCGACGAGCCTTCGGATGCGCGGATCGTCTCCAAGAATCTGCTGCGCGCCGACGAACATTTCGTTCCGCTCTGGGTCGAGCGCTACGTCGCAGCGCTGCCGCCGTCGCATCCGCTGACGCTGAAGGAGCGGCTGCGCACCTCCGATCTCGCCAGCGCCGCCATGGTCGATCGCTGCCATTGCGAGCAGAGCGAATTCTTCGGCCGCGCCGCATCGCCGTCGCGCGTGCCCGCGGCGATCGCCGAATCGGAAGACTGGGCGATGGCGCTGGTTGCCGCCGGTGTCGGGATTGCGATCGTTCCCGAAGGCGTGGCGCGCGCCAACTCCGATGTCGCCGTGCGCGAGATCGACGTCGACGTGAAGCGCGAGGTGGGGCTCGCCTACAGCGCGGCACGGCCGCCGTCGGAAGCCTTGCAGAGCTTTATCGCGAAACTGCAGCGGCAACGGCCCAAAGCGAGCGGCGTCAAATCAAAGGCTCGGCGTAGCTGACCAGAATGCGTACTCATAAATCGAGATTGATTGGCGCGGCTGATCGATGTCCGCAATGCCCCGGATAGCGACCAAATTCCGCATCGCAGCGAAATGACGCGATGTGCCGATTGCTGACACACCCTAGCTCCTCGCCGTCTTCCTAAGAACGCTCATTGTCGAAGCACCCTTCTCGGCTGAGTGACCCGAAGCACCAAGAGGAGAGCGGGCGCGACCCCCCGCTGCGTCTGTGCGTTGTTCTCAAGTCAGCCTACACTCTGCCCTATTAACAGCCGAGGAGCTCAGCCATGACCACGCGACACGCCGCCTGCAGCTGTGGGCAGCTTCACCTTACGATCGAAGGCGAATCGGCGCGTATCTCCATGTGTCACTGTCTGGCGTGCCAGCGCCGTACTGGCGCCGCATTTGGCAACCAGGCGCGCTTCCGGCGCGAGCAGGTCACCGTCACCGGCAAGGCTACGACGTGGAATCGGACAGCCGAAAGCGGGAAAGTGGTGACCTTTGACTTCTGTCCGACGTGCGGCTCCACGGTCTACTGGGAAAGCGAAAGCTTTCCTGGACACGTCATTGTTGCCATCGGAAACTTCGCCGATCCGAATTTCCCCGCGCCGACCGTCTCGGTGTGGGAGGAGTCACGCCATCCCTGGGTCTCATTGCCGCCCGACTCTCCGAGCAAGCGAATGGCGAAGCAGGGCTGACCACATCACCATCTGAGGTCCGAGTTGGGTCCAGGCTGTGTGAAAAGTCAAAAGTTCGAAGCGCGACGAGAATGATATTCTTGATTTCGATTTCAAAATTGAATGCGCTTGCGATGTGGGCACATGAAAAGACCTTGAACGAGTAACTTGTTCTATCGCGATTGATCGCCTTTGCGTTTTCACACGGCCTGGGTCAATCGCTACAGGTCATTTGCCGCTGAGCTGGGCGCGAGGTTCGCATTGGCCCGATTGCGACGATTTCTGCGGTGCAACCAAAAATCGTAAGGTTCTAAAAGGCGAAATGCGCTCCAGTATATGAAAGAGGCCGCCAATTAACAATTCAGACCAGCAGCGGAATCATACAGAATTCTACAAGCTGCGCGTTAGAACCCGCTCTCCGTTTGATAGCATCGCATCAGTCTCAACGAATCCGATCGAACGATAGAAGTCTAGCGGACCGCCATTGCCGAGCACGACGCTCGTCTGCATTCGTCGGTAGCCAGCATCGCGGAGAAGATCGATCAGGTGCGCAATCGCTTGTTTTGCGTGTCCCATCTTTTGGTGGTTATGGTCGATCATGAACCGCCAAAGATAGGCAACTTCCGTCTCATCGGTTGGCTTCCACATCACGAAGCCAACCGGTACCTCGTCTGCGTATACTGCCCTGAAGATGGCTCGCGGCTCGAAATACGCTTGCGCGATTGAGAGTGCATTGGGGGCGACAAAGCGTTTCTGCTCCTCTCTTGTTTCCAAGTCGCAAATCACCCGCACGGTTGCAGCGGTGATCTCGCGGAGGGTTATGACAGACATCGCGTGAGTAAACCAGTTCGCCCACCAACCTCAAAGCGAAAACCAGAGCCAACAGTCTTTGAACTGCACAGTAGCCTGAACTCCTTGCTCTGAGATCTCCCCTGCTTGCGGTAACCGGCTTTTTGAATTGATGATATCAGTGGGCAGCATTTCCAGGATGCCTTGGGCGACGTGACGCGTCTCGCTGATCGTCCTACTTCCGCTTGGGGTCACTCGCGACCGCGTCGAGCCAGCAGCAAGTCCGGCCATGTCCGATATGCCCGGAAAGCCGAAGTAAATTCAGAACATTCCGGCACCACCGCTGGCCAGTTCGCTGCGTGCTAATGAGTCCCCGCTCTACCCCTTCACCGTCACGGCACGCCCGATCACGGGCTGCGCGGCGACCGGCGGGTTGGCGGTTTGCGCGGCGAGTTCGCCGATCAGACGGTCGGCATCGGCGGCGATACTATCGGGAGCGTGGATCACCAGACGCTCCAGCGCCCAGCGATACGACGAGATACGCCGCTCCAGGCACTGCTGGACCCATTGCACGATCAGTGTGTTCTCTTCCATGCGCGCGATCGCGTCGGCCTGTTCATGCGGCGACAGTTCCGACACCATCTTGAGGCTGGCGCTTCGCTTGCGGTCGAGTTCGATGACGCGCGCGGCGGAGGCAAAGAACGGCTCGAACCGCGTGATGTCGTTGCGGACGTCCTCGATCAATTGCTGATAACGCGAGGTGTGCGAGCGGTGCGGCTCGTCGATCAAAGCGCGCCCGTAGGTGGTGCGGTCGAACACCACCTTCTGCCGCCACGGCGAGGGCAACGGCTGGTAATCGCCGAACACGCTTTTCCAGGCGGGCCGCGAGTGCGGCGGTTCGATCAGGGGATAGGCGAGATCGCGAAGCTGTCGTTCGTTTTCGGTGAGCTGGAAGTGCGAGGGCTTGAGGCCGACGCTGGCCGTGGCCTCGGCGCCCAGCCAGCGGTGCATGTCGTCGTTGCGCATATCGGCGCGGGTGCGGCCGAAATCGCCGCCGCTACAACCGCCGAGCGCGGCGCTTGCAACGAGCAGCATCAGAGCCGGGAGTGACCGAAGCCCGGTGGTCCGGATCGGGAGGCACTTTTCCGGCATTTCAAACGTCCGTCGTTCAGGGGCGCCGACGGCGACGGCGACCGGGCGCTGTCCCCTCTTCCGGCCCGCGCCCGTCGCCAGCTTCGCCGGCTGCACGTTCAATACGGACAACGGGAAGGATCAGTACGGTTCCCATGCCATCGCGTGGAGCGCCATCCATGGTTGAGCCCGGCCGCCGCGAAGCCGCATCCGCCGGAAATTCAATGATGGTGCCCATGTTCCGTTCTCTCTGGTTGCCGCACGGACACGATCTGGCCAGCGACACGCCATTATTCAGAACAGAACGTGGTTAACGGCATCTTAATTTGTGTGGGCGGTACAGTTACGGACTTCCCGGGGCTCATCGTGCGCGCCGAAAGCTCGCATTTTAGCGGATTTCTTCACGGGCTGTTTTCCTTAACCAACTCTTAAAGTGCCGTGCGTAGGCTGACGCGAGGGATTATCGAAGTCGCGTACATCTGACATGACCGCAGCTCCATTGTTTCCGGGATTCGACGGGCTGATGACGCTCTCGCGCCGCGAGGGTGTCGATATCAGGCCGACCTTGCTGCGCGTGCTGACCGACCTCTATGTCCAGACCAGCGCCCATTCCGCCGACGAGGAGCGTCAGTTCATCGAGCTGACGTCCCGCCTGATCGACCAGGTCGACGACGCCACCCGCGCCGCGGTACGGGCGCGGCTCGCGATCTATCCGGCGACACCGGCCGAGGTCATGGACCAGCTCGGGCTGCGGCGTTCGCACCCCGGCGAGGCCCTGCCGGTCGCAGCCGCGATTACCGCCGCTCCCACCACCGGTGCGCCGACGATGAAGGAGCCGACCGAAGCGCAGTTGCGGATGGCGTCCAGCCTGTCGATGCGGCCCAACGATGCGGCCGAAATCAGCGACATGTTCTTTGCGGCGGGCGCCAGCGAGCGTGCGATGATCCTGCACAATCTCGCCGACACGCCGCTGAAGGCCTCGCCGCGCATTCCCGCGGCCCGCGCCGCCCGCGCGCTCCATATCCTGGAGATGGCCGCATTCGCCGAGGACGCCGAAAACTTCGCGCTCGAACTCGGCGAAGCATTGATCCTGCCGCAGCGGATTGCCGAACAGGTGGTGCACGATCCCGGTGGCGAGCCGCTGGCCTGCGCCGCGCGTGCGCTGGACATGCCGAGCGCCGCATTCCAGCGCGTGCTGCTGTTCCTCAATCCGGAATTCGGCTCATCCGTGCACAACGTTTATCGGCTGTCGCGGCTGTACGACCGCCTGAGTGAACGATCCGCGCTCATCATGCTGGCCGCGTGGCGCGGCTCGACCATGGCGGTCACCCGCGCCAAATATCGCGCCGCGCTGTACGACGATGAACGCCAACGCGCCCGCGCGGCGAACTCGCAAACGCGGCCCGCGGTGCAGCCCGGAACGGCGCCGGCTATTCGCACCGGCACCGACGGCCCGAAACGCTAAGACTTCGCCAGATCCAGAAAATGCCGCCCTGCCCGGTCCTCGGTCTCGACGATCCAGGCGTCGGGATCGAAGCGGAGTTCCTTGGTGAGACGTTCTTCGACGGATTGCTCCGGCACCGGCTGCGGCGACGCCGGCGCGAACAGCCGCTCGGCGGGGCGGCTCTCGTCATAGACGGTCTGCGGCGCCGGCGCGTACAGCATGGCGTTGCCGTCGAGCAGCGCCACCTTGACGAACACCGCGCCCGCCTCTTCGGCTCCGCGCTTGCGCACGGCGCCAAAGACGCCCTCGGTCTGGCAGCGTCGCAGATAAGCGGCTACCCAAATGCTTGATTTCAATCGCATGGTGGCGACGATATAGGCCAGCGACCAGGCGGAAGCTAGTCGATCGGATGCCCGATCATCGTCGTGAGCTCCTTCACCAGGCGATCGGACATCTGGCCGGTCACCGGGAGCTTGCGGTCGCGCTCGAATTTCGAGATTGCGGCCTGCGTATCCGAACCGACCGCGCCGGTCGGCTTCAACTGGCCGTAGCCATATTGCGTGAGCGCGCGCTGCACCGCTGCTACGCGGCGCGCGCCGGCGCTTTGCGCGGTGGCCGGAATCGGCGCCGGCGGACGCGCTACATTCGAAGGCGCAGCCGTGGGCGCACCGGTCGACTTGACCACCAGATTGGTCATCGGGTCAGGGTTTTTGGAATCGCTCTTGGTATCATTCTTGGTATCACTCTTGGGATCGGCGCTTTTGATCTCGACATGTCTGGGATCAGCGCCCCTCGCCTCGACGGGCCTGATTTCCGGAGGCTCAGCCTCGCCCGGCCTTGCGGTCAGTTCGACCGGGCGCGGCCGCGGCAGCGGGCTCACGGCGGCTTGCGGCGTCGGCAGCGTCACGACCGAACCGAACATCGGCGACGGATGGCGTCCGGCCTGCAGGAACAACGCATTGGCGACGATGGCGCAAATCGCAGCAGCGGCGAGCAGGCCCGCGACCATGTCTTTCGGACTGCGCAGGACAAGGCGCATCACAAGGCCGCGCTCTTCCTCCACTCCGATCGCAGCCGCTTTCGCGCCGCGACGGCGGCGGCGCGGCATCTCGTCATCGTCATCAATACGCCTGGGCACGTTTCTTCACCTGAAGAGCTTGATCCTGTTCGGGTCGCAGCGCCGGTTTCAGCGTCGCGATGTTGTTTGAAAGCGTCAGCGACGGCGCAAAGTCAAGCGGCAATGCGACAGCCACCGTGGTGCCCTCGCCGACGCTGCTCTGCACGTTCATTTCGCCATTGTGCAATCCGACCAGGCCCTTCACGATCGACAAGCCGAGGCCGGTGCCTTCGTGCTTGCGCTGATAGGTCTTGCCGGCCTGGAAGAACGGATCGCCGATCCGTGCGAGATCCTCGGCGGCGATCCCGACCCCGGTATCGGTGACACGCAACATCAGCCGTGCGCCCTCGACCGAAGCGGAAACCGTCACGCTGCCGCCGCGCTCGGTGAACTTGATGGCATTGGCGACGAGGTTCAGCGCGATCTGCTTGAACGCGCGGGGATCGCCGTTCATCACGGGCAGGTCTTCCGCGGCACGCGTGATCAAATCGACGCCGTTGTCCCGCGCCTTCAGCGCCAGCAAATTGCAGCAGTGCAACAGCGCCGCGCGCGGCGCGAACGGCTCCGGCGAAATTTCGAAATTGCCGGTTTCCATCTTGGACATGTCGAGGATGCCGTTGACGACCGACAGCAGATGCTGGCCGGAATCGTTGATGAGCTGCGCGTATTCCCTGCGGCGCGCAGCATCGATCATCATCGCGTCTTCGTGCACGATCATCTCGGAGAAGCCGATGATGGCGTTCAGCGGCGTGCGCAACTCGTGGCTCATGGTGGCCAGGAATCGCGTCTTGGAAGCATCCGCCTGCTCGGCCGCGGTGCGCGCCAGTTCCAGCGCCTGCTCCTGCACCTTGCGGTCGGTGACGTCGCGCATCACAGCGACGACCTCGGCCTCGGCCGAAGCCTGATCGAGCGGCCGGCAACGCATCTCGACCCAGATGAAATCCGCGGAAATGTTCTGGCCGCGAACCGCGTCGCGGCGGAGACGGAACTCGACGCGTTGCTCGCTGCCGCGCGTCGCATCCGACAGCGCCGTGAGATAGGCCGGACGATCGGCGACATGGACGCGATCGAACAGGCCATGGCCGGTGAGCCGGGCGCCCGGCGTGCCGAGCATGGCTTCCGCCGCCGGCGAAATGAACTCCACGGCGCCATTGCGGCTGTGACGTGAAATCACGTCACTCATGTTTCGCGCGAGCAAGCGGTAACGGTCTTCCTCGACATAGAGCAGTGCCACGGAAGTGCGCGCCAGCGATTCCGCGCTGACCGCCAGTCCTGCCGCATAGAGCGTCGCGGAAGCGACGCCCGTCCCCATCAGGACGCCACGCAGGGCCGCGTTCGGCTCCATCACCGGCAGGAGGTGGAAATGTCCGAGCGCGATCAACAAGGCTGCGCACGACAGCGCCAGCGCGGAAGCGAACGCGACCACGCGGCGCGAGGCCGACAGCGCGGCTTCCAAGGGAACGACGATGAGCCAGACCGCAGCGAATGATTCGATGCCGCCGGTGGTGATGGCAACCACCATGACGAGGCCCGCCAGTGCCATCGCGGACAGGATGTGCGCGCCTTCGTAGCGGCCGGTGCGCGACAGGAACCAGGACAACAGAATGGGTGCGATCAGCCAGGCGAAAGCCGCGACCTCGAGCGCCGTGGGCGCGCCGCGCATCGCCAGATAGACCGGAAAAGCCGCAAGCGCCACCAGACTGCCGAGCAGCCGCGGCGCAATGAATGCGCGATGACGCGCACGCGTCAGCGCATCATATCGTGCCGAGGGATGCAGCAAGGCATCGAGACAATCGCGGATGATACTCAAAACAGTCACGGCTCTCGCGCTTCGGCTTGTTCGTCAGACAGACGCGCCGGAACGCCCCCTCAATCTTTGCGCCACCGTGTCAGAGCGAACTTAAGCGAACGCTAAGGCGCCGGGAGCGACCGACCAACACCGTGCATTCGCGAGGGTTTCACGCCTCGCACGAGGCTCATTCGACCCGGATGGTGAACGACAGGTTTCCAGCGCAATCGATCTATGGTTTCGAAATGGTGGATGCGCGAACGGCGCGGACTTCTCGCGCGATCGAGGTCATAAATCGAAAATTTACGCCGAATCGAATCATTGCAATTTTCAGCGAATTTTCGGCGACTTTACCTCAATGGAAACACTTCCGATTTATCGACGGCTGTTACTCAGGAACAAAGCTGCGGTTTAACCGCAACACAACCATAAGAGACGACCGGGGTCGCGAGATGTTTTTTCTGCTTCGCATGGCATTCTGGCTCGGGCTCGTGCTCGTGCTGTTGCCCAGGGAAAAGACGCCTGAATCGGACAAGGTGCCGCAGATCGGCGCTTCCGAAGCCGTATCGGCTGCGACCGCGGCCGTCTCCGACATGGGCCAGTTCTGCAAGCGCCAGCCGGCGGCCTGCGAGGTCGGCGGCCAGGCGGCGACGGCGATCGGGCAGCGCGCCCAGGATGGCGCCCGCCAGTTGTACAAGATCATCACCAAGCCCGATCATCCCAGCGCCCCGGACAAAAAGCCCGACCATACCAGCTCGATCGGCGACGACGCCGAGGCCGTGGTCGTGAACGCATCGCCCACCGAGGCGCTGACGGATGACGACATGGCGATCGAATGGCGGCTGCCGCGGACGCCGTTGGCCTCAAAATAGGCCGCGGAACCGGTTCCATTTCCGTCGCTTTCGTTCGATCCGCATCCTATATAAGGCGTTACGGAAACGGACGCGGGCCAAGATGACGATCGACGAAATCAGGGACAATTTCGAACTGCTGGAGGAGTGGGACGACCGCTACCGCTACGTGATCGAACTCGGCCGCACGCTTGATCCGATGCCGGAGGCCGAGCATTCCGCCCAAAACAAGGTCAATGGCTGCGTCAGCCAGGTTTGGCTCTCCAGGCAGATCGATCGTGCCGGCAACGGCGAGCCACGGCTGAAATATCTGGGCGATAGCGACGCCCATATCGTGCGCGGCCTGATCGCGATCCTGCTCACGCTTTTTTCCGGCCACACGCCGCAGCAGATCCTGGCAACGGATGCGCTTGCCGTATTCGACGAATTCGGATTTCGCGAGCACCTGACGCCGCAGCGCTCCAACGGCCTGCGCTCGATGGTCGAGCGCATCCGCTCCGACGCGCGCGAGGCGCTGGCCGCGGCTTCCTGAGGTTCGGAGCTATATTTGACGCGCGCGAACCGGTACCCGCTTCGCTTGAGAACCCGTTGGGTTGGACTACTTCCGCTTCCGTGCCTGCTGGCCGAGGCCCATTTTCTTGGCGAGCTGCGAACGCGCCACCGCGTAGTTCGGCGCCACCATCGGGTAGTCCGGCGGCAGGCCCCATTTGTCGCGGTATTGCTCCGGCGTCATGTTGTACTGCGTGCGCAGATGGCGCTTGAGTGACTTGAAGCGTTTGCCGTCCTCAAGACACACCAGATATTCCGGGGTCATCGACTTCTTCACCGACACGGCCGGCTTGGCCGGCTCGAGCGGCGTCTCGGGGCGGCCGCTCGACACCCGCATCAGCGCGGCATGGACCTGGCTGATCAGGTTCGGAATTTCCGAGGCCTGGGTCGGATTGTTGCTGAGATAGGCCGACACGATATTGGCGGTCAGTTCGACGGGCGTCTTGCCGGCGGTATCGGTCATGGCTCAACCTTTTGGGATCGCGAATGCATCTGTCGGCAATACGGCTCCGACAGTATCCAACCGCACCTATACATCAGCGGAATCTCGTACGACTTGGCGAATATGAACGAAGTGCCGGGAAACTGACAAGAACGGCGGCGCTTTATTTTCAAGGGCGGGTTTCGCGGCAAGTATTACAGGTACTAGAGCGTTTTCCAGCGAAGTGGGCACCGGTTCGCGTCAAGAAAACACGTCAAATCAAAAATCTAGAGCCCCGTTCCGATTCCATCGGAACGGAAAAGGCTCTAGGACCGCTGATCGAGATGCGCGCGCAGTTCATCGATCGAGGCGAAGCGCATCATCCCTTCCGGCATCTGGGCCTCGATCGAACCATCGGAATAGAGCGAATAGGCCATGCCATCGACAACGCCCGATTTCAGCACCGTCACTTCAGGCTGATCCTCTGAGCGCGCCGGTCCACCATTGCCTTCCGTGGGCGTCGGGGGCACGCGCCCGCTGCGCCGCTGCGGCGGGCTCTCACCCGACTTTGCGCGTTCCGCTCTCGGCCAGGCATCCTCGAACGATGCCGGCGGCGGTTCGGCCGTTTCAACCGGCGGCGCCGTGGGCGGCTTGGAGCGCAGGTCTGACGACAACAGGTCCGGTGGCAGCGGCTCGCCGGCCCGCGCCTGGGCGCGCTCGCGCTCCTTTCGCGACGTCGATGAAAACAGCAAATTGCGCTTCGGTTTCGAAGCCGACGGTGAAGGTTCAGGATGCATCGGCTCCGGGATCGGATGATCGCGCAGGACAGCCTCGTTCTGCCACGGCGGCGGCGCCGCCGGCGGGAAAGGCGGCGGCGCCGCTAGAGAGAAGGATCCGGGACCGCCGGGCTGCTCAGCGGCCGGGAAGCCGCCACCGGCAGGGGCGGAATCCCGCGCAGCGGCGACGGGAAGCACCGGCCGCACCGTGGCCTCCCCGCGCGCTTCAGGCGCGCCGGTACCGAGCCGCCGCGCGATCGTCTTCAGCTCCCTGACCGCCATCCAGAGCGCGAGCATCATTGCGCCGGTGCAAACAGCCATCACACCGGTGATGATGAGCGTGTTGCCGGTACTGAATTCCTTGATCGAGATTCCATAGCCGGTCGCCAACAGGCCCGCCAAAACAAGGCCGATCCCTGCGACCAACATAACGAACATCATTGAACTAATCCCTCAGCCGCGCCCGAAACGCTCGCAAGCCGCCCACGCCACGATACCGTCATATTGTGTGCACCGCCAACCGCCAATTGCGTCAAGGGTTCCGCAATGGCGGAGTCCGGTTGCAGGATTCCGGTCGCGGGGTGATCATGTCCATTCAGCTACCATTCAGCCCGCCAGCCGTAGTTTTACCGCCGACCAATTACTGCCCTTTTGTTGCATTGCATCAGGGATTTAGGCCACAATTCCCAATTACTTGGAAATGGAACTGAGCTATATGGGTACCCGGGGAATGAGGCTCAAGAATATCCAAGCTGGGCCATAGGGGACCGGGTTACCAATCGCCATGTCATCGATCACGACTTCTGCCCTCGATACGCCCGTGCGGCGCTCGGTGGAGCGGACCTGCGACGACCTTGCCATCTTTGTGCTGGCCGTGGTCGCCCTTATCGCGGGCCTGACCTTCCGTGACTACGGGCTCGGCTGGGACGACTACACACACGCCGAATATGCCGATCTGCTGTTGCGGATGTACGGTTCCGGCTTCAAGGACACCGGCGCGCTGTCGTTCGCCAATCTCTACATGTATGGCGGCGGCTTCGACATGGCGGCGGCGCTGCTGCACAAGATCATCCCGCTCGAACTGTTTGAAACGCGCCGCCTGCTCGGCGCCGTGGTCGGCCTGATCGGCCTTGCCGTGACCTGGCGGCTGGCGCGGCGCGTCGGCGGCCCGCTTGCCGGGTTCGCCACGCTATTGCTGCTGGCGCTATGCCCGACCTTCTACGGGCACATGTTCATGAACCCGAAGGACGCGCCGTTTGCCGTCTCGATGGTGATCCTGATCCTGGGTCTGGTGCGCCTCGCCGAGGAATATCCCGCGCCCTCGCCGCGAACCACCCTGATCGTCGGCCTCGGCGCCGGCCTTGCCATCGGCTGCCGGATTCTCGGCGGTCTGGCGCTGGTCTATGCGATGGTCGGCTTCCTCCCGCTGCTGATCGAGGACGTTCGCACGCAAGGCTCGCGCGAAGCCATCCGCCGCTTCGGCCATGTCGTATACGTGCTGCTGCCCGGCCTCGTGTTCGGATACCTGATCATGGGCCTGGTGTGGCCGTGGTCGATCATGGAAGCGGACCATCCCTTCAAGGCGCTGACGTATTTCTCGCACTTCTTCGAAAAGCCGTGGAAGGAAATGTTCGACGGCGCGCTGGTGTCGGTGCCTGATATGCCGTGGTCCTACCTGCCGACGCTGTTCGCGCTGCAGCTTCCGGAAGTATTGCTCGCGCTGCTGGTCGCCGGCGTCGTCGGCACCTTCATGTCGCTGTCGCGCGCGGACGTCACGGCCCGCCGCAAGACCATCTTCCTGATGCTGACGCTGGCGGCCAGCCTGCCGCTGGTGATCGCGATGGTGAAGCGGCCGGCGCTCTACAACGGCATCCGGCATTTCGTTTTCGTCATCCCGCCGATGGCGGTGCTCGCCGGGGTATCGTTCGCCTGGGCCATGAACTGGCTCAAGAACAATCACCGTCGCTGGCAGCCTGCCGCGCTGGCGGTGTTCTCCTTCGGCTTGCTGTTGCCGCTCAGCGAGATGATCCGCCTGCACCCCTACGAATACACCCATTTCAACCACATCGCCGGCACGGTGCGCTCCGCCGACAGCCTGTTCATGCTGGATTATTGGGGGCTGGCGCTGAAACAGGCGTCCGACGGGCTGCGCGAAGAACTGGTCGATCGGCAGGAATCGCCGCCGCAGGGACGCAAATGGAAGGTCGCGGTATGCGGCCCGCAGCGCCCGGCGCAGGTGGCGCTCGGCCCCGACTTCACCATCGGCTGGGACAGCCAGTCCGCCGACTTCGCGATGACGCTGGGCGAGTTCTACTGCAAGGGCCTCACCGCGCCCGTCATGGTGGAGATCAAACGTGACGATGTCGTATTCGCGCGCGTCTACGACATTCGCGGCCGCGCCATATCGACACTGCTGGCGATTCCGGCGCCGTAACGGTGCCAGCCGCGGATAGCGCCGATAGCATGACTGCCACGCATGACGTCCGCCTTGCTGCCTGTCCGGCGCAGGGTTAGGCTCGCTTACGAAATCAACAATTTTTCGGAGAAAGCGCGCCATGTCGCCAGCCGAAGCTCGCTTGAAGCAAGTTCCTTCCGGCATGACGGACGCCGAGTGGAACCAGCGCGTCAATCTCGCCGCCTGCTATCGCCTCGTGGCGCTGTATGGCTGGGACGATCTGGTCGACACCCATATCTCGGCGCGCGTGCCCGGCCCCGACCATCATTTCCTGATCAATCCTTACGGGTTGATGTTCGAGGAAATCACTGCGTCGAGCCTGGTGAAGGTCGATCTTCACGGCAACCAGCTCACGGAGAGCGAATACAGCATCAATCCGGCCGGCTTCACCATCCATTCGGCGATCCACGAGGTGCGCGAGGATGCCGGCTGCGTCCTTCATCTGCACACGCCGGACGGAACAGCGGTGGCGAGCTGCATGGAAGGCCTGCTGCCGATGAACCAGACCGCGCAATTCGTCACCCACGACCTCGCCTATCACGATTACGAAGGCGTGGCGCTGGACCACGACGAACGCCCGCGGCTGCAGAACGACCTCGGCAACAAGAACCACATGCTGTTGCGCAATCACGGCACGCTGACGGTCGGCCGTTCGGTCGCCTCCGCCTTCGAGCGCATGTACCATCTGGAGCGGGCCTGCACGATGCAGGTGCGCACCCGCATGCTGGGGCCGACTGCCTACCCGGTCGAACAGGCCGTCATCGACAAGAACGAACAACTGTTCAGCAATTCCGATTTCGCCGAACGACGCTCGACCAATCTGGTGTGGCCGCCGCTGCTGCGGAAACTGGATCGCATCGACCCCAGCTACAAGACCTGAGGCCGACGGCGCGCGAAAGGTTACAGGGCGTGACGGTACTGGTGACCGGCAGTTCCGGCCATCTCGGCGAGGCGCTGATGCGTTCGTTGCAGGCGCAGCGGCGCGAGGCCATCGGCATTGATGTGCTGCCCGCCGCATTCACCCACCACGTCGGCTCGATCGCCGACCGGGTTTTCGTGCGCCGTTGCATGAAGGGCATCACGACCGTGCTGCATGCCGCGACGCTGCACAAGCCGCATGTGGCAACCCACAGCCGCCAGCACTTCGTCGACGTCAACATTTCAGGAACGCTCAATCTGCTCGAAGAAGCCGCCGCAGCCGGCGTCACGGCATTTGTCTACACCAGCACCACCAGCGTGTTTGGCGATGCACTGGTGCCGCCGCCAGGCGAGCCGGCAGCCTGGATCACGGAAGACGTCACGGCGGTGCCGAAAAATATCTACGGCGTCACCAAGGCGGCGGCGGAGGATCTATGCCAGCTTTTCGCGCGCAATCATTCGCTTCGCGTCATCGTGCTGCGCACCTCGCGCTTCTTTCCCGAGGAGGACGACAATCCCGCGGTGCGCGAGGCCTACACCGACGGCAACATCAAGACCAACGAGTTCCTCTATCGCCGCGTCGATATCGAAGACGTGGTCAGTGCGCATCTGCTGGCGGCCCAGCACGCGCCGTCGGCCGGTTTCGCGAAATACATCGTCAGCGCCACCACGCCGTTCTCGCGCGACGACATGGCGGAACTGCGCAACGACGCGCCGAATGTGGTCCGCCGTTACGTGCCGGAGTATGAGGCCGAATTTGCCCGGCGCGGCTGGACGATGATTCAGGGCATCGACCGCGTCTACGTCAACGACCGGGCGCGCGCCGAACTCGGCTGGCAGCCGCGCCACGATTTCCGCGCGCTGATTGCGCGGCTGCTGGCCGGCGAGGACATCCGCAGCCCCCTTGCGCGCGAGGTCGGCAGCAAGGGCTATCACGATCGGGTTTTTGGCGAGGGACCCTACCCGGTCAAGTGAAGGCGCGGTGAGAAATATCCGGTGGACGCACCGCGCGGATGCGCTAAACTGCCGGCCATACACCCTCTACACGTCCGGAATCAAAACGCCGCCCAATCCCGGGCGGCGTTTTTGCCTTGGGGCACATGCCGTAAGATGGGTAGAGCGCAGCGAAACCCATCATCTAGCCGCGCTAAGAGACCGTTTGAAAACGGGGTGGCGGTTTGAGGCGGTCCATGATTCAAGCTTCTGATGTAGACAGCAGCGAATCGAGCCCGGATGGCCGCCGGTGTTGGGGGCACCTCAAGCGTCCGTTGTTAGACTAGGCGACACCTTGGGGATTGGAACATGGCGCTCAAGCGGATGGACAACGTAGGAATCGTCGTCGAAGACCTCGGAGGGACGATTGATTTCTTTCGCGAACTCGGCCTCGAGCTCGAAGGGCGGGCCACGATCGAAGGAGAATGGGCCGGCCGTGTCACTGGACTGGGCGATCAGCGTGTCGAGATTGCCATGATGCGCACACCGGACGGCCACAGCCGGCTCGAGCTCTCCCGCTTCCTCACGCCGCCTGTCGTCGCAGATCACCGGAACGCCCCGGTCAACGCCCTGGGCTACCTCCGCGTCATGTTCGCCGTGGACGACATCGACGAGACGCTTGAAAGGCTCCGCACGCGCGGCGCGCAGCTCGTAGGCGAAGTAGTCCAGTATAAAGATGCGTATCGGCTCTGCTACATCCGTGGGCCTGAAGGGCTTCTCATCGGACTCGCCCAAGAACTCAGCTGAGTGCAATACGAAGACAAATGGCGAAGAGTGACCAATGTCAGCGAGCGCGTCCGAGGCCGACCCGCCTGTTCGAGGTCCATCCCTCCACGGTCGGCCGCCGTGAAAACGTCGATTTGATCAGCCGCCAGCGCGTCGCAAAATCCCGATCACCCTCAGGCAGCGTCCAGACCGCGTGTCGATGATCTGGAAGCACGACGATCGCGTCTGTCGTGAAGGGATGACGTTGGCAGGTCTCACGAAAGGCAGCGCGCAGGGCTTCACCATTTTCCGTTAGCAGCCGCGACCGCCGATCGGCGAGGTTGACCGTAAAGAAGAAACAGCCGCCAGGAATGAAATTGCGACGATAGCCGGTCATGACCACATATTCGTGCGGCGATGTGATGGGTTTCGCTTCGCTCCACCCATCCTGTACGCCGTACTACTTCGCTTCCGCGAACGCCCCCAAAATCCGCGCCCAGGAGCGGATGCCCTTGTGGTAGCTCTTCAGGTCGTACTTCTCGTTCGGCGAATGGATGTTGTCGTCGTCGAGGCCGAAGCCGACCAGCACGGTGTCGAGGCCGAGCGTACGTTTGAAATCCGCCACGATCGGGATCGAGGCGCCCGAGCCGATCAGAAGCGCTTCCTTGCCCCACTCGTCCGTCAGCGCGCGCTTGGCGGCTGCCAGCGGCTTCATGTTCCAGTCGAGCGCGATCGCCGGCGCGTTGGAGTGGTCGGTGAACTCAGCCTTGCAGTCGGCCGGCACGCGCGCGCTGACATAGTCGCGAAACGCCTTGCGGATCTTCTCAGGGTTTTGTCCCTCCACCAGGCGGAACGAAACTTTTGCGGAAGCCTCGGCCGGGATCACGGTCTTGGAGCCCTCGCCGGTATAGCCGCCGATGATGCCGTTGATGTCGCAGGTCGGGCGCGAGGACACCTGCTCGATCAGCAGGCGGTCCTTCTCGCCGGCCGGAATCGCGAGACCGATCGGCTTTAAAAATGACTCCGGCGTGAGGTTGAGGTTCTTCCACTGCGCCAGGATGTCCGGCGGCAGGTCCTTCACGCCATCATAGAATCCGGGAATGGTGATGTGGCCGTTCTCGTCGTGCAGGCCACCGAGAATATTCGTCAGCACCCGGATCGGGTTGCGCGCGCCGCCGCCGAAAATGCCGGAATGCAGGTCGCGATTGGCGGCCTTGATCTTGACCTCGTCATAGACGAGCCCGCGCAGCGAAGTGGTGATGGCCGGCGTGTTCTGGTCCCACATGCCGGTGTCGCAGACCAGCGCAAAATCGGCCTTGAGGTCGCCCTTGTTCGCTTCCAGGAACGGCACGAAATTCTTCGATCCGATTTCTTCCTCACCCTCGATGATGATGGTGATGTCGACCGGCAGCGATCCCGTCACCTTCTTCCAGGCGCGGCAGGCTTCGACGAAGGTCATCAACTGCCCTTTGTCGTCCTCCGCCCCGCGCGCAACGATGATCTTGCGGCCGTCGGCGTGATCGGTGACGACGGGCTCGAACGGCGGACGATGCCACAGATTGAGCGGATCGACCGGCTGCACATCATAATGTCCGTAGAACAGCACATGCGGCCGGCCGTCGGCGCCGCCACTGGCTTTGGCGACGATCGCGGGATGCCCTGCCGTCGGCCTTACCTCGGCCTTGAAGCCGAGCGTTGCGATATCCTTCGCAAGATGATCGGCGGCCGCCTTGCAATCGCCGGCGAAGGCCGGATCGGCCGAGATCGACTTGATCCGCAGCAGCGCGAACAGCCGCTCGAGGCTGTTGTCGAAATCGGCGTCGATGTGGTCGAGGACCGGCTGGATCTTTGCGTTGGACATGGATGACTATCCCTGGGTTACCCTTGGCTGCGAGCCTTGTTATCGGCATCAAGTTGTAGCTCGCCCGCGGCCTGAGGCAAGGCGGCATCCGCCGCAGGCGGATGCAATATGTGCCAGACCAGCCCTGCGGTGAGCAGGACGGTCGCTGCGAGATTGTTGCCATACGCCTGCAGGTCGATCGAAAACAGCGGAAGCGAGAGGCACAACAAGCCGCCTGCCAAGGCGAGCAATACCCACGTGCCGGTCCTGACCGCGGGCCTCGGATGATACGCCGCGCGATGGGCCAGCACGGTGATCGGAAAGAACAGCCACAGAAAGTAATATTGGCGGGCCAAAGGCGAGGCGACGGTGATCAGACAAAAGAGAATGCCGATCTCCTCGGCATCGGAGCGCTCCGTACGGCGCGCGGCCTTCGGCATTACCGCGAGATAGCCGAGCCCGATCGCGAGCGAAACAGCCAGCACGATCCAGTTCGCCGTCTTGAAATCGACGTTGGCGATATTCATCGTCCGCACGGGCTTGGACGGATCGTCCTGATTGTAGTTCACCGGCCGCGTCAGCCGGTGCGTCACCGCGATGATCGACTGGTTGACCCAGGACCAGTTCTGCTCGTCGCGCTGCCCGAACCCCTTCTCCGAACTGGTCCCCACCATGCCCTGGTACCAGGTCCTCAGCTCCGTGACATTGTGCTGGAAGCCGCGAAACGGCGCCGGCAGCACGAACAGGAAGACACCGATGAACACCAGCATGCCGGCGGCCGCCGCCCACTGCCTGCGCCACACCAGATAAGGCAGCACCGCCACTGGAAACACCTTGATGGCGGCGGCAAGCGCAAACATGCTGCCTGCCATCCATCCTCGGTGATCGCGCAGCAGCCAGAACCCGTACAGCATCAGCGCCAGCAGCAGGAGGTTCGGCTGACCAAGGTCGAACATGTCGAACACGAAGGTAACGGTGACGAAGCCCGGCAGCGCTTCCAGCCAGGGCCCGGGCTTCCGCCCCGATCCGGCCATCGCGTGCGAGAACTGCGCCGTCATCCACCATGCGACAATGTTGAGAAACGACAGGCAGAGATAAAGCGGGATCTTGCCGAACCAGCTCGGGATCGCGAGCAGCACCGCCGAGAGCGGCGGATAGATGAATTCGAAATAGGTGGCGGGATCGTCGGGGTAGAGATTCCTGCCGTGCAGCACCTGCTGCCCGGCCCAGAACCACAGCGGATAGTCCTTGGTCTTGCCGTTGCCCAAGATTTCCGGGACCAGCACATCCGCCGTCAAGGCGATGCAGCAGACCAGAAACAGGATATCGAGCGGCCTTCGTAGCGACGGATATCTCAGCACGCGCTCGTTCCGGATTCAGAGGAGATTACGTTCACGCGAACCGACTGCCACTTCGCTCGAAAAAGTCTTACCGCCGCAGCAATCCGCCGAGCGCGCCGCGCACCAGCGCGCGCCCAACCGAACTGCCGAGCGATCCGCCGACCGACTTGCCGAGATCGGCGACGATGCCGCCGACCACCTTGTTGGTGACGGAGCGCGTAACATCGCGCGCAATTACTTGACCGGTCGACAGCCGGCCGCGCTTGACGTTGGTGCCGAAGATCGTGCCGACAATGGAACCGATCTGTCCAAGAATTCCGCCGCCGGCACCCGGGCCGCTATCCGCTCCATCCGCAGGCGCCGCCGTTCCAGCAACACGCTTCGCCAGCATCTCATAGGCGGACTCGGCGTCGACCGCGCTATCGTATTTGCCCTTGACCGGGCTCTCGTTCATGATCGCCTTGCGTTCCTCCGGCGTGATCGGCCCGATCCGCGCCGTCGGCGGCCGGATCATGACGCGCTCGACCATGGTCGGCGTGCCGCCACCTTCGAGAAATGACACCAGCGCTTCACCCTTGCCGAGTTCCATGATGACGCGGGCGGTGTCGAGCTTCGGATTCGGCCGGAAGGTCTGCGCCGCCGCATTCACCGCCTTCTGGTCGCGCGGCGTAAAGGCGCGCAGCGCGTGCTGAACGCGGTTGCCCAACTGGGCCAGCACCTTGTCCGGCACGTCGATGGGATTTTGCGTAACGAAATAGACGCCGACTCCCTTGGAGCGGATCAGCCGGACCACCTGTTCGATCTTGTCCAGCAGCGCCTTCGGCGCGTCGTTGAACAACAGATGCGCCTCGTCGAAGAAAAACACCAATTTCGGCTTCGGCAGGTCGCCGGCTTCCGGCAGTTCCTCAAACAGTTCCGACAGCATCCACAACAGGAAGGTGGCATAGAGCCTGGGGCTCTGCATCAGCTTGTCGGCAACCAGAATGTTGACCATTCCCCGGCCGTCGCTGTCGATCTTCATGAAATCCTTCAGCGTGAGCGCCGGCTCGCCGAAGAATTTCGTTCCGCCCTGGTTTTCCAGCACCAGAAGCTGGCGTTGAATGGTCCCCACGGTCGCCTTGCTGACATTGCCGAAGCTCTGCGCAGCCATTCGGATCTCGGCAAGCGGATCCTCCTCGGCATCCGGTCCCTTCTTGCGGCCATTGGGAACGATCGCGTCCAACAGCGACCGCAGATCCTTCATGTCGATCAGCGTCAAGCCGTTTTCATCCGCCACGCGGAATGCGACATTGAGAACGCCTTCCTGCACGTCGTTCAGATCGAGCATCCGCGACAGCAATAATGGCCCCATCTCGGTGACCGTGGCGCGGACCGGGTGGCCCTGCTCGCCGAACACGTCCCAAAACACCGTCGAGAACTGGTCGGGCTGGAAATTGAGGCCCATCTCTCCGGCGCGCTTGAGGATGAAGTCCTTACCCTCGCCGACCTCGGAAATTCCGGACAGATCGCCCTTGATATCGGCTGCGAACACGGGAACACCGGCGCGGGCAAAGCCTTCCGCCATCACCTGCAGCGACACGGTCTTGCCGGTCCCGGTCGCTCCGGTGACAAGCCCATGCCGATTGGCAAGCGCAAGCGTAAGCCAGGCCGTCTGTTCGCCCTTACCGATGAAAATCTTCTGGTCGGTATCGGCCGTCTTGTTATCTGAGGTCACCATCGCATCGCCTCTCGCGCGCATCGGGTCGGTTTGGTTGGCAATCATATCGCATCCTGCCCGCCGATTGAAACCGTCGGCGGCGTATACGTGAGCATTCGCCCACCCCATCGTTCGTGCTTCTCATACTTTTTCCCGACCTCCGGCAGAAAAATCGAGAGCGCAGCGCAATAAGTCAGCGTGAATCCGGCATTTACTCTTGCATTGCTGCAACACTCGCCGCGCGAATCGAGAACCACATCGCCTTGATGTGTGCGGATCGCTTGTATTTCAGACTGCAGGCGCTCAAGATCAATTTAGAAGTACACGACCCGGTTAAACCGGTTGGGGACGGGGCAAATATGGACGAACTGGTAGGACGGCTGGCCTCCAAGGCCGGCATCGATAGCGCTGTCGCTGAAAAAACCATTGGCATCGTTTTGGGTTTTCTCCGTAACGAGGGGCCCTCCGACAAGGTTCAGGCCCTGATCGACCAAATTCCGGGCGCCGAAGCCGCGATTGCAGCGAACGGCAGCAATGGCGGATTTTCGCGGCTGATGGGCGGAGGCTTGATGGCGGTCGGCACCAGGCTGATGGCGCTCGGTCTGGGCATGAACGAGATTCAAAGCGTGGCGCGTGAACTTTTCAGGTTCGGCCGCGACAAAATCGGAGCGGATCAAATGGGCGAAATCATTTCAGGGACACCGGGCCTCAACCAGTTCGCATAGTACACGCAGCTTGCGTGAGCACGTTCCGCCTGGGCAAATTTTTTCATTGAGTATCATGACATATCCCCTCTCCGAGATCGAAGGCTTGACCGCCTACTCCGCCTCGAAGCTGAAATCGCAGGGCATTCGTACCACCGAAGCGCTGCTGGAAGCCGCCCGCACGGTCAAGGGACGCAAGGCGCTCGCGGCGAAGACCGGCATCAGCGAGCAGCAACTGCTCGAATGGGCCAATTTTTCCGACTACATGCGAATTCCCGGGATGGGTAAGGCCAAGGTAGGCCTGGTGCGTGCGGCGGGCGTCACCACTGTGCGTGAGCTCGCGCTCCGCAATCCGGCGCGGCTGGCCCAGAACATTAAAGACGTGAATACCAAGCGCAAACTTGTCCGGGTTTTGCCTTCGGAGAGGTCGGTCGAGCAATTGATCGAACAGGCGCGCAGGCTTCCGCCGAAGATCAGCTACTAACAGCCGGTCAGGCCGGCCCGCGGGCTATGCTCTCACGCCTTGACTTGCCGGCGCGGACCGCGCAAAGCGACCGCATGATCGCAGCCAAGCCCAGCCCCACCGCCGCGACCGGTCATCCGGTGCTGCCTGCGCTGCTGTCCAGGCCCTATCCGGTGGTGATGGGCGTGCTCAATGTGACCCCCGATTCATTCTCGGACGGCGGACAGTTCGCGACCCCTGAGCGCGCGCTGGCGCAGGCCCGGCGGATGATCGCCGAGGGCGCCGACATCATCGACATCGGCGCGGAATCCACCCGGCCCTACGGATCGGAACCGATCTCGGCGGAAGAAGAATTGAAGCGCCTGCAGCCGGTACTGCCCGACGTCGTCGCGCTCGGCATTCCCGTGTCGATCGACAGCATGAAATCGGCCGTCGTCGCCTGGGCGCTCGATCAGGGTGCAGTCATCGCCAACGATATCTGGGGCCTGCAGCGCGATTCCGGCATGGCTGGCCTCGTCGCCGAGCGCGGCGCGCCTGTCATCATCATGCATAATCGCGAGAGTGCCGATCCTGCCATCGACATCATGCAGGATATCTCCAATTTCTTTGCAGGCTCGCTCGACATCGCAGCCCGCGCCGGAATTTCGCCTGACAAAATTATCCTCGACCCCGGCATCGGCTTCGGCAAGACGCCCGAGCAGAGCATGACCGCGCTGGCGCGGCTCGCTGAGTTGCAGTCGTTCGGACTGCCAGTGTTGGTCGGCGCCTCGCGCAAGCGTTTCATCAGCACGGTGACGCCATCGGAGCCACACCAGCGTCTCGGCGGCTCGATTGCCGCGCATCTGCTGGCGGCCCAGAATGGAGCGCGGATCATCCGGGCGCATGACGTCACCGAAACCGTACAGGCGCTGCGCGTCACCGCCGCAATCAGGGAACAGGGATGAGCGATACGATCTTCATCACCGGCGTCGTCATCCATGCCCGCCACGGCGTGATGGAGCACGAAACGGAAGTCGGCCAGCGGTTTGTCATCGATCTCGAACTTTCCATCGACCTGTCGGAGCCCTCACGCACCGATCATCTGTCCGACACTGTATCCTATGCCAGTGTGGTGGCGACCGCGACGGCGGCGTTCAAGAACACCAATTACAAGCTCCTGGAGCGCGCCGCCGGCGCCGTTGCGGACGCGCTACTCGCGGCGTTTGCGCGCATCGACGCGATCAAGGTCACCGTGCACAAGCCGCATGCGCCGATTGCCGCGATCTTCGAGGATGTCGGCGTGGTGCTGACGCGCAAACGGCCATCGCCCTGACATGGCGGACGTGCTGATCGCGCTCGGCGGCAATGTCGGCGACGTCCGCGGGACATTCAAAAAAGCCATCGCCAATATTTGCGGCATGACACAGGCCGCCCTGCTCGCGCGTTCCTCCGACTACACCACTCCGCCCTGGGGCGAGGAACACCAGGCGCCCTTTATCAATGCCTGCATCGAGATCGAGACCAGCCTCGATCCGCATGCGCTGCTGTTCACGCTGCACAAGATCGAGAAGAAGTTCGGCCGCGACCGCGCCGATGAGACGCGCTGGGGTCCGCGTACCCTCGACCTCGATCTGATCGCCTATGACGACGTCAGGATCGACAAGCCGGAACTGACGCTGCCGCATCCGCGGGCTTTCGAGCGCGCCTTTGTGCTGGTCCCGCTGGCCGAGATCGCGCCCGATCGTATCATTGCGGGACGCCGCGTCGCCGACGTGCTGGCGCAGCTTTCGACCGAGGGGATCCAGCGGCTGCCCGACCTGGATTGACCCCCGAAAGAACCCAAAACAACCGTTTGGCTTGGCGCCCGCCCCGTGGCAATTTCCAGCCAAATCAAGAGACGACCAGGGAATAATGGGCCGGATGACCAAGACCGACGAGCTGACATTGGCCGCGGAGTTTCCGCAGGCAACCTACGAGGACTGGCGCAAGCTGGTCGACGGGGTGCTGAAGGGCGCGCCGTTCGAGAAACTGGTCAGCAAGACGTCCGATGGGTTGAAGATCGACCCGATCTATCGCCGCGCGAAAGGAGCCACGCCGGTCGCTGGCCGTGCTGCGGCTGCACCCTGGCAAATCATGCAGCGGATCGATCATCCCGATGCGAAGGCGGCCAACGCCCAGGCGCTGCACGATCTGGACAACGGCGCGACGGGGCTGACACTGGTGTTCGCCGGCGCCAATGGCGCCCACGGGTTTGGATTGGATCCGTCGGCGGAGGCGGTCGCGCAGGTTCTCGATGGCATCTATCTCGACGCCGGGATCGGCATCGAACTTCAGATCGGTCCGCAATCGCGAATGGCGGCCATTCACGTGGCGGAATACATCACGCGCAAAGGCATCCAGGCCGCCGCCTGCGATATCCGCTTCGGGCTGGACCCGCTCGGGTCCTGCGCGGTGTGGGGCTCCAATCCCTATAGCTGGGAGGAGATCGTGCCGGCGGTCACGGGCGCGATCAAAGGCCTCGCCGCGATGGGCTTCAAGGGCCCGCTCGCGGCTGCTGATGGGCGAGTGATCCACGATGCCGGTGGATCGGAGGTGCAGGAACTGGCATTCGTGCTGGCTTCCGGTGTCGCCTATCTGCGCGCGGTCGAACAGGCAGGCATTGCGCTCGAAGACGCACAGGGCATGGTGTATGCGCGGCTCAGCGCAGATGCCGACCAGTTCCTGACACTGGCGAAATTCCGGGCGTTGCGGCTGTTGTGGGCGCGGATCGAACAGGCCTGCGGCCTCGCACCCAAACCCCTGTTCATTGCTGCCGATACCGCCTGGCGCATGCTGACGCAGCGCGACGCTAACGTGAACATGCTGCGCGCGACGATGGCGACCTTCTCCGCCGGGCTCGGCGGCGCCAACGCCATCACGGTATTGCCGCACACCCTGGCGCTTGGATTGCCGGATCCGTTTGCGCGGCGGGTCGCGCGCAATACGCAACTGGTACTCCTGGAAGAGTCCAACCTCGCCAAGGTCTCCGATCCCGCGGCCGGCTCCGGCGGCATCGAAACGTTGACCAAGCAGCTTGGCGAAGCCGCATGGACGCTGTTTCAGGAAATCGAAAAGGCCGGTGGCATTTTCGCTGCGCTCGAACAAAATCTGATCCAGCGCAAGGTTGTCGCGACGCGGGCCGCGCGCGAGGCCAATATCGCCAAACGCCGAGACGTGCTGACGGGCGCAACCGAGTTTCCGAACCTGCATGAGGCTGAGATCGAGGTGCTCGATGCCAGGCCGATCGTGCTGCCGTCCTACGGCGAAGCCAAATACAAGTTCGATCCCCTGCCGCCGATACGGCTGGCCGCGCCGTTCGAGGCGTTGCGGGACAAATCGGACGAGACGCTCAAGACATCCGGCACGCGGCCAAAAGTCTTCCTCGCCAATCTCGGCACGCCGGCCAACTTCACTGCGCGCGCCACCTTTGCCAAGAATTTCTTCGAGACCGGCGGCATCGAGGCGATCGACACGCAAGGATTTGCCGACCCTGCGGCGGTGGCCACCGCGTTCAAGACGTCAGGTGCTGCGATCGCCTGCCTTTGCTCGTCCGATAAGGTCTATGCGGAACAAGCGGTAGCCGCTGCAGGGGCCCTTCAAGCCGCCGGCGCGAGACATATCTATCTGGCAGGGCGGCCCGGCGAGCAGGAGGCCGCGCTACGCTCGGCCGGCGTTGGCGATTTCATTTTTGCCGGCGGCGACGCGCTGGCGGTGCTGCAGGAAGCTTGGCGGCGAATGGAGCGAGCATGACGGAAAACAACAAGACTGTCCTGACCGGTGGCTGCCAGTGCGGCGCCATCCGCTTTGCGATGTCGAAGGCGCCGACCAAGATCAGCATCTGCCATTGCCGGATGTGCCAGAAGGCATCGGGCGCGCCGTTTGCCTCCTTCGCCGACATCGAACACGAACATTTCACCTGGACCCGCGGCAATCCGGCTTCGTTCCAGTCCTCCTCCATCGCCGAGCGCGATTTCTGCGCGGCCTGCGGCACGCCGATGAGCTTCCGCCTGATTGGCGGTCCCCGGATCGAGATCATGACCGGCACGTTCGACCGTCCCGACAGGGTGGTGCCGACGCGGCAATATGGAACCGAATCCCGGCTCGGCTGGGTGGTCGGTATCGCCAACCTCCCGAGCCAGACCACGCAGCAGAATTACGGCCCGGAGAAGATGGCGACCATCGCCAGCCATCAGCATCCGGACCATGATTAGGGGTGACGATTCCCGACGTTCACATATGCTACAATGGGCACCATGAGCCGCATACCGAACTTCGCAGATATCGCCTTTGAAGCCACCGCGCCCGCGCAGCCCGCCGGCAGCGCCGAGCCGTGGCTGACGCCCGAGGGCATTCCGGTAAAGTCCGGCTACAGCGAGGCCGATCTCGAAGGTATCGATTTCCTGGAAACCTGGCCGGGCGCCGCGCCCTATCTGCGCGGCCCCTACCCGACCATGTATGTCAACCAGCCCTGGACCATCCGGCAATATGCGGGGTTCTCCACGGCGGAAGATTCCAACGCGTTCTATCGCCGCAACCTCGCCGCCGGACAGAAGGGCCTGTCGGTCGCGTTCGACCTCGCCACCCACCGCGGCTACGATTCCGATCATCCCCGCGTGTCCGGCGACGTCGGCATGGCCGGCGTGGCGATCGATTCCATCTACGACATGCGCACGCTGTTTGCGGGCATTCCGCTCGACCAGATGAGCGTGTCGATGACGATGAACGGCGCGGTGCTGCCGATCCTCGCGCTGTTCGTCGCGGCCGCCGAGGAACAGGGCGTGCCGCCGGAGAAATTGTCGGGCACCATTCAGAACGACATTCTGAAAGAGTTTATGGTGCGCAATACCTACATCTATCCGCCGGCGCCCTCGATGCGGATCATCTCCGACATCTTTGCGTACACCTCGCAAAAAATGCCGAAGTACAACTCCATCTCGATCTCCGGCTATCACATGCAGGAAGCCGGCGCGACACAGGATCTCGAGCTCGCCTATACGCTCGCCGACGGCGTCGAATATCTCCGTGCCGGGCTTGCGGCCGGCCTCGACGTCGACCGCTTCGCGCCGCGGCTGTCATTCTTTTGGGCGATCGGCATGAACTTCTTCATGGAAGTCGCCAAGATGCGCGCCGCGCGGCTTTTGTGGGCCAAGCTGCTGACGCAGTTCAACCCGAAGGACCCGCGCTCGCTGTCGCTGCGAACGCATTGCCAGACCTCCGGCTGGTCGCTGACCGCGCAGGACGTCTTCAACAACGTGATGCGCACCACCATCGAGGCGATGGCGGCGACGCAGGGCCACACCCAGTCGCTGCACACCAATGCGCTCGACGAGGCCTTGGCGCTACCGACCGACTTTTCGGCCCGGATCGCGCGCAACACGCAATTGTTCCTGCAACAGGAGAGCGGCACCAACCGCATCATCGATCCCTGGGGCGGCTCGTACTACGTCGAACGGCTGACCCGCGACCTCGCTGCGAAAGCCTGGGGCCATATTCAGGAAGTCGAGGCGCTCGGCGGCATGGCCAAGGCGATCGAGGCCGGCGTTCCGAAGCTGCGCATCGAGGAAGCTTCCGCCAAGACGCAGGCGCGTATCGACGCCGGCAAGCAGGCCGTGATCGGCGTCAACAAGTACAAGCCGGTCAATGAGGCTGCGATCGACGTGCTCAAGGTGGAAAACTCCACCGTGCGGCGGCTGCAGATCGATAAGCTGAAGCGGCTGCGCTCCGAGCGCGACCAGAAGGAAGTCGATTCTGCGCTTGCGGCGCTGACGCGCAGCGCCGGCGAAGGCAACGGCAATCTGCTGGCGCTGGCGATCGATGCGGCCCGGGCGAAGGCCACCGTTGGTGAAATTTCGGACGCAATGGAAAAAGTGTTCGGCCGTCATCGCGCCGAAATCAAATCCATCACCGGCGTCTACAAGCGGGAGGCGTCCGCCATGTCCAACCGGGTCGAAAAGGTGCAGGAACTGATCGATGCGTTCGAGACTGCCGAGGGCCGCCGCCCCCGCATCCTCGTCGCCAAGATCGGCCAGGACGGCCACGACCGCGGCCAGAAGGTGATCGCATCGGCCTTTGCCGATGTCGGCTTCGACGTCGATATCGGGCCGCTGTTCGCCACCGCCGATGAGGCGGCGCGGCAGGCGGTGGAGAACGACGTGCATATCCTCGGCGTATCGTCGCTGGCGGCAGCGCATCTCACCGCGGTGCCGGAACTCAAGGCCGCGCTGAAGAAGCACGGCCGCGAGGACATCATGATCATTATCGGCGGCGTGGTCCCGCCGCAGGACTATGAAGCGCTGTACAAGGCCGGCGCAGAAGCGATCTTCCCGCCCGGCACCGTGATCTCGGACGCCGCGGAAGAGCTGATCCACAAGCTCAACGCCCGGCTCGGCCACAGCAGCGAGGCGGCGGAGTAGTTCTCCGCCGGGCGCAGCTACCTCCAAAGGATCGCCCTTGCACGGCATTGCAATCCTTACACTCGTCAGGACAATTGGTTTTGCGGGCGCAGTCGCATGCAGTGCGGCGCTTGGTGTAGCGTTGGCCGCCGAGCCCAAGCCGGACTTTTCCATCAAGACCGAATGGATCGAGGCCAGCGTCATCCTCGACGCGAAGATCAAGGCCGATCCGGCGCTGGCGGCGAACTGCCTGGCCGAGGGTAAGGCATGGGTCGTGAAGAACCGCGCCGATGCCGACAAGGAACGCAAGCAGGACCCCGAATTGTTCCGCAACGCGTGGTCGTTTGAGCGGAAATACGAGACACGCTCGGTGGTCGACGGCCGCTATGTCAGCATCGTCAGGGCCGACTACGAATATACTGGCGGCGCCCACCCCAACAGCTCGTCCGATACCATCCTGTGGGACAGGTCAGCGGGCAAGCGCATCAGCATCCGTCCGTTCTTCACCGAAACAGCCGACAACGGCCCGACGCTGAAAGCGATGCGGCGAGGCGTCATTGCATCCCTCGAGGCCGAGAAAAAGAAGCGCGGCGCGGAAGGCACGGATGCCAGCGCGATCGAAGCCATCGAGCCGAAGCTTCTCAAGATCGGGCCTGTCTCGCTGGCGCCATCGACCGAAGCAGGCAAGAGCTCGGGCCTGACTTTTCACTACTCACCTTACGCGGTCGGCTCCTACGCCGAAGGCGAGTATGTCGCCTTCGTGCCGTGGGAGACTTTAAAGCCGTATCTGACGCCGGAAGGCGCCAGAATTTTCGGCGGCGCGCGACCGAAGGACGACGAAGAGCGGCCACAATAACAGCCGCAGCATCAAGCAGTCTGGCGGCCCAGCGCCCGCTCGAGCGAATGCGTCCAGTCCGGAATCCATGACTGGAACAGCGTCTGCCAGCGATCGGCATCCTGCGGCGCAGTATCGAGCTGCACCTTCCATTCGATATAGGTCCGATTGCCCTCAACGACCGGCAGCAGATGCATCGTCCCCTCGTAGCGCGTCGGCGCGGGCGCATCGGGCGTTGCCTCGGCAGGAAACGGCAGCGGATCGATGCCGGCATAGGTCAGCGTATGCGCTTCGTCGGAATGGCCGGCGAGCCGCTGCCTGATCCAGTTGCCGAGGTAACAGAAGCGCCTGACGGCGCCGACTTCGTCGCCGCCCTTGTCGTCCTCGATCATGCTCTCGCTGACGCCGTCGATATAGGCGGGATAGTTGTTGAAGTCGCGGATCAGGTCCCACACGGTTTCCAGGGGGTGGTTCAGCACGGTGCTGTAATAGGCTGTCGTCATGGTTCTCTCCGCAATCGATCGCGGCCCGATGACTGAGCCGCACATGAATACCTATTTCGGGTAGCCCGATCGTCGCCACCCGATTTCCGGATGTGGCGAGATACCCACCGGCGACGATCCCCTGATGAGCCAATGCCTTGCGACCACAACGCAAAGCCGCCTAGAATGTCGCATCACAAGAGCGTCCGGTTTCACGGATGCCGCAGGGAGGACCAACCTAATGTCCAAAAAGATCACGCGCCGCGCCTTTGCGGCTTCATCCGTCGCTGCCGCGGCCGTTGCGAGTTTTGGCTTCAAGCCGGCTTTGGCGCAGGCTTATCCGGCCCGGCCGGTGACCGTGATCGTGCCCTGGGGCGCCGGTGGCGGCACTGACGCGACCGCACGCATTGTGGCGGCGCTTTTGGAAAAGGATCTCGGCCAGCCGTTCAACGTGGTCAATCGCACCGGCGGCTCCGGCGTGGTCGGCCATTCGGCGATCGCGACCGCCCAGCCCGATGGCTACACCATCGGCATGCTGACGGTGGAAATCTCGATGATGCACTGGCAGGGGCTCACGGAACTCGCACCCAAGAGCTATACGCCGCTGGCGCTGATGAATGAGGACCCGCCCGGCATCCAGGTCAGTTCCGGCTCGCCCTACAAGACCGTGAAAGAGCTCGCCGACGCCATCAAGGCCGCGCCCGCCGGCAAGTTCAAAGCCTCCGGCACCGGCCAGGGCGGCATCTGGCATCTGGCGCTGGTCGGCTGGATGCAGGCGATGGGATTGCCGCCGAACCACGTGGCCTGGGTGCCGTCGAACGGCGCGGCGCCCGCGATGCAGGATCTCGCAGCCGGCGGTCTCGACCTCACCACCTGCTCGGTGCCGGAAGCGCGCGCCATCATCGAGGCCGGCAAGGCGCGCAGCCTGGCGCTGATGGCCTCGGCCCGCAACCCCGCCTTCCCCGACGTGCCGACGCTGAAGGAGGCGATGGGCATCGACTATTCGACCGGGGCATGGCGCGGCATTGCCGGCCCCAAGGGCCTGCCCCCCGACGTCGCGACCAAGCTCACCGCGTCGCTGAAGAAGGTTTTCGACTCCAAGGAGTTCAAGGACTTCATGAGCAATCGCGGATTTGGAACGGTGTGGGGTGACGCGACCGAATTCGCCGCCTTCATGGACAAGGGCGACGCCCAGATGGGCGTGGCGATGAAGGCCGCCGGCCTGGCGAAGACTTGATCTTGATCGGCTGACATCGTCCGAACTCCGCGGAGCTAGTCCATGCGTCTACCCGATCGCGTTACGGGGTTGTTTCTCGTTGGCCTCGGCGCGGCTGCCGCCTATGGCGGCTGGCAGTTGCCGCCGGTCCCCGGCCAGCCGGTCGGGCCGAACGTCTTCCCGTTGGTGATCGGAACGGGTCTGGCGCTATGCGGGCTCGCGATCGCGTTCGGGATCGGTCATTCCTTTGAAGAGGAAGAAGAGCTCATTCCGGTCGAAGGCGGCCAGCCGCCGCCACCGGCCGGAAAGCTTTACGGCCTGCGCGCCCTGCTGCCGCCGGCCCTCCTTCTGTTCTACGTGGCGGTGGCCGACCGGCTTGGCTTTATCATCACGGCAGCGCTGATCGTGTTCGTGACGTCGACCGCGCTCGGCGCCCGCTGGAAGCTGTCACTGCCGCTCGCCGTGCTGGCGCCGATCGGCATTCACCTGATTTTCTCGAAATTGCTGCGCGTGCCGTTGCCGGCCGGGCTGCTGCCGATGCCCTGGTGATCGATGCTGAAAACCCTGCTTGATGCGTTCGCGCTCATCTCCACCTGGGAAGTCATCATCTCGATGCTGGCGGCGTCGGTCTATGGCCTCGTCATCGGCTCGCTGCCCGGGCTGTCGGCGACCATGGCGACCGCGCTTCTGGTCCCCGTCACCTTCTATCTGTCGCCGATCGCCGCGATCGCCACCATCGTGGCAGCCTCCTCGATGGCGATCTTCTCGGGCGACATTCCAGGCGCACTGCTGCGCATCCCCGGCACCCCCGCCTCGGCGGCCTATGCGGACGAAGCCTATGCCATGACGCGCAAGGGAGAGGCTGAACTCGCGCTCGGCGCCGGCGTCTGGTTCTCCGCCGTCGGCGGCATCGCGGGCACGCTCTCGCTGATGATCCTGGCGCCGCCGCTTGCCGAAATCGCGCTGTCGTTCTCGACCTTCGAATACTTTTGGCTGGCGTTCCTCGGCCTGATGTGCGCCACGCTGGTCGCGCGCTCCTCGCCGGTGAAGGCGATCGCCGGCATGTTCATCGGCCTCTTGGTCTCCTGCATCGGCATCGAGAATCCAGGCGGCGTACCACGCTTCACGTTTGGGATGACTGATCTGTTCGGCGGCATCGAGCCGATCCCGGCGCTGGTCGGCGTCTTCGCCGTGGCGCAGGTGATGCGCGCGATGCTGACGCCGGAACCGCCGCCGATCCCGCGGCGCAAGTTCGGGAGCATCATGGCGGGCCAGTGGCTACTGACCAAAAAATATCACTGGCAGATGACGCGCGGAAACATCATCGGCATCATCATCGGCGTGCTGCCGGGCGCCGGCGCCGACATGGCCGCCTGGGTCAGCTACGCCATGTCAAAACGCTTCTCGAAAGAACCCGAGAAGTTCGGAACCGGCCATGTCGAGGGGCTGGTCGAAGCCGGCGCCAGCAACAACGCCAGCATCGCCTCGGGCTGGGTACCCTCGCTGCTGTTCGGCATTCCCGGCGACACCATCGCGGCGATTGCGATCGGCGTGCTCTACATGAAGGGCCTGAACCCCGGCCCGACGCTGTTCACCGAAAAAGCGTCGAGCATGTATGCGATCTACCTGATGTTCATCATCGCCAACATCATCATGATCCCGTTCGGCATCGCCATGATCCGTCTCGCGAGCTACGTGCTGCGCGCTCCCCGCTCCACCGTGATGCCGGTCATCATGTTGTGCTGCGCCGTCGGCTCGTTCGCGATCGGCAACAACATGTTCGGCGTCATCACCGTCGCGACCTTCGGGGTTATCGGCTACGTCATGGAAGAAAACGGCTATCCGGTCGCGGCGATGGTGCTCGGCATCGTGATGGGCACCATGATCGAGCAGAGTTTCGTCACCTCGCTGATCAAATCCGATGGCAGCGTGTTTCCGTTCTTCGAGCGGCCGATCGCCGCGATCCTCGCTGCGATGGCGATCGGCGCGCTGATCTGGCCGATGCTGGTCTGGGTGTGGCGGAAGCTCAAAGGCGCGCCCGTCCCTGCCACGTCGGCGCGCTGAAGGATTGCGCAGGGCCCCCTCGCCTGCCTGGCGCGGGCGTTGTAAACCAAGCCCATGACCCTGCCGAAGAATCCTTCCCCCGATGTCGGGAAACTCGCCAAAGAACTCCGTGCCGGCCACCGCGCGGCGCTGGCGCGCGCGATTACCCTGATCGAGAGCCGGCGTTCCGACCATCAGGCCGCGGCGCGCAATCTGGTGCAGGCGTTACTGCCCGACACCGGCAAGGCGGTGCGCGTCGGCATCACCGGCTCGCCCGGGGTCGGCAAGTCCACCACGATCGACGCGCTCGGCATGTTCCTGATCGAGCGCGGCCACAAGGTCGCGGTGCTGGCGGTGGACCCCTCCTCGGCCCGCACCGGCGGCTCGATCCTCGGCGACAAGACGCGGATGGCGCGGCTGGCGAACTCCGACCATGCCTTCGTCCGGCCCTCGCCTTCATCAGGCACGCTCGGCGGCGTCGCCGCAAAAACCCGCGAGGCGATGCTGTTGTGCGAAGCCGCGGGCTTCGACGTCGTGCTGGTGGAAACCGTCGGCATCGGCCAGTCCGAAACCGCGGTCTGCGACATGACCGATTTCTTCCTCGCCCTGATGCTGCCCGGCGCCGGCGACGAATTGCAGGGCATCAAGAAGGGCCTGGTCGAGCTCGCCGACATGATCGCGATCAACAAGGCTGATGGCGATAACGTCAAGCGCGCCAATCTGGCCGCGGCCGAATATCGCGGCGCGCTGCATATTCTGAGCCCCCGCTCGGAGCACTGGCACCCGCCGGTCCTGACCTATTCGGCGCTGACCGGCACCGGCATGGAGGCGCTGTGGCAGAAGATCCTCGATCACCGCACCGCCATGAACGCCTCGGGCGAGTTCGCGGGCCGGCGACGCGAGCAGCAGGTGAAATGGATGTGGTCGATGCTGGAGCAGCGGATGATGGCCCGGCTGCGCTCTGACGCCGCGATCCGTGCCAAGGTGAAGAAGACCGAGACAGAAGTGGCCGAGGGCCGTATCACGCCGGCGGTTGCCGCCGAACAGATCGCGGAGTGGCTGCGGTGAGCGAAAAGCTTCGCATTCTCGTCACCGGCTTCGGTGCGTTTCCCGGAGCGCCCTACAATCCAACGCAGCCGCTGGTGGCGCGTCTGACTCGCCTGCGCCGTCCGGCATTCACCGACGTCGAACTGTCCAGCCATATCTTTCCCGTGACCTACCAGGCGGTCGACCGCGAATTGCCGCTGGCATTGAAGAAGCATCAGCCACACGCGCTGTTGATGTTCGGCCTCGCTGGCCGCACCGCCTATGTCCGGGTCGAGACCCGCGCCCGCAATGCCGTCACCATGTTGTGGCCCGACGCCGCGCAAACCCGTGCCCGCAAGGGATCGATCGCTGACGGTGCCGATGCACAAAGATTCGGCCCGCACACGGCGAAACTGCTGCGTGCCGCTGAAGGTACCGGCCTCGATGCCCGCGCCTCGCGCGATGCCGGCAGCTATCTCTGCAATTACCTGAGCTGGCGCGCGATCGAGGCCGTCAATGCCGACAACGGCCCTCGCCTCGCCGCCTTCGTCCACATCCCGCCGCTGGCGCGCAGCGGCGCGCCCAGGCGCAAGGGTTTTCCGCGCATCACACTGGAAGAGCTGGTCGACGCCGGCGAAGCGATGCTGCTGGAAATGGTAAGGTTGGCGCGGCGGGCGTCGTAACTTCGTAGATGGGGTAACGGGCCCGGGTCTGCCCTCCAAGCAAGCCGCGCTTGCTACGGCGCTATTTGATGGCGCGCTGCGCGCGGCTTGCTTGGAGGGCGGGCGGTCGTCCCTCACATTGATGGTGTGACGGAGTCGAGGGATGAGCCTCGCTCCAAACATCGAGGAGAGACGACCATGAACTACTATGCCGGAATCGACGTGTCATTGGAATGCTCGAGCGTGTGTGTTGTTGACGCAAGCGGCAAGATTTTGCGCGAGGCCAGGGTGGCCAGCGAGCCGGAGGCGCTGATCGCCTGGTTCCGGTCGTCTGGCTTTGAGTTTGAGCGGATCGGGCTGGAGGCCGGGCCGCTGTCGCAATGGCTGTTTGCGGGGATGAAGGCCGCCGGCCTCGCCGTTGAGCTGCTGGAGACGCGGCACGTGCGGAAGGCGTTTGAGGCGATGCCGGTCAAGTCGGATCGCAACGACGCGCGAGGGATTGCGCAACTGATGCGGCTGGGCTGGTTCCGACCGGTCCACTGCAAATCGATCAGTGCGCAAGAGACCCGATCGCTGCTGACGGCGCGCAAGCTGGTGCAATCGAAGCTTCTCGACGTGGAGAACAGCCTGCGCGGGATCCTGCGCGGTTTTGGCCTGAAGGTTGGCAAGACGACCGGGCAGAAGTTCGCGGGACGGATCGAGGAACTCGTGGACGGCCACCCGCACCTGCAGATGATCGCCAAGGCGCTGCTGGCGGTGCGGGCGGTGCTGCGGACCGAGTTCGCAGCCTTCGAGAAACAGACCTGCAGGATGGTGCGGTCTGACATGCAGGCGCGGCTGCTGACGTCGGTCCCGGCGGTCGGCCCGATCGTGGCGCTGACCTATGCCAGCGCCATCGACGATCCAACCCGGTTCAAATCGTCGAAGCAGGCAGGAGCCCATTTCGGGTTGACCCCGAAGAAGCACCAATCCGGCGAGACCAACTACACCGGCCGGATCAGCAAGATCGGTGACGCCTCGGTGCGCACGGCGCTTTACGAGGCCGCCAACGTCATGCTGACCAAGCCGGTCAAAGGCTGTTCGCAATTGAAGAGCTGGGCCATGCGGATCAAAAAGCGCGCCGGCATGAGCAAAGCCAAGGTGGCGCTGGCGCGCCGGCTCGCGGTGATCATGCATCGCATGCTCGCCGACGGAACCCCCTTTAACGCCGCTGCGACGGCAGCCTGACAGGAGAGACGCAACCGTTTTCGGGCGGGTCACGACACCAGGCCTTCTCGAAGCGAAGTCCCTTCGCCGGGACGATGGATCAGGTCAGGCCGTTGCCCACCAGGTTGCCCTCGTGAGCACGCTCAACGTAGATTGGTCGACCTATCCTCTTCCAACCCCATCAGGTGGCGGCCCTGCGCCGACCCCGTACAGAAGCGAGACCCCGGCGAGCGGACAACGCAAAAGGGATTGACTAATCGAGGCCCGTTACAGAAGGGTGGGCAAAGCGCAGCGTGCCCACCGTTGCGTCCTGCGAATTGAAATGGTGGGCACAGCGCAAACGCACCTTTGCCCACCCTACGAACTTGGCCGGCACGACGAGCCGTAATTGTCGTACCCAACATTAACCCTACCCCGAACAATCGCCGCCTTTCTTCCCGGTCTTCAGCATGCCCGGCCGCAATTTCGCGATACCTATGAAGGCGCAAATGCCGCGACCCGCAGAGCGCGAGGACCGTTCAGTCATGCATGTCAACCGCCGCCATCTCATTGGAACGTCCGCCGCCGGTATCGCCGGTGCGCTCGCCATATCGCCCGACGCTGCGCGCGCAGCACCACCCGCCTCCGCGCTCGGGCGCGACGTCACGCAGTATGGCGTCCGCCCGGGCAGTCCCGACGATCAGACCAAAAACCTGCAGCGCGCGATCGACGAAGCCGCACGCGCGCAAGTGCCGCTGGCGCTGCCGCCCGGAGTCTATCGCACCGGCATGCTGCGCCTTTCGAACGGCACGCAACTGGTCGGCGTGCGCGGCGCGACCAAACTCGTGTTCAATGGCGGCCCTTCGATGCTGCAGGGCGAAGGCGCCAACAATGTCGGCCTGACCGGCATCACCTTCGATGGCGGCGGCATTGCGCTGCCGGAGCGGCGCGGGCTCGTGCATTGCCTCGGCGGGCGCGACGTCCGCGTCGCCGATTGCGAAATCGCGGCCAGTGGCGGCAACGGCATCTGGCTCGAGCAGGTTTCCGGCGACATCTCCGGCAACATCTTCAGGAAGATCGCGACAACGGCGGTTGTATCGTTCGACGCGCTGGGCCTGATCGTGTCGCGCAACACCATTACCGATACCAATGACAACGGCATCGAGATCCTGCGCACGTCGATCGGCGACGACGGCACCCTGGTCGCAGACAATCGCATCGAGGACATCAAGGCCGGCCCCGGCGGCTCCGGGCAGTATGGCAATGCCATCAACGCCTTTCACGCCGGCAACGTGATCGTGCGCGGCAACCGCATCAAGAATTGCGACTACTCCGCGGTGCGCGGCAATTCGGCCTCGAACATCCAGATCACGGGCAACAGCGTCAGCAATGTCCGCGAGGTCGCGCTCTATTCGGAATTCGCGTTTGAAGGCGCGGTGATCGCCAACAACACCGTCGATGGCGCCGCCGTCGGCGTCTCCGTCTGCAATTTCAACGAGGGCGGACGCATCGCCGTCGTGCAGGGCAACGTCATCCGTAACCTGCTGCCGAAGCGGCCGATTGGCACCGCGCCCGATGACGACGCCGGGATCGGCATCTATGTCGAGGCGGACTCGACGGTGACAGGCAACGTGATCGAGAACGCGCCGTCGTTCGGCATCATCGCCGGCTGGGGCAAATATCTGCGCGATGTCGCCATCACGGGCAATGTGATCCGCAACGCCTTTGTCGGCGTCGGCGTATCGGTGCTGCCAGGCGCCGGGACGGTGCTGGTCAACAACAACATGATTTCGGAAACCCCGCGGGGCGCCGTGGTCGGGCTCGACCACGCCCGTACCATCACGACTGATCTGTCAGCCGAAGGCGCCCAGCGCTACGCCCAGTTGGTGGTCGGGGGCAACGCGGTGCGGCGCTAGCTCGCGCCGTGCTACAGCGCGTTGCGCAGCAGCGGATAGCGTTCCTTCATCGAATCGAGATCGAGTGCAGGGAACTGCATTTCGTCGAGCGCAAGCACAGCGGGTACGGAAGGCGCCTCATTCGCAACGACGAGCTGGCTTTCCAGCGCGACCAGAACATCAGCGGGAATATCCCGCGGCGGTGTGGCGGCAGTCGGCGCGGGCTGCGGCTTCAGGTGCACAACCGGCTGACGGAATCCTTCATCGCGCGGCAGCGGCGTCAGCAGCAGCGGCGCCGTACGACGGCGGCCGAGCCAGGCCAGGTCGATCGCCGTGTTTTCGAGCGACGCTTCCCGGCTCAACAGGTCCCGCCAGATTTCGACGGCGGCCTTGGCTTCCTGGATGTTTTCGAGAAATTCGACTTCGGTGTGATAGCGGCGCCAGCGCCCGCTCTCGAACAGTTCGGTGAGGTGTTCCAGCCGTTGCTCGGCAAGGTTGCACCAGCGCGCAACGATGTTGCGGCCGCGCGCCACGTCTGCAGGATGTGCCATAAATCAGCCCGTAAAAAAGAGACGGACGCAGACGCAACCGAGACGAATCAATTGGACGTGACATGGATATTCTGTGGAAAACTTTCTTGTTGTCCAGTGCGCGCGGCTATGGAACGCGCAGCGATCGAAAAAACCCGCACAAATACGGAGTTGTCCGTTCTACTCGCCGTCAAGCCGCATGGCAGCATGACCGCGTTGCGAAGCGCGCCCTCGATCATTTCGCTTGGGAAGACACGGGAAAAGTACCGCGCGTCACGCAGTCGACCGGAACGTCTGCGCGGCGGCGGCCTACGCCGACACCGCACATGATGCAGCATCTTCCAGGAACCCTGTGCCGAAAATGAAAGACCCGTCCGGGGGGACAACCGGACGGGTCAAGCCATATGGGGCGCTTGGGGTGGATGGGCGCTCGCGCCGAATACAGCCGATGGGGAGGGATTACCGCTCCCACATGGATAAGTCGCAACACCCTCGCTGGACGTTCAAAACGCCGGACGATTTTTTTTAACCCTGAGTTCGGGGACGATTGCCGGAAAACCGCTGCGCAGCAGGCTATTTCTCGGCGTTTGCGGCCGATTTGTCCGACGCCATCGACGGCGGGGAGTCATTCAGCGCCCGGCTCACGGAAGCGTTATCGGCAGACGGGTCGAGCGCCGGCATTTTTTCTCCCGCAGGCTTGCCGGAAACAGAGGCAAGCGGAACCGCCGGCGCGGCGGTCGCCGCAGTCACCGCGGCAAAGGCGTCGGCCTCACCTGCTCCAAACTGATCGTCGCGGCCAGGGGTGCCCAGATCGCGGGCGGTCTTCGTCAAGAGCGCGCGAACATCGTTCGGTTTCAACGCAGGATTGTGCTCCAGCATCAGCGCCGCGACGCCGCTGACATAGGCGGCGGAGAATGAGGTGCCCGACGTGATCTGATATTTTTCATCCGGCGCCGGCAGGAAAATATCCGCGCCCGGCGCCGATATCGCGATGTGGTTGCCCCGGTTGGACGCCACGAACAGCTTTTCCTGTGCGTCGGTTGCGCTCACCGCAATGACGTTCGGATTGGCGGCTGGATAGAGCGGCGGCGATTTCGCGCCGGCATTGCCGGCCGCAGCCACCATCAGGATGCCGCGGGCGGCGGTGGCGGCGATCCCCCGCTCGATCAGCGGATCCTTCGGGCCGGCAAAGCTCATGTTGATGATCTGCGCACCATGCTCGGCCGCATAGTCCAGTCCCCTCAGGATCACATAGGACGTGCTCTCCGCGCCCTTCGATCCTGCGCCGAATGCGCGGATCGCTATCAGCCTCGCCTCCGGCGCGCTGCCCATCAGTCTGGCATGCGCGACGATCGCCCCGGCAATGCCGGTGCCGTGGGTATGCGGACCTTCCTTGCTGCCGAGCGCGTCGAAACTGTCGGCGACCGAATTGGCGAGTTCGGGATGTTTGGCGTCGACACCTGAATCGATCACCGCGATGGTGACATTCATGCCGCGGACAAGCGCGTGCGCCTGCGGCAGTCGAAGCCGGGCGATCGCGTATTGCGCGGCGTCCCCCTCGGTCGAAGCCTTCTGATCCTGCAGGAAATAACGGAAATTGAGCTGCACCGAACGCACGCTGCCGTCAGCCGCAAGCTCGCGGCGCACCGCATCCACCGGCCGGTTATCGACGATGCGGAACAGGCCGATGGTTCCGCCGAGCAGCGGGAAGCTCTGCGAAGTGATGCGCTCCAGGCCGTGACGCCGCGCCAGTTCATCGGCCTCGGCGGTGGATAGCGCGCCGTCGATTTCGGCGACGAGTTCATTCTTGATCGCGCGCAGATTGACCGCCGCCTGCGCATTGTTTTTGCCCGCCCCGCCATTGCCCTTCTTGGCCGAAGCGCCGTTGCCGCCGCCGGCCGACATGACCGGACGATCGAAGCATTCGCCGTCGGGCCCGCGAAGCGCATTCTGGCAGGCCGGATAGAGGTTGGGCGAAAACCGCGCATGGGGAAGCGTCGACGGCACGCCGGCCCCCGGGCGGACTCGCAGGGTCGAACTCATGGTGCCGATCCGGGACGGCGGCGTCCGCACCACTCGATCGGCGCTCACGCTCGGTCGAGCCGCGATACTGGGATTGATCCGCGGCGTCACCGTTGGATTGATGGTAGGCGCCCGCGCCCCGACATTGAGATTGGGCGTGCGCATGATGCTCTGCGCATGAACCGCCGGGGCTGCGAAAACCATCCATGGCAGAAACGCCGCCGACAAAATCAATGCCGCGCGGCGAGTCTTCATCAGCCAGTTCGGGCCATCGTGAACCATGAAACCTCGGCCTTCCCCAGGGCGCGCCGACCCCTTAAGGCGTTGCGACCGCGAGGCTGACGATCTTCTCGCGCTGCAGCCTGCCGATCAGGCCGGCGGCTTCGTCCTTGCTCATCGCCTTGTTGCCGAACTGCAGCCGGAACATGCCGCCCTTGGCGCCGTCGACGATCGAGGCCTGATAGTTGTCGAGCAGCGCGGTGATGTCGGCAATGCGCGCTTCCGGCGCAAACCGCACCAGCGCGCGCGGCGGCGCGGCCGCAACGCCGAGATTACGGGTGATGGGCGCCGAAGAAGATTCGTTCAGGCTCAGCGACGCGGTCTGGAACGAAGCGGTCTGGTTCTTCATCAGCACGGCGCCGATCACCCCGGCCTGCAACAGCAGCGCCACCGCGCCGAGGCTCGCCGACCAGGCCAGCGTACGCGGCGACAGCCGTGTGAAAAATTCCGATATCCGGGCGGACAGGCTGACCGAAAGCGATGGCTTGCGCACGGGCTCTCCGTCGATCGCGGCAAACAGCTTCGCCATGGCGCGGGCGGACGGCGCACCCAGGCTCTCGTTCAGGCTGATCGTCTCGGCATATTCCTCGCGGATGACGGCGTATTGCCGGGCAAGCTCGGGATCGCCGGCGAGCGCCTCCTCGACGCGGCGGGCATCACGCGCGTTCAGGGTGCCGGCCGCATGGAACGGCAACAGCATCTCGATTTCGCTGGGCTCTTGATCCAGCATCTTTTTGCTCGCTGCCATCATGGCCAACCTCGCTCTATGCCTGCTGCTTTGAGCAACTCGGCCAATTTCTTGCGCGCATAAAACAGGCGCGTCTTGACGGTGTTCTCCGGAATACCGACGATTTCGGCCACCTCCTCCACAGACTTCTCGTGGTAGTAGACGAGATCGACAATCTCCCGATGCTCTGGCGAAAGCGCCGTCAGGCACTTGCGCAACGCTTCACCCGTATCCTTCTTCTGCACCACCACTTCCGGATCGTCGGAGGTGTCTTCGATCGCGTTGGCGGTGTCTTCATCCAGTCCAACGTCCTTGCGGCGCCTAAGCGCCGACAGGGCCTTGAACCGCGTAATCGCCAACAGCCAGGTGGTAACGGCGGATCGGCCTTCGAACTTGCCGGCCTGACGCCACACATCGAGGAAAACCTCGCTAATGAGATCTTCCGCAATCTGCTCGTCCCTTACGAGCCGAAGCCCGAAACGGAACACCCTGACATGGTGCCTTCCGTAAAGCACCTGCATGGCGAGCCGGTCGCCTTGAGCGATCCGAGCGATCAGAACTTCGTCTGAAGCCGCCTGTGACGCGTTCAATGGCCGTCTCGCAAAGTTGGTCTGACGGGAAAGGCCGGCGGTTCGATGTGAAAGGTGAGATTCTTCACATTGCGGCAATGCCCGGATTGCATGTGTGATCTACCGCACAGACAGACATTACCTGGCCATTTTCCCGGCAAGTACGAGCTGAACCCTAGTATCGGTACCATAATACGGAAACACTTTCCTAAAGACGCGCCACCCACGACCTTAGCAAGGCTTCGCCGACAGGGGCAGCATCTGCTTCACGCCCGGGCGCTCCCGGTAAGCGGGTTCCGCACTATCGGAATCCGGCAAATTTCCGTTACGAAACAGTGCAATGGCAGGGTTTTAACGGAGTCGATTCGACGGCAAAGGATACCAAACCTAAAGGCTTTATTCCCTAATGTTTCGTCCGGCATACTCCAATAGCGACGGGACATGAGCAGCGCGGCTTTATTGCTTCAGGGGCAAGCATCCCACAGTACGGCCGCGGCGGTCCGACTGCCGCTGGAAGTATTGAAGCGCCGCACCGGCCAGCGCCGCCAGATGCTTGCCGTGCAAGGCGTCAGCTACACGCTCATCACCTCGGTGCTGCTGGTCTATTGCTACGCCGGCACCATCTCGATCGTCATTCCGTCGACCTATTTCCTGGCCGGCGTTGGATTGGTGGCGATCTTCGTCGCGCTGTCGGAGGCCAATTTCAACGACCGGTTCGAGGATCACTATCTCACGATCTTCCAGGTCGGCGGCCACGTCGCGCTTCAGCTCTGCTTCCTGCTGGCGGCGCCCGAAATCGGATTTGCCTTCCTCAGCGTTGTATTCCTCATCTTCGGATTCGGCGCGCTGCGGATGACGTCGCGGCAGGCCATCCTCACGTGGACACTCACGATGATCGGCCTCGCCCCGATCTTCCTGCTGACCAGCACGCCGATCGGTCTGCCGGTTGCGACCCAGACCGAACGTGTCGCCGCGATGCTCTCCTATGTTCTCACGATCGGACAATGCGCGTTCGTCGGGTTATACGGCAGCTCCATGCGCAAGATGCTCTACGACCGCAGCTTCGAGCTCAAGGCGGCCTACAAGCGGATTGAGGAGTTGGCCGAACTCGATGAACTGACGGGGGCGTCCAACCGGCGCTGCATCATGCGAATGCTGGAGGAGGAGATCGTACGGTCCGAGCGCAACGGTTCGCCCTGCTCCATCGCGCTGATCGACCTCGACTGGTTCAAGCGCATCAACGACGCCTACGGCCATCCGACCGGCGACGAGGTGCTGCGGACATTCTCGATCACCATGTTCGCCAACATCCGCAGCGTCGACCGGTTCGGCCGCTATGGCGGCGAGGAATTCCTGCTGGTGCTACCCGACATGGACGCCGCCCAGGCCATGCGGGCGCTCGACCGGTTGCGCGCCATTATTGCCGATCTCGACTGGAGCGCGTTCTCGCCCGGCATGAAGGTGACGATGTCGGCAGGCGTTGCAACGCTTAATCCGAACGAGACGTCAGACACATTTCTCGCGCGCGCCGACAGCGCGCTTTATGCAGCCAAGGCACAGGGACGCAACCGCATTACCCGCGCCTGATCCGATATATTTCAGTTCCGGCGGCGGAGAAGCCACCGCCGGTTTTTTGCTCCAGGACAGAGTCATGATTTCGAAAGCCACCACGTCTCCCTCTCCCGGAAGTCTGCTCGATGAGCTGCAGTCCACCCTTGCCCACGGAACCGTCGCGCGCCGGGTGGAGACCCTGCGCCGGGTGACCGATCTCTTCATCAACGGCGCGGTGGACTATTCGGACGAGCAGATCGGGCTGTTCGACGATGTCTTCCAGTGCCTGATCGACCACATCGAAACCTCGGCCAAGATGCTGTTGGCCAACCGTCTCGCCCCGTTCGATACGGCCCCGCCGCTCACCATCCGCGCGCTGGCTTTCGATGATGTCATCGAGGTGGCAGGTCCCGTGCTGTCGCAGTCGATGCGGCTCGACGACAAGACCCTGATCGAGAATGCGCGCAGCAAGAGCCAGGCGCATCTGATGGCGATTTCGACCCGCAAGACCTTGAGCGGCGCGGTTACCGACGTGCTGGTCCAGCGCGGCAACGATGAGGTGGTCCAGTCGACCTTGAACAATCCCGGCGCCGAGTTCACCGAGCGCGGCTTTACCCGCCTCGTCAACCGCGCCGAAAGTGACGACAATCTCACGACCTGCATCGGCCTGCGTCCGTCGGTGCCGCGGCATCTCTACCTGAAACTGCTCGCCAAGGCCTCCGACACCGTGCGGCAGCGGCTGGAGGCCGCCAACCCGCAGCAGGCGGCCGAAGTGCCGAATGTGGTCAAGGAGGCAACGCGGCGCGCGCGCTCGGCAACCTCGACGATTACAAAGAACACCGCGATCGCGCACGCGCTGGTCAACTCGCTGTACGAGGACGGCCGCCTCGACGAATCCGAGGTGGCGTCGTTTGCCGCGGCCGGGAAGTTCGACGAGGCCAACGCCTCGATCGCAGCACTCGCCAATGTGCCGGTGGCGATCGCCGAGAACATGATGATCGAGAGCCGGGCCGAAGGCGTGATGATCCTGGCCAAGGTCGCAGGGCTGTCGTGGTCGACGGTCAGGACCATCATCAGGATGCGCGACGAGCTGTCCGGCGCGGAGCCGGCCGATCTTGCCACCTGCCAGGATACCTATGAGCGTTTGCGGCCGTCGACGGCGCAGCAAGTGCTGCGCTTCCACCGCATGCAGCAGAATACGCCTGTGGTGCTGGCGCCTAGTACCTGAGCAGCTTCGCTCCGGTGAGCGCGCCGATCGCCGTCACCAGCGCGGTCGCGGTCGTGTACCAGGCCGCCACGAACAACGGTGAATCGTCCGTGCAATGCGAGGCGTAGAGCGTCGCCGCCAATCCCGCCGACAACAATCCGGCGATGGCGCCGGCGACTGCCGGCCGCGCCGGCGCCCCGTGGCGCAGGCCGATCAGCGCACCGGCCAATATCGGCAGCGCCATCGCCGGGATCGCCGTCATGCAGACCCAGGAGTTCTTGCCGACCAGCCGCGTCATCATCGGCAACCGCTGCGGCATCATCATCTCGCCGCCGATCGCTGCGGCCAGGATCCCGACCGGAGCCAGCAGCACCCAGCCAAATCCGCGCAGCGAGGCCTCGGGCCGCGACAGATGCAGGCTGACGGCAATCGCCGCAATCGCCAGCGCCAGCGTCACCGCGAATTTCAGATCGAAGAACGGGTTGCGCATCGCAACCATCACGTCGGGCCTGACGCCGAGTTCGGTAAAGAACATCAGAAGCGAGACCGGCGCCGCGGCCAGGAGCGCCAGCATCAGCGCAAAGCCGACGGGCCGCGCCCGGTGCGTATTGTCGGCCGCTAGCGTTCGAATGAGCTGATCGGTATCCATTCTCACTGTTCCCGTAGCTTCGCCGTCAGGCTGGCCAGCGCCCGGTGCAGCGCTACCCGCACTGCCCCTTCAGTCATCGAAAATTTCGCGGCCGTATCCTTGATCGAGGCGCTGTCGACCGCGATCGACTGCAGCACGTCGCGCTGCCGCGCCGGCAGCGTCTGAAGCTGGGCGGCAACCTCGCCCGCCGAGGCGGTTTCGGCCGGCGCCTCACCCGGCAGCGTCTCCGCGAAATCGTCGATATCGACGAAAATGCGCCTGCCGCGGCGGCGCAACGCATCGATCAGCTTGTTCCGGGCGATCGCAAACAGCCATGGGGCAAATGGGGCGGTGACGTCCCAGGTATGCCGCTTCAGATGGACCGCCAGCAAAATGTCCTGCACGATGTCCTCGGATTGATCGACCGGTTGCCCTGCCCGCGCCAGACCGCGGCGCGCCGCGGCCCGGAGCACCGGCGTGACGGCCTTGAGCAGGCGATGATACGCCGCACTGTCACCTGCAATGGCCGACCGCATCAGGCCGGTCCATTCGTCATCCCGTTCGCGCACCCGCGCTCCTAACCTGCAATTCGGTCAATCTTTCAATTTGTTACGTCAGGACGATCAGATCACGAAGTCGTGATAGAAGATCCCGCTGCGCGCCCGCTGACGGCCCCTATCCGGGGAATCGGGACAGCCGGATGCGCGGATGGCAGGCTCATAACATTGATTGCGCAGGCTCGCACCCCGGGGCACTTCTCCTGATGGAGGCGCGCAGCGGCAAAAATCCCGCCGGTACACGCTCGCTGCAACACCATTGCCCAGCTTTTGCCCGGTGTTGCCCGAAGATTCCCTTTTTCTGCCGAACTGTGGACACGGGGCGGGGTCTTTTTTCGTGATGGGCGGCGGCCAATGGGGAGATTTCTACATGACGATCAAAGCCAGCGCGCGGTCGGCCTTGATTCTCGCAGCAGGACTTTTGGTAGGTTTCGCAGGACCATCGCCGGCGATGGCCGCCGGCACCGATGCGGATAGCGCCGCGGTCTCGAAGTCGGAAGGTGCGACATCCGGCAAGTCCGTCAGGCAGGGTTCACGTTACCTGAAGAAACGCGACGCTCATCGTAAGACTGCGCACACGGCATCGAAATCCGACGAGAGCAAGAAACCCGACGAAAAGCAGGTCGCCGACGCAAGCGGCAGCACCACGCCCGCGATGCCGGAATGGCTCGCCAACGCCAACGCGCAGATGACTGCAGCCGATGCGGCCCCTGCCGATAGCGCCAAAGCGATGTCGGCGGCCATGTCCGAGAAGGCCAACACGGTCCTGCAAGCGGCGGCGGTGGACAAGCCGGCCGACGCAGACGCGCCGGCCGATGCCGCCGCGGCTACCTCCGACCAGCTCAACGATACCGATCGGGCGCTGCAGGAGACCCCTTCCTCGCAGACGGTTGCAATGGCCTCGACCAGCAGACCGGCAGTGGAGAGCCCCGGTCAGGCCGCGAATAACGACAGTTCCACCCTGGACAAGACCTCGCTGATCGGAAAGATCTTCATTGCCTTCGGCGCCCTGCTGACAATGGCGTCGGCCGCACGCATGTTCATGGCGTAGCGGGACGGCTTGCATCCGCTTGCACCCACTTGAAGCCCACCCCGGCAGCGGGCACATTGCCCACAAATCGGTACCCCGGGGTGGATCATGGCGACGTTCGAAAACATCATTGTCGAGAGCAAGGGCGCGGTCGGCATCATCACGCTGAACCGGCCGAAAATGCTCAACGCGCTGTCGTTCGGCGTGTTTCGCGAGATCGCAGCGGCCGTCGATGACCTCGAGGCCGACGACAAGATCGGCTGCATCCTGCTCACCGGCAGCGAAAAGGCGTTCGCCGCCGGCGCCGACATCAAGGAGATGCAGCCGAAAAGCTTCATCGATATGTTCTCCAGCGATTTCACCGCCATCGGCGGCGACCGCGTCGCCACCTGCCGGAAACCGACGATCGCCGCCGTCAGCGGTTATGCGCTCGGCGGCGGCTGCGAGCTTGCCATGATGTGCGACATCATCATCGCGTCCGACACCGCGAAATTCGGCCAGCCGGAAATCACGCTCGGTACCATCCCGGGCATCGGCGGCACGCAACGGCTGACGCGCGCGATCGGCAAATCAAAGGCAATGGATCTGTGCCTCACCGGGCGCATGATGGATGCAGCGGAAGCCGAGCGTTCCGGCCTCGTCAGCCGCGTCGTGCCGGCGGACAAGTTGATGGAAGAGGCGCTTTCGGCAGCCGAAAAGATCGCCTCGATGTCGCGTCCCGCCGCGGCCATGGCCAAGGAAGCCATCAATCGTGCGTTCGAGACGCCGCTGTCGGAAGGCATGAATGTCGAGCGCAACTTGTTCCACTCGACCTTTGCGCTGGAAGATCGCTCCGAGGGAATGGCGGCGTTCATCGAGAAGCGCAAGCCGGTGAACAAGAACAGGTGACGGCGTCATTGCGAGCGAAGCGGGGACGCCAGCCCAGCCCATGATGGTCGTTCCCCGCGCATGCTTGCGAGCAGCAAAAGCGACGCAGCAATCCATTGCCACTTCGCATGCGGAAGGATGGATTGCTTCGCTGCGTTCGCAACGACGTGGAGATAAGCGGCGCGCACACCGCTGTCATCCTCCGTGCAGGCGGAGGTCCAGTACGCCGCGGCACCGCCCAAAATTCGGAAAACAACCCCATGCAAAGTAGCGCGAGGGGCCCCGGGATGACCTTCGCATTTTGCGAAACGTTTGACACGTCGGGCAAATCAGGGGCAACAGTGGATTGCGGAATTACGGTGACAGTGTCACCGTAATTCCGCAGCCCGTGGCGCACGCGAGTGCAGAAACTTCCTTGCGAAGATGAAGCCAAGCGACACGGCAAGCAGTACCGGCGGAAAATCGATGGATTGGGACGCGAGGATGCCGTTTGGCGTCTCGTGTGTCGTCGAGGAAAGGTACCCGATCGGTAGGCTGACCGCGACGCACCAGGCCCAGTGCCTGCTCACAAATCCGACCACCATGCCGAGTGCGATCCAGAGAATCCCCCACGGCAGCAAATAGGCGGCCCACAAGATAATAATGGGTAGACCTGCTGATCTAAACCCGGCGAGCGCGATCGTCACGGCAAACAGCCCTGCAATCAGGCTGGGCCAGGACCATTTGGTCGGGGACCGCAGCAACGTCGGCAGTGGAGAGATATCTGTCTGCACTCGCTCATCCCATGACCCCGACGAAGGCAAGGCGAGGCACTTTGATGCGACATGGGCAACGAGGACGATCAGGCATCCGAAGAAAACGCCGAAGGCAACAAAGGCGATCCCATGAAAGAGGCTCATGATCGCCGTGCCCTCGAACGCCCCAAAGAAGGTGGTTGCGAGTGCCGGCAGTATCTCGCTCTTCATCAATTGCGGAAATATGAGATAGAACGCCCCAAATCCCGTGCACAAAAGCGAAATGAACAGCGTGACGAATGTCACCCGTATGATGGCAAAGGACCCGGCAGCCATCTTTCGTGGCAGACTCGGGTACGATTTCGTCGGCCAGATCCAGTATCCGAAGGCTGCGGACAGCAGCAACGGGAAATAGATCGGCGTCCAGGGCATGACTTGCGCGATCGGCTGGTCGAAATCGATGCCCCCTATGACCTTCGGTTCTGTCGCATAGCCCAGGATCGTGCTCTTGAGAAAGTAGGCGAAAAAGAGCGCGAACAGGAGCGAGGCGATTTTTTCGGCCCTGATGATCATCGCGGTGCTATCTCCCGGAATCGCGGCATGTCAGAGCTCGACTGCATCGGACGCGTGTTCGCTTCCAACTGGATCTGAATCAGCTCCTGGCTCGACAACTCCTTGGTGAGTTCGGCCAATCGGTTTCGGGCCTTGTCGTTTCCGCCGTCCCGATTGGCGATCCGGTACATCGCGTAGATCTGCTTGACGTCGCGTTGTCCGTATCCGTTGTCCAGGAACGTGGCGTATGGCATTGCGCATACCGGGCTGGCGGTCCGATCGACGCACTGCTTCAAGAGTCCGACGCCCTTCGCGAGGTCGCCCCGGCCGGAGCGGGCGGCAAATTCGGTGTAGTACATCGAGAGCGTCAGCATCGCCGTTGGCTCATTCAGCTCGGCGGCGCGCTCAAGCCACTTGAGGGCGTCGGACGGATCGTCGGAAATCCCCTGCGCGTAGGCCTGCATTCGGCGGACCCCGAGGAATGTCAGCGCCTCGCGGTGGCCGCGCGCGGCGGCCTTTTCAGTCAGCCGGTCGACCTCGATATCGTCCTTCGCCACGCCCCGGCCCGTGGAATAGAGGACGGCAAGATAGAACGCGGCCTTCGCATCGTCGCGATCAGCCGCAAACCTGAAATATTTCGCCGCGCGTGCGGGATCGATGCTGCCCATCCAGCCTGAGAGATATCCCTGGCCGACGACGCGGGCGGCATCGACATCGCCTTTGGCGGCCGCGTTCAGGATGAGCTTCTGGCCCTTTTCGAGATCGTGCTGGATGCCGGGCACGCCGATGATGTGCAGCACGGCGAGCACCGCCATCGACTTGACGTCGCCTTTGCCGGCGGCCTGCTCGAGACTGAGAACGCCGCTGCGAAGCGCCGCCCCGTCCGGCTGCGCCATCAACGCCAGCCCGCGGACCAGCAACACGTGAGGATCATCCGATCCGGCCGCCCCGAGCAATTCCAGCGCCTTGTGCGAGTTCTTGCTCCGGTAGGCGCGCCAGGCCTCCGCCAGTATGGTCCTTTGCGGCTCTGGGTCGCCGGCAAAATATCGCTCGTCGAGTCCGAGGTCGCCCAGTTGCGGCATCATGCTGCTGTCGCGCCGGGCGAGTTTGGCAATGTCACCTGGCGTCTTGACATCCTGGTCGGTCAGCTTCGGCGGCGTGACGGCGCTACGCGCTCGATTGCCGATCATCGAGAACGACTGCAATCCGTGAATGAACATCAGCACGATGGCGCCGATGACGGCGAACTCGCAGAATCCGCGAAAGGTGGCGTTGGTCGCATAGAGGTCGAGGAGGAGGCGGAAAGCGCTCTTCCTTTCACCCTGCAGGATGTGGGATTGACCAGCCATCATCAGCCGACGGTTGCGCGTTGCAGGCTCGGCGCTGCCGTGTCACGGCTGCCGCGAACGGTCTCGATGCGGACGCGCCCGCCGTCCTGCACCAGCCGGATTTCGGTAGCACCCGCGGCGCGCGCATCGATCAGGCCGTCGGTGATCTGGCGCTCGATGGCGCGCGTCATGTCGCGAACGCCGCCTTGCATGCGGCCGGAGAGGGCGTCGATCGCCCGCATCAGGATTTGCGGATCGATGCCGCCGCCGGCGATCCGCAAGCCGAACTGCTGCGCGATGGCCTCGATCTCTAGTGCGACGACGCGCGCGATGTCCAGCCCCTTGAGCGGGCGGAACGCAAAGACGTCGTCGACCCGCGACAGCACCTCGGGCGCGAACTGGGCGTCGGCGAGGGCCGCCTTCGCCAGCCGGCCTTGTTCTTCCGCGGTCTCGTTGGTCTGCTCGGCGATCTCGCCGATGCGCCGCGAGGCGGCATTGGTGGTGAGAATGAAGATGGCTTCGTTGGTCGCAATGCGGGCGCCGTCGCTGACCTCGGTGATGAAGCCGTCGTTCCACGCCGTCAGGAAGCGCTTGTGCACTTCCGAATGCGCCTTCTCGAACTCGTCCAGCAGCACGATCGCGTTGGGCACGTCGCGCAGCGCCGCCGTCATCGAGCCGTAGCTGTTGGAGCCGACATAGCCGCGGGCCTGGCCGAACAGGCTGGCCGCCGCGTGCGGTTGGCCGAACTGGCTCATGTCGAAGAAGTGCAAATGGCTGCACCCGCCATAAAGCTCCTCGGCAAGGATTTTTGCAAAATGCGTCTTGCCGACGCCGGGCGCACCGGCGAGGCAGAACACGGCCACCGGCTTGTCGAGCCTTCGCGCCGCGATGCGCCGTCGCAATTGCTGGGCGATCGCCCTGATTGCGTCCTCCTGGCCGACCACGCGGGCGCTGACGCGCGCCGCCAGATCGTCGGCGTCGATCGTGACCAGGCTCTGGCTTCGTTTATCATAAGCCTGTTGCAGACTGGTCTTGTTGGAAAGCCGATCCAGAATATCCATGACGAACCTCGGCAGATATGAACCGCGATAGAGAAAGATGGCTGTGGCCGCGACCGCTGCGCCGATCACCAGCGTGACGGCGAGAGCAGGCGAAGCGTGGTCGATGGTGATCAGGGCGAGCAGCAGGATCAGCCGGCCGAGCCAGGGCGACATTCCCGTCATGGCACCACCTCGATCCGTTCGCCGGGCCGCAGGATGCGCATCGGCATCGTGCCGGTGCTGGTTGCAAACGCGACGGTGATGCCGCCGCCTTGTCCGTCGCGCACGGCGGTGACGCCGATCGGACCGCCATCGGCGAGCGCAACCGCGACCGGCGTCCAGGCCTTGGTCAACACGATCTGCTGCGTCAGCCCGGAAGCTTCCACCGCGACGGTATCGCCATCCGGATCCATGCTGTCGGTAAAGACGATCCAGCCGAGCCGCTGGCGCCGATCGATGACGGCCTGCTCGATCTCGGCCCGTTGCGGCGGCGCAACCTTCAGGGCGGCAACCGCCGAGGCGACCGCCGCGCGATCGTCGGATGATACAAGGGTGACCACATTCGCCGAGAGGTCCTCCGGGCGAGAAGGAATTTTCGCGGTCGTCTGCGTATCGGTGTCGACGGCGGTATAAACCCCGCCCCCGACCAAGGCGAGCAGCAGCAGCAAGACGGGAGCGAGCCGCGTTGATTGTTGGGCCGGGAGCGGCAGCGACAACGGAAGTTCGAGCTGCGGCTCGTCGTTTGTGGATGACATAAAGCTCCCCCCGGATTGCCCGGACAGGTTGCATGCGGATTCCCAGCGCAATGTTAACGCGGGGCAGGCCGTTACGTCTCAGCGCGGAGCAAAGTTAAGCCTCCATTACTGAACTCTGTCGAATTGAAGAGCTATTCAGCGGGCCCGCTGCGCTTTGCCCCTCCACGCCGCACCCGTGCTATTTCGTCCGGACCAGCGCCGCGTTGACCAGCGCGCGATAGGCGCGCTCGGCAAATGTTGTCGGATGATCGAGACCGAGCCGTGCCAGGCATTCGCGGTTCGATGCATCCGGCGGCTGCCGCATCCCCTGCCACAGCAAGCCGGGCAAAAGCAGCGGCATCCGTTGCGCTTCCCGCAGCAACTGCAGCGCCGGGATCAGCCGCTGCTCGACCCCGTCAAAATCGCTGCCGAACGGAAATGACGGCAACAACCCCGCATCACGCGCGGGCTTCAGGGCTTGCGCGATGCGCTCCGGAAAGTTCTCGCGGTGGCTGTGCGGAATTTCATACTCCTTCGGCAGCTTGCCGGCATCCTTGGCGATCGCGGCCAGTTCATCCTGGAAACGGGAATCCGTGACCGCCAGCATCGCCGCAATGGTCTCGGCGTCCGATTTGCCCCTGACGTCGGCAATGCCGTATTCGGTGACGAACACGTCGCGCAGGTGCCGCGGGATGGTCTGATGGCCGTAATTCCAGCGCATGTTGGAAAGCGTTTTGCGGCCTGCCTGCCGTGTCGATTCCAGCGCGAGTACCGACCGCGCGCCCTCAAGCGCGAACGCCTGCGCGACGAAATTGTACTGGCCGCCGACGCCGCTCACGACCTGGCCGTCTTCGAGACCGTCCGATATCGTGGCGCCCATCAGCGTCGCCATAATCGCGGTGTTGACAAAGCGGGCGCCGACGCGCGCGCGGCGCTTGGCATCCTCATCGCCATAGAGCTGGTTGGTGAAGGATACCGGCATCATCTGGATGCGCGCGAGCTGGTCGGCCGGCATCTCGCGCAACGCGCGATAGAACGATTTGGGTCCCAAGAAAAACGCGCCGTGCAGCGTCACGCCATCGACGTCGCGCTTGAGGATATCGGCGTCGATCAGGCCGAGAAACGCCTCGATCAGCATTTCGCTGACCCCATAGAGCCCCTTCGTGAACGGTCCGCTCTCCGCGGGCGCCGCTCCCGGCGCAAGCCGCTTCATGATGGCGTGGAACTGGGCGCTGTCACGATGGCGAACGATCAGCCCCTGCGCCAGTGCATCGCCGACCTGCCCGATGCCGATCTGCAAGGTGCCACCGTCGGGCACGAGGCCGGCTGCATGAAGGCCAATCGCGTATTTGGTGTCGCTGACCGGCTCGGCCGGCGGGGCAAACAGCGGAAAATCCGTCGCGGGGCTGTCGAGAACAGCGGAAAACTCATCCGCAGGCAGATCGCCGGCACCCGGCATGAATGGCAACTCGGAATTGACCTGGCCGATCAGCTTGAACGACGCGCGGCCTTGCTCGCGGGCGCGCAATATGTCGAGCGTGGTGTCGGTGTTGCAGCTCAGGCTGTAGCGCGTCTCGCCATCGACCACGCGTTTCGCCACCAGTTGGGTGACGACGTTCAGCCCGCGCGTCAGCAGATAAGACGAGGCATGGGTATAGTTCGCGGAGATGTAATGCTCTTGTGCGAACGGCACGTGCAGCCATTTGCCGGCCAGGAAGAAGAACTCGATCACCTGGATGTTAGGCGGCAATTCGCCGGCATGCAGCGCGTCGGCATAAGTCAGGTCGGGATAGCCGCCGAACAGCCGATCGATCACCGGACCGATGAAGCGCCGTTCCAGCAGACTTGACGGCCGGGGCTTTTCCAGCGTCAGCGCCGAGAACAAAGTGAGCTTGATCGAGCGGTCGGCGGCGGCGCGTGCGTACAGCGCGTTGACGACATGGTTGGCCTTGCCGAGTCCGAGCGGCAAGCCGACCACGAGATTGGTTCCGACATCGCGGATGATATCCTCCGCGATCGCTTCGGGGTCGAAAAACAGTTTCGGCATCAGTTGCGGACCCGGGGACGCCGACCGCCCTGAATCGGACGCCAGCAGAGAAGCTATAGCGTATTTGCCGCCGGACTTCGTCTGTGACGAACCGGCAACAGCCAAGCGCTGATTTTCACCGAATTAATGTACTGATGTCGCGCGGCAGTTTGCCTGTGGCGGCAGTGCCCCCTAAACAGGTAGAGGAGCCGGGGCTGTCGGCGGGGGCGGACAAGCAATGCATGATCCGGGATGACGGGTAACCGGCATCCCTGAACATCATGCTCAAACAAGCAGATAGAGCGGGATGGCTCGAAGCAGGGTTATCACGTTTTTGTGTTGGCTATGGGATCAAATGACTAGACGTGCCGCTAGGGTTGGCCACGTTGAAAGGCGGTTGCTTCGATCGGGCATTTGCCTTGCGGCGGCTTGCGTCGCGTTTGCGGCGCCGGCCGCGCATGGCGAAAATCTCCCCGAGGCGCTGGCCAAGGCCTATCAGACCAATCCTGCGCTCAATGCCGAACGGGCGCGCCAGCGTGCCACCGACGAGAATGTGCCGCAGGCGCTTTCGGGTTACCGGCCGCAAATCGTCGCTACTCTCTCCGCCGGCTTTCAGGCGGTGCGCAACCTGCTGCCCGATAACACCATCCAGTCGGCGAACCTGAAACCCTGGACCATCGGCGTGACTGTATCCCAGACGCTGTTCAACGGCTTCAAGACCGCCAACAGCGTCCGCGTGGCGGAACTGCAGGTGCAGTCCGGCCGCGAGGCGCTCCGCAATGTCGGCCAGGGCGTGCTGCTCGATGCCGTCACCGTCTATACCAACGTGCTCGCCAACCAATCGCTGGTCGAAGCGCAACGCGCCAACGTGGCGTTCCTGCAGGAAACGCTCAGCATTACCCAGAAGCGGTTGAATGCCGGCGACGTCACGCCCACCGATGCCGCGCAAGCCGAGGCCCGTCTGAGCCGTGGTCGCGCCGATTTGAATGCCGCCGAGGTCAATCTCGCCGTCAGCCAGGCGACCTATGCCCAGGTGATCGGCAACGCGCCCACCCTGCTCCGGCCCGCGGAGACCGTGGACCGCCTGCTGCCGCGCAGCCGCGATGACGCGACCGGCCTTGCCTTCCGTGAGCATCCGGCAGTGATGGCGGCGAGCTTCGACTTCGACGTCGCCACGACCACCATCCGCGTCGCCGAAAGCAGCCTGATGCCGACCATCACGCTGCAAGGCAGCGCCAGCCGCAGCAAGCAATCGGACCCCACGCTCGGCACCTTGGGGACTGACCAGGCCTCCGTGACCACCCAGCTCACCCAGCCGATCTATGACGGCGGCATGGCGGCCTCACAGACCCGGCAGGCCAAGGAAATCGCGACCCAAAGCCGACAGGTGCTGGACCAGGTCCGCAACCAGGCCCGCACCGCCGCGGTCGGCGCCTGGGTCGCCAATGAAGGCGCCAAGATCGCGGTCACCGCATCCGAAGCCGAAGTCCGCGCCGCCACCGTCGCTCTGCAGGGCGTGCAGCGGGAGGCCGCCGGCGGCCAGCGTACCACGGTCGACGTGCTGAACGCGCAGCAGGACCTGATCTTGGCCAAGGCTCGCCTGATCGGTGCGCAGCGCGACCGCGTGATCGCCTCCTATACCCTGCTCAGCGCGATCGGCCGGCTCGACGTCAAGAACCTCGGCCTCAATACGCCGGACTACCTGCCGGAAGTGCACTACCATCAGGTGCGCGACGCCTGGCACGGCCTGCGGACGCCGTCGGGGCAGTAGGGTGTATTTTCTCCCGATAACCGGACGCTGATCATGCCGGGTATTTTCAGTCGCGAGTAACCCCTATTGTTCTAAAGCTCGGTCCGTTTCCGCCCGCCGTTTTGATCGATCGATTTTGCGAGGCCTCGTGGTTGCAAACATTCTGCGCTGGTCGGCCAACGGCTTGCTGGTCCTGCTCCTGTCCGTAATCCTTCTGATCACCTCATTTCGCATGGCGGCGTCGATACGCGAGACCGGCGTGCGCGCCCAACTGGCGCCAAAGACCGGCCAACTGGTGCCGACGCGTTCAGGCGGCGTTTTCGTGCAGGAGAAGGGTCCGGAGGACGGCGTTCCCGTAGTGCTATTTCACGGCACCGCGGCGTGGAGTGAGCTATGGCGTCGTACCAGCGACGTGCTGGCCGCGGCAGGCTTTCACGTGATCGCCCTCGATCTTCCGCCGTTTGGATTCTCGGACCGTCCCGGCAGTTATACGCGGCAGGACCAGGCCGCCCGGATCAGCGATGTGCTTGATGCTCTGAAAGCTGAGCCCGCCATCATCGTCGGTCACTCCTTCGGCGCTGGTGCTGCGACCGAACTCGCGATGCGATATCCGGATCGGGCGCGCGCATTGGTGCTGGTCGATGCGGCACTCGGATTGACGGCTGCGCCATCGGACGCGTCCTGGCTGGTCCGGCCGCAATGGATTCGCGAAATCATGGTGTCGCTGACCATCACCAATCCCGTGGCGACGCAAATGCTGCTCAAATCGCTGATCGCGAAGAAGGAGCGCGCGCTGCCGGAATATGTCGCGATCCTGCAATGGCCGCTGACGCAGCGCAACAGCACGAGCGACATCGCCGACTGGCTGTATTATTTCCTCGGTGCCGACACCGGTGCCGCGAGCGCGGACCGCAATGCCTATGCGACGCTGGAAATCCCTGTCGTGATCCTGTGGGGCGACAAGGACAGCATCACCCCTGTAGAGCAAGCCCTTGATCTTCGAACGCTGCTTCGGCCGGAGACGGACCTGACACTGCTGCCGGGGCTCGGTCACATTCCGCAGATCGAGGACCCCGGCATGTTCAACGACGCCCTGCTCAAGACACTCGGAAAACTCTAGACTGAACGGAGCAGAGATTCGAACCGGCCGGAGACGTTATGGACATCATCAGATTGTGCGCCTGCGGCTATGCCGCCCTGCTCGGCTTCGTCATCCTCACCGGATATATCCCGGCCTTCATCGACGCCAATGACATGATCTTCGGCCTGTTTCGCCGCACCTGGTATGCCGACGGGCTGCATCTCGTCTCGGCGCTGTGGGCGGCAATTGCGGCGCTGACCTCTCGACGCGCCTCGGAATTGTTCTTTCAATTGTTCGGCGTGTTCTACTTTGCCGACGGCGTGCTCGGCCTGCTCACCGGCAGCGGCTATCTCGACTTCGGCATCCTGATCAACGGCGTCCTCAACCTGCCGCTCTCGACGCGGTTTTTTGCCAATGCCCCGCATCTCGGCCTCGGCGGCGTGGCGATCCTGATCGGCTATGGGCTAGCGCCGCGGACGCGGACCGCCGTTCATGCTTAAATGGCTGCGGCGTATCCTGGCCGTCATCGCGATCGTGATCGCGTTGTCGGTGCTCGTGCCGCTGGCCTATATCGAGGGGGCGTGCCGCCCGTCTTCCGGCGCCGCGGCGGCCGGTGCGCCCACCGTGACCTTGCCCGCGATCGACGAGCCGGGCTACCGGCGCAAACTGAACAATACCTTCTTCACCTTCCCCGAATGGTACATCGTCTATTCCTTCGAGGATTTCGGCCGCTTCCTCGATCGCTCCAGCGAAAGCCGTTTCAACTATCTCGGTCATATCTTCGGGTTTTGGCAGAGCTTCTGCACCATCAACCGCGCGGTGCCCGCAACGGGAGAGTCGCTGACCGAAGTGAAGACGATGATTTACATCATCGGCGTCAGCTATTCCGTCGAATATGCCGTCAAGGGGCTTTATGAAAACACCATCGGGCGGGTGTTCGAATGGATCAGGGGCGAGAAGCGCACGCCGCAGGACGAATTCGGCCGCGCCGTGCTGCAGGATTATGCCACCTTTCTCTACACCATCCCCTGGTACAAATATCCGTTTCGCGAAAAGCTCGACGGCCTGATGGCGATCTCGGCGCCGACGCCGAGCAATTTGCGTAGCTGGGAGCGCGACTTCGCGCTCGGCGCGGAGTATTTCGTCAAGATCGGCTACGCCGCGCTGATCCAGAGGGCGCTCGACGCCGGTGGCGACGATGAGCCGCGCGACATCATGTTCGTGGTCGCGGCACTGCCATCCGACGTGCTGGTGAAGGAGCCGCGCATCAAACCGATCCGCCCGCTCAACGCACAATGGCAGCTCGTGCAGGCGCCGCGCTACAAGGCGCTGACCGAAATCCTGCAGGGCCTGCTGGATCAAGGTTTTGGTTTTACGGAAATCGCCGGCAATCACGACATCCTCGTAACCGTGATTGCCCCTGACGCCGCCAAGCTCGACATCAAGGGCACCACAGAATTATTTTCGCTGGAGCTGGATGCCCGGCCCGGGTATCGCAGGGCCGGCCTGAAAGCCAGGATCGACCGCCTCGTGGATATCAACCGCGAGCTCAAGGCCAGGGGCGCGAGCATTGAGCACTTCTATGATTACTGATGGGCGTCAGCAGAGCCGGGCGTTGCCGATGGGCCGCATTGGCGGTGCCATCGTCCTCGTCGTCTTGGGCTGGCTTGCTGTGGTCGTTGCATTGACCTTCGGTTCGGCCCCCGGCAAGTCGATGGCCATTGTCGGCCCACAGTCACAAGCGTTAGCCGCGATCGCCAGGGCCAACGGCCGCATCCTCGCCTCGAACGATTACGTCACCATCGCGCGTTCCGACGATGCCGGTTTTGTCGTCCGTCTCTATGCAGCGGGTGCGCTGCTGGTCCTCGACGCCGAACAGGCCGGCGGCTGCAGCGGCCTGCCGCCTGCCTCGTCATTGCGAGCCACCCGGTCGGCGCGAAGCACCGCCGGATGACAGGCTCCGCGAAGCAATACATCTCTCGGCTAAACGGACGCTGGATCGCTTCGTCGCATTCGCGCCTCGCAATGACGATCAGGAAGCGTTAGGACGCGGACGTCTACGACGCGTACTTCTGATAGAACGTATTGGTGAACAGCTCGCTCGGATCATACTTGCGCTTTGCCGCGAAGAAATCATTGATCTGCGGATACGAGCGCTGCAACTGCCCCTTCGAATAATAGAGCTGGTAGGGCAGGAAGAAGCGGCCCTTGTGCGCGATGGTGAGGTCGATCAATTCTTCCGTCGCCTTCTTCATGCGCCGGTTGCCCTCGTCGTCGGTAGTCTGGTTGATGTAGAGCACCAGGGAGAACGCCGGCTCCGGCGAATAGGTCAGGAAATTGTTCTCCTGGTGCACGACGCGTACCGACGCGTTCAACAGATTGGTCTTGTTATCGGTCAGCACCTTGCGCATGCCGTCGACGAACGAGACGAACTGGCTGCGCGGGATGAAATATTCGTGCAGGATGTCGGTATCGTTGGGCAGCGAGTTGCGCAGGTAAGGCACCGAATCGTGCATCGGGTCGTTGCGGTTGACGAGACAGGCTTCCGCTGATCCGATCGCCTGCGCGCGCGTCACGGTGCAGGTTTCCATCCGGTGCTCGATGTGCTTTTCCGACAGCCATTTCATTTCCTGGAACAGCGGGCCATGCTTGGACAGGTTGATGGTGAGCCGCCGCAATTTGGTACCTGAGACCTCGCCGAGCGGCTCGCGCTTGAATTCGGCACCGTCCACCTTGGTGTAGGTGTAGAGCAGCAATTCCTTGAGGAACGAGCTCGGCGCGGTCGAGAGGTGGCCATACATCAAGCCGACATTGCCGTCCTTCTCGATCTCTTTGGCGAACAGCGCCGGAAATTCCTTGTAGTCCATCATGCGGCGCCCGGTCTGGTAGACCAGATTGTCGGCGATATCGAGTTCGGCCTCGACGATGACGCCGAACAGGCCGTAGCCGCCGACCACGAGGTTGAACAGGTCCTTGTTCTCCGTCGTCGATGCCGTCTGCAACGGGCCGTCCGCCAGCATCACCTTCATCGACTTGATCGACTTCGCAAGCGCGCCGGCCTGATGGTCCATGCCGTGGGCATTGACCGAGATCGAGCCACCGACGCTGAAAATATCGGTCGATTGCATGGCGCGAACCGCGAAGCGCGGGTGCAGCGCGTTCTGGATGTCGTGCCAGGTCGCGCCCGGCTGCACCGTGACCGATCGCGAGCTCTCGTTCAGCACGATCTTATTGAAGCCGCGCATGTCGAGCACGATGCCGCCCTTGCGGAAGGCGTGCCCGCCCATGCTGTGGCGCACGCCGGCGGTAGTCACCGAGAGCTTGTTGTCGCGCGCAAAGGCCAGTGTCTTCGCGACATCCTCGACGCTGCGTACCTCGACGACGCCGTAGATTTCAGTCTTGTTGAGGCAGCTCGCATCATTGATGCTGCCGCCAAGCTGCGACCATTTCACGTCCTTGAGCGGCGCAATCGCCTTGATGCGCTCCAGGTCGATCTTCGCCTGCTCGCCGCCGCCGACCGCAGGCCCGCAATCCTTTTCCCCGGTGGGATCGGCCGCCAGCGCCTGAAGCTTGCGGTAGCTGTAAATGCCAAGCAGCACGACGACCACGGCGGCAACCGACACGCCGGTTTTGAATTTTTGGGAAAATTTTTTCATGAACTGATTCCAGGGGAATTGCGAGATATTCCGGATGGGCGGGTGATTAGTCAAATCGGAGCGGCTTCCGGTTCGATAGACCGGTTGCGTTACCGAAGCGATAACTCAACGCAATCAGATGACGGGCGCCCTTCCCGCGCCTCACTTCTCCCGATAATCTCCCGAGCGCATAACGGGCGAAGCAACGCCCGGAGCCGAGGAGGAACGCTGAAGTCGACGGGCATGCCCTGTCCGGACATCAACAATCAACAACATTACCCAGGGAGAACACCAATGCTGACGCGACGCAGTATGATGCTTGCCTCCATCGCCGCCGGAGTGACCATGAACAACAGAACCGCCTCCGCCAAAGCCGCGCAGCCCGCGACGCCGGTGAATTTCGATGTGCCTGCAGGCGCATGCGACTGCCACACCCATATCCATCCGGACCCCGAGAAATTCCCGTTCTTCGCCGGGCGCGTCTATACGCCCGAACTGGCCTCGCCGGAGGAAATGACCGCCCTGCGCAAGGCGCTGCACATGGAGCGCGTCGTGATCGTCACGCCCTCGATCTACGGCACCGACAATTCGGCCACGCTGTTCGGCATGGCGGCGCGGGGACCGACCGCGCGCGGGGTTGCCGTGATCGACGACAAGACGTCGGAGAGCGAGCTCGACCTGATGGGCAAGGCCGGCATTCGCGGCGTCCGCCTCAATCTCGCAACCGGCGGCGTCAACGATCCGAGTGTTGCCCGGCCACGCTTCACGGCCGCCGTCGAGCGCATGAAAGCGCGCGGCTGGCACGTGCAGCTTTACACCAACCCGGCGATGATTACGGCGATCAAGGATCTGGTCGCGGCCTCACCGGTACCTGTCGTGTTCGATCATTTCGGCGGCGCGCAGGCAGCCCAGGGCATCAAGCAGCCCGGCTTTGCCGACCTCGTGGATCTCGTCAAATCGGGCAAGGCCTATGTGAAGATCTCGGGCGCCTACCGCGCCTCGAAGCTCGCCCCGGATTATGCCGATTGCATTCCGCTCGCCCAATCGCTGATCGCAGCCAACCCCGACCGCATCGTCTGGGGCACCGACTGGCCGCATCCGAACTCGGTCTCTCCCCGTCATTCCGGGGCGTGCGAAGCACGAACCCGGAATCTCGAGATTCCGGGTTCGCTTCGCGCCCCGGAATGACGGAGGATCAAGTCACCCCTCCTTGAATCCATACTCCGGCACATTCCCACTCGCGCCGTAATATTTATACGGCAGGAATTTTCCGGACATCGTGATCTTGACGCGGTCGCCCTTGGGATTGGGCAGGCGCTCCATCACCATGTCGAAGTCGATCGCCGACATGATGCCGTCGCCATATTCCTCCTCGATCAGCGCCTTCCATGCCGGGCCGTTGACCATCACCAGTTCGTAGAAGCGGTAGATCAAGGGATCGGTCGGCGGCATCGGCGTTCCGGTGCCGCGCATCGGAACTTCGTTGAGCATGGCGATTTCGGATTTGGAAAGCCCGAACAGCTCGCCGGCATTGGCGGCCTGCGGTTTTGTCAGTTTCATCTGCCCGAGAATGGCGCCTGTTATCAGCACCTCCGAATAGCCGCCGATCTTTTCGCAGATATGTTTCCAGCTCCAGCCCTTCTCGCGCTTGATGTCGAGCAGCTTTTCGGTGAGGTCTTCGCGTTTCATATGGCTCTCCTTCTAACCCGTCATGCCCGGCCTTGTGCCGGGCATCCACGTCTTTGCTGGTCTGTCTAGGAAGACGTGGATGGCCGGGACAAGCCCGGCCATGACGCCTGTGTTGAATCCTCGGATCCAGCGGCAACCACCAGTTCCGGCTTCCCGATCCGCACCGTCGGCACGTTACGCGGATCGTGGCCGGTCACATCGGATGCAAACGTCTTGCTGCGACTGACCAGGAAATCGACGATGTGGTTACGCAGCGCGTAGTACAGCGGATGGCGGTGCAGATCGATGCGGCCGCGGTCCTTCGGCAGCGGATTTTCCACGATCTCGGCCAGCACGGCGCCCGGCCCGTTGGTCATCAGGAAAATCTTGTCGGCGAGGTAGATCGCTTCATCGACGTCATGGGTGATCATGAAGGCGGTCTGTCCGGTCTCCAAGCAGATGCGGCGCACCTCGTCCTGCAGCGTGCCGCGCGTCAGCGCATCGAGCGCCGAGAACGGCTCGTCCATCAGCATGATCTTTGGCGTGATCGAAAGCGCCCGCGCAATGCCGACGCGCTGCTTCATGCCGCCGGACAGTTCCGACGGACGCTTGTGCTCGGAGCCCGTCAGGCCGACGAGGTCGATAAATTTTTGCGCATGCGCCTTGACCTTGGCGCGGTCCCAGTTGCGCCATTTCGAGGTCACGGCATAGGCGACGTTGCCGAGCACGGTGCGCCACGGCAGGAGCGCGTGGCTCTGGAAAATCACCGCGCGGTCGAGGCTGGTGCCTTCGATGGCCTGCCCGTCGACGATGACGGCGCCTTCGCTCGGCTCGTCTAGCCCGGCCAGGATGTTCAAGACCGTGGTCTTGCCGCATCCGGAATGCCCGATCACGCAGCCGAATTCGCCGCGCCCCATCGACAGCCAGAGGTCTTCGAACACGGTGGTCGCAGCCCCGTCCGCACCGGGATAGCGCCGCGCGATGCCTTCGATGGAAATGAATTTGTCGGTCATCACAGCTATTCCGGAAACGTGACCATGCGCGTGAAGCGCGCCAGGATCTGGTCGAGCAGCATGCCGACGATTCCGATCAGCAGAATCGCGATGATGACGTTGGTGATCGATAGGTTGTTCCACTCGTTCCAGACGAAGTAGCCGATGCCGGTACCGCCGACCAGCATCTCGGCCGCTACGATCACCAGCCAGGCGATGCCGATCGAAATCCGCATGCCGGTGAGAATCGTCGGCGCCGCGGCCGGCAGGATCACCGTGAAGGCGCGCCTGACGGTGCCGACTTCCAGCGTGCGCGCGACGTTGATCCACTCCTTGCGCACCGCGGCGACGCCGAACGCGGTGTTGAGCAGCATCGGCCACACCGAGCAGATGAAAATGACAAAAATCGCCGAGATCGAGGAATCCTTGATGGTGTAGAGCGCCAGCGGCATCCAGGCGAGCGGCGAAATCGGCTTCAAGACCTGGATGAACGGATCGAGCGCCTTGCTGATCAAGGGCGACATCCCGATCAGGAAGCCGAGCGGAATGGCGACAATGACGGCGAGAAAATAGCCGAGGCCGACGCGGGCGATGGAGTAGCCGAGCTGGATGCCGAGGCCCTTGTCGTTCGGCCCGTTGTCATAGAACGGCTGCCTGAGATGCTCCCACAATTTGGCGCCGACATCTGCCGGACCCGGCATCGCCGACTTGCCCTGGGTTGCCGTCAGCCCCATCAGCTTGGCGTATTCCGGTGACATGTTGGTGGCGGCCGCGGTCGGGCGCGTGGCGAGATGCCAGATGCCGAGGAACGCGGCGAACAGCACGATCGAGACGACGGCTGCGCGGAAGCGAAGGGAAAAGGTCATTGGGGACAGTCTCTCAACATGTCGTCCCCGCGAATGCGAGGACCCATACTCCGCGGGGTAGTAATGAAGGAAGGCCTCTGACATCGTGCCCAAGAGAGCCGACACAGCTTATGGGTCCCTGCTTTCGCAGGGACGACAGCGGCGAATGTAGTTGAGTAGCGTCGCTCACGACGCCTTCCTGATCTTGAAGCTGTTCAGATAATCCTCCGGCTTGGCAGGATCGAACGTCTTGCCCATCACCGAAAAACTCTTGGTGGTCGCGGTCGGCGGCGTCAGCCCGGCATCCTTCATCAGCCGGGTGGCGTCGGTGGCGAGATAGACCTGTGAAGCGATCCCGGCGTAGTCGATGTCGCCCTTGATCTGGCCCCAGCGCTTCATCTGGGTCATGATCCAGACGGCGAAGGATTGCCACGGGAACGGATCGAAATCGACGCGGTTCGGCTGCGTGACGATGTTGCCTAGACCATCGGCGAAAGTACCGGTCAAAATCTGCTCCAGCACGATTGGCGGCTGGTTGAGATAATTAGCCGGCGCGATTGCCGCCGCAATCTCCTTGCGGTTCTCCGCCTTGTGCGCATACGCGGTCGCCTCGATGATCGATTTGAGCAGCGCGCCATAGGTGTTCGGCATCGCGGTGACGAACTCCCTGGACGCGGCGAAGGCGCAGCACGGGTGCCCTTCCCAGATGTCCTTGGTCAGCATGTGGATGAAGCCTGCGCCGTCAAACACCGCGCGCTGGTTCATCGGATCGGGCCCGAGAAAGCCGTCGATATTGTCGGCGCGCAGGTTGGCGACCATGTCCGGCGGCGGCACCGCGCGGATCTGCACATCGGTATCGGGATCGAGGCCGTGCTCGGCAAGATAGTAGCGCAGCAAATAATTGTGCATCGAATAGTCGAAGGGTACGGCGAACTTGAAACCCTTCCAGCTCTTCGGATCGCGCTTGTCCTTGTGCTTGATCGAAAGCGTGATCGCCTGGCCGTTGATGTTCTCGACCGCCGGCATGGTGTAGGGAATCGGATTGGAGCCGGCGCCCATGGTGATGGCGAGCGGCATCGGCGACAGCATGTGGGCCGCGTCATATTCCTTGTTGATGGTCTTGTCGCGAATGACCGCCCAGCCGGCGGTCTTGATGACTTCGACGTTCAGGCCGTTCTTGGCATAGAACCCCATCGGCGCCGCCATGATGATCGGCGTCGCGCAGGTGATCGGGATGAAGCCGACCTTGAGGTCCTTCTTCTCGAGCGGCCCGCCAGCAGCGAAAACTTCGGTCGCGGTCTTGAGCGGGAAGACTTGCGACACGGCCGCCACGGCCGTCGCCGCACCCACCGATTTCAGGAACGCGCGCCGCGCGACGTCCTGCGGAAACATCGCGCGCATCACGGCGGAGGCGACCACACCCTCGTAGCGCTTTTGCTCGCTTTCGGCGGCGGACCGAATCTGGAGTTGGGCGGCTTGATGCTCGGCTTCGCTGAGATGCTGGCCGCAACTGCAGCCCCCGGCATGAAGACGGCGGTTGGGATCGAACGGGTTGTCGAAGGTAGACATCAGCCCTCCTGCGCGACGTTGCACCCTAATTAAGCAAGGCACATGCCAGCGCCGTTCTGCGGCGATAGCTTTGAGATCACAGGGATTCTGCTGACATTGGCGGCTACGAAAATTCGTGATACACGAAAATTCGTAGTTCAATTACGAGTTTTCGGAGTATTGGCCAGATGGATCTTGCTCTCGCTTCAACGGCCCCGCCGCAGGATGTCGAACTGCGCGCCGCCGCATTCGAGTTCACCATCGAGCCGGCGCTGCTGCTTGATCCTCATGCCGACCTGATCCTCGACGCCAATCCCGCCGCCTGCACCCTGCTCGGCCACGACCGCGCGCTGTTGCGGCAGACCAAGGTCAGCACGCTGCACGCGGGCCAACTTCCCGCGCTGATCGTGTTCACCCAGGCCGTGCTCGACAAGGGCGCGTTCTGGACCAATGCGCTGACGCCGCGTCACGCCACGGGCCAAACGCTCCGTCTCGAATATGCCGGCTCGCTCGTGCCGGGCGACGGCCGCCCGCTGGTGCTGCTCACCATGAGCGACCTTGATGCGCGCCGACGCCGCTATGTCGACGCGGCGGCCGAAGACCACATGCGCGGCGGCATCGCAACCTGGCAGCGGGTCGAGCGCGTGTTCCAGGATATCGAGCGCGAAAACCAGTTGATCCTGCGCGCCGCCGGCGAAGGCATTTACGGCGTCAACGCCGAGGGCAAGACCACCTTCGTCAATCCCGCCGCCGAACGGATGCTGGGCTGGGCAGCGGAGGAACTGGTCGGCAAGGAAATCCACCCGATCGTTCACCATACGCATCATGACGGCCGGCACTATCCCGATCATGACTGCCCGATCTACGCGGCGTTTCGCGACGGCGCCGTGCACCAGGTCGAGGGCGAGGTGTTCTGGCGCAAGGACGGCACGCCGGTTTGGGTCGAATACACTTCGACGCCGATCCGCGACCGCGGCGTGGTGGTCGGCGCAGTGATCGTGTTTCGCGACGTCAGCCAGCGGCGCGAGGCTGACGAGAAGCTGCATGCGGCGCTCGCCGAAGTCGACCGTCTGCGCGAGCGTCTCGAGCTGGAAAACGCTTACCTGCAGGAAGAAATCCGCATCGAGACCAACCCGCGCGGCATCATCGGCCAGAGCGAGGCGATCCAGAAGACGTTGCGGCAGGTCAAGCTGGTGGCGCCGACCACGGCCGCCGTCATGATCACGGGCGAATCCGGCACCGGCAAGGAACTGATCGCGCGCGCCATCCACGAGGCGAGCAGCCGCCGCGACCGCCCGCTGATCCGGGTCAATTGCGCGGCGATCCCGCGCGAACTGTTCGAGAGCGAATTCTTCGGCCATATCAGAGGCGCCTTCACCGGCGCGATGCGCGACCGCATCGGGCGGTTTGAGCTTGCCGACGGCGGCACACTGTTTCTCGACGAGGTCGGCGAAATTCCGCTCGAACTCCAAGGCAAACTGTTGCGCGTGCTGCAGGAGGGCAATTTCGAGCGCGTCGGCGAAGAACGCACCCGCGCGGTCGACGTGCGCCTGATCGCCGCCACCAATCGCGACCTCAAGCAGGAAGTGCAGCGCGGCCGGTTTCGCGAAGACCTCTATTTCCGCCTCAACGTGTTTCCGGTGGAATCAGTCCCGCTGCGCGAGCGGCGCGAGGACATTCCGCTGCTGGCGCAGCATTTTTTGACGCGCGAGAGCAAGGCTTTAAAATCCGACCTTCGATTGTCGGAAGGCGATGCGCGCAAGCTTTCGCGCTACGACTGGCCCGGCAACGTCCGCGAACTGCAGAACGTGATCGAGCGTGCGGCAATCCTCGCGCAGAACGGCCGGCTGCGCATCGACCTGCCCGATACGGCAGGCGCGCAGCCCTCCCCCGCCGCGGCGCGCGCGAAAGCAGATAGCCGCCCCCTGGTCATGACATCGGCCGAGATGCGCGCCCACGAGCGCGCCAACATTCTCGCCGCGTTGCAGGCCTGCTCCGGCAAGGTGTTCGGCCCCGGTGGCGCGGCGGAAATGCTCGACATCAAGCCGACCACGCTAGCCTCACGCATCAAGGCGCTAGGGATTGCGAATGCGCGCGGCTTGGCGGGCTAATTGGGGCGTGTACTCATAAACTTCGGCTTCCCACGGCAATATGGAAGGCAGCCGGCTTGACCGTAATCGGCGCATTGTGTGACCCAAAGTGGACTTGCAGCCAACGAAGGCCATGTACCTGAATTGACCCAAGGTCACGATCCGTTCCTATGGGCGGGAGGGTACTGGCCTGTTTCGACCCTCATCAGCCTCGTTTGAAAATTGCAGTGGCCCGTTTTGCTCTGCGTTGACTGGCTATTCCCTCATCAAGACCGACAAACCAACCGGCATTGAAGCGCTGGCGTTGTCGTGATTAGCTACTGCTTTTGATTGAGGAGGGGAAATTGAGAACGGTCGCTATTGCTCTTTCGCTGTCGATTTGCGCCATGGACTTTTTGACAGCCCCAGCTATTGCCTCAGTAATGGACGGAAAGGGGTCTCCAGGCTCCTATCGCGGCGAGCGTGCGAGAGATAAGGCATTCGGAAAATTGAAGAAGAACGCAGCCGGGAAAACATGTACTTCTTACGCAAAGATATGCGGGAGGAACAATGCCAACTCGCCCGCTTGCCAAACGTCATATTCGAACTGTATGGCGACAGGTATTTTTGTCGGCCCCAAAGGCGCGACTTTTTCTGGCGTGATAAGGCAATAAAAACAAAGAGGCCGCCTTAGTTGGCTGCCTCTATCATTTGTTGATGTCATCGCTGTCCAAAGGCGACATGTATCAATGTCGGCTTGATATCGCATTCCGGGAGTAAAGCGGACCTGCCGTAATTACGAATCCACGCTTAGTAGCGGCGCCCGCCGATGGCGAACGGCGAGGCGCCGGGGAGCGAATTGATCTCGCTGTCGAGCCGACCCGACTGCTGGACGTAGCCGACCCCAAGCGACAGGCTGAGATTCGACGTCGCCTGGAATTCGACGCCGGCATTCACGCTGGAGATTGGCAGCGTGCCCGATTTGGAGTCGAACGGCGCGAACGGGCCGCCGATGCCGGTATTGTATTTCAGCGTGTCGAAACCGGCATAGAAGGTGACGGGCAAGCCGCTGTTCTTCAAGCTGTAGCCGAACTGTACGCCTTCGCTGTAGAGCGAGCCGAAACTGCCGAACGCACTTTGGCTGATGCCGCTGAGGCCCATGCTGCTGCGCTGGCTGCCGACAAAAAAGCCGTTCGAAAAATTGTACCGCGCATAGGAAGAGCCGTTTCCGACGTCGCGGAAGTCGAAGCTCGGAAAGTTGCCGTAACCGTTCGGGCTCTCGCCGGCATCGCCGCTAAAACCCATCGGCCAGCCGGGAATCCAGTAATTCACCGGCGAAGCCTGGGCATGGGCCGTTCGTGCGCCCAAGCACAGCATAACCGCCACAACTGCGAGACCTAATCTGCTTGAGAACATCGACATCCGCGCGACCACCAACTGCGCCGCGATTATACGCACCGGATATCGGGAACGCCAGAGCGGCGCGATGGCGCGGTTCCACAACTCGCGCCGTGACGCCGAGGCCGCAGGCCCCTGGCTGCAGTCCGTTTCCGTAGAATCAGACTGCAGCGTCGGACACGTCCTTACGCCGCCTTGGTAGTGAGCTTGGCCTCCGTCGGCAGCCCCTCCTCGATCGGCAGCGACGGATCGCGCGACCATTCGTTCCAGGAGCCGAAATACATCCGCACATCCTTCACGCCGGCGTTCTTCAGCGCCAGGAACGTGTTCGAGGCGCGCGCGCCCTTGAAGCAGTAGAGATAGACCGGCGTATTCTCGGTGATGCCGACGGTCGCGCACTCCGCCAAAATTTCGTTCTTCGACTTGAAGCGCGGCCCTTCCGCGGTCGGCTTCATCATGCGGTACCATTCCAGCCAGACCGCGCCGGGGATGCGCCCCTTGCGCGGGCAGAAATCCTTCCCATACGGAGATGAGCTTTCGCCGATCCACTCGTCGATGTCGCGGACGTCGAGCAGCGCGATGCCGGGCTTGCCGACGGCGGCCAGCATGGTCTTGGCGTCGATCAGGATGTCGCCCGCCTCCGGCACGACCGTGAACGACGCCTTCACCGGCGACGGCACGTCCTTGGTCACCGGCAGGCCCGCCGCGGCCCAAGCGTCGTAGCCGCCATGCAGCACCTTGATCTTGGGATAGCCGAGCATGGTCAGCAGGTAATAGCCGCGGCAGGACTGGCCGAAGCCCGAATTCATCGACTGTTCGTAGATGACGGCGGTCTCTTTGCCCGAGAGCCCGGCGGCGCCGAACGCATCGGCGAATTTTGTTTTCAGCTCGTGAATGCCTTCCGGCGTCGAGGTCGCCAGATAAGTGAAGATTTCGTGGACATTGACGGCGCCAGCGAGATGCCCCGCGCCGTAGGCCTCGGGGTTGCGGGTGTCGATGACGACACCTGGCTCTTTCGTGAGGAATTCCGCGAGTTCGCCGGCAGTTATCAGAACGTCCGTCATGGCAGGCCTCTCCTGTTTTGTGGTTGCTGGTTGGGTCGGTCGGAAATCCCTTTAGTGCTCGTCGCCGGCCAGCATCTTGCGAAGCTGCTTGGTGGCGGGGGTGACGATGGCGACGAAATAGGCTTCGCGGAGCCGGCGTTGGGCGCGATGGCTCTTCAGGTAGCCGCGCGCGCCGCAATGGAGCATCGCCGCATGCGCAGCCGCGACACTGGCGTCGCCGGCGCGCAGCCGAAGCGCCACCACGCGCCGCCAGTAGCTGTCGTCGGAGTTGTAGGGATCGCGCGCCAGCGCCATCGTCTCCTTCTCGAACTCGGCATGGAGCTCGCGGAACTGCAACGGCTGCTGCGGCAGATAGCGGTTGACGTGGCCGAGCGGCGCCTCGACCTCATCCATGATCTGGATGCAATCCTTGATCAGGCCGAGCGCCATGCCGGCCTGCAGCAGGATGAAGCCGGCGCGGATTTTCTTGACGAACGGCCCGGCGGGCTCGGCCAGGATCAGTTCGTCCGGCACGAAAACATCGCGAAACTGCACACCATAGGTGCCGGTGCCGTCCATCGCCAGGAACGGCTTGCACGGCTGCAGCGTGATCGCGGGATTGGCGCAGTCGGCGAGAAACATCACGATCCCGCCAGCCTCGTCTTCACGTTCGAAGATGGTGCCGAAGAAATGATCGGCGCCGAGATTGGAGACCCAGGGCAGCGCGCCGCGCACGATGTAGCCGCCCTCGACCTTGCGTCCCCTGAGTTTCAGCTTCTCGATGCCGAAAAAACTCTTCATCGGGTTGGACAGTCCGGTGCCGCCGAGAATCTCGCCGCTGGCGAACTTGCCGGCAAACTTGGCGACGAGTTCTGGATTGCCCGAATTTGCGGCGTACCAGACGAGCGTGTTCTGGCACCACGCCATGAAGGCGGTGGCGCCGCAGACTTCGCCGAGGGCTGCGATCGATTGAATGGCGCAGCGCAGGTCGGCCGCGCCATTCACCGGTTGGTGGCTGCCCCAGGCACCGGCTTCGCCGAGACGCCGGAGCAGCACATCGGGGAAGATCGTACCTTCGTCGATCGCGATGGCCTGGGGAGCGAGCTCTTTGCGTGCAATCGCCGCGACCTGATCGGCGATCGAGGCCGATGGCAGAGCTTCGCCAATCGCGAGCCGGGATACCGCTAGTGAACCCATCAAACCCTCCCCAATGGCCTGTCGTGGCCGCTTAAGCGCTGACTTCGAGATTGACGGGCCGCGTAAAAGTGTTGGCGACCGGCGACCATTGCTTGACGTGGGCCACCAGCGCGTCGATCTCGCTCTTCGGAATGCCCTCGCATTCCATGTCGACCTTGACCCGGACGTCGGTGAAGCCGACCGGCTTCTCGCTGACGTCGCCGGTGCCCCAGACCGCGGTGATGTTGAGATCGCCTTCGAGTTCGAGTTCGAGCTTGTTGACGATCCAACCGCGATGAACGGCGTTGGCGTGCAGGCCGACCGCAAGGCACGAGCCCAGCGCGGCGAGTGACGCTTCCGACGGATTGGGCGCGGTGTCATCGCCGAGCAGGCCCGGCGGCTCATCGACGATATAGGGCGCAAGGTTACGGATGTAGTTGGCGTGGCGGAACCTGCCCTCCGCCACCGTCTTGCACTTCAAGGTCTTGATGACCTTCGGATTGGCCTTGCCATTGGCAATGAGCTGATCGAGCCCATTTTTGTCTATCGGTGCAAGGCAGCCGGTGAGCACCGTTTTTTGAGCGACCGCGGTCATCATTTCTCTCCCTAGGTAGGATACCGAACGTTCTGTTTCCTGCATTAAGCGTGCCAGATCGGGCCAGAGCCAAAAGGCGAAGCTCTCTCGCCGCTTAGCGATCACTGCCCGGAAATTGATCAGCGCCGCGCTGCACAGGCGCGAAGCAATTGCCGCGTGGGTTGCGATTATTTTCAGCGCAAAGATGCGGCTTGATGATTGGGCCGCGCTCCGATTAACTGCGGCGCATGGGCAAATCGGTTTCCAAAAGGAAAGCTGTCGCGGCGTCGGCCGCAGGCGACGAAGAATCCGCGCGCGGTCGCCTGCTCAGCGCGGCGACGCATCTGTTCTGCAAGAACGGCATCAACGCCACCGGCATCGACGCCATCATCGACGAGGCCGGCACCGCCAAGACCACGCTCTACAAGCTGTTCGGATCGAAGACCAACCTCGTCAACGCCGTGCTGGAAAGCGAGGGCAAGGCGTGGCGCCAATGGTTCATCGGCGCGATGGAAGATGGTGGCGGCGATGCGCAGGCGAAGCTGACGCGGATTTTTCCGGCGCTGAAACGCTGGTTCGCCGAGGAGCGCTTCTACGGCTGCCCCTTCATCAACGCCGTCGCCGAGCACGACAAGAACGCCAAGCAGTTTCGCAACATCGCGCTGCGCCACAAGAAGGTGGTGCTGGCGCATATCGAAAAGCTCGCCGGTGAAATGGGCGCGGCCGAGCCGCAAATGCTTGCCCATCAACTTGCATTGTTGATCGACGGCGCCATCGTCGCCGCCATGGTCTCGCGCGACCCCGGCGTCGCCGACACCGCAGGCCTTGCCGCCGGCAATCTGTTCGGGCCATCGAAGGCGAAGAAGCCGAAGCGGACCGGCAGCCCTGCGGAGCTCGTCGCCGTCTGAGGCGGGCTACAGCGACGTGGGCGCCGTGCCGGTCAGGCCGAGAGCAATCACCACGCCGCCGGCCACAATCAGCCCCACGCCTGCAGCGCGGCTGAGCCATCGGCTGCGCGGCAGCAGTTTTTCGAAAGCGACATAGATCGCGACCGCAACGACCCAGACCAGGTTCATCACGCCGGCAACGAAAAGCAGCGCCATCAGGAACCAGCAACAACCGACGCAGTAGCCGCCGTGCCGAAAGCCCATGCGCAGCGCGCCGATCGCGTCCGGCTGCCAGTACCTTGAGAGAAACAGCACCGGGCTCTGGCAGTAACGAAGGCAGGCGCGCTTGATCGGCGTCCACTGATAGAGCCCGGCGGCAATCAGGATGCCTCCGGCGAGCACGCTGCTGGTGCTCGCCATCATGCTGGACAGCAGCCCGGCCTGCTCAAGTCCCCACTGCAGCGAGACCGCGACCAGGCTAAAGCCTGCCCAGATCACGAGATAGCCGGCGAGAAAGAGCCAGCTTGCGATGACGGGACTGTCCGTCGTTGCCTGCCTGCGCTTGATTGTCGCGAACAGCAGGATCGTGGGCGCGGCACTGGGCACCATCATCGCGATCATCATCACCCACCACATCGCGAACATGAGCCATGCCTGGGCCGGCGACCAGGGCTCGGGATCCATCGGCATGTCGGCCATGCTCGTGTCGATGCCGGCGCCGGCAAGCAGATAGCCCCAGGAGAACGCAACCACCGTGGCAATTCCGATGGCCACGATCAGGCGATCGTGGCGCAGGGTCTGTTCAAGTGCCGAACTGCTCATCATGAATCCACCCCGCTGCTGGACGGCACCTAGAGTTGGATTCGGGTGCAGCGCTAGGCCGCGACGCCCTCCGGCGTCTGGACGACATTCGCCAGCGAGCTGTGCGTGCCCGTGGTTTCGAATTTTATGGCGCCGGTCGAGCGGATGTTGGCCGACGCGACCTCGGCCGCTTTGTGTTCGAATCCCTCAGGCATCACCACCTGAATGCGGTGCGGCTCGCCGGTTACCGGATTCTTGATCGGCTCGACCTCGGTCTCCAGCACGCCCTTGGCTACGACCCGCGCAACCCGTCCATTCTTGTCGAACGAGAACTCGAAGGGCACAAACAACGGTTCATGCATTTTGGTCACGATCAGGCTGAGGATCTGGAATAGCGTGCCTTCGGCGGAGTTCTTGCCCGACATGATGTTGAACAGCGCTTCGCGTTGTTCCGGCGTGGCGCGCTCGTCGATGATCGGCTGCAACTGGCCATTGCCCTCGTGCAGTGCGCCTGGGAAATCGACAGTCGCTGCGAAAACCAGACCGTCGAGTTTGGTCTTCTCGAAATGTCCTTTGGTGATCCGCATGCCGACCATTCCCTTGCAATAGCCTTCGGTCGGCAGAGCATTGAAATCGCACGGACAGCCAAATGCGCAATTGCAGTTCTTGATCCATTCGCCTTCGAGACGCCAGTCAGATGTAGCCATGGCACACCTCCCGTTCGCGTATTCGATTGGACTGCAGGGGCAAGCTTATCCCCTTTGTGCGCGCGGGGACAGCGCCGGCCTGCCCGCGGATAGATTGCAGGGTGGGCAAATCGGGATAGGGGGGAGCCTCTCGGCTCCTCCCCTCCCACACCACCGTACGTACGGGTCCGTATACGGCGGTTCGGTGGATTATGCATGTCGTAGTTCTGTGATGGAAGTCAGGCCGAGTGAACCGAAGAAAGCAATTGGCATTGCAGTGGTGAGCGCGGGGCTGCTTGCGAGCCGCCAAGGGCCACGCGGGCTTCCGGCGGTTCGCGCCGCCAGGTCCCGGCCGACGCCGCAGCGTCGCAGCTCGGCAAAGCGAGCAGGTCCACACTTCCATTGCTTCCAGGCGATGGCGCGCAACCGCCGCCTGATCCATTCCTCAAGCGCGCGCAACACCGACGGGGTTTGGCAGAAGCCGAAGTAACCCCGCCACCCGATGAGGTAGACCGACAGCTCCTTGACGATCTGCGCAAGGCTTCGTCCACGCGTGCGCCGCGTCAGCTCCCGAATTCTCGCCTTGAAGCGGGCGATGGCCTGCGGCGCAACGCGCCGTCGCGGCTTTCGTCCACTCGTGTAGCTGAAGCCCAGGAACTTGCGAACGCTCGGTTTGGCAACCGCACTCTTGGCTTTGTTGACCTTGAGCTTGAGGCGCTTCTCGATGAACCGCTCGATCCCGGCCAGCACCCGCTCGCCCGCCTTCTGACTGCGCACATAGATGTTGCAATCGTCGGCGTAGCGCACGAAGCGATGGCCGCGTTTCTCCAGTTCCTTGTCCAGCACATCCAGCATCAGGTTCGACAACAGCGGCGAGAGCGGCCCACCCTGCGGCGTGCCTTCCTCCGTCGGGCTGACAAGGCCTCCTTCCATCGCACCCGCGGTCAGAAAGCCGCGGATCAGCTTCAGGATGCGTTTGTCGGCAACCCGCTTGGCAACAAGCCCCATCAGGATATCGTGGTTGACCCGGTCGAAGAACTTCTCCAGGTCGATGTCCACGACGATGGCGTGTCCGGACGCAATATACGTCTGCGCCCGCTCTACCGCCTGATGCGCCGAGCGCTTCGGCCGGAAGCCGAAGCTCGTCTCGGAGAACGTTCCGTCCCAGTCGGCTTGCAGCACCTGCATCACCGCCTGCTGGATAAAGCGGTCGAGCACCGTCGGAATGCCGAGCAGCCGCATGCCACCCGACGGCTTCGGTATCTCGACGCGCCACACCGGCTGCGGCTTGTAGATGCCTTCAAGCAACTGGACCCGAACCGTAGGCCAGTGCTCCTTCAGGTAGGCCGACAAGTCATCGACATTCATACCGTCAATGCCTGCCGTACCTTTGTTGCGCTTCACTCGCGCCAACGCTTTCTTCAGGTTCTCACGCTCAACCACGTCTTCCATCGACGGTCCCGCAACCGCCGGGCGTTCGGGACAGGCTCTCGCCGGGCGCGCTTCGGGCTCTCGGGCGGCGGCGCTTCGGGCTTCACCCTCCGCTCCGGTGCCCAAGTTCAGCTCGACCTGGTTCTTCTGCCGCATGGCTCGCACGAGATCGCCGCTCTACTAACCGCTTCCACCGTTCAGGCCTTCGGCGGCGCGCTGCCGCCTACTACGCCCTCTGCTGACTTCTGCGCTGCGGTCAGGCCGCCTTGCGGCGGCCTCAGTCCCAAAGCTGGGACGCAGCGCAGACCTCCCGAGGTAAGACCGACCGCCTTCACCGCACGCCCGCCGGATCTACCACCCCGACCTTTGATGACCATGGACTTCGCGATTGGCTGCTCGCTCGTCCGGCCGGGCAGGCCTCGTTATCCGGTGTTTGTCCATCGGGCCGCGGCTTTGCTCCACGCTTTCTTCAGACCCCACCTCGCGGTGACGCCCTTGCGCTTCGCTAGTCCTTCGCCGTCATCAGGCTAGACAGAGGACTTCCACCTCCAAGCTGTCGTTCATACTCGGCACACAGCCACCGGGTCGCGCGAATGCGCGCCCGATGACAGGCTCCGCGTGCCCACCATCGAAGACAACGGTGCGGACCGATGGTGGGCACGGCGCTAGCGCGCCTTTGCCCACCCTACGGCTTTTTCCAGCCGCCCCAGTTCCCCCGCCAGATCGCGCTCGACGTCGGCAACCCGCATCTCGATCACGCGATAATCGCGCGCTTCCAGCCACGCCTTCCGGCCGGCACGATCGGCGACGATCGCCTCCGACTCGTTCAGATTGACCAGTTCGATCGCGAGCCGATGCACGAAAGAGACGAAGTCCGGGATATGCCGCCCGACCGGGGTCTGGCGCTTGAACTGACCGGCAAACCGCCGGTCGCGGGTGAGGGCCTGCCACAGGATCCGCTCGGCGTCGGTCGGGTTCCGGCGAAGCAGCCGGGCAAGTCCGCGCACGGTCGAGCTGTCGCCGGGCACCGCAGGTCCCTGCCCGTGCTCGGCCAATAGCGCCCGCAGCCGCGTCGCCTGCTCGCCGTCCAGCACGCCGCCCTTGGCCGGCCCCTTGCGGCCTTCGGCGATCGCCATCACCACCCCGTGCAGGGTGTGCATGTCCTGCTTGGTCGGATCCATGCGGGTGAAGATGTTGCGCAGGTTGACCAGCATGGTCTCGCGCTTCTCGCGCGGGCGCAGGAATTCGACCTTGTCGAGTTCCCGGACCAGATTGTCGAAGAAGGCCTGCATCTGGTGCTGCGAGGCCGGATCGGACCGTTCCGGCATCGCGAACGGCAAGGCGCCACCCGTCGACAGCTTGAACCACTCGTAGCCGATCAAGAGCACCGCCTGCGCCAGATTCAGCGAGGCAAAGCCCGGATTGACCGGAAAGGTGATGATCCGGTTGGCGAGTGCGACCTCCTCGTTCTGCAAGCCATAGCGCTCGCGGCCAAACAGGATGCCAGCCCCGCCGCCGGTTCCGGCATGCGCCACGATCTGAGCCGCCGCTTCCGCCGGCGCGACCACCGGCTTGGCCTGGTCATGGGCGCGGGCGGTGGTGGCAAACAGCAAAGTGAGGTCGGCGACCGCCTGCTCGACCGCGTCGAACAACTGGGCCTGTTCCAGAATCTGGTCGGCGCCGGCCGCCGCCCGCTGTGCCGCGATATTCGGCCAGCCGTCGCGCGGATTGACGATTCTCAGACGGGAAAGCGCAAAATTGCCCATCGCCCGCGCGGCCATGCCGATATTCTCGCCGAGCTGCGGCTCGACGAGGATCACAACGGGTCCGGCTAAGTCCCATCCAGACTTGGTTTTATCGGTGCCCGAACCGGACATGCTCACTTCACTTTCTGATTCAGCTTCCGAAGTTGATTCAACCTCTGAAGATTTTGAACGGGCCATGCCAAGCGCGCGGATGATTCAAGATCGCAAGCATTGCTCGTTTCGAATGGCGGGTGGAATTCGAGGAGCCTGCTGCGTGGCTTAGTAGCCTCTATGAGCGCCCGCTCAAAGCCTCAAGGAGGCTTGATCCGCCCGCCGCTTGCGCGCGTTCGACTTTCGGATAGGCTAACAATCACAAACAAAGCGAAGCTGCAAACAGCCCGAAATCCGGTTCAACGGTGAGGGAATCAAGGGGAGGCGTCCATGCGCGGCAGGTGGTCGTTGGCGATACTGGGCGTGCTGCTGATCCTGGCGGGCGGCCTGCTCGCCCATTTCACGCAGACCGCGGGCGGCATCAGGATTCAGGAGGTCCGCTTCCAGGGCGCCAAGGGCAACACCATGAGCGCCCTGCTCTACATTCCGCCGAATGCCACGCCGCAGATCCCCGCCCCCGGCATCCTCGCGGTCCACGGCTACATCAATTCGCGCGAGACCCAGGATGGCTTTGCGATCGAGTTCGCCCGCCGCGGCTATGTGGTGCTGGCGTTGGACCAGACCGGCCATGGCTATAGCGACCCGCCCGCCTTTGCCAACGGGTTCGGCGGCCCGGATGGGTTGGCTTATCTGCGCAGCCTCGAATTCGTCGACAAGACCAATATCGGCCTCGAGGGTCACTCGATGGGCGGCTGGACCGTGCTGGCGGCCGCCACGGCCGCGCCCGACGATTACAAATCGATGGTGCTGGAGGGATCGTCGACCGGCAAGCCGTTCGCCGCCGAAGGAAGCCCAAGCTGGCCGCGCAACGTGGCGCTGGTGTTCGCCCAATACGAAGAATTCTCGGCGCTGATGTGGGGCGTCGACAAGGCCCGCGACGTCGCCCAGAGCCCGAAACTGTGGGCGCTGTTCGGCACGCAAGGCCCGGTCGAGCCGGGCAAGATCTATGGCGACATCGCGCAAGGAACGGCGCGAGTGCTCTACACCCCCGCCATCACCCATCCGGCCGAGCACATTTCCCATGAGGCGATCGGCTACAGCCTCGACTGGTTCGCCAAAACCTTGCAGGGCGGCACGCCCCGCCCGGTCGACGACCAGATCTGGTTCCGGAAAGAGATCGGCACGCTGATCGCGCTGCTCGGCTTTGTGGCGTTATTGATCGGCGCGTTCGACGCGCTGCTGGAAGCGCCGATGTATTCCCGCCTCCGGCTGCCCGAGGTGGCCGACGGCACCATGCCGGAGCATTCCGCAGCCAGCGGCCGGCGCTGGACCACGGCCTTCATCCTGTCCGCCTTCATCCCGGCGCTGACCTATTATCCGGCGTTTGCGCTGGGCGGGACATTCCTAAAACCCTCCGCCTTCCTGCCGCAGGGCATCGCCAACCAGATCCTGGCTTGGGCCGTGATCAACGGCCTGATTACGCTGGCCCTGATGCGGTTCACGCCCAAGCGCGCCAGCCGGTCCGGCATCGTCGCCCAATCGGTCGTGATCGCGATCGCGTCGGTTGCGATTGGCTATGCCGCATTATGGCTTGCCGACCTCGCCTTCAAGATCGACTTCCGGTTCTGGATCGTCGCGCTCAAATTGATGAGCGCGAAGCAATTCCTGATCTTCCTGATCTATCTCGTGCCGTTCACGGCATTTTTCGTGATCGCGCTGCATGTCCTGCACCGCAATTTCTCGACCATGGCCGCCGGCCGGGCCGCGCTCTATCTGACCAATATCCTGGCGCTGACGCTGGGCTTCATCGTGCTCGTGGGCGGGCAATACGCCGTGCTCTGGCTCACGGGAAAGCTGTTCAACCCGCTGCCCGACCCCGGCTTCGTGCCGCTGTCGACCATCGTCGCCATCCAGTTCGTGCCGCTGCTGGCGATCTGCGCCGTGATCGCGACCTTCACCTGGCGGCGCACCGGCTCCAGCCTGCCCGGCGCCCTGATCTGCGGCCTGTTCGTGACCTGGTACGTGGTGGCGGGGACGGCGACCCAGGCGGCATTCTGACCTTAAGGCGTTCTTACCTAAAAGATGGGCTGAAAGTGCATAACGGCTTGGCTTTCGCCCGCCGGTTTGCAGTGCTATAGGCCGCCTATAATCACTCCACCCCGCCCAAATGCGCGGTTTTCCGAGAAAAGGCCCCCTCCATCATGGCAAAAATCAAGGTGACCAACCCCGTCGTCGAACTCGATGGCGACGAGATGACCCGGATCATCTGGCAGTACATCAAGGACAAGCTGATCACCCCGTTCCTGGATGTCGAGCTTTTGTATTTTGACCTCGGAATGGAGTACCGCGACCAGACCAACGACCAGGTTACCATCGACGCTGCCAACGCCATCAAGAAGGTCGGCGTCGGCGTTAAATGCGCCACCATCACCCCCGACGAGGCCCGGGTGAAGGAATTCGGCCTGAAGGAAATGTGGAAGTCGCCGAACGGCACCATCCGCAACATCCTCGGCGGCGTGATCTTCCGCGAGCCGATCATCTGCAAGAACGTGCCGCGCCTGGTTCCCGGCTGGACCAAGCCGATCATCATCGGCCGCCACGCCTATGGCGACCAGTACCGCGCCACCGACTTCAAGTTCCCCGGCAAGGGGACGCTCTCGATGAAATTCGTTGGCGAAGACGGCACCGTGATCGAGAAGGAAGTGTTCAAGGCGCCCGGCGCCGGCGTCGCGATGGAAATGTACAACCTCGACGATTCCATCATCGACTTCGCCCGCGCCTCGCTGAACTACGGCCTGCTGCGCGGCTATCCGGTCTATCTCTCGACCAAGAACACCATCCTGAAAGTCTATGACGGCCGCTTCAAGGACATCTTCCAGGACATCTACGACCGCGAATTCAAGAAGGAATTCGAGGCCAAGCGGCTGACCTACGAACACCGCCTGATCGACGACATGGTCGCCTCGGCGCTGAAATGGTCCGGCGGCTACGTCTGGGCCTGCAAGAACTACGACGGCGACGTGCAGTCGGATACGGTTGCCCAAGGCTACGGCTCGCTCGGCCTGATGACCTCGGTGTTGCTGACGCCCGACGGCAAGACGGTGGAAGCCGAAGCCGCCCACGGCACGGTGACCCGCCACTACCGCGAGCACCAGAAGGGCAAGGAGACCTCGACCAACTCGATCGCGTCGATCTTCGCCTGGACCCGTGGCCTGTCTCACCGCGCCAAGCTCGACAACAACCCGCAGCTCGCAAAATTCGCCGAGACGCTGGAAAAGGTCTGCGTCGCGACCGTCGAGGAAGGCTACATGACCAAGGACCTCGCGCTTTTGGTCGGCGCCGACCAGCGCTGGCTGTCGACGACCGGCTTCCTCGACAAGGTTTCGGACAACCTCGCCAAGGCGATGGCATAATTGGCTGATAATGGTGTTGGTCCTTCGGGGCCAACACCATGGATTGATGATGCCGATTGTCCGGACTACCGCACTCGCTCTGCTTTTGTCGTCGGCGTCAGTTTTGAGCGCCTCCGCCCAGACACCGCTTCCCGATGCCATCGCAGCGCCCGGCGAAACGACCGTGCTCACGCTTCATGCCGAAGGCGCGCAGGTCTACGAATGCAAGGCCGGCGCCGACGGCAAGCTGGCCTGGGCATTCCGTGAACCGATCGCGACGTTACTGCTCGACGGCAAGACTGTCGGCCGGCATTACGCGGGACCGAACTGGGAACACATCGACTCTAGCGCAGTCGTCGGCAAGGCGGCCGGCAACGCTCCAGGCGCGACTGCGAACGATATTCCCTGGCTCAAGCTGACCGTGACGTCCGGACGCGGCACCGGCATCCTCTCCGGCGTCACGACGGTGCAGCGGATCAATACAGTCGGTGGCAAACTCGAGGGCGACTGCGACAAGCCGGGCACCTATCGCAACGCTCCCTACTCGGCGGATTACGTGTTCCTGCGCAAAAGCTGAACGCTTTTTCCGTCATGGCCGGGACACCGGGCGCGAAGACGCGCTTGATAGGCTGTGCCCTTCAGGAGCTCACGCCGATGCGGCACTTAATTCGGGGCTAACGGGTTGGCGCGGAAAACCAGAGTTTGAGCTTGAGACCTGGCGAGTTGTCGAGCATTTCGATCCGCGCATCGTGAAGACGGGCGACAGCAGCAACCAGGCTGAGCCCGAGGCCGTTTCCCGACGCGTAGCGACTTTGCTCGAGCCGGTAAAAGCGCTTGAAGACATGTTCGTGTTCGTCAGCGGGAATTCCGGGCCCGTCATCGGCGATCGAGATGACCGGCCTGCCATCGAGATTTTCGTTCGTAACGACGACGCTTCCCCCGGCGCGACCGTGCTTGAGCGCGTTGTCCACGAGATTGGCGACGGCATCAAAGATCAGATCACGATCGCCGGTCACCAGCACCTCGCGGTCGCCGGCAACGGTCAGACGGGTGCCGTCCTGTTCGGCCGCGGCATCGTACAACTCGACAACCTCGCCGGCGATTTCGGCCAGATTCACGGTGCGGAACGCCCCCTTTCGTGCCTGGGTCTCAATTTGAGCAATCCGTGTGATTGACACGAATATTCGCAAGACAGCATCGAGCTCGGCGATCGTGTCGCCGATCAGCACTTGATCATGCTCGCCAATGCGCTGACTGTGATATGCCTTCTCCAGCCGTCCGCGCATTCGCGTCAGCGGCGTCCGCAGGTCGTGCGCAACATTGTCGCTCACCTGCTTGACTTCGCCCATCAACGTTTCGATGCGGTCCAGCATCTGGTTGAGGTTTTCCGCGACCCGATCCCATTCGTCATTGGTGCCGCGTAGCGGGATACGCTGGTCCAGGCCGCTTTGCATGATGGCTCGACTGGCGGTGTTGATCGATTCAATCCGACCCACCGTCCGCCGCGTCACCAGAATGCTCGCAAAGCCCGCAACCACCACCAGCAATGCGGCGACCGAGATGACAGCCGTCTTGATCCGATCGGTAAAGCTGTCGAGGTCGCCGATATCCCTGCCCACCAGCAGCCGATCGCCGCTTGGAAACGTTCCGAGCATGGCCCGCAGCAGCGGCCGGTTGGTCGCGTTGGGCGACGATTCCGGCGCGCGAAACTCTGTCCATCCCCGCGCTGCCGTGGCCGTCGACGGCCATGCCTTGAGGTTGCCAGCGAGCGGGGCCAACGAAGGATCGGCCAGGATGTAGACGTTGTCCGCAAAACTTTTGTCGCCGATGCGCTGTTGAATCAAGGCGATCAGCCCATCGCGCCCGGATCGCTCGTAAGCGCTTTGCAAACTCAAATACTCGGTCACGATTGCTCGATCCGAGCGGCTGCGCACATAGGACGAAGTGGACAGGTAGACGTAGCTGAAAAGGGCAGACACGATCACGCCGAAGGCCCCGATCGCGATCAGCGCTTGCTTGAAAGTCGATGACGTTAAGGTCTTAACCAGGAGCACGGAGACAGTACCCGATACCGCGAACCGTGTGGATCAGCGGATAGGCCTGCTGGCCGTCGACCTTGCGACGCACCCGCCCGACATAGACGTCGATGATGTTTGTTGAGGGATCGAAGTGAAGATCCCAGACGTGCTGCAGCAGCATGGCCCGGGATACGACGCGGCCTTCGTTGCGAACCAGATACTCGAGAAGCTGAAATTCGCGCGGCAACAGCGAAATGTCCTTGCCGCGCCGGCTTGCTGTCCGCGACACCAGATCGATCGCGAGATCGCCAACGCGCAAGATGGTTTCCTTGACGATGGTGTCGCTCCGCCGGCCAAGCGCCTCGACGCGCGCCAGCAATTCGACAAAAGAGAAAGGCTTGACCAAATAGTCATCGCCGCCGGCGCGCAAGCCACGTACCCGATCGTCGACCTCTCCCAGCGCACTGATGATCAGGACCGGAGCGGCAATACCATCGTCGCGCAATTGACGCATGACCGCGATGCCGTCGATGTCCGGAAGCATGCGGTCCATCGTGATCACGGCATAGTCGTTGGCGGCGCCGCGGCTCAGCGCCTCGCTGCCGCTGGCGGCCAAATCCACCTGATATCCGCTGGTCGTGAGCGACTCGACAAGTTGATCGGCGGTTTCGGGATCGTCCTCAACGACCAGGATACGGCGATGACCTCCCGTCATGGTCTTCCGTCTCCGAACGCCTGGCCCAAAAAAGTAAATCTACCTTAGCAAAATCAGGCGGCGCAAGGCCGACCTCCATGAAAGCCGAGAGGAGCCAACTTCCACCGAAATCTCAGCGTTGCGCGAGGGTGATGGCCGTCGCTGGCCGGACCGGAGTTCGCCGGACGCCTGGCGACGACCACCTGCCTGGCGTTACATCAATCGCGACGCGTTAGTAGTAGCCGTAGTCGTAGCAGACGTTGACCCACCGCAGTCCGTAGGGTGTCCATACCCTGCGCAGGCAGCTATCATAGGAGGCGTAAAGGAACGGCGCGCCGACGAACGCAAAGCGATGATGGAAGCGGTGATGGAATCCGTGATGGAAGCGGTGCCCACCTCGGAATCCGAACCCGGAATGAAGAGGTGCACCCGCAAAACGGCTGCCGCTGAAATGCGGGCCGCCACCGGCGCCGCCGAAATGCGCGCCTCCCCTCATGCCGCCGAAATGACTTCCTCCCATGCCGCCAGCGTGCACGCCACCCCCCGCGCCGCCACCTATGCCGCCGGCGTGCATGCCACCCCCACCTCCCATGCCGCCGCCGTGCATGCCGCCTCCACCTCCCATGCCGCCGCCGCCACGCTGTGCAAGCGCCGGTGCCGCAAAGGCAAGCGACGTGCTAAGCGCACCTGCGACGATGCATTTAAGGAGCTTGTTGCCCATGGCCAATCCTCCTGGTTCAATCGCAGCGACGGATACCGTCGCGAGAAGAAGACGAACAAGAGGGCCAGATGATCCCGTGATTTCCAATGAATAATGCGACAGTTTCTGACACGGAAGTTAGTCTCGCCGCTTCGCAAATTAGCACGGTCGGTGGAAAACTCGAGGGTACGAACGACAAGGCAGGCACCTATCGCAGCGCGCCCTACTCGGCGGGTTACGTGTTCCTGCGACAGGTCAGGGCGTCTTCACGTTTTTCCTTGAGGAATCCGCAACCGGAAGGCGCCAGACGGTTGCGCTTCTCCTACCGCTTGGCCCCAAGATACGTCGTCCATGCGGCGTTGGCCAACGTCTGGGATGCTTTCCGAGCACATGTCTTTTCGACTTCCGCCACAATCGACGACATGCTGATTCGCGGCTGTGTTTGGCCACTCGCCGCGGCAACGTAATTAAGTCCCGTCCAGAAGCCGTGAATCCAGACCGTCCCCTCCAACAGATGCTCTTCCGTAGACCGCCAGTGAGCGCAACTCATGCTCCCTATTCCGATCATATCGACTGAAACCTTGGCGTCCTGGGCCGAAGCCGCGCAGACCGAAGCGCCAAAGACGATCGACGCAAATAGAGGTCGCTTTATCATCCACCAGATCATCCCGGCACCTCTCTCGCCCGAATGCCAAAAGCCGGCTGTCGCGTAAGTCCAGCGATCGGGTTGCCTGCAGGAATGCCGCCATCAACGATGCCCACAAGGTCCGCCGCACCATCGAGGGTTGGGTCACCGTGGATTCTCTACAGCATCACCATGGACGAGGCCGCCAACCAAGGCGGCCTCCCGTGATGACCGGTGCGCGGGGGCGGTGCCGGGCGATGCCGGACCACTCTGCGACACCAAAAATGGCGACCTTTAGAAGCGACCTCTGCACGTCTCGCGATATCTGCGGCAGTTTCCTTCGCCGCGTTCGCCCAACTCGTCCTTGTTGAGGCAGGCTTGTCTCAACTCGGCGCACACATCCCTCCGAACTGGCCTTTGGCAGGTCTCACGGTATCTGCGGCAATTTCCTTCGCCCCGCTCCCCCAGCGCGTCCTTGTTTTCGCAGGCACGCCGCAGTTGCTCGCATTGTCCCCCTCGACCGTCGTACACTCGGACGCCTCCCGGTCCAACCTCAATGGATTGGGAAAAGGCCGAGATCGGAATTACAAAAAGAGCTGCCGCCGCCGCGGCGCCGAACGCATAGTTGCGCATTGATTTCAACATTTCCTGATCCTCCAGTTGGTATGTACGGGTGAATAGAGAGGCCGCTTCGGCGATGTCTGCTTCATCCCGGTCTCAGGCTTCGGTGCGCGGCTTGAACACCTTGCCGTCGTCAACAACCACACTGGTGGTGGTCAACCTCTAGTCCACGATGACGCTTTTCCTCGTGGAGGTGTCTTGCACTACATAAATTCTGTCTGAGCGCAGGCAGCGGCGATTGCTGCGGCTGCCACCGGAATAAGAAACTTCTTCAAGATGTCCCCTCCATTGCGCGTGTGTCCCTGCGCAGATAACCGAGCGGCGCGGAGTCAGTTCCACGGCTGGCCACTCCGTCTACGGGCACTAATCAGTTCCTGGATGGAGACTCTAAAGAGTTGATGTGAATGCCGGCCGAACGAGCAGTTCAGAGACCATTTATTTCGAGCTCACCGAGCTTCGCGTTCACACGCGCGACTCCAATCCCGGCGCCTGCGACCGGGTCGAGCCAGCATTCTGGCCTTGTTACGTGCTTATGAATCCACGCGCCGGCTTGTCTGCGCTTCAGGCGCTCGCCATCGCCTGTTCGATCGCCGACAGCGCCGCGTTGGCTTTGGCGCCATCGGGGCCGCCGGCCTGAGCCATGTCGGGCCGGCCGCCGCCGCCCTTGCCGCCGAGCGCCTCCGAGCCCTTGCGCACCAGTTCGACCGCGTTGAAGCGCGCCGTGAGATCGGCGGTGACGCCGACGACGAGGCCGGCCTTGCCGTCCTCGGTGACGCCGACGATCGCGACGACGCCGGAGCCGATCTGCTTCTTGCCGTCATCGACCAGGCTTTTGAGGTCCTTGGTCTCGACGCCCTCGACCGCGCGGGCGAGCAGCTTGACGCCGCCCGCTTCGCGGACACCGCCGGCTGCCGCAGCCCCGTTGGTCGCGCCGCCACCCATTGCGAGCTTCTTGCGCGCATCGGACAGATCGCGCTCGAGCTTCTTGCGCTCTTCCATCAGCGCCGCAATCCGCGCCGGCATGTCGTCGACCGAAGTGCGCAGCTCGAAAGCCGCGGTCTTCGCGATCGCCATCGTGTCGTTGGCGTGCTTGCGGGCATGGCGCCCGGTCAGCGCCTCGATGCGCCGTACGCCTGAGGCCACCGCGCCTTCGCCGGTCACTGAAATGAGCCCGATATCGCCGGTGCGGCGCACATGGGTGCCGCCGCACAATTCGACCGACCAGCCGAGCGCATTCTGCCCATGAGCGCGATCCTGCTTGCCCATCGAGACCACGCGGACCTCATCGCCGTATTTCTCGCCGAACAGGGCGCGGGCGCCGGCTTCGCGGGCGTCGTCGACCGCCATCAGCCGTGTCGTAACCTCGTCGTTCTCGAGCACGACTTCGTTCGCGATATCCTCGACGCGCGCGAGCTCTTCCGCCGTAATCGGCTTCGGATGCACGAAGTCGAAACGCAGCCGATCCGGCGCCACCAGCGAGCCGCGCTGGGCAATGTGGTCGCCAAGCACCTGCCGTAGCGCCTCATGCAACAGATGCGTTGCCGAGTGATGGGCGCGGATCGATGACCGCCTGATGTGATCGACTTCGAGCTGCAACGGAGTGCCGACCTTCAGCGTGCCCTGCTCCACTTGGCCCAGATGCACGAAGAGATCGCCGGCCTTCTTTTGCGTATCTGACACGCGGAACTTGACGCCCTCGCCGGTCAGCAGGCCGGTGTCGCCGACCTGGCCACCAGACTCCGCGTAAAACGGCGTCTGGTTCAGCACGATCGCGCCGCTCTCGCCGGCTTTCAGGCCGTCGGTATCCTTGCCGTCCTTCACCAGCGCGGTCACCACGCCTTCGGCGCTCTCGGTGTCGTAGCCGAGGAATTCGGTGGCGCCGAGTTTTTCGCGCAACGGGAACCAGACGTTCTCGCTGGCGGTATCGCCGCTTCCCGACCACGACGCGCGCGCCTTGGCTTTCTGCTTCTCCATCGCATCCGAAAACGCGGCTTGATCGACGCTGATGCCGCGCGACTTCAACGCGTCCTGCGTGAGGTCGAGCGGGAAGCCGTAGGTGTCGTACAGCGTGAACGCGGTATCGCCGTCGAACATGTCGCCCTTCTTCAGGGCGCTGCTCTTTTCGTCGAGGATCGAAAGCCCCCGCTCCAGCGTCTTGCGGAAGCGGGTCTCTTCCAGCCGCAACGTTTCCTCGATCAGCTTCTCGGCGCGCACCAGTTCCGGATAGGCCTGGCCCATCTCGCGCACCAGCGCCCAGACCAGGCGATGCATCAGCGGTTCTCGCGCGCCGAGAAGCTGCGCATGGCGCATGGCGCGGCGCATGATCCGGCGCAGCACATAGCCGCGGCCTTCGTTCGAGGGTAGCACGCCATCGGAAATCAGGAACGATGAGGCGCGCAGATGGTCGGCGATCACGCGCAGCGAGGCCTTCTGCTCGCCTTGCGGATCGGCGCCGGTCAATTCCGAGATCGCGCGGATCAGGGCAACAAACAGGTCGATGTCGTAATTGTCGTGCTTGCCCTGCAGAACGGCCGCGACACGTTCCAGCCCCGCGCCGGTGTCGATCGAGGGTTTCGGCAGCGGATTGCGCACGCCGCCTTCGAGCTGCTCGAACTGCATGAACACGAGATTCCAGATCTCGATGAAGCGGTCGCCGTCCTGCTCGGCTGAGCCCGGAGGACCGCCCCAGATCTTGTCGCCGTGGTCGTAGAAGATTTCCGAGCACGGGCCGCACGGACCGGTATCGCCCATCTGCCAGAAATTATCCGATCCGGCGATGCGGATGATGCGCGATTCCGGAAGGCCCGCGATCTTCTTCCAGAGATTGAACGCCTCGTCATCGTCGATATAGACGGTCGCCGTAAGCTTGTCCTTCGGCAGGCCGAATTCCTTCGTCACCAGCTTCCAGGCGAGCTCGATCGCGCGATCCTTGAAGTAGTCGCCGAACGAGAAATTGCCGAGCATCTCGAAAAACGTGTGATGCCGCGCGGTGTAACCGACATTGTCGAGGTCGTTATGCTTGCCGCCGGCGCGCACGCATTTCTGCGAGGTGGTGGCGCGCTGGTAGGGTCGCTTCTCGACGCCGGTGAAGACGTTCTTGAACTGCACCATGCCGGCATTGGTGAACATCAACGTCGGGTCGTTGCGCGGCACGAGCGGCGACGACGGCACGATCTCGTGGCCGTTTTCCGCAAAGAAATCCAAAAATTTCGACCTGATCTCGTTGACGCCGCTCATGTTCATCCAATCGGAAATAGGGCCGGGTCCGGTTGCAACTAACCTTAATCTTCCGGCGGAACGCTTTTAGACAAGGCGGCCTGCGGTGTCCAGAAACTGTGCAGGCGGATCATAGGCTTGCCGCAGCACACAAGATGGGCACGCACATCCCGTTGATAATGCTGCGGCTGCGTTGACAGGCTTGGCAGGGCTGTGTTTCCCTCTTATCTGTAAGACGTCACGTCGGGAGAGATCGGCTTCAGCGCCGGCGCCGAAGGAGCAACCGCCCCGGAAACTCTCAGGCAAACGGACCGCGTGACGAACTAGCATCTGGAAAGAGACACCGAAGGCCTTTGGCCGAGGGGTGTCCGCCGACGGGATAATACTCTCAGGCACAGCGACAGATGGGGCTTTCTTTGGGTTTTCGGGGGCTGGTCTCCGGAACCCATGAGGGCCTGACGGATGCTGGCACGCGACGAATCCTCTCTGAAACGCACCCCATTACACGCGCTCCATGTGGCGCGCGGCGGCAAGCTGGTTCCCTTCGCGGGCTACGAGATGCCGGTACAATACCCGGCCGGTGTGCTGAAGGAGCATCTGCACACAAGAAGCGCCGCCGGCCTGTTCGACGTCTCGCATATGGGCCAGCTCGCGCTGCGTCCCAAATCAGGCCAGGTTGCCGATGCCGCGCTGGCGCTGGAGCGGCTGGTGCCGCAGGATATCGTGGCGGTTGCGCCGGGACGCCAGCGCTACGCGCAGTTCACCAATGAAGACGGCGGCATTCTCGACGATCTGATGGTGGCGAATTTCGGCGACCATCTGTTTCTGGTTGTCAACGCCGCCTGCAAGGCCGGGGACGAGGCGCATCTGCGCGCGCACCTCTCCGATAGCTGCATCATCGATTCGCTGGCTGATCGCGCGCTGATCGCGCTGCAGGGCCCGAAAGCGGAATCGGCGCTGGCGAAACTTGGGGCTGACGTATCAGCGATGCGCTTCATGGATACCGGCCCGCGCCAGGTAGCCGGATTCGACTGCTTCGTGTCGCGCTCCGGCTATACCGGCGAGGACGGGTTTGAGATTTCGGTGCCGGCCGCACAAGCCGAAGTGCTGGTCACGGCGCTTCTGGAAAATCCTGACGTGCTGCCGATCGGGCTTGGCGCGCGCGACAGCCTGCGCCTGGAAGCCGGGCTCTGCCTTTACGGCCACGACATCGACACTACGACGACGCCGGTCGAGGGCGCGCTGGAATGGTCGGTGCAGAAGAGCCGCCGCACGGGTGGCGCCCGCGCCGGCGGATTTCCCGGCGCCGACAAGATTCTCCCGCAGTTTGAAAAAGGCGCCGCGCGCCGCCGCATCGGCCTGCGTGCCGAGGGGCGCGCGCCGGTACGCGAGGGCGCGTTGTTGTTCGCGGATGTTGCTTCAAGCGAAGCCATCGGAAAAGTCACGTCGGGCGGCTTCGGCCCGAGCCTCAATGCGCCGGTGGCGATGGGCTATCTGCCGACATCGCTGTCCGCCAACGGCACGCAGGTTTTTGCGGAAGTGCGCGGCCAGCGCCTGCCGCTGCAGGTCGCCGCCATGCCCTTCGTTCCCAACACCTATAAACGCTGAGGAAGTTTCATGACGACATTGTTCACATCAGACCATGAATGGCTCCGCATCGAGGGCGATGTCGCCACCATCGGGGTCACCGACTATGCGCAGTCGCAGCTTGGCGATGTCGTGTTCGTCGAACTGCCCAAGGTCGGCCGCACGCTGAAAAAGGCCGAAGCCGCCGCGGTGGTCGAATCGGTCAAGGCCGCCTCCGACGTCTACGCACCGATTTCCGGCGAGGTGGTCGAGGTCAACGAGGCGCTCGCCGCCGAACCTGCGCTGGTGAATTCCGACGCAGGTGGCAAGGCCTGGTTCTTCAAGCTCAAGATTGCGGACAAAAGCGAACTCGGCGGCCTGATGGATGAGGCCGCTTACAAGGCACACACGGCTTGAATGCTGCAGGCAACATCTCGGCCGTCATGGCCGGGCATAGCCGTCTGAAGGACGGCGTCGCTTCCGCTCGCCTATGCCCGGCCATCCACGCCTTGTTTGGCGCCAAAGCAAGACGTGGATGCCCGGCACAAGGCCGGGCATGACGGAGTAACTGCACCCCGCTATGCGACGAGGAAAGACCCATGAACGCGCCGCTGAAAACCACCACTGAAGCCGCCACCGATTTCGTGCGCCGTCATATCGGCCCCTCGCCCCGCGACATCGCAGCGATGCTGAACAGCGTCGGCGCGAACAGCCTTGACGAGCTGATGGGGCAGACGCTGCCGTCCTCGATCCGGCAGAAGGCGCCGCTCGATCTCGGGCCAGCGCTCAGCGAAACCGAGGCGCTGGCGCATATGCGCGAGCTGGCCGCGCAAAACGAAGTGTTCACCTCGCTGATCGGCCAAGGCTATTCCGGTACCATCCTGCCCGCCGTGATCCAGCGCAATATTCTCGAAAACCCGGCCTGGTACACGGCCTACACGCCGTATCAGCCCGAGATCAGCCAGGGCCGGCTGGAGGCGCTGTTCAACTTCCAGACCATGATCTGCGATCTGACCGGGCTCGACGTCGCCAATGCCTCGCTGCTTGATGAAGGCACAGCGGCCGCAGAGGCCATGGCGCTCGCCGAACGCGCCTCGCAGGTGAAGACAAAATCGTTCTTCGTCGATGCGGACGTGCATCCGCAGACGCTCACCGTGCTGCGTACCCGCGCGGAGCCGCTCGGCTGGAATTTGATCGTCGGCGATCCCCTCACCGATCTCGACAAGGCGGAAGTGTTCGGCGGCTTGCTGCAATATCCCGGCACATCAGGCGCGGTGCGAGATCTGCGGCCCGCGATTGCAGCGCTGCACGCCAAGGGCGCGCTCGCCGTCGTTGCGGCCGATCTGCTGGCGCTGACGCTGATCGCCTCGCCCGGCGAACTCGGCGCCGATATCGCCATCGGATCGGCGCAGCGCTTTGGCGTGCCGATGGGCTATGGCGGCCCGCATGCGGCTTACATGTCGGTGCGCGACGCGCTGAAGCGTTCGCTGCCCGGCCGCATTGTCGGCCTGTCGGTGGATTCGCGCGGGCAGCCGGCCTATCGGCTGGCGCTGCAAACCCGCGAGCAGCATATCCGCCGCGAAAAGGCCACCTCCAACATCTGCACCGCGCAGGTGCTGCTGGCGGTGATCGCCTCGATGTACGCGGTCTATCACGGCCCGGAAGGGCTGACACACATTGCGCGGACCGTGCACCGGCGCGCAGCGGTGCTGGCGGCGGGCTTGCGCCAGCTTGGCTTTGCATTGAAGAGCGAGATCTTCTTCGACACCGTGACGGTGGATGTGGGTACCAGACAAAGCGAGATCGTCGTCCGGGCCCATGCTGAAGCAATCAATCTGCGCATCGGTGAAGGCCGGCTGGGCATCGCGCTGGACGAGACCACGACACAAGCGACCGTCGAAGCGGTGTGGCGCGCATTCGGCGGCAAGCTGTCCTATGCCGATATGGAGGTCAGCACGCGCGAGACGCTGCCGGCGGAACTGAAGCGCGACAGCGCCTTCCTCACCCATCCCGTGTTCCACGCGCACCGCTCCGAGACCGAGCTGTTGCGCTACATGCGCAAGCTCTCGGACCGCGACCTCGCGCTCGACCGCGCCATGATTCCGCTCGGCTCCTGCACCATGAAGCTGAACGCGACCACGGAGATGATTCCGCTGACGTGGCCTGAGTTCGGCAATCTGCATCCGTTCGCGCCATCCGAGCAGGCCAGGGGCTATCATGTGTTGTTCAGGCGGCTTGAGAAAGCGCTGTGCGACATGACAGGCTATGACGCGGTCTCGCTGCAGCCCAATTCCGGCGCCCAGGGCGAATATGCCGGGCTGCTCGCGATCCGCGCCTATCATGCCGCGCGCGGCGAGCCGCACCGCAAGGTGTGCCTGATCCCCTCCTCCGCGCACGGCACCAATCCGGCTTCCGCCCATATGGCCGGCATGGAGGTGGTGGTGACCGCCTGCGACGCGCGCGGCGACGTCGACGTCGACGACCTCCGCGCCAAGGCGGAGAAGCACTCCAAAAACCTCGCCGCCGTCATGATCACCTATCCCTCGACGCACGGCGTGTTCGAGGAGCACATCAGCGAGATCTGCGACATCGTTCACGGCCATGGCGGCCAGGTCTATCTGGACGGTGCCAACATGAACGCGCAGGTCGGCCTGTCGCGGCCCGGCGATTACGGCGCCGACGTCTCGCACCTCAATCTGCACAAGACCTTCTGTATCCCGCATGGCGGCGGCGGCCCGGGCATGGGCCCGATCGGCGTCAAGGCCCATCTTGCACCCTACCTGCCCGGCCATCCCGCAACCGACGGCACGACGGCGCATCCGGTCGGACCGGTGTCGGCGGCGCCGTTCGGATCAGCGTCGATCCTGACGATTTCCTACATTTACATCCTGATGATGTCGGGCGAGGGATTGCGGCGCGCTACCGAGATCGCAATCCTCAACGCCAATTACATCGCAAGCCGCCTCGATCCGCATTTCCCGGTGCTCTACCGGAATGCCAAGGGCCGCGTCGCGCATGAATGCATCGTCGATCCGCGCCCGCTCAAAACTACCAGCGGCGTCACCGTCGACGATATCGCCAAGCGCCTGATCGACTACGGCTTCCACGCGCCGACCATGAGTTTCCCGGTGCCGGGCACGCTGATGATCGAGCCGACCGAATCGGAATCGAAGGCGGAGCTGGATCGCTTCTGCGACGCCATGATCGCGATCCGAAGCGAGATCACGGAGATCGAGATCGGCCGCTGGAAGGTCGAAGCCTCGCCCTTGCGCCACGCCCCGCACACCGTGCACGACATTGTCGATGATGCGTGGAACCGCGCCTATAGCCGCGCCACGGGTTGCTTCCCCGACGGCGTCTCACGCACCGACAAATACTGGTGTCCGGTCGGCCGCGTCGACAACGTCTATGGCGACCGCAATCTGGTGTGCTCGTGCCCGCCGGTCGCGGACTACGCGCAAGCCGCGGAATAACTTCGTAGGATGGGCCGAGCGAAGCGATACCCATCTCTTTTGCCGTCCGACTTCTGATGGGTTTCGCTGCGCTCTACCTATCCTACGGCCACGGCGCTACGGCGCAACGCAAAACAGAACGGGCGCTGAGAACGTCGGCAACTCAACGTCCGCAGCACCCGCCTGTCGCGTTTCAAACCTTATCGGCCTGAAGCGTCGGAAACTTATTCGTCGCCCGCCGGCTCCTCGCCGTCGGCGTCGCGCTCGGCGGGACCGGCCAGGATCTGCTCGGCGATCAGGCCGGAGTTTTGGCGGATCGCCGTCTCGATCTTGGCGACCATGTCGGGATTGGCCTTGAGGAACGCTTTTGAGTTCTCGCGGCCTTGGCCCAGCCGCTGGCTGTCATAGGAGAACCAGGCGCCGGATTTCTCGACAATGCCGGCCTTGACGCCGAGGTCGAGGATCTCGCCCATCTTGGAGACGCCCTCGCCATACATGATGTCGAACTCGACCTGCTTGAAGGGCGGCGCCAGCTTGTTCTTCACCACCTTGACGCGGGTGGTGTTGCCGACCACTTCGTCGCGCTCCTTGATCGCGCCGATGCGGCGGATGTCGAGGCGGACGGAGGCGTAAAATTTCAGCGCGTTGCCGCCGGTGGTGGTTTCCGGCGAGCCGTACATCACGCCGATCTTCATGCGGATCTGGTTGATGAAGATCACCATGGTGTTGGACTTGTTGATCGAGGCGGTGAGCTTGCGCAGCGCCTGGCTCATCAACCGCGCCTGCAGACCCGGCAGCGCGTCGCCCATCTCGCCCTCGAGTTCGGCCTTCGGCACCAGCGCCGCCACCGAATCGACCACCAGCACGTCGACCGCGCCGGAACGCACCAAGGTGTCGCAGATTTCCAAAGCCTGCTCGCCAGTATCGGGCTGCGAGATCAGGAGTTCGTCGATGTTGACGCCGAGCTTGCGCGCATAGACCGGATCGAGCGCATGTTCGGCGTCGATGAAGGCGCAGATGCCGCCCTTCTTCTGTCCTTCGGCCACCGTGTGCAGCGCCAGCGTGGTCTTGCCCGACGATTCCGGCCCGTAGATTTCGACCACCCGCCCCTTCGGCAGGCCGCCGACGCCGAGCGCAATGTCGAGCCCGAGCGAGCCCGACGAAATGGTCTCGACATCCATCGAGCGGTCGTTCTTGCCCAGCTTCATCACCGAGCCCTTGCCGAACTGGCGCTCGATCTGGGAGAGCGCGGCAGACAGGGCCTTGGTCTTATCCATGGAGGATCCTTCAACGATACGCAGGGCAGTGGCGGACATAGATGTGCTCCTTATGGCGGGGATTCGCGAGCGGGACAAACGGACGATGGCAGGTTCAGGATTCGATCGGCGTATAGGAATTTTCGTACCACGTTTGTTCCATGTTCGCAATATGTTCTTTTTATAAAGAGGGTACTTGGCCTGTTTCCGGCCTCGGGTGCCATCTGGTTTTCACAGCGGCCCTCTTTTGGATTATGTTTCCAACCATGAGCGCACGCGCACGATATTGGACACTGCACTGGATAAGAGCCTTGCTATGGCCGCTGCCCGTCTTGACGGTAGTTAGGGCATGGAGCGCACGACGCACCGGGTCGCACGCGAAGTAAGGCCGCCTCAGTTGGCGGCCTCATCATTTTCCGCTCGCGAATAAATGACTCGCGCTCGGAAGTTCCCGGGCGCAAATTGTTCCCATCACCGCCGGACCTCGGCTGCCCATCGGTGACAGAGAGACCGTTCGCGCTTCCGCCCTTTCCACAGGAGCGAACCATGCAGCGACACCGTTTCAAGAATACCCTGACTTTTCCTGATCGGCTGACGAAGGAAGCTGAGCGACTGCGGCAGGAAGCCCGGACCAAACCTCCCGGGCAGGAACGCGAGGAGCTGCTGCGAAAAGCCCGTCAGGCGGATACCGCCGCCCACATCGACCAGTGGATTTCCTCGCCAGGCTTGAAGTCGCCAGAGTGAGACCGCCCGGAACGAATGCTCGCGGCGTGACGTCAGTGGTTACACTGGTGGAGAGCGCTCATGATTTACCCGTTCGCCATCCTTGGGCACGCGAAATTCGGCCCAGTATCCCCCTCAAATCTGCTGGTTTTTCCGGATTTCATAATTCCGTAGTTTTACGGCCTGCAGACCTTCCCCGGCCCCGAGGGCTTAAATATGATCGGGCCCTGGGGTCAATCGACGGGGTGCGTAATTGACGGGACACACTCAATTGGCAATAACACCACGCGACCGCTTTCTTGAGGCGGCGCAAAAGGAACTGGCCGCCTTCGAACAGCGCGAGCGCGAATTCGCCAAGAAGGAGCGGCAGGAGCGGGCGGCAGAACTGCAAATCCCCGTGCACAAGGCTGACCTTCACAGTTAGGCGAGGGCCTCGCCGGAGGAGTAGCCCGGCTTTCCGGAACTGGCGTCTCGTTCGGCCTCGACGCAGCGCGCACAAGATCGGGCTGAACATCCGGCCGCGCCGCCCGGCCGCCTTGAGCTCACTTTTGTGCTTTTCTTTCGGAACGGATCTCGCCGCAATGCGTAATCGCACCGGGAGCGGCTGATAGTGGCTGATTTAGTAACGGGTAGTAATGGGGAACCAGATTGTGCCGGGCAAGAAATATCTAACGGAACAAGCGGCAACCTTTCTCAAGTTTGCAATGGCCACCACGGATCCGGATGTCGCCGCGGGCTTTCTCGAAAAGGCCGCCGACCTTTCGGCCAGGAGTGAAGAGGCGCCGGACGCCAGCCCCCGGGCGCCTGATGTAGAGCAGCCGGAAGGCTAGCTCTCGCGATGAGGCCGCCGGACAGGGCGGCCTCATCGTTTATCAGTCCCTCTGCAGATGCGGGTGAGGTCGCCTACAATTTTAGGCGTGCTTGCGGTTTCACCTGAACCGTCCGTCAAGGCGCCCGCGCTATCTCTTGCGGCATGCATATACAGGTTGTCGTCCCCCACGAACCCATCCTGCTGACGCCTCAGCAGCATGGCGCCCCTCTCCTCACACGGCCCTTGAGCCTCAGCCGCACGCCGGATCCGTCCAGGGTGCCGCAGCCGGTCCGGCCGGACGCGCCGTCGCGACCCCACATTCCGCCGCGGCAACCTTATCCGACGCGCCAGGAATAGGCCGCACGCGCCGCGCAGCCAAACGACCCCGCCACATGGAGCTATGCAGCGAGGTCGCCGATGACGGGGAAATCGGGAGGACACCCCGCCCTCGCGAGCAGGTACGTCCGCTGCAAAGCCCCGTTTCAGGCACAAACTATCCGGCAATTCGTTACGCGCGGCGTTGAACCTTTTTCATTCCATCCAGACAAAACTTTGCCTGGGACATTGCATCACTCGGGGAATAGGCCTGCGCCGCCAAGCGGACCATACTCCGCTTGCGCGGCGCAGCGCTTTTTTGCGCGCGCGGCAACGGGACTGTCGCGAACCTTGGCCGCACGCGCGAGGTTTAGAACTCCAGCAAGCAAGCGGGATTTGGCCGTACGCTCCGCGGCAAAGGTATTCCCCATGGAACTTTGCGGTTCCGCTCCCGTTATGGCGAAGGCATTCGGGAGACTTTCATAGAATTTACGCTGATCAGGCTGGCCGGCTTTCTATAGTTGTTTGATTATTATTGAGGCGGTCGCGCCGCAGCGGGATTTTATATGATCTACAAGGGCGTTGAATTCACCGTGACGGCGGTCGCTCCGGGCATTTGGAAATGGCAATTCCGCATCGGCGAGAGGGTCGTCGCGGGCAAGACCGAAGCCAAGCTCAATCTGCTGGCGATCCGGCGGGTCCAGCTTCGGATCGATCGGGAGCTGAAAAAGGCAGAGCGGGAGTAGCCCGCCGCTGGATTCTTCCGCCGATCTCTCATCTGAAAAATATCAAGCAATTACAGCAGGTTAAGGCCGAACATTTGCGCAAACACTGCAGGATACGGATTAAAGCGCTCCCCGGTTCTGATCAGAACCAATAAGGCTCTAGGCGTGCGCCTTTTTGGTAGCGGCCTCCGGTTCACCGGTCGGCGCGACGCCCTTGCGCAGCTCCCGGGCGGAGACGAACCGGACGCCGACCAATTCGCCCCTGCGCCAGATCAGCGTGCATACCCGCCGCACCTCGCCGCCCGCAGTCAGCGACAGGCCGAACACCTTTGGTACTGCGAGATCGCCCACGTCGAGGCAGGCGCCGTTCTCGGAAATATCGAGGATGTAACACTCGATCCATGGCGCATCCGGCGCTGGAATCAGGAAGCCCGGCTTGCGCAAATCGACCCGAACGAACTTGCGGGCACCCAGATCTCTGCGGTCTCTCGCCATGATTTCTCCTGCGCGGGGAATCTAGGCGGGAATACCTGAATACCGAGTTATCGGAATTCGGCAAAAATCGAGGTGTTGGTGATTTCGTGGGACCCAATAGTGTTTTCGAGCGAAGCATGCCCTCGGACTTGATCCGGGGGTGGGCACCGGTCGCATAGCAATCAAGTTTGCGCAGATTGCGTAGACTTATCTGCGCAGAAAACGCGTCAAAACAAGAATCCAGAGTTGCTCTAATCGGCGCTGGCAAGCCGGCGCATCGTGAATTCGATGTCGCCGCCGGGTAGCTCGCGCCAGCTTTCGACCGAGCTCATATAGGCCGCCTTGGGATAGCGGTTGAGGAAGTCGCGTGCCCTCGCCCTCGCTTTGTCGCGCGGCAGCGTGAAGGTCTCGCGCAGATAGCCATCGTCCGGCTTGCGCCGGCCGGCCATCCGGCTCGCGAGATCGCGCGGGCGAAAGACCATGTCGTAACTCCAGACCAGGACGACAGGTCGAATATAGGGGTTGCGGCGAAGGAATCCTACTCGCGGCTTGGTGGAGCGTTTACTGGCTGTTGCTGCCGGTCTTGCTCTTCCTGGGCGCCGCTGCGGCCTTCGCCGAGTCCTTGGGACCGTCGGTGCTGCGCACGGTTCCCCAGGGATCGGAAGAGGCCTTGGCGTCGGGAATCTTCTTCAAGGATTCCTTATAGGCCTTGTCCTTGACCGCATCCTGCTCTTTCTCTTCCGGCGATTTGGACTGGAACTCCGGCATCAGGTTGATGTTTGGGGTCTGCGCGTAGGCCGGCGCCGTCAACAACACCACCACAGCGGCCGCGCTCAGCATTCTCATGACGTTCTCCTTTTGGGACGCTGACATTGCGTTTTCAGGAAGGATACCACCGGCCCAACCGCCTCGCCAAGCACGGGGCCCCCGCTTTTGGTGGGACGCGCGGGACGCACATGCAAAGCCTGGCCCGACTTACAGGATTTCGGGCCGTATTGTGGCCCGCCGCGGCTGTTCCCTTCGCCGCAATGACCACTACAATACGGCCTGCAAACACTATCGGCTAAGGAAACGGGCGTTCATGCAGCAACAGCCACCAGCAGCGGAATTCGGCATCGCGGAAGCAAAGCGCGTGCTTGGCGAGGTATTTGCGCCCTGGGTGATGGATCTCAACCTCTCGATCGAGCGCTTTGACATTGCGCCATCACCCGATGCCGCCGACTGGCAGCCGGGCGCGATCCTGCGCCTGCCGTTCTCGGAGCGGCTGTGCCGCAATGGCGGCACGGTCTCGGGCCAGGCACTGATGGCCTTTGCCGACACCGCGATGGTGATCGCCAACCTCGCCGCCAACCGCGGCTATCGACCGATGACGACGGTCGACCAGACCACGCATTTCATGCGCGCGGTCGCAGCTTCCGACGTGCTGGCCGATGCGCGCGTGGTCCGCCTCGGGCGCACCATGAGCTTCGGCCGCGTCACGCTGCTTTCCGCCACCGACAACAAGGCGGTGGCGATGGTCTCGAGCGCGTTCGCAATGCTGTAGAGCGGGATCGTAATCCGCCATCGCACGGCGGCCCGACCCCCGTAGTTCTCTGGTCTTGCCGGAACCCGATTCGTCTGGCGTCTTGGCGTCAATAGTGTGTCAGGAGCGAACCATGTTCAAAACTGTTTTCGTGATGGCGACAATCACTATCATCGCTTGCGCCGCGGTGATCGCAATCTTCGAACTCCTCACCCGGGCGCGCCACCCACAGGCCGGTCCGCCGCCGCGGCGCCGGGCGTTCTAGGAAACAAGCGGCCGTCGTCAAAGTAACCTTCCGCGAGATGTTCGATAGGCTGGCTCTGCATTTGGACCAATTGGCTGGACCAATTGGCGCCGCCAACCGAGGCGGTCTTACTGCGCTGTCTTGAACTCCGCGATCTTCCGCGCGCCGTCCCATAGTTCTACGTCGTGACCGTCCACGAGCAATTTGGCGCGCGCCTTGGCGGCTTCGTCATCGTCGCATTCAATATCTACGCGATGGACGATGTGGCCGTCCCAGCCAATCAGGTAAGCCCGATAAGCGTGCATGGGTGCGACGCTATTTCGGCGACCGCAAGCCGGGGGAAGTTAGTCGTTGGTTCATGAAAGATGCCGTCTCAGCTTGCCGGACGCGTCTCAAAAGAAGTTCGCGCGCCATGCTGCCTGGCAGCTCTTTGTCGGCCGCTTCCTTAAATTTTTGGGCCTCTTGCGCTAAGCGTTCTTCAAAGGTCGCCGTGTGTTTGACGCGTCTACGCTGCTGAGCCATGGATGAATCCCTCCCAAGCCCCCTGGAAATTACAGACCGTCAGTTCGCATTTCGTCTGTCTGGCAGCCGACACAAATCAAACTGGGCCAGTCACAATTTCAACAGGCCACCGGCGTCGCAAACAAGGCTGCACCCATCGTGAATTAGAACAGGGCACAACCTGGAACAGATCAAGAAACATCCCTTCGCCCAGAGGGTGAGATGCGCCTTGTCGTGATCGGACGCAGCCCCCGTTGTATGCAGAGCCGGCGCTCGGATAGTGACGCGAGCCCTGTTCATCCGCGGATGAGCAGAGTGTTGGATCGCCGACGTCATGCCTGGGAGATGAAGACGCAGGGAAAGGCGCGCTTCGCGCCGTGCCCACCAATACATACGGACTGCGAACTGATTTGCTTTGCGCGCAAGCGCAATCTTGATGCACAACCGCGACAAAAACCACTTGTCGGGCAAATCAGTCAAAACCTGTCCAGTCTCCTTTGCAAAAATATTCTGCTTTCGTTCTCACCCAAATCAGTCGCATAACTCCGCCCGTCTCACCCGATTGAGGGGCGCTCGCGATCGTCACGAACGCGCGGTGAGATGCGATGGACGCTGAGGGCGCGCCAGACGTACGCGCCGGACGCGTACGGCGAAGTCGTGTGGTTCGGGCGCCGCGGTGCTGGCGTTAAGTTGGCGGGAAGTATCTCGCTGGCGACGGAGGCAACAGAGCCGTTCTCCGGGGAGAGCACGAAGTAAGCCGTAAAGCCATTGCGCAGGGAAGGCCGGAATGCTCCCGCTGCCCTGTATGCTCGTGTGCAGTTTTGTTTGCGCAAATCGCACGCGAGACCGCGGGTGCAGCAAGCACCCGGTCTTCCCTGCGCCCTCTAGTTACGAAGAGGGCAAAAGAAGATGCAAAGCTCGGGCGAGATGCGCCGCGAGATCGCGAAACTGTATCCACCGTCATTGCGAGCCAACGGGTCGGCGCGAAGCGCTGCCCGATGACAGGCTCCGCGAAGCAATCCATGTCCCGGCATAAAGAAAGAATGGATTGCTTCGCTTCGCTCGCAATGACGCGGAGAAGCCGCAGCGTACTGGATCGTCCGGTCAAGCCGGACAATGACAGCAGAGAGCTGTTTGAGAGTTGAATCCGAAATCCATCCCCGTGTCGTCCCTGCGAACGCACTAGCGCATCTACACCTTGACCACCCAGCGCCGCCGCCAGCGCCACACCAGCATCGCCATCAACACGACCACAAGCCCGATTGCGATCGCCCCGCTCATGAAGCGCCCGCCGGGCCGGTCGATGGTGCGCGACCATAGCGAGGGCGCTTCCCCGGGCCGCGCCAGGCGGAACGCCACCACACTGTCGCCGATCGTCGTGCCCGACTCCGAATGACCGCCGGCGCCGATCGCGACATATTGCTCGCCCTTCCACAGATAGGTCATGGGATTGGCAACGCCCGGCACCGGCAGCCGGCCCTGCCACAGCTCCCGCCCCGATCGCGCGTCGAAGGCGCGCAAATAAGCATCCATCGCGCCGGTGAAGACGAGACCACCGGCGGTGATCGCGACGCCGCTGACGAGCGGCGTGCCGAAGGGCAAAGCGATGCCGAGCGGCGCGCGGTCTTCCGTGGTGCCGACCCTCGAGCGCCAGAGAATCTTCCCGGCCTTCAGATCGACCGCGACCATCTCGCCCCAAGGCGGCTTGTTGCACAACAGGCCCAAAGGCGACAACGCGACCGCGCGCGTCATGGCAAAGGGCGTACCCTGCTGCCGTCCAAAATCGTGACCGGGCGGCGGGTTGAACCCATCGGCCACGGCGGCACGCGGAAGCAGTTTGACGATATGGATCGCCCGCGTCGTGTTGGCGTAAAGGATCTGGTTGACCGGATCGAAGGCGGCGCCACCCCAATTCACGCCGCCGCCGGTCATCGGAAACACCACGGTGCCTTGCGTCGACGGCGGCGTATAGAGGCCGTCGTTTCGCGCCGACGCGACCTGCGCGCGGCAGGCCCCGCGCTCCCAGAATGGAATCAGGCCGAACACATCGTCGGCCGAAATTCGTTGCGACAGCAGCGGCGGTACGTGGGTTGGAAACGGCTGCGTCGGCGAGAGCTGCTCGCCTTCGGTGCCGCCCTGCGGCGCGGCGCGTTCCTCCACCGGCCATACCGGCTTGCCGGTATCGCGGTCGAGCACGAACACAAAGCCCTGCTTGGTCGGCTGGATCACGACGTCGCGCCGGCCTTCGCCGGTATCGATCCGCGAAAGCGTCGGCTGCGCCGGCAAATCGTAATCCCAGACGTCGTGATGCACGGTCTGATACGACCAGACCCGCTCGCCGGTCTCGGCGCGCAGCGCCACGACCGAATTGGCGTAGTCGTTGTTGCCGGGCCGCTTGCCGCCCCAAAAATCCGGGCTCGGCGAAGACGTCGGCAAGAACACCAGGCCGCGCTCCTCGTCCACCGACATCGGCGCCCAGACATTGGCGTGGCCGGCAGTGACACCGCTATGCACCAGCGGATCGAAGTCCCAGCGCGGACGCCCGGTTCGCGCATCGAAGGCGCGCACCGTACCGGCCGGCGCCTCGACGCGGCGGTTGTCCGCGATCGCAGAGCCGACGATCACGGTGTCGCGGGCAATCACGGGCGCCGATGTGATCTGGAATTCGCCGGGCCATTCCAGCGGCGTGCCGATCTCGATCCTGATCTCGCCATTGACGCCGAAATCGGCGCAGGGAATCCCGGACCTTGCGTCGAGCGCAATCACGCGCGCATCGTTGGTGCCCATGAAGATTCGCGCGCGGCAGGCAACCGTCCCGGTCGCCTTGTCGTCGACCCAATAGGCCACCCCGCGGCAAGTGTAGCGGTTGGCCGGGCGCTGCGCGGTGGAGATCTTCGGATCGTACCGCCACTTCTGCGCGCCGCTGCCGGGATCGAGCGCGATCACTTCGTTGAACGGCGAGCAGAGGATCAGGCTGTCTTCGACCAACAGTGGCGTGGCCTGAAACTTGGTCCGCTTCATCACCTCGGGCGCGCGGCTGCCGAGATCGCCGGTGCGAAACTCCCAGGCGCGAACGAGATTGCCGACATTATCAGGCGTGATCTGGCCGAGCGGCGAAAACCGCGATCCGCCGCGATCGCCACCCCAATGCTCCCAGGCGGAAGCCGGAAGCGCGATGCCGGTGCAGAAGATGGCAACGATGAAAGTGAACAGACGAACCGGATTTCGCATCTTGCCCCGCAAGCGCAACGCAACGCTTGCGGGATCGATTACCCTATCGCCACCTCAGTATCTACCCCGGTCGCCGCCATAGTGGCCGCCGCGGCCGCCGCCGAATCCGCCGAGACCGATGCCGATGCCGATGCTGACCGGCGGGGGCGGCGGCGGCTCGTACACTTCGCGCGGGGGCGGACGGCGAACGACCACGACGTCATCATCCGACTCGCGCCGGCGCGGCGGCTTGTGATCGCCCCGCTTCTTCGGCGGATCCGGTTCGACGCGCCTGACCGGGACATTGACTTTCAGCGGCTGCTGCGGCGCCGGTTGCACGTTGCAGGGGCACATCGGCCCGGTCAGCGCAACGTTTTGCGGCACGGCGGCGTTGGCGGCGGCAACCGCCGGCGTGAACTCGGGGCGGTTGCGCAGCCGCTGTTCCAGCTTGCGCGCGGTCGCGCTGAGATCGCTGTCGGGAAATTTCGCCAGGAACGAGCGATATCCGGAAGCGGTGTTGATGAGCACGGCCTCATTCCATGCCACCATGCGCCGGTGCCGAACCAGCCAGTCGCGCGCCAGCCGTCCGAGCGCCGTCTGCGGGAAGAGGCCGGCAAAGGCCTCATACGCTTCGTCGGTGCCGTCGGCCACGATCAGCTCGTTCGCCGCCTCGACCGGCTTGCCCTTCAGATCACGCGTCCACTCCGCGACCGTCTTCTTCGGAGCTGCCGCAAGCTTCGGCCCGGCGACCGACACGCCGGAAAAGCGGAAATCCTCGGTCAGCGAGGAGCTGTCCCACGGGGTCTGCCGCCCTTCGGTGACCTTGTTCACCGCAAGCCGCACCCGCTTGAAGGTCTCCTCGATCGGAATGTTCTGTTCCTTGCCGGCCGACAGCAGCGCGTTCGTATACGGGCTGTTGGAGCCGGAGCCGTCTTCCGCGACTGCGCCCGGCGACGTCGAGAACGACAGGAAGGTGCCGGGAGCGCCGACCTTCGCGTCGATAATGGCAAGCCCGCTGCCGGCGGTCTTGAGATCCGGGAACGGATTGTTGCGGCAGGCGTCGAGCATCAGGATGCGCATCTTGCTCGGCACCGACGTCAGCGTGTTCAGGATGTCGTTGAGGCGCACCGCCTGGATCGGAATGTCGGCTTCCCGCTTGGGATCGATATCGATCGGGACCAGAAAGTTCTCACCGTCGATCTGCAGCCCGTGGCCGGCATAAAACACCAGGGCCACGGTGTCGGCGCCCTTGGCCGCGACCTTGCCCGCGAAGTCGCTGACCGCCTCCCGCATCTGGCCTTGCGAAAGATCGGCCGCGGTCGAAACCTCGAAGCCGGAATCGGTCAGCAATTGCGTGACCGCCCTGGCGTCATTGGCCGGATTGGGCAGCGCCGGCACCGAGCGATAGGCGGACTGGCCGATCACCAGCGCGAGGCGATTTTCGGCAGAGGCCGACTGCGTTCCCAGAAGAACCGCAGCGGGAATCATCAGCTTGAGCAGCGTGTCACGGAACATGATGCCACCTCCCGGCAATGCAGGCTACGGATTGGTCATGGCCCCGGAGCCAAAGGTTCAAGCCGGCGGCGCGTTGTGAGGCGTGACAAGGGCTCGATTCAAAGGATCTTGTCGCAGGCCCAAGTCCCGCGCAGTGATGTCAATCACAGTATCGGGATCGTTATCTGGGCAACAGGCCCTGTTCTGGCGCGGCGTGTTCGGGGTAAAACACCCTCCGATGCGGCGGATCGTGAATCATGTGGCGCTGGTTGTGGGCGCAGCGCTGACGCTTGCGGGTTGCGGCTTTGCCGACGTCCGCTCGCCGGTGCCCGAGTTCATGCGCGCCAAGGCACCCGAGCCGCCCGCACTCGAGCCGCCGCCCGACATCAAGCACCTGCTGAAGGAGAAGCTGGACGCGGTGTTCACGGCGGCCTCGCAACCGACCAATGTTCGCGTTTCCGAGCCGCGCCCCAACCTGCGCGGACCGGGCTGGACCGCATGCGTCAAGGCCGAAGTGATTTCGGTGACCGGCAAACCGCTGGGCACGCAGACCTACCGTGTCGAGATTTCCGGCGGCGTGATCGCCGATCGCCAAAAGATCGAAGCCGAGGATGCCTGCACCACCGAGAGCTACGAGCCGGTGTGAGGGTGCGGACCATGCGCCCCCTCAGACGATATGGAAGTCATCCGTGTGCAGATTGGCAAGCGCGACGTTTTTCAACAGTATGCTGCTATTAGCGTCGATGGTGATCAACGTATCGTTCCCCGAAGCCGTGGCGGCCGCGAGCGCAGTCGTTGCATCCGCGAAGATACCATCCTGTGTCGCCAACACGTCGCTGCCGACGGTAAAATCCGTGATGACGTCCTGACCGAGATTAGCGCGGAACACGAAGGTATCACTGCCTGAGCCGCCTGACATCGTGTCGTTACCCGCTCCGCCGAGGATCGTATCGTTGCCGGACGTCCCCGAGATGGAATCGTTACCTGACGTACCGCGAAACCATGCCGCATTGCCGATTTGAGTACGGTCCCAGGCAGAGCCATCGGCAAAGGCAACCTGTTCGACGCCATAGGCGCCATTGAACTGGTTTCCAACCTTGAGCCGCTCGCCTGTCGCGATGATCTGGATATTGAGATCGTTGCCCGAGCGGCTGAATTCGACGTCCGAGGCGTTGAGCCCAACCAGCTTGACGACATCGGTTCCGGCATCGGCGCCGTGTTCAGACACCACATCGTTGCCGGAGCCAACGCCATAGATGTAGGTGTCGCTGCCACCATAGCCGGTCAGGATGTCATTGCCGCCCTTGCCATCAAAGGTGTCATCGCCGGAGCTGCCACTAATGCTCTCGTTGCCTGCTGTGCCGCGGTACCATGCGGCGGCCTTTATCTCGGCCTTGTTCAAAGCGGTGCCATCAGCGAATTGAATTTGTTCGATCCCCCAAAAATCTGTCGGGGACGTGAACTGCGACTTGACCGTGATGGCGTGGCCTGAACTCAGGACATTGACGACAAGATCGTTGCCGCGGCGCTCTAGCGAGAAATCACTGGCGTTCAAATCCGCGAACCGCTTTCCGCCCCTTAGTTTCGCGCTAATTGATGTTCTGGTTTATGATTGATGGTAGCTCACTGAGGAGCGCAACCGAGGCAAGCAGCATCGCCATCGTTAGCAACAGCCAGACAGCGACAACAAAGCTGACAAACCCCGGCCGATCGGCAAAGGCATATCTCCGGCCGCCGATTAACACCGCCTTCACGCGAATTGCGGTCCACACAACTTTCGCCGCGACGTATGCCGTGAAGGGAGTCAAGAGCAACACGGGGATTGCTATGATGAGGTAACGACTCATGCCCCCCCAATGATCGACAGTCCGAATTTCGCAGCCGCGCCAAGCAGAACGTACAATTAGCTGCGGACAGCCTGTCATCATGCGTGGCCGACATCTTCAGCCGCCGGGAATGATCAGTACAGCCTGAGCAAATCGAAGGATCAGTTGGAAAGTCCGCTATCTTAGCGAAAGAGCTCCTGTCCGACGATTCATGCCGTCGGCAAGCTAACGGCAACCGACACGCCAGGTTCGCATGGGCATGTTCACTCGACCCTTGGCTACGCGGCGAGAGGCCGGAATCGTGGATCACAAGGGACTCCAAGTATTGCAAGAGTCTGTCACTGGGGACTCAACGACTAACTGTGATTTGTAACTGGCACTTCCTAACGTTGCAATGGATTTTTTCTACCGATCAAGTTTGAATACAATTTTTGTGAGTTTCTCGTTGCTAGTTGGCCCACTCCTACGCATTCTTCACGACACCGATTGCAGAAGCGACTCAAAACGCCTCATTTTTTTGGTTTAGTCCAGACATGCTCGCTCGCTCTCAGCGAAAAATAAATCCAACTAGTGGCTCTGCACAGTGATTATGACTCTTTGGAAGTCGCGGGATAGGCGCGGCCCATTTTGGCCCGGGCCTTGTCTGTTGTGAACATCCATTTGATGCGGGAGCGGGCAGCATTTCGCTTCCGTTCCCAAGCGGCGATTTCGCGGCGCAGTCGCTTGGGATTGTCGATCCTGCGATCCAGGCACTGGCCGCGCAGGACGCCGATCTCGATCTCGACCATGTTGAGCCAGCTTGCGTGCCTGGGGGTGTAGTGGAACTCGAGCCGTCGCAAAATCCGCCTGGCCTCGGCGGGCGAGAACGCCTGATACAGGGCACCGGCGGAGTGGGTCGATAGATTGTCTTGAACGACCCGGATGATCTCGGCGTCGGGATAATGGATGTCGACGAGGTCGTGCATGCATCGGGCATAGTCTTCCGCCGCTCGCCGTTCGGTGACTTTGACCTTGCGCCAGGGCCGATGCACGTCGAGGAGGACAAAGAGATTGACCGTGCCATTGCGACGATACTCGTAATCGTAACGTTCGAGCTGACCCGGCCTGGCCGGGATGGGCTGACGCGCCTCGCCGATAAGCTGCACCGGGCTTTCGTCGAAGCACACCACCGGCCGCTTGGGATCGGGCGCCTCGGCGTAGAGGTCGAGGACATCCTCCATGCGGGCGACGTATTCGCCATCGACCTGCGGAATGCACCACATGTCCTTGCGCCAGGGCTTGAGGCCATTTTCGGCCAGGCGCCGCCGAACGGTCTCGTGCGACAGGCTCTTGTGTTCGGTGAGCTTGACCATCGCGCCTGCCAGCAGATCGAGCGTCCAGCGGGCGCGGCCTTCCGGGGGACTGGCGCAGGCCGTCGCTACCAGCAGGGCTTCTTCCTTGACCGTGAGTTTGCGTTCCGCCCCGGGACGCGGCTCGTCGCTCAGCGCCCGTTCCAGATTGCCTCCACGAAGCGGCGCTTGATCCGGTACACCGTCGAGCCGCCCACGCCGACGCTCCTTGCGATCTCCTCGTCGCCGGCACCGGCATCAGCAGCCAGCAAGATCTGTGCTCGCTTGAGCTTGCGCGACGCATGCTTGCCGCTGCTGAGCAGCGCCCTGAGTTCCGTGCGCTCGATTTGGCTGAGGTCGACCCGATAGCGTACATTCATGGCGTGCCTCCATGTTCGAGGCACGCACAAACAACTGAATCGGATGGCCGGCGTGAGTCCTTCGGCAAAACCCTTCACGCCCACGCAGGGGCAATACCTGGCCTTTATCCACCTCTACACGCGGCTGAGGAGACAGCCAAGAACCCCGCGCAGCATCGAGGTCCTCGTTGATCCCAAACTCCTCCCGGAGCTAATCTGATCGCCGAACGCAACCCGTCATAATCACTGTGCAGAGCCACTAGGGCCGATACATGCCGGGGACTTGGCTCTACTATGCCCCCGATGGCTGCCGAAAAAGAGCGGCCGCGGGAGGATTATGACTTTGCGATTTCGCGATCAGGACATCGTCTTCAACGGCGCCAACGGACAGAGCAAGGGACAGAATCTCGAAATTCCCACCGCAAACCCGCTCAACTATTTCCACGTCATCAGCAATTCCGCCGACCTGCCGAAGCTTGCGATCGACGGCAAACTGTTCCTGCCTTCATCGGATCATCGCAAACGCAACGGAAAGCTGCCGCTGTGATAGTGGTGACGGGCAGCCTCGGCCTTGCCGCCCTCGGGGGCGCGCGAAGGTTCGCTTGCTTACGCTACTGCAAGTACCAGTCGATTTTCCCTCGGAAAATGGGCAAAGCTTTCACCCGGAGATCACGCCTCTACAAACACCGCGTCGTCGCCCGCACCGGGCAGAGCTTCAGCGCGCTGGTCAGCGAGAACAGCACCCGCGCGCCGCGGGTGGGGTTGTCGGGCGCGCGATAGGTGAGCGGCGCGGCGGCGCCGATGTCGGCCTGCAGGCCGTCGGCAAGGAAGAGGCGAACGCCGCCGCCCGCCGATGTGAGCGAAAGGCCGTCGCTCAGGCGGTAGCCGTCATTCCAGGCGACACCGCTGTCGACGAAGCCGTAGAGCTGGTAGCCGCTCAGATATTGCAGGTTCGTCTTCTGGTCGAAGCGCAGTTCGAGCGAGCCCGCGAGGCCGTTGTCGCCGCTGATCTCGGCGCTGCCATAGCCGCGCCCGAACGCGATGCCGCCGAGATAGAACTGCTGCGAGGTGAACAGCGGGCCGGACGCTATCTGGGCAGCCGAGGCAATTTTCAGCGACCATGCATCCGACAGCGTCTGGTAGCGCGTGAACCAGAAATTCAGCGCGGAGAATTTGCCGGACGCCCCCTCGCGCGACAGATCGTCGTCGCCGCGGTGCGAGGCGCCGAAAATGTCGAGACCCTGACGATAATTCACCGTCAGATAGTTGGTGCCGCCGAAATTGTCCTGCAACCGGTAGTCCGACGTGAGGCTGGCGGTGCGGATGTGGTCGGCGTAGATCGGGCCGAACACATCGTTTTCGGTGGAATTGGTGAATCCGGCAGCCGCGGTGAGTGTCAGGCTCGATTTCTGCGATTGCAGCGGAGCGACGCTGCCGCGAATTTCGAACGAATAGGTCTTGATGTTGTCGCTGTAGAGATGGCGGTAATCGCCGGGCCAAACCTCGCTGTAGTAGCCCGACGCGCCGATGCGCGCGCCGTCGGTGCCGACAGGCACGTCGTAGGCCAGACGGCCGAATGCGAGCTGCCGCGGATCGCCGGGCGTGGTCGACAGATTCAACACCAGGGAATCGCCGGGCGCGAGATAAGAGTTGAACGCCGCCGTCCCATAGCTTTGCCACGGTCCGACCGACGAAGATCCCAGATTGTCGACGCCGAACGAGGTGAAGACGTGCCAGGTCTTCAGCGAAAGGATCAGGCGAAAATGGCCGCTGGCGGCGCCGATCTCCTCGATCGCGGTGTCCTCGATCCGCACGCCGGGCCGCCCGTTGATCAGCAGCAATTGCCGTTCGAGCGTCGCGAGCCGCGAGGGCTGTTCGGCCATCACGGCATCGAGCATCGGCCGGACGCCGAACTGTTCGGCGCCGTCTTCCTTCAACGTCAGCTCGGTGATGCTGCCTTCGATGACTTGAATGCGAAGCTGGCCGCCCTGGATGTCCTGCGGCGGAACGATCGCCCGGCTGAGGTGAAAGCCTTCGGCGCGATAGACGTCGCTGACCGCAGCCGAGATGGCCGCGAGGTCGGCCTGCGATACCTTTTTCCCGATATAGGGTTGATACGTCGTCACCAGCCGCTCCTGCGGTATCGCGACCGCGCCGGTGATCGCGACGTGCCGAAGCACGAACAGCGGCTTGGAATCCCCCTGCCCCTCCGGCCGGGCGAATTGCAGCGTCGGCAACCGGGGCTGCCCGTTGGCGCCCTGGCTCGATTGCTGGTCGTCGAAACGTTTTTCGATCTGCCGCGGATCATAGCCCGGCTGGTTCGCATGCTGCGCTTGTGCCGGAAGGCAGCCGATGGTGCCCAGCCCGAGGCTAACCATCAGCAGGCAATATCGGACGACGACTGTTGGGCGTGTGCTCGTCCGTACATCTACGGAGAGGAACCGATGCCTGTGAGAGAAACCGCTAGCCATATGATTTTTAATAGAAATTTATGGTGAACGAATGGTTAATGCGTCTCCTGCAATGCACGACTTTCGCTCACTCAATGTTGAAACATTGCCGGTAAGCCTTCGGGATAAAGCGGCAATCGGAGAGAGTTTCATGCGTGCGATCCCTCACGTCTCACGAGCCCTCGCGGCAGCGTTCATCCTGGCGATGGCTTCCGCCGCGTTCGCTGCCGACGGCAGCGACTGGACGGTCCATAAGTCCTCGGGCGAGGTATGGCTCACCGGCAGCGGCGTGCAGCAGGCATCGCTGAAACAGGAAGACGTATTGAAGCCCGGCGATACCGTTCGCACTGGCCGTACCGGACGCGTCCTCCTGAAGCGCGGCGAGGAAATGATCCTGGTCGCACCGAACTCGGTTGTCGGCATGCCCGCGCAGAAAAAGGAAGGCCTTTCGACGACGATCGTGCAGCAGGCCGGCTCGATCCTGCTCGACGTCGAGAAGCGCAACGTCAAGCATTTCGAGGTCGAGACTCCCTACCTCGCAGCCGTGGTGAAGGGCACGCAGTTCCGCGTCACCGTCAACGCAGGCAAGACCACCGTCGACGTGGTCCGCGGTCAGGTTGAGGTCGCAGATTTCAAGTCGGGTCAGATCGCCCAGGTGATGGCGGGCCAACATGCAACGGCGTTCGCCACCGGCAAAACCGGCCTTTCGCTGGGCGGTTCGGGCACCCTCGCCCCGATCGAGCAAGGCAAGCCGCGCGCGCCGTCGGTCGAGCGCGTTCCGGTGCCGCGCGGAGGCTTTACCGCGATCCGCCACGCCGCGAATGGACAGGGCGTCCAGCCGTTGCGGCATACCAGCGCGCAGCCCGCAAGGCTTGGCGTCACCCGCATCTCGTCATCGATCGGTGAAGTCCGGTTGAACGTCCACCGCGTGACCAACGGCCTCGCCCACGACAAGTCGGCAGCGCATGGCGGTGCCCGCAACGCCGCGAAAAAGGACACGATCTGGGGTCCCGGTTCCGGAGACGGCAACGCGGAGAACAGTACCAGCGCCGCGTCAAGCGTAAGCAGCACGATTGCGGCCGTCAGTGGCTCAGGTGGCGGCGCAAATGGAAATGGCAACAGTAACGGCAATGGAAACGGGGCCAACGGCAATGGTCATGGCAACGGAAGCGGCCATGCCAATAACGGCAATGGAAATGGCAACGGCCGTGGCAGGAACTAGTTTGCGGCGTCAATTGCACCGCTAACAGCCATCAGGCGCAGCGACACCACATTTCCAACCACCAGAATGGTGCCCACGTGAAACAGTATCGGCCACATATTTTCGTGATGATTGCGTTGGCAATCGTCCTGGCGGGCGGCTGGCATAGCTCGCTTCGCCACGCATTGGCCGACCTGCGGTTCGCCTGGCAGTCGCGACAAGCCTCAGGCGACATTGTGGTGATCGCGATCGACGCATCGTCGATCGACAGGATCGGCGTCTGGCCATGGCCGCGCCTGCTCCACGCCGAGCTGATCCGGCAGCTTCAGAAGGCGGACGTCCAGGACATCGCGCTCGACGTCGACTTCTCCACACCCTCCGACGCGTCGTCGGACCGAAACTTTGCCGAAGCCCTGCAGAGCGCCGGCGGGTCGGTCGTGCTGCCCTCCTTCCAGCAGCCCCGCACCGACAGGACGACGCTTCACGTCAATCGCCCGTTGCCGCAATTCGCCGAACATTCCTGGCAGGCGGTCGTCAATGTCGAGGTCGGACCCGACGGCCTCGTCCGCCGTTATCCGTTCGGCGAAAAGCTGGACGGCAAATTCGTGCCCTCGATGGCTGCCGTGCTCGCCGGCCAATACGCCGAAAAACGCACGCCGTTTCTGATCGACTTCAGCATCCGGACTGCGGGCATCCCCAAAGTCTCCTTTGCCGACGTCCTGCGCGGCGACCCGGCTACACTGCAAAAACTGCAGGGCAAGAAGGTTGTCATCGGCGGCACGGCGCTCGAACTCGGCGATCGCTTCAGCGTCCCGAACGGCGCGATCGTGTCCGGCCCCGTGCTGCAGACGCTGGCCGCGGAATCGCTGCTGCAGAACCGCGCGCTGCAATGGACCTCGCCCGTCGTCACGCTGGCCGGCCTCGCCTTGCTCGCCTTGATCATACTGATCTCATGGCGCCGCCTTTCCGCCGGCAGCAGAGTGGCACTTCTCGCCACAACTTCGGTCGCCATCGAGACAGGCGCGTTTGCCCTGCAGGCGGCGTTCCCGCTCATCCTCGATACATCGCTGTTCCAGATCGCCATCATCGTCTACATCGCCGCCATCGCACTCGACGAAATCGACATCCGCGATCTGCTCGGCAGGGTCGCCGAGAGTCGCTTTCAGCGCGTGGCGATGTCGCTCGGCGACGGCCTGATCTGCACCGATTCCAACTACCTGATCACAGTGTGGAATCCCGGCGCGACCGCGATCTTCGGCTATCTGCCCGAGGAGATGATCGGCCGCTCGTTCGACGAGATTTGCGCACGTGACGAGACCGTTGCCACGTCATCATTCTCTGCCAGGGACGGCGCACGTCTCGCGGCCGGGTCGGTGGTCGAGTTCGACGGACGCCGCCGCAATGGCGAGGTGTTTCCGGTCGAAGCCAGTTTCTCCGGCTGGCAGGGCACCGACGGCTTTCAGTTCGGTGCGATCCTGCGCGACATTTCGGTGCGCAAGCGCGAAGCCGAGAGAATTCGATACCTCGCCGAACACGACACGCTGACGGGCCTCATCAACCGCAACACGCTTCATGCCCAACTTGAGGCGAAAATTTCCGCGGCCGAAGTAAACTGCCGCAACGTGGCACTGCTTGTGATCGGCATCGACGGCTTCCAGCAGATCAACGATATGCTCGGCACCACTTGTGGGGATCTGGTGCTTCGCGCCATTTCGCAGCGATTGGCGGGCGTCCTTCCGCCGGCCGGTCTGGTCGCTCGTTTGAGCGGAGACGAATTCGCGATCGCAGTTCCGACGCACGACATCAGCGAAAACCTCAGCCGCTTCGCCGAGCGGATCGGCGACAGCTTCGACGCGCCGCTGCTGGCCGGAAGCCGCCACCTCCGCGTCAAGGTTAGCATTGGAGCCGCCATTAGCCCGGGCGATGGACGAACGGCGGACGAGCTTCTCAGCAACGCCCATCTGGCGCTGAGCCGCGCCAAGGCGACCAACCGCGGCGGCTACGTGCTGTTCGAAGATTCGATCCGCCGCGAACTGGAGACGCGCCTGACGCTGGAAGCGGAACTGGCGCTGGCGGCGGAACGCCATGAGTTCGAATTGTTCTACCAGCCACAATTTCATCTGGCCGACGGCCGATTGATCGGCGCCGAAGCCCTGATCCGCTGGCGTCATCCCGAGCGCGGCCTGGTTTCGCCGGCGGAATTCATGCCGGTCGTCAACACCTCTCCGATTTCCGAGCGGATCGCCGAATGGGTTCTCCAAACCGCTTGCGCCAAGGGCGCCGCCTGGGAACGCGCGGGACACAAGCTCCGCATCGGAGTCAATCTTTCGCCCTCGCAGTTCGAGTCCGGTGACCTCGCTATCTCGGTCGCGCAGGTGCTCGCCAGCACCGGTTTGAGTCCAACCAGCCTCGAGCTCGAAGTCACCGAAGACATCCTGCTCCACGACGAGCAGGGCGCGCTGAATACGTTCCTTGAGATTCAGGAGCTTGGCGTTCGTCTCGTCTTCGATGATTTCGGCACCGGATTTGCCAGCTTGAGCTATCTGAAGAAATTCCCGCTCGACGGGCTGAAGATCGACCGCTCCTTCGTGTTCGGATTGCTGGCCAATCCCGATGACGCAGCGATCGTCAATTCGACCATCGGGCTCAGCAAGCAGTTGGGCCTGTCCGTCATCGCTGAAGGCATCGAGGATCGGGCAACGGCCGACTTCCTGGTCAGGATGGGCTGCGAAGAGGGACAAGGCTACTTCTTCGGACGGCCGATGCCGGCTCGCGATTTCGAAGCCAAATTCCTTGCTATCCCCGCCACCGCCGAGGTGGCGTGACGCCTGAGCGGCCTGATCAGGCTGAACGATCCGTTAACACGACTGCTCGAATCCGAGCTTCGTAACAACGCTATTTTCCATCTCTTTCCATTACCGTTGCCTTGTGAACGCGACGGTCAGGCGGCACCCTCATGGTGTCGTCGGCCACATAAATCGCGAACGGGGACTAGGGGAAGTGGCTGACATTGCCGACACATCGACGGCTCGCCGTGCATCGAGCAAGGCTGCGAACGCACACGCGCCAAGCGCCGGCAGGGCGCTGACGCCGCTCGCCGACGTTTCCGCAGGCCATTGGCGCGCGCTTTCCGAGCGCGCTGCCGAGCCTAACGGCTATTACCTGCCTGAATGGGAATTGGCGGTGAACGCTTCGGCGCGAGGCCGCCTCGATGCAGCCGCGCTCGGCGCGTGGCGCGACGCATCCACCCTGATCGGCCTGATGCCTGTGATCTCGATGTGGCGGGCCTACAAAATCCCGCTGCCCGCCTTGGTCAGCGCCGATCCCTACGGCACCCTTTGCACGCCGCTGCTCGATCGCGACATGGCCGAGGAAGCCGTGATGAGCCTGATGCGGCGCGCCCGGCGAGCCGGCGCGCATGCGTTGATCTTCCGCGCCACCTCGCTTGATGGCGCAGCCATGAAGGCCTTTACCGAAGTGCTGCATCGCGGCGGCATGCGGCCCGTGGTGCTGCAATCGCACGTCCGCGCCTGCCTTGACGCCACTTGCGACGCCGACGAAATGCTCCGCGATGCACTGGGCGCCAAGAAACTGAAAGAATTGCGCCGTCAGCGCAATCGCCTCGCCGAACACGGCGCTGTCCACTTCGACGTGGCGCGGACGCCTGCCGACGTTGCTGCCGCGATTGAGACATTCCTGATGCTGGAAGCCAGCGGGTGGAAAGGCCAGCGCGGCACCGCACTCGGCCAGGACGACGGCGATACGGCCTTCATTCGCCGCGCTACCTCGGCGCTGGCCGAGACCGGCCAGTGCGAGCTCGTGACGCTGCGGGCCGGAGAGACGCCGGTGGCTGCCGCCATCGTACTGCGCCATCAGGACCGCGCCTTCTACTTCAAGCTCGGCGTCGACGAGCGCTTTGCAAAATTTTCGCCGGGCGTGCAACTGACGCTGGAATTGACCCGGCATCTCTGCGCCGATCCGGCCATTCGGCTGGTCGATTCCACCGCGGCCCCCGACCATCCCATGATCAACCCGGTCTGGCGCGGACGCCTTGCGATCGGCGACGTCTTGATCCCGCTGCGACGGCGCGATCCGCTCGTGTCGCTGATCCGCGCCGCGCTCGGCGTGCGCGGCGCGATCCGCGAGCCGGTACGCCGCATCGTTCATTTCGTCCGAGCCCGGCAGGAGAAATCCTAAATGAATACGCTCACCGCCATCGCGCCCGTGATTACGGCCGATCAGGACGCGCTTCGTCGCGACTTTCCGCTGAAGCCGTTCGCGATCCGCCACAGGCTCGCCGGTCATCCGCTGCTGACGCTGCCCCGCATCGCGCAGCTCGCCGCCGAATTGCCGCGCGATCTGATCGAGTACAATTCCGGCAAGGTCGCGATCAGCCAGGATCCGGATGCGATTCCCACCGTCGACCTCGATCCGGTCGAAGTGGTGAAGAGTATCGAAACCGCCGGCGCCTGGATGGTGCTCAAGCGCGTGGAGAATTCGCCGGAGTATCGCCGCCTGCTCGAGGACACTCTGCTGTCGGTTGCCCGCGCGCGCGGCTTCAACAGCCTGCTCGATGCCGGCTTCGAGCAGGTCGAGGGCTTTCTGTTCGTGTCCTCGCCGAACTCCACCACGCCGTTCCATCTCGATAGCGAAGACAATTTCTTCGTGCACATCCACGGCGAAAAATTCTTCACGATTTTTGACAATACCGATCGTTCGATCGTCTCCGACGACGAAATCGAGCGGTCGATGACCAAGCATCGCAACCTGAAATATGACGAGAGCTTTGCGCCGCGGGGCACGGAATTCCACCTGTTCGCGGGCGACGGCTGCTACGTGCCCTATCAATGGCCGCATTGGGTGCGCACCGCAGGTTCCTTCTCGATCTCGATGGCGATCACCTGGAAAACACGCGAAGTGCGGCGGCTGAACGATCTGCACTTCTTCAATTCGATGCTGCGCGGGATCGGTATGCCGCAACAGGCGCCGGGCAAGCAGCCGGTGCTCGATGCGCTCAAGCTCGCGTTCTATCGCACGGTGACGAAGGCCATCAAGCCGCTGCGCGTCTCGATGGCGATGCGCCGCGTGCTGCGGCGGATCGCGCTCGGCAAGCAGGCGAACTATTACTTGAAGGGAGCGTAGCCGCAGCAGCGTAGATCCTATGGGGTGGCAGGTGGTCAGGGGGTAAGTTGAGTTTGCGACCACCCACTCACCCAGAGGATCCACGATGTGCACAGATCACGCTGACACACCCGCCGGCTGCAAGTATGCCACAGTTTACGTTGCTTTCGAACTGAGCAAGGCGAAATGGCAGCTAGGCATCATGCTGCCCGGTACCGAGAAGATGAGCCGTTACCGGATTGACGGTGGCGACTTGGCGGCGTTGGCAGCTTTGCTGGTCAAGGCTCGATCGAAGGCGAAGCAGACGGGGAAGCTGGTTCGTATTCTGTCGTGCTATGAAGCCGGTCTCGACGGTCATTGGCTGCACCGCTGGCTGGCCGACAACGAGGTGCTCAATCACGAGATCGATGCGTCGAGCATCGAGGTGAACCGGCGGGCACGGCGGGCCAAGACCGATCGGATCGACTTGGCGCAGTTGATGCGCTCGTTTCTGGCTTACCTGCGCGGCGAACCGCGGGTTTGCAGCATGGTTCGGGTTCCCACGCCTGAGGACGAGGATCGCAAGCGGCGTACGCGCGAGCGCGAGCGGCTGCTGCAGGAGCGCACCGGGCACAGCAACCGGATCAAGGGGCTGCTGCATGGCCAGGGCATCCGCGATGTCATGCCCCTGAAGCCGGGCTTCTTGGCGAGTCTGGATGCGATGCGTACCGGCGATGGCCGCGTTCTGCCGCCACGGCTGAAGGACGAGATCCGTCGCGAGCATGAGCGGCTGGTATTGGTACACAAGCAGATCAAGGGGCTCGAGGCAGCGAATGCGGCCGCGCATCGGACCCCGGCAAAGGACTCGGCAGAGGCGAAGGCGGTTCAGCTTGCCCAACTCAAGGCGATTGGCCCGCACATCGCCCAGCTCCTGGCCAACGAGGTCTTCTACCGTGACTTTAAGAACCGCCGTCAGCTCGGCAGCTGCGTCGGACTAACCGACGTGCCCTACGACAGCGGCGCCCGCCGTCGACAACAGGGCATCAGCAAAGCTGGCAACCGCCGTGCGCGAACCACCGCAATCGAGCTCGCCTGGCTGTGGCTGAGGCATCAGCCCGACACCGAGCTGAGCCGCTGGTTCCGCGAGCGGGTTGGTAACCTCAAGGGCCGCATCCGCAAGATCGCCATCGTGGCGCTGGCGCGCAAGCTGATGGTGGCCCTCTGGCGCTATCTGGAGACCGGCCTCGTGCCGAGCGGCGCCGTCATGCGTCCGAGCTTTTAAGCAACGCCGGTGCGCCAATGACGACCGACGTGACCCAGGACAGACGTGTGACCGAACCCGGGCTTGGGTCTTCGGATTCCGCTTTCGTAGATGGGTCCCGTCTCTTCTGGGCCTTACCTTCACCCGTGCATGAAAGATCAGGGTTCGGGCCACCACACCCGACCGGATACAAGTTGATGCGGTGTTGGCCGCATAACGACGTCACGGCCCAGTCCCGGACATCACGTCAAGCCGTCAATCGCGCGCCTCGAAACGTCCCGATCCGAAAGCTTTGCTCCGGCCTCGCCACCGTCAAGGCCGCTCCGCGCCGCCTCCGGCGGTGGCCTGCGGCCAACCTTGACGGTGGCTGCGTCCGGCGCAGCGGCTATCCATCGGGATCAAAGGGCGCATCGCCCTCCACCGAACATGCCAAAGGCAAAGCCATGCCCTGATCGATCAATCCCCTTGACAACTACTACCCCATACAAGCCCGGGTGAAGCGCAGCGCAACCCGGGGCCGGTCAAGAGAGACGCCGTAATCCCGGGCTACATCAATGCCTTACTGCAGCGGCGAATGCGGTGCCGGCAGCATGATGGTCGAGTGCATCTCCTCAAGGAAGCCCGGCCCCTTGCCGAGAAATTCCTGCCAGGCTGGATCCTTCATCGCGTTGCCGCGGGCTTCGGCGCGGGCGTTCAGGCTCGGATAGGCCCAGATGTGGCAAGCCTCGTTCGGCTGCCCCGCTTCGGTCGTCCAGAGGCCTACGATCTTTGAATATTTCTCACGCTCCGGCAGCACCGCGGTGAACGCGTCGAGCCACTGCTTCAGGCCGCCGGCAGGCTTGCCGCGATAGTTGCGAAGTTCGTAGACATTGCCCGTCGATGCCGGCGCAACTGGCGGCCTCACCGCGTTCATCAGGCGGACGTCCTGCCGAACCAGCAGGGGCCGGATCAGCGGCACGTACTCGCCGGTCCAGCGCGGGTTCTTCGCCAGTTCGGCCCGCATCCGCGCGCGCTCGTCGAAACTGTTGTAGCTCCACATGTGCAGGACCTGATTGAGCGGCCCGATCTCGGTGGACCAATAGCCTTCGAGCTTGCCGTAATCGTCCTTGCGGATGTCGCGCGACACCGTGCTCGCGGCCTTGATCATGTCGCCAACCGTACCCGGCTTTACGGTGTAGGTGCGCAGTTCATAGATCATGATGCCTCCCCAAAGATTATTGTTGCCGATGATTTCGGTCCGATCGTCAAGGCCGGGCACGACGAGCAGCCGCGCCCTACTCCGCCGCCTGGGCGTTGATTTCGCCGGAGACCTGACGGATGGCGCGGGCGAGCTGCTCGGCAGGCTGCGCGCCGGAGACGGCGTATTTCTGCGCGAAGACGAAAGTGGGGACGCCCGAGATGCCCTTGTCGGAGGCCTCCTGCGCCTGCCCCGAAATCAGCGCGACATCCTCGTCGGTGGCAAGCCGCCCGCGCACATCGTCCGCGTCGAGGCCGACATCGGCCGCGGCCTGCACCAGCACGTTGACGTCGGTCAGGTCGCCGCCATCGCGGAAATACAATTCCATCAGCCGCTGCTTCATTTCGGCTGATTTGCCCTGCGCATCCGCCCAGTGGATCAGGCGGTGGCAATCGATGGTGTTGGGCTGGCGCTTCACCAGTTCGGGCCGGTAGGTCAGCCCCTCTTCGCCTGCGGCGGCGACGACGCGGCCGGCAATGCCCTTATAGGCCTCGACCGAACCGAATTTGGCGGTGAGATATTCGTCGCGGCTGATGCCCTCGCGCGGCACCCAGGAATTGAGGAAGAACGGCCGCCAGCGCACTTCGACGGGAACGTCGGGCACCAAGGCCAAGGCATTCTCGATCCGGCGTTTGCCGATGTAGCACCACGGGCAGACCACGTCGGAGACGATGTCGATCTTGAGGGGTTTCAGGGTGCTCATCGGGGTCTCCTCGCAGAATGATGCCCGGAAGGTAGTCTGATCGGGCGAGGAGACAAGGGCAATCGCCGCATGTCTCGTATCACTACCGGCATTTTCAGGCCGGAAGGCCCTGTTTCGCGCCACCGAGCATGCCGGCGGGCCTGGTCGCCGGACATACTGCAGGGCAGCGCCACGACGGCGCTACTAACCGCGGGGATTAAGGTGTCAGATACTGCAACAGCCTGGGATCATTGCGAACCTCCTGCGCCGATCCTGTGAGCGCGACTCTTCCGCGATCGAGCACAAAGGCCCGATCTGCGACGCGCAGCGCGAGATCGAGATGCTGTTCCACGATCACGACGGCGATCTGCCTGGTCAGCAGGATCAGACGTTCGGTGATTTCCTCGATCACACCGATCCAGACGCCTTCGGTCGGCTCATCCAGCAACAATACCCGCGGGTCCGACAACAAGGCGCGGCCGATCGCGAGCATCTTGCGTTCGCCGCCGGACAGGGTGCCGGCGACCTGATCCATCCGCTGACCGAGCTTTGGAAATATCTCCAGCACGCGATTGACGGCCTGGCTGTCCCGGTTGGTTAGCGCGCCGACGGCTAGATTGTCCCGCACCGAAAGCCTTCCGAACACGGAGTGCTCCTGGGGCACGTATCCCAACCCGAGGCGAATGCGCTTCTCCGTTGGCAACTGTCCGACACTGCGCGCGTCGAGGCTTACGGAGCCGCCCAGCAGCGGCAATTCTCCGACGATCGCCTTCATCAAGGTGGTCTTGCCGGCGCCGTTGCGGCCAAGGATGGCGACGCCGCCGCGCCAGGGAACGCCGAGCGTGACACCGAACAGCACCTGGCTGCGGCCGTAGCCCGCGTCAACATTCTGGATATCGAGATAGCTGTCCTCGTTAGGCACGGCGGAGATAGACCTCCTGAACCCGGGCACTCGACTGAATGTGCTGCACCGAACCGGTATCGAGTACGCTTCCCTGATCGAGTACGGTCAGCCGGTCGCAGATATCGCGGATGAAGTCGAGGTCGTGCTCGACGATGACGAGGGAGCAGCGCTGCTTGATCGGCTGCAGCAATTCACCGGTAACCCGCCGTTCCTCGAGGCTCATGCCGCCGGTCGGTTCGTCCAGCAGCAGGAGCCTTGGCTCGGGCGCCAGCGCCATCGCGATTTCAAGCCATTGCTGCTGGCCGTGGGAGAGTGTGGAGGCTGGATCCGCCGCCCGGTCCACCAGACGGAATTGCTCGAGCATGGCCATGGCGCGGTCGTGCAGGATCCCGCGGGAGCGCGAGAACACCAGCCGGGGGAGCGACGTCTGAGCCTGCAGCGCCAGCAAAATGTTGTCGTACAACGTCAATGCCGGCAGCACGCTGGTGATCTGGAACTTGAGGCTCATGCCGGCCCGCGCCCGCTCGGCAGGAGAAGCTTGCGAGATATCGCGGCCGCCAAACGTCACCGTGCCTGATGTCGGGATTTCCGCACCGGCGACGCATTTCATCAGCGTGCTCTTGCCCGAGCCGTTGGGCCCGATCAAGCCGTGGAATTCGCTCTCCGCGACCGTGAGATCGGCACCGTTCAGGGCTGTCAGCTTGCCGAATACCTTGATTAGGCCTCGCGCCTCAAGAAGAGCCATGATCACCCTTCCCGGGCGGCCGGCCGAAATTTCCGACACGCTCGCGCTCGCTGAGGATCAGGCTGATCAGGCCGGCGGGGCGAAACAGGATGACAAGCAGCAACAATGCGCCGAGGATGATCGGCCAGATGTCCTGATAGCTGTTCGATAGCCAGAAACTGACCGCCTCGATCGCGACCGTTCCGATCACGGCTCCGATCAGCGTGCCGGAGCCGCCGAACAACACGTAGAGGACCACCTGCGTCGACATCACCACGCCCAGCATGTTGGGCCAGACAAAACCTTCATGAAAGGCATAAAGGCTGCCTGCTAGCCCTGCGATGGCGCCGGCGAAGGAGAAGATGATCGCCTTGAGGCGTTGCACCTGATAGCCGAAGAAGGCGATCCGCTGCTCGTTCTCGCGCAGGCCTGCCAACGCAAGCCCGAACTGCGATCGCACCAGAAAGCGACACAGGAGATAGACCAGCACGAGAATGCCGAGCGCCAGATAATAATAGACCGGCCCCTCGGTGATATCGTAGCTGCCGAGCGACATCGGCGGGATTGATGGAATGCCGTTCTGGCCTCCCAGATAATACCAGCCCCGCGCCACGCGATCCGCCGCGTATGAGCCGGTGAGCGTGCCCAGCGAAACAAAAATCACGCTGGACGGATGGCGGCCGAGCAGAAGAAAGCCGCCAAGCAGCAGCGCGAATGCCAGCCCGATCAGCAGACCGGCCGGCAATACGAGCAGGATCGAGGTCACGCCGAGATCGCGGGCAAGCAGCGCAACGCCATATCCGGCGGTGCCAAAGAACACGGCCTGCCCGAAACTCATGATCCCGGCATATCCCCACACCAGATCGAACGAGAGCGCAAACAGGCACAGGATCAGGACCCGGGTCGCATAGACCGTCAGGTAGTCTTTGAGGACGAGCGGCAGCAACGCACCGATCACCAGCACCACGATTTCGATGATCGGCAGCACTTGCAATTGGCGCGAGCGGCTCACGCGAAGCGGAATCCTCAAGGCGGTCGTCTGTGTCGTTTCTGTCATCAAATTGCCAGTAAATCCGCTCCAGGGTTCGCAGCGGCAGGTTGCCGCCGCTGCAGGACGCTCAGCATTGCGTTAGCATTCTTTGGGATCGACGAGGCCGGCGCTGCGCGCAACGATCTCATAATTGCCGCCCTTGGCAACCGCCGTATACATCTTCATCTTGCAATGCCGTTTGCCGGGAACCATTTCCGCAGGCCCGCCGGGACCTTCGGCGATCTTTGCATGGTCCAGCGCAGCCGCAACCGCGTCGCGATCGACCTTGCCGGCTTCCTTGACGGCTGCTTCCCATAGTTTGAGGCCACGATAGGTCCCGGTCGCGGCACTTCCCGCGGCAAACAGGAATGTGCCCGGGAATTGCTTTTCATAGGTTGCCTGAAGCTTGGCGCTGAACGGATCTTCCGGCGTCAGCGCCTTGAAATAATCGAGGCAACTCGCAAGGCCTTCGATCTCGGCGGCCTGGTTGATGTTGAGCGTGTTCTCGTCGTAGTAGACGCACGACAGCCGGCCGCCATTCTTCAGAAATCCCGCCTCGTAAAGCTGCTTGAAGAACGGCCCTACCCCCGGCGGGATTACGGTGTTGAACACCACATCGACCTTGTTGGAAATGACCCGGTTTACAGTGGCACTGAAATCGATCTGGTCGAGCGGGTAGTATTCCTCGAAGATGACTTCGCCGCCATTGGCCTCGATCACCTTGCGTGCATAGACGTTGAGGGTGTGCGGCCATACATAGTTGGCGCTCGGCAGCGCGAACCTCTTGCCGCCGTTCTTGATCAGCCAGGGAATGAATTCGTCGCACTGCTGCGCTGGCGTCGGGCCGGTGCAGAACAGGTAGGGCGTGCATTCCTTGCCCTCGTATAGCTGCGGATAAATGTAGAGCGTCTTGCCGCGCGCGACGATCACGTCCTTGATGGCGTTGCGCATCGAACTGGTGATACCTCCCAACACCAGATCGACCTTGTCGCGCTGAATCAGCTTGCGGACGTTGCCGACGGCGACGGATTCATTCGACGCGGTGTCCTCAATGAACAGTTCCAGCGGCCGACCAAGCAGTCCACCGGCGTCGTTGATCTCCTTGATCACCATTTTCGCGACATTCGCGTCCGCATTGCCGGCGTAGCCGATCGGACCGGTCAAGTCGGTCGCGATGCCAACCTTGATCGGATCCGAAGCCGCGTTCGCCCAGTCGGGGCGGACGACCCAACTGCCGACGCCTGTGGCAATGGCGGTACTGGCAAAAGCGAGGTTGGAGAGAAATCGCCGGCGACTGAGATGGCTGCGGTCGTTGAACATGTACTAAATCCCCTTTGTTGAAATCAGGCCTTGCGGCCTAAACTTGATGAAGATGATGGCGAGAACGAACACGAGGACGTCGGCGATCACAGGCGGAATGATCCATGGCAGCGCTGCGGCGAGCGTTCCGATCACACCGGCGCCCGCCACCGGCCCTGCGAACGAGCCGACCCCGCCGACCATGACGGCGACGAACCCCTGAATCAGGAAGCGCAGGCCGAGATCGGCAAATAGCGAGAACACCGGCACGATCAGCGCACCCGCAAGGCCTGCGAGTGCGGCGCCGAACGCAAACGTCGCGCCATAGATCGCGTTGGTCGAAATGCCGGATGCGCGGGCGAGCGCAGGATTTTCCAGCGACGCCCGAATTCGCAACCCGAAGGCAGTGCGCGCCAGCAGCAGATAGCTGCCGATCATCACGAGTGCGGTAATGAGAATGATGACAAGCCGCCAGGTGGAAAAATGCATGGTTCCGATACTGACCGAACCGCCGAGCGGCTCCGGGACCGACAGGTACAACCCGCCGATCAAACCGCGGACGATCTCGCGGATGATGAGCCCGAGTGCGTAGGTACCGAGCATCGCCACGACGGGTGCGGCGTAAAATCGCCGGACGATGCTCCGCTCCAGGACAAACCCCAGAGCGCCGACGACAAAGGGCGCAGCCAGCATTCCAAGCCAGACCGGCAGGCCCGCGCTGTAGACGATATAGGTGACATAGGCGCCAAGCAGGACGAACTCGCCCTGGGCGAAATTGAAGATACCCATCATGCTGGCGATAATCCCGAGCCCCAGCACGACCAGGACGACGATCGCGCCGAAACTCAGGATCTCGAACAGTGCGACGAACAGATTATCCATGTGGCATCACCAGCACCCTTGTCACCAGTCCCCTGCGGCGTTCGGCTGCCTACATTTTCTTCCAGTCGCCGGACTGCTCGAAGGCATGTGCCGCGCGATAGATGGTCATTTCATCGAAATGCCGGCCGACCAGCATCAGGCCGACGGGAAGTCCGTCCGCCATGCCGCACGGCAGCGACATCGCCGGGTGGTGCGTGATGTCGAACGGCGCGGTGTTGGTGATCATCTCGAACGCCCGCGCGCACACCTCCTCGCGGGGAGCGCCCGGCGCAGGCAACGGCGTCGCCTTCATCGGCGTGGTCGGCATCAGGAGCAGATCATAGCTCTCCAGCACCTTGTCATAGGCCGCAGTCAGGCGACGGGAGATGTTAACGGCCTTCCCGTAGTAACGCGGACCGAAATTATTGTTGATGTAGACGCCAAGCATCAGAAAAAGTTTTGTCGTTTCCGAGAGCGAGTCCGCCTGCCCGCGCCACCCGCGGTGAAAATCCATCAGCGACGTCGAGTAGAGGTCCGAACGGCTGAGACCATAGCCGTCGCCAAACATCATGGTCTGCGCGATGCCCTCCGCTCCGATCGGTGTCCAGATTGCCGGTCCCACCATGTGCATCGGGATCGAGACTTCCTCGACGGTGGCGCCGAGGCTCGCGAGTCGCTTTGCCGCTTCCCGCACGCTTTCGTTGACAGCGGGTTCGGCGCCAACCTGCTCAAAACCTTCCTTGACGATGGCGATTTTCATGCCCTTGACGCCGCCGCCAAGCGCCTTGGTATATTCCTGCACCGTGGGTGCCTTGATCCGCGGATCATAGCCGTCGTCCCCGGCGAGCACTTCGAGCAGCAGGGCGTTGTCGGCAACGCTCGCGGTCATCGGCCCGGTATGATCGACGAAGATTTCGATCGGCATGACGCCGGTATAGGGCACCAGTCCCCAGGTCGGCTTCATGCCGTAGGTGCCGCTGAACGAGGACGGCATCCGGATCGATCCGCCCTGGTCGCCACCGATCGCCATATCGACCTCGCCGAGAGCGACAACGACCGCACTCCCCGAGGACGATCCACCGGCGGAGTAACCCATCTTGTGGGGATTGTGGACGGGCCCGGTCGAATTGGTGTGGCTACCGCCGGATATGCAAAACGACTCGCAATGGGTCTTGCCGGCAATCTCGGCGCCGGCATCGAGCATGCGTGTGACGATGGTGGCGTCGAAATCCGGCACGTAGCCTTCGAGCGTCGCGGAGCCGTTCATCATCGGCACCCCGGCCAGCATGATGTTGTCCTTCAGCGCCACGACCTTGCCTTTCAGCTTGCCGCTCGCGGAACCCTTGACGGTCGATTTGCGGTACCAGGCGTTGCGCGGATTTTCCTCCGGGCCAGGCCGATAGCCCGGCGTCCGCGGGTATTTGACGATCGGGACTTCGTCGGGCATCGCAGCCACGGCGTTATAGGCATCGACGGAGCCCTGCATCAATCCGCGGAACGAGACGACATCCTCGTCGGTCAATGCCAGGCCGCATTGGTCGGCCACCGCGCGCAGTTGATCGGGGGTTGGAAGCGCTACTGTCACGATGGTTTCTCCTGTTTCTTCTGAATGCTTGTGGGCAAGTTGCCGGATGAAAGGCCGGTCCCGTTCACATCACTAGAAACGGAAATGTTTTCCTTTTCAAGTATTATTTCGCAACCTTCCTTTTGCTGAAGCGATACGTGCGGCCGTCAGAATTGTTTGATCAAACGAAAGTCGAGCCCGTTGGCCGCCGCAAGATAGATCGGCATGCTGGCACTGCCGCGCCGGATGCCAATGGTGCCTCGCGCGCCCTGATAGTCCACATTCGCGGCAGCCGAGAGTAGCGGCTTCCTTGCCAGCGATCCTGCGCGCGACGCGATCGTTTCCAGAAACCGCAGCCCTTCGTAGTTCGATTGTGCGATTGAGCCGAGCGGCGGTGCGTGGCGACCGAACGACGCCTCGTATTGGCTGCGGAAGGCATCGTTGTCGCGGGAGGCCGTGTCAATGAAATAGCCGGACGCGCAGAACAGGTTTTCGGTATTGTCAGCGCCGATCCCGAGCAGCACGGTCTCGTCCATCGCGCCGGCCAGACGGAGCATTCGGGAGCCGAGCCCCTGCTCGCCAAAGGTACGGTTGAAGACGACGCTGTCGGCGCCGATCAACGTGATCAGAACCACATCGGGCTTGGCGGCCTGGATCCGCGCGAGCTGGGCGCTGTGACTGTGCTCGCCGATGGGCACGAATTCTTCGCCGACGACACGCCCGCCGGCATCCGCGATGTATTTCTTGATCGCCTTGTGCGAGAGCCATGGCCAGACATAGTCGCTGCCGATCAGATACCAGTTCGACGCGTGCCTGGTGTTGGCGAGCCACTCGATGGCCGGGCGCCATTGCGCGCGCGGCGTCTCGCCGATGGCCATGACGCCGGGCGTTCGCTCGCCGCCCTCATATACCGGCGTGTAAAGGTAGGGAATTTGTCCGGCGACGACCTTGCGCAACGCCACCCTGACCGCGCTGATATGCGAGCCCATCACGAGGTCTGCGTCTTCGGACGCGACAATGTCGCAAGCCGTCTGCGTCACGTCGTTGATATCGCCGCCGGTGTCATGGAACGCGACTTCAATCTCACGGCCCAGAATGCCGCCGCGGCGGTTGATCTCGGAAACGCCCAGCAGCGTACTGTTGATGGAGGCCGGCCCCCAGATTCCCGACGGACCCGACAGTCCGACAAAATTGGCAATGCGCAATTTCCTGCGGTCGCGGCGCTCACGAAACAGGCGCGGCGATGGCCCGGAGCTTCTCGAACCGAACTCCGGGGATCCCCTGAGCAGCCATTCCGGCGGCATGAACGGCGCGCCGAACTTTCCAAATTGCGTTAGCGAGAGCAATTCGCTCTCCTTTCAGCTTCTTTAGTCCGGCGCGATCAGACTACCATCGGCAAGGTGATCGGCAACAAAAAATATCCTAGTGGAAAATATTGAATATTCAACGATTCCCATGCATATAGAACAAGCAAGAGCGCTAAATATTCATCCAACCCCCGTTATGAAGTTCAAACCCTTGGCCAAATCGCCCAGCAAACCCATCACCGAGCATCTGGCTTATCTGCTTGCGCAGGCGAACCGGGAGATCAATCGTCAGCTCGATGCGCGGTTTCGCAAGGAAGGCGTGCCGGTCGAGCAATGGCGTATTCTGAAGGTGCTTTCGGATGGCAAGGGCCATTCGATGGGCGAACTCGCCGAGGCGGTACTGCTTAATCACCCGACCCTGACCAAGATGGTCGACCGAATGGTGTCCGATGCGCTCGTCTACCGGGTCCAGGACGCCGACGACCGGCGCAAGGTTTTGATGTTCTCCTCCGATCGCGGCAAGGCACTGACCCAGCGCCTGAACTCGCTGGCGCTGAGCCAGGAAGCCTTTATCGCCGAGAATTACGGCGACAAGGCCACGGCTGAATTGAAACGCCTGCTGGAAAGCCTGATCGAGAAGGCGAACTGACCACGGTTCTGATTAATCATCAGAACCGCGCTCCATTTTTTGTTTGACGCGTTTTCTTTGCGCGAGCCGGTACCCAGTATTGATGGGTATCGCTTCCGCCTTCGCTCGTTGATTAGCTACGGCGGACAAGTCGCGCCACCCATCCTACGGCAGCTTTGCCGCCATCTGCCGCATCCGCTCGGCGGTCAGATCGTCGGCGGGAAAGAAGGTCTCCAGCGCCAGCTCCTGCAGCGTGATATCGACCGGCGTACCGAATACCATGGTGGTCGAGATGAAGCTCAGCACCTCTCCGCTCGCGCTCCGCAGCTTGAATGGAATCGCGACATTATCGGCCGAGACCGGACCCGAACGCGCCGGCATTCGATAGGCTTTCAATTCCTGATACAGCTTTAGCAGTTCGGGATCGGCCGTCGCCTCGCACTGCCGGTGCAGCCGCTCCAGGAGATGCGCGCTCCATTCGGCGAGATTGACCGTGTGCGGCGCCAGCCCCTCGGGATGAAAGGCCAGACGCAAAATGTTGAAGGGCTGCCCGAGCAGATGCGGCGGTATGCCTTCGAGCAGCGGCGCCACCATGCGGTTGGCCGTCACCAGATTCCAGTGCCGGTCATAGGCCAGCGCCGGATTGGGCTCGTGGGCCTTGAGCACGAGATCGATCGCCTGACGGGCTGATTTGAGCGCGGGATCGTCGAGCGAGCGCTGCGGAAAGGCCGGGGCAAACCCCGCCGCGACCAGCAGCACGTTGCGTTCACGCAAGGGAACCTCCAATCGCTCAGCGAGCTTCAGCACCATTTCGCGCGACGGCGCGGCGCGGCCGGTCTCCACAAAACTGAGATGACGGGCAGATATCTCGGCATCTCCCGCCAGATCGAGCTGGCTCAGATGGCGGCGCTGACGCCATTCGCGCAGGTGATCCCCGATATGGACGGGCTGGGTTCGTTCGGCTCGCGCCGCGGAAGCATGTGCGTTCATGGTGGAAAACCTACCATGCGAATTTCACCCATTCCATTACGTCCGAGGTAATCGAAACGGGTCACGGGCCGGGTCATTTTGGGGGCACAGGAGATGACCCATGCTGATGCTTTCCCTCTTCCGCCTCGTCGCCGCCGTGGTCCCCTGGGTGGTCAATCTGGCTACCTGGTTACTAGCGCGTTCGCTGAACATGCCGCAGCCGTTGGTGCACGACACCGGCGTCTTCGTGTTCGCGCAGGTGCAGACGATCGAGAACAAGGTCGGCAAGGCGCTCTGTCCGGTGCGGCTGATGCGTCAACTCCGGTCGCTGCTGCAGCGCTGATCCCTGTCTCACGCAAAGTCCCCCAAGCAAAGGAGAACTGTTATGATCCGTCCATCAACATTCCTGAGCCGCGCCCTCCTCGCCGACGCTATCTTCAGCGGCGTATCGGCCGTCGGGCTTACGCTCGGCGCCGGCATGCTGGCGCCGTTCCTCAACCTGCCGGAAGCGTTGCTGCGGGAGACCGGCCTGTTCCTGATCGCCTATACCGCGCTGGTCGGCTGGCTCGGCACGCGGTCGACGGCGGCGAAGGCGCTGGTATTGCTCGTAATCGTGGGCAACGCCACATGGACGCTGGGCAGCATCGCGCTGCTGTTCTCCGGCGCGGTGAGCCCGAACCTGCTCGGCCAGGTCCTCGTCGTCGCGCAGGCGATTGCGACCGGCGTGTTTGCCGAGTTGCAGTATATCGGCCTGCGCAAGAGCGGCGAGACGGTAACGGCATAAGCTTCAACCGTCATTGCGAGCGAAGCGAAGCAATCCATATCGCGGCATAGCGGATAGACGGATTGCTTCGTCGCTTCGCTCCTCGCAACGACGGGGGAAAGAGCCTCAGCTCAGCATCAACGCCGCGATCATCCCCGCAAAGGTCAGCACCAGCCCGATCACGAGCATCGGCACCAGGCTGCTGCCGGAATAGGGATCGGCCTGTTCCTTGTTGGTCACGACATGCACGCGATAAGCCATCACACTGCTCCTGTTTGATTGCGCCGAAATCGTTCCCCGTTACCGAGCATGACGCCGTGGGCGCCGGCGATGCCGAGTTCGAGGCTTGATGCGATGCGCCGCGCCCGTTCCACGAAATGCGCTTCCGCCTCGGGCGGGCAGATCTCGCGGGCGGTTTGCTCGAACAGTTCGAGCCAGCGGTCGAAATGCCGCGCGTCGACCGGCAGCGGCAGATGCTTGGCCATCGGCGTGCCGTGGTAGCGCGCCGTCATCAGCGCGACCGACGACCAGAACGCGCACATCTGCGCCAGATGCGGCTCCCAATCCCTGATGCGGGCCTCGAAGATCGGCCCCAGCACCGCATCTTCGCGAACCTTGGCGTAGAAGCCGCGCACCAGGCGCTCGATCATCGCCTCGTCGATGCCCGTCCGCTCCATGATTTCGGCTGTCAACCGCTCACGCCGCGCCGGCCCTGCCACGATCGCTTCCATTTATCGGCCTGCCCTTAAATAGGTATTTCAAATGCCTATTTAGACGGCTATAGATGTTTTGCAAGCAGATCTTTCAAGAGAGCTCCCATGCGCCTGACGTCGTTCACGGATTTCGCGTTGCGCGCCTTGATGCGGCTGGCGGGCGACCCCGGTCGCTCGTTCGCAACCAATGAAATTGCGGCCGAGTTCGGCATTTCCCGCAACCATCTGGCCAAGGTGGTGCGCGACCTCGCCGACAGCGGCTTCATCACGACCCAGCGCGGCGTCGGTGGCGGCTTCACGCTGGCCCGCCCCGCCCAGTCAATCACGATCGGCGAGGTGGTGCGCGCCCTGGAAGGGCCGCCGCTGGTCGAATGTTTTCGCGAGGATGGCGGCAATTGCGTGCTAAAGCCGCGCTGCCGGCTGAAAGCAAAACTCGCCGCCGCCCGCGAAGCCTTCATGCGCGAACTCGACGCCACCACGCTGGCGGAATGCGCCTATCCAGCGACGGCCCGGCGGCGCCCGGCGCCCGCATGACCGTCGCCACGAAGCATCAGGTGCAGCGCATGAAACCGATCGCGTTCGAAAATGGCACTGTGCAGATCGATGCCGCCATCGTCGCCGAAGGTCTCGGCCTGGCGCCTGCCCTGCTGCAGCAAGAGATGCGCGCGGGCAGGATCACGAGCCTTGCCGAGCGCGGGGTCGACGCCGACGCTGGCCGGCATCGCCTGACCTTCTTCTCCGAACACCGGCGGTTTCGCGTCGTGATCGACGAAACCGGCGCGATCATTCAACGCTCGGCGGTCGACTTCGGCGATTCAGCGCTGCCGAAATCGGTGCGGATGCCCGGCGGCTAAAACACTCGAAACTACCCCGACACAAGAAAATCGGACAACCTTCAGAAAATCGGACAACCTTCGTTCGGTCCGAAAAACTACCTTGACAAATAATACGTACGTACGTATTGATTGCTCATGGCGAAGGCATCCCATCGCGACAGCATTCTCGACGCAGGCCTCAAGGTCATGTTCCGCAAGGGCTATGTCGGCGCCGGTGTGCGCGACATCGTGCTCGAGGCGGACGCCCCGCAAGGCTCCTTCACCAACCATTTCCGCTCGAAGGAGGCCTTCGCCGGCGAGGTCCTCGACCGCTATTTCGATCACACCAAGGCGCTTGTGGCCGGGGCTCTGGACAATATCGGTCAATCGCCGCGTCAACGCCTGATGCGATATCTCGACATCATCACGGAGCGCCTCGAAGCGGACGAGTTCGCGCGCGGTTGTCTCATTGGCGACTTCAGTCTCGAGGCCGCGCCGGTCAGCGAGATGCTGCGAGAGCGCCTGGTTGCCATTTTCATGGAATGGCGTGGCCTCTTCGCCGCCTGCATCCACGAAGCCCAGACCAGCGGCGAGATCGATAACACCTTCGCGCCTGACGAACTTGCCGATTTCCTCCTTGCCTCCTGGGAAGGCGCAATCCTCCGCATGAAAGTCACGCGTACCGCAGAGCCGCTGCAACGATTCAAGCGGATCGCCTTCGCAACCGTTTTCAAGGAGCCCGGCAAATGACGACCACGATGATCGCCGACTTCACGCTGCCACAACGATCCGTACTCGATTCGACGATGGCCTATCGCGAGATGGGCCGGCCGGGGGCCGCGGTCGCCCTTTTCCTGCACGGCAATCCCACGTCGTCCTACATCTGGCGCAACATCATCCCGTTCGTCGCACCGGTGGCGCGATGCATCGCCCCGGATCTGATCGGCTACGGCCAATCCGGCAAGCCCGACATTGACTACCGCTTCGAGGATCAGGTCCGTTATCTCGACGCTTTCATCACTGCTACCGATATCAGGTCGGCCTATCTCGTGGCGCAGGATTGGGGAACGGCGCTGGCCTTCCATCTGGCGGCGCGCCGGCCGGACTTCGTCCGCGGGCTCGCCTTCATGGAATTTATCCGGCCGATGCCGACGTGGGATGACTTCCATCAGGTGCCGGCCGCGCGCGAAACATTTCGTAAGTTCAGGACGCCGGGCGAAGGCGAACAGATGATCCTCAACGGCAACGCCTTCGTTGAACGGATATTGCCGGGCTCCATCCTGCGAAAGCTGAGCGAGGAAGAGATGGCCGTCTACCGCGCGCCGTTCCCCTCTCCGGAATCGCGGCGCCCGACCTGGCGGCTGCCGAACGAACTGCCGATCGCGGGCGAGCCGGCAGACGTCTATGCCAGCCTCGAGCAGGCGCATGCGGCGTTGGCATCTTCCCATTATCCAAAGCTGCTTTTCGCCGGGGATCCCGGCGCCCTCGTCTCGCCCGGCTTTGCCGAGCGTTTTGCTTCCGGCTTGCACGATTGCGAATTGGTGCGCCTCGGCGCGGGCGCCCATTATCTCCAGGAGGATCATCCCGAGACGATCGGCAAAACCACCGCGGCCTGGATCGCCAGAATCGAAAGCGGACAGCGGCAAGGAAACGCGGCTTGAACGGCGCGCGGGCAGCCCTGCACAAGGCTGGTGGATGAGACTTCAGATAGCGGTGGGCTGAGCCTCAAGGGATATTGCAGCGGGCTGAGCTGCAGGCGCGAGGACCGGCGCAGGCACAGAAATCGGCGGCTTCCTGGCGTTCGATTTTTTGCCGGCAACCCCGACGCGGCCGTTGCGGGTCAGGTGCTTGCCATTAAGGGACACATCGGCGCGGGACTTGTTGGCGCGGGCCTTGCCGTTGAGGGCCTTGCCATTGCGGGCCTTGCCATTGCGGGCCTTGCCATCGAGGGAATGGCCGTTCAGCTTGAGCTTCTTTTTCGACTTCCGCCCCGCCTTTTCCTTCAATTTTTCCTTCAGCTTGGCTTCCGCCTTCTGCTGTCCCTTGGCGAGCTTCTCCGCCTTTTTCAGCGCCTTGCGCTCGGCCTTGGCCTTCAGGCGGGCCTTTTCAGCCCGCGCTTCCGCGCGCTGCTTCTTGCGCTTCTTCTCGCAGGCCGTGCATTTGCAGCCGATCGGCTTCAGATAGGCTTTGAAGTAGTCGGTACCGTAATCGTAGTTGATCTCCTCGCCCGGCTCGATGTTCTTGATGGCGCGGATGAACACCTTGCGCTTGCGTGGGCGAACGTCGGATTCCGCGTTCGGCTTGCAGGCGTGGTTGATATAGCGGGCGATGTTCTTGCGCACCGAGCCGTCGATGGTCCAGCGGTCATTCAGCTCGAACAGGTACTTGTTCTCGATCGCGTCGTCTTTCTTCTTCTTCGAATCCAGAAGCGGTCCAAAATAGCGGATGATCTTGGTGCCCTTCTTGATCGGCTTGGTGGCAAAGAGGCCAAGTCCGGTGCGCGAACGGCCGACGCGATAGGGTTTATTCGAGGGTATGGAGGCCATGACGATTGAATGAACTGCACGCTTCTGAAGGAGAATTGCGAAGCCGCCCTTCTAGGACGATTCCGCGGCAATGTCAGGTGTTTCGCACCTTTGCCATGAACCTTCCCCAGATTGCACACGTCTGATCCTGGAGGTTCCATGCGAGAAATGCAGACGAAACGCGTCTCCCATCGGCAACTCATAATGCCGGCCGCCACGACCCTATTGGCGGCTGCGTTTGGCCCGATTTCACCGGCCGACGCCCAAACATTCAGCAGCAGCTACACGTCATCAGCGCCGAAGGACTGCCGCACCATCGACAAGCCCCGAGACCCCAACGGCAGCTCGACTCAGGTATGCCCCGGCAAATCCGGGCTGGTGGTGCTGATCAGCGAGGAGGACCTGCGCCAGACCGTCTCTGTCGGGCCCAACCAAGCAGCCGCCGCCAAGGAGCCGGCCGCGGAGACTTGGTTTGCCCCCTTCAATTCCACCGCGCACACCATCGAATGGCGCGCAATGGACGGCAGGCCGTTCGCGATCATTCAGCGCTGGCTGATCGCCGACAACAACGACCCGGACAAGTCCGGAAGCCCGACCTCGAAACCGATGCTCGCCGTGACGCGGCTACCGCCGGGTGCGGTCTGCCATGTCGCCTATATCGACGGCCAGGCCAACCGCAATGCCAACGAGCTTGCGCGCCAGGCCGCGGACGAATTTGCGCGTGATTTCAAGTGCGGGAAGGACGAAGTGAAAGTGGTCGGCGAAAAGGGCACGGCCGCGAGCCTGGCGAAGCGCTGATGAAGCCGGCGACCCGGCGCGTTTTCGCCGTATTAACGTCAAAGGTTGAAGCTTGAGTGCTTAAACCTTATCAGGTCATGATATTCACGGCGGCGTCACGCGGGGCAGTAATGCAAACCAAACTTCTGGCTCTCCTCATCGCCGGCACGGCCCTCACCGGCTGCTGCGCCTCCGGCACCGGCTGCTCGACGCAGACGGCCGGCGCGCCGATCGCCTGGGACGGGTTGGGTGAACCACCGACAGCAAATGACGCGCCGAGCGAGGAAAATCGGCCGCAAAAGCGAAGAACAGCCCGCAACCGCGAGATCATTCTCGGCCCGCTGAATGGCGCCCCGCCCCAATCGGACGCCAAAGCGCGGTATGACGATTGGACGCGGCAGCCCAACGAAGACGCGGAAGCCGACGCAAGGCTCGCGCGGCAAACCAAGATTTGCAGGGGTTGCTGAGCGGCACGCCAGCCGCAGCCGTCGCCGCGCAGGGTCCATTCCGGCGTGAGCGAACTCGCCCCCAAACCGCCGTCCTACGGCGCCGGCGGCCGCGCGACGGTCGAGAGCAGCATCGCATGTAGCAGTTGGTCGACGCCGGTGCCTTCCGGCAGCCGGTGCAAAATATCCTTCAGCCGTCCATCGAGCAGCAGCATGGTGAAGCCGTGCACCAGCGACCACGCCCGCGCAATCGCCGCCGCCTGGTCGAGCGACAGCGACTCCAGCGCCTCGCCGGTGAGTTTTTCGTTGCGGCTGAGGCTCGCCGCGGTCGCCAGTCCCTGGAACGAGGCGGTCGCCGCCTCGTGCAGCGAGGGCCGCGTCATGTCGAGCCGCTCGGTGCGGAACATCAGCCCGTACATGCCGGGACGCGCCTGCGCATAGGCGACGTAGGCCTTGGCGCGCGCCATCGCCTTCATCAGGGGGTGCGTTTCACTCTCGCCTGCGGCCGTCATGGCGGCATTGAAGCGGCGGAAGCCAATGGCGGCGAGTTCGCTCAGTAGCCCGGTGAGGTCGCCGAAATGATGGGTCGGCGCGGCATGCGATACGCCGGCCTCGCGCGCCACGGCCCGCAAAGTCAGGCCCGGCAATCCGTCGCGTTCCAGCACCCGCTCGGCGGCGGCGAGCAAGGCGTCATGCAGATCGCCATGATGATAGGGCGTCTCGCCTGCCGGACGGCTGCGCCGACTGGCCGGCCTTTCTGCTACGGGTTTCGCCAGTCTGCGCCTTGCGGCGGGACGAATCGTTCGGGTTTCTCGCGATGTTCTTGCCATGCGACTCGTTATAACCGCAATTTTTACACTGTAAAGATTTTGCTTGACGGTGCGCCTCAACATCCCTACTAAAATCTTTACGATGTAAAGATTTAAACCAGAGGAAACGTGCGATGCTCGACCAGGTGAAGACCGAGGCAGCCCTGAACAATCTGGCGCCGATCCCGATGGAATGCGACGCGCCGCATCTCACGGTGACCGGCGAATTGCCGCGCGAACTCAACGGCACGCTCTATCGCAACGGTCCCAACCCGCAATTCGAGGTATCAGGCGCGCACTGGTTCGTCGGCGACGGCATGCTCCACGCCTTCCATCTGGAGAACGGCCGCGCCAGCTATCGCAACCGCTGGGTCCGCACCCCGAAATGGCTCGCCGAGCACGACGCCGGCCGCGCGCTGTTCGGTGGCTTCGGCCACAAGCTGCCGGGTGCGCCGGCCGCGATCACCGACGATGGCGGCGTCGCCAACACCAACATCATCTTCCACGGCGGAAAGCTGCTGGCGCTGGAGGAAGGCCATCTGCCGACCGAGATCGAGCCCGGCACGCTCAAACGTCTGGGCTATTGCGATTACAAGGGCGCCATCAAGGGCCCCTTCACCGCGCATCCCAAGGTCGATCCCGTCACCGGCGAGATGGTGTTCTTCGGCTATAACGCCACAGGTCCCCTTTCCCCCGCCCTCTCCTTCGGATCGGTCAGCGCCGCGGGGGTGGTGACACGGTTCGATCGTTTCGAATCCCCCTATGCCAGCATGGTGCACGACTTCATCGTCACAGAAAATCATGTGCTGTTTCCGATCCTGCCCATCACCGGCAGCATGGAGCGGGCGATACGCGGCAGGCCGCCTTACGCCTGGGAGCCGGAGAAAGGCGCTTATGTCGGCGTCATGAAACGCAACGGCACGCCTGCGGATCTCGTCTGGTTCCGCGCCGAGAGCTGCTACGTCTTCCACGTCATGAATGCGTGGGAGGAAGGCAACCGCATCATTGCCGACGTGATGCAGTTCGAGGAGGCGCCGCTATTCTCCCATCCCGACGGCACGGAGACCGATCCGCAGAAATCACGCGCGCGGTACTGCCGCTGGACTTTCGACCTCGCAGGCAATACCGACCGCTTCACGCAAACCTATCTCGACGATCTCACCGGCGAATTCCCGCGCATCGACGACCGCCGCGCCGGACAGGCGAATAGCCATGGCTGGTACGCCTGCGCCAACCCCGATTTGCCGATGTTCGGCGCGCTGTCCGGCATCGTCCATGTCAACGGCGAGGGCAAGCGTCTCGGACACTATCTCTTGCCGGCCGGCGACACGATTTCCGAGCCGGTGTTTGTCGAACGCAGTGCTGACGCCGCCGAGGGAGACGGCTGGCTGCTCGCCGCCATCTGGCGCGCGCGGGAGAACCGCAGCGATCTTGCGGTGCTCAACGCGCAGGACATCGAAGCAGGCCCCGTCGCGCTGGTGCATCTCGGCCATCGCGTGCCGGATGGCTTTCATGGCAATTGGGTTGGTGCGGCTTAGGACTCCGCTCCTGTCATTCCGGGCCGCGACGAAGTCGCGAGCCCGGAATCCCGATCTAGGCACAAGGCATTGCAAATAAATCTTTTCTTCGCTTTCCAAGCTTCATTTTGACACTGTAAAGATTTTTCTTGACGACTCCCGGCCTCGCCCCTAGTGTATCTTTACGCTGTAAAGATTGGCCTGAGAGGCTGTCATGACCATCTTCCTGATCCTCGCCCCCTTCGGTTCGTTCGCCCTGCTGATGCTGGTGACATCAGCCCAAATCAGCCTGTTCGCAGCGGCCGCGATCTGCCTCACCGTCATCGGCATCGACATCGCGCGTGGGCGCTCGGTCAAGGCGCTTGGTGCCGGCAGCGTCGTCGTCTTCTCCGGCATCGGCGCCTATGTCACGCTGATTGACCCGAACCTGAGCAGTTCGGCCGTAAAGCTCGCAGCCGATATCGGCGTGCTCGCGATCTCGCTGACATCGATCGTCATCCGCAAGCCGTTCGTGCTGCAATATGCGCTCGAGGAAGTCGACGCCGCTACGGCCAAGCTGCCCGGCTTTTTGAAGGCGACTTACATCATCACCTGGGCCTGGACCGGCGCTTTCGTGCTGATGATCATCGGCAACGTGCTGACGATCTATGTGCCTGGTTTGCCGCTCTGGTCAGGACTGGTGATTGCCTTCGCTGCCCGCAATAGCGCCGCGTATTTTACGGCATGGTATCCACAATATCGCAAGGCGAGGTATGGTACGCCTCCGGCGAACGCCCTGCCCGGCACCAACTAAGATGTCCATCCAACCGAAACACCATCAGCAGAAAGCAAGACGATGAAGGACGTATTCGCCAGACTGGGCGCCGATTTTTTCTCCACCATCCTGTTCATCGCGATCTATCTCACCACCGACAACGTTCTGCTGGCGACCGGCGTCGCCATCGCCGGCGCCATCGCGCAGGTGATCTACTCGCGCGTCAAGGGCAAGGAGCTCGGCTACATGACGTGGGCGAGCCTGGCGCTCGTCATCGTGCTCGGCAGCGCCACGCTGCTGACGCATGATCCGCGCTTCGTGCTGGCGAAGCCCGCGATCGGGCACTTCGCGATCGGCATCATCATGCTCAAGCGCGGCTGGATGCTGCGCTATATGCCGCCGATCGTGACGCAGACCATTCCCGAATATGTCACCTTCGCTGGTTATGGCTGGGCCGCACTGTGCTTCGTGCTCGCCGCCGGCACCATCGGCGTCGCCATGACCGGCGACATGAAGCTGTGGACGTTCTATGTGACGGTCGTGCTGGTCGGCGCCAAGATTGCCGCCTTTGCCATTCAATACATCGCGTTTCGTGTTTTGGTCGGCGGCCGGATTCGCGCAGCCGCCCAACGCGCCTAAAGAAATACGCGTCAAAAAGGACGCTTGAGGCGGTTGGGCTTGTATGGCGAGATAGGCTATACCGCCGATCGAGTTGAGCGGATCTCGCAAGCCATTCCGGTTTGCCGGAGAAATGTCGGGGAGACAAAGATGGCCGTGGACGGAAACTGGAACATCACCATGAGCACGCCGATGGGTGAGCGCAAGGCGACGCTGTCGTTGACGAGCGCGGATGGTACGCTGACCGGCACGCAGGGCGCCGACGGCAATTCCGGCGAAATTTTTGACGGCACCGTGAACGGCGACGACGTCGCCTGGAAGATCTCCATCACCAACCCGATGCCGCTGACGCTTGCCTTCACCGGCAAGGTTTCCGGCGACAGCATGTCCGGCGAAATGGGCATCGGCCCGATGGGCAGCTTCCCGTTCACGGGGGCGCGGGCGTAGGTTCTCCCTAAAACCAGATCCGCATCGGCAAGCCGTGCGCATCAACGGGCGGCGCCCCCTCGGGGACGCTGCCCGCAGGCTCGCGGGCCGCAATCGCAACCGCGCAGGCATCCAGCACATCGTCAGGCTTTGCACCGCTACGTTCATCGGTCAGCCAGCGATCGATCTGCCGAAAGCCTGATTGCTTGAGCAGCGCGCGGCGCAGCGCAACTCCCCCGGCGGATTTCTTCGACGGCAAGGGCTCGTTGTCGTTCAATCGCAGAAACACCAGTTCGGGATGCACCTCGCGAATATCGCGAGATGGATCCGCGCGCACGAACGCGTCGACCTCCATGATCTTCGCACCCAGATGCCAGAGCTGGCGGGACACCCGCTTCTGCCCGCGCCGCTGCGCCTCCCGGTTGGCATCATTGGGATCGCTGAACTCCGACCACAGCCAGCGGCGAGCGCCGGCAAAGATGCGCGACGCGTGCGGCCGCAATTTTGCGCGAGCCAGCAGGTCGCAGTAGCGTTCGCCGTGATCGCTCATCCCGATCGGGATATCGATCCCCGCTCTGTCGCAAGAACGCGACAGCGCGTCCGTGATGTCGCGATGAAAAGAGATTTCCTGCACGTCACCGTCGAGGAGAACGGCGACCCAGCCTTTGCTGAACCCGTCGAGGCCAAGCGCCCTGCAGCCCGACCTCTTGCTCACTTCGGCCGGCTGGGCACGATTGCAATCGGATTGAAGGTATAGACCGCTTCGCCATGCTGGTTGTAGGCGGTCCACTTGACCCGGGCGATGCCTTGCGGCTTCGTGCGCGACGCCGCCAATTCCACCACCTCCCCTTCGAGAAAAATAGTGTCGCCGGGCCGCACCGGCTTCAGCCAGCGCAGATCGTCGACGCCGGCGCCGAACAGCGGATGCGGCCCGAACGGGCGCGCGCTCGCGGCGAGCCGCATGGCGATCGCCGCCGTCTGCCATCCGGAAGCGGCGAGCCCCCCGAGAATGGACTTCTTGGCCGCCTCCTCATCGAGATGAAACGGCTGCGGATCGTACTCTTTGGCGAAGCGGATGATGTCCTCCTTCGACACCGTCGCCGCCTCACTCTTGAAGCGCATCCCGATCTTCAGGTCGTCGAACCACTCGATCATCGCGTCCTCGCTCACATTTCACGCCGAACGCGAACAGGTTACCCCAGATTCAATTCCTTGAAGAAGTCGTTGCCCTTGTCGTCGATGATGATGAAGGCCGGGAAATCCACCACCTCGATGCGCCAGATCGCTTCCATGCCGAGTTCGGGATATTCGACGACCTCGACCTTCTTGATGCAGTGCTCGGCGAGATTTGCTGCCGCGCCGCCGATCGAGCCGAGATAGAAGCCGCCGTGCTTCTTGCAGGCCTCGCGCACCGCGACCGCGCGGTTGCCCTTGGCTACCATCACCA